>CAWEIM010000011.1:0-177418 GCA_963809075.1 uncultured Actinomycetes bacterium | reverse complement strand
ACCAGGTGACCGTCGTCCTGCCCCACTCGGTCAGCAGCGCAGGGTGATGCCCCTCTTCTTCTGCAAGCTCGCCGACCTTGTTCGTCAATTCCAACGCCTGCGCAAAATCGTCGAGTGAGAAGACGCGTCTCAGGCGTTTGATTCCATCGAGCTCCACGATTTCCCAGTCAGGGACTTGGGGACGAAATTCGGCGATCTCGGCGTCCGTCACCGTCGGTTCGTCCTTCCGGCACGCGACGCACTTCATCTGCGTCAGTGTCTCCATCTCCCGGTCTCCCCTTGAATCGGCTCGCTCGTCGGCAGGCTTCAGGGTTAGAGTACCGCCCGAGGTAACGATCCCTGCCGGCTTCTTGCGAAGCGAGCTGGTCGGGATCCCGATCAAGCGGGGGAGCCTGGCTGGAGCCGCCGCGGCTCGACCCTCCGGCGACGTCGCGCCGCGGATCGTTCCCGCGGCCGTCGTTCAACCTCGCGAACGGCGCTCACGGAGGGGTCTAGAATCGGCAGGGCCAGGGCCGGGCGAGGAAGGTGAGGCAGAGGTGGCAAAGGTTCTCTGTGTCCTGTACGACGATCCTGTTGACGGGTTTTCGAGGTCGTACGCTCGCGAGGCGATTCCGAGGATCGAGCGCTACCACGACGGCCAGACGACGCCGACCCCCGAGCGGATCGACTTCGAGCCCGGTGCGCTTCTGGGCAGCGTTTCCGGGGAGCTCGGGCTGCGCCGGTTCCTCGAGGAGCGCGGCCACGCGTTTGTTGTCACCTCGGACAAGGACGGGCCGAACTCGGTCTTCGAGCGAGAGCTCCCGGAGGCTGAGATCGTCATCTCCCAGCCGTTCTGGCCTGCCTACCTGACGGCCGAGAGGATCGCGAAGGCACCGGGGCTGAAGCTGGCTGTCACGGCGGGAATCGGTTCGGACCACGTTGATCTGGGAGCGGCGATCGAGCGTGGGATCACCGTCGCAGAGATCACCTATTCGAACAGCATCAGCGTGTCCGAGCATGTGGTGATGATGATCCTGTCGCTGGTGCGCAACTACATCCCGTCGTATGAGTGGGTCGTCAAGGGCGGATGGAACATCGCCGATTGCGTCGCCAGGTCATACGACCTCGAGGGAATGCAGGTCGGGACGGTCGCTGCTGGCCGGATCGGTTCCGCTGTCCTCAGGCGGCTGAAGGCGTTTGAGGTGGGGCTGCACTACACCGATCGCCACCGACTGCCGGAGGAGGTCGAGCGCGAGCTCGGCGTGACCTACCACCCGGACGCCGAGTCGCTGGTGCGTGTCTGCGACGTGGTCACGATCAACGCGCCCCTGCATCCGGAGACCGAGCACCTCTTCGACGACGCCCTGATCGCCAAGATGAAGCGTGGCGCGTACATCGTCAACACCGCTCGGGGCAAGATCTGCGACCGCGATGCAATCGCGCGGGCGCTGGAAAGCGGCCAGCTTGCCGGGTATGCCGGAGACGTCTGGTTCCCGCAGCCGGCTCCCAGGGATCATCCCTGGCGGTCGATGCCCCACCACGGGATGACACCACACGTGTCGGGGTCGTCTCTGTCCGCGCAAGCCCGCTATGCAGCCGGAGTGCGCGAGATCCTGGAGTGCTGGTTCGATGGTCGTCCGATACGCGAGGAATACCTGATCGTCGATCGCGGCACGCTCGCGGGCGTCGGCGCTCACTCGTACAGCACCGGCGACGCCACCGGCGGATCCGACGAGGCAGCACGCTTCAAGGATCGCTAGCCCCGTCGAGCGTCAGGTGGTGCTGGCGGTTGGCCGATCCCGCCGCCGCGCTCGCGATCGCCGCCGTCGCGGGGCCTCGCCGAGACCACGCAACGGCGCCTTCGGAAGCGCAGTCACACGAATCGCTGTTCGCCGACCCATACGCCCGTTGGCCGTGCCGGCAACGTTGCCGAACTCACGCGTGCGGAACGTAGCGCAACCGTTCTCAGAAGGCGGGGTCTTCTTGGACGATGATCGACGCCATCAAGGAAACTTGGTGCCGTGCAGATGCCGGAGACGCGCTACACGCGCAGTGGCGACGTGAACATCGCCTACCAGGTGGTGGGCGAAAGCCCAGTCGACCTACTGTGGATTCCGGGCTTCGCGCAACACGTCGAGCTCTCGTGGGAGGAGCCACATCGCCGCCGCTGGCTCGAAGCGCTCGCGTCCGAATACCGGCTGATCGTCTTCGACAAGCGCGGAACCGGTCTTTCCGACCGAGTTACAGGAGTGCCGCCGGTAGAGGTGCGAATGGACGACTGCCGCGCCGTCCTCGACGCCGCAGGATCTGACCGCGCAGCAATCCTGACCGCCGGCGACGGGTCTGACCTTGCGCTCGTCTTTGCCGCCACCTATCCGGAGCGCGTGCTCGCGCTCGTCCTCTGGGAGGGGAACTATCGCGGCTCCTGGGCACCCGATTACCCATGGGCGGATCCACGGGAGGAAGCTCTCCGACGAATCGACGAGATCGAGCGCCGCTGGCCGGATTCGGTACTCGAGCTCGTCGCCGCGGGCGCGCCGTCGCTAAGCCCGTCGGAGCAGACAACGTTCGCGCGTGTCCTGCGCCTCAGCGTCAGCCCCGGCGCCGCCGCCGACTTCCTGCGCATGGCCCTCGTGGCCGACGTCCGAGGCATTCTGCCGTCCGTACGGGTGCCGACGCTCGTAATGAACTCCAAACGGGGAGGGTGGGCCGAGGCGGGGCGGTACGTCGCCTCGCTCATTCCAGGTGCCGAGTTCATCGAGATCGATCGCCCGGACATCGTCCCGGTGGTCGGCGATACGGCGCCGCTGCTCGGGCACGTCAGTCGCTTCGTCAGCGCGGCGCTGGCGCGACCGGCCGTCGAGCCCGACCGTGTACTCGCGACCGTGCTGTTCACCGACATCGTCGGCTCGACATCAAGAGCGGCGGAGCTCGGAGACCGTGCCTGGCGCGAGCTGCTCGAACAGCATCACGCGGTGATCCGCGCGGAGCTCGCGCGGTTCCGAGGCGTCGAGCACGACACCGCTGGCGACGGCTTCTTCGCGTCCTTCGACGGGCCCGCGCGGGCCATCCGCTGCGCACGTGCGATCCAGGAGGCGGTCGAGCCATTCGACCTCGAGGTGCGCGCTGGCCTCCACACCGGCGAGTGCGAGCTGCTCGACGACAAGGTCTCAGGCATCGCCGTGGCAATCGGCGCGCGTGTCGCGGCGCGCGCGGCGCCTGGAGAGGTCCTCGTGTCGCAGACGGTGAAGGACCTCGTCGCAGGCTCTGGGATCGACTTCGACGACCGAGGCGTCGCGGAGCTGAAGGGCGTCCCGGGAGAATGGCGTCTGTACGCGGTCCATGCCTGAGTCGGACGGGCCGGGAGGCGCAGGGCCACCGGGCGAAGGATCACACGACCTGTTCGGCCCTACGCTTGAAGCGTGAGCACCGTAGCCCTGGTGGTCGACAGGCCTTGAGCGTCGCGGCCGTGACCGCTCCCACGATGCAATGCCCGCGTGGGCGAGCGTAACGTTGGCCACGCGCTTGGCCCGGCAGCGAGAGTCGGCGAGGGCGGCCAAAACCTGATCCTGCAACCTTGGGATTGATTGTCCGTCCGAACGAGCTGCGACGAACTGCAACGAGCTGAAACTGCCTGTAAATGCCACGGTTCATGGCTGCAATGAACTGCAACGAACTGCAACTGATGGAGACGAGCCCGTACTCGCATTCGTACTCGCAACCGTTGCTGCGCGAGGCAACATCCGGCACGCGCTTGTAGTGCCCAACCACCTGTCGGATGATGAGCGTATGCGCGAGCTCCCCTCCGGCACCGTCACCTTCCTCTTCACCGACATCGAGGGCTCGACGCGGCTGCTGCACGAGCTCGGCGAGGAGGCGTACGCGCGACGCCCTTGCCGAGCACCGCCGCCTGCTGCGCGAGGCGTTCGGCGCCCACGGCGGCGTCGAGGTCGATACGCAGGGCGACGCCTTCTTCGTCGCCTTCCCGACGGCGCCGGGTGCGCTCGCGGCGGCGGCCGAGGCGCTGGCGGCGCTCGCACCGGGCCCGATCCGGGTGCGCATGGGCATCCATACCGGCACGCCGCTCGTCGCCGACGAGGGTTACGTCGGAGTCGATGTGCACCGGGCCGCTCGGATCGCGGCCGCCGGACACGGCGGGCAGGTGCTCGTCTCGGCCTCGACGGCTGCCCTGACCGGCGCCGACGGGCTGCGCGACCTCGGTGAGCACCGGCTGAAGGACCTGTCTGCGCCGCGAGCGGCATCTACCAGCTCGGCGAGGACGACTTCCCGCCGCTGAAGAGTCTCTACCGAACGAACCTGCCGATTCCGGCGACGCCGTTCCTGGGTCGCGAGCGCGAGCTGGCCGAGGTGTGCGGGCTGCTGAGAGGATGCCCGCTTGCTCACCCTTACGGGGCCGGGCGGGACGGGCAAGACGCGGCTCGGGCTGCAGGCGGCCGCCGAGGCTGCGGAGCGCTACCCCGACGGCGTCTTCTGGGTGCCGCTGGCGCCGCTGCGTGACCCCGAGCTCGTCCTGGTGACGGCGGGGCAGGCGCTCGGAGCCAAGGACGGTCTGGCGGAGCACCTCGCCGACAAATCGCTGCTGCTCCTGTTCGACAACTTCGAGCACGTCGTCGAGGCAGCCCCGCGCCTCTCCGAGCTGCTCGCCTCCTGCCCCAACGTCCATCTGCTCGTGACGAGCCGCGAGCTGCTTCGCGTTCCCGGCGAGCAGGCCTATCCGGTCCCGCCGCTCGAGCCGGAGGACGGGACGGCGCTCTTCCTGGCGCGGGCGCGTGCGGCGCTGCCGAGCTTCGGCGCGAGCGACGCGGTGCCGGAGCTGTGCGCGCGGCTCGAGAACCTGCCGCTCGCGCTCGAGCTGGCGGCGGCGCGGGTCCGAGTCCTCTCGCCCGAGCAGCTCGTCGAGCGGCTCTCGCAACGGCTGGATCTGCTCAAGGCCGGCCGCGGCGTCGACCCGCGCCAGCAGACGCTGCGGGCGACGATCGAGTGGAGCCACGAGCTGCTGAACGAGGACGAGCAACGGCTGTTCGCGCGGCTCGCCGTCTTCGCGGGCGGCTGTACGCTCGAGTCGGCGGAAGCGGTCTGCGACGCAGATCTCGACACGCTCGAGTCGCTCGTCGACAAGAGCCTGGTTCGCGTCCGCGAGGGCGACCGCTTCTGGATGCTGGAGACGATCCGCGAGTACGCCGCTGAGCGGCTCGAGGAGTCCGGCGAGTCGGATGAGTTGCGCAGCCGGCACGCCGAGCACTTCCTCTCGCTGGTGGAGGATGCGCCGGGCGCCGACGCCTCGCCCGCGCTCTCTGCCAACACGGCGGACACAACCGCCTGGTGCGACCGCATCCAGGACGACTACGACAACGTCCGCGCGGCCGTCGATTGGTTCCGCGAGACGGGCGACGTCGAGCGGGAGTTCCGTCTCGTCTTCGTGCTCGCATGGTTGTTCCTCTGGGTCCGCGGAGGAATGAGTGAGGCGGGCCGGATGTTCGAGGCGATTCTGTCGAGGGCGAGCGACATCGATCCGGCGCTGCGCGTCGACGCGCTGCAGTCGCTCTCTCACTTCGGCACCCACCTCGATCGCGAGAGGAGGCGGCAGCTGGCCGAGGAGAGCCTCGCACTCGCGCGCACGCTGGGTGACAAGGGTCGGATCGAATGGTCTCTTCGCAGGCTTGCCCTGCGCCAGGAAGATCCGAACGAGAGCCGGCGGATGCTCCTCGAGTGCGAGACTCTGGCACGCGAGCTCCCCGAGGAGGGGCGACTCGCGTGGATCCAGCAGAATCTCGGCGTCCTAGCCCTCGAGCATGGCGACTACGAGGAGGCGCAGGTACGCCTGGAGGAGAGCCTGACGCTGTTCGAGCGGATCGGGGGCAAGTGGCAGGCGGCGAACTCCCTGGGCTGCCTGGCGAGCTTGTCCGTCCTGGAGGAGCGATACGGCGACGCCCGGCGGCTGCTCCCGGAAACGCTGCGCCGTGCCCTCGACCTGCGGTTACTGAACCACCTCAGTCAGTGCCTCGACGACTTTGCGGCGGTCGCGCTCTCCGACGGAGACGCCGAGCGCGCGGCCCGTCTCCTCGCAGCGGCAGCCGCGATCCGGGAGGAAACCGGAGACGAGACGGCGGAAGAGGACTGGGACTACGTGCGCCAGATGCGAGAACGGACGGAGACGGCGGCCCGCGAGCGGCTCGGACCGCGCTTCGATGCGGAGTGGGAGTCGGGCAGGGCGCTCACCATCGACGAGGCCGTCGCGCGCGCCCTCGAATCACTCGAGTGAGCGTGCCGCGGCGCCGCACCGAACGGCCGATCTAAACCTCGGAATGACCGAGCTCCTTCATAGCGAAACGAGTCCGTCCCGCATTCGTACGCGCAGCCTTTGCCCACCAAGGCAACTGTCCAGCCTTTGTGATGTAGTCGAGGCTACCCGCGTTGGACCTATGAGGTTCGACGATTGGCCCTGTGTGCAGGCTTTTTCTTAATGGGCCGGGCAGGAATCGAACCTGCGACCTTGGGATTAAAAGTCCCCTGCTCTACCAACTGAGCTACCGGCCCCCGGGCCTCGGAAGCCCTCGAAGACAGCGTACTATCGAGATAGCCGCCCCCATCGACTAGCGGCCCAGGTCGCGGCCCTTTCAAGGCCGTAGCGCGGGTTCGAATCCCGCTGGGGGCAAATTCCACTTCGCGCGATCGATTCCGACGGAATAGAGTCGGGCGAAACGATCAGGAGGTTCGAGATGGCAGTCGCACGAGTCGTCGGGTTCACCGGCGTGACCAAGGAGCGGGTCGAGGAGATGAAGCGCGAGATGGAGAGCGGCCAGCCGCCGGAGGGGCTGAACGCGACCGAGCTCGTGGTTCTCCACGACCCCGAGAAGGACGAGTCGCTCGCGATCGTCTTCTTCGACAACGAGGAGGACTACCGGCGCGGCCACGAGATCCTCGACGCGATGCCGGCGAGCGACACTCCCGGGCAGCGCACAGGCGTGACGCGCTACGACGTCGCGATGCGGATGACGCCGTAGAAGTCGGCTTGCGGCGGCGCGCGCGGCCCCTCGCCCTCGGGCTGAGCGCGGCCGCGCTCGCCGCAGCGCCTGCTTATGCGGCAGCCCGCGGACGAACCGAGCCTGCAGCCGCGCCGCAGTATCCTGATCCGGGGCGGTTAGCTCAGCTGGGAGAGCGCCTGCCTTACAAGCAGGAGGTCGCTGGTTCGAACCCGGCACCGCCCACTAGAACGACCCGCTTGCGGAAGGCGGCGGTGAGGCCGGCGCAGCTAGGACGAACGCGCCTCGAGAATGTCTTTCAGCGTCGCGAAGTTCGCCTCCATCTCACGCCGGATGGCCCGCTCTACGAGCGGCTCGGCGAGCTTGAAGAAGCCGGCCGGCTCACCTTCCATGACGATGTTGATACGCGCCGCCCCCGCGCCCTCGGACTCGTAAGTCTGGTGGACATGGAACTGCACCGGACCGGATGTCGCCTCGATGGCGAACTTCCGCGGCGGCTCGTACTCGTCGAACCTAACCGTCGACTCCATGCGTCGGCCGAGGAACTTGCGCACTATGGCACCCGTGGCGCCGGCTTGCATCGGCCCGTCGACGCTTGCCTCGAGCGCGCTCGTCTGCCATTCGGGCACCTTCGAGACATCGGTCGCGTAGGCGAAGACCTCCTCCACCGGACGGTCGACGACAACTGAGTGCTCGATCTTGATCATCTTTGCCCCCTCGCTCGGATGACCGTCTGTTCAGGCCGGATCCTAGTCGACGGCGCCCTCCGAGGCTTCCCCTCTGGGTTCGAGGCAGCGAAAACGATGCGCGTATGGCTCCTTTCCAACCGCTTTCCAATCCGTCGCGGGCTGGAATGAGCACCGCACCGCCTGCCGGTTCTGGAAAGCAGAGTCCGGCGAGAGCCGCCGAGCTATTCGACGCCCGGAACCGGCGTCGCCTTGCAGTAGCGCCTGTCGAAAGTGAGCGTAGAGCCCTTCGGCGCGATCCGGCCTCGCATGTGTTCGTCCGGGGAAGCGCCGCGAAGGATGCGGAAGCCGGCGCCGGCGGACCCACCTTGCGGGAGAACCTTGATTTGGACGATGGCGGGGAAGGCGCAGCGCACGCGGCGCGTCGCCGTGACGCTCGTCCGAGAGCCTCCTTTCCACCTCGTCGGTAGGGGGTTCGTCGCAAGATCGCAGCTGTTGGCGTAGTTGAAGCCGCGCCCCGAGAGGAAGACGAGGAAGCTCCGGCTCGCGACGCTGCCGCGCCTATAGACCGTCAGGCTGGGAGCCTTGTTGGCGGGGAACCTGTACCCCTTCACGTATCCATGCCCGTGCGGCCAGAAATAGACGTCGATTGCCCGCGTCTTGCAGGTCACCCGGACGTTCCCGGACCCGCCGTCCGCGATCGGCGTCCAGGCGGCAAGCGCCGCTGCCAGGCCGAGGACGAGGGCGAGCGGGAGTGCGGCGTGGCATCTCACCGGGTGACTTCTACCAACGGCCAGCACCTTCCTCAAATCGTCCCACGCGGCGACGTATGGCAATTGCCACGCGCTCCCCTACTATCAACCGATGGTGCACGCTCGCTCTGCACGAGTCGCTGCGCCCGTGGTGCTGGCCGTGGCGGCGTTCCTTGCGGCCGCCTGCAGCGGCAAGCAGGAGACCGCTCCCACCACTCCGTCGGTGCCGACCGCATCGAACTCGGTTCCGCGACCGCCGCGCGCGCCGCTGCGCGACCGGCTCGCCGCGTGCGACTCCGCTGACGAGCCCACAATGCGCGCGTGCTACACGACCACGCTGACCCGCGTCATCGACGCGGCGCGCGACCCCCGGCCCGTGATCGACCGGATCACGGCCGTCGCCTGGACGAATCCCACCGGCTTCCTGCTTCCCAACTGCCACGTGATGATGCACACGGTCGGGCGCTCCTATGTGCAGCGGCATCACGTGACGCTGGCGACGATGATGGACTACCTGCCGCGGAGCAACGACCCGAGTTGTCCGGCCGGGTTTGCGCACGGATTGATCACCGGCGTCGCACCGCAGATCGACCTCGCCAGCCCGAAGAGCAGTGCCCGCGCCTGCACGCGGGCAGCGACGCGATACGAGCGCTACAGCTGCGTGCACGGTTTCGGGCATGCGTTCATGCGTCTGACGGCCGAGCAGGTCCACCCGGCGCTCGCTCTCTGCCTCCGCCTCGGCCGCAGCTGGGGACTCGACTGCGCCGGCGGCGTCTTCCACGACTACTGGCTGGCCGTCAAGGGCTACGACAACACCGTGTCGCCCGGCCCGAGGCCGGTCACCAACCCTCGGAAGCTGTGCGCCGAGCAGCCGCCTTTGTTCGTCAAGCAGTGCTGGTACCGGTCCTTCCTGGAAAGCAGGCCCGCCGGCTTCCAGACCCACTCCGCGGCCAGCATGGATGCTCTATGCGCCGGGCTGCACGGCGCCCAGCGCGACGCGTGCATCACTGCCGCCTCGGTGATCGGCCCGCCCGATCCTGCCGACCAGCTTGCGGTCTGCGCCGAGTTCCGCGGGCCCGACGCGCTGAGCTGCATTCACGGGACGAAGGTGCAGAACCTCCTGCGCTACCCGATCCGTACGTACGTGGGCGTGATCAAGGGCTGCAACCGGTTCGCCGGCGCGACGAGGACCGGCTGCTACAGCTGGCTCGGTGAGACGATCTCGGTCGTGACGAACGGCCGCTTCCGGACGACCGGCTGCGTGAAGCTCGCCGCCGCCGCGCGCCGCGCCTGCGTCGCGGGCGCCCGCTCGATGAACGGCCCGCTCGAGACGTTCAGCTAGAGCAAGGAAGGGGGCGCCCGCATGGAGCGCCCCCTTTGAGCCTCCTGGCTAGAGGACGGGGTCGGGCGTCACGCTGAACGCGTCGCTCCAGCCGCCTGAGAGGTAGTGCCAACGGATGCTGACCGTCACCGGCGTCGTCGCGCGAGCACGCGCGCCGAGAACGTCCCCGGCCCGAGCCGTAACTGGCCGCCGCCGCAGAGGTCGGGAACGGTGATCGATCCCTGCGACGTGAGGTTCGACCCCTTGTCGCCGCTCGGGATCCAGCCCTTCTCGTTCTCCGCGACCGGATAGGCCTGATTCGGTAACGGCACCGTGATCGTCCCACCGCCGGGGCCTGAAGCGCACGTCGCGTCGAACGTGACCTGACCGTCGACGAAGAGCACGTCGGTGGCCGGGTGTTTGCCCGGGAACGTGAAGTCGTAGCCGGCGGTGAGCGTCGAGCCCGGCTCGACCTTGCCGTTTCCGATTGCTGCGCGCGCGGCGTCGAGATCGGCAGAGATCTCCGGGATGACGTAGTACTTCGCCGACTGCACCGCCGACGTGTTGCCCCTCGGGTCGACGGCGAACCACTTCAGCGTCGTGGTATGCGTGAAGGTGAGGGTCGCGCCCTCCTGCTCGCGGAAGCCCGAGAACTCGTACTGCGTCGAGCTCGTCGTCGGCGTCGAGCCGTCCGTGGTGTAGTAGATGTCCGACGGCTCCGACTCGTTGAACACGAGCGAGATCGACGTCTGCCCGATCGAGCCCGAGGGCAGCGACGGCCCGTCCACCGGCGCCGTCGTGTCGAGCTGGTACTCGAGCGCCGAGCTCATCAGCCCGTACATGCCGTCGGCGAACTCCTGGCCCTCGGCGCGACCTTCGGCCGCGAAGTTCGGCGTGAAGCCCGGGTCGCCGCCGTTGTTCGAGTTCGAGGTCGGCGAGAATAGGCGCACGCCGCACTCGAAGTCGTAGGCGATGATGTTCCGGTTGTACCAGGCCTCGTCGGAGCTGTTGCCCGCGGCCGAGTACAGCACGTCGACCACCGAGCCGGTGCGGTCGGGCGTGACGACGGTGCCGCGGTAGTTCTTGATTGCGGTGACCGTCTTGCGGGCGGCGGCCCAGAACTCCTCCTGCCAGCCCTTGGACGGGTACGGCAGCGCCTCGCGGCCCTGCGTCTTGTACGACGCCGGCGACCACATGAAGTAGCCGCCCGAGGTGTGGATGTTCATCGAGAACCGGATGTTCGGGTACGTCGATGCGAGCCACACCTCGTTCTTCGCCTCCGGCTCGTGGAGCTCGCTGGGGCTGGCGTAGTTTCCGCTCGTGCAGCTCGCGGACGCACCCTCGTAGCCGTCGAACAACGAGCCCACGGAGAAGGCGCGATTGTCGTCGACGCCCCAGCTTCCGCGCGAGCCCGGGTCGAACGACGTCGAGGCGACGTCGCCGCCCGCGCCTCCCTCATTGTGCGGGCCGCAGTAATTCGTCATCGTCTTCCGCTGACCGGAGCCGCCGCCGTTGAGCATCGAGTAGTTGCCGCCATCCGGGTTGACTGACGGGTCGATGAAGATGTCGAGGTTGTCCACAAAGCTCGTGGTCTGTGGGTCGGTCCCGTAGTTCTTGAGCAGGCGGTTCGCCGTCTCCAGGGCGACCAGGGGCCCGACCCACTCACGTGCGTGCTCCTGGGCGTAGACGAAGAAGCCGGTCTTCGACCCGTCGCAGACCTTGCAGATCCGCAGGACGTACTGCTGGTACTGCTTGCGCGCCACTCGGTAGCCGGGAACGACGCTCGCGTCGTTCCCCTGTGGCGCCCAGAGGAAGTCGCTCAGCGGCACCGGCGCGGTGGTCGGCTGCGGGATCGCGGTCGCCGTATTGGCATTCCCGCGGTACTTGTCGGCCCAGACGAGCGCCGAGGCGTCCGGATTCGCGTTGATCGCGGCGATCACCTGGTCGGTTGTGCTGCTCAACGCGCCCGTCGAGTCGGTGGCGAGGTTCACCGTGATGGCATGCCCGGTGACGCTCACCGAGAGCGGCGAGTTGGGCGCACCCGGGTTGAGCTGCTGGTAGGTGATCGTGTTCCCGTCCTGGGTCGGGTCGTCGTCGTCCTGACCCCAGTCCCAGCTCGTGACCACGACCGCGCGGGCGGCCTGCGAGGAGACGCCGCCCGTTGTGCTGCAGCTGGACGGCGTCGCGAAGCCGGCCGGCGCCGCGCCCGGCGAATCGGGGAGCCCGCTGTTGCCGCCACTCGTCGTGACCGAGCAGCCGATCGACGCCATTGCCCTCCGGCGATAGCCGTTCGTCTTGTACTGCACTGGGACCAGCTGCGTGATGTTCGGGTACTGCGCGTGCAGCGCCTGGATCATCGCCGTACCGTCCTCGGGCGTCTGGTAGCGGTCGAAGAAGTCGTGCTGGAAACCGGCCGGGTACGGCGGCGGCGTATCGAGGAACGTTGTCGCGTCGCGCGTCGCGAGCGTGCCGTAGTTCGACGCCACGCGCACGAGCATCGGGGTGTGCGGCGCAGTCGCGTCGTCCGCCTTGAGGGCCAGCTTCACGAGGAGGAAGTGGTAGAGGTAGACGCCGTCGTCCAGGTTGGGCTGCATCTGCGTCTGGAAGCCGTTGTGCCAGGTCTGGCCGTTGTCGGTGGAGTACGCGACGTTCATCACCGGACACGCGGCCGTGCTCAGTGCGGACGCGCCCCCGGCGGGGTTGCCCCAGCACGCGCCGGTCGTCGAACCGCCGAAGACACCGCAGCGGTTGCTGCCCGTCGCCGGGCAGCCGGGCGACCCCGGCGGCACCGCCGCGTTGCCCTGCGCGGCGCTCGACTTGGCCTCGACGGAGAGCCACGTGCCGGACGCGCTCTGGTAGTAGTCGGCCCGGGTTACCTTGATCGTCTCGGTGGCGAGCGCGCTGCCGCTCTTCAAGCTTTTCGGGATGCGGCCGGTCTTGGCGATGCGCATCGCCTGGTGCTCCATTCGCGCGGTCTTGGCCATCTCGGCCTGCGCCTTCTCAGCGTCGGCATCGGTCTGGATGATCGTTCCCGGTCGATAGCCGAGGTCGGCGAGGTAGTCGCGCTGCGCAGGGGTGACGACGGCGTATGCCCACATCGTCCCGTCCGGGTTCTTGTCGAGCGCCTCGCCGAGATCGACGCCCAGCTGATTGAGCCGATTCATGTCGGCCTGACTCGAGACCAGGAAACGCTGATAGGCCCACGACTGGTCGGCCTCGGCCATCGGATACCCAGCCGCGGCGGACAGCCCGCTAACAGCTGTGCCGCTGGCGCCGGATGCGCCCGAGAACGAGCCTGCGCTGACAACGACGACGCCGACCAGTACCACCCCCACTGCACGGCGCTTCCCACTCAGTCTGGGACTGAACCGCATTCCGCTCCCCCTTTCCCTAGCAGCACCACCCGGTCGAGATCCCCGCCCCGGCCGATCTCGGTGAGAACAGAGGCGAACCGGGAGACCCCAGGAACTCGCGTCTTGCAAGTCTCACGCAGCACGTGGACTTTTCTCAAGCCGCGAGCTTATAACACAGGTGGGCAGATCTCAACGACGCGTGATCGCCGCTGCTGAATGACGAGAACCTTCGTACCGCCTGCCGCTTCCCGCCCCCTCCCTGCGTGCTGGCGTGGCCGTTCCTCACCTGTTGGCATTCGAGACATCGAGATCGTTGCGGAGCTGCGATTTGAAGAGTGCCGTGGTGCCAGTCGTGCACCGGGACAGGCGCCTCGTCGAATGTGAGGGATTTCCTCACATGACCGTTTTCAGGCCATTGCGTCACCAGAAAGTTGGGTAGATCGCATAAGCCTTCCCTCGGCTCCGTCGCAGTCGCCCGTCTGTCGGGAAACCGGTCCCTGAACTCCCGCGTAGGGAATGAACGTCTGGAGCGAATCGACAGCATGGCGAAGGAGGAGTGCCTATGAGGTCTCTGATGTCAGCGATGACCTTGGCGGCTGCAGCCCTGGCGAGCCTTGTGCTCGCAATCGCGGTCGCCGCAGCACCGCCTAACCCGAATCTCTACACGGTCCACAACCTCGTCTCCGACCAGGTCGGCGTTGCCGATCACGTCGATGCCAACCTCGTCAATGCGTGGGGGCTCACCTCTCTGGCGACAAGCCCATGGTGGGTCGCCGACAACGGGACGGACGTCTCGACCCTCTACGCGGCGGACGGCACCGCCTTCCCGCCCCCACCCGCACCAATGCCGTTGGTCGTCGCGGTGCCGAGCGCGCCGACCGGGCTGGTCGGCAACGGCGGTTCCGGCTTCGTCGTCGGAGGGGCTTCGGCCCGCTTCATCTTCTCAACCGAAGAGGGCAAGATTCTCGCCTGGAATTCCTCTCTCGGGACGCAGGCGCAGGTCGTCGCCGATCGGCACGTGCACGCGATCTACAAGGGGCTCGCGATTGCCGCCGGCCGCTTGTACGCGACGGACTTCCACAATGGCGGTGTCGACGTCTTCGACAGCAGCTTCGGGTACGTGCCTCTGCCGGGAGCGTTCGTCGATCCTGGGATCCCAGCCGGGTTCGCCCCGTTCGGGATCCAGGAGATCGGCGGCGACATCTTCGTGAGCTACGCGAAGCAGGACGCCGCTGGCGAGGACGATGTCCAGGGCCAGGGCCTCGGCTTCGTCGATAGGTTCGACACCGACGGCGTGTTTCTGGGCCGGGTCGCAACGCGCGGGCAGCTCAATGCCCCGTGGGGCCTCGCGCTCGCCCCTCCCGACTTCGGCCCGTTCAGCGGCGATCTCCTCATCGGAAACTTCGGGGACGGCGAGATCAACGCCTATGCCCTGCAGTCCGACGGGACGTACGAACGCGTCGGAGCGCTGAGAGGAGCGAATCACAAGCCGATCCTGATCGACGGTCTTTGGGCGATCCAGTTCGGGCATGGTGCCCCGAACAACGGACCGACCAACGCGCTCTTCTTCACCGCCGGCCCGGACGATGAGTCGCACGGGCTGTTCGGGAAGATCACCAAGGGCTGAATCCATCTCGGCTGCGGGCCGGAGACCGATGTGTTTCCAGCCCGCAGCCATGTTCGAGGGCCCGCGGTTCGCACTCCCGCCACGCTCGAGGTCGACGGGGAGGCAGGAGGTCCAGGCCTGTTGGAAAGCGATCAGGTGCGAGCCGCCGGCGGGCAAGCGGGGACAATCCGCCCGGTCCCGGGCCTCGTACTCCCTTGGACGAGAGGGAGACGAGATGGAGGGCGCAGTTCACACAGGTCGGCGACGTAGCGCGAGTTTTCACTAGCGGTAAATCCGTCTTGTGATCGCGGCCCGTATAGGTAACGATTGGCCAATCGAAAGGGGGAGGCAGATGCGAAAGCACTACCTCATTGGAACCGTGCTGGCGGTTGCACTCGCGGGCACCGCAGCCGCAGCCGCGCTGGCGGCCTTCAACGGGAACGTCGGCACGCACTTGAACGGCCGTTACGAGGTCCCGCTTCGCGACACGAAAGCCCAGGGCCAGGCGATCTTCAGGGTGAGTGACGACGGGAACTCGGTCGACTACAAGGTGATCGCGCTCGAACATCGACAACGCGTTCATGTCGCACATCCACTTGGGAGGGCCAACCGCAAATCGGCCCCATCGTGGTCTGGCTTTTCCCGAGTACGGCGCCGGTGCCAGGGCCGTTCGGATCGGGGCGCCACGACGGCGTGCTGGCTGAAGGGACGTTCACGGCCGCAAACTTCGTGGGGCCGCTAGCGGGCCATCCGATGTGGGACCTGATCGCCGCTGTGGAGGCGGGCAATGCGTACGTCAACGTCCACACGAACGACGGCCAGGACGGCGTCAACACCGGCCCCGGGGATTTCCCGGGCGGTGAGATTCGAGGTCAGCTCGGCGGCTAAAAGGCGCGCGGTGTCGTGGGGGCGCGTCGGACGGCGCGTCCCCACGTGGGCCGCGCACGATCGGCAATGATTCGTCATGGCGTGACTCCGAGCTGACGAGACGGCGAACGAGCTAGAGCCGGCAGTGACTCGCTAAGCGGTCACGAACGCGTACGCAGGATAGGCCTCGGGCTCGTCGGTGATACCCGCCTGGCGAGATGGGGAACAAGCTCCTCGCCAAACCGACGGGCGGCGTCTTCCGACTCCCAGACATCCACCACGCGAAAGCCATTCGGACCCTCTCCGGCGGTGTGAACGAGCAGGCCTTCGACCGGCCAGTCACCTGCCGACTCGGGTCGTCCTTTCCCATCATGCTGCGCACGACCTGTTCGTAGGACTCCTTCGTGATCGTTGGGCCATGGTGAATGAGTACTACGGCCATGCCTACCTCCTGTTCGAACGTTTCGGAAACCACGGGATTCTATTGGCCGCCTCGCCGCCGGACGCCGGGCCGGCAACGTTCGGAAGAGACCCATCGGCCCTCGACCGCGGGACGGCGCGTTGCGCCGCCCCTTCGGTTACATCGCCTTCGGCGATCAGCAGTGGAAGCCGCCGCCGTCGAGGCCTGGCCCGGTGATCTGCGGCCTGTTCGCTCCGCCGCCGGGCGGATAGACCGTGTCCCACCACTGGGTGAAGAACCGGCCGAGCTCCGCGCGGCAAGACGCGGACGCCTTCGGGAGGAACGACGCAAACGCCGCTTCGAGCTGCGGCTCGGTGATGCTCCCCTGCCGGTACGTCGCCTGAATCTGCTGCAGCGCCGCGTTGAAGTTTGCCGGCCCGAGAATCCGGCGCAGGGCGATGTACGAGATTCCCGGTCGCCTGTAGGTCTTCGACCCCGAGAACAGCGTGTAGGGACGCGGGTCGGACGGGGCACCCGTCCAGAGCAGGTCGCTCCCGGCGTATTCCGTGTTGAACGTGTCGACGAGGCTCTGCTCGAACGCCGCGCTCGATCCACCTGCCGCCGCCTGTGCGTTGCCGGCGGCGAAGAGGTACTCGCCGAGTGTCGCGAGGCCTTCCTTGAAGAACGTCAGGTTGTAGTTCGCCTCGGAGACGTTGTCGCCCCACCACTGGTGCATGTTCTCGTGATGCAGCGTGTCCAGGTCGATGAACTCGTTGGCGAACGTGATCTTCGTCTGCATCTCCTCTTCGAAGCCGGCGTTCGGCACGCCGATGACGACGCCGTCGGTCGTGAAGGGGTAGACGCCGTTGAAGCCGCTCTGGAAGTTCAGGACGCTTTCCTGCATATCCATGATCGCCTTGTTCGCCTGTGCCCTGTTCCTCGGGATAGCGAGATCCTGCGCCTCGTAGTACTGGATCCCGCTCGACGCCAGGCGGACGCTCAGGTCGTACGAACCGATGCTGTTCTCGACGAGGTACGACGAGATGCCTTCTGGCGAATGCCAGTGCCAGGTCGTCGAACCGCCGGCGAAGTTCGAGTCGGGGAGGTTCACCTGCTGCGAGACGAGCTCGCCGTTCGCGATCGCCGTCTTGCCGAACGGCACGGTGTCGTAGAAGTCGTAGGTCGGCTTCGCGCTGGGGTGGTTGTTCAGCGGCATCCAGTCCTCGGTTGCCACCGGCTCGGTCGTGACGAATGCGCCGGTGTCGCCCGGCTGGCTCACCCTGAACCAGCCTTCCGTGGTGCCGTCACCGTCGTTGTGCACGCCCGGCCGGCCGGTGTAGTTGACCTGGACGACGAAGGTCGCGCCGCTCGGGATCGGGCTCGAGGGAGTGATCACGAGCTTGTTCGCCGGGCACGGCGTCCCGTCCAGGTCGAACTGCTTGTTCGGGTTCGACGACAAGAGCTCCGGCGTGCAGGCCGGCGGGAACGGATTGTTCGCCGGGCCTCCGACCGGATTGAGCTCGCCGGCCTGGTGCGCACGCGGATCGGGATCGTTCTGGCCGTTCGGGTCGCCCGGATACGTCGGCTGGACGAACGTGAAGCTCGCGGGTGCCCCGTTCGACGAGCACCGACCCCACGCTGAGATCCGGCCCGTCCGTGGTATTCGGCGACGTGCGCTCGAAGTCGAGGCTGAAGTCGGTCAGACACTGCGTCGCGCGGTCGGTGAGGACGACGCGCGTCCCCGGCAGGAACAGGTTCGACTCCGTGTCGTAGTTCAGGAAGACGTCCGTGTGGACGCTCGTGTAGCCGCCGTTGCCCGGTCTCGGGATAGACGTGCGCGCCGAACGGCGAGAGCGAATGCGCCCCGGACGAGCAGCCTGGGCTCGACGCGGCAGGCACGCGAGCCGTATCAACGTGCGCTTCCGTCCCGATCTGCAGATGCCGCGCAGCGGTCACGCACGCCGAGGGCGCCGCTCCGCCCTGAACGGTGAACGACAAGCGACGAGCGCATACGAGCCCTTGTGGAGAACCCGCGGCAGGCGGATGTGCGCCCTGTAGCCGGCGGAGTCGTGAGCGGCGAGCCTCACGGCAGCTCCTCCGACGGCGAGCGGCCGGCTGCCCACGCGAAGCAGATGAACCACGACGCGGCCGCGCGCCGCGGCGCTCCCCTCGTTCCGAACGACGCCGCGGAGCACGTAGGCGTGACCGGCGCGGGCGTGGACGGGCGCCGAACTGAGGCGCGTCACGGTCAAGTGCGCGCCGGCCGCACTCCGCAAGGGCCCGAACAGAGACGGCAGCGAGCTGGGAGCTCCCGCAAGCAAAGGCGGCCGAGCGCCTGCGCCCAGCGGTACGAGCAGGGCCAGCAGAAACAGCATCGCCCCGACTGACGACAGCTTGCGCAACGTCCTCATGGAATCCCCCCTTTTGTGGTGCCGCGTTGATCCGCGGTCACACCCGGTTTCGAGGGGACTTTACGACTCTTGTCCCTTTGCGTCTAGCCGGCCACGCTGTTCAGGCGCACACCCTGGCTGTCGCGGCCGATCGACTCGACACGTCCTGCGCGACGTGGAAAGCTGGTGACACGTAGCCGTGGCGAAGAGGCGAACGTCGGCGCGAATGACGGCGCTAGGAACTACCGACGTGGCCACGCAAGGCTCAACCCGAGTCTTCTGGAAAGCGATTTGGAAACGAAAGGCGTGTGTATGTTCCGCAGAGCCTCCAGACTCCTGCTGCTGACGCTCCTCGGCGCGGCGCTCTTGCCTGCGGCTGCGCGAGCAAAGGGCTACTCACTGCCGCTGGCGAACGTCAGCGTCACCGTCGCGCCGGATAGCTCCTTGCTCGTCAAGGAGGAGATCCTCTTCGCTTACTCCGGGACGTTCACCGGTGCCTACCGCGACATCCCGCTGCGCCCGGGGGAGAAGCTCGATCGCATCTCGGTCGTCGAGGGGCACGGAAACCGGATCTATCGGCCGGGCGCGTCGGCCGAGCTCGGTAGCGCGGGCGCACCCGACACGTTCGGCGTGGCTCGGCTACCCGACCGGGTCCGGATCGTGTGGCACTACCAGGCAGCCGACGAGGCGCGACAGTTCACGATCGCATATCGGCTTCGCGGGGTCTCCGTCGCCTACGACGACGTCGTCGACGTCGACCTCGAGGTATGGGGCGAGCAGTGGCCCGTCGCGCTCAGCAGGCTGGGCGCGTCCGTCGCCCTGCCGGGTGAGGCGCGCGGGCCGCGATACCGCGTGTGGGGTCATCCGCAGCGCGTAGAGGGAACGGTCGAGCGCCAGCCGACCGTCGCGCTGCTGACCGCTTCGAACGTGCCGCCGAAGCAGTTCGTGGAGATGCGGGTGGTGTTTCCGCGGCGACTGGTCTCGTCGACCGCAGGGGCCCGCGTCGTGCGCGGCTCCGGGCTCGAGTCCATCGTCGCCGAGGAGCAGGCTGCTGTCGAGAAGCACGAACACGGTCGCCGAAAGGTGCGCGATGCCCTCGACCACCTGCCGCGAACGATCGCCTTCCTGCTCCTGTTCGCCGCGGGGCCTGCGCTGCTCCTGATCCTGCTCGTCTGGCTCGTGTACGGACGCGAGCCGCGCACCGGCTACGACCGGGAGTACGAGCAGCAACCGCCGACCGATCTGCCGCCCGCGCTCGTCCCGGCTCTGCTCCACGAGAGCAAGAGCGCGGTCAGCGTCGCGCTTGTCTTCACCGCCACGCTCTTCGACCTCATCCAGCGCGGTCGCTACAAGGCGACGCCGGTCAACTCGGAGCAGAAGCGCTGGAGCGGTGAAAGGACCGAGAGCGTTTCCGACCTCGAGTTGCAGCGAGGTGACACCGGGGACGACCTGAGAGAGGTGGAGAAGCCGGTGGCAGAAGTCGCCGACGACGTGCTCGACAAAGGCCCAGTGCTTCTGTCCCGTTTTCAGGGACGAATCGCGGCGGAGCGCACGGAGAACGCCCGGCGCTTCGTCCGTTTCCAGTCCGGCATCTCGAAGGAGATCCGCACGCGCAAGTGGTACGTGCCCGGTAGCGGCGGCAGGGTCTTGGGCTGGTCGATTCCCGGCTTCATCGTCAGCGGCATCGTGCTGCTCGTAGTCGGAGGAGTCAGTTTCAGCTCGGAGGCACCGGCGTGGAGGGATGTCCTCCTCATCGTGTTCGGGCTCAGCTGCTTCCCCAACGCGTTAGTTCTGATCGTGGCGGCGTTCAACGTCCGACTCTGGCGCAAGCGGAGCGGGCCGGCCCAGCTCGAGGCGGAACGCTGGGCGGCGTTTCGGCGCTACCTGACGGACTTCCCGCGCCTGGAGGAGGCACCGCCGTCCACGATCGAGCTCTGGGAGCGCTACCTCGTCTACGGAATCTCGTTCGGTATCGCCGGCCGAGTGCTCGCTGCCGCGCATCTGCACATGCCCCAGGAGATGCATGACCAGAGCTCGATCTACTGGATCAGCGCGAACGGCAGTCCCGGCTCCGGAGCGAGCGCTCTCGGTATCGAGAGCCTCGTCGGCGGCTTCGCCTCGGCGCTCACGCCGCCCGCCTCGCCCTCCTCCTCATCGAGCTCCAGCTTCAGCTCGAGCTCCGGTTTCGGCGGAAGCTTCTCCGGGGGCGGCGGTGGTGGCGGCGGTGGCGGAGGCGGAGGTGCCTGGTAAGGCGGTTTGAAGGTCGGGGTGGCCGACAGGTTCGTTTGAAGGGGTCGGCGGAACGCCAACCGCGGAGCTATAACCTGTCCATGGCCGAGCCCTGGGCCTCGCCGGTGTCGAGGCGACGCTTCCTTGAGGGCGTCGGGGGTTTGGCCCTCTCCTCGCTCGCAGCCCCGAACGCGATCGCCCGCTCGCTCGGCGCGACAACGCTCCCGCGACCCGAGCGCTCTGGACTAGGGCACGTCGTCGTCGTGATGATGGAGAACCGCTCTTTCGACCATCTCCTCGGCTGGCTTCCGCACGCGGACGGCCGGCAAGCCGACCTCGTTTACACCGACCGGAACGGTGTCGCCCATCCAACGTTCCCGCTCGCTCCTGACTACGCGGGATGTGCCTACCACGACCCCGATCACACGCACGAGGGCGGGCTGATCCAGTACAACGGCGGCAAGTGCGACGGCTTCCTCCGCTCAGGCTCGACCGACCTGTTCGCGATCGGCTATTACACGCAGAAGGATCTGCCGTTCCTGGGGAGAGCCGCGCCCTACTGGACGGTCTGCGACCGCTACTTCAGCCCGATCATGGGCTCGACGGAGCCGAATCGCCTTTACCTACACACGGGCATGACCGACCGAATGATCAACTCCTGGGGCCCTTCGACGCTGCCGACGATCTGGGACCGCCTCGCCGCCCGGCGGCTCCGCGGCGCCTACTACGTGGGAAACCTCTCCTTCCTGTCGCCGCACTGGGGCGACAAGTACGATCGCATCACCTATCCATACTCACGGTTCCTCGCCGACTGCAGGTCGGGAGATCTTCCCGAACGTCGCGTTCGTGGAGCCGGTCTTTGGTGGGAACGACGACCACCCGAACACCGACATCCGCGCAGGCGAGTCGTTCCTGAACGAGGTCTACCGAGCCGTGACGACGAGCCCGGCCTGGCGCCGGACGCTGCTCGTGATCACGTTCGACGAATGGGGTGGCTTCTTCGACCATGTGCCGCCGCCGCGCGCGCCCGACGTCGATCCAGCTCATGCGCTGCGCGGTTTTCGCGTCCCCTGCCTCCTGATCTCGCCTTTCGCTCGCCGCCGCTACGTCGCGCATGGGACGTACGACCATGCCTCGATCCTGAGGCTGATCGAGTGGCGCTGGCACCTCGAGCCGCTTTCCGTTCGGGACGCACGGGCGAAGAACCTCGCGGCCGCGCTGGACTTCTCCAGCCGCGATCTCAGAGCTCCGCGATACGCCGTCCCGCGGGTGGCCCCGGGGTCGCCATGCGCTGAGTCGTGACTCCTCCCTGGCCGAAGCTTGTCCCCAGCCCAAGCCAGCGTTATGCCGCCGAGGATAGAAAGGGCCGGTGCTCCACCGCGGTCCAGCTGTGGGACTACCTGAGCCGGCTGGCGCGGAGCGACGGGCTGTTCAATCGATCCGCCGCACGCAGGGGCGGACTGGTCGACGTCACGATAATCTCATCCTTCGACCCACATACGGAGGACAGACGTGGCTCGAGTCATACGAGGTGAACAGCTTTATGATGTCGCGCGTCTGAGTACGGAAATCGGGATTGCCCGGAATTTTCTCGAGTTCGACGAAGGACCATATCGAAACGCTATTTCGCTACCTTCGGCAGACCAGATTTACGCGCCGTATCGGACGCATCACAACAATGTTCCCTTTAGTGGTGCGCTCGACGCGTGCCCCTATATGAAGAGTATCTTTGACAGTTTTCAGACAGAGAAAACAGCGTTCCGGCTGTTGCGCCGGGCCCCCCATTCAGCGTACGCCTTTCATGATGACAAGGATCGTGGACGCGATATCGCCCGTTTTCAAATTCCGATCAACACGAGCAAAGAAGCGTTCCTCTTACTTGCAGTCAACGGACTCGATCTCAGACGCTTCGATACCGATTCGTCAGGATTCACAGGAGATCGGAACGGAGACATCTGGTTCAATATGGAACAGCTGCATGATGCCTGCTCAGACGTCGTCGAGTTGTTCTATTTGGATCCGGGGTTTGTGAATTTCTTTGATACGGACCAAGTTCATACGCTCATCAACGGCGCGGAGGATGAAAGAATTACTTTGAGCTTCGATCTGGTCGTGAACGAATGGCTTGAGGAATGGATGCAAGCCAATCTCACGCATCCCGTGAGTTCTTCACCAATAGAACCAACCGACTTCCGTGGCGTGGAAATGGAATGCGCTGCGAAATGGCATCATCCGCACCGATTGACCCCCCTACGGGTTCCCAGCATGTCCGCGACTTGGGTGGCGGCGGGCAGCGCCGCCTGCCGCGTCAACCCCCGGCTAAGCGCGACTTCAGGCGCCGGACGTCTTCCACCAGTCGGCGCACCTGGCGGCGCCCGTGAACCACAACGACAGTCTTGCCCTCGGCATGCTCGCGGAGCTTCGCGAGCAGCAGCGGGCGCGTCGCCACCGGGTAGCGCCACAGATAGCGCAAGAACGCGCGGTCGATCCGTTGGCCTGCCGGAGCGTCGGGACGCCGGCCCCTTCCATCGAGGAACCGCCGGCGGAGGAGGCCCAACAGGCACCTCAAACGTCCCACTTCGAGCACGATCACCGCATCGGAGGCGGGAATGCGCAGATCGAGCGTGCTCTCGTACGTCCCGTCCATGATCCACTCGGGCGCCCGCGTCAGCTCGACAACGACTGGCCGCCAGTCGCGGTCGGCCAGCGCGACCCAGCCGGGGCGCCAGCGGTGAGCATCGAGGTGGACCAGGGGAAGACCGAGGAGCTCACCGAGTCGAAGCGCAAGCTGCGTCTTGCCGGACCCGCTCGGACCCAGAACGAGGATCCGGTTCGCGCCGCAAAGTCGTTCGACCTCGCTTCCAGCGGCCATCAGGCGAAGACGACGGGCGGTGTGTCGAAGATGAACGCCGGGCTCAACGTCGAGTTGTACGCGCCGGCGGCGTAGAAGACGAGATACTCGCCCGCCGTCGCTCGAGGCAACAAGCCGCGGTAGAGGACATCGTTCTCGCGACAGGAGGCGCCGAACACGATCGAAGGCTCGGGTGCGCCGGAGCGAGGCTCGAGCTCTCGAGAGAACACGCGGACGACTTGAGGGCAGTAGTGCGTCAGGGGAAGCATCGAGACAGCTCCGTCGCACGTGACGAGCTGGAGCCCGGCGTCGCGTTGCACACGCACGATCTCCGACACGAAGACGATCGCATCCGCGACGAGATAGCGCCCCGGTTCGAGGATCAGCGTCGGGCGCTCGTTCGCCGCAAGCCCTGGCGCGAGCTCTTCGGTGATCGCCTCCACGTACTCCTCGATCGGCCGGGGCGCCCAGCGGTCGCGGCTGCGCGGCTTCGGTCCGTGCGCGGGGAACCCTCCGCCGAGGTCGATGGAAGCGAGCCGCTTCCCTCCAAAGCGCGGCGTCACGTCCGCGATGAAGCGAGCGAGCTCGCGCGCCGCCTCGCGATACGAAGCGGGATCGTCGGTGTCGCCCTTCAGATGAAGGTGGAGGCCTGCCAGCTCCGCGCCGTCGACCGACGCGACACGGGCGACAGCGGCGTCGGCCTCACCGCGGGCCAGCGAGAATCCGAACCGGCTCGGCCCGACGCCGGGGCCGGCCGCGACGCGGAGCCCGATCCTCACGCCCGACCACCGGCGGAGGCAACAGGGCCAGCAGGCGCTCCAACTCCGGCGGGTCGTTGACGTGGATCAGCGCGCCGTCGCGCAGCGCGTTTCGAAGCTCGTCGTCGCGCTTGTACGGGCCGTTGAAAACGATCTCCTCGCCGGCGTAGCCGAGCCTCCGCGCCAGCCGGTACTCGCGGCCGGATACGACCTCGGCCCAGGCGCCCTCTTCCTGCAGGACGCGCGACTCCGCGACTGCGTAGTTCGTCTTGAACGAGTAGGCGATCGCCGACGGCCCCCACAGCCGCTCGAGCGTCTCGCGAAGGCTCGTGTAGCGGTCAACGAGGATGGCGGTATCGGCGAGAAAGAGCGGAGTCTCGATGCGCCCCAAGAGTGGGCCGAACCTGGCCCGGTCGCGGACGAGATCCGGGAAGAACTCGAAGAAGCCCGCCGGGAGGAAACTTCCCCGTCTCTTGCCTCTTCCGGGCCGGTGTCACCAGGCACGGCGTGCCACGAAGTCTCAGCTCCCGGACTCGGCCCCGGCGGCCGGTTCGTACAGCATCGTGCGCTCGAGCTCCCGGAGGCGCCGCAGGTCGTCGCGGACGACGAGAGGATCGGCGGCGACCAGCGTGACGACGCCGGCGACGGGATGCCGGCCTTGATGCCGAGCGATCGACAGCCGGTGGAAGCGAGGCGAGGCGGCGAATCTCGTCCAGCGGCGCCTGCTCCCGCAGCCGGGCACCCGCCGGCGGGGCGAGGAAGCAGTTCATTGCGGCGCCCGTGAGGCGGGGCTGCGGTGCTGCCCTGAAAGCATCTGGATCGAGGCACGCCTCCACGGTCAGATCGAGGGCGCACGGACCGCCGCACAGCCCGCTGATGGTCGCGTTGTTGCCGGCGCTCAGCCGCGCTCCGGTCTCGACGAGAACCGGGCCGTCACCATCCGCCCAGATCATCTCCGTGTGCGCCGGGCCATACCGGATCTCGAGGGCGTCGAGCACACGGCCGGCGTATTCGAGCAGCGACTTCTGACGCTCGCCTTCGTACGGTAGGAGCTCGATCGCGTCGTAGAAGACGCCCGGCGCGAGACCGTCGGCTGGACGGTGGTAGCGCCAGAGTGCAGCGACGCGGTGATGTCCGGCATGGCTGACCGTGTCGACGACGTACTCCGGACCGTCGACGAACTCCTGCACGAGGACGGACTCGTTCCTTCTGCCGAGGACGTTCGTCCGCGCGGCGATCGCCGCGTGCGCCCGGCCGAGCTCGGCGTCGGTTTTGCAGACGGCGACCGAATCGGAGGCGACGCTGCGGAGCGGCTTCGCCACGACCGGCCAGCGCGCTTGGTCACGTGCCCATGCCTGCACCTTGTCGAGCTCCGGCGAGTGGAACTGAGTGGGCGTGCGGAGGCCGTGCGAACGGACCGCCTCACCCATCAGGTACTTGTCGCGGCGGGCGGACCGCCGAGCGCTGCCGTTCGCCGGCAGCCCGAGGCGCTCGGACAACTCGTCGGCGAGCTCGACGCCGGGCTCGGAGCCGGCGAGGACGTGGCGCACGCCGAGCCGTGCGAGCTCCGCCGCCGTCGCCGAAGTGCCACTCTCGGCGTCCATGACAGTCACGAAATCGCCGGGAACGAACGAGGAGCGGAAGAGATCCGGGATCTCTCGGCTGCTGTGGACGGCGACGCACTCGCGGCCGTGCTTCGCAAAGGCCGGAGCAAGCAGCGCGCCCGAGGAATAGGCGTCGACGATCGCCACGCGCGCGGTCGCCATCAGCGCTCGCTCAACGCGCCGAGGAACGACTCGAAGCGGTCGGCTCGCGCCGTGCGGACGAACGCGGCCGCGGCCTCGTGTGCTTCGGCGGCGCGGCGATCGTACTCGTCCGGGTCGGCGAGCAGCCTCTGCAGCGCCGCCTTCCATGGCCCGATGTCCTGCGGAGGAGCGACATAGTGCCCGTTGCGGCGCTCGAGCGGCGCCACCGGCAGGAGCGTCGCCGCGCCCAGCGCGGCCTCCCGCAGGCCGCCCGCGTCGCTGGCGAGAACCGGAATGCCACGGAGCATGGCCTCTGGGACGATGTAGCCGAACGTCTCCGGCCACAACGACGGCGCGAGCAGCACTCGTGTGGAGGCCAGGACGTCGTCGAGGTCGTCGGCCGGCTCGAAGATCCGGATGTTCGGCTGCTCCTCGAGCGCTTTGAGCAGCGGGGCGTCCGTCCCCCAGCCTCGGACCGCCCCGAACTCGACCTCGGGCATCTGCCGTGCAAGGGGCAGGAAGACGTCGACTCCCTTCTCGAGGCACGGATTCACCATCGTCACGTACCCATGGTCCCGCCGGGCCGCGGAGAACGGGCCGTCGCCGTAGACGGGGAGCCGGAGCACCGTCGACTCCAGACCGCCGTAGCGGGCGACGTAGCTCTGCAGGAAGCCGCTGATCGTGACGATCGCCCGCACCTCATGCATCCGCTGCGAGTGCTCGGGGCTCGGCGCTACCGCGAGCGGCCCGAACGGCGTGTTCGTGATCGTCTGGAGCACGAGCACGACGCGCTGGGGGCCGGCAGCCGACAGCGCTGCGTCGAGAAGCACCCTGCCTTTGTCGTCGTTGACGAGCACCCAGTCGGGATTCAGCTCCCGCGCGCGTCGACCAATGTGCTCGCGCACCTGCCGCGGCGACGGTGAGTGCAGCGCATCGACGTCCACGCCCCGGAAGCGATACGAGAAGACACCGGGAGCAGGAGCGTGGACGGCGACGTCGCGTCGTTGCATCTCCTCGCGAAACTCCCCGGAGTCCGCCGGGCCCGCGCTCGGAGCGAAGGCCGGGGTCACCGCGGCACACTCGTGGCCGAGCCGGGCAAGCGCCTCGAGGAGCAGGCGGTTTGCCTTGACCCCGCCGCCGTACGAGGGCAGGTAGATGTGGTCCTGCAGGAGCAGGATCTTCACCGCTGCGGATTCCTCTGCACGACGGCGGTGCCGTACGCGACAGGGAACTGGACGACCGCGTAGCGGCCGTCCTGCCGGAGCTCCTCCACGAGCTGGGGGACCCCGCACGGCTCGCGGTAGTTCGACGCTGTCGTGCAGCGTGATCACGCCGTGCTCGCGCACGAGAGGGGCGAACAAATCGAAATCGAGTCGCACCCCTTCGTAGTGATGGTCGGCGTCGATGTGCAGGTAGTCGATCTCGATGCCGGCGGGGGCGAACACTTCCTCGTGCGCAGTCTTGGTCAGGCTGAGGACGACCTCGACGTCCGGGAAGCGGGTGCGAAACCAGGAATCGGAGGCCGTCCACGTCGGGGACCCCCAGATTCGCTTCTTGTCGGGCGCGACGGCGTCGCCCCCGTCGACGAGGATGGTGCGGCTCGGTACCAGCCCGAGGTCCCGCTGCGCCTGCCGCATCATCCGGGGCACGAAGCCGCCACCCGAGCCGAGGCAGACACAGACGGGCGCGCGGAGGGAGTAGGTCAGCGCGTAATAGAGCATCCCGGCGCCGAGCTCTGGTGATCGCGGCTTCGCACCGTGGCTCGCACACCACTCGTCCGGCCCCGTCAGCTCGGACGCGGCGAACGCTCCGTCGAGGAGCCCCGGTGGAGTGCGTGGTTGCATCCGCGTCAGGAGCCTTCGAGGTCCGCGGCAAGGGCGGTCCCGGCGAGCGCGTTCTCCAATTCGTTGAAGTTCGTGATCAGCTCGCGGAGGGAAGCCGGGTTCTGCCTGACGCTGCGCACGCGGAGCATCGTGGCCGCGCGCGTAGCGTCTGGAAGGCCGAGGAACTCGAGCAGGCGTGTTCGCTCGCCGCCCGCGACGAGTCGTTCGTACGAAACGCGGAGATACGATTCCTCCGCCGTGTCGAGGACGCGTTCTATCTCGTCGTAGTAGGCCTCGTTTTCGGCGATGCTCTCGCGGAGCGCGGCCACGTCGACATGGACGCGCGGCCGATCGGATGCCAGATCGGCCTCGCTGTAGACCTCCCACTGGTCGAGCTCCTCCGAGATTCGCTGCGAGACGAATGTCCTGACGCGGTTCTGGCGCCGGAGAACGATCTTGCGCACGGCGGCGTCGCGCAGGACCGCGTCGAGGACCGTCTCGTTCTGCCGGTGCGTCATCTTGAACCCGACGTGCGAGTGCCCGAGGTCGGCCGCCCAGACGCGCTCGAGGAAGCCGAGCGGATCGCGATCCCGCTCGCGGATCCCCCCGAGGTCGAACGTGCCGTCGCGAAGCTCGAGCGCGTAGAAGACGCCGCGCGGGTTGAACAGCTCGTGGTGGCAGAGGACGTCCTCGTGCGAGCCGATCAGCGTGCAGAGCATGTTGCTTCCGGTCCGGGACGCGGCGAGGATCACGAAGCGGACCAGGCTCAAAATCAGACCGGGCGACCGTGCTGGTCGACGCGCTGACGCATCGCCGAAAGCACGTTCGCAATCGCCAGGTCGGCAGGGCGAACGAGATAGACGCTCCCGTCGTAGGAGGTGACGACGACATGGTCGCCGGCGCGAGCGGCGGAGCTGATGCCGTTGGTTGCGATCTGTCGGCGGAGGACCTGCTCGTCGGGAAGCGTCACCCGGATCAGCTCGCCCCAGTAGTTCGTGACGAGCACCGTCTCGTCGTCGAAGAAGCAGACCGCCTTGGGGGAGCGGCGTCCGAGCGAGACGGTGTGGAGCAGACGTCCGCTCTCGAGCTCGTGCACCTTGAGGACGAAGTCCCGGCCGACGCTGGCGACGCGGGTTCCGCCGGGATCGATATCGACGTCGTCGATGATGGCGATGTGCCCGAGGAAGCGCTGCAGGACAACGCCGTCCAAATCCCAGGAGACGAGGATCCCATCGGCGCTGCAGCTGACGCCGATGCGGAGGACCGGGTGGAGGCGAAGCGCCTTGACAGCGTTCTCGTGGACGCGGAACGAGCCCGCCACGCTCGCGTCCGGCGTCACCCGCACGATCGCGCCGCTGTAGCAGCCGACGAAGGCCGCAGCCTTCGAGGCCGGCGTGGCTCGCGACGCGGATCGTGTTGATCGGCCCCTCCCCCAGGAAGAGCTCGCGCTCGTTCGTGAAGCTCGTCGCCTACGTGGTCGAAGATGTGCAGCCGGTGATCGTGTGCGCCGCAGAGCACTCGCGCGGGGGCGGTCGAGCAAGCGACCGCGTTCATCAGAATCGCGCCCGACGCCGGTGTCGTCTCCGTGAGCCACTCGCCCCGCTCGGGCGTCAAGCGCGCGAGCCGTACCACGCCGTCGTCGCTCACGAGCGCGATATCGCCGTCCTCGGCGACCGCGACCTCGTTGAAGCACGCGTTCCCGCGCGCGCCCGCGTCGGCTCCGATCTCCGCTACGCATTCGCCGGTATCGGAGTCCCACGTCACGACCGTGCCGTCGAACGTACCGGCGAGGATCTGACCTCCATCAGGAGACCAGTTGAACGAGCGCTCCCAGAGTGACGGCCGCGCCTCGAGCTCCACGCGCTGCGTCAAGCTCACGGCGTCCCACACGATCACCCGCTGGTCGTACGCGGCCGAGAGAATGTCGCCGGTTCGCGGCGAGACCGCCACCTTCTTGATTCCCGACGCGTGGGCATCGATCTCTCCGACAGTCCGGCCGGTGTCGATGTCGAAGATGCGGACGACGCCGTCGTCGCAGCCGAGCACCGCCCGTCGATGCAGGGGGTCGATGGCGCACGTATCCGTCTCCGACTCGAAGGGGCCCCAGACCTGCACCTGACGGCCCGTCTCGAGATCCCATACGCGGAGCGTCATGTCGTCGCCGGAGGTGAACAGCTTCCCCTCGTGGTGGCTGATCGACAGCACGTCCTTCTCGTGGCCCTCGAGGACATTGATGATCGCGCCTGTCCGCAGATCCCAGACGAGCACGCGCCAGTCACGCGACACCGACGCGCCGTAGCTCTCGTCGACGAACACGAAATCCTCGACATCGTCCGCATGCCCGCGAAGGACGAGCTCAGGACGTCGATCCGCAAGATCCCAGATGACGGTCGTGTAGTCGGAGGACGGCGACGCAGCCCGTCGGCCGCCTTCGTCGACGACGACGCGGTTGACCAGATGCCGGTGAAACCCGAGCAGCTCGACGCTCCCGTTCACGAGGTTGTAGATCGCGACCGCGCCGTCGTAGCCCGACGTCACGACGTCATCGCTTCCCGGGATGCCCGCCGCGCACGTCACCGGCCCGCGATGCCGGACGAACCTGTCGACGCTGATCTCAACGGTCACGGCTCACTCCTTCCTAGAAGCGGATCTCGCAGGCATTCACTACCAGCGGGACGAGCTCGTCGCAAGCTGCTTCGCGGAGCACGTCCCGATACTCGGCCGCCTGGACGTCGTTGACGCTGCTGTTGGAAAAGTCGGACCCGTACAGGAAGAGGTCGCGATTCCGCTGTGCGAGGTCGTCGATCCACCGCTCGTAGCGGCGCTTTCGGTCGCGCGCGTCGAAGAGCCAGTTCCCCCACACGGTGAAGAAGGCGTTGCTCCACCAGATCACGGCGCTCCGCTCGGGCTCGACGAGCGCGAGCAGCCCAGCGACGTCGCCGAGGACATCGCAGTGGACGAACTCGTGGCGCAGCCGCCGATACCGCGACCAGTGCTCCTCGAACTCCCGCTCGCCGCCCCAGGCCTCGAGCTCGCGTTCCCAGGCGCGTTCCGCCGCTCTGGGGTCGAGTGTCTCCGGCGTGGCGCCGTCCCACAGGTGGTAGTGCGCGGAATGAGACGGCATGTTCTGGAAGAGGCGGGGGAGGAACGCCGGGAAGTCGCGGCCGTCCCACTCCTCGAGCAGGAGGCGCTTGACCTCGAGCGCCCTCGCGCTGCAGTCGAAGAAGACGACGCGCGTGCTCGCGTCGAAGCCGAGTGACTCGAGGATCATGTTCGGCTTGAAGCCCGCCGCCACGCTATAGAGCGTCGTAATCGGCGGCTCGAAGCCGTTCGGCAGGTTGCGGACGTCGTCGTGCGGCTCGAGATTCCAGAGGAAGACGCCGCGCGGCGCGTTGGCCACCTGCCGCTGCACCTCCTTCAGGAAGACGCCGGTACGCGGGTCTTGCCAGCTCACCCGGTCGTCGTCGTAGGTTCCGATGCCGCTTCCCATGTATCGGGCCAGGCGGCTTCGCTCGTCCGACGAGAGGCGGCCGAGCGCGACACAACGCCCGTCCAGCTCTTCCCCAACGTCGTCGACGAGAGGCGGGCGGATATCGGGACGTCCGAGCTCGTCCCAGCGGCGCACGTCGACCAGAAGACAGTGGTCGTTGCCGGCGGCGCCGAGCGCCAGAAAGTCGTGCTCGGCGATCCACTCCGACACGCGATGGTCGAGGCGCGTTTGAGCTCCGTCAACCTCCCAGCGCTCCAGGATGATGTTCCCAACTCTCTGCACCAAGCACCATCTGTAGCCGAGCTCGGCGGCCTGCTCGAGTACGGCGACGATCGTCCGATCCTCGAGGATGAGGCCGCGATAGTCGTATCGCGACCACGAGATCGTGAGGTCGCGGAGCTTGTGTCCGAGCCCAGGGTCGGGCAACGGAGAGTCGACGACGCCGAAGACGAGGCCCTCGGGATACATCTGGCTAGAGAAGCTCCTTCATGCTGGTCAGCACCGGCCGAATGTATCGGCTGGGCCCGGGAGCCTGGAAGGCGGCGCTTACGGCGCCGGGCGGATCTCGTAGATGAAGTTGTTCGACTCCTCGTAGTACGCATGCAGGAGCGTCCTCGTCTCGTAGCCGAGCTCGCGAGCAACGAGCGCAGGGTCGTTCTCCGGAGCGGCCCGATCGGAGAACGGCATCACGACGCTCCCTCCTGGCGCGAGACGAGCCCGCACGTCGACGAGGAAGCGCCTGCTGATCTCGTACCCGCCGTCGGAACCGCAGCCGCACAGTGCCTTGGTGCCCGCGGGCGCGAACGGCTGATTGAACACGACCAGGTCGAAGCTGAGGCCGGGCGGGACGGCGTCGAACAGGTCGCTCACGGCGATGGTCAGCGGTCCGACGTGTCGGTTCTGCTCGTGATTCTGGCGCGCACAGGAGATCGCCGGCTCGTGCACGTCGAGCGCCCAGACGTCGGGAACGCCTTGCTGCTTGAGCGCGAGCGCCAGGTACCCCGAGCCGCAGCCCATGTCGAGGGCGCGCCTCGGCCGGTACTCGCCACCGATCTTCGCCATGTTGCGTGCGCAGCGGCCGAGGTCCGGAGGGAAGACATCCTCCTCCACCGTGATCACGAGATTGTCCATGACCACGGTGTACGGCTGCAGCTCGAGGAGCTGGGCGAATTCGTGGTGCACGCTGTCTGCGATCGGTTTCATCGCTTACAGCGGACCAACGACTTCTTCGATGCGCCGGACGACTGCTTCGGCCGTTCTCGCCCACGTGTACGTCGCGCCGACCCGGCGCGCGGCGAGACCCAAGCGGCGGCATGTCTCCGGATCGTCCAGCAGTGCCGTCAGCCGTGAAGCGAGCGCGTCCACGTCGCCGACGTCGACCAGGTAGCCGGTCTGGCCCTCGGAGACGAGCTCAGGGAGCGCGCCGACCCGCGTCGCGACCACCGGCAGCCCGTGCGCGAGCGCCTCGAGGAAGGCGATGCCGTATGCCTCACGGCGCGTGGGGAGACAAAAGACCGTTGCGCGATCGTAGTAGCCCCCGACCTGTTCTACGGGGATCGGGCCCACGACCTCGCAGTTCCGAAGATCGAGCTCCGGCGAGCAACCGACGATGGTCAGCTCGGCTCGAGGATGCAACGCAAGCACCCGCTCGAAGGCGGCGGCCAGCTCGGGACCCCCTTTCGGCTCCCATCTCGCACCGACGAAGAGGATCCGTTGGTTCTCATACCGATGCGGAGCCGAGACTTCCCCGTCGGCCTGCGGTGCGTTCGTCCCGGCGCGTACCCAGGCCACCCTGTCCTCCAGACATCCGTACTGCTCGACGAGGCATCGGCGAGTGGCGTCGCTCATCGTGAAGACCACGGCGGCGTTCTCGTAGATCGACGTCTCACGAGCGAGCCACCGCGCTGGGAAGAGCTGCTTGGGTGAGAAACCCGGAAGATCGAGGCACTGGCGCTCTGCATGGTCTGTGTACACGAAGTGCGGGACGCCCGGGAGGCTCCCGTCGAATAGGGACTCCGTCTGGAGCGTGAACACGTACTCGCGCTGCGACAGGCGTTCCGCCAGGCGCCGCCGCAGCCGCTCCTGGTAGTAGGTGGTGCGGATAAGGCAGCCGCCGGCGCCATGCATCTTCTCGCGCCTCAGAAGCAGCAGCCGCGTGAACTCCTGCAGAGCGGCGAGGCGCGCGCGAGCCTTGAACACCCGCCCCTCTGCGCGCATCACCTCCTGGACGTCGACGACTTCGACGTCGTATCCCGGCAGCAGCTCCTTCAGCGCGCCGAGGATGCCGTTGATCGGCGCGGAGCTACCGCGCCTGACGAGCGCGACCGCGGGTCGCGGACGGGCAGGTCCGGTCATCGGCCCCGGGACCACCGGCGGACGACCTCCGCAACGCGCGCCAGCAGGTCTTGATCGAGGTCCTGGTGGATCGGCAACGCCACGACGTGAGTCTTCAGGTAGGTGCTCTCCTGGAACTCCTGCGCCGGGAATGCCGGATGGAAATCACTCCAGAAGAGCTCGGCCTCGATGCCGTTCGTCTCGAGGTCGCGCAGTAGGGGCAGCGGCTCCTCCACGACGAGGGGGAGCCTGAGGGGACACGTCCCAGGGGGAAGCATCGGATGAAGAAGCCGCGCCCCGGAAACATCAGTGAGCTCCGCGGCGAGAAACTCGTAGTTTTGCCGCCGGCGCCGCGCGATCTGGGCGTGGGGGCTTCGGCCTGCAATGCGAACAGCGGCTTGGCTCATCGACCAGTCCGCCGTCGATCGATCGAAGGTGACGTGGGGATTCGGGGACGGCTCGAGCGTGGCGGGCGATGGCGCAGCGCGGGAGGACACCCGCCTCCGGAAGCCTGCTGCGAGGCGCGCGACCCGATCGGAGATCCTGCTCGCCGCCCAACCTGCGCGCCCGTAGCGGAAGAGCAGGTGCGCTTCGAGGCGCAACCGAAGAGGGGTGAGGGACATCCCGAGGGACGGACGAACCGTTCCGCCCTCGAGAGGCAGCGCACGGTTTGCGAGCACCGCGCCGCCGTTCGGCAGCGGAAGCGTCTTCCACAGGCTGAAGATGCCGGCGTCGCCGAACGTACCGAGCGAGCGACCGACGTGTGTCGAATAGAGCGCGTGCGCACAGTCCTCGATCAGGAACAGGTCGTGCTCTCGGCAGAGCTCCACGATCGCCGGCAGGTCAGGCTGCGGCAACCCGAAGTAGTGCGTCACCAGAACCGCGCGCGTTCGCGCGTCGATCGCCTGCCGGAGATCGTCGAAGTCGACCCGGGCCGATCCGTCGACACGATAGAAGCGAGCCGTCGCAGGCACCTTGAGAACGGCGTCGAGCTCCGCGCCGCAGTTGTAGGAAGGGACGAGGACGACCTCGGTCTCCTGCACCCCTAGAGCCCGGATGAGCTGCCAGATGCCGTTTCGGGCCTTGACGTACAAGGTCACGCGACCGGTGTCCAGAGGTGGGGGCAGGGCGCCCCGCCTCCAGCTGCCGAGCACGACCGACGGCGGCAGTGCCGGTCGTGCTCCCAACCACGGCTTGCTCGAGTCGTCGCTCCGGGGCCTGAGCACGACGAGCTAATACTCGCCGAGCGAGCCGGAGATCGTGAGCGTCAGGAGCGCCGTTGAAGACGTCGAGCGCGAACGCGAGGCGGTACGACCGCTTGTTCAAGTAGTCGCGCCAGACGATTGCGCCGAATATGCGCCGGCGAGAACGAAACGGCGATCACGACGGCCCGAACGATAGTCGTGGAGCCGTAAAGGGCGGTGACAACGGCCTGGTGCAGCAGCCTGTCTCCTTGACGAGCTCGGACGGAGATGGCTAACGTCGCGACCTCCGGCTCAGGTCGGGCGGAACATGGCATCGGTCGACACTCGATCCGCGGAGCCCACGCCTGCTCGCGCACGCGAGGAGCAGTCGGCGTCCGAGCGCGTCCTCGTCGTCGAGGGGCTCTGCCGTGAGTTCAGGACGCGCCATGTCGTGGACGACTTCGCCCGGCGAGAGGACGTCGCTCGCTGCGACCGCGAGATCCGGCTCGGCCGTTCGTAGATGGACTTCGCGCTCGTCGACGAGGTGGGCATCTCGTATGGCCCGCTCGAAACGGCCGCACGGGGCGGCCGCTCTCGGTCCCCGGGGCTGCGCTACCCCGTGTTCGCGGCGCGCGCCGCAGATGGGACGACGGTCGTCGCCGACGAGCTCGCGATCGGGAAATCGCTCCCTCTGCGGGCGTGGTACCGGACATTGAGACTCGACCCGTACGGCGCCGTGCTCGCGGATTCGGCGGAATGGGGGGACGACGACGCGTACGGCTTCCTCGCAAGCGAGTCGCTCGCGATCCTGCGCGTGACCCAGTGGCAGCTCGTACTGCTGTCGCCCGCGGGTGAGCGCGTTTCGACGCTCGATCTCTCTCGACTGTCCAAGCGGATGCCGCTGATCGCCTCGCCGACGCCGCAGGGCACGTTCCTCGTGGCGTTCGCCGACGACACCTTCGCCGTCGACGTGGTAGAGATCGACGCGACTGGGAGCCTCCTTTGGTACCTGCCTCACCTCGACCGCCTCGGCTACCCGGGCAGCGTCCAGCTTCTCCGCAACGGAAACCTCCTGGTCGCGGACGAGTTCTGCCACGTCGTGGTCGAGCTCGCGCGCGACGGCTCGGTCGTCCAGCAGGTGGGACGCTGGCGCGACCCGGGCAGGCGCGGCAATCGGCTCTCGAGCCCGCGCGCCGCCTGCGAGGCGCGAGACGGTGCATGGCTGATCGCGGACACCCGCAACGACCGCGTCCTGAAGGTGGCGACCGACGGCAAGGTCGAAGAGTTGCCGCACCCGGCGGAGGGTCTCTCCTCGCCGACATTTGCCGTCGAACTGTCGGACGGCAACCTGCTCGTTTGCGATGCCGGCAACCGCCGCGTCGTCGAGTACGACGATGGCGGTGAGATCGCCGTCCAATTCGGCGAGCCACCGGCCCAGCGCAGGTGGTTTTCGTTTCCCCGGTCCGTCGAGACGCTCGAGGACGGCGCACTGCTCGTCGCGGACACGGCGCACGATCGCGTGGTCGTCGTGGAGAACGGAGGGCTCGAGCCATGGCCGCTGGAACGATCCGCACAGCTCTTCTGGCCGCGATGCGCGCGGATGCTCCCCTCCGGCTCCCTCCTCGTCGCCGATGGCCGGAACAGGCGTGTAGTCGAGGTCGCTCCCTCCGGGGAGATGCTGCGCCAGCTCGACCGCCTCCAGCTCGACGGCGGACAACCGCTTGGCGACCCGCACGACGTCCGCCTGCTCCCGAACGGCCACCTGCTGATCGCCGACGCGCCTCTCGGGCTCGTCGTCGAGACGGACTGGCACGGCCGTGTCTTCCGGACGATCGGCCGCGGGGGCGTGGCAGAGCTCGCGGACCCGCACAGCGCCCAGCTCCTGGAGAACGGTGTCGTCCTCGTCTGCGATTCGGGCAACGACCGCCTTTTGTGGGTGGGAGCGGATGGAGAAGGGGTAGTGGAGCTGCGCGCGCTGCGCTCGGGTTCCGGCTGGTTGCGGCTCAGCGGCCCCCGGTACGCAGAGGTCTCATCGAGCGGTGTTCTCGTCGTCGCCGACACCGGCAACAACCGCGTCCTCGCGGCGACAGAGTCGGGCGAGCTGCTGTGGGAGCTCGCGTCGATCCCGGGAACACAGCTCCCGTTCCTCAACCAACCGCGATGGGCACGGTTGACTCCGGCCGGCGAGGTCTTGGTGTGCGACCACTGTCATCATCGGGTCCTGCGACTTCGGCCGGAGGCGCGAGACAACTCTGCCTCGACCGCCGTGAACGCCGGAGATGCCTTGCAAAACCGTTCGGGAATCGCTTGAATCGAACGCGAGTGGAGGCGGAGGCCCCTATTGGCGTGCGCGAAGGACCGGTGGAGGTTGCGCGGACGCTTTTCGCTTCCGACAACGGGGAGTTCGAGCTGCGCGCCTTCGAGTACCCCTCGGGATGCGTCTACGTCGTCTTGGTCAAGGGGCAGATCGGCAACGGCTCATCCGTTCTCACACGTGTGCATTCCGAATGCCTGACGGGGGACGCCCTAGGGTCGCGGCGCTGCGATTGCGGGCTCCAGCTCCGCAACGCCTTGCGGGCCATCGGGCAGGAAGGACGTGGCGTGCTCGTGTACGCCACCGGGCACGAGGGGCGCGGCATCGGACTCGTGAACAAGCTGCGCGCCTACGTCCTCCAGGAGAACGGACACGACACGGTCGACGCGAACCATCTGCTCGGGGTTTCCCGCAGACATCCGTGACTACGCGGAAGCGGCTCGCTGCCTGGAGCTGGTCGGCGTCCGGTCGGTGCGGCTGGTCACGAACAATCCCCGAAAGGTGGAAGGTCTGCGCCGCAAGGGAATCGTGGTCGAAGAGGTCGTCTCGGCGTCGATCTCGCCGCACACGCGAAACTCCACGTACCTCCGGTCGAAACACGGCCGCCTCGATCACGCCGCTGCGTCCGTGGCCGCGCCGGAGATGCTCGCCGAGGCAGTAGACGTGCTGGATTTGCTCGGGGACGTACGCGAATCGTCGTTGCGCCCGTACGTCGTCCTGAAGTACGCGCAGACGCTCGACGGGCGCATCGCGTCGCGAACAGGCGACAGCAAATGGATCAGCGGAGAAGAGGAGAGGCGAATCTCGCACGCGCTGCGGGCGACGAGCGACGCCGTCCTCGTCGGGATCGGGACGGTCCTTGCGGACGATCCGCAACTAACCGTGCGGCTGGTCCCGGGTGCGTCACCCCTCCGCGTCGTCCTCGACTCGACCCTACGAGTGCCGACACACGCGCGGATACTCGAAGACGACGCCTCCACCATGGTCATCTCCACGACGCAGGCGCGGCCCGCGAGCCAGCTCGTTCTTCGAAGTCACGGTGTTGCCGTGCACTCCGTCGGCGCCCACCCCGCCGGCGTTGATGCGGCTGAGGCACTGCGGCTCCTGCGTCGCATCGGCGTTCGCTCCGTGCTCGTCGAGGGAGGCGCCCGCGTGATCACGTCGTTCCTGAAGGCGAGACTCGCCGATCGGGTGATCGTCGGCATCGCCCCTACCATCCTCGGCGCGGGTACGGAGGCCGTGGGCGATCTCGACATCGTCTCGGTCGCAAGCGGGCTCCAGATCACGAACCAATCCGTCTATCGGGCCGGCAACGACCTCCTGCTCGCCGGGGATCTTCGAGCAGAGGACTGAGTCCAGACATCGAGCGGGCGGTGCTCGTTACGCTTGCCGCTCTGTCTGATCCCGCCCCTTCTCGGCTCGCGGACGAGGCAGCCCACAGGCGCCGGAGCGACAGTGCGGCGGTCGAGCTTACCGCCGCCCTCGAAGCTGCAGGCATCCGCAGCATCCTGCTGAAAGGCCCCTCGGCCCAGCGCTGGTTGTACGCGAAAGACGAGACCCGCCACTACTGGGACATCGACCTGCTCGTCTCGCCGGCGGAGCTACCCCGCGCGGAAGCCGTCGCCGCCGGCCTCGGTTTCGAACCTCTCTCCTCTGAGTCGACGCGCATCCAGCAGGAGAGCCACCACGAGAAGTGGTACCGCCCCCGAGACAACGTCTGTGTCGAGCTGCACCGTGGCTTCCTGGGAGTCCAAGCGAGCGATGAGCAGCTGTGGGAGGAGCTCGTCCGGGAGACCGAGCCGTTGTCGCTTGGCGGCCATGAGGACGCCGTGCGTGTTCCCGGCTTGGCCGCGCGCACACTTCTCGTCGCCCTGCATGCCGCTGCGAGCGGACCGGCGGGAACGCCACTCGAGGATCTCGTACGTGCCGTCAACCAGGTGCCCGCCGAGACCTGGCGGGAAGCCGCCGTGCTCGCTCGTCGCCTTCGCGCGGAGCCGGCGCTGGCCATCGGCCTCTCATTCGTTCCCGAGGGCGTCGCCCTCTCTCGTCGGCTCGAGCTGACGGGTACGAGGTCGGCCGACGTGATCCTGCGCAGCACCATACCGCCGCCGACGGCCATGGGATTCGAACGCCTGCAGCGGACACCCGGCCTCGCCGGCAAGCTCGGCTATCTCGCGTCAGAGCTCACGCCGCCTCGCGACACGCTGCGAAAGTCCGATCCGCTTGCTCGCTATGGAACCGTTGGGACAGCGGCGGCGTACGTCATCCGCCCGTTCCGCCTCGCCGCCCAAGCCCCGCGTGGCTTCCTTGCGTGGCGCTCAGCGCGGCGGCGCGCAAGCGAGTAGGCACCGGGAAACGTCGAGGAGAAGAGCGTTGGCATCGAGCCAGGCCAACGCCTCCCGTCGCTAGCTCAGGGACGAGTGCGCGTCCGCAACGGCGCGTAGCCCCAGACCTTGCCGCACTTGGTGCAGTAGATGAGCACGCGGGCGGGTGGATTGGCCGCCACGCCGGCGGGGAGCGGGTAATCCTGACTCCCCCACGCGCGCTGCAGGTGCGTGAGCTGCTGGCGCGAGGTGACGCCCGCTTTGCCTTCGAGCACGATCCAAAGCTCGGGCGCCTTCTGCGTCTGGAAGCCGCGGAGCTCGAGCACGGCGTGGCCGTTCCGCCCGACGATCGATGCCGTCCCGCGCGTCGACCACGACAGGGAATGGAACTCTCCACGCGCGATCAGCCCGGAAGGCACGGCGGCGGCGCTGCTTTCGCGCGCGACCAGCAGGCCGGCGGCGAGACCGGCGAGGGCGACGGCGACGATCGCCGTCAAGAGGAGGCGCGACCGCGACATGTGCACCATGCACTTTGACATACGCGCTGGATTCCTCAGCGGTTCTGGAGTGACCCCTGCTCAGCCGTATCGATTACGGCAGCTCGACCGGAGCCAGCTCGACCTCGATCAGTCGCGCGCTTCGGATGACCGAGATCGGCAGTCGCGCGCCGATCAGGTCGGCGACCATCAGACGCTGAAGGTCGACGGCGCTCTCGACGGGCTCGCCTCCGACGGCGACGATCAAGTCCTCTCCGCGCAGGCCGGCCGTTTCCGCCGGGCTGCCCACCGCGACCTCGACCACCTCCATGCACGCGGTGCGCCCGAGCTCGCGCGCGAAGCGCGGCGGCAGCGGCCGAGTGCCGCCGGCGATGCCGAGATACGCCCGGCGAACGCGTCCCTCCGTCATCAGCGCCCCGATCACGCGGCGGGTGCTCTCGTTGATCGGGACCGCGAGGCCGAGTCCGATTCCGGCGACGGCGGTGTTCACGCCGACGACGTGGCCCGCGCCGTCCGCGAGCGCTCCGCCAGAGTTTCCCGGATTGAGCGCCGCGTCGGTCTGGATCACGTTGTCGATCACGCGGCCGCGTGCGCCGGCGGGCAGCGAGCGGCCGAGGGCGGAGACGACTCCGGCGGTAACCGAGCCGGCGAAGCCGTGCGGGTTCCCGATCGCGACGACGAGCTGGCCGACGCGGAGCGACTCGGCGTCGCCCAGCTCCGCCGGCATCAGCCCGTCGCCCTCTGCGCGCAGCACGGCGAGCTCGGACAGGTCGTCGCGCCCGACGACCTCGAACTGAAGCTCGCGCCCATCCGTGAATCCGGCACGGCCGCCGCTGGTACGCCTCCCGGCGACGACATGCGCCGAGGTGAGCATGAAGCCGTCGGGCGTCAGGACGACCGCGCTGCCGAGGCCGACCGGGACGAAGCCGCCCCGCGCGCGGCGCATCACGCGCAGGCTGGCCACCGAGATGGACACGCGCTCCGCTACGTCGACGACGAGCCGCGAATAGGCGTCGAGCGCCTCCCGCTCCGCCACCTCAGTCATCCCAGCGTCACCTCCACCTTCCGTTCGTCCGTCCCCCGGACGAGCTCGAGCTCCAGGCCGGCACCCGGCGACGCCTTGTCGAGCCGGTCGTAGAGGTCGTCGATCCCCGAGATCGACGAACCGCCGGCGCCGACGATCAGGTCGCCCTGCTCGACCCCAGCACGCCCGGCCGGGCCGTCGGCGGCGACGTCGCGAACAAGCAGGCCGTCCCGCTCCGGAAGCCCGACGGCACGGCGTAGGCGGCGCGCCACCGCGGGAGGCGCCAGCGCGAGGCCGAGCGTCGCACGCGAAGGAACGTCCCCGCGGGCGAGCCCCTCTACGTGCTCGCGCAGCTCTGCATTCGCCGCGATCGCCAGGATGAGCCCGCCCTCGAGGCGGATGGTGTTGATCCCGAGCAGCCGTCCGTCCGCGTCGACGACCGGGCTTCCCGACGATCCGCGCGGCAGCGGGGCGGTGTGCTCGATGGCGGCTCGCCGGCGGCGTCCGCGCAGGGCCCGTTCGGCGGACGAGACGAAGCCGAGCGTCGCCCTCAATCCGCCGCGCAGGTTCGAGACCGCGACGACGGCCGTTCCGATCCGGACTTTGCCCTCGCGCCACTCGACCGGGGGGATGTCGCCCGTGTCGGCCGAGACGACCGCCACGTCGCGGTCGGGGTCGAGCCCCCTGACGGTCCCGGGCTCGGTGCGGCCGTCGGCGAACCTCACACGCACCTCCTCGCGGCGAACGACGTGGGCGTTCGTCAGGATCTCCCCGTCGCCGATGACCACTCCTGAACCGAACCGCCCGATCCCGACCACTTTCGGGCCGATCGTCTCCGCCACGCGGCCGATCAGGCTCTCGACTTCCGTTATCGGCATCGCTCCTCCTCAAGTCAATTGCAAATTGCAAGTTACCAGAGACCCATAGGATGACCGTGGTGAACACGGAATCCCGATCGCCGCTCGCCGAGGCCGCAGCCCAAGTGGGCGACCGCTGGACGCTCCTGATCGTGGAATCCCTCCTCGAGGGTCCGCTCCGCTTCGCCGATTTCGCGGAACGAATCGGAATCGCGTCGAACATCCTCACGCAGCGGCTCAAGCGGCTCGAGCAGGACGCCGTGGTCGTTGCTCAGCCGTACTCGGAGAGGCCGCCGCGGTACGAGTACGAGCTGACCGCGTCGGGGCGGGAGCTGGCCGGCGCCCTGCGACTGCTCGCCGACTGGGGCGCGCGCCACTCGGAAGAGTCGGACCCGCTCCAGCACGCCGCGTGCGGCACCCCGCTCGAGGCCCGCTGGTACTGCCCGACCTGCGCACGGGCGGTCGACGACGACGAAGCGTCGGACGTGCATTTCGCATGAGGCGCGCCGCGCTGCTGGGCGCCGTGGTCCTCCTCGCCGGCTGCGGCGGAGGAGGCGGAGGAAAGAGCAACGAGGGGTTCCTGGCCGGCCTGGAAAACCATGGCGTCAGCGTGACGACGCCGCAACCCGAGCCGCCGGGCATCCTCGAGGTCAGCTCGACCGTGTACCAAGTGCCGGGGGGCATCCTCCACGTGTTCACGTTCCCGGACGGGCAGGCTGCGAAGATCGCCGCGGCCCGGGTGCAGCCCGACGGCTACACCGTGCAGAACACCACGGGGATCAACCAGGCCGTCGACTGGTCGGCGCCGCCGCACTGGTACCGGAGCGGCCGCGGCGTCGCCGTCTACCTCGGGTCGTCGTCGAACGTCACCGACGCGCTCACGGAGATCGCAGGCCCGCAGTTCGCGGGCGCGTAAGCGCGACTACGCCAGGAGCTTCTTGCGCCGCTCGAGCGCCGCCAGCAGCTCGTCCACGTCGTCGACGGAGTTGTACGCGTGCGCGGAGATGCGCAGGTTTCCGTCGCGGTCCGACGTGACGATCCCCTCCCGCCCGAGCGCGCGCACGAGCTCCGGCGCGTCCGTCGAACGGACGCAGATGAGGGCGCCGCGCCGCTTCGGCCGGCGCGGAGTGGCGATCTGGGCGCCGAGCTCGTCCAGCCCTTCGATCAGCCGCGCGTTGAGCGCGTTCACGTGCCTGCGCGTGTCGGCGACGCCGATCTCCTGCATGAGCTCGATCCCGGCGACGCCCGCGTAGATGGCGGGAATCGGCGGCGTCCCCGATTGGAAGCGGCTTGCGGTCGGCGCCGGCGAGTAGTCGCGGTGGTCCATCTCGAAGATGTTCTTGTCGGCGAACCAGCCGGTCGCGGTCGGCCAGACGCGCTCGACGACCTCGCGGCGCGCGTACAGGAAGGCCAGCCCGGCCGAGCCGAGCAGGTACTTGAGCACTCCGGCCGCCAGAAAGTCGACGTCGAGCTCGCGCACGTCGAGGGGGAGCGAGCCGGCGGACTGGTACGCGTCGAGAACGACCAGCGCGCCGCGCTCGTGCGCGATCCGCGCCACCTCGGCGACGTCGACGCGCGCGCCGTTCCGGTAGCAGACATGCGTAACCGAGACGATCGCCGTGTCCTCGTCGATCTCCCGCTCGAAGCGCTCGAGGGGGAGCGTCCCATCCGCGTCGGCCTCGATGTGGACGACGCGCGCGCCGCGGAGCTCCTGCGCGTGCCAGATCTGTCCGACCGTGGGGAACTCCCAGTCGGTCGTGACGATCTTCGAGCGGCGCGCGTAGCGCAGGCCCGTCGCGATCGCGCTCAGGCCGGCCGAGACGGAGGTCGTGACCGCGACCTCGTCGGCGTCCGCGTTGACCAGGCCGGCGAAGGCGTTGCGCGCGTCCTCGGATTTCTCCACCCAGTAATCCCACGGCGCGCCGCGCTCGTCCCAGTCCTCGAGGTAGCGCTCGTACGCCTCGCGGACCGAGTCGGAAAGCGCCCCCTGCGAGCAGGAGTTGATGTAGATGCGGTTGCGGAAGATCGGGAAGCGGTGCCGGATGCGGTCTGGCAGCGGCCCGACCTGGAGCGGCCGCTCGCGCGCCGCCTCCCCGGACGAGGGAGTCTCCCCGTTCAGCTGCAGGCCCGAGATTGAGCGCCGTGCTCGTAACATGCGTGGCCGTGAACGGTACAAGGACCCTGTGAGTTCCTCTCAGCCTGACCCGTTCCTCTTCTCGTTCAGTACGACGTACTGGTGATCGTTCGACCATGCCGCTCGTGTAGCGGCGGAAGTGGAACGGGCGGCCGGACCGCGGGCACGGCGCACGCGCGTCCGCCTGCGCGAGCTGTTCGCCGGCCGAGATACGCCTTCTTCAACCCTCGACCACCCTCAAGGGTGCCTGGCACCCTTTCCCCAGAACGGTGCCCCTACCGGCCGAGGTACGCCTTCTTGAGGTCTTCGTGCTCGAGCAGCTCTTTCGCCGGGCCCGTGAGCACGACGCGCCCGGTCGACAGGACGTAGCCGCGGTCGGCAATCGAGAGCGAGATGTTCGCGTTTTGCTCGACGACCAGGATCGAGACGCCGGCCTCGTGCACTTCCTTGATGATCTCGAAGTTCCGCTCGACCAGGATCGGCGCGAGCCCCATGGAGGGTTCGTCCATCAGCAGCAGCTTCGGTCGGGACATCAGCGCGCGGCCCATGGCGACCATCTGCTGCTCGCCGCCTGACATCGTCCCGGCGAGCTGATTGCGCCGCTCGTGCAACAGCGGGAAGAGCGTGTACACGCGGTCGAAGTCCTCCTTCGCCGCCCGGCCGCGCAGATACGCGCCCATCTCCAGGTTCTCGCGCACGGTCATCGGCGCGAACAGGCGGCGGTTCTCCGGGACGATCGCCATCCCGAGGCGGATCCGGTAGCTCGTGTTCCGCTCGGTGACGTTCTCGCCGGCGAACTCGACCGCCCCGTTACGCGGCTCGACGATCCCGAGGATCGTCTTCAGCGTCGTCGACTTGCCCGACGCGTTGCCGCCGAGCAGGCAGACGAGCTCGCCCTCCCCCACCTCCATGTCGAGGCCCGAGAGGATGTGGATCTGCCCGTAATAGGTGTCGATGCCGCTAAGTCGGAGCAGCATCGGGCTCCTCCTTCGGCCGCGCCCTTGATCCCGAGATAGGCCTCGACCACGCGCGGATCCGTCGCGACCTGCTCGAACGAGCCCTCGGCGATCTTCACGCCGTGGTCGAGCGCGGCCACGCGGTTCGAGATCCCCTCGACGACGTGCATGTCGTGCTCGATGACGAGAATCGTGTAGCCGGCCTCGTCCCGCAGCTTCCCGATCAGCTCGGTGATCTCGTGCGTCTCGACCGGGTTCATCCCGGCAGCCGGCTCGTCCAACAGGAGGATGCGCGGCTCGGTCGCCATCGCCCGCGCGATCTCGAGTCGCCTGCGGTTCGCGTACGAGAGGCTGTACGCCGGCTGGTCCCAGCGGTAACCCATCAGCCGCTGGCCGAAGAACGACAGCTTCTCCTCAGCCTGCGCGGCGATCTGCTTCTCCTCCCGGCGCATCCCCGGGGTCCGCAGGATCGAGCGCAGCGGCCCCGCTTTGGTGCGGCCGTACTGCGCGGCCATCACGTTCTCCTTGACGGACATGTTCAGGAAGAGGCGAAGGGTCTGGAACGTCCGCGCCACTCCGAGCTTCGTGATCTTGTTGGGCGCGAGGCCGACGACGTTGCGGCCGTCCAGGCGGATCTCGCCTTCGTCCGGACGGTAGATGCCGGTGATCAGATTGAAGAGGGTGGTCTTGCCGGCGCCGTTCGGTCCGATGACGCTGACCACCTCGCCTTCGTTCACCAGGAGGTCGAGATCGTCGATCACCCGCAGCCCGCCGAAGGACTTGGTCAGGCCCTCGAGCTCGAGCAAGGGCGTCATACGATCTCCACCCGCGCCGTGCCGAGCAAGCCCTGCGGCCTGGCCTGCATCAGCGCGATCAGCAGCGCGCCGAAGAGGATGAGCGCCGTCACCGCCGGCTGTTCGACGAGGACGTTCTCCCAGACGACGGCAACCCAGTACAGCGTCGGGATCAATAACGCGTACCGCCACCAACCGCGCACCTGCGCGGTCGCGATGATCAGCGCGACCAGGATGATGTAGGCCCACGTGTCGAACCCCGGGTGTCCTTGGGGGATGACCACCCAGTGCTCGATTCCGGTTCCGGCGGATCCCGCGTCCATCGCGGTCCCGGCCGTCCACGAGGAGTCGATGGCACCCGCGACCGCATGGAAGACGAAGCCGAACGCGACCGTGCCCGCGGCGACGAGGGCGAGACGGGCCCACGGCCTGATCCGCGCGACGATGAGGACGATCACGCCGTAGAAGAGCCACCGCTTGAGCTCCGGGTGGTCGTTCGACGGCGCGAGGAATTGCAGGGACACATTGATGACGATCGCGCCGACGAGCACGCCGGCGATGCTCCCGAGCCCGCCGAGAATGACGATCGCGTAGAGCGTGATCAACAGCGCGACGTCGAAGTTGCCCGCAACGACCCCGGTCTGGATGGCCGCGAAGATGCAACCCGCGAGCCCGGCAGTCCCGGCGCCGAACATGAAGGCCATGATCTTCAGGCGGTTGACGGGGATGCTCATCGTCTCGGCGGCGAGCGGATCCTCCCGCAGCGCCTTCCAGGCGCGGCCCGTGCGCGAGTGGCTCAGGAAGAAGAGGCCGGCCATCGCGAGCGAAAAGACGATGAGCAGGAGGAAGTAGTACTGCTTGGTCGAGTGGAGCTTGTAGCCGAAGAAGTTCAGCGGGTCGACACCGGGGATCCCGTTCGGACCGCCTGTCAGCCCCTCTCCGGCCACCTTCGGGTTCGCGTTGTTGACGAACGCGACGAATGCCTGGCCGAAGAAGAGCGTCACGATCGCGAGGTAGTCCCCGAGGAGCCGCCGCGAGGTCAACCCGAGCAAGAGCCCGACGAGCGCCGTCCCGGCGACCACGATCGGGATCGAGAATTCGGCCTGCCAGTGGATCCCGTAGTGCCTCGAGGAAAGCAGCGCGTAGCCGTAGGCCCCGATCCCGTAGAAGGCCACGTAGCCGAGGTCGAGGAGGCCCGCGAACCCGACGACGACGTTCAGGCCGAGGGCGAGCAAGGCGAAGATCAGCGTGTACAGGCCGTACGAGAAGAGCTCGCCCTCGTTCATCCAGAACGGCAGCGTCGAGGCAAGCGCGACGAAGGCAATCAGCTTGGCCGGCGGCGGCGACACGTCCCAGCCGCGGGAGATCAGCCCACCGAGGCCTCCCCGTCGCTCGTGACGCTCCTCGGCGCTCGCGACCCATTCGTCGACGCCGATCGCCGGACGATCGACCTCGTCTGGCGGGACGGGCACTTGTGGGGTCTCGTCCGTCATCCCACTAGACCTTCTGGATCGCTTTCGTCCCGAACAGACCCGGTCGGACGCAGCAGCATGAACAGGATCAGGATCCCGAAGACGACGATGTCGGACCACTGGCCGCCGACGTAACCCGCGGCGAACGACTCGGTCACGCCGATCAAGAGCCCGCCCACCATCGCTCCGGGGATGCTGCCGATCCCACCGACGACCGCGGCCGTGAACGCCTTGAGCCCGGCGAGGAAACCCATCAGGTAGTACGTCTCGCCGATGTAGAGGCCGAACATGACACCGGCCGCCCCGGCCAACACGGACGCGATGAAGAACGTGAACATGATCACGCGGTCGGTGTCGATGCCCATCATCGATGCGGCTTCGCGATCGAACGCGACAGCGCGCATCGCCTTTCCCAGCTTCGTGCGGGACACGACCAGCGTGAGCGCGATCATCAGCGCGATGCTGGTCGTGACCACAAGCAGCTGGACGACGGTGACCGGCCGGCCCATCACGTTGAAGGCGGGCTGGAACAGGGAGCCGGGTTCGCCGGTGTTCGGATTGCCGCCTAGCTGGTAAGCGGCGTAGCTGTAGCGCTGGCCGTGCGTGAGCAGGAGCACGCTGTTGGCGAGGAAGAAGGACACGCCGAGCGCGCTGATCAGCGGCGCGATCCTCGGCGCGTTCCGTAATGGACGGTACGCGAAGCGCTCGACCACGATGCCGAGTGCGCCGGCGCCGAGCATCCCGCCGGCGAACATCAACAGGATCAGCGGCACGAGCGCGAGCGCCGGCGCCAGAGGGCCGCCCAGGACGCTGAGGATCCCGTATCCGAGAAATGCCCCGACCATGTAGATCTCGCCGTGGGCGAAGTTCAGGAGCTTGAGAATTCCGTACACCATCGTGTAGCCCAGCGCGACCAGGGCGTAGAGGCTCCCCAGCACCAGGCCGTTCCGCAGCAGCTCGAAGGCACCGCCCCAGCCGAGCTGCGTGATGGTGTCCCAGATGCTGAGGAGCGGAGGGTGCAACGGCGAAAGGTTGTCAGAAACGCAAGCGGCCCACCGGGGTGGGCCGCTCGATCGATTCACCTTCCGTTACCTAGCCGACGCGGTTGTACTTCCCGTTCGCGCCGATCTTGTAGATGCCGAAGTTGGCGGGGAGGCCCATGTCGCCGGGACCCAGCTGCGAGCCCCTGTTCTTCGACAGGAACGTCACCGGGAACCCAAGCAGCGAGGCCTTCTTCGACAGCTTGACGTTTGCGACGTTCTTTCGCACCTCGGCCCGCGAAGCGGTCCCGTTCTTGCACGCCTTCATGATCGCGGTCGCGTTCACGAGAGCGGCGGTGTAGGTCGGGAGACCGAACGCCTCGTCCTGCCCGCCGTGCTGGGCTTTGAATTTCTTGAGCAGGGCGCTGTTGTAGTCGACCGGGAACGAGGACACGTACGAGCCGCGCGCCGGTGAAGGTGCCGGGCGCGAACGTCCCGTCCGAGCCGAACACGATCGCTCTCTTCCCAGCAGCGCGGAGCTGCGTGTAGAAGAGCTGGGCCTTCCCCGCGAGCTGCCACGGGAGGAACACGACCTGCGTGTTGCCCGGGATGCGGGTGATGACCGACGAGAAGTCGGACACGCTCTGGCTCACGTGGTCGCGGTTGACGGTGAGGCCGCCGTTCGACTGCAGGTTGCGCTGCACCTGGTCGGCGAGGCCCGTGCTGTAGCTCTCCTCGTCGTCGATGATGTAGACGCGCTTCGCCTTCAGCTTCCCAGCGATCCAGACCGCCACGCGGTCGCCCTGCTGCCCGTCGTTCGGAACCGTCCGGTAGAAGAAGCCCTTGGGCGTGTCGCGCGGCTTCCCGCCCTGCGCACGCGTCAGCGTGACGCGGGTCGCCGAGCCGGAGACGATTGCGAGACCGCCACTCTTGAAGACTGCGGCCGTGTCCTGGACTTCCTGGCTGCCGGCCGGGCCGACAAGGCCGAGGATATTCGAGTTGGACGCGAACTGGTGCGCGACCGAGAGCGCCGAAGCCGTGTCCGGCAACTTCGTATCGCCCTGGACGATGCGGATCTTGTTCCTCTTGTGGGTCTTGTTCCACTGCGACGCGAAGAACTGCGCCCAATGGATCTGGTAGACGCCGATCGAGGCCGCGGGGCCCGTCGCCGGGTACGCGACGCCGATCGTCTGCGTCGTTCCGCAATTGACCAGCGCCGAGCCGGCGCTGCTGTCCGCAGCGGGTCTGAACTGCGTCCTGGCTCGCGCCCGATCCTGCTGTAACGAGCGCGGCCAAGACTGCAACCGCCGCGATTGATGATTTCTTCATTCCTCTCCTCCTCACTGGATGCCGCAGATTTTGCCGCATATTGACGTTGAGACTCCGTTTGTCGTCATTCGTTTGCCTCGTACGCGCGTGACGCGGGGTCGCCGGAGGGGTGGAACACGCCCAGAACGCGCATCGGCGTTTCCCCTGCGTTCTCGAGCGCATGCTCGACGAGCGGCGGGAGATGCATGCACGTCCCGGCCTGGATCGGGAACTCCCGGCCTTCGACGTGGAGGGTTCCCTCGCCGGTCAGCACGTAGATGACCTCGTCGTAGACGTGGCTGTGGTGCGGCGAGCGCCCGGGTGGGATCGTCCCGATGAACTGCGTCACGTCCGGAGAGCCCGTGTCGCGATGGACGAGGTAGCGGAACTCGCGATCCTTGCCGGCGGGAAGCGTTGGCCGCTCGCCGTAGCGGACGACGCGCGGGTTCGGCGTCGCCAGCATCCCGTCGGGCGCCCAGGTCGTGACGAGGACGGTGACGAGCTCGTCCGGCCCCGGGTTTTCGATCGCGAAGTGCTCGCCCGGTCGCAGGTAGACGCCCGCTCTCGGGCTCGAGCTCGTGGCTCTCTCCGCCGACCTCCATCACGCCGCGACCGGAGACCGTGTAGAGGATGCCCTGCACCCCGTCCAGCTTTTGGGGCTGCGATTTCCCGCGAGCGAAGCGGATGACACGCTGCTCCAGCCGGTCGGAGCCGACCGCCGAGTCAAGGGTTACGCGTACCTCCGCGGTGTCCGTCCCGGCCCGGCGGCCGCGAACCTCGGTCTCGTGAATGACGTGCGCACGCATGCTGACATTTTCGCACGTAACTTCGAGCAGGTGCAATGAGCTTTTCCTCGTGTAAACGATTTGTTAGGGAGGCGAGTCTCCGCAGCACGCGACGAGGGCGCTAGTGAGGGCCGGCGACCGGCTCCGCGGGCTCCGCGTCGACCTTCACTTCCGCACCCTCGAGCTCGAAAATCCAGAAGTCCCGGCCGAGCACGGGCACGGCGACGTTGTAGACCGGGACGTCGTCGATCGAGCCCTCGAAGGTGCCGCCGTGGGCGTGGCCGTGGAGCACGAGATCGGGGCGATACCGCGCGATCGGAACGCCCATCCGGCTGCTGCCGAGGAAGGCCCAGATCACCGGCCGCTCGCCCACGAGCGTTGTCGTCGTCGGCGCGTAGTGCATCAGGACGATCCGCAGCCGGCAGTCCGCGATCGCCGCGAGTCCCACGTCGAGCGCGGCCACCTCGGCGGTCGTCTCCGCGTAGACGCGGCGGAGGATCGGCTCGCCGAAGTCGGGCAGCTCGGAGTCGGGGAAGCCGCCGATGAAGCCCTTGGTGCCGACGATCCCGATGCGAGTTCCGCGCACGTCGCGCACGGTGTGGCTGCGATTCAGCATCTCGACCCTGGCGTCCGCGAGGAGACTCGTGATCTCCGCGCAGCGGTCCGCGTGCCAGTCGTGGTTGCCGAGCACCGCGATCACCGGCGTCTTGATCTCCGCGCAGATCTGCGCGAGCAGCGACGCCTGTTCCGGCTCGCCGTACGTCGTCAGGTCTCCCGCGAGCAGGATCAGGTCGGCGTCGCGCTCGGCCTCGTCGAACGCGGCCGCGACCGCGACGCGGTTCTCCTCGCTGCAGTGGATGTCGCCCGCAGCGGCGATGCGGATGCAGCTCATGCGTTCGATCTACCACGACAGGCCGGATTCGCAAACGGCGGCGCAGGGTATCCACTCACCTCTATGACCGACCGGCCAAGGTTTCCGGAGCTGATCGAGAGCCTGAAGAAGGCGGCCGGCGCGCTGCGCGAATCGGGCATCACGTTCGTGCTGGGCGGCGGAATCGCTTCGGCTGCGCGCGGCGGCCCGGAGTCGGATCACGACGTCGACCTCCTCCTTCGGCCGCAGGACGCCGATCGGGCCCTCGCCGTGCTCGAGGAGGCGGGCTTTCGTCCGGAGAAGCCGCCGGAGGGGTGGCTGTACAAGGCCTGGGACGGCGACGTCTTCGTCGACCTGATCTTTCGGACCTCCGAGGGCGACGTGCTCGACGAAGTGATCGACCGCGCGGCCGAGATGGAGGTCTACGCCGTTCCGATGCTCGTGCTCCACCCCGACGACCTGATCGTCTCGAAGCTCCTCGCACTCGACGAGATGGTGCTCGACTACAAGGCGATCCTCGAGGTCGCGCGGGCGCTGCGCGAGCAAATCGACTGGCCGAGCGTGCGCGAGCGGACGAGCGAGTCGCCCTTCGCCAAGGCCTTCTTCACGCTTGTCGAAGAACTGAACGTCGTCTCAGAAGAAGAACTGGCGCCACGGTAACTCTCAACGGTGCCAGGCACCCTTGAGGGTGGTCGAGGGTTAGTGGCGATTCAGAAAAAGAACTGTGACCAGGCTGACCACCAGTCGTCGGCGCGGGAGACGACGGTGCGCGCATCGATTCGCTCAACCCCCGCCTTGCGGCCGAACCGGTCCGCGGCGTCGGTGACCTTGAACTCCACCTTGATCTCGGCAGGGCGGCCCGGGACGTAGGGCTCGACCGCCTTCAGGTCCTCGAGCGCGTTCTTCGCTCCCTGCTCGATCAGCTCGCGCGCGCGCCGAGCGGGCAGCTGGCGGGCGCTGAAGCTGCTGAGACCGGTCTTCACCGCGACGGTAGTCACGCCGTCGCCGAGCAGCTCCTTCGCCTCCCGGCAGACCGCGTCGTCGCCGGTCACGAGCAGGACGGGACAGCCCCACTGGCCGCACAGCGCCGCGTTGATCCCGGTCTCGCCGACGAGCGTCCCGTTGAACCAGAGGTTCTGCCACTGCTGCCCCGAGACCGTGTGGTTCATGACGCCGTCGGGCGTCCCCGCCCTCGCGTGCATGCCGACGAAGAGCGCCGCGTCGCATCCCTCCTCGAGGAAGCCTGTGTACTCGGTCCACATGTCCTGGACGACGAACTCGCAGGCGGGGTCGAGCTCCTCGGGCATGAGCGAGTTGAAGCTCCAGGCGCCGCCCGCGCCGTGGCAGTCCATCACGACGATCTCCTTGGCCCCGGCTGCCTTCGCGCCGCGCACGGCGGCGTTGATCTCCCCCGTGTAGAGCCTCCGGCCCTCGTCGTACATCTTCTCGCCGCCGGTCGTCTGCTCCCACCTGACGATCCCGGCCACGCCCTCCATGTCGCTGATGATGTGAACGCGCATGCTTGTAGCCTCCCAAACGTGGAGACCGGGCTGCAAGGGAAGCGCGTCCTCGTCACCGGCGCATCCGGCGGAATCGGCTCGGCCTGCGCCCGCGCCTTCGCCGCGGAGGGCTGCGAGCTCGTCCTGCACTACCACCTCGGCAAGGAGCGGCTCGAGGCGCTGCAGGAGGAGATAGGCGGCGTCGCGCTCAAGGCCGACCTGACGAGCGCGGCCGAGGCCGAGCACCTCTTCGCCGAGGCGGGCCAGCTCGACGTCTGCGCAGCGGTCGCCGGCGTGTGGCCGCGCCCCGACGAGCCCGTCTGGGAGCTTTCGCTCGAGCGCTGGGACGAGACGATGCGGGCCAACCTGACCGCGACGTTCCTGACCGCGCGGGGCTTCCTGCGAGGCGTGGCCGAGACCGGTCACGGCAACCTGGTCATGGTCGCCTCGACAGCCGGGCTCTTCGGCGAGGCCGGTCACGCCGACTACGCGGCCGCGAAGTCCGCGATCGCATACGGGTTGCTGCTCAGCCTGAAGAACGAGGTGGTGCGCGTCGCTCCGCGCGCCCGCGTCAACGTGGTCGCGCCGGGCTGGACGTATTCGCCGATGACGCGAGGCGCGATCGACGACGAGCTCGTCCAGCGGATCACCCGCACGATGCCGCTGCGCAAGGTCGCGGTTGCGGAGGACGTCGCGCAGCAGGTCGTCGTCCTCGCCTCCGACGAGATCTCCGGACACGTCACGGGGCAGGTCATCACCGTCGCCGGCGGGATGGAAGGACGTGTCGTCCACGACTGAGTTCATCGCGCACTGGGACGACGTCGAGGGCCGCCGCAGCGAGCTCGGACACCTCGGTGCGGTCTGGCGCGATCTCGGACGCGCGGCCGGGACGGTCACCGTCGGGCTGAAGCGGCTCGAGATCGACCCCGGCAAGTGGTCGACGCCGGCGCACGTCGAGGGCGCCGAGGAGGAGATCGTCTACGTCCTCGGCGGCTCCGGCCTCTCCTGGCAGGACGGGAAGGTCTACGAGATCGGGCCTGGCGACTGCATCGTCCATCCGCCGAGCGCCTGGGCGCACACGCTGCGGGCCGGCGACGACGGGCTCGACGTCCTCATCTACGGCACGCGCGTCCCTCTGCAGATCGCCGACCTGCCACGCGGGGACGTCGCCTGGATCTTCCCGACATGGACGGATGCGGGCACCGGCGATCATCCCTGGGCGCGCGAGGTCGCCGCGGGCGAGCCCGAGGTGGGCGAGCCCGAGCCGCGGCCGCCCAACATCCTCAACGCCGACGACGTGGAGTGGGAAGACTGGGCGCCGGGTCCGGAGTACGGCATCACTTCCTGCTGGCTCGCGCGGCCAGCCGGGGCGACCCTGACCGGGCTGAACATCGACCGAATCCATCCCGGCAAGCTCAACACCGTCCCGCACTGCCACTCGGCCGAAGAGGAGTTGTTCGTCGTGCTCGAGGGGGACGGGGAATGCCTGCTCGGCGACGAGGTCATTCCGATCCGGGCGGGCCACGTCGTCGCGCGGCCGGCCGGAACGCGCGTTGCTCATGCGTTCCGCGGAGGTGAGGACGGGATGCGCCTCCTTGCTCTACGGGACGCGGGACACGAGCGACATCTGCTACTACCCGCGGTCGAACAAGGTCTACTTCCGCGGCATCGGCCTGATCACGCGCCTCGAGCAGCTCGACTACATGGACGGCGAGCTCTGAGCTCGATACTCGAGCAGATCGGGAACACGCCCCTCGTCCGGCTTCGCCATTGCGTTCCGGCAAACGGTGCCGAGCTCTGGATCAAGCTCGAGTACGCAAATCCCACCGGCTCGATGAATGACCGGATGGCGCTGGCCATGATCGAGGGAGCAGAGCGCGACGGTCTCGTCGAGGCCGGGGACGACGGTGGTCGAGTACACGGGCGGAAGCACCGGCCCCGCGCTCGCGCTCGTGTGCCGGGCGAAGGGCTACGGGTGCAAGATCGTGATCGCGGACTGCTACTCAGAGGAGCGGCTTCGGTTGATCGACGCGCTCGGTGCCGAGCTCGTCGTGATCGACTCCGTGCAGGGCCGGCCGAACGTCACGGCGGAGGACATTCGGAACATGATCGCCCGCGCGACGGAACTGGCCGCGCAGTCCGGCCACTACGCAACCGACCAGTTCAACAATCCCTACACCGTTCCCGGCATGCGGAACAGCCTCGGCAACGAGATCCGGGAGCAGACCGGCGGCCGGCTGACGGCTTTCTGCCAGGGGGTCGGGACGGCGAGCTCGGTGCTCGGCGTCGCGCAGGCGCTCAAGCCGCAAGGCGTCTTCATCCAGGCGCTCGAGCCGGCCGGCTCGGCTGCGATCTCGGGCGGAGAGAGCGGGACGTTCGCGATGCAGGGCTGGTCTGGAATGGTTCCGCCGCACTGGGATCCCGAATGGGTCGACGGGCTCGACACGATCGAGGATGAGGAGGCGGTCGCGATGACGCGGCGGCTGGCGGCGGAGGACGGGATCTTCGCCGGCGTCTCCACCGGCGCGAACGTGGTCGGCTCGCTGCGCCTGGCGGAGCAGCTCGGCCCGGACGCGGTCATCGTCACGCTCGCCGTCGACAGCGGCTTCAAGTACATGAGCGGCGCGCCGTACGGCGGCTAGATCTCGATCGTCAGGCCTTCGGCGGCCAGCCCCACCGGCCCACCGAACCCTGAGCGCGCGTGCGCGAGCGTGTCCACCGGATCGGTGCCCGGCGCGAGATGCGTGACGAGCAGCCGCTGCGCGCCCGCCCGCGCCGCGACCTCTCCGGCCTGGCGGCCGTTCAGGTGCATCTGCATCTCCTGCTCTCCGGGCGAGCCCGCCTCGCAGACGAACAGATCGACGTCGCGCGCGAGCTCCAGGAGCGCGTCGCACGGCCCCGAGTCGGCCGAGTAGGCCATCGAGCAGGAGCCGTTCATGATGCGGAAGCCGTACGTGTCGAGGTCCGGCGTGTGCTCCACGGGGATCGCGAAGATCTTGAGCGGCCCGACGCGGATCGTCTCTCCCTCCCGCACTTCGTGGGCTCGAAGGCCGGCTCGTCCTCCACGGCCCAGTCGGCGACGACGCCCATCGCGTCGACCCAGCCGGCCGGTCCGTAGACAGGGAGCGGCCGCTCGCGCTCGAAGGCGAAGCGAAGCGCATGGAGGCCCAGGACGAGATCGGTCCAGTGGTCGGCGTGCAGGTGGCTGATGAGGATCGCGGTCAGCTCGTTCGGCGCGCAATGCTCGAGCAGTCGCGGGAAGGTGCCCGAGCCGGCGTCGATCCAGACGCGGGTGTCATCCTCCTCGACGAGGTAGCCCGAGCAGGCGGAGCCGGGGGGCGGGTATCCGCCACTCGTGCCGAGAACTGTCAAACGCATTCATGAAGATTCAAGCAGGCGGCGGTCGGAGAGGCGACGCCCGCCTCGAATCAGCAGCCACGCGAGCGAGCGCGACCAGGAGGATCGGGCCGAGGACGATCAGCGCGTAGAGCGCCCACGAAGCTTCCTTTTGCAGGATGTTCCCGGCGTCGTGGAGCGCGCGGCCGAGCGGCCCGCGATGCTCGGGCTTGACGACCGCGGCCGCCTCCTTCGTGGTCAGCCCGAGCGAGACGGTGGCGAGCGCAGCGCGGTGCGCGGTGCGCGCCTTGCTCGTCCTGCAGCGCCTCGAGCCGTGGCGGCGAGCCGGGCGCGTCGCTGCTCCAGCCGCACGCGCTCCTCGTTCGAGAGCGACGTATCGGCGAGCCGGTCGTCGACCTTGGCGATCGCCACGCGCGTCGCGCCGATCTGCTTGACCACCTGGTTGAACTGCGCCTGGAGATCGGTGATCTGGATGTTCTGCGCCGCGATCGTCCCGAGCGCGGAGAACCTCGCGATCGCCTGCTGGACGTGCCCGACCGGGATCTTGAACACCAGCGCCGAAGTGCCCTCCTTCGCGGCGTTGAACTTGCCGAGACGACGTAGCCGCCGAGCGCGCGCGCGATCCGCATCGCCTTCTGCGTCGACGGCGACAGCGCGTCGAGGCCGTCGACGCGGACGGTCATCGCCGCCTGGTACTGCTGCAGGCGAGTCAAGTTCGGAGGAAGCGCGCTCAGCGACGGCGTCGGCGCCTTCTCCAGTGATCGGAGCTGCGAGTCGCGCCGGTGGCCGAGTCCGACGCGCGGAGTCGCCGCGTCGAAGACGCGGGAGCCGTGTCCGTCGGCCGGGCTGGCCGCGCCGCGCGCAGCCTGACTGGTGCGTCGGCGCGCCCGAGTTCGCGATCCCGTGGATCGACCGCGCCGCCGACCGCAACGGCGACGACCGCCGGCACCGCGACGAACGCCACCCGCCGCACGGTGTACCGCGACGGCAGCGAGAAGCTGAAGCGCGGCTCGCGCACCGGCCGCTCGCTCAGCGCCAGGACGCGCTCGCGGAGCTGCTCGGGAGCGCGCGGCTTGGCCAGGCGCAGCTCGTTCGTCAGGTCAACGCTCGACATCGGTCACCATCTCCTCCAGCTTCTTCAGGGCACGGCTCAATCGGGTGGAACACGCGGTGGGGGTGACCCCGAGCAGACGCGCGGCACTCTCGCCGTCGAGATCGAGGATCACGCGCAGCGCGATCACCTCTCGCTCGGCGGCGGACAGCGCCAGCACGGCTTGCTCGAGCTCCGGGGAAAGTCCCGAGGCGAACGCCTGCTCCTGCCGCTCGGGCGGCGCGGCGATCTCCTCCCGCCGGCGGCGCCGGCGCTCCGAGCGGAGATGGTCGAGCGCGGTCGAGCGCGCCACCTGGCAGAGCCACGTCTTGGTCGAGCCGCGGCGCGGGTCGTAGCGCCGCCATTTATGCAGCGCCTTCTCGAACGTCTCTCCGGTCAGGTCTTCGGCCACGGTCGGGTCTCCGGTCAGGTAGAGGAGGTAGGCGTAGACGTCGTCGAGATGGGCTTCAGCCGCGGTGGCGAAGCTCTCGCGCTCCGCGCCCGCCGTGCTGCGGTCGGCCCAGATCGTTGCGTTCACTCAGCCCTGTATACGCCACCGGCGCGGCAAACGTCACACGGTTCTGTAACGGGGCCGTTACGTGCAGTACAGGCGCCACATGAGACGGCCGGCGGCGTCGAAGAACGCCTCCTCGGTCTCCTGGGTGGTGAAGGCCCAGTTGGCGCAGAGCACGACCTGGCGCTCGCCGTCCTCGCTGGACAGGGCAATCGCCATGTATCCGAGGGAGAAGCCCAGGTGGCCCCAGGCAGGCCCGCACGGCGAACGCTCCCGTCTCCAGATGGCCGTGATCTCGCCGATGCCGAGGCCGTATCGGTCGGTCTCCTGCCAATCCGAGTCGACGGCCGTGAGCATCTCCGCGCGCAAACCATCGGGGAGCACCTCGCCGCCGAGCAAGGCCCGAAGCATCGTGGCGACCTCGCCGGCGGTGGAGACGACGCCGCCCGCCGGCCCACGTGAAACGCGCGAGGTCGAGCTCCGTGACGTCCACGGGCCCGTCCTCACCCGGAAGCAGCGGGTTGTCCGCCGGGGAGGTACCCGTGCGCGCAGTCGCCGCGGAGAGGGCCTTCGACCAGATCCGTCTGGTCGAGACCGAGCGGCGCGAGGATGTATTGCCGGAGCGCCTCGCTCAGCGTCATGCCGGTCACCTCCTCGACGATGAGCCCCAGTACGAGGTAGTTGCTGCCGTGGTACGACCACCCCTCGCCCGGCGCGAACAAGCGCGGCTTCTCCATGACCAGCTCGAGCTGCTCGCGGTGCCCGAGCTCGAAGCGATGCGCCGGGTCGCGGCGGTATGGCTCGAAGAACTCCACGAGATCGCCGGCGAAATCGTCCGAGGCCGCTCGTGTGGTTCAGGAGCTGGCGGATGGTGATGCCGGGAGCGAAGGGCCCAGCATCGCCGTCGAGCTCGAGCAGCCCTTCGTCGACGAGCCGGAGGACAAGTGGGGCCACGAAGACCTTCGTGACGCTTCCGATGCGGAAACGGTGGCCCGGTGTCAGGGCCTCGCCCGGTCTGCACGTTGGCGAGCCCCGCCGCTGCCTCGATTCGCTGGTCCGGCTTGACCGCGACGACCACGGCGCCCGGAACGCCGGTGGCGACGACAGCCTCGAGTTGATCTTGAACGGATTCCACGACCGGCCGCGCGACCCTAACCCGCTAGGATCCCTCCCGCATCAAGAGAGGTCGAGAGGGCCCGCGCCCGAGCTCGCCCGCCAACCTGCCTAGTCGCAAGGTGGCAAAGACGATGCGGCCCCGCCGGCCTTTGGCTAACGGGCGCAACGGCTAGCAAGCCGAGCGCGGGAGGAAAGGAGTTCGTTGGCAAGCAGATTTCTGGAGCGGATGGAGAATGGGCCCACCGTCGTCGCCGACGGAGGCATGGGCGCGCTCATCTCCGCCGCGGTGCCACGCCTGCGCTGCCCGGAGGAGGCGAACCTGCGCGCGCCCGACGCGGTCGTCTCGCTCCACGTCTCCTTCATCAACGCCGGCGCCGAGCTGATCGAGACGAACACGTTCGGCGCGAACCGGCGCAAGCTCGCGCAACACTTCCTCGAGGACGACTTCGAGCGGATCAACTCCACCGCGGTCAAGCTCGCCCGCAACGCGCGCGAGGTGACCGGCCGCGACGTTTTCATCGCCGGCTCGATCGGCCCGCTCGGCGAGGCCGCGACCTCGCGCGTGCGCCGCGAGCTGTTCGCCGACCAGGCGCAGATCCTCGAGGGCCGCGGCGCCGACCTCTTCATGGTCGAGACGTTCTACGACCTGGACGAGCTGTGCGACGCGGTCGAGGCGGTGCGCGGCGTCTCCTCGCTCCCGATCGTCGCGCTGATGACGTTCGACGACGGCGCCGAGACGCTCGCGGGAGTACGCGCGGCGGAGGCGGGCGAAACGGCTGGCGGACATGGACGTGGCCGCGATCGGCGCGAACCACGGCGCAGGCCTGATGGCCGCGCTCGCCGCGCTCGACGAGATGTCCGGCGACGGCAAGGCGCTCGCCGCGCTCCCGAACATCGGGCTCGCCAGCCTCGCCGGCGGCCGAGTCATCTACCCGCACGCGACGCCGGAGTACTTCGCCGAGTTCGCCGCCCACGCGCGCGAGCTTGGCGCAAAGATCGTCGGCGGCTGCTGCGGGACGACGCCGACCGAGATCTCCGCCATCCGCTCCGCGGTGGAGGAGGAGCGCAAGCCCCGCGCGCGCCTCGACTTCGAGGAGCGCGAGCTCGTCGTCTCGCTCGGAGAGGAGCAGGCCGAGACGGGGCTGGCTCGCGCGCTGCGCGAGGGCGAGTGGGTCGTGTCCATCCAGCTCGATCCGCCGCTCGGCGGCAACATCGGCGGGCTCGTCGAGCTGTCGCAGGCGCTGAAGGACTCCGGCAAGGTCGGCTTCGTCGACGTCAACGACAACGCCGGCGCGCGCGCCGGGATGAACGCGATCATGTTCTCCGCCGCGATCGAGCGCGCGACGGGGATGGAGACGATCCCGCACCTGACGACGCGTGACTACACGATCATGGGGCTCGAGGCCATGCTGTTCGGCGCGCACGCCGAGGGCGTCCGCAACGTGCTCGCGGTCACAGGCGATCCGCCCGAGGTCGGCGACTATCCCGGGTCGAGCGGCATCTTCGAGATCGACGCGATCGGGCTCACGCGCCTCATGTCCCAGCTGAACCGCGGCGAGGACTTCAACGGGCGGCCGATCGACGCGCCGACGTCCTTCTACATCGGCGTCGCCGTCAATCCCGACCGCGGACGACCTCGACCTCGAGCTCGACCGTTACCGGCAGAAGGTCGAGGCCGGCGCGCACTACGCGATGACGCAGCTCGTCTTCGACCTCGACCACCTGGACCGCTTCTTCGACCGTTTCGGCGGCCCCTCCCCCATCCCGGTGCTGGTCGGGATCTGCCCGATCTGGAGCTATCGCTTCGCACTGCGGCTCCACAACGAGCTGCCGGGGATCGTCGTCCCGGAGGAGCTGCAGGAACGGTTGCGCGACGCGGGGTCGAACGCGGCCGAGGTCGGGATGGCGGCCGCGAAGGAGCTGTACGCGGCCGCCAAGGAGCGCGCGGCGGGCGTGTACCTAGTGGCTCCCTACCGCCAGCCGCTCAACATCCTGGACCTGATCGCGTAGCGCTACGGCCCACTCGGCCGCGCGCTCGAGCTCGCCGTCCTTCAGCGGGCCTTCGGTGCCGAGCACGAAGAAGCTCTCCGGCTCGGCGACCAGCTCGAAGCCGTGCCGGCGCAGCCGCTTCGCGATGCCCTTCGCGGCCGACCCGGTCAGGAACGCCGGCTTGTCGAAGCGGGTGTCGAACGCCGCGGCGTGGCCCTGCCCGTGCGGCAGATCGTCCAGCCAGTCGCGCACGCCGGGCCCATCGCTGCCTCCCTGGTCGACCGCTGCCTTGCGGCTGCGCTCGCCCGGAATCCCGTGCACGTGGGTCGGTGCTCCGACGACCAGCAGGTCGACCTCCTCCAGCTCGATCGGGTCGCCCGCAGAGAGCACCTCGGCGTCGAGCGCCTCGGCGATGGCCTCCGCGATCGCGCGCGTGTTGCCGAACGACGACTCGCAGATCACTGTCGCTTTCATCTCTGCCTCCTTTCACCGCAAGCACACCACGGGCGCGACGGGGTGTCATCCGCGAAAGCGCGGATCCGGCGTCAGCGTGCACACGGGCCGGTCGAGACCGCGCCGGCGCGCATGTGTGAGCGCGTGCCGGACGACATCGGCCGGGATGCCGTAGCCGCCCGCCGCGCCGACGCGCGCCGCGAACATCGTGGCCTGGACGGCACCCTGCGCGTCGACGGCCGGGCCGCCGGAGTCACCGTGCTGGATCTTCCCGCGCAGGCTCGTGATCCGGCGCGAGACGGGGCCGCGTCCGTACGCGTCGTCAGTGCTGATCCGCGCGGTCTCGCCGATGCGGCCCGGCTCGGCGGCGAACGCCCCGTTGCCGGGATAGCCGAGGAGGGCGACCGGAGTCTCCGGTCTCGGGTCGACGAGCCGGAGCGGGCGCGCCTGGAGACCCGGGCACGCGCAGCACGGCGACGTCGTTCCGCGAGTCGAACGCGACCGCCTCGGCGTCGAGCGGTAGGCCACCGGGAGCTTCGACGGTGGTCGCGTCCTCCCCGGCGACGACGTGCGCGGCGGTCACGACGAGGCCGTGTCGGGCGACCCAGCCGGTGCCCGCGATTCCGAGGCCGCAGGCGTTTCCGAGCACGCTTGACCACGCTCGGCGCCGCCTCGCGGACGCCGGGCCGGTTCAGGACGGCCGGGTTCGGCGGCGGGCCGATCGCAAGCGGGCCTTCGATCGCGAGGAGCGGGTCGATACGCGCCAGCGCGTGGAGGACGGTCGACGGCGGCAGCAGGTCGTTGAGCTGACGGACGATCACCGAGCGCTGGGCGTTGCGGCGCAGGTTCGTCTGGCCGGGGATGAGGAGGACGACCGTGCCGAGTACCCAGACGACGGCGAGCCCGGTCGCGGCTCCGATCAGGAGGCCGCCGGCCGAGTCGACGGCACGCAGCGGCTTGAGCCGCATCGAGGAGCGCATCCTCGAGCCGAGGTAGCTGCCGACGGCCTCGAGCACGATCGCGCAGAAGACCGCGCCGCCGAGGGCGAAGAGCGTCGCGTAGCGAGAGGTGCTCCCGCCGGACAGGAAGTAGGGCGCGAGCCGCGCGCCGAGCAGCGCCCCTCCGACGATTCCGGCGAGCGAGAGCGCGGCGGTGAGCAGGCCACGGAAGTAGCCTGCGATCGCGAGCAGCGCGACGAGCGCGAGCGCGATCCAGTCGAACAGGTTCACGAGGCCAGGCTACTCCCAGGGGCCGTCGATACACTTGCACGGCTCGGGGGCGTAGTTCAGTTGGTTAGAACGCCGGCCTGTCACGCCGGAGGTCGCGGGTTCGAGTCCCGTCGCTCCCGTCTCTGAACCCGCTGGAAACGGCGGGTTTTCTCTCTTAACGGTGCCTCCGATCTGTGGACTAACGGCGAGAGTTGGCGACAATCCAAGCGGCCTGTCACGCCGGAGGTTCGAGGTCCCGTCGCTCCCGCTTCAGTGGTGCCTGCTAATCGGGCGTTGATTCTGCCTGCCGGATCGGTTAGGCGGCGGGCGCCCGGTAACGGTTCTGTGCGGCCCGCGACGAGTAGGTGAGTAGATCCAGCAGGATGCCGACGGCGACGACGAACCAACCAACGCCGGAAACGCCGTGCACCGGCCCCCATGCGAGCGTGTACATCAGGGCGGTCCAGGGCGCGAAGATGATCCCCAACACGGGCCAGATCGTCGACGAGAAGGCCGCATTGACCCGGTCCGTGTCGAAGATCCAGAGAAGGAAGAACGCGAAGCGCGGGCCGATGAAGGCCATTGCGAGACCCAGGCAGCACACAGGAACGGCAGATTCTGCTAGGGCGGCGCGGCGGTGTCAAACACTCGACGAGCACCCGCACCCTTGTGAGGCATCGCCGGAGCAGTTGAAATGCGCTTTCCGGCGCTCCCACTCCTCGCGGGTCATCTCGTACTCGACCTCGCCCTCCTGGCGCCCTCCACGTCGTCGAGGTCAGCCGTCTCGACTTCGCTGAGCTCGGGATGTGCAGATTTGCCTTTGCGCTCGCGCCAACTCAAAACACCTCGAGTGTGCGCCCCGTCCGGCGGGAGGAATCGGGCGAGCTCGAATGCACAGCTCATCGGCTCGGGCGCGTGGCGGTCGTACGCTCTCGCACTCGCGCGCGCCGTACGAAGCCGCAGTCATCATGACTCGAGGGTGATCGTCTGAAGACCCCCATGAGCGAGATCCGGCCACGACCTTCGACGTCGCGAGAGAGCAGCTAGCGGGGGTTACGGGTGCTGCAGCTGCGCGTCTACGGAACAGTGGAAGCGATGGCCATCGTCGCGGACCGTGTCGACGCGCTGTCCGGCGCGCGCCACGTCAGCCTGACCGAGGGGATGCGAGACGGCGTTGCCCTGGTGACAGCGGACGTTCGTGCGGACGCAGCCGACCGCGCTCTGACGGCGCTGGAGCGCCTCGGCGTTCCCTCCGCTGACGTCGCCTTGGTGCGTCTCGAGACGATCGGCCCTCGTTCGGACGCTGGCGGGTCGATCGTCCTCGTGTGGGCGGACGTGCTCGGCCGGGCGCGTAGCGCCGCGAGAGCGCCGCTCTCTATCTCGTACTCATGGCCGTGGCCGGGGTGATTGCGGCTTTCGGGGTGATCGACGAGAGCTCGATCTTGATCGTCGGTGCAATGGCGATCAGCCCCGATCTCCTGCCGATCACGGCAGCCTGCACGGGCCTCGTGCTCGGTCGGCGACACCTGGTTCAACATGGGCTCTGGACGCTGGTGCTCGGACTCGGCGTCACCTGTGCGCTTGCCGCCGCCGTCACCGGTTTTCTGCGCCTCTTCGATCTCCTCCCGAGTGGTTTCGCGCTACGGGAGATTCCCGCCGACCAGACGCACGTCACGGCGGCGACCATCCTGGTCGCGTTGGCCGCCGGAGTCGCCGGGATGCTGGCCGTGGAGACCCGAGCGAGGTCGGCTGTCGGCGTCGCCATTTCGGTAACGACTATCCCTGCGGCGGCGTACTTCGGCGTCGCCGTCGGGATCGGTGAGTTCGGCAAGTCGTGGTCCGCGCTCGGCGTTCTGGCGACCAACATCGCGATGATGCTCGTCGGAGGCTCGCTGGCGCTCGCTATCCAGAGAACGAGGGCATTGAGATCGACAGCGCAGCCGGCGGAGAATGGCGAGATGTAGTTCAAGACCGCGGTCCTGTGCCCTTGATCGACCCTGAGATTCGAACTTCGATTTTGCCGTCTGCCGCCAGGATTCGAACCTGGGACCAACGGATTATGAGAAGGCTTACGCCGTCTCGGCCCGTCTCGGTATGTCTGAGAAAATTGGGCTCCGTGAAGGGCCGTCTGCTCGACGATCGCCGGCGGGACGCCTGGAGCGGCAACCACCGGGACGGCTCGACGTGCACATTCCGGAGGGCGACGCGTCAACCGTCATGAGAGAAGCGGAATCTTGGCCAGGGAGGTATCTAGGAACGACGTGCTGGTGGGATGAAGCCTCTCGGGCTGCTGAGCATTGCCGGAGATCCTCTAAAGTCGAACGACGGTGGGGCAATGGGCGTGGCCAGACGAGTTGGATGCGCTCGTCGCAGCGCCGGACCACCACCACCTGCTCCTCGAGAACGAGCACGTACGTGTCTTGAAGACGGTCATCCCCGCGGGTGAGACGACTGCCGTCCATACGCATCGCTGGCCAAACACCCAGTACGTGGTGAGTGGGGCAGACTTCGTCCGCCGGGACGGGGACGGGAAGGTGACTCTCGATACCCGCGCCACGAGCGGACCGCCGAAGCCCTCGACCGCAATGTGGTCCGATCCGATCCCGCCGCACTCCCTCGAGAACGTCGGTGAACCCGAGCTCTGCGTGATCATGGTCGAGCTGAAAGGTGGGATGCAGGTCGACACGGCCTGAGGGTCTGTTTCCTCCGGCGGCGGGACGTCCGGGGCGTCCAACCCGGAAACCAACGTGCCCGATGCAGGCTCTGTAACCGTCGCCGGTCGAACCATCCCGGGCTGGCGCGAGTAGTGGCGCGACTCGCAACTGGCGGGCGGTCCCGCGATCCGGGACTCGCCCGTCAGGCGTTCCGCTCGTAAGTGACCCGGCGGCGCAGATTGCCCTTGTCCGCAGCGTCGAACCAGATCGAGATGAGAACCACGCCGCGGTCTACGGGCGACTCCACGAGTTCCGCAAACTCAAGGGCGGTCGCGACACCTCGATCGGCCATCGCTTCAAGCGCGTCCTTGTTTCCTGCACGCTCGGCACTCTCGCGGGCCTGATCCCAGCAGCGAACCTCCGCGTGGAGCTCTTCGCCATCGTCGCGTCGGATGCGGTAGTCGAAGGCCCAGCCGCTCTGGGACGGTGCTGTCAAGTCATAGCTGTCCATCAAGTCCGCCATGGTCTCCGGACCCAACCGCGGGGTCGGCCTCTTCAGAAGTTGAGTGTACGACGCCAGCCAAGGCCCGGCTACGGCGCGGCATCCTGCGCCTGGTCGAGGCGAGCAGCCGCCGCGCCGCTTTCGGGAAGAAGAGGGCTACACGTCCCATTCAGCCGCCGGGCGACCAGCTCTGCCCGCGACGCCGGGGGCGATTGATGGCGAGGTATTTCTGGCGCGCACCATGGCGCGCAAGAGACGCCAGCCGCCTTGTTGAGCCAAAGTGAACGAGTCTCCAAACCTGGCGTTGCAGGTTCGAGTCCTGCCGCCCTGTTGGCTTGAACAAGCGGAATCCCAATAGCGAAGCGGGGTTCCTCCTGTTGCCCGTATCGGTGCGCTCTCCGCTCTAGACCGCTCAAATCTGTCTGGCGCTGGTGCTTACTGGCGCGCCACACTGGCATGCGCTAAAGCCCCAGACGCGGCTAAGGGCTCTGACCCTCGGAGCCTCGTTGCTGTACGTCCACCGCTCCACCTCTTGCTGTTCCGGCCGCGGCACTTGGTAACACGGAGGTAACGGCAGATGGCGAGAGACGGCAACCTCGGTGTCCGCCAGTCACCACCAACTAGCTCCGTTGCGGGTTTCTGTGGACTAACGGCGAGAGTTGGCAACAGTCCGAGCGGCCTGTCACGCCGGAGGTCGCGGGTTCGAGTCCCGTCGCTCCCGTATAGGTTCCTGCCCGTGAAGGTCACCGCTGAGGCCGCGCGCCGCTTTCTCGTTGCCCGGAGCCTCCTCGCGCCGGCCCGATCTCTCGCGGGCGGCCCCGATGCAGTGCTCGAGGTTTTCCGCAGGCTCGGCTCGATCCAATTCGACCCCATCGCGGTTGCCGGCCGCACGCACGACCTCGTGTTGCACGCGCGGGTCGCCGACTACGAAACCGCCTGGTGCGAGCTGCTGTACGAACGCCGCGAGATCTTCGAGGCGTACAACAAGGGCCTCTCCCTCGTCCCGACCAGCGAGTTCCCCTGGTTCCGCGCGACCGTCTACCAAGAGCCGCGTCGGACACTCACCGAGAACGCCGAGGTAGCAGAGCGGGTCGTCGAGAAGATCCGTGCGGAGGGACCGCTGTCCTCGCTCGATTTCGAGCGCGAGCGCGGGACGACGACAGACTGGTTCGGGATACCGACGAACACCGTGCGTGCCGTGCTCGATGCGTACTCCATCACAGGCGTGCTAGGCCTCGCTCGGCGTGAGGGGAACCGCCGGTACTACGACCTCCTCGAGCGGCTGCTGCCTTCCGACGTTCTCTCGCGCGACCTGCCGCTGAAGGAACAGCTCCGGCACAAGCTCCTGTCCCGCTACCGCGCCCATGGGCTGCTCGGCATCGGGGGCGGTGGAGACATCTTCAACGGCCTTGGCTCCGCAAAGTCAACGCGGGACCATCCGGGACGAACCGCGCTGCGCACTGAGCTGATCGAGGTCGGCGAGCTCGTTCCCGTCGAGGTCGAGGGCGTCCGCGGCAAGCGCTTCGTCCTCCGCGGGGACGTCGAGCTGCTGGAAGCGCCGCCGGAACCGCCGCCCTCCGTCGCGTTCCTTCCCCCGTTCGATCCGCTGGTCTGGGACCGCCGTCTCCTTGGGGAGTTGTTCGAATTCCATTACGTGTGGGAGCTTTTCCTGCCTCCCGCGAAGCGCCGGTGGGGCTGGTACGTGCTGCCGATCATCTTCCGGGACCGGTTCGTGGGCCGGATCGAGCCGCGGATCGACCGAGAGGACGCCCGCGTGCAGGTGCTCGACGTCTGGTGGGAGAACGGGTTCACCCCGCGCCGCGCCGAAGAATTCGTCGACGCGATGCGCGACGCGCTCCGCGCCTACCTGCGCTTTGCGGGCGCGAGCCACCTCGAGTGGGCGCCGCACCTCCGAACAGAGAAGCGGCTCTTCCTCACGCGCCCGTGAAAGCGCCCTCGAGCGCGGCCCTCGAAGTCTCGCGCTCGGCTGCGAGCGCCTCGATCTTGCTCGGCACGCCGAGCGGGTCGAACAGCAGCAAGCGTGTCGTCGTCGATCGCATACGACGAGACCTTCGTGTCCCACGGCTCGCTCGATCTCCAGTCGAGGTGGGATGCCTGGCAGGGCCACAGTCCCGTCCGCAGCTCAAAGGGCGCGGCACGGCATCCGTGCCGCCCCGACTCGTCAGTGTGGGGAACCACAGATCAGTGCCGTTCTGGCAGCCGCACTTGGTAACACCGAGGTAACGGCAGATGGCGAGCGACGGCAACATCCGGCCTCACTGGTCAGCACCGAGCTAGCTCAGTTGCGGATATTTGTGGACTGACGGCAACAGCTGACGACAGGCTCGTCGGCCTGTCACGCCGGAGGTCGCGGGTTCGAGTCCCGTCGCTCCCGCTCCGAAACCGCTGGAACCGTGGGTTTTCATTTGTCGGCTTGCCGCGGGCCGAGCGCATCCCGACAAGACGAAGGTCAGCGCCGGACTCGCGTGTTGGTGCCCTGTGGACGGTCTAGTCGGAGCCGCCGCCGGTCGAGTAGCTCCGATATACGGCCAGGAGCGCCTCTTTCTGATCCTCGCTCAGCGTCGGATCCGCGCGAATCGTTGTCTCCGTCCGCTCGACAGAGGCGCCCTCTGGCCGCGGCTCGTCGTCGCGGAGAAGACCGGCCTGGGCGAGCAGAGTCGCCGAGGAGAGATCGAGGGCCTCGGCGATCGCTTTCAGGACGCGGACCGACGGCTCGTGAAGACCGCGCTCAACCTGACTCAGGTATGCGTTCGAGAGATCGGTCAAGCCGGCCAACTCGCGCAGCGACAGCCGGGCAAGACTCCGCTGCGTGCGGATGAACTCGCCGAGCGCCTCCATCTGCCCCTTCCAAGCGTCCTCCATCTTCGAGTAACCCACGGCTAGCCGCCGGGAGGGCGTGACCCTCCCGGCTAAAGCGCCAGCTCAGGCGGAGGTCGCCTTCGTCGCCTTCGGGGTGGTCTTCTCGATCACCGGTGCGGCCGCCTTGAGAACCTGGCGGGCGAACTCATGCTGAGCGTTCAGCAGACGCTCGGCGAACTGGAACGAGGACTCGACGAGCTCTCCGGCGGTCGGCAGCTCCTTGCTAGCGGAGACGGGCATGGTCGGAACAGCCTTCTCGACGGCCTTCGCCCAGACCCGTACCGCTTCGACCACGGTCTCCTGGCTCTTCTGAACGGCGTCCAGGGTCGCGTCCTGCGCGGTCCGCATGAAATCGTTCGATGTGGTGGTAGTGGTCATGATTCCTCCTGAGGTTTGCTTACTCTGCTAAGTATAGTACCCAACCGCGTACTATCGCAAACCGACCTATTTCTCGTGGACGTACGTGCCGGGCGCCTCGCCGAGCACGGGATGCGCCTCGCTGCCCATCGGAGGAGCCTCGCGCCGGCCTCCGGCATGGGCTTCGGCCCACGTGGCCCAGTCCTCCCACCAGGATCCTTCATGTCGAGTCGCGCTCGCGAGCCAGCTCTCCGGATCCGCCGCCGGCTTCCCGTCAGTCCAGTGCGAGCTCTTGGCGCTCGGCGGGTTCACGATTCCGGCGATGTGACCGGACGACGTCAGGACGAAGCGGACGTCGCTGCCCGAGAAGAGACGCACCGCCTCGAAGCTCGAACGCCACGGCGCGATGTGGTCCTCCTTCGCCGCCAGCACGTACAGGTCGGGCGTGATCGCGGCCGGGTCGAGCCGCGTTCCGTCCAGCTCGAGCTGCCCACGTGCGAACTCGTTGTCGACGTAGCACGAGCGGAGGTAGAAGGAGTGGAGGGCCGCAGGAAGCCTGGTGCTGTCGGCGTTCCACGCGAGGATGTCGAAAGCAGGCGGATGCTCGCCCATCAGCCAGTTGCTTCCGACGTAGCTCCAGATCAGATCGTTCGCGCGGAGGACGTTGAAGGTCCGGGCGATCTCCGCTCCGTCGAGGAAGCCCCTCCGCTCCATCTTCCGCGCCAGGCCTGACACCGCCTTCGCGTCCGCGAACGCGCCGAGCGGGCCCGGCTCGCTGAAGTCGACGAGGGTGTTCAGGAGCGTCGCGGAGCGAACCCTGTCGGCGCCCGCGCCGGCGAACTGGGCCAGGAGCATCGCCGTGAGCGTCCCGCCGATGCAGAGCCCGGCGACGTTCACCTGGGGCGCACCCGTGATCTCCTCCACGACCGAGAGCGCCGTGTCGGGCCCGCGCAGCAGGTAGTCATCCAGAGAAACGCGCGCCCAGGGACTCATCGGGGTTGCGGTAACTGATCGCGAAGACCGTGTGACCGTGCTTGACCGCCCACTCGATGAAGCTCCGCCCGGGGGCGAGATCCATGATGTAGTACTTGTTGATCCACGGCGGGCTGCAGAGCAGCGGGATCTCGAAGACCGACTCCGTCTGCGGCGCGTACTGGATCAACTCCATCAACTCGTTGCGGAAGACGACTTCCCCGGCGTCGCCGCCAGGTTCTCTCCCACCGCAAACGCCGAAAGATCGACCTGGCTCGGCATTCCCCCGTTCTCGGACAGATCTTCGAGGAAGTTGCGGAAGCCGCTCACCAGGCTCATCCCGCCGGTCTCGAACGCTCGCTTGATCGCGGCGGGATTGCCCCAGAGGTAGTTGCCGGGTGCGAGGGCGTCGACGAAGAGCTCGGCTGCGAACTGCGCCTTTCCCGCCGCCGGCTCTTCGAGCTCGGCGGCCTCGACGAGCTCACGTGAGAGTCGCGCGGACAGGAGGTAGGCCTGCATCAGCCCGAAGTAGGCGGGATTCTCCTGCCACGTGGGGTCGGTGAAACGGCGGTCCTTGGCGGCCGGAGCGACGGGCCCCGCAGCGTCGCCGCCGAGCGCCCGAACCGCAACGGCCGCGCCCGCCTCGACCAGGCCGCTCGCAAAGCGCGTACCGGCGCGAAAGGCTTCGAGCGGGTGGAGGGCGAAACCGGCGCCGACCTGCGCCAGCGCCTGGCCGAAGGCCATCGGGTCGAGGAGATCGAAGAGGTCCGCCTCCGGCTCGAGCGCCTCCGCAGCCTCGGCCGCAGCCGCCTGCGCCGCACCGTTCGTAGTCTCGCTTCTGTCGCTCACCTGTAGTAGCGGAAGAGGGCCTCGGCGTAGCAGGCTGGCTTCTCCCGCCCCTCGGTGGCGAACGTGAGCTCGAACGCCGCCTGCAGTCCGCCGGGGACCTCGTCCACCTCGCGCAGTCCCGCTCCGAGCCGAACGCGCGAACCGGTCATGACCGGCGCCGGGAAACGCACCTTGTTGAGACCGTAGTTGATGATCCGCGTAGCCCCGACGACGTCGATCACCTCGTCGAGCAGGGCGGGCCCGAGCGAGAGCGTGAGGTAGCCGTGGGCGATCGTGCCCTCGAACGGTCCCGTCATCGCACGCTGGCGGTCGACGTGGATCCACTGGCGGTCACCGGTCGCCTCCGCGAAGCGGTCGACCTGATCCTGGGTGATCACGTGCCAGCTGCTCGTGCCTAGGTGGCGGCCGGCGAGGCTCGCCAGGTCGCCGATGTCGACGACGGTGCCCGCCAGGCTATTTTTCTCGATCGGCTCTCGTGTCGTGGCTCTCGCCTCCTTGACGTCGCTCGCATGTTCGCGATCGCCGGTGTGAGGCGAGGCGAAGTGTCACATGTTCAGCCCGCCGTTTACCGAGTAGGCCTGGCCGGTGATGTAGCTCGAGTCGGGATCGGCGAGAAACTCGACCACGCGCGCCACCTCGTCCGGCTCCCCGAGCCGACCGGCCGGAATCTGCGCGATGACTCGGTCGAGCAAATCCTTGGGTACGGCGGCGACCATAGCAGTCTTGATGAAGCCGGGTGCAACGCAGTTGACGGTGATGCCCTTGTTGGCGCACTCGAGCGCGAGGCTCATCGCGAAGCCGAATAGGCCTGACTTTGCCGCGGCGTAGTTCGCCTGCCCGATGCTCCCGGTCTCACCGATCACCGAGCTGATGTGGATGATGCGACCGTAGCCCTGGTCGATCATCTGCGAGAGCACGGCCCGGGACATGTAGAAGGCGCCGTTGAGATTGACCTCGATCACGTGACTCCACTCCTCGGGTGCCATCTTGCGGACGGTCTTGTCCATCGTGATCCCGGCGTTGTTGACCAGGATGTCGAGCCGGCCGTGCTGCTCGATCACTTCGCCGACGACGCGCTCGCAGTCCTCATAGACGCCGATGTTGCCCTGGTGGACAGTCGCGCCCGTATCGCCGTAGGTGTCGAGGAACGTCCTCGCCGATTCCTCATTGCGCGAATACCCCGCGGCGACACGTACGCCTCGCCGGATCAGCCGCGCGCAAATGGAAAGGCCGATCCCCCGAATTCCGCCCGTGACGAGGGCGACCTGACCTGCCATGTCCGACGTCGTCATACCGCATCTCCCTCCGAGTGAAGGGGCCGCGCAAAGCCTACTAGGCCGGTAGAACGGGGGGAGCGGGTCCCCGATTGGCCCCTCCTTTCATCAAGGACAGCGCGAAGGGGCGGCCGGCCCATCCGCGGTGTGTGTCCCTTCGGAACTGGGCCGGGGGCGACCGCGGCCGCCCCCTTCCCGGTTGCCAGGACCTGGGTCCTGGAGCTGGTCACAGGCGGCGTCTATGCTCCGAGCGCCGCACAGACCTCATCGAGGCCGCCCGGATCGAAGAAGTCGTGCTGGCCCGCCTCCTGGAGGAACGGCGGCGGGAACTGCGAGACGTCCTCCACCAACAGGCCCGAGTTTCGGAGGACGATGCCGCCTCCCCCGGGGACGATCACGTGCGTCTGTTGGCCGGTGATCGTCCCAGTCTGGGCGGCGAAATCGAGAGTGAAGGTGAAGTCTTCGGCCAGGGGGAGCGACACACCGGTCGAGAGGAGCGTGATCGTCCCCTCGGCTCTGACGTGCCTTCGCTGCAGAACGAGCGGCGGGCCGTCGTAGAAACTCTCAACCCGTCGTGAGCCGCTGTAGCTCTGCATGATCGGCTCCGCACCGCAGGTCGGCCCCAGAGGCACATTCGCCGCATTCAGGGGCTGCGTCACGATGACCGGGCCGTCGGCGGCTGCCGCGGCGGCGAACGCAAGTGTCATCGAGACGCTGGCGATCAACAGGACGGGCAACTTGGTCATGGCGTTCTCTCCTTTCTATTGCTTCGAATGACCGGCACCTACTGGCCGATCCGGTAGACGCCGGTTGGAAGCGCGAGCCAGAGCTGCTCGGCGTCGGCCGCGGCGAACCCCTGGCCATCGGGGAGCTGGATCGTCCCCGTCACCGTGTGGGTCGCCGGGTTGACGCGGTTGAGCTTGCCGTCACCCGTCAGGGCCCAGACCGAGCCCCAACCGGCGGCGACGGCATACGCGGAGCCGGTGAGCGCCACGCTGCCGACGATCGACCTCGAGACGCTGTCGATGTCCACCAGCAAAGCGTCGACCGGTCCCGGCCCGCAGACGCCGATGTCCAGCCAGATGTGCGTGCCGCTCGCCGCCTTTGCGTCGCAGCCGGCCGGAGCCGCGATCAACGGCGTGGCCGTGTTGGTCGCCGGGTCGATGCGCTCCATGGAGACGAGGCCCCCGAGCCCTCCGCCTCCGCCGACGTAGACGAAGCCGTTCGCGGCGGTCAGATCCTGCGGCCCGGCCCCGAGAGGCCCGGAACCGAGTGGGATCGTTGCAACGACGGTGTTCGTCGCCGGGTCGATGCGGACGACCTTCCACTCGTGATGCAGGACGACCCAAACTGCCCCGGGCGTGAAGGCGATGCCCATCGGAGAGGAGCAGCTCGCCGAGGGCTCCGGCCCGCAGGAATTGGTCGGCCAGACCGGGATCGTCGCGACAACCTTGCTGGTGGCCGGATCGATCCGCGAGACGCTGCCGGCGTTGACGTTCGACGTCCAGATCGCCCCCTCGCCGGCCGCGACCACCTGGGCGAAGCCGAACGGCGCCTGGGGCAGCCCCCGAATGTCGCCCGTGACCTGGGCTGTCGCCGTGTCGATCCGGTAAAGGTCGTAGCCGGGGGTGGCCCGGACCCAGAACGAGCCGAAGCCGAGCCCGGCGCCGACGGGCGAGCCGAGGATCGCGACGGAGGCGATCGAGTGCAGGCCGCCGGTGCCGGTCAGCGGCGGTGGCGGTGGAGGCGGCGGTGGAGGCGGCGGTGGAGCCGGCGGTGGAGGCTTGTGACGCTTTCTGAGCCGCCCCGCCTGGCAGTGGAAGCCGTGCTTCCGGTACTGCCGCTCGTAACGCTTCCTGCACCGCTGCCCGGCCCGCAGGCAAACACGCTTGCCCCCGATGCGCGCCGGGACCGAGCCTCGCCTGCACGACGCCGCGGAGCGATGGGTGGACGTGCCGCCCGCGCTGGCGGTAGCGCCGAGAACAGCCACAGCGGCTACGGCGACGACCGCCAGCGCGAGCAAAGATCTCGCCCGGACGCACTGGGTATACATCAGGCCCTCCTTCGTCGGACTGGCAACCGCTACCGACGCTAGGCGGCGGGCACCGCGCTCGAATCACGGAAATCCGTGAACTTCGACGCAAGCTCGGTGCGCGAGCGCACTCCGAGCTTCTGGAAGATGTGGCGGAGGTGCGTCTCGATCGTGTTCGTCGTGAGAAATAGCTGCGTGGCGACCTCGCGGTTCGTGTGTCCTTGGGCCACCAGGCGGGCGACGACGAGCTCCTGGGGCGTCAGTTCGGCACGCGCAGCGTCCTTGCGACGACGTGCCCGTTCTCCGGTCGCGGCGAGCTCGGCCTCGGCGCGACGGCTCCAGGCGGTCGTGCCGAGCTCCTCGAAGAGGGTTAGCGCCTCGTTCAGGCGAGCGCGCGCCTCCAGCCGCTGCTTCCCGCGCCGCAGGCGCTCACCGTAGAGCAGCAGCGTCCGGGCGCCCTCGAAGGTCCGCGGGTCGCCTTCATGCCGAGCCAGCGCGCTCTCGAAGGCATCGGCGAAGTCGGCGTCATCGGCAAGCAAGCCTCGGCAGCGGGCGGCAAGGGCGAGTGTCAGCGGTCGCTCGTCGAGCATCGACTCCTCGAACCGCTCGAGCGCTGCGGTCGCGTCGTCGAGCCGCCCGGCACGGGCGTAGGCCTCGCTCAGCAGAGGGAGCATCGGCGATCCCTCCGCAGCGTCTTGCAGTCCACGCTCGGCGCGAACCCTCACTGTCTGCTCAAGAGCTTTCGCGGCCGCTTCGGGCCGTCCGAGCGCCAGCTCGAGCAGGGCCAGCGAGGGGTGAATGATCGGATCCGGATGACGCAGGGCCTGGAGGTCGAAGCGCTCCTGGACATGCCGGCGGCATTCCTCCTCCAGCCCCCGCAGCGACTCGCCCCACGCCACGTGTCCAAGCGCCTCCGCCCACGCCCACCCATGGCCGAGGCCCTGCGCGAGATCGAGTTCCTCCTGGGCTGCACCGAGCAGGGGCCGGGCGCGCCCGGCCACGAGTTCGACCGAGACGATCATGGCGAGAGCGAACCGCAGGGGCCCTAGCGCGCCGAGGCGACGAGCTTCGTCTACGACTCCCCCGGCCATCGGCCTTGCGCGCTCGAGGTCGTCGCCCGAGAAGAAGGCCTCGGCGTGCAGAAGGCGAGACTCGAGGGAGTCGAGCCCTTCGTCGCCGCCTAGTGCAGCCTCCTCGGCAGCCGCCAGGGCGAGCTCGGTCGCCTCTCCGGCTCGCCCCGCCCAGCGCACACTGTCCGCGTAGCGCAACTCGATGCGCAACCGCGTCGCGGCGTCTGCGCCGCGGGCGAGTCGGCGGGCGCGACGACCGAGCCGCGCGCCTCGCTCAACCTGGCCCGTGGCGGAGCACGGCTCGATCGCCTCGACGAGGATCCGGGCCGCCAGGACCGGATCGATTCCGACGACCTCGTCGGCTACCCGGACGAGACGCTCGAGCCCGTCTCGGAGCCGGTCGCGCTCGATCTCGCTCAGCGCGATCAACCGCTCGGCAGCGGCCCGCTCGATCACGTCGCTCGTGTCTACCGCGGCCGCCTCGGCGAGACGGGTGGAAGCTTCGAACTCGCCCGTCTGGTTGGCCGCGTCGGCCGCGGCGAGCAGACGGCTAGCCCGCAGCGGACGGTCCGGCGTAAGCCGCGCGGCGCGCGCAAGCGCCGCCGCCGCGGCAGCTGGAGGCTGGCGCTCGGCGGCGAGCGCGAGCTCCTCGGCGATCTCGGCATCCGGGGCCACTGCAGCAAGTGCGCGGTGCCAGGCTCTCTCGTCGGCGGCCTGCGCGTCACCGGCCAGCGCCTCGGCGAGCGCGGCATGGGCCCTTCGGCGCAACACGGGGTCGGCCTCGCCGTAGACCAGCGAGCGCACCAGCGGGTGACGGAACTCCAGCGCGTTGTCCGTGATCCGCACGAGATTGACCTGTTCGGCCGCTTCGAAGACGTCGGGCTCGAGGCCCAGCGATCGCCAGGCGCGGACAAGGACAGCCAGGTCGCGAGATCGTTCGGCGGCGCCCACCACCAGGGCGAGTCGCACCTCCGGCTTCAGCGCGTCGAGGCGCCGGCCGAAGAGGTGGCGCGCAGCCTCCCCGGACGGCAGCGGTTCCTCGAGGGTCGATGGGTCTGGGCCTCCGGAAACGAGAGAGGGAAGCTCGAGCAGCGCAAGCGGATTGCCCGCAGCGACGCCAACGATGCGGGCCGTGGTTGCTTCATCCAGCGACGGTGCGGAGCGGGCAACGAGCTCCATGGCCGCCCGCTCGCCCAACGGGAGGAGCGGTGCCGTGTCGATTCCTTCGAGGGAAAAGCGCGGGGTCTCCTCCAGCCGAGTCGTGAAGACGACGCCGATCGCAGCCTCACGGAGGCGACGCGCCGCAAAGGCGATCGCCAACCCGCTCGACGCGTCCAGCCAGTGCGCGTCGTCGACGAGCACGAGCACCGGCTCCTCTTCGGAGGCCGCGGCGAGCAGTGTCAGCGTCGCTGCCGCCACGGCCGCCTCCCCTTTCGTCGTGCGGGTGAGCGCCAGCGCCCCTCGTAGCGCCAATGCCTGGGCCTCGGGGATCCCTTCGATCCGGTCGGCGATTGGTGCAAGCAGCTCGACCAGCGCTGCGAAGGGAAGCTCAGCCTCCGCCTCGACTCCGCGTGTGCGCAGCGTGCAAAAATCGCCCGCCGCCACGGCGCAGGCGTCCAGCAACGCCGTCTTGCCGGCTCCAGGCTCTCCGGCGACGACCAGCGCTGCGGCTCGACCGCCACGCGCAGCAGTCAGGACCTGCTCTATTCGCTCGAGCTCGGCATCCCTCCCGACGAGCATCTCCGAAGCTTAGGGCGGCCGTGGCAAGGCGCGAAACCCTGCATCGCAGCCGCGGGCCCTCGTCGAGCCCCGATCCTCCTCTCGCCGGCCCCGAGCTCGGGCGCGAGTCCGAAGATCAGGCACGACGTGTGCGCGCACTTGTTCGACGCAGCCGAGAACGTCAAGCGAGCGGCTGCGCGGCGCTTAGTAGGTAACACCGAGGTAACAACAGGTGGCGACAGGCGGGGAGATCCGGCTCCGGCGGTCGGAGCGAAAGTGGTCGACTCGGCCAGTTCCCGACTGACGGCAACAGCGGCGACAGGCTTGAGCGGCCTGTCACGCCGGAGGTCGCGGGTTCGAGTCCCGTCGCTCCCGCTCTCGCTCGACGGACTTTCGCTCCGTTTCGGCTCGCGACTAACGACGCGTCTACTTCGCGGCTGTGCGCCTGGGCGGGCCATTAGTTTGGGCGCGTGAGAGCGCTCGGGCCTGCAACCGTCCCGCTCGCGACGGACGCGACCTCGAACGAGGCCGCCACGACCGCGACGCCGCCCATCAACCCTGAGCTGGTGCGGGCGAAGGAGGTCCCGCATGCCCGAAAGACCGGCTCGAACGTCGTGGAGATCCTGCTCTTCCGCGGGCTCTCGACGCCGCTCGCGCTCTTCCTCGTCGTGCTCCAGAGCCGCTTCCTCGAGGCCGAGGGGCGCGGCACGTTCGTGCTCGCCGTCCTCACGGTCTCGATCTTCTCGAGGCTCCTCAGCCAGCTCGGCGTCGCGGTCGCGAATCGTATGGGTCACAAGGAGTGGGATGAGCCGGGCGAGCTGCACTTGCTCGCGCAGCGCGCGTTCGGGCTCGCGGTCGTTCTCGGAATCGCCGGGGGCGTGCTGATCGTCGGCATCGGCGCTCTCACACCGTCCGTCGGCGCGGCGACGGCGGCGGTCGCGGCGGTCGGTCTCGTTCCCAACGTGACATGGCAGACGGCCTCGGGGGTCCTGCTCGGGCTCGGCCGAATCCGCGCGTGGAACTATGTCCAGCTCGCGTCGCCGCTGCTGACCGTCATCGGCACGCTGATCCTGGTCGTCGGGCTCGGCGGGGGCGTGCGCGCGGCACTGGCCGCCTGGACGTGCGCGCACTTCCTGACGGCTCTGCTCGCACTCGTCTTGACGCGTGACATATGGCGGCCGTTCCGCTTCGCCCGACTCCTCGACCCGGTGTCGAAGGGGCTGATCCGCCTGGCGCTGGCAATGGGAGCGCTCCAGCTGATCGCGCTCATCGGGTACCGCATCGAGCTCTTCGTGCTCGAGGCGATCAAGGGCGTGGGGGAAGTCGGCGTTTACTCGATCGCGAATCAGACGGCCGAGTCGATGTGGCTGATCGGGGCCGCGATGGCGACGGCGATCACGGCGGCGGTGGTGCGGGCCGGCGAGCGCGAGGCGGTGGCGCTCGTCAAACAGTCGCTCCTGAGGAGTCTGATCTACACGAGCGTCGCGGCGGGTGCGGTCGCGGTCGCAGCCCCGTTCGTGATCCCCGCGACGCTGGGGGACGACTTCAATAACGCGGCGACGCCGCTCCTGCTGCTCCTGCCGGGCGCAGTCGCCTATGCGCCGGTCCAGATCTTCGTCGTCTACCTCTCCGTGCGGCGTGGGCGCGCCGGCTTGTCGCTCGCTGCCGGCGGCGTCTCGATGCTCGTCACGCTCGCCGCGGCCGTCCCGCTCGTCATCGCGTTCGGCGCCTCGGGCGCCGCCGCGGCGTCGGCGACCGGCTACGCCTGCGGCGCGCTCGTCGCGTGGGCCTTCTTCAGGCGCTCGACGGCGTCGGCGCCGACATAGCTCGCCCCTCTGGGCCGCGCGTCGGCTCAGTCGTGGGATCATTCGAGGCAATGGGTGTCGCGTCCGCGGATGAGCTCGTTCGCTTTGGCCGCGAGGCGCTTGCCGCAGCCGATTGGGAGCGCGCCCGCGCCGTCTTCGAGCAGGCCGCCGAGTTCGGCGAGACCGCGGAGATTCTCGACGGCCTGGGAGAGGCGCTGCAATTCGGAGGCGAGCATGCGCGGGCGATCGAGGTGAAGGAGCGCGCGTTTGCCGAATACGAGCGGCGTGGCCTGCGGACGCAGGCCGCCGAGCTGGCGCGCTGGCTGGCGTTCCTGCACGTGTCCGTGCACGGCAACGTGGCCGCGGCCAATGGCTGGATGGCGCGGGCGGAGAGCATGCTGGAGGGGGTCGAAGAGTCTGCAGCGCACGGGTGGCTCATCCTCGACCGAGCTCCGTGGACCTCCGATGCATCAGAGCGCGAGCAATGCGCGACGGCAGCGATCGCGATCGCCAGGCGGTACGACGACAAGGACCTCGAGTTCGATGCCATGGCGCTGCTCGGCGAGGCATACGTCGCCGCGGGGCGCGTCACCGAAGGGATGACGCTGCTCGACCAGGCGATGGCCGCCGTCGCCTCGGGCGAGGTCGTTGGTGTCGGCCCCGCCGGCGAGATCTACTGCAGGTTGCTGAGCGCCTGCGAGCGGGCGACCGACGTGAGACGCGCCGAGCAGTGGCTCGGTGCCGCGACCCGCTTCGAGGCGTGGGGCGACTTCGTGCCGCCGACCTGCCGGACGCACTACGGCGGGATTCTGATCGCACTCGGCCGCTGGGAAGAGGCAGAGCACGAGCTGCTCGCCGCGATCCGCACCTTCGAGACGGGCTACTGGGCGTCCCAGCTCTTCGCGCTGCTTCGGCTCGCGGACCTGCGGGTTCGGCAGGGACGATTCGAGGAGGCCGAACGTTTGCTCGAAGGCTTCGACTGGCACGCGGGCGCCAAGCGGTCACTCGCGAGGATCGCGTTGGCACGCGGCGACCTCGCTCTAGCGGGGGACCTTGGCCGCTTGTGCCTCGAGAGCACGCCGCCGTCCGATCCGGACTGCGCGCCGGTGCTCGCCTTGCTCGTCGAGGTGCAGCTCGCATCCGGCGACCTCGCCGCCGCGGAAGAAATGCTCGATCAGCTGGCCGTTCTAGCGGTCGACCGCAAAGACGAACGGACGCGCGCCGTCGCCAAGCTCGCCGCGGGCACGGTCCGAGCCGCTCGAGGAGACCAGCAAGCCAGGGTGGACTTTCAAGTGGCGCTCGAGTTGTTCTCGGGGCTCGGTCTTGCCCTCGAAGCCGCGCAGGCTCGGGTCGCGCTCGCACGAGCGCTCCGCTCGCACGCGCCCGCGGCGGCAGTCGTAGAGGCGCGGCACGCGCTGGAGACGTTCGAGCGTCTCGGCGCCACCCGGGACGCGGACGCGGCCGCCGCCCTGCTCAGAGAGCTCGGCGCCTCTGCGCGGACGTTCCCGAAAGGGAACTTGGGCTTGACCCGGCGCGAGACTGAGGTCTTGTCGCTCCTGGCAGAAGGATGCTCGAACGCCGAGATCGCGCAGCGCCTTTACATCAGCCGGCGAACGGCCGAGCATCACGTCGCGAGCATCCTGGCGAAGCTCGGCCTCCGGAACCGAGCCGAGGCGGCCGCGTACGCGCTGCGCGAGCAGATCAAGAATCCGTAGCAGGATGGGTATTCCCACCGATGCTGCGCGCCTCACACGCAGCGATCCTCAGCCCTCATGGAGACAGAGTTGGATCGGGACCTCGAGAAGGCACAGGCCGCGCTGCTCACGCGGTACGCGCCCAAGACACGGATCCGCCGGATCCGCTGGTCGCAGGGCGAGACACAAGTGCTCGAGCTCGGCAGCGGGTCGCCGCTTCTGTATGTCCACGGCGGTTTGAGCACCGCATCCGATATCGCACCGATCCTGAGGGCTCTCGCCGCCAACCACCGCGTGCTCGCTGTCGACCGGCCGGGCCACGGGCTGGCCGACCCGTTCGACTACCGCGGCGTCGACCTGCTCGACCACGGTCGAACGTTCCTGCGAGACGTCGTTGACGGGCTCGAGCTCACGACCGTCGACCTGGTCGCAAACTCGATGGGCGCGCTCCTGTCCGTCGCCTTCGCGCTCGGCGCTCCCAGCCGCGTGTCACGCCTCGTGCTCGTCGGAGCGCCGTTCGGGATCGCGCGCAGGCCGCCCCTTCTGATGCTTCCGCTCGGTTTCCCTCTTATCGGCCGGCGGCTTGGCAGGCACCTGTTCTCGAGTGCGACACGCGATGGCAGCCGGAAGTTCTGGGGCCAGCTCCTCGTCAAACACCCTGAGCGACTCGACGACCGGCTGCTCGACGTCGACGTTGCGAACACGCGACGCAACGTCGAGAGCTGGCTCAGCTTGATTGCCTGTATCGCCGATTGGCGCCGCCTTGCTTACCGACGCGAGCTGATCCTCGGCGACCGCTGGCAAGGGCTGGCGATGCCGACGCTTCTCGCTCTGGCCCGAGCACGACGCCTGGGGATCGCCGGAGGAGGGTGAGGCTGTCGTCGCGACGAATCCGAACCTTCGCCTCGTTCGAATTTCCGACGCAGGCCACAACGCGTGGTTCGACGACCCGGAGACCGTCGTAACCGAAATCGAGCGTTTCCTCGCCGCCGACGTCCGGACCGGTGAGGACGTGACGGCAACCGCGCACTGAAGGCGTGGCCGTCGTCTAAGCAGACAGCGGCCGGACACCTGCTACACAGGCAGTGCCACCGAGGGCAACCAAGCGTGGCGACGAGGTGCCGCACTGCTCACGCGAGCGCCCTCCGCGCCGCTTCGTCGAACGGCGTGAGCTCGAGCGGGAGCAGTTCCCGGATCCGTTCCTCGCGCGCGATCGTCGGATTGCGCAGGCCTTCGACGAGTGGTCGTGCGACCGACGCGCTCACCGGCGTGACGAGGTTGAGCCAGAGCGAGGAGAGGTACGGCGTCAGCACCGGGACCTCGACGATCGCCGGCTTCCTGCCGAGGAGGGCAGCGATCCGCTCGATCATCTGCCTGTAGGTCATGACCTCCGGCCCACCCACGTCGTAGCCCTCGCCGTACGTGGCCTCGTTGCCGCAGACGAATGCCAGGTAGCGGGCGACGTCGTCGAGTGCGATGGGCTGCGTGGGCGTCGACACCCAGCTCGGCGTCACCATGACCGGCAGCCGCTTGACGAGCCCAAGGATCGTCTCGAAGGCGGCGCTCCCCTTGCCGACGATCATGGCCGCACGCAAGGTCGTCACCGGGACGCCCGCGGAGGCGAGCCGCTCTCCGGTCTCGCGGCGGCTGCGCAGGTGCGGCGACGCGTCGGGGTCATCGGCGCCGAGCCCGCCGAGGTAGACGATCTGCTGCACGCCTGCGTTCGCGGCCTCGTGGGCGATCCTCATCGCTGCCGCGCGATCTTGCCGCTCGAAGTCGCGCGCGCCGAGCGAGTGGACGAGGTAGTAGATGACGTCCGCACCTTCGAGGGCCGCGGCGACGCCGTCGCCGCTCGCGGCGTCGGCGACCACGTAGCGGGCGCCGGGCTCGTCACGCGCGGTGCGCGAGACGGCGGTCAGGTCGTGCTCGGCCAGCAGGGGCACGAGCGCTTGGCCGACGACGCCGGTTGCGCCGAAGACTGTGACGTTCACGAGTCTTGTCCCCGTAGCAGGAGCTCGAAGAAACGGAGGCTGACCGCTGCATGGAAGGGGCTCTGTCCTTTGGCGTAGAGCATCCCGGTCCACGGCGGTGCGCCCGCGCGGGCGGCGAGCCGCGGCAGGTACCCCTCGACCGTGACGCTGAGCTCCTGTTGATCGCCCTCGCGTCGCTGTGCGAGTGTGACGGAGCCGCCGGCTCGGAGCGCGAGCACTCCACCCTGGATCGCGTGCCGGCAGCTGACGAGCCCGCCGTCGAACGAGAGCTCGGGCGGCCCGAAAGTAAGCAGCGTCGCACCGCCGAGCAGCTTCAGCTTGCCTCCGCCGCCGGTCCAGCTCGCGCGGACGCAACCGCGGGTAAAGCGATCGACCGCGCGCCAGTAGGTGACACCGAGCGTGCGGGCGCCGGCCTCGGACGCCTCGACCGCGGGCTCCGCGACGAGCACCCGCTGGCGCGACTCGAAGCCGCCGGACTCGAGCACGCGCTCCGATGTCTCCCAGCCGGTCACGACCCCACCAGGGTAGTCCGGCGTCCCTCGCTCAGGGGTTTCGGCGCACGGCGACGCAGACGACGCGCACTGTGGTCGACCGACACGGAGTATTTTTCCCCACGTGCGCAGGTTCCGGTACGCAGCGGCGGTTCGGGGCTCAGCCCAGGCTCGGTGCTCCTCCTCCCGATGGACGCCTGCTTGAACACCCTGTTGGCGGGGGTTAGGTTGCGCTGGTGAAGTTCGCCCGGGCACGTCAGTTCGTCGAGGCTGTCACCGCACATGATTTCGAGGCAGCGGAAGAGTTGCTCGGTCCCGATGTCGAAACGGTGACGCCGCGCGGCACCCTTCGTGGCATCGCAGCGTGTCGACAGGTGCTTCAGAAGGCAAGCGGAGACGAGCAATTCGCCATGGAACAATCGGAGCCTGAGTTCGAGGATATCGAGGGCGACGTCATCGTCCGGATCCATGAGATCGCTCGCTGGCGCGAAACGGGCGAAGTGGCGTATGAGCGTGACTTTGCAATGCGCTTGACGCTCGACGACGAAAGAATCGTCAGGATCGTGGTGATGCCCGGAGGTGCGCCGCCCTAAAGGTCACTAGCGGCTCAAGGTGTCACTCCCAGATGCCGGACGACCTCGGACGTCACGGGTTTCAGGCAGGCCTCATAGCCTTGTGGCGGCTACGCGGTCCGCTGCGGCCACCGGGTCGACCTCGAGGAACGTTGCCCGCGTCTTCTTGGCGAAAGCCTCGCTGGCGCCTGGCCCGGCGAGCCACACGTGCGCAATGCCCGCCAGGCGTCGCAACTCGGCCCCCGACCCCGAGAGCCGGTCGGGCAAGACCGATGAGATCACGATCGCGAGCGGCCCGAGCAAGCGGGCACTCTCGGCAAGCGTTTCGAGTGGCGTGTCCGGGCCGAGATACGTGATGCGCCAGCCTCGGGCGCGCAGGGCGACGCCAAGCGCGATCAGGCCGAGATCGTGCTGCTCGCCCGGAGCGCAGGCGAGGAGAGCACGCGGGCCGGCGCCGCGATCCCAGCCCCTCGCGAGCCCGAGAAGCCTGCCTCGGATGAGTTGGCTGGCGAAGTGCTCCTGACCCACCGACGCCTCACCGCTCGCCCAGCGCTCACCGAGCTCACGTAGGTAGGGCAGCACCAGATTCGTTAGCACGGTCTCGGTCGAGAACTCCGCGAGAACGCCGTCGAGCGCGCTTTGCGCGGCGCCCTCGTCGAGGTCGTCCAGCGCCCGGCGAAGTTCCTGAGCCCGGCGCTGCAGGAGCGGTTCATCATCATCATCGCGAGTGCCGCCGTCCGCCTCCGTCAGGCTGAGGCGGGCAGCCTCTGCAGCGGACATCCCATGCTGCAAGTGCGAGCGCATGAGCGAGACCCGACGCTCATCAGCCGGGGAGTAGAGACGAAATCCGCCGCCTGTGCGAGTCGGGTGGAGCAGCCCGTACCGGCGTTCCCACGCGCGCAGCAGGTCGGCGCTGACACCTGTTCGTCGGCTCAACTCACCGATCCGGAGTTGCTCGGTCGCGGGTTCCATCCGAAGCATTCTACAGACATTGAACAAACTCTTGACACAGCAGCGTTGATCTTGTACGGTCTCTAGACAAACTATGAACAGAAAGGAACCCACATTGAAGAAGCTCGACATCCTCGCAGCCGTCCTTCTTGTTGTCGGCGGGCTCAACTGGGGTCTGGTTGCCGTCGCCGACTTCGACCTCGTGGCGGCGCTCGTTGGCCTCGACTTCGGCGAGACGAACGCGGCCAGCCGTGTGATCTACGGCCTCGTCGGTCTCGCCGCCGTCTATCAGGTGGTTCAGCAGGGCGCCATCCGGCGCCGCTGGAGCCGTAACCCACACGTCATAACCGCCTAGTCGAAAGGGAGAGTCACGATGACCAAGCTCGTCGCAGCAATCCTCACCGTCTCCGTTCTCGCGACCGCCGCGTTCGCGGCCGTAGGGACGAGCGCGGCAACTCCGCCTCAGAGCCCGACGGCTCAGAAGAACATCGTCCAGACCGCAGTCGCTGCCGGCCAGTTCAAGACGCTCGTCATGCTCGCCAAGCGCGCGGGCCTCGCCGGGACTCTCACCGGCCAGAAGAAGCTGACCGTCTTCGCACCGACGGACGCCGCCTTCAAGATGGTGCCCAAGGCAACCCTGAACAAGCTGCTCCGCAACCGAGCACAGCTTCGCCGGGTACTGCTCTACCACGTCGTCGCGGGCGACGTGAAGGCGGCCCAGGTGGTCGGGCTCCGCTCGGCCAAGACGCTGGCAGGGCCATCCGTGCGGATCAAGGTCCGCGGTGGGCACGTTTTCCTCAACGGCTCCACGCAGGTTGTGAAAACCGACATCGCGGCGTCAAACGGCACGATTCACGTCGTCAACAAGGTTCTCCTCCCGCCGGCACGGTAGAACCGCGCTCACCGGTCGGTGCCAACGGGCGGCCTTTCGGGCCGCCCGTTGGCGTCTGATGATGCGCCAGAAGGCACAGTTGCTGGGTCGCGGGTTCGAGTCCCCTCGCTCGTAGGTTCCCGCCGGTGAGAGTCAACACGTCTTTCCGCCAGACGCTAACCCGTCAGGAACGGAGGCAGCGAAATGTGTCGGGCGCACGCAGGGTTGAGCCCGGCCGGGCCACCTCGGTCGACGAAGCGGGCGATGAGCTTCTGGACGCAGGCGTACTCGATCGTGCCGTGGCCGCCGCCGGGCACGACGATCAGACGGCCGTCCGGGAAGACCCGGTGCCAGCCGCGGAGGTTGGCTGGCGGGTCGAGTGGGTCAGCAGCGCCGGCCAGCAGGAGAGCCGGAACCTGCACGACTGCGTGGCTGCCGGCATCGGGTGCAACATGTCCCTTGGGAACGACCCGGCAGGCGCGGCGGAAGAGCCGAGCTCGCGCGAGCGCCGCCTCGGTCAAATAGCTCCCCCTCCCGGCGCGTGCCGTCGCCGCCGGGTCGAACGCCGCCCAGGGCTCGGAGCAGAGGATCACCCAGAAGGGCACGAGCCGGGCGAGCGGCTCGAGGTTCGACCCGCCGAGCTTGTCGGCGTACGTGGTGGCGAGTGGCGTGTAGTCGCCTTTCGCCGCGGCGTCGACGGCGTACGGGATCAGCGTGGCGTTGTCAGGTGTCTCGGAGAGCCAGTTCACAGTCCAGGCGATGTCGTTCGGTGATAACAGCACCTGGCGATTCGAGGCGGCCGCGGGGCGAGGCGGGCGTGCAAGCAGTTCGTTGAGCTGTCGCCTCGAGTGAGGGTAGGCGCGCCTGCAAGCCGGCGCGGTGGCGCAGCGGGCCAGTTCCGTCCGGAGAGCGCGTTCTGCGTTGCCGGCGGAGACGTCATGGATCCGGACGTCCGGCAGCGACCCGCTGTCGAGGACGACGGTACGCACCGACTGCGGGTATCGACGCACGTACGCCTGCGCGAGTGTCGCGCCGTACGAAGCCCCGTAGAGATCGATCTTCCGATACCCGAGCCGGCGCCGCACAGTCTCCAGGTCGTGTGCGGCCAGGCTCGTCGTATACAGGCGCGGATCTGCGTCGAGCCGGGCGAAGCACCGGCGCAGATAGTCAGTCACGGCCTTCGCATCCGCCCCCCGCACGTACGAGTCGGGACAGGCAAGCCGGCTCGAGCCGCCCGTGCCGCGCTGGTCGAACATGACGAGATCGCGTGTGCGCCCGACCCGGGCAAAGGAGGCATTCACACGTATCGCGGACGCGGTCGCGGCACCACCAGGGCCGCCCTCGAGATAGAACAGCGCTCCGGCCGCCGGTCGCTTCGACGCCGGCAGCACCGCGATTCGCAGCGAGATCGTCGCGCCGTGCGGCCGACGGGGGTCGGACGCAACGGGCAGGCGGGCACACCACCCATCGAGATAGCCGCCGTACGTACAGGACACGAAGTGCGGAGCGCCGCTCGGCGGCCGCCACGGCTGGGAGCCGTGCAAGAGCCAGACCGCGAGGCCGAGCGCGGCGACTATCAGGCCGCCGAGCACCAACCAAGCCCATCCCGGCGCGTGGCGGCGCGGCGGCGGTCGATGCTCGCCCCAGTGGCTCACGAGAGGGCTATCCGAGTCGACGTTCATCACGAACTCGCGCAACCCAGGATTGCACCGTCCGAGCGCCGAGGACTATGACGTGAAGCCGTCCGCGGCGCTCAGCCCGACGCGACTACCTCTCCCTCGGTGATCGCCGGAGGATCGAAGACGATGTCCGACCCGACGAACCCCTCGATCGAGCTGACGAGCGGGACGAAGCCCTCGCGCGCCCGGCGCGCGACCTCCTGCGGATCGGTGACGCCCTCGTGGATGCGCGTGCTCGCGTACATGCCGCTCCCTTCGTCCGCTGGTAGAAAGGGCCTCGTGACGGTTCGAGAAGCCGCCTGCCATTGTGGCCAGCTCCGCCTCGAGGTGACGGGCGAGCCGTTCGCGGTCTCGATCTGCAACTGCCTCGCCTGCCAGCGCCGCACCGGGCAGCGCCTTCGGCATGCAGGCTGGATTCAGGCCGGATCAGGTCAAGATCGCCGGTCGCTACAACGACTACTCGCGCATCTCGGACGAGGCGGACAGGAAGGAGCACGTCTTCCACTTCTGTCCCGAGTGCGGCTCGCAGGTCTTCTATACCGAGCCGGAGGAGCCGGACTTCATCGTCGTCTCGGTCGGCTCCTTCGCCGATCCGACCTTCCCGCCGCCGACCGAGTCGGGCTACGACTCGCGCCGGCATCCATGGATCGGGCTACCGGACACGGTCGAGCGCGGCGACCGAATATGGGACGACGTGCGGCCGCTCTACGACGCCGGCGAGTACGCCCAAGCGGTCGAGCGAGGACGCGAGCTCCTCCAGACCCATCCCGGCAACCCCAGACTGCTCTACAACGTCGCGTGCTGCGAGAGCCTGACGGGCCAGACAGCCGACGCCATCGAGCACTTGCGCCTCGCCATCGAAGGCTACGACCCCCTGCGCACGCTCGCCGCGGACGACTCGGACTTCGACCCGATCCGCGGCGAGCGCGAGTTCGAGAAACTCGTCTCCTAGGTCACCCGGAACGAGCCGCGCATCGTCGAGGCGTGCGGGTCGCACACGAACGTGTACTTACCGGGGCGGAGGCGCACGGTCCAGATCGTCTCGGCGCGCCCGCCGACCGACGTCGCCTTGTTCACGCCGGGGCCCTTCAGCCGGAAGTTGTGGATCGAAGCCTTGTCCTCGATCTTGATCCGATATCTGCCTCGCTTGACCGTCTTCAGCGGACGGCCGGCGGCGTTCTTCATCTCGATCTTGAAGAGCGAATTCCCGTACACCTCGCCCTTCAACTGGAAGCGGTCCTTCGCGGTCGCGGATGTACCAGTTCCGGCGAGCGCCAGGACCACCCCGACCACGACGAATGCAAGCACGCTACGTCGCACGACTCTTTCCCCTTTCGTCGCTTGTCTCCGCGTTACGGAGAAAGGCAGCCACCCGGTTTCCCGGACGGCGTAAAGATTCCGTTACACGGCGGAGCTCAGCTGACGAGCGCGGGCGCTCCTTCCGGGATGTCGATCTGCAGGCCGGGATCGGCCGCGATGACCTCGCTCTCCTCCGCTCCCAGCTCCCTGCGCACGATGTTCGCACCCTGAGCCAGCGCGGCGGCCTTGTAGTAGGCGACCGCGCGCGGGACGCCCTGCCGGCCAAACCCGCAGTCGGACGAGAGGACGAGGTGCTCCGCGTCGATGTACTCGAGCGCGCGGTGGACGTCGGCGGCGATCTCCTCGGGCGACTCGATCGAGAGCGTCCGGTGGCTGATGAAGCCGACCGCGACCTTCTTCGACAGCTGACCCTTGTACGGCTCGAACAGCTCGAGCGGCTTGTGGCCCGCGTCCTTCGACTCGATCGTCCACACGTCCGCGTTCAGTCGGTTCAGGTAGATGTCGATCGAGTTCGCGTACGAGATGTCCGGGTCGAAGCAGTGCTGCGCACCGGGGTTGCCCCAGCAGGTGTGCACCCAGACCTCGACGTCGTCGAGGCCCTCGACGTGGCGGTTGAAGAGGTCGACGAGGAAGTCGAGCGTGTCCGAGTCGGCGCCGTACGCGGCCGAGCTGTGGAGCGCCGGTTCCTCGACCTGGATGACCTTGCAGCCTGCGGCCGCGAGCTCGCGCAGATCCGCGTTGATCAGCTCCGCGATGTCCCACATCAGCTGCTTCTTGTCGTCGTCGTACACGTCCGTGCCGACCTCGAGGACGGCGGAGGCGAGGTCGGCCGAGATCGTTCCGAACTTGACCGGACGGTCGGCGCGCGCCTGGGCGACGCGCCAGATCTTGGCGAACTCGAAGGGGATCCGCGGCCCGACCTTGCCAGTCACGAGCGGGAATTTCCAGCCGCCGACGATCTCGTTCAGCCACGTGCCGACCGGGTACGACCACATCGGGTTGGTGTACGCGAGCGAATGCTCGGACATGCCCTCGAGCCGCTCGGTCGGGTAGATGAACCACGAGCGGCCGGCGTGGTCGGCATCGAGGTGGTAGTCGCCGTTGGTCACGATGTCAAGCCCCGCGCGCTCCTGGTCGTTGACGACGGCCGCGACCGCGTCGGTGAACTGCTCGCGGAACTGGAGATCGGTCATAGCGTCCGAGAACGGCCTACCGCGCAGCTCGGCGGTGTACCAGGTCGGACGCGGCCACGAGCCGGTCACGGTGGTCGGAAGAATCTTGTCCTTCGTTGCCGTCAACATCGCGAAGCTCCTCCCTCGTCTCGTTCAGTGCCGGTGAACGCTAGCCCATCTACGGGCCGCGTGAATGCCTCCGAAACAGCTGCCTGATTGCCACGCCTGGCCGCAGCAGGCCACGTGCAAGAGCGTCGAGGGCGACCGCCAGGAGCAGGAGCACGCCGAGCGTGATCTGCTCGTAGAGCGGGTCGAGCCCGAGCAGCACGTAGCCATTGCCGATCAGCGCGATGAAGAGGATGCCGACGACGGATCGCCACACGGCGCCCTCGCCGCCCAGGATGCTCGTCCCGCCGACGACGATCCCGGCGAGCACGGTGAAGGTGATCGTCTCGTAGTTCCCCGCCTGCGCCGTCAGCACGTTCGACGTGTCGATCACGCCGGCGAGACCGGCGGCTGTGCCGCTGATCGCGAACGTGAGGATGCGGGTCCAGTCCACGCGGACGCCGGCGAGCCTCGCCGCCTCGGCGTTGCCGCCGGCGGCGTACATGTAGCGGCCCGCAGTCGTCGCCCAGAGCAAGAGGCCAAGCACGATCACGGCGGCGACCATCACCCAGATCAACGTCTTGAGGCCGAGGAACTCGGTCCGCGCGAAGTCGCCGAAGGCCGGTTTGTCGAAGAGGACGAGCAGGTTCCCGCCGGTCATCAGGCCTGAGCAGCCGGTGATGATGAACGACATCGCGAGCGTGGCGATCAGCGAGTTGATGCGGAGGACGGTGACCACGAGCCCGTTCGTGAGCCCGATCAGCAGCCCCGCGCCGATCCCGACGACGATCGCGAAGCCGGCGCTGTGGCTGAGCCCGAGATTCGCCGAGGTGACGGCGGCGAAGCCGTAGATCGCTCCGACGGACAGGTCGATCCCGCCCGCCACCAGCACCAGCGTCCCCGCCGCGGCGATGATCAGCGTCGCCGACTGCTGCTCGAGGATGTTGCGCATGTTGCCGGTCGTCGCAAACGGTCCGCTGGTCAGGGAGAGCGTCAGAAAGAGCGCGAGAAACGGGATCAGGATCCCGCCGCGCCGGAGGAAGCGCCCGCCGGCGCCGCGCATCTGCTCGCGCGTCACCCAGCTCCGCTGCGGCGAAGCGTCCGAGGTCATGCAGCGGTTTCCGCAGTCTGGTCGGCGAACGCGGCGGCGAGGATGCGGCTCTCGCTGATCGCATCGCCGGCGAGCTCGTCCACGATCCGTCCGCGGCGCATGACCAGCACGCGATGCGCGAGCCCGATGATCTCCTCGACCTCGGAGGAGATGAACACGATCCCGATCCCCTCCGACGCGAGCTCGGCGAGGAAGTCGTAGATCGCGCGCTTGGCGCCGATGTCGACGCCGCGCGTGGGCTCGTCGGCGAGCAGGACGCCCGGCTCGCACAGCAGCATGCGCGCGAGGAGAACCTTCTGCTGGTTGCCGCCCGAGAACGTGTCGACCGGGGCCCCGTAGCTCGCGCCGCGGACGTCACAGCGCTCGAGCACCGCACGCGCGGCCTTCCGCTCTGCGCGGCGACGGACGACGCCGAGGACGCTGAACTCCGGGAGCAGGGAGAGCGTCGCGTTCTCGATCGCGGAGCGTCCGAAGATCAGCCCTTCGTCCTTGCGCGACTCGGGAATCATCGCGACGCCGGCGTCGAGGCTGCGACGCGGATTCCGCGCGAGCCTCCGGCCGGTGGCGAGAACGGCCTCCCCCGACTCCGCGGGCGCGGCGCCGAAGATCGTTCGCGCGAGCTCCGTCCGCCCGGCTCCGACGAGGCCCGCCAGACCGAGGATCTCGCCCTTCCGCAGCTCGAAGCTGACGCCCTCGACCCCCGGACCGTGCAGGTCGCGCACCGTCAGAACGACCGGCGCATCGGCAGGCGGTGCAGCCTTCGCCGGGAACGTCGCCTCGAGGGCCTGCCCGAGCATCGCCTCGATCAGCGAGCCCTCGGTCTCCGACGCGGTCGGCGCCGTCTTCACCAGCTTCCCGTCCCGCAGCACGGTGACCGTGTCCGCGAGCTCGAGCACCTCCTTCAGGAAGTGCGAGATGAGGATGATCGTCTTGCCCGAGGCCGCGAGCCCACGCACGATCTCGTGCAGGTTCGCGGTCTCACGCGCGTCAAGCGCCGCGGTGGGCTCGTCCATGACGATCAGCTGCGCGTCGCGCGAGAGCGCACGCAGGATCTCCACCTTCTGCTGCTCCGCCGTCCCCAGCTGCTCGGCGGCTGCGTCGCCGCGGAGGTCGAATCCGGCAGTCTGCGCCAGCTCGGCGTAGCGGCGCTTCAGCCGGCGCGAGCGGATGAACCCGCCGCGCCGGGGCTCGACGCCGAGCAAGACGTTTTCCGCGACCGAAAGCTGCGGGACGACGTTCGGTTCCTGGGCGATCGCGGCCACGCCGCGCTCGAGCGCCTCGCGCGGCGAGCCGAACGCGACGGAGCCGCCTTCGAGCAGCACCCGCCCGTCGTCCGGCACGAGAGCGCCGGCGACGATCTTGCCCAGCGTGGACTTGCCCGCACCGTTCTCCCCCACGACCGCGTGCACCGAGCCGCGGACGACTCCGAGCGAGACGGAGTCGAGCGCCCGGACGCCTCCGAAGTGCTTGGAGACGTCCAGGAGCTCGAGGTAGGGAGCTTCAGGCTCGCCTACGGCCATAGAGGCCGGATTATGGGGCTAACCGGGCCACTCGGCGTGGAACTTCTTGGCGTTCGCCTTGACGACGACACCGCCGTTGGGAAGACCGGCGAGCACGTCGATGCCTTTGCAGCCCTTCCCGGCCTTGACGGCCTTGACCAGACACTGCATGCCCAGCTTGCCCTCGGTGGCGGGCCGCTGCATCACGGTTCCGTACCAGCGGCCGGTCCTTGACCGCCTTGAGGCCGACGGCGCCGCCGCCGTAGCCGACGAGCGTGACCTTCTTGCCGCCCAGCGCCTGCTCGGCTCCGGTGGCCGCCTGGTCGGCGCCGACGATCAGGTTGATGTCGGGATGGCCCTGGAGCATCGTCTGCGCGTCCTTCAGCGCCTGCGCCGGGTTGTAGAACGTCTGGCCCTCGGCGACAACCTGGATGTTGTGGCCCTTGGTCACGGCGTCGAAGCCCTTCCTGATCGCGGTGTCGAGCGAGGAGACCTTGACCGAGTACATGTACCCGACCTTGCAGGGGTTCTTGCCTTTGCACGCCTTGACCACGAGGCCGCCCTGCTTGCGCCCGATCTGCGTCTGGACGAAGACGACGTTCCCCGACAGGCCCGCGAGCGGCGGCCTGGCCGTGCCCGGGTTCGTGCCGAGGATCTGGTCGATGTTCACGACTTTGATCCCGGCCTTGAACGCCTCCCTGACGGTGCTGAGGAGGTTCGGGCCGAAGATCGGCTGGAGGATGATCGCGTTGTACTGCTTCGACGTGACCAGCGTCTGCAGCTGCTGGAGCTGCTTGTTCGGGTCGTTGGCCGCGTCGAAGACGGTCACCGACGCCCCATTCTTCCTGGCGACCTTCCTGGCCGCGGCGAGCATCGGCGCGTCGTAGCTGTTGGCGACCGCGAACGAGAGGTACGCGACCTTCGGCTTCGCGGCGGTGTGCGACGCGGCGCCGGTCGCGCCGATCGCAGCCGCGACGGCGACGCCGAGCGCGACGATCACGGCGGACACGCGACGCCCTGTCGAGCGAGAGATCCTTTTCACTTCATTTGCCTCCTTATGAGGGACTGGATCGTCAACATGCGGCGTTTTGCTGTCCACACGCACCCGTCTCGACGGGCGGCGCGAGTATATGACTGCTAAACGAACCGGTCAAGTGACAGTGAACAAATGGCGAAAAGGGACGCAAAGATCGCGACCCCGTTCAGTGAGAGTGTGCAGGAGACCCCGTTGCACTCTGCACCCATTGAGGTTGGACGTCAGTGTGCTCGAGTAGATAGTTGAGAGCCGTCCCCGCGAGCTCGCGCGCGTGCCGGAGGTCGCCGCTCACGAGCTTCCCGTCGCGCTTGAGGAACTCGCCGTCCACCATGACGGTGTCGACGTTTCGGGTGTCCGCCTGGTGGACGACGGTGGAGACGGGATCGATGACCGGGTACGTGTTCGAGTCGTCGCAGCGGATCATCACGACGTCCGCCTTCTTCCCCGGCGTGAGCGATCCCGTCCGTTCCTCGATCCCGCACACGCGCGCGCCGTCGATCGTCGCGAACTCGAGCACCTCCCGGGAGGTGAGCAGCACCGGCTCCTCCTGGCTGCCGGCGGCGAACGCCGCCTCGTGCGCGAGCAGGCGCTCCATCGCGAACATGAAGCGCATCTGCGTGAACATGTCGCCGGGAACGGTGGTGACGACGTCGATGCTGAGGCTCGGCCGCAGTCCATGGGCGAGCGCCCTCCCAGTCGGAGGCGTGCCGTGCCCCATGGCCATCTCGACCGACGGCGCGATCGAGACCTTTCCGCCTGTGTCGGCGATCAGCCGGAACTCCTCGTCGGAGAGGTAGTTGCAGTGGATGTACGTGGTGTCCGGCCCGAGCAGGCCCATCTCGTTCAGCTGCGAGACCATCGAGAAGCGCCCGGCGTACGGCCCCATGCCGACGTGGACGCTGATCGGAGCGCCGACGTCGCGGGCGAGCTCCCAGTCGTGCTTGACCACGTCGGCCGTGCAGAACCCGGGGCCACGCGTGCCCATGGCGAGCGTGATCAGCCCGTCGTCGCTCGAGAAGTACTGGTCGCGCACGCGGCGAATGTCCTCGGGCGACCCGAGCGTGCTCTCGTACCACCAGTCCGCGAGCGAGGTGTTCGCGTTGCCGTAGCAGTAGACGGCTCGCAGCCGGGCATCCTGGAGGGCGCGGATCGCCTCGTCCGAGTGCTCGGGCGTGTTGTTGATGTGCGACCAGTCGAGGAGCGTCGTGACGCCGGCGTCGATCGCTTCGAGCGACCCGAGGTAGTTGCCCGCGTAGACGTCCTCGGGCCGGTAGGCCGGCGCGAGCTGGTCGAGCACGAGGTCGAAGTAGCCGCCGAGGCTGACGTCTGGCGCGATCCCGCGGATCACCGTCTCCCACGTGTGCCGGTGCGAGTCGATGAACCCGGGGATCAGGATGCATTCGGTCGCGTCGACGGCCTCGGCGTCGTCTGCCTCGATCGACGGCCCGACGGCCGCGATGGTGTCGTCCTCGACGAGGACGTCTCCGCCGTAGAGGTCTCCGATCGCGGGATCCATGCTGAGAACGTGACCGCCCCGGAACAGCACGCGCTTGGACACGATGTCTCCTTTCCTACGGCAGAGCCACTGAACTGTTCGTCCAGGCTCGCTGAACGGACCTGCCGATTATTACCACGTTTGCGCTCCTGCGTTGACTGAGACTGTACGCGCCTTTACAGTGCAGGCATGGCCGGCGGAGCAGTCGTCGTGGTTGGAGGCACGTCCGGAATCGGGCTCGGGATCGCCGAGACCTACGTTTCCGGCGGCCGCGACGTGGTCATCACCGGGCGAAACGCCGACCGGTGCGCGCACATCGCCGGCAAGATCGAGGGCCCCGGCGACGTGAGCTTCCGCGCGTTCGACCTCGCCGACCCGGAGAAGATCTCCGGAGTCCTCGCCGACGTGGGCAAGATCGACCACCTGGTGCTCGCCGCGATCGAGCGGGACCAGAACACGATCCAGGACTACGACATCCAGCGGGCGGTCCGGCTCGTGACTCTGAAGCTCGTCGGGTACACCGCCGTCGTCCACGCGCTCGGACCCCGCCTCGACCCGGCCGGCTCGATCCTCATGTTCGGCGGGCTTGCACTGCGGAGGCCCTACCCCGGCTCGACGACGATCACGACCGTCAACGGCGGCGTCGAAGGGCTCGTGCGGACCCTCGCCGTGCAACTCGCGCCGGTTCGCGTGAACGCGATCCATCCCGGCATCGTCGGCGACACACCCGAGTGGGCCGACAAGCCGGAGGTGCTCGAGGCCGTGAGCGCGCGCACGCCGATCGGCCGCCCCGTCACGACCGCGGAGATCGTCGGCGCGTCGGTGTTCCTGCTCGAGAACGGCGCCGTGAACGGAGTCAGCCTGGAGGTGGACGGCGGATGGCTGCTGCAGTAGCGCTCGCCGGCCTCGGCAGCATGGGCCTTCCGATCGCGGAACGGATTCTCGACGCCGGCTTTGCGCTCTCGGTCTGGAACCGCACGGCCGAGAAGGCCGAGCCGCTCGTCGAGCGGGGCGCGAAGCAGCTGACCCGCCCGGACGAGGCACTGCGCAAGGCCGACGTCTGCGTGACCGTGCTCGCGGACGACGCCGCCTTCGAGGACGTCGTGCTGGGCGAGCACGGTGTGCTCGCCGGAGCACGGCCGGGAACGGTGCTGATCGACATGAGCACGATCTCCGTGGCCGTGTCGGAGCACGTCGCCGGCCGCGCCGCGCAGGCCGGCATGGGCTACCTGCGCGCACCCGTGAGCGGCAGCCCGGTCATCGTTCGCGGCGGGACGCTCACGATCATGCTCTCGGGCCCCCAAGACCTCGCGGAGACCCACCGCCCGCTGCTCGAGTCGATCGGCCCGACGATCCTCTATGTCGGGCCCGACGAGGCGGCGCGCGTGGTGAAGCTCGCCCTCCAGGTGCTGATCGGCGGGACGGCCGAGCTGCTCGCGGAGGCACTCGCACTCGGCGAGACGGCGGGAGTCGAGCGCGAGAAGCTGCTCGAGGCAATCGGTGCGTCCGTCGTCGGTTCGAGGTTCGTCGAGTACAAGACCGAGCCGCTGCTGAACGAGGACTACTCGGCCACGTTCACGACGAATTTGATGCTCAAGGACGTCCGGCTCGTCCTCGACCTCGCTTCGGAGCGGGGGATCGACCTCCCGTTCACGGACCGGCTGAGCGCCCTGCTCGAGGACTCCGTCGAGCGCGGGCACGGGGACCAGGACTTCATCGCGCTCTTCCGCCGGCTGCGGGAAGCGCGCTTCTCGGCGCCAACGGCGACAAGGGACAGGTGAGCCAGGTGACGACGAACATCGCATCGCGCGGCGCAACGATGGCGGTCGACTGGGAACAGCGGATCGACTTCGCCAAGCTGCGCGCGGACCGGCTCGCCCGGGCGAAAGCCGCGCTCGCAGCGTCCGACCTCGGCGCGCTCCTCCTCTTCGACCCGAACAACATCCGCTACGTCACGAGCACGCACATCGGCGAGTGGGCGCGGGACAAGAACGCGCGCTGGGTGCTCCTCCCGCGCGGCCACGACCCCATCCTGTGGGACTTCGGCTCGGCGGCGCGCCACCATCGGATGTTCGCGCCGTGGCTGCCGGAGGAGAGCTTCCGAGCAGGCGTCGCTCCGATGCGCGGCGCGATGCCGGACGAGACCGGCATCCCCGACTCGCTCGCGCTGAAGATCCAGCTCGAGCTCCGCGAGCGCGGCCTCGAGGGCGAGCCCCTCGGCATCGACATGTCCGACCTGGTCACGATCCAGGCCCTGCAGCGCGCTGGAATCGAGGTCACCGACGGCTCGCGCGCGATGCTCGAGGCGCGCAAGATCAAGACCGACGAGGAGATCGCGCTGCTCGACCACGCCTGCGGGATGGTGGACGCCGTCTACGAAGAGATCTACCGGATGCTCCGCCCCGGCGTGCACGAGCACGAGATCGTCGCCCGCGCGCAGCAGATCCTCTTCGAGCTGGGTTCGGAGCAGGTCGAGGCGATCAACGCCGTCTCGGGTGACCGCTGCAACCCGCATCCACACGTCTTCTCCGACCGCCTGCTGCGGCCGGGCGACCAGGCCTTCTTCGACATCATCCACTCGTTCATGGGCTACCGGACGTGCTACTACCGCACGTTCAACGTCGGCACCGTCTCGCAGTCGCAGCTCGACGCCTACAAGCAGTGCCGCGAGTGGCTGGACGCGGCGATCGACCTCGTCCGCCCGGGCACGAGCACCGACGAGATCGCCGCGGTGTGGCCGACCGCGCAGGACCTTGGGTTCGACGACGAGGAGAGCTGCTTCGGCCTCCAGTTCGGCCACGGGATCGGCGTCGGGCTATACGAGCCGCCGATGATCTCGCGCGTCCACTCCTTCGAGTGCCCGGTCGAGCTCGAACAGGGGATGGTCTTCGCGCTCGAGACCTACTGCCCGGCAACCGACGGCCGCTCGGCCGCGCGGATCGAGGAGGAGCTCGTCGTCACCAAAGACGGGAACCAGATTCTGACCCGCTTCCCCGCCGAGGAGCTGCTCGTCGCCGGAAAGACGTACGTGCGCGGCGCGGACGTGCTCGAGCGCGAGGCCCTGCACTCGGAGGTATGAGCCGCTACCGCCTCATCCGCCGCGAGGAGATCGAGCTCGAGCCGGCCCTGCCGGAGCACAGCGTCGGCCTGACCAAGAAAACGCTGATCGGCGGCGAGACCGGCGCGACGCACACGGGCCTCTGGCTGGTCGAGCTCGAGAACGGCCACGTCGATACCCACCTCCACTCCTTCGAGACGAGCTTCTACGTCTTCTCGGGCAACCCGGTCATCTACCTGGACGGCCGCGGCGTCGAGCTCGAGCCGGATTCATGCGGCGCCATCCCGATCGGCGTGCCTCACGCCTGGCGCTCGAACGAGCGCGCACGCTGGGTCGAGATGGCGTCGCCGCGGCCGCGTGGGCCCGACCAGCCGCCGGACACCTGGTTCCTGGGAGCTCGCCCCCGACGACGAGCCGGAGGAGCTCGACCTCCGCGACCCGCGCAACCGCCACTTCTTCCACCTCTCGGCGGAGGACATGGACGTCGACACTTTGAGCGCCGGCTCGCGCGTGACCGCACCGACCGTCTCGGCCAGCATGGCGACGGCTGCTCTCCTGTACAGCGGGATCACGGTGAAGATGCTCGTGGACAAGCGGCTCGATGCGCAGCTGCACACGATGTTCATGGTCGGCTACAAGGCCGGCGCGGTCGCGCACCCGCATGACCATCCGTTCGAGGAGTCGTACGTGATGCTCGAGGGCGAGGTCGACGTGGTCGCCGACGGCGACCGCTACACGCTTCGTCCCGGCGACGTCTTCTGGACCGCCGTCGGCTGCGTCCACGCGTTCTACGAGACGAAAGGCGGGACGGTGAAGTGGCTCGAGACCTCCGCGCCCGGGCCGCCCGACCGGCACTCGTACCGCTTCGAGCGCGACTGGGAATACCTGACGGAGAAGCTGGCATGACGCAGACGGAAGCCGTCCTCCAGGACGTCGAGCTCTACCTCGATCTCTACCGGCGCATGCGCCTGATCCGCGGGTTCGAGGACCTCGTCCAGTCGCTCTTCCTGCGCGGGGAGATCTACGGGACGACCCACCTGTATTCGGGCCAGGAGGCCGTCGCGGTCGGCTTCGCGAGCCTGCTCGAGGAACGGGACCGCGTTGCCGCGACGTACCGCGGCCACGGGCATGCGCTCGCGCTCGGCGTCGACCCGCAGGCGCTGCTCGACGAGATGCTCGGGCGCGCGACCGGGATCAACGGCGGCCGCGCCGGCTCGATGAACGTCAACTCGCCCAAGGACCGGCTGATCGGCTGCTTCGGGATCGTCGGCGGCAGCATCGCCGCCGCCACCGGTGCGGCCCTCGCGCTCCGGCGGACGGGCGGCGTCGCCGTCGCCTACTTCGGCGACGGCACGGTCAACCAGGGCTACTTCCCGGAGTGCCTCAACTTCTGCAAGGTGCTGAACCTCCCGCTCGTCTTCGTCTGCGAGAACAACGGCTACGGCGAGTACACGCCGTTCCAGGCCGTGACCGCGGGCGAGATCCGCGCGCGCGCCGAGGTGCTGGAGGTGCCGGCCGAGACGATCGACGGCATGAGCGTCTGGACGGTGCGGGAGACGGCGCGGCGCGCGATCGAGCATGCGCGCTCAGGCGGCGGGCCCTACTTCGTCGAGGCGATCACCTACCGCTTCGTCGGCCACTCCCGCAGCGATCCCGGCGCGTATCGCCCGGAGGGCGAGCTCGACACGTGGCGCCAGCGCGACCCGCTGGTCGTCCTCCGCGCGCAGCTCGGGGTGGAGGGAGTCGAGGGTGCCACGCTCGACGCGATCGACGCGGAGGTGGCCGCGCAGCTGAGCGAGCACGAGGAGAGCGGACTCGCCGCGCCGTTCCCGGAACCGCGCGCGTTCAGCGAGTTCAAGGACTGACGTGGCGCGCGAGCTGACCATGCCGAAGCTGTCGGACTCGATGGAGGAGGCGACGATCCTGCACTGGCTGAAGGAGCCGGGCGATTCGTTCGCGCGCGGCGAGCCCCTTGCGGAGATCGAGACGGACAAGGCCACGGTCGTGTACGAGGCGGAGACCGACGGCGTCCTGTCGAGCATCCTCGTCCCCGAAGGGGCCTCCGCGCGTCTTGGAGACCCGATCGCCACGCTCGACGGTGGCGCCGAGACGCCGCCCGAGCGCGCCCGCGCAACGCCGGTCGCCCGCCGCCGGGCCGTCGAGCTCGGCGTCGCCCTCCACGACCTGAGCGGCACGGGCCCCGGCGGCCGGATCACCGTCGAGGACGTCGAGGCAGCGGCCGGAGACGTCCCCGAGCCAGCGCCCGGCGGGAAGGGCCGGCCCGAGGTCGTCGAGCTGACGCCGACCCAGGCGACGATCGCGAAGCGGATGGAGACGGCCGCCTCGATCCCGACCTTCACGGTGACGGCCGAGATCGACATGTCGACGGTCGTCGCCCGCCGCAGTGACGAGGCCGCGCCGCGGCCGTCGATCAACGACTTCCTCGTCCGCGCCGCGGCGCTGACGCTGCGCGAGTTCCCGGCCTTCAACAGCTCGTGGGCCGACGGCCGGATCGAGCGCTGGCCGCGCGTCAACGTCGGCATCGCCGTGGCGGTCGACGGCGCGCTCCTCGTCCCGACGCTTTTCGACGCCGACCGGAAGCCACTCGCGCAGATCGCCGAGGAGTCGCGCGACCTGGCCGAGCGCGCGCGCAACCGGAAGCTGAGCCCGGACGAGCTCACGTCGAGCACGTTCACCGTCTCGAACCTCGGCATGTACGGCGTCCACTCGTTCACGGCGATCGTCGACCCGCCCCAGGCCGCGATCCTCGCCGTCGGCGGGATCCACGACGGCACCATGCTGGCGACGCTGAGCGCCGACCACAGGGTCGTCTACGGCGCCGACGGGGCCGCGTTCCTCCAACACCTCAAGTCCCTCCTCGAGCAGGCGCTCGACTGATGACCGACTTCCGCACCGCCATCCGTGAGGCGCTCGACGAGGCGCTCGCCGCCGACGACCGCGTCGTGTTCTTCGGGGAGGACGTCGCGATCGCGGGCGGCGTGTTCGCGGTCACGCCGGGTCTGTATGAGAAGTACGGGGAGGAGCGGGTCTTCGACACGCCGATCTCCGAGCTCGCCCTCGCGGGCGCGGCATTCGGCTCCGCCGTCAACGGGCTGCGGCCGGTGATCGAGATCATGTTCGGCGACTTCCTCACGCTGGTCATGGACGGGCTCGTGAACCAGATGTCGAAGTACTGGTTCCTCACCCAGGAAGAGGTCAGCGTCCCGGTCACGATTCGGTCGGTCGTGGGCGCGGGTGGCCGTTTCGGCGCCATCCACTCGCAGATGCCCGTCTCCTGGCTGACCGGCATCCCGGGGATCAAGATCGTCGCGCCCTCGACGCCGGCGGACGCGAAAGGGCTCCTCCGCGCCGCCATCGACGACGACAACCCGGTGATCTTCCTCGAGCACAAGCGCCTGTACACGGTCGAGGGCGAGGTGAACGGCGGGGCCGCGTCGCTCGGCGAGGCTGCGGTGCGCCGGGAAGGCGGCGACGTGACGATCGTTTCGGCGATGCGCGGCGTCCACGAGAGCCTGACCGCGGCCGAGCGGCTGGCCGAGAAGGGGATCGAAGCCGAAGTCGTCGACCTGCGGACGATCCGGCCGCTCGACGCCGAGACCATCCTGGGCTCGATCGCCAAGACGAACCGGCTCGTCGTCGTCGAGGAAGGGCCGCTGACCGGCGGCTGGGCCGGCGAGGTCCTGGCCGTCGCCGTGGAGCGCGGGCTCGAGCATCTCGACGATGCCTGGCGCATCGCCACGCCCGACACCCCCATCCCCTACAGTCCCCCTCTCGAGGACGCGCACCTCCCGGGCGCGGACCGCATCGCCTCCGAGATCGAGCAACGCATCGGATGACAGCCACCCAGCACGAGCCGGCCCACATCGGCGCGAGCCTGAGGGCGCAGCGCGAGAAGGTCGGCCTGACGCTGCGCGAGGTCGCACGGCGCATCGGCGTTTCCGCCAGCCTGATCTCCCAGATCGAGCGCGACAAGGTCAACCCGAGCGTGAGCACGCTCTACGCGCTCGTCCGCGAGCTGGGCCTGACCATGGGCGACCTGTTCGCGGCCGAAGACGGCGCGGCGCCTGGCCACATCCCGTCCGGCGCGACCGTAGGGCCCGCCGTACGGCCGGACGACCGGCTCCTGATCAATCTCGCGTCCGGCGTGACGTGGGAGCGGCTGACGCCGACGAGCGATCCCGGCGTCGAGTTCCTCTACGTCGTCTACGACGTCGGCAGCGAGTCGTGCCCGGAGGATTCGCTGGTCACGCACGGCGGCCGCGAGTACGGCTACGTGGTCAGCGGGCAGCTCGGAATTCGCATTGGCTTCGACGAGCACGAGCTCGGCCCCGGAGACTCGATCTCATTCGACTCGTCCTCGCCGCACCGCCTGTGGGCAGTCGGTGACGAGCCCGTGACCGCGATCTGGTTCGTCGTCGGCCGCCAGAGCGACAGCCGCGTCCCGGGTTAGGCAGGCGGGGCCAACGAGCCGCGAGCTCTCTCGTGAAGAGAGCCGCCTCGACGCCCGGCGGCGGCGAGTCGGATAGCCTCGCGCAGAATCGCGTTGCGGCTGCATGCCCTGTCGCTGCGGCATCTAGAGGAGGAGGCTTCACCATGAACACCACGACGACGCCCGATCTGGCGGCTGTGAAAGTGAAACAGCAGGCGACCTGGGCCAGCGGCGACTTCGCCGAGATCGCGACCCTGATCGTTCCCGTAGCCGAGCAGCTGGCCGACGCTGCCGACCTGCGCGCCGGCTCCACCGTCCTCGACGTCGCGACCGGGAGCGGCAACGCCGCCATCGCCGCCGCGCGCCTCGGCTGCCGCGTGACGGGGATCGACTACGTGCCGTCGCTCCTCGAGCGCGGCCGCGAACGCGCCGCCGCGGAGCGGGTCGCCATCGAGTTTCGCGACGGCGACGCGGAGGAGATCCCGTTCCCGGACGGCTCCTTCGACGCAGCGCTCTCGGTCTTCGGCTCGATGTTCGCCCCGGACCAGCCGCGGGCAGCCGGCGAGCTTGCCCGGGTCACCCGCCCCGGCGGGACGATCGCGCTCGCGAGCTGGACGCCGGACGGCTTCATCGGCGAGATGTTCAAGACCGTCGGGGCACACGTCCCGCCGCCGCCGGGCCTCGCCTCGCCCCTGCTCTGGGGCACCGAGGACCATCTTGGCCAGCTCTTCGGCGTCGGGCGTCGAGTGGACGCACGAGCGGCGCACGTTCACGTTCCGCTTCACCTCGGCGCAGGCGTTCGTGGACACCTTCGGCGAGTACTACGGCCCGACCGTGAAGGCGCTCGAGGCCGCGGGCGCCGACCGCGACGCTCTTGTGAGCGACCTGCACGATCTGGCGGCCGAGTGGAACCGGCTCGAGCAGCCCGGCGCGGTCGCGATCCCCGCCGACTACCTGGAGTCGGTCGGCACGCGCCGCTGAGGCCAGTGCCGGACCAAAGTGAAGGGCCGCCTCTCGGCGGCCCTTCCTCCTTCCGGTAACCGACTGCTAGGTGGTCGGCGCCGGATGCTTGCGGAACGCCGGCTTGCGGACGGTGACGACCGACTCCTTGTTCCGGAGCGCTCCTCCGACCGCCAGGATCCCGAACCCGAGCCCGGAGATCAGGAGCGTGATCCCGACCATCAGGCCGAACAGCGAGATCTGATCCGCCATGTAGCTGGCGTTCAGTGCCGTCGTCAGCGCGGTCTCGGTGACCCAGAGATTCCTAGCGGGGTTCGAGATCGGCTGCTGCGTCTTCGGATCGACGGCGGCGTAGAGCGGGTTGTCCGTTCCGCCGCCCACGGCGAGCTCGGCCTTCGGCGCGTCGGGCTTCGCCTGGAAGCGTCCCATCTGCGAGTACGTGTACCCGCCCGTTGCGAGGAGGGTGTGGATCCGCATGTACTGCGCGAACGTGCGGGCCTCGCTCCCGGTGTCGATGGACTTGCCGGCGACGCTGGTCGTCGGAAGGGCGATCGATTCGGACAGTCCGCCCTTCTTCGCCTCGGCGGCGATCGCCGACGGCGTCATGTCGGGTGTCCCGACGATGTACTCCTGCTTGAGGCTGTTGCTGACCGTGTTATGGCCGTTGAAGCTCATCACTACGGTCGTGATACCGAGCGCGATCAGAACGGCTGCGGCGATCACTCCGCCTAGCTCGAAAATCCTCCGCATCTTCTCCACCTCCTGGTGGCTCGCCGTTCTTCGCTTGTTGGACGGCGATATCGATTGATGAGCCGAGTCTGCCGCCGGCCGGAGAGAACGCCATCGGAGGCGGGCCACATTCGTATTGCGGGAAATCGCGGATCCGCACTCCGCACGCCTGCGGATGTGAGCCGTTCATTCGGCGGGCATCGTTTCCGCCATGGCGAAGCGAAAGAAGCCCACGCGCATCGTCCGCACGACGTCCCCCGCGCAGTCGAAACGCACGCTCCGGCTGCAGACGCGCACGCTGTACATGGGCGCGATCGGGGCCGCTCTTGCCATTGCGGCGCGCGCTCGTCATCTTCAGCATCGCCACACGCGGCGGGGAAGGCTCGCAGCCGACGCATCCGACCCCGCTGACGCTCTCGGGCGCGACGGCGACGAACACGCTGCTCCGTGGGGTGCCCCAGCACGGGAACACCCTCGGGTCGCCGTCGGCGCCCGTCACGCTCGTCGAGTACGCCGATCCGCAGTGCCCCTACTGCGCGCGGTGGGCGCAGGGCGCCCTGCCGGAGCTGGTGCGCGACTACGTCCGGAGCGGGCGGGTGCAGATCGAGTATCGCGGGATGGCCTTCATCGGGCCTGACTCGAGCACCGGGCTCGCGGCGGCCGTCGCAGCCGGGAACCAGGGCAGGTTCTGGCACGTCGTCGAGCTGCTGTACGCGAACCAGGGCGCCGAGAACAGCGGCTGGATCGACGAGCCGCTCCTCGGCGCGATCGCGGACAAGGTCGGAGTCGACGCCTCCCGCTTCCACGACGAGCGCCAGTCGTCCGCCGTGGCTCGGGTCGTCAACGACTCGACGCTTCAGGCCCGCACCGCCGGCGTCAACTCGACGCCGACCTTCTACGCCGGCCGCACGGGCGGCGCACTGCGCCCGGTGAACGTGACCTCGCTCGACGCCGACGCGCTGCGCCCGGCGCTCGACGCTCTCCTCGCTTCGTGACCGACACGCGGCTGCGTCTCGCAATCGCAACGCTCGCCGGCATCGGTTCCCTCGTCGCCGGCTACCTCGTGGTCGAGCGCTACACCGGCGGCGTCATCTCCTGCACGACCGGCGGCTGCGAGACGGTGCAGCAATCGAGCTACTCCGTGCTCGCCGGGATTCCCGTCGCTGTCCTCGGCCTGTGCACGTACATCGCCCTCCTCGTGCTCTCGCTCTTCCGGACAGAGGCGGCGCGGGCAGCCCAGCTGGCGATCGCCCTCGCGGGCGTCGTCTTCAGCGGCTACCTGCTCTGGGCACAGGCGGTTCCGATCGGCGCCTTCTGCGACTGGTGCCTGGCGAGCGACGCGATCATGACCCTCATCGCAGTGCTCGCGCTCCTGCGGCTCCGAAGCCGCGTCGCCTACGGCGCGTCGTAGTCGCCGCCGTCGCTGTCGCCCGGCCCCGGGGTCGCCCCGAAGAAGAGGTCCGGATTCTCGTCGACCGCTTCCCACGTGTAGGCCAGACGCGCCGCGCGCGGAGCCCCCGCGATCACCTCGTGCCACTCGGCCGCCGCCGACCAGACGGCGGGATCGCTGACCAGCCGCTCCAGCCCGCTTCCGGTCGCGAGCCTCGAACACGAACACGGCTCGTCGTCCCCGAGGAAGACCTGATGCCGTGCCAGCCCCACCGACTCGGGGTCGAACGGCGGCCCCTGGGCGAGCAGGGCGCGAACGTTCTCCCGCTTTCCCTCGACGAGCGGGAGCACGACTGCCAGCACGTCGGGTGACTCAGTCACCGAGCATCTCCTGCTCCATCGCGTACCGCACGAGCTCGGCGCGGGTCTGGAGGCGGAGCTTCTGCATGATGTGCGCACGGTGCGTCTCGACCGTGCGCACGGACAGGAAGAGCGTCTTGGCGATCTCCTGGTTGGTATGGCCGAGAGCGAGCAGGCGGAGCACCTCGCGCTCGCGGTCGGTCAGCGGGTCCGATTCCGCGCGCCGGCGCTCTTCGGCATCGGCGGCGACCATCTTCGCGCCGAGCGACGGATGGACGTAATGCCCGCCGCCCGCGACTTCGCGCACGGCGGTGACGACCTCCTCGTCCGCCGCCTCCTTCAGCACGTATCCGCTCGCGCCCGCCGCGAACGATTCCCGTACGTACGAGGGATCGTCCTGCATCGAGAGGATCAGCACCTTCGCGTCCGGCGCTTCCTGGAGGACGGCGGGCGTCGCCTCGATCCCGCTTCCGCCCGGCATCACCACGTCCATCAGGATCACGTCGGGCTTCAGCGAGCGCGTCCGGAAAACGGCCTCTTGCATCGTTCCCGCCTCCCCGACAGCCTCGATGTCCTCTTCGGCATCCAGCAGCGACTTCAGACCGCTGCGAACCACGGGATGGTCGTCGACGATCAGCACGCGGATCGTCACGCGACGGGCACCTCGGCGACGAGCGTCGTGCCGCGCGCCCGGGTTCGTCTCGAGGACGAGGTCGCCGTCCAGCAGCGCGAGCCGCTCACGCATGCCGAGCAGTCCCAGGCCTTCCGTCTCGCGCCTTTCGATCGAAGCCGCGGCCGTCGTCTTCGATCACGGCCACCGCCCTCCCGTCCCTCCACGTGAGGAGGATGCTGACATTCCGTGCCTGCGCGTGCTTCACCGTGTTCGTGAGCGCCTCCTGGACGATGCGGTAGAGCGCAGTCTCCACCTCCGGGTCGAGCCGCCTCTCTCCGAGATTGATCCTCGAGCTCGACGATCATCCCGGTCTGCTCGGAAAACGTCGTCCCGAGCCGCTCGAGCGCGGGTACGAGGCCGAAGTCGTCGAGTGCCTTCGGGCGGAGCTCCACCGCGAGCCGGCGGACGTCGTGCAATGCGGTCACGACGAGATCGCGCAGCGCGGCGGCGGAGTGCCGCGCTTCCTCCTGGTTACGCGCTTCCTCCAGCGTCCGCAGGCCGAGCAGGAGGGAGGTGAGATCCTGCCCGATCTCGTCGTGCAGCTCTCGCGCCAGCCGTGCGTCGCTCGAGCTCTTGTGCCTCGACGACGCGGCGAAGCGCGTCGCGCGTGTGCGCTCGGAAAGATCCACGGCGATCGGCCGCTCGCGCTGCGAACGCCTCTGCGAGCCGCAGGTCGTCCTCGGTGAAGCGCGGGCCTCGCTCCAGCTTGTCCAACGCGTTCAGGACGCCGATCGACCGGTCTCTGACCGACGAGCGGGACGTACAGCCCGGTCGTTCGCCCGCAGCCGTCGCGCAGCCTGCTGGTCGACCTCGGGATCGTCGAGCATCGAGTCCACTCGCTCGCTGCGGCGCCGCTCGAACACGCGGCCGAGCTTGGACGTCGCGATGTCGACGGTCATGCCGAGCACCTCCTCCTCGCCGGCCCCGCTCGCGCTCTCGACGCGCAGTCGCGCCGGCCCGTCCGGCAGGGAGATCAGCACGAGCCGCGCCTGCACGAGCTCGCGCAGCCGCGCGGCGATCAGCTCGAGGAGCGCGGGAGATCGACCTCCGAGACCAGCGCGTTTCCGATCTCGTTCAGCGACTCGAGCTGGCGCGACCAGCGGGTCATCGGACTCGTAGAGCCGCGCGTTCTCGACCGCGACGGCAGCCTGCGCCGCGAGCAGGTGACGAGCTCCTCGTCCTCGTCCGTGAAGTCCGCCCCGCCGTCCTTCTCGGTCAGGTAGAGGTTGCCGAAGGCGACGCCGCGCAGCACGACGGGAACGCCGAGAAACGTGCGCATCGGCGGATGGCCGGGCGGAAACCCGACAGAACGCGGATCCTGGTTCAGGTCGTGCAGGCGAAGCGGCCTGGCCTCGTGGATGAGCACGCCGAGAATTCCTCGCCCGTGCGGAGGATCGCCGATCGTCGTCGCCGTCCCCTCGTCGATCCCGTAGGTGACGAACCGTTCGAGACCGCGTTGCCCGTCGGGTCGATCACGCCGAGGGCCGCATAGCGGGCGGTCGTCAGCTCTGCAGCCGTCTCGACCAGGCGCTGAACACGGCGTCGAGCGAGAGCTCCGACGTGAGGGCGATGCCGGCCTCGAGGAGCGCCCGCAGCCGCGGCTGCTCCGACACGTGTGTCACGGCGAAAGCCTATTCGTGCAGCCCGGGCGGCAGGACTCCGTTCACTGCGCTCCGCGCCTTTGCCACCTCTTCGTCTGAGCGAGCCTCCTCGAGTGACCGGCGGAGGCCGAGCATCCAACGTGCTACGTCCGGACGCGCGTGGAACTCGAGCCGCACGCGATCGAACGCGCAGCCCGGGCTCGACGACGGCGCCGCCGTCCTCCCAGAACGCGCACGCGGCGCCAGGGCACGCCTCGCGCTCGCCGAGCGCGAGATGAAGGGCACAGAGGGAATTCGTTCGCATGCCCGTACCTTCGCGCCGCGCGGCCCCGAAACATCGGCGAGCGCGCTGAACCGCCGCTGCGGAGAACTACTCAGTCGCACGCGGCTGTAGGTTAGGGCGGTGAGCTTTCGAGATCCGGGAAGTACAGCAGCGGTTGGCCGCCGGCAACGGCGGCTACGAGATCGTGCACGAGTCGCCTGGGCTGGAGATCGGGGTGTACGTCCTCGTCGCGCCGGAGCCCGACCGCCAGCAGCCGCACGAGAACGACGAGGTCTACGTCGTGCTCGAGGGCTCGGGCGCCCTCGAGATCGAAGGCGAGCAGACCCGGCTGCGTGGAGGGCGAGGCCATCTTCGTGCCGGCCGGCGCCGACCACAGATGGGTCGGCTACGAGAATCTGAGCGTTCTCGTGATCTTCGCGCGACGCTAGACCGCGGAACGAAGAGCGGTCAGCTCGTCGGCGATCTCGGACAGGCTGCCCGGTGAGCCGATGCTCGCCACACGGAGGTGCCCCCGCGCCCGACGCTCGAGCAGGAGGGTCGGCCTTCCATCGAGCCGCTGCCCGCTCGCGGCGAGCCGCAGTCCCAGAAGCTCGTCGTACGCGACGACGAGCGTGCTCGGGCCGCCGCCTTGTTCGGCCCTCGAGGCTCAGTTCGCTGCTCGCGCAACTCGAGCTTCCCGGCGTGGCGGGGCAGTTCAGGCTCCTTCCAGGTCACGGCGTACGTGCGGCGCATAGGACGAGCTTGCCCGCCTCGGGGTCGGCGGCCATCGGGACCGCGACCGATCCGCGCTGCGGGAAAACCGCAGGCCGAGAAAGTTGCTTCCAATTCGCGCGTGTGCCTAAATCGAGGCTGATGCCGGCCGCCGATGTTTCCGGCGAGGTCTTCTCCCTCAACGCGGACGCCGCGTACGAGGGACTGGTCACTGCGCGCGCCGGCGCAGGCGCACCAACTCGGCGTCACGGTCGAGGCGAAGGCCTGCCATGGGCTGAGCCTCGAAGCGCGGCCCGCCATCGCGACCTCGCCTTGCTCCGCAGTGGTCGCCGCGAACCTAGCCGTCGACTTGACACAGAGGCCAGCTTTTGGTCAAATGACTAAGTCATTTGACTTAGGAGAAGCGTACATCCATGGCCGACACCACAACAAACTCGTTCTCCGCGCCCGCTGGCGCCACGACGCTCGTCCGCGTCCGCAGTCGAGTAAGAAGGCGATGATGCAGACCGAGGCGATCACCGCCACCGTACGCGACTACTTCGAAGGCTGGTTCGACGGCGACCAGGAGCGGATGGACCGCGCGCTCCATCCCGACCTGGTCAAGCGTCGGGCGGGTGAGGAGCTCCAGATCAGGACGAAGGAGCAGATGCTCGAGTTCACCCGGCAAGGCGAAGGCAAGGCGGATGCCGCCGACCGCAGCCTCGAGATCGAGATTGCGGACGTGTACGGTGACATCGCCAGCGCGATCGTGAGCTCGGCGGTGTACACGAGTACGTCCACCTCGTCCGTACACGCAAGGGCTGGAAGATCGCCAACGCGCTGTGGGTGCCGACGTGAACGAGGCGGCGGCGACCACGCCCGCGCGGGCCGCCGCCGAAGAGGCGCTCCTCGACGCCGCGGAGAACCTCCTGGTGGAGGTCGGCTATGCCGGGATCACCACCCGGAAGCTGGCCGAGGAAGCCGGCGTCAACCACGGCCTCGTCCACTACTACTTCGGCTCGAACGAGAACCTGCTCGTGCGCGCGCTCGAGCGCTTCACCGAGCGCCTGATCGAGCGCCAGCGCGAGCTGTACGCGGCCGACCTCCCGTTCCTCGAAAAGTGGCGGACGGCGATGCGCTACCTGGTCGCCGAAGACGTCACCTACGAGAAGGTCTCGCTCGAGCTGCAGGCGCTCGGCTGGAACAACCCGGACGTCCGCGAGCGTCTCGCGCGCGTCAACGCGGAATGGCGTACGGTGCTGACCGAGGCATTCGCAGAGCCGCATCGGCAGTTGAGGATCGACATGCCGCTCGACGCTCTCGTCTCGCTCGTCATGACCTTCAACATCGGAATCATGGTCGAGCGTCTCGGCGGCATAGAAAAGGGCCACCAGGAGCTACTCGATTGGATCGACGAATGGCTGTCGAAGAGCTGACCACCGCTGCGACCCGCGAGCAGACGCGGGCGCGCTACCCGGACGATTCCGGCTACGTCGAGCGGGACGGCATCCGCGTCTTCTACGAGGTCTACGGGTCGGGCGAGCCCACGATCCTCTTCCTCCCCACCTGGTCGATCATCCACTCGCGCTGCTGGAAGATGCAGATCCCGTATCTCGCCCGGCACTGCCGCGTCATCACCTTCGATCCGCGCGGCAATGGGCATTCGGACCGCCCGCAGGAGCCCGAGGCCTACGACGAGGCCGAGTTCGCGGCTGATGCTCGTGGCGGTGCTGGATGCGACCGCGACGGAGCGTGCATTCGTCGTCGGGTTCTCGATGGGATCTCAGCGCGCCCTGCTCCTCGCGGCGAACCATCCCGAGCGCGTCGAGGGCATGGTCTTCATCGGACCGGCGCTGCCGCTCGGCGCGGCGACGCCTCGAAGCCGCGCCGTGATCTCGTTCGACGAGCAGCTCGATTCGCACGAGGGATGGCTGAAGTACAACCGCGAGTACTGGCTCGAGCATTACGCCGACTTCCTCGAGTTCTTCTTCTCGCAGGTGTTCACCGAGCCGCACTCGACCAAGCAGATCGAGGACTCCGTGGACTGGGCGCTCGAGTCGACGCCGGAGATGCTCGTCGCGACGCAGGGCGCACGCGGTGTCGAGAACGCCGACGAGGCTCGCGAGTTGGCCGCGCGCGTGCGCTGTCCCGTCCTCGTCATCCACGGCAGGGACGATGCGATCCGGTCGCATTCGACCGGTGCCGAGCTCGCCGAGCTGACGGGCGGGACTCTCGTCACGCTCGACGGTTCGGGCCACGCGCCGCACGCGCGAGATCCGGTCAAGGTCAACCTGCTCCTGCGTGACTTCGCGTGCCCGCCGACGCCGGGCCGCTGGGTGCGCGGCAAGTCGCGCCGCAAGCGCGCGCTCTACATCTCCTCGCCGATCGGGCTGGGACACGCGCAGCGCGATGCAGCGATCGCGGAGGAGCTGCGCAAGCTCCATCCCGACCTCGAGATCGACTGGCTCGCGCAGCATCCCGGTCACGAAGGTGCTCGAGGCGCGCGGCGAGCGGATCCATCCCGCCAGCGCCTACCTCGCGAACGAGTCCGGGCACATCGAGTCCGAGTCGGCGGAGCACGACCTGCACTGCTTCCAGGCCATCCGCCGGATGGACGAGATCCTGCTCGCCAACTTCATGGTCTTCCACGACCTCGTCCGCGACGAGCAGTACGACCTCTGGATCGGCGACGAGGCGTGGGAGCTCGACTACTACCTGCACGAGAATCCCGAGCAGAAGCGCGCCGCGTACGTGTGGCTGACCGACTTCGTCGGCTGGCTGCCGATGGAGGACGGCGGCGCGCACGAGGCCTTCCTGACCGCCGACTACAACGCGGAGATGATCGAGCACATCGCGCGCTACCCGCGCGTCCGCGACCGCGCTGTTTTCGTGGGCGGCGCGGACGACATCGTCCCCGAGAGCTTCGGGCCGGAGCTGCCGCAGATCCGCGACTGGACGGAGGAGCACTTCGACTTCGCCGGCTACGTGACCGGCTTCGACCCGGCCGACTTCGCCGACCGCGAGGCGCTGCGCGCGACGCTCGGCTACGGCCCGCGCGAACAGGTCTGCATCGTCGCGGTCGGCGGCTCGGGCGTCGGCGCCGACCTGCTGCGCCGCGTGATCTCGTCGTTCCCGGAGGCCAAGAAGCTCATTCCGGAGCTGCGGATGATCGTCGTCGCCGGGCCCCCGCATCGATCCCGCCTCGCTTCCCTCCCACGAAGGGTTGGAGATCCGCGCCTTCGTCCCCGAGCTCTACCGCCACCTCGCCGCCTGCGACCTCGCGGTCGTCCAGGGCGGCCTGACGACCTCGATGGAGCTGACCGCCAACCGCCGCCCGTTCCTGTACTTCCCGCTGCGCCATCACTTCGAGCAGAACTTCCATGTGCGCCACCGGCTCGACCGCTACGGCGCCGGCCGCTGCATGGACTTCGAGACGGAGACGCCGGAGTCGATCGCGCGCGCGATCGCCGAGGAGATCGGCCGCGAGGTGGACTACGCGCCGGTCGAGTCAGACGGCGCGGCGCGCGCGGCGGCGCTCATCGCCGAGCTGCTCTATCGCGACGAAAGCTCGGAGTTCCGCCACTCGAGGCGTTGGCCCGCATTCGCGCAACCAGTCCCACCAACGCGACCGCCGACCACACGCTGTTCAGCAGCAGGAATCCCCACTGCCGGTTCCAGGCCGCCGAGGCGGCGAGAGCTGCGGCGCCGAGAAAGTTCAGCCACAGGTATGCCCAGGCACGCAGGTGGAACCTCCCCGCCTGCGCGCCCGCGAAGGCTGCGAGGATTGCGATCGCGCCTGCGATCTGGATCGCCTGGCTCACAACCGCCGAGCATGGAGGAGGAACCGGACATGGATGAGACCCCGGACATCGCGACCGTGTTCGACGACCACGTCGCCGCCGAGTTCGTCACGCGCGACCTCGACGCGGCGATGGCGACGATGGCGCCCGATCCCTACGTCTACCACGTGCCCGCGATGACCGGCGGCGACGGCTACGACGACGTCCGCAGCTTCTACGGGACGCACTTCATCGGGAAATGGCCGGAGGACACGGCGATCACGCCGGTGTCGCGGACGGTCGGCGAGAACCAGGTGGTGGACGAGCTGATCCTCTCGTTCACGCACGACATCGAGATGGACGCGATCCTCCCGGGCGTGCCGCCGACGGGCCGACAGGTGACCCTTCCGTTCTGCGTCGTCGTCGGCTTCGAGGACGGCAAGGTCAAGCACGAGCACATCTACTGGGACCAGGGATCGGCGCTGGCGCAGATCGGCCTGATCGACGCGGCGGCCCTGCCCGTCACCGGCGGCGAGCAGGCCGCGAACCTGACCGAGCGGCGCGCGGAGCCGATGAACCGCCTACTGGTGACCGAAACCGATTGACCGAGCGCGAGCCGTAGATCTAGAGTCATTCGCCTCGCAAACCAAAGGAGGGCGTAGTGCGATACACCAGGTGGGGCGTCTTTGCGGCGCTTCTCGCCGGAGCCGCGGTGCTGGCCGCGCTTGTCGGCACCACGGGGGGGAAGGCAGCGCCGACCGCGAAGAAGAAGGTGATCATCGGCTGGGCCTACGACTCGTCCGGCCAGATGGCTCCCTTCGACAACCCGGCCCTTGCTGCGGCGAAGATCGAGGCCGCGCACATCAACGGGCTCAAGAAGGGCACGGTCACGTTCCAGATCAAGACCTGTGACACGCAGAACAACAATCCGACCAAGGCGAAGTCGTGCGCGCTCGACCTGCTCGACGGAGGCGCGAACATCATCTTCACGACGTGCGACGTCGACTTCGCGACGCCCGTCGTGCAGGAAGCGATCAAGCGCGGCAAGCTGGCAGTCTCGACCTGCATCGGCACCGACCAGATGGGGCCGAAGCGCTTCGGGACGCTGGGCAAGCTCGCGTTCAGCTTCGGCAACGTCGCGCAGGACGAGGGCTCGGCGATGGCGCAGTACGCGTGGAGCAGCGGCTGGAAGACGGCCGGGCCTCGCGACCAACACGCTACCTCGTCTACTTCAAGAACGTCGTGACTGCCTTCGAGAAGCGCTTCAAGCAGCTCGGCGGCAAGATCGTCGACAAGGAGAGCTACGCGACCGGCCAGAACAACGTCGGGACCGCGGTCGGCCGGCTGAACTCGCACAAGGCCGCGGTGTACGTCACCTCGACGGCGTTCAACGAGCTGCCGGCGTTCGTCTCCGGGCTCAGGGCGCTGCACAACAACACGCCGATCCTCAACTCCTGGGCCGGCGACGGCACCTACTGGGTGACCAACAACCCGAAGGTGACGAACTACTACGCCGTCACGTACGCGTCCGTGTTCGGCGACGACCCGAGCAAGGACATCAGGAGGCTGATCTCGTCGATGAAGGCGGCGGGAGCGGCTCCCGGGACCGGGGGCTTCCTCGGCGGCGCACAGACGATCGACGGGCTCTACATCGCGATCAACCGGGCGCACGGCTCGCTCAAGGGCGCGGCGCTGGCGAACCAGCTGGTCAAGTTCCACAACGTCAAGGTGCTGGGCGGCAAGATCAGCTTCTCGACCAAGCTGCACACCGTCCACGGACGGCAGTACCGGGTGATCAAGATCCAGAACAACCAGGCGAAGCGGGTAGGCCTCGTAACCGCGAAGGTCATCCCCTCGCTGCGGTGACACAGACCGAGAGGAGGCCCGAGGGAACCCTTCGGGCCTCCTCCGTCTCACGCTCGTACGAGGGCGTGCAGGCGCTCCAGGACGTCTCGCTCGAGCTGCGGCGCGGCGAGGTCGTCGGGCTGATCGGGCCGAACGGCGCCGGGAAGTCGACGCTCGTGAACGTGCTCACCGGCTTCGACTTCCCCAGCTCGGGGACGGTGCAGCTCGGCGAACGGAACATCACGCGCTGGAGCTCGCACCGGCGCGCGCGGTCGGGCATCGCGCGCTCGTTCCAGCACAGCCGCTCGTTCAGGACGCTGTCGGTGCGCGAGAACGTCGAGGTCTCGGCGCTCGGCGTCGGCGCCCGCACGAGCGTCGCCCGCCGGCGGACGGACGAGCTGCTCGAGCTGCTCGGCCTGACCGAGCTCGCAGAAACGCGCGCGGACTCCCTCTCGCACGGCGACGAGCGGCGGCTGGGCGTCGCGCGCGTCCTCGCCACCGAGCCGTCGTTCGTGCTGATGGACGAGCCGGCGGCGGGGCTGCCGGAGGCGGAGGCGCCGCAGTTCGGCGAGGTCGTTCGCGCGGTGCGCGACGACCACGGCGGCGGCGTCCTCCTGATCGACCACAACATGGCGCTCGTGATGGCCGTCTGCGACCGCATCCACGTGCTCGACCAGGGCCGGACGCTGGCCGCGGGGACGCCGGACGAGATCCGCGCCAACATCGACGTCGCCGCCGCCTACCTCGGGGAGACGGCCGTTGCTTGAGCTCGAGCAGCCTCGAGGTCCGCTACGGCGCCGGTCCCCGCCGTCCGCGACATCAGCCTGAAGGTCGGGCGCGGCGAGATCGTCGGCCTGATCGGCCCGAACGGCGCGGGGAAGTCGACGACGCTGCACGCGGTCATGGGCGCGATCCCCGCACACGCCGGCGACATCCGCCTGGACGGACAGTCGATCCGCGGCCGCTCGCCCGAGGCGATCTCGCGCGCCGGCGTCGCGCTCGTGCCCGAGGGACGGCGGATCTTCGGCGACTTCACCGTCGAGGAGAACCTCCGTCTCGGCCTCGCCGGCCGCAAGCGGAACGGGTCGGACCGGCTCGCCCAGGCGTACGAGCTCTTTCCCGATCCTCCACGAGTTCCGCCGCCGCTCGGCCGGCCTGCTCAGCGGAGGCCAGCAGCAGCAGCTCGCGATCGGGCGCGCGCTCGTCGCCGACCCGGAGCTGCTCCTCCTCGACGAGCCCTCGCTCGGCCTCGCGCCGATGGCCGTGGACGGCGTCTTCGAGACGCTGCGCTCGATCCGCGAGCGCGGCGTGACCATCCTGCTCGTCGAGCAACGCGCGATCCACACCGTCGCCCTGTGCGACCGGACACACGTGCTCGTGGGCGGCGAGCTGAAGATGATCCTCTCCCCCGCCGACGCAGCCGACAAGTCCAAGATCGTCGCGGCCTACCTCAGCGCATGATCCTCGCCGACTTCAGCTTCCAGACGCTGACCGACGCGATCGCGCTCGGCGCCATCTACGCGCTGATGGCGGTCGGAATCGGCCTCGTCTTCGGCGTGCTGCGCCTCGTCAACTTCGCGTACGGACAGCTGATCATGGTCGGCGCGTACACGCTCGCGTTCACGTCGTCGTGGCCGCTGGCGGCGAGCCTGCTCACCTGCTTCGCCGTCGTCGTCGCGTTCTCGCTGCTGATGGATCTCGTCGTGTTCCGGCCGCTGCGCGACCAGTCGCCCGGCGGTCATGCTCGTGACCACGTTCGCGATCGCCTTCCTGCTCCAGGCGATCGCCCTGATCGTGGACCTCCGCGACAACTTCCTCGGACAGGTCGTCGGCTCGTCGATCACGTCGCTGAACGAGTCGATCTCGATCGGCGGCGTCGACGTCCGCAAGGTGACGATCGTCGCGGTCGGGGTAACCCTGGTCGCGCTTCTGATCGTCGCGCTCCTTCTCGGCAAGACGACGATCGGGCTGCATACGCGCGCTGCCGCGAGCGACTTCCGCACGGCGCGGCTGCTCGGTGTCCGCGCCAACCGCGTCATCACCTTTGCGGTCGTCCTGTCCGGCCTTCTCGCGGCCGCGGTCGCCATGCTCATGGTCGTCGGCAACCCGCTCGTGACACCGCAGTTCGCGCTGGAGGACACGATCATCGTTCTCGTCGGCGTGGTGGTCGGCGGGATCGACCGGCTGTGGACCGCCACGCTCGGCGGGTTCGCGATCGGGTTCGCCTCGGGTGTGATCAACGGCCTCCTCCCGACGGAGAGCACGGTCTATGTGCCGTCGGTGCTGTTCGGGCTCGTGATCGTCGTCCTGCTCCTGCGCCCGGCCGGCCTCTTCGCCTGGGGGCGACGCGCGCGCGTGGAGCGCGTATGAGGCGGTACCTGGAGCCGCTGCCGCAACTGCTCGGGCCGGTCGTGCTCGTCATCGCCGTCGGCGCGTTCTCGACGACGGTCTCGCCCGCGAACAAGATCTACTTCCTGAACGCGCTCGTGTACGTCGCGATGGTCGTCGCGATCTACGTCTTCGTCGGCAACTCGGGCGTCCTCTCCTTCGGACAGACGAGCTTCGTCGCGGTCGGCGCGTTCGCCGCGGGCGTCATGACCGTCCCGCTCGAGTCGAAGAAGGGCGTCCTCACGGAGCTCTTTCCGCTGCTGCGCGACCACACGATCGGGAACATCTGGTCACTCGTGCTCGCGGCCGCGCTCGGCGGGATCTTCGCCTTCGTCGCGGGCCTGCCGCTCATGCGCCTGTCCGGCCTCGCGGCCGGCATCGCGACGTTCGCGCTCCTCGAGATCACGCACAACATCCTCCAGCAGTGGACGAAGATCGGCCCGGGCGCGACCACGCTCTCGCTCGTCCCGGAGACGACCGGCGCTCTGCAGGCGACGCTCGGCGCGATCGTCGCCATCGCTGTCGCCTTCGTCTACCAGCGCAGCCGGCTCGGGAGGCAGCTGCGCGCGACGAGGGAGGATCCGGCGGCGGCGCGCGGGATCGGGATCAACGTCCACCGGCAGCGGCTCTGGGCCTTCACGCTGTCGGGAGCGATGGCCGGATTCGCCGGCGCGCTCTTCGTCCACCTGCTCGGGTCGATCACGACCGAGCAGGTCTACCTGGAGCTGACGTTCCTGACCCTGGCGATGCTCGTCTTCGGCGGGATCGGCAGCCTGTGGGGAGCCGTCGTCGGCGCGCTCGCGATCAGCGGGCTCGACTCGTTCCTCAGCCAGGCCGAGAGCGGCGTGCACATCGCCGGGCTTCAAGCTCGACCTGCGCGACCGGGACGCGGCTCGTCTTCCTGGCGGCGATCATGGCGGCTCGTGCTGATCCTGCGCCCGTCCGGGCTGACCGGCGGCCGCGAGTTCAGCCTCCCGCTGCCGAAGAAGCGCCCTCCGTCCGGCTCAGGTTCGCGGCCACGGCCCGCAGAATCGCCTTGACGTGGAAGACGGCGAGGCCGCGGTGCTTCGCCAGGATCCTGGCCACCAGCCCGCTGATGTGCGGAGCGGCGAAGCTGTTCCCCGTCGCGGTCAGCCAGCCGCCGTCCCGCCACGCGACGCGCACGTCGATCCCCGTCGCGCCGAACTCGACCGGAGGATTCGGGTTGCAGTAGACGAGCGTGGGGTCCTGGACCTCGTGGGCCGCGACGGAGACGACGGCCGCGTACAGGGAAGGCGCAGCTCGCGATCGGCACGTTGTTCGCAGCGGTGACGAGGACGATGTTGCGGAAGTAGGCCTCGTCGGTCAGCTCGTGCAGCGGCTCGAAGAGATCGCGCCTGGTCGACCCCAGGCTCATGTTGCAGACGTCCATCCCGTTCTCGATCGCCCACTGCAGGCCGCGGGCGAAGACCGGCCCGCGCCCGCGCAGGCGCGGGCCGAGCACGCGGACGCTGTACAGCTCGCAGTCGGGAGCCAGCGAGCGGATGATCCCGGCGCAGGCGGTTCCGTGGCCAAACGTGTCCTCGTGCGGCTCGGTGTTGACCGTCCCGCCCGCCGGCCCTTCGACGGAGACGTAGCCCTCGACGTGGCCGACCGCGGGATGCGCGGCGTCGACGCCGCTGTCGATGACGGCGACCTTGACACCTTTCCCGGTGCTGCCGCCCCACGCCCACTCGCGGCGTGATCTCGTCGAGGAGCGGGATCGGCTCGATCGGCCGCACCGCGTCCGCCTCGAACGCGGACGACCACGCTGGACGGGGATCGGCGCTCATTCCATCGGCGAGGAGCGGGCGCGCAGGTACTCGGCGAACGCGACCAGGACGTCGCGGCAGGCCTTGCGCTCGGTCTCGCCGTATCGCGTGATCTCCTGCACGAGGCGCGCGAGCTCGACCGCGTCGCGGGAGATGTCGTCGGCCCCCTCGGCGCTCGGCATCGGCCATGCAGGCCCGCGACGTTCTCGTACGTGCGGGAGAGCTGGAGCGCGCACTGCCGCCTGGTTGGCGAAGAGCCCGAGCGCTTCCATGTCCCCGGCGCTGAAACCGCTCTCCTTGTCGAGGAGCTCCAGTGCGCCGATCACGTTGTCGCCGTAGAAGAGCGGAACGCACAGGACCGTCTCGGGCACGTAGCCGACGCTGTCCGCGATGTCGGAGGCGAGGCGCGGATCTCCAGCGGCGTCCCGGATCGCCATCGCCTGGCCGCTGGCGGCGACGATCCCGGCGATCCCGTGGCCGAGCGGGACGCGGAACCGCTTCACCTCCGCCGCACGCGAGCCGATCGCGACCTCGAACGTGAGGTCGTCGTTCTCCTCGTCGAGCAGGAAGAGCGCGCCGGCCCGCGCGCCGATCACGTTCGCTCCCGTCTCGACGATCATCTCCAGCAGCCGGGCGTGGGAGACCGGGGAACCGATCATCCCGGCGGTCGCGGCCAGGCGAAGCGTGTCCCGGAGCCGCTCGTTCGCCTCGCTCATCGGCTCGCCAGCATACGGTCAGGTCGAGGCAAGGGGCGCGATCCGCGTAGCCGCGCGCGCCTGGGCGAGCGCGCGCTGCCGCGCCGCGATCCGTTCGGCGATCGCCTGCCGCGCGTCCGGGTCGTGGTCGAGCAGAGAGAGGAAGTCCGCGCGCGCGAGGCTGTACAGCTGCGTCGGCATCGTCGTGCGCACCGTCGCCGCGCGCGGCTCGTCGGCGAGCAGGGCCATCTCCCCGAAGAAATCGCCCTCGTTCAGCGTGTTCACGCGGCGGTCGCGTGCGCCGTCGTGCACGACGACCTCGACCTGCCCGCTGGCGACCACGTAGAGCTTCTTCCCGGTCTGCCCCTGGCGTACGACGTCCTCGCCGGACTGGAACTGCTCCGAGGTCAGCCGCTCGGCCAGCTCGGTCAGCTCCTGCGGCCCGAGCTCGGCGAGGAGCGGCACGGTGCGCAGCCGCCCGACCTCGATCCCGACCGGCGCGAGGCCGGCGCCGACGTATGCCATCTGCTCGTCGTACAGGCGCTGGTAAGGGCCGCCGGCGCGCACGAGCTCCGCGTGCGTGCCCTCCTCGACGAGCTCTCCCTGGTCGAGCACGAAGATGTAGTCGCTGCGCGCCGACAGCGACAGACGGTGCGTGATGCTGATCGTCGTCCTCCCCTGCGCCAGCTCGTCCAGCGTCTCGAGGATCTCCGCCTCCGTCCGCGCGTCGAGCGCGCTCGTCGCCTCGTCCAGGATGAGGACAGTGGGATCGCGCAGCAGCGCGCGCGCGATCGCGAGGCGCTGGCGCTGGCCGCCGCTCATGCGCACGCCGCGCTCGCCGAGCACGGTGTCCGGGACCGGCCGGGAGCGACTCGATCCAGCTCTCCAGCCGGGCTGCCCGAGCCGCCTCGAGCACCTCGGCGTCGGTCGCCCCTTCGCGAGCGAGCGCGATGTTCTCGCGCAGCGTGGTGTCGAACAGGAAGGTGTCCTGGAAGACGAGCCCGATCTGGCCGCGGAACGAGGCGATCTCCAGCTCGCGTAGGTCACTGCCGTCGTACAGGACGCGCCCTTCCTGCGGATCCCAGAAGCGGAGCAGGAGATTGACGACGGTGCTCTTCCCCGAGCCCGACGGGCCGACGATCGCGACGTGCTTCCCGGCGGGGATGGTCAGGCTGAGGTCGTGCAGGATCGGCCGGCTGGCCTCGTAGCCGAACCCGACTCCCTCGAGGCGGATCTCGTGCGGCGCGCGCGGGAGCGCCTGGGCGTCCGGCGGCTCCTCGATCGCGATCGGCTCGTCCAGCACCTCCAGCATGCGGTCGAACGCGCCGGCCGCGCGCTGCACCTGCTGGCCGACGTTCGCGAGCGTCGTAACCGGCTGGAGGAACGAGGGCAGGAGCCCGACGAAGGCGACCAGCGTCCCCAGGCTCATGTGCCCCTTGATCACCAGGTAGCCGCCGACCCCGATGATCACGAGCTGCCCGAAGGTGACCGCGATCCCGATGCTCGCCTCGAAGAGCGTGCTGAGGACGACGACGCGCACGATCGCGCGCAGCAGCCCTCCGATCGCGCCGCGGTAGGCGCCGATCGCGCGCCGCTCCAGCCCGAAGGCCTTCACGACCGACTGCGCGGAGAGGTTCTCCTGGATGTTCGAGGCGACCTGCCCGTAGATCGTCTGCACCTCGAAGCTCGCCCCGCGCAGCCGCGAGAGGAGCAGGACGTAGCTCACGCAGAAGAGTGGGACGACGACGAGGACGAGCGCGCCCAGGATCGGGCTCAGCACGATCGCGGTGACCGCCGCGGCGAGCGCAGTGAGGACGAGCAGCAGCCCTTCGGACAGCACCGCCGTCGTCGCCTCCTGCACCGTGTTCAGATCCTGCGAGAGCCGCGCCATCAGGTCGCCGACCTTGGCGCGCCCGTAGAAGTTGTGCGAAAGGAGCTGGAGCCGCTCGAACATCCGCTCCTGCAGGCCGAAGAGCACGCGCTGGTTTACGACCGCGGTCACGTACGAGCGCCGCATCGTCAGAAGCGCGTTCACGACGAAGATCGCGAACAGGACGCCGACGAAGATCCCGAGCTTGCTGATGCTGCCGTCCGGGATGATCGTGTCGAACAGGTACTTGAAGCCGAGCGGGATGGCGATCGTGAGGGCGACCGCGAGCACCATGTAGACGAAGATCTCGATCCAGCGCCACTTGTACGGCCGCATGAGCGGAGCCAGGTGCCCGAGGAGCGCGCGGAACGTGGCGCGGAACCCGGTCAGCTCGCGCAGGCTCGCGAGCCAGAGCTCCTCCAGGGAGCCGAGCGGCCGCTGGTACACGGCCCCGGCGGCCTGGTCGCGGCGCTCGGGGTCGTACGTCTCGAGGAAGCGGCGAAGCGGCTCCGGCCCGTGCGTCTTCAGGAGGAAGCCGACGAACGAAATCGGCACGACCGGGCCGGGGTCGGGCGAGAACACCGTGACCTCGGCTCCCTCGGCGAGCTCGGCGCGAACAGCCTCGTCCGCCTCCTCGATGGAAGGCGCGCTGCCGAGCTTGCTCCCGGCGATCCCCGCGATCCCGTCCACGAACAGCGAGGCCTTCGCCGCCTGCAGGCCGAACCAGCGGCCGACGAGCAGGCGGGCGAGGTCGTACACGATCGGAGGTCCGGGATTCTCGGGCTGGACGACGCGGAGAAGCCCCTCCTCTTCGCTCGCCCGCGTCACCGGCGACCCCTCCTCGACAACAGCATCCGTCAGATAGACCTCGACGGGCTCGCCGAGCCGGTCCGGCGGAGGCGAGAGCAGCGCCTCGAGCGCCGCGATCGACTTCTCGGCGTCCCGCAGCTCGGCGGCCGCCCTCCCTGCGGGGTATGAGCCCTGCGGCGCATGGACGGTCACGCCCTTGCCGGCGAATGTCTGCCACTCGGGAAGCGCTCCGGAAACGACCGTCGCCTCTCGCACCACCGATGCGGAGCGCGTCGCCGTCGGCGCCTCGTCCCATTCGACGACCGCGAGAACGGAGCCGACGCCGACCACGTCGCCGGCGGCGAGGCGCGTCACGCCCTCGATCCGCTCGCCGTTCACCCATGTGCCGTTCGTCGAGCCGAGGTCGTCGATCTCGAGGCCGCCGTCGACCGGCCGGACGACGGCGTGCCGGCGCGAGACCATAGGCGCGTCCATGAGCACGTCGACGTCCTCGCGCCCGAACGTGAGCGGCGCGATGACCCGCAGGCGCTGGCCCGCAAGCGGCCCGTTCTTGACGATCAGCGCGGGCACGCGCCTCGCATCTGCATCCGGCCTTGCGCGTAGCGACGCCCCGACGTGGGCGGCCTCGATCCTCACGGACCAACGGGCCTTCGCCGCCCCGTCACGCTTTGCATTTATTCCCCCCGTTTGGCAAGGTCGAGAATACCGGGCTGAAATGGAGGATCATGCGTGGGCTCGAGGCGGGCCCGCCACAGCGGGTCGCGCTAGTCAACATGCCGTTCGCCGGGGCGAACAGGCCCTCGATCCAGTGCGGCCTGCTCAAGGCAGGTCTCGTCCGCGAGGGCCACGAGGTCGACGTGCACTACCTCAACCTCGAGCTCGCGGCCGAGATCGGCGAGGTGACTTATCGCAAGCTCGCCGACCTCCGCTGGGATCACCTCCTGGGTGAGTGGCTCTTCTCCGCAGCCGCTTTCGGCCCGCGGGACGACGAGGAGGCGTACCGCGAGGCGCACCCGAGCATGGAGGAGACCCTCAAACAGCTCGAGCAGCGACTTCCACGAGCTCCGCCGTATGCGCAACGAGCAATTCCCGGACCTGATCGCGCGCTGGGCCGACGCGATCGACTGGGGCACGTACGGAATCGTCGGCTTCACGTCTACCTTCGAGCAGAACGTGTCCTCGCTCGCGCTCGCGAGGCGGATCAAGGCGAAGTGGCCGGAGGTCGTGATCGTCTTCGGCGGGGCCAACTACGACGGAGACATGGGGCCGGAGTACGTCCGTGCGTTCCCGTGGATCGACTACGCGGTCGTCGGGGAAGGTGATCAGGCGCTGCCGGCGCTGGTCGCGCGGATCGGACGAGACGAGAGCCCGCTGGACGTGGCCGGCGTCGCAGGCCGCGTCGACGGCGCGGTCAAGAACGGCTCGGCGCCGATCATCCGCACCCTCGACGCGCTCCCCGACCCCGACTACGACGACTTCTTCGCGGCGCTCATGCGCCTCGGCCGGCAGAAGGTGCTCGGCGAATCGCTCCCGCTCCTTCTCTTCGAGAGCGCCCGGGGCTGCTGGTGGGGAGCGAAGCACCACTGCACCTTCTGCGGGCTGAACGCGCTCGGGATGGCCTACCGCTCGAAGTCACCCGAGCGGGTGCACCGGGAGCTGCGCCGCCAGTCCGCCCGCTACCAGATCGCCAACTTCGAGGCCGTGGACAACATCCTGGACATGCGCTACCTCGAGGCGCTCTGCCGCCCGCTGATCGAGGACCGCGTCGACTACTCGATCTTCTACGAGGTCAAGGCAAACCTGAAGCGGGAGCAGCTGCATACGCTCTCGCGGGCCGGCATCCGCATCCTCCAGCCCGGCATCGAGAGCCTGAGCACGCACGTCCTGAAGCTCATGCGCAAGGGGACGACGATGCTCCAGAACGTGCGCCTGATGAAGTGGGCGCACTACTACGGGATCAAGGTCGCGTGGAACCTGCTCGACCGGCTTTCCCGGCGAGACGATCGAGGACTACGAACGGCAGGCGGCGCTGATGCCGAAGCTCGTCCACCTTCCCCCACCGACCGGCGGCGGCTCGATCTGGATGGAGCGCTTCAGCCCGTACTTCACCGAGGACTCGTTCCCGGTCAGCGACGTCGAGCCGTGGAAGGCCTACCGCTACGTCTATCCCCCCGAGCTGGACGTGCGGAAGATCGCCTACTTCTTCACGTACACGATGGGGGACGTCGTGCCCGAGGAGTCCCTCGAGGGCGTGCACAAGGCCATCGACCTATGGCAGAAGCGCTGGGAGTCGTCGAAGAGGCCCGTCCTCGTGTACCAGCGGGCCCCGGACTGGATCCAGATCGTCGACCAGCGCGACGCCGAGGAGACAAAGGCGCACGCCTTCCAGGGCCTGGAGGCGGCCGCGTACGAGCTGTGCGGCGACACGAGCACGCCGCCGCGGGTCGCAGCGAAGCTCGACGCCTCGGCAGACGACGTCGAGACCGCGCTTCGGAAGTTCTGCGACCTGGGTCTGATGATCGAGGAGGACGGCAGGTACCTGAGCCTGGCCTTGCCGGTGAACGCGAATTGGTGAGCCGCCTCGGAGAACGACTCGACGAGTTCGCGGCGACCTTGCCCGCCGGGGAACAGGCTGCGCTGCGTGCTCTGCTTCGGCGTGCGCAGGGGCTGCCGGCCGAGGACGTGCTCGCCGCCGACGAGCTGGAGGTCTACGAGCGGGTTCGGCGCGAGCCAGACCCGGCTCCTGGCGGCCAGGCCGTCCTGACCGTGATCATGAAGGCGACCCGGCTGTGCAACCTCCGCTGCACCTACTGCCACAGCTGGCGGAGCGGCCCGAACCAGAAGATGTCGTTCGAGGTGCTCGCGCGGGCGACGCACGGCGCGCTGCGTGACCCGAGCGTCGGGAACGTGGACTTCGTCTGGCACGGAGGCGAGGCGACTGTTCTTCCGGTCGGGTTCTACGAGAAGGCCCTCTGGCTGCAGGAGCGGTTCCGCCGGCGCGGGCAGACGGTGCTGAACACGGTGCAGACGAACGGGACGCGGTTGAGCGACGAGTGGCTCGCGTTCCTGCGCGACCACGACATCGGCGTCGGCGTAAGCCTCGATGGCCCGCCCGAAATCCACGATGCCCGCCGCCTCGACGCCGCGGGCCGTCCAACGTCGGCCCGTGTCCGAAAGGGGATCGAGCGGCTGCGGAACGTGGGCATCACCCGCTGGGGCGTGCTGATGGTCGTGGACGAGGACGTGTGCGCCCTCGGGCCGCGCCGGGTGCTCGAGTACCTGACGGAGATCGGCGTGGAGCGCGTCGCGCTCCTGAACGTCCTCCCCGAGAACACGCCCACGGGCACGCCGCCGCAGGGCGACTACCTGCGCTTCCCGCGCTACGTCGAGTTCCTGCGCGGCATGTTCGAGCTCTGGTGGGACCGGTACCGCGACCGGATCGTCGTGCGCGAGCTCGCCGATCTTTCCGGGCAGGTCGCGGGAGGAGACGCGCAGATCTGCGTCTTCGCGGGCGAGTGCTTCGGCGTGTACCTCACGGTCGAGCCGACGGGTGAGGTGTACGCATGCGACAAGTACATCGACGACGACGAGTACCGGTTCGGACACGTGCTGGAGACCGGGCTCGCCGGCGTCCAGCTCTCGGAGCGGCTGGCGACCGTGCGCCGCGACAATGGACACGCGGTCGAGCGAATGCGCGACTGCCGCTGGTTCGGCGTCTGCCACGGAGGCTGTCCGCACGACCGCTACACCGGGGAGCGGCGGCTGCCGGGCTACGACGGCCGCTGCTGCGGGCTCGCGCCGCTCCTGGACGACATCGCCGCGACTCTCGATCGTGAGGAAGCCGCGGCGCCGATCGTGCTGCAGTCCTGAGAGGGGGATGCCAGAGACCGAACGAGCCTGATGTGTCCATTCCAACACCTAGGAGGATCACGTGGCAGACGAAGCCAAGGACCTGAGCGAGATCAAGACGGAAGACGTCGAGGCAGTCACCGAAAAGCTGAAGGAGTGGATGCCGACGCTGCCCGAGCAGGAGCAGCTCGTCATGGGCTGGGTGCTCACCCGAGCCGCCGCTGCGGACGACAAGGACGTCAAGGAATACACCGAGAGCTCCGAAGGCGGAGTGCCGGTGTCGGCACTGATGGCGGAGGCCGCCGGACTGCAGGACACGGGCGGCTACCTGAGCTCGATACCGGATATAGGGCCGGTGAAGATCTGGACCTTCAGATGGTGAGGATCGCCTAGGGACGCGCCACGAGAACGAGAGGAACCGTCACACGGGACGTCGGGCCGCCCTCCCCGCTGGCGGGCGGCTCGTACACCTCGAGCACGCCCGGCTGACGCTTCGGCAGCCGGTACGAGACGTTGAACGCGAACTCACCCGGTTCGAAGCTGCCGCCCTGCGTGTGACCGGACGCGAGCTCACTGCCGCCATTCGTCTTCAAGTCCCAGTTCAGAGTTCCCTCGAACGAGCTCGAGCAGCCGCGGACCGTGAACGGCTGCGGACCGACGTCATCACCGGGCCGGGGAGAGTTCACGACGACGAATCCCTGCTTCGACGCCGGAATCCCCGCGCAGTCGGGCTCGCCGTAGTCCTTCCGCCCGACCGGGTGGTCGGAGACGACGCCCTGGTTGGAGAGGACGTTCACGGGTGAGCCGTCCAGCTCGAACCGCACCCGCTTCACGGTCGGGAACTCCGTGAGCGTGTAGACGACCTGCGCCAGTCGAAGCTGGAGCGAACCTGAGCCGCCCCCGGCCTGGAACTGGGAGGCGAGGTCGACCGTGGCAACCCCGTTGTCGATCGCGATCCCGAGCAGTCGCGTGCCGCCGGGGATCGCCGTCGTGATAGCGGAGCCGCTCCGCTCGGCTTCCGTCGGACCGGCGAGCAGCTCCTGCAGCGCCGCCGTCGCGACGCGGACAGTCTTCGGGTGTGCCCGGCTGCGCTGGACGAGGCCCTTTCCCCGGACGAGCCAGATCTTGAGCGGGACGAGCTTCTGTGCGGGCGTAGGCGACTTCAATCTCGCGCCGGCCTGCGACTTCGCCTTCGGCGCGGGCCCAAGGTCGGTTGCGCCGGCGCAGCCCGTGAGCACGAGCAGCACCGACAGCGGAGCGAGCTTCCTCACTGGGGGGTGGCGCTCCTCGGCCCATCTATGACGACCAGCGGACATTCGACGGGGGAGACCGCGGCCGCAGTGTCATCGAGCCCCAGGCCGAGGAGCGCCTGTTTCATCGGAGTGCATCCTCTGCGACGTCCGCAACGACCTCGTCATCCCCGTGTAACGGTTCTGTAACAAGAGCGAGCTTGAGCGTGAAGCACGTGCCCTGCCCGGGCTCGCTCCAGGCCTCGATCGTGGTTCCGAGCAGGCGCGCGTTCTCCTGTGCGATCGCCAGGCCGAGGCCGGTTCCGTGCCCCGCGCGTGAGGGATCGGCCTTGTAGAACCGGTCGAACAGGTGCGCCAGGTGCTCCGGCGCGATCCCGGGGCCGCGATCGGCCACCTCGACGACAGCCCCCGATCCATCGCGGCCGACGTGGACGGTCACGCCACTGCCGCCGTGGGTGAGCGCGTTGTCGACCAGGTTGACCACGATCCGCTCGAGCCTGCGCGGGTCGCTGGTCACGCGGACGCTGGTCGCGTCCAAGCGGACCTGGCCGTCCCAGCCGCGCGAGCGGACGGCGCCGACCACCAGCGCGCCGACGTCGACGCTCTCGGCGCGGACGCTCTCGACCCCGGCGTCCAGCCGGGAGATCTCCATCAGATCGTCCACGAGCCGGCGCAGTCGGCGGACGTCCGCGATGAGAAGCTCGGCCGGCCTCTTCGCCTGATCCGGCATCGCGTCGAAATGCTCGGCTAGCAGCGAAGCCTCGCCGACGAGGGCCGTCAGCGGAGTCCGGAGCTCGTGGGCGACGTCGGCGGTGAAACGCCGTTCGCGCGCCTGGGCCGCCGAGAGCGCGGAGATCTTGGACTCGAGTGCAGCGGCCATCTCGTTGAACGACTGCGCCCAGACGCCGAACTCGTCCCTGCCCTCGACCGGCAAGCGCGTCTCCAGCAGGCCCTCCGCAAGCGACCGCGCCGCGCCGCTCGCCTGCGCGACGGGTCGCAGCGTCCTGCGCGCGAGCGCCCAGCCGATCAACGTGGCGAGCACGACCAGGACGCCGACGCCGATCAGCAGGATGTTCCGCAAGTCGGCGAGCTCGTGCCAGATCTTCTGCTCAGAGAAGAAGAAGTAGAGCTGCGTGTCGCCGCTCGGGCCGCCGACGATCAAGTAGCGCGTCCCGGCGACCCTCTCCCGCTCGTAGCCGATGTCTCCGTCACGGACGATCTGGCGGAGCGTGGCGGGCACCTGGCGCGGGCCCTCCTCGAAGCTCGACGAGAAAGGCTCGCCCGGCCCGATCCCCACGGTCTCGAAGCTGCCGCCGGCGCGCTCGTAGGCCTTGAGCAGGGCGTGTGGGCCCGCCTTCAGATACGCGGGTGCGATCTTGAGGTTCGTGCGCGCCTGCCTGGCGGAGCTGTCAACCGAGTCGGAGAGGAGGTTGTGGCGGACGACGAAGTACGAGCCCGCCGCGAGGGCTCCGGCGGAGAGGCCGACCGCAAGCATGAGCGCGATCGTCAGGCGGCGCCGGAGGGACATCAGCCCGCGTCGAGGCGGTAGCCGACCCCTCGCACGGTCCGGATCAGCGTCGGCTCCTTGGGCTCGTCCTCCACCTTCGCGCGAAGCCGCTGGACGGCAGCGTCGACCAGGCGCGAGTCGCCGAGGTAGTCGTAGTTCCAGACGAGCTCGAGCAGCATCTCGCGCGTGAACACCTGCCTCGGCCGGCGCGCGAGCTCGAGCAGGAGGCGGAACTCGGTCGCGGTCAGCGGGACCTCCTCTCCGCCCTTGCTGACGTGGAACCCGGCGGGATCGATCTCGAGGTCGCGGACGGAAATCGGCGCCTCTCCGGGCGCAGCCGCGGAGCGCCGGAGGACTGCCTTGATCCGGGCCACCAGCTCCGGCAGCTCGAACGGCTTCGTCACGTAGTCGTCGGCGCCGAGCTCGAGGCCCACGACGACGTCGTGGAGCTCCGCCCGTGCGGTCAGCATTACGATCGGCGTCGGGCTCTCCTTGCGGATCTCGCGGCAGACCTCGAGCCCGTCGAGTGACGGAAGCATGATGTCGAGCACGACGAGGTCGAACGGGCCCTGGCGAAACCGGATCAGCGCGTCGCGGCCGTCGCCGCTCGAGGTGACGCGAAAGCCGGCCTGCTCGAGCCCGAGCGTGGCGATCTCGCGGATCGAGGGATCGTCTTCCACGAGCAGCAGCCGCTCGTCCACCGAGCAATCGTACGAGTCTGCCGCGACGCCGCCCGATCCTGTGGCAGAACCGTTACACGGACGTCGCCGGCCTGTTTCAGGCGCCGATCACGATGCGTCGCGTCATTCCGAACTGGAGGCCCCGATGAAGAAGTGGATCGCACTGGGAACCGTCGCCCTCGCGTGCTGCGCCCTCCCGGCGGCGGCCTTCGCCGACTACGGCGGCCAGGCTCCGGCGAAGCACGCCAAGAAGCATCACGCCAGGCACCACCGCGCATAGCTCTCCTCCGAGGCGCCCCCCCGACACGGAACGGCGGCCGATCCCCCCGGCCGCCGTTCGCGCGTGTGAGCCGCAGGTAACGATGGAAAACTGCGGTCGTGGGCCTCACCATGCTGAAGCTGTACGCGGCGACGACGCGGCGGGTGCTCCCCCGCTCCACCCGGCTGGGAAGCGATCAGCGGCTCGTCTTCGTCGTCGGCTCGCCGCGCTCCGGGACGACGTTCCTCGGCACGGCGATCGGCTCCCTGCCCGGCTTCGTCGACCTCGGCGAGGTTGCGCCGCTCAAGGCCGCCGTGCCCGAGGTGTACGGCAGGGACGACGCAGCGGCGCGCATCCGGACGATCCTCGACCGCGTCCGCCGGCTCGGTCTCGTAACCGGCCTACGGGCAATAGAGCAGACGCCCGAGGTCTCGTTCGTCGTCGCCGACGCGCTCCGCGCGTTCCCGCAGGCGCGCGCCGTCCACATCGTGCGCGATGGCCGCGACGTCGTCTGCTCGCTGCTCGAGCGCGGCTGGCTGGGCGCAGAGCGGACGGGCGCCGACGACGCGCGGCTGCCCTACGGCGCCCGCGCGCGCTTCTGGGTCGAGCCGGAGCGGGCGGACGAGTTCGAACGCGCGAGCGACGCCACGCGCGCGGGCTGGGCCTGGCGGCGGTATGTCTCCGCGGCGCGCTCGGCGCCGGAGCGGACGCTCGAGATCCGCTACGAGTCGCTGGACGAGTCGCACGACGCGCTTGCCGCGCATCTGGACGTCCCGGCCGCCGCGGTGCAACGCGCGCTCGCCGGCGCACACACGCAGTCGATCGGGCGCTTCCGCCGCGATCTGACCCCGGACCAGCTCGCCGACGTCGAACGCGAGGCCGGACGGCTCCTCAGAGAGCTCGGCTACGAATAGCCAGGGCGATCCTGAAAGGATTGGAGGATGAGCGCTTCGAGATCTAAGGCTCGTTACGAGCGCGTGCTGCTGGGCGCCTTCATGAGCGTCGTCGCTTTTCTGATCGAGCGGCGCTTGATGCGAGCCAGGCGACCGCGCCGGCCGTAAGCGCACCGGCCAGGACGAGCCGCCTGCCGGTTCGCATGATCGCCGCCTCGATGTCGTGGGAGCCGATGAACTCGACCTGCATGCGACCCCCAGGCCGCGCGCCGGTCATCCGCTCGACCGACTCGATCAGTCGGGTGACACGCACCTTCAGCTTCTGCGCCTCGTAGAAGAGCTTCTGCGGATCGGAGACGTCGCGCAGGCGCTCGCCCACTCCGCGAAGGAGGAATTTGCTGATCACCGAGAAGGCGTCGAGCCCGGGGTCGAGCGCGGCGACGGCCAGCTGCATCTGGCCGAACGCCTTGCCGCTCAGTGCCAGCGCCGCCGGGAGCTGGATCCGGTGCCGCGCTCCGATGTCCGCCATGTCCTCGAGCATCCCGCCGATGTCGATGTCGCCCAGGCCGCTTTCGTTGCGGAAGCGCGTGATGAATTCGGCGAACTCCGCCTCCAGCGCCTCCATATCCACATCGGGCGCCTGCTCCTCCGAGAGCATCAGCATCACCTCGGCCAGGAAGTGCGCGTCCTCGCGGACGAACGCGAGCAGCAAAAGGATGATGAGCTCGCGCAACCGCGGTTCGACCTCGCCCACCATGCCCAGGTCGAGGAAGTACACCTTTCCGTTCCACCACAGCAAGTTGCCGGGATGCGGATCGGCGTGGAAGAAGCCGCTCAGCAGGACCTGGCGGTAGTACGCCTCGAGCAGCTGCCGCGCCGCCTCCTTCCGCTCCTCGCCCTCGGGCGCCTCGCGGATGGGGCCGCCCTGGATCTCCTCCATCACGAGCAGTCGCCGGGTCGTGAGCTCGGAGTACAGCGCCGGGACGTCGAGCCGGTCGTAGGATTCGAGCACCTCGCGCATCCGCTCGATGTTCGCGGCCTCCTGGCGGAAGTCGAGCTCGCGTCTGAGCGACTCGGCAAGATTCGAGGCGAGCACGGGAATATCGATCAGCTCGCGCAGCGCCGGCCGGTTCGCCGCCTTCTCCGCGAAAAGCTCGAGCAGGCCGAGGTCGCGGAGGATCTCCTCGCGCGCGGTCGGCCGCTGCACCTTGACCACGACGCGGTCGCCGTCCTCGAGACGCGCGCGGTGCACCTGGCCGATCGTTCCTGCCGCGAGCGGCTCCGGATCGATGCTCTCGAAGACGTCCTCCCACGGCACCTGCAGCTCCTCCTCCATCACGGCAACGACCTCGGCCTGGGTAAGCGGAGGCACCTTGTCCTGGAGGTGAGCGAGCTCCTCGACGAACTCGTCCGGAAGGAGACCGGGCCGCGTGGAGAGGATCTGCCCGAGCTTGGAGAAGGTCGGCCCGAGCTGCTCGAGCGCCTCGCGCAGGCGCTTCGCCCGTTCCGCCGTCGAGAGGGTGTGACCTTCGGCGCGCTCGGCGAGCCCGTATTTACCGACGATCTTTCCGATCTTGGCCGCGCGGGCGAGCAGATCGTGGCCCTCGTCCTCTTCCCCCACTGGGGCGGGAGTGACGACCGTCTGCGTCCCGTCTGTCGTGTTGACGATCACGACAGTGCAACGGGCGTTGTGCGAGATGCGGTTCGGGACGTTGCCGAGCAGGAACTCCTTGCGGCCGCTCATGCCGGCATTCCCAACCACGAGCACGTCGGCGTTCTCGTCGGCGGCGGCGTCGACGATCGCCTGCGGCGGATCGGAATGGACGCGCACCCTCGCCTGGCCGCGGTCCCCCGCGATCTCGCGGGCGAGCTCCTGGAGGCTCTCCTCCGCGGCGGGGATGTCGACCTCGCCGTTAGCGGCGGGGATCACCTGGACGATGACCAGCTCGGCGGCGTAGCGGGCCGCGAGCTCGGCTGCCCACGCGACAGCGCGCTCGGCGGTCTTCCAACTTGGCTGCCCACGCGACAGCGCGCTCGGCGGTCTTCGACCGGTCGGTGGCCACGACGACTCGTTGCACGGCACCAGCCTACCCCGCCGTGTGCTTGATCTCGACCTCTCGACGCTGCGCCTCCCGCAGGGTGATCTCGCCCGAGCACACCTTCTCGTTCAAGGCGTCCTCGACGGAGTCGTCGACCTCGACCGCCCGGTCGATCGGCTCGGGCCACAGGTTGCGCGGATCGGTCGGGTCCCCGCCGAGCTCGAGGCTGATCAGGTGGTCCTCCTGGTAATCCGAGAGCGTCCCGGCGCGGTGGTAGGCCTCCATTTGCTGCGCCTTGAGCGCATTCGTGTAGTCGGTCGGCGGCCGCACGGTGCTCGTCCACCCGTGCTTGCAGATCGTCTCGGCGAGGTTCTCCTGCGACACGTCCGGATTGGCTACGCCCGGGGTGAGGATCCAGCTCGCGCGGTCCGGTGAGAGCGCGGGCGGGCCTTTGCCGGAGCGGAATCCGCCCAACAGGCCGATCGCGAGCACCGACGCGGTGGCAAGCACGCCGAGTTCGGCCCAGGTTCGCGGCATGGCCCGACGCTACTGGCCACACTGACACGTTTCCCTTGCAAAACAGTGACTTTTCACGTACCACGTAGGGATGACTCGCGCCGCCGCGGCCGCTTCCGCCCTCCTGTTCGCCGTCCTCGCGACTGCCGCTCCGGCGGGTCCGCCCGCGGCCGACTACCCGCAGGCGCACTGGCTCGCGGCGAGCCCGTCGAACTACTCGCGGGCAAACCGGCCGCTCTCCGGGCCGATCAACATGGTCGTCATCCACGCCACGGAGGGCTCATACGCGGGGACGCTCCAGTGGTTCCGCAACTCGCGCTCGCACGCAACGGCGCACTACGTCGTCCGCTCGAGCGACGGCGACGTCACGCAGATGGTGCGCGAGAAGGACGAGGCCTGGCACTCCGGCAACGGAGACGTCAACGATCGCAGCATCGGGATCGAGCACGAAGCCTGGACGAACGTCTGCTCCTGGATGACCGAGGCGATGTACCGCTCGTCAGCGCAGCTCTCGGCGTACCTCGCGATCAAGTACCTGATCCCGATCGACCGGAAGCACTTCATCGCGCACAGCGAGGTGCCCGACCCGAACCATCCCGGGCAGTTCGGCGGCTACGCCCACCACACCGACCCGGGGCGCTGCTGGGACTGGCCGAAGTACATGGGCCTGATCAAGGACTTCGCAGCAGCCAGTGTCGGCAGCGCGACGCAGCGCCTGGGCGACGACTCGGCGCGCACGTTCGCGCGCCCGGCTGGCTGGTCCCGCGCGGCCTCCTCGGGGGCATACGCGCGCAGCTTCTCGGTCACCCAGCCGAGCACTGCGGGGACGCCGGCGCAGTTCAAGCTCGCAGTTCCGAAGACAGGGAGTTACGCGCTGTACGCGTGGTGGCCGGCGGCCGCGAATCGGAACAGTTCGGTCCCGGTGGGGATCGACACGTCGACCGGCACGCAGTGGGTCCGCGTCGACCAGCGCGCAGGGACCGGCTGGCGCTACCTGGGTAGCTTCTCTCTCGCCGGCGGGAAGTCGACCGTGGTGAGGATCTCGCCGCGCACGACCGCGACGGGCACGATCGCCGCCGACGCGGTGAAGATCGAACTGCTCGCGCCGCGCCCGGAGAGCGGGCTCGAGGCGCAGGCGGAGGGCTGGGCCGCGACCGCCCGCGGCCTCTCGTCCACCGCCGACGGAGGCCTGTCTTGGGAATCCGTCTCTCCGCCGGGCATCGTCCCGTCGCAGATCCGCGGAATTCATATCGCCGGGCCGAACGGCTGGCTCGTCGCCGCCACCGGCGTCCGCAAGACGCCGCTCGCGCTCTACACGACGGTCGATCGCGGCCGCACATGGACGTCGTCGACGCTTCCCGTGCCGGCCGACGTGGACGTGGCCGCCAGGGCCGACGTCGTGTCGGTGGAAACGCAGCTTCTCGTCGGTTTGCGCCTCCAGCCGAACCGCTTCGGCCTGACACGCGGAATCCTGCTGAAGAGCCTGGACGGGATCAAGTGGAAGAAGCTGGCGCTGCCGGCCGGCGGACGCCTCGCCTTCCCGACGACGAAGGACGGCTGGCTGGTCGGAGGCCTCGCAAACGAGCGGCTCTTCGCGACCCACGACGCCGGTAAGACGTGGCGCGCCGTCCGACCTCCTCCGGCCATCACCCGCGCCGCCTCTGCCGTCTATGCCCTCCCGACCTTCTCCTCGGCGACGGACGGGCGTCCTCCCCGTGAGCCTGGCCGCGGGAGCGCGCTCGACCCTCGCCTTCATGGCGACCGTGGACGGAGGCCGATCGTGGACGACGGCCGCGACCGTGAAGCTCGGCAAGTCGCTCGCCTTCGGCTCAGGGACTCCCGCCGCGGTGGTCGACCCCCGACTACTGGCTGGCCGCAGTCGGCACCAGGCTCGTCGCCGTCACCGACGGCGGGCTCGCGCGAAAGACGGTCGGCACGCTGCCGGGGACGGTCACCGGGCTCCAGTTCACGTCGGCGACGACGGGCTGGGCGCAGGTCGCGGCGAGCGGCCTCAAGCTCTTCTCGACAACCGACGGCGGCGCGACCTGGACGCGGCTCACGCCGCCGTAGAGTCTTACCCCCGCTTGCGCGAGTAGCGCTTGACCCGCAGGATGCGCATCAGCTTGCGCCACAACATCTCGGATCCCATTATGCGCCTCCAGGCCTTCCTCCGGGCGACCGCGGCTCCCGGCCGGGAAGTCGTCGCGCTCGAGCCCTTCACGGCGTACTTTCATCCGAGCGACCGGCTCAAGTACCTGAACTACGCCGTCCCGGCCGACGACGCCGAGCCCGGCGACGATGAGATCGAGCGGCTTCGCGCGGCCTTCCGCGAGCGCGACCGGCTGCCGAGGCTGGAGTGGGTGGAAGAAGCCGCGCCGCTGGTCGCCGCCGCGCTCGAAGCGGGCCGGTATGCAGGAGGAGCTGCGGACCCCGATGATGGCGTGCTCGGCCGAGGAGCTGATCGAGCCGAACGTCCCGGGCGCGGACATCGCGCCGGCGGACGAGAAGGACCTCCGCGAGCTGTCCGACATCCAGCGTGTGGCCTTCGGCGGGGAACCCCTCGGCGCCGATGAGCAGCCGCACGTTCCAAGCGGCGGCGCCGTGCTCGCGCGCATCGCCGGCGAGCCGGTGTCGGCGGCCGACTGGACTCCCGTCATCGACGGGTACTCCGAGATCGTCGGCGTCGCCACGGCCGACGCCTGGCGGCGGAAAGGGCTCGCCGGCCTCGTGACGGCGGCCGCAACCAGGGCCGCGTTCGAGGCCGGCGCCTCGACCTGCGTGCTCTCACCGGGCGACGAGACAGCCCTGCGCGTCTACGCCCGCGCCGGCTTCCGCCGCGTCGCCACCATGCTGCACTGGTCCGACCCCGCCTAGACCTTCTTCAGGCCCTTCGCGATCTTGAGCATCTGCTTGAACGTCAGCCTGGACGTGTCCAGCTGCATCTGCGTGTTCTTCTCGTAGGGACTGGACGGCTTTGCCTTCCACTGGACCGTGTAGCCGTGCTTGAGGCCATCCGCGCCCGTGCAGTGCTCGCTCGGATCGCAGTACACCCCCACGTACGCGTACACGCCCATGATCCTGAGCAGCCCGATCTTCGTCGACTCGGCCGGGTCGGAGCAGATCGGATGACCCTCGTAGAGCGCGAACCCCTTCTTGGTGGAGCCGAGAGTGCCGTTGTACGTCCCATACGTGGCCGCAGCCCACGGCTCGTGGCCCTTTCCGCACGAAGCGGCCTGGAACTTGTTCAGCTTGTAGCCGAGCGTCGTCCCCGGCTCGTAGAGCCGGTATGTGATGCCGACCTGCATGTTCTCCCACTTGCTCGGCGAGCCCGACTGGTGGGCGGCGAACACCGGTGTCGTAAGCAGAAGCGCGCCCAGCATCGCCTGCGCAAGTAGCAGTCGTTTCATGTAGATCCTCCTTCTCGGATGTGGTTCGAAGTTCCATAGGTTGCCACCGTCCGGCTTTTACGGAAAGATCGAACCGTGAGCGAGGCCGTCGATCTCCGAGCGGCACCGCACGCGCCCCCTCACCCGCGGCGCCGCGTGCTCATTCTCTCGGCCGAGGAGGGCGAGGGTCACCGCGCTGTCGCCCGTGCGCTCGAGGCCGAGCTGGGGGCGGAATCGGCCGAGGTCGTCGTCCACGACGCACTCCAGCACGTCGGCCGCGTCATCCCGTTCATGAGCCGCGACGTCTACCGCGTCCAGCTTCGCTGCCTGACGTGGACGTATGGGCTCGAGTGCTTCTTCTTCGCCCGCTTCCCGCCCGGACGCGCGATCGCGCGAACGGGGCTGGCCCTGTTCGGCTCGAAGCCGCTCCTCCGCCTCATCCGCAGCGTGAACCCCGACGTGATCGTCTCGACCCATCCAGCCGCGACGAGCATCATCGGCTACCTGCGCCGCCGGGGGATCCTGAAGATCCCGGCCATGGCAACGGTCAGCGACTTCGGCGTGCACCCGCTGTGGTCGCACCCGTGGATGGATCTGAACCTGGTCGTGCACGAGTCCTGCGTGCGTCCCGTCGAGCGGGTTGCGGGAACGGGAAGCGCACGCGTCGTGCGCCCGTTCGTGCAGCAGAAGTTCCTCGAGCCGATGCCGCAGACCAACGCTCGCCGCTCGCTCGGCCTGCCCGAGGAAGGCCCGCTGATCATCGTCTCCGGAGGCGGCTGGGGCGTGGGCAAGCTCGAACGCGCCGTGCGCGCGGCGCTCAAGCTGGAGGGCGCAAACGTCGTCTGCATCTGCGGCCTGAACGAGCAGATTCGCGAGCGCCTGGCGAAGGATTTCGCCGGCGAGCCGCGCGCGCGCATCCTCGGCTTCACGCACGACATGAACGAGCTGATGGCGGCCGCCGATGCCGTCGTCCACTCGACGGCCGGCGTTACCTGCCTCGAGGCGCTCGTCCGCGGCAAGCCGATCATCGCGTTCGGCTCGCCGGCGGGACATGCAAGCTGGAACGCAAAGGCGATCGCCGCGCTCGGGATGGGCGACGACTGCCGGACGTCCCGCCAGCTGACCGAGGCGCTGCGCCGCGCGGTCTCCCAGAACTCGGTCGCGATCCGCCGGCTCAGGGCCCAGCGGCCCGCGGGGCCGCTGATCGTCGGGGCGCGGGCCCGCAACGGCCCTCCCGTCTTCCGCCGCCGCCGCGAAGCGCGCCGGATCGCTCTCGGCCTCGCGGTGACGACACTCGTGCTCGCGGGCTGGACGTTCGCGAGCGCGGCACCGTTTCCCCTCGTCTCGCGGATGCTCCACCTGCGCCCGGTCACGACGGCCGCCGTCGGCCCGAAGAAGGTCGCGCTCGTGATCGAGGCGCCGCAGCGAGTCGTCCCGGCGCTGGTTGCGGAACTGCGCGCGAAGGATGCTCGTGCGACGTTCGCGCTCTCCAAGCACCCGCCAGAGAGCATGCTCCGCCGCATCTCCGCGTTCGGCGACACGACGCTCCCGGCGCTGCCGGCGAAGGGGCTGCCGCAGTGGATCAGCGTCGGCCGCGGGCTCCGCAACCAGGCGCGCGACCTTGGCCTGGGCAAGTCCTTCCACTACCTCGTCCCGCAGAAGGGCTTCTCGCTCGGCGAGTACGTCGTTGCGCGGACGGTCGGGGGACGGCCGGTTTCCCCGGCGGTGCGTTACGAGGCGGGAGAAGCGCTTCCCGCCAAGAAGCCTCAGACGGGAGACGTCGTCGTGCTCACTTTGGCGGACGCGTCGTCGCTTGCCGGCTCGTTGTCGACGCTCGACCGAGTGCTGGCTTCGCTTTCGTCGTCCTCGCTCTCCGCCGTCCCGTTCCCCGACTCGTCGAGAACGGCGCCGACGGCCGGGGACGTCGCCAACACCGACGCGCCGCCGACGATCAGCAGGATGGAGGCGCCGAGGGCGACGCGCAGCCAGGGGTCCGCGCTCCATGTCTCCCCGGCGAACACCGGCGCGAGAGCGACGGGGATCAGCGTCGTCAGCGCGAGGATGATTGGCGCGACCTGAGTCGCCGGACGGTTCTGCAGGGCCGACATCTCGCTGAGCGTCGCCACCCCTGCCGCCAGGCCCATCACGATTCCCCACGCGACCAGGCTGATCCACACCTCGTTCGAGAAGTCGTCGGAGAAGAACTTCGTCGCCAGCCCGTCGATGGCGTAGGCGGCGCCCGCCCCGACCGCGATGAAGAGCCCGGCGGATCGACCGAGGAGCGCCAGTCCGTATGGCACGAGCGCAATCGCGGCGAGGATGCCGATCGCTGCGTACACGCCCGCCCCGGTCGCATGGTCGGTGTCCCGCGGGGGCGCAGACCAGGCGAGGAGCGCGATCCCCGCCACCATCACGCTCACGCTCAGGATCTCGCGCCGGCCGACCCGCTCCCCGAGCACGCGCGAGCCGATCCCGAGCAGCACGACCAGGCTCATCGCCAGCGCCGGCTCGACCAGCGTCAGCGGGATGAGCAGCAGCGCTCCGACCTGCGCGATCCATCCCAGCAGCGCGAGCCCCGTTCCGATCAGCCAGCGCGGTCTCGTGACCAGCCTGCGCAGCAGAGAAATCCGGAGATGCTGCTCCTCTGGCGCCTCGCGCGCCTCCAGGGCTTGCAGGCCAACCGCCGTGGCATAGAGGATCGCGGTCGTGAAGGCGAGCGCGAGACCGGCGACGACGACCATGAGCAAGGTGCACGATAGCCTCGTCCTCGCCGGGCATCTGCTTCCGGTGCCGGCGGTCGGGCTTCCCTGGTATCGCCGCGCCCTCCGGATCCGAGATCGCCTCGACGACCGCGGCACGGTCGGGCTGACCTTCGACGACGGTCCGCATCCCGAGGGCACTCCGGCCGTGCTGGAAGCGCTGGCCGCGGCCGGCACGAGCGCGACGTTCTTCCTGGCGGGCGAGCAGGTCGTACAGCGGCCGGCGCTGGCGGCCGAAATCGTCACTGCCGGGCACCGCGTCGCGCTCCACTGCTTCCATCACCGCAACTTCATGCGGCTGAGCCCGCGCCGCGCGCGGGAGGATCTGGTGCGCGGCGCGGCGGCGATCGAGGACGCGACCGGCGTCGCGGTCACGCAGTTCCGTCCCCCGCTCGGGTACCTGACCGCGGCTGCGCTGTCGTTCGCCCGTGCGCAGGACTGGGAGGTCGTCCTCTGGAAGCGAATCGGCTACGACTGGCGCCCGTCGGCGACGCCGGAGCGGATCGCCCGCCGTGTCACGCGCGGGCTACGCGGCGGCGAGATCATCGTTCTCCACGACGCGGACTTCTACAGCTTTCCCGGTGCGTGGCGGGCCACCGCCGGCTCCCTGCCGCTCGTGTTCGAGCGGCTGAAGGCGCGCGGCCTGCGCGCCGTCTCGGCGTGACGGTCTTCGGCATCCTCGCCGAGGCCGGCCGCCTCTACGTCAGGTTCTTCTGGCGCGGCCTGCTGATCGCGGCGCCGCTCTTCGTGGTGCTGCCCATCCCGGCTGCGATCCTCGACGTCCAACACGACACGGCCTGGACGATCCTCGTCGCCTCCCTCTTCGTCACGATGTTCACCTCATACGGAGACTTCCTCGTCGAGGGGGCGCTGACCCTCGACATCCGCCAGAGGGAGGAGGTCGGCGCCTATCCCCGGCTGCGCGATCTGATCCGCCAGGCTCGGCCGCACCTGTTCACCCTCCTCGCGGCGACGCTGATCTACTCGATCTGCATTGCCGTCGGCCTCGCGCTCCTGGTCGTCCCAGGCCTGTTCGTCCTCGTCCGCTGGAGCGTGATCGTTCCCGTGATCGTGGTCGAACGCCGTGGCATGCGGGAGTCGTTCAGGCGCTCCAATGCGCTCGTCCGCGGCCACAGCTGGACGGTGCTGTGGTCGCTGTTGATCATCCTCGTCGCCTCGGCCTTCGTTGAGACCGGCTTCGACAACCTCCTCTACCCACTGCCCGAGTTCTTCGCCAGCTGGCTCGGCCACTTCCTCGTCAGCGTGATCACCGCGCCGTACGCCGCCCACGCGCTCGCCGTCATCTACTTCCGACTCGCGGCTGTCGATTCTGGCCCTGCCCGTTCGTCGTAGTGGTGTAATCGAACCAAGGAGGTAAGCCGATGCAGTACATGCTCCTCATCTACGCAGAGGACGGCCGCTGGGAGAGCCTGTCGGACGCGGAACGGGAATCGGTCTACGCGCAGTACAGGGCGTTCGGAGACGAGCTCGACCGGAGCCAGGCGTTCGTCGGCGGCGCCGAGCTGCAGGGGGTGTCGAGTGCAACGTCCGTGCGAGTCCGCGACGGAGAGACCGAGGTCACCGACGGGCCGTTCGCGGAGACGAAGGAGGCGCTGGGCGGCTACTACCTGATCGAAGCCGACTCGCTCGACGAGGCGATCCAGTGGGCGGCGAAGATCCCCGCGGCGACGCACGGCGCCGTCGAAGTGAGGCCGCTCGTCACCCGCGAGGCGGAGGTCTCGACGTAGACGTCGCGACAGTCTTCCGCGAGGAGTGGGGTCGCTCGGTCGCCGCCATTGCGCGCGCGACCGGCGATCCCGGCCTCGCGGAGGACGCCGTCCAGGACGCTTTCGAGGTCGCCGTGGCGCGCTGGGACGACGCGCCGCCGCGCAATCCCGGCGCCTGGATCATGGCGACAGCGCGCAACCGGGCTATCGACCGCCTCCGCCGCGACCGCACCCTTGCCCGCAAGACGGAGCTGCTCGCCCGGCTGGAGGAGATCGACGTGCCCGAAGAGGAGACCAACCTTCCCGACGAACGCCTGGAGCTGATCTTCGCGTGCTGCCATCCCGCGTTGACGGCCGACGTCCGCATCCCGCTGACGCTGCGCATGGTCTCGGGACTGACGACGGCGGAGATCGCGCGCGCCTACCTCGTCCCCGAGCCGACGCTCGCGCAGCGGCTGGTGCGCGCGAAGCGGAAGATCCGCGAGGCGGCGATCCCGCTTCGCGTCCCACCGGAGCACCTGCTTCCCGAGCGGTTGCGCTCGGTGCTCGGCGTTCTCTACCTCACCTTCAACGAGGGGTACTCCGCGACAGGGGGCGAGGCTCTGGTCCGCGCGGAGCTGTGCGACGAGGCGATTCGGCTGGGCAAGCTGCTGGCTGCGCTGATGCCGGACGAGCCGGAGGTCCTCGGGCTGCTGGCGCTGATGCTCTTGCAGGACTCGCGGCGGGCGGCTCGGAGCGGGCCGAGCGGAGAGCTCGTCCTGCTCGAGGACCAGGACCGGTCGCGGTGGGACCAGCGCAGGATCGACGAGGGGCGACGCGTGCTCGCGCACGCGCTGTCGATGCGCATGGCCGGGCCGTACCAGCTGCAGGCGGCGATCGCGGCCGTCCACTCCGAGGCGCGGACGCCGACCGAGACGGACTGGCCGCAGATCGCGGCGCTGTACGGCGAGCTCGCGCGCGCGTTTCCCTCCCCGGTCGTCGAGCTGAATCGCGCAGTCGCCGTCTCGCTCGCCGACGGGCCGGCGGAGGGGCTCGAGCTCGTCGAGCGGATCGAGGGGCTGGACGACTACCACCTGTTGCACTCGACCCGCGGCAACCTGCTCGGGCGCCTGGGTCGCGAGGACGAGGCGCGCGCAGCCTACGCACGCGCGCTCGAGCTCGCCTCGAATGAGGTCGAGCGCTCGTTCCTGGCCGCTCGTGTCAACGAACCGCAACGGAATTGAAAACAGATAGTTGTCTGACTTGACAACTGATGCATGCGGGCTGTATCACGTTCGTCATGCACGTTCGTCGCCTTCTCGGGCTCGCCACGCTCGTCGCCGCCTCTGCCGTCGCGGCGGCGCTCGCCGGCGCCTCCTCGGGCCCGGCCGCCACGACGCTTGTCTCGATCGACGAGCTCAACGGCCTCGCCTGCTCGTCGGGAGTCGACGCGGGAACCATCGTGGTCTCCACGGCTGCCGACGGCGACGTGACGTTCAAGTGCTCCTTCACGTCCCGCGGGCCTGTCCTGCGGATCAACGAGGTCATGACTGCGAGCCCGATCTCGGCGGCGAGCGAGTTCGTCGAGATCGTCAACACCGGCGGCCTGCGGGCCGACCTCGGCGGATGGAGGCTCGTCTACCGCTCCGCGGCGGGCACCAGCGAGGAAACCCTTGCGACGGTACCGCAGGGAGCCTCACTCGATCCAGGAGGCCGGTACGTCTTCGGTGGCACGACGTTCTGGGGGCAGGCGAACCAGATGTACAACAGCGGCCTCGCGTCCGGCGGGGGCGGAGTCGGCCTGCGAACGCCCTCCGGACAGCTGGTCGACTCGGTCGGCTACGGCAGCGGCGCGACGAACATCTTCGTCGAAGGGGCTCCCGCCGGCGCGCCGGTACCGGGCGCGAGCATCGCCCGCCTGCCCGACGGGCACGACTCCAACTACAACGCCGCTGACTTCTCCTCGACCTCCCCGCCCACGCCCGGGGCGCCGAACCACGCCTAGGAAGGGTGGTTGATCAGGCCGCGGCTTCCTCCATGCCGGCCAGCTCCCTGGCCATCGAAAGGCGCTCGAGCGCCTTCGTCTCGATCTGGCGGACGCGCTCGCGCGTCAGGTTCAGGCGGCGGCCGATCTCCTCCAGCGACTGCGGAGCGCCGTCGCCGTTCAGCCCGTAGCGGAGCTTGATCACCTGCTGCTCGCGGTCGGGAAGCTTGCGCACCGCGCTCCGCAAGGCGTCCTCGCGGAGGCTGACCTCGACCTCTTCCTCGAGCGGAGCCTCGTCGCCTGCGAAGAGCTCGCCGAAGGTGGCGCCGTTTTCGTCGCCGATCGGACGGTCGAGGCTGGTCACCGCGCGTGGAGCCTCAATCGCCTCGCGGACGTGCTTGAGCGAGAGCCTGGTGCGCTTCGCAATCTCGGCGTCGCTTGGGTCGCGGCCGAGCTTGATCGTCAGCTCGCGGATGGCGCGGTTGATCCGCTGCTCGCGCTCGACCACGTGGGTCGGAATCCGGATCGTCCGCGCTTTGTTGGCGACTCCGCGCTGGACGGCCTGACGAATCCACCAGGTTGCGTAGGTCGAGAACTTGAACCCGCGGCGCCAGTCGAACTTCTCGACGGCGCGAATGAGGCCGATCACGCCCTCCTGGATCAGGTCGAGCAGTGCAACGCCGTGGCCCTGGTAGCGCTTCGCGATCGAGACGACGAGCCGGAGGTTGGCGTTGATCATGCGGTCCTTCGCCTCCAGATCGCCCCGTTCGACGCGCTTCGCCAGCTCGACCTCCTCGTCGGCGGTCAGGAGCGCGTAGCGCGCCGCCTCGTTCAGGAAGAGCTGGAGCGAGTCGGTGGTCGCGACGGCGAGGTCGCCGTTGACGTACGTGCCCTTGTCCGCCTCGCGCCCGCAGTCGTCGCGCAGGTCGATCCCGCGCCGCTCGAGCTCGAGGTAGACCTCTTCGACCTCTTCGTCTTCGAGATCGCTCTGCTCGAGCGCAGCATGGAGCTCGGAGAGCTCGAGGCAACCGCCCTCCTCGGAGGCATGGTCGATCACTTCCATGATCGCGTCGGCAATCACCTTTCCAGCGTTCCCACCCGCCCCGGCGGTCCAAACGTAAGATCCCCCGGTGGCGCGGCCACGGCGCATTCCTCCACGGTTCGAGCAGTTCTTCGCGATCCGCCGTTTCCAGCCGGCGCTCGAGTTCACGCCGGACGGCCGCCGGCTCCTGTTCGTCACCAACACGTCCGGCCAGTTCAACCTGTGGCGGACGTCGATCGGAGGCGGCCGCCAGCAGCAGCTGACCGCATTCGAGTCGAACACGGTCCGGTCGGTCGCGCCCGCGCCGGACGGCAAGACGATCGTCTTCACGGCCGACCAGGACGGCGACGAGTTCCACCAGATCTACTCGCTCCCGGCCAACGGCGGGTGGCCCGAGCAGTGGACGGAGGCGCCTCAGGTCCAGCATTTCGTCAGCGCCAAGGGCTGGTCGCCGGACGGCAGCCTGCTGGCGTTCGCGGCCAACGCCCGCGTGCCGACCGACATGGACGTCTGGCTCCGCGATCGGGACGGCAACGTCCGCAAGCTCTTCGGCGACGCGATGTACGCCTTTCCGGCGGGATGGTCGCCCGACGGGCGGCAACTGCTCGCGCTCGACTTCCGCAGCAACACCGACACGTCGATCCATCTCGTCGACGTGGACTCCGGCGAGTCGCGGGAGCTGACGCCGCACGAGGAAGAGACCACCTACCTCCCCGGGCCGTGGGCGCGGGACGGATCCGGCTTCTACCTCGTCTCGAACGAGGGCCGCGAATATGCCGGTCTCGCCTTCTTCCGCCTCGACGGCGGACTGGAGTGGCTGGAAACGCCGGAGGGCGACGTCGAGGAGGTCGACCTCTCCGAGGACGGCCGCGTCCTCGCCTGGCTCGAGAACGACCGAGGCTGGGCGCGCGTGCACCTCCGTGACGTCCAAAGCGGCGCCGACCTGCCCGAGCCACAGCTCCCGAACGGAGCGATTTCCACCGCCGGGAGCGCGTTGACGCTGTCCCCCGACGGCCGCCACGCGGCGCTGATCTGGCAGGGGCCGCAGCGTCCGCCCGACCTCTACGTGATCGAGACGGGAACCGGAAAGGCGCGGAAGGTGACGGAGAGCATGCTCGGCGGCCTCCGGCCGCGGCAGCTGGTCGAGCCCGAGCTCGTTTCGTACCCGACGTTCGACGGCCGGGACGTCCCGGCCTGGCTGTACCGGCCGAAGCGACGCAGCCGGATGCCCGTCGTCCTCTCGATCCACGGCGGGCCCGAATCGCAGGAGCGCCCCGTCTACATGCCGCTCTACCAGTACCTGCTCAGCCGAGGCATCGCCGTCCTCGCCACCAACATCCGCGGCTCGAGCGGCTACGGCAAGACGTACCAGACGCTGATCCACCACGACTGGGGCGGCGGGGACGTACGCGACTGGGACCACGCCGTGAAGTGGCTGCACGAGCAGGACTGGGTGAACCGCGACCGGATCGCGGTCTGGGGAGGCTCTTACGGCGGCTTCGCCGTCCTGTCGTGCGTGACCCGGCTGCCCGACTACTGGCGCTGCGCGGTCGACATCTTCGGGCCGTCGAACCTGGTGACGTTCGTGCGGGCGGTTCCGCCGACCTGGAAGCGCTTCATGGACAAGTGGGTCGGGAATCCGGACACGGAGGCGGATTTCCTGAACGAGCGCTCGCCGATTACATACGTCGAGCAGATGAAAACGCCCCTCCTGGTCATTCAGGGAGCGACCGACCCCCGCGTGGTCAAGCCGGAGTCCGATCAGATGGTCGAGCGTCTGCAGAGCCTCGGCCGTGAAGTCGAGTACGAGGTCTTCGAGGACGAGGGGCACGGGTTCACGCGCCGCTCGAACGAATTGCGCGCGTTCAGGCTGAGCGCGGACTGGCTCGAGAAATACCTGACGTGAGCAAACGTCGCCGGTTCACTCGCAAAACCATGCGGTCGACCTGATCGTCAGCCGCGGTCGCAAGCCGAAGTAAGCTCAGCCGGTGCCCAAACGGGCCCTCATCACGGGAGTCGCGGGCCAGGACGGCTCGTATCTGGCCGAACTGCTCCTCGACGAGGGCTACGACGTCTTCGGCGTCGTCCGCGACCCGGACGCGCAACACGCCAACCTCGCCGGAGTCGAAGACCGGATCAGCCTGATCAGGGCCGACCTCCTCGACCAGTCATCGCTTTTGACCGCGCTCGCCGAGTCGCAGCCGGACGAGGTCTATAACCTCGCCGCGCCGTCGTTCGTGCCGATGTCCTGGGAGCAGCCTGTGCTCACGGCGCAGTTCGCCGCCGTCGGCGCGACCGCGATCCTGGAGGCGATCCGCGAGATCCGGCCTTCAATCCGCTTCTACCAGGCCTCCTCGAGCGAGATCTTCGGCGAGCCGCGCGAGACGCCGCAGACCGAGCAGACGCCGCTCGCACCGGTAACCCCGTATGGCGTCGCGAAGGCGTATGCCCACTTCATCGTCGGCTCCTACCGCCGCCGGTACGGGCTCTTCGCCTGCTCGGGGATCCTCTACAACCACGAGTCGCCGCGCCGACCGCTCGACTTCGTCACGCGCAAGGTCGCCCACGGCGTCGCGCGGATCGCCCTGGGGCTCGACGACGAGCTCGTGCTGGGGAACCTCGACGCGCGGCGCGACTGGGGGTATGCGCCTGATTACGTGCGCGCGATGTGGCTCATGGTGCAGCAGGACGCGCCGCGCGACTACGTGGTCGCCACGGGCGTCGTCCATTCGGTGCGAGAGCTGGTCGAATGTGCGTTCGGGCAGGCGGGCCTCGAGTGGGAGAAGCACGTGCGCATCGACGAGGCGCTGCAGCGGGGAAGTGCCGAGCTGCACGACCTCGTCGGCGACGCATCCCTCGCGCGAAACGGCCTGAACTGGGCTCCCGCCGTGGATTTCGAGGAGCTCGTGCGGATTCTGGTCGAGTCCGAGCTGGCTTCCCTCGGCGCAGCCGAAACAGAACTTTTACGTTTGGAGTAGGGCACCTCGCGGTACAGTCACTCGTCGTGAGGGGTCGCTTTCTCGCTGTGGCGGGAGCGGTCGGACTGGCCGTTTCCCTCCCCGCATCGGCCGCGCGCAACTCGGTCGAGCATTTCACCGTCATCTCTGCGAAGGCGGGCGCCACGCTGACCTTCCAAAGCGCGAATTCCAACCAATCCGCTCAGACGAGCGGCACCGTCGTCCTCTCCGCATCGCAGAAGAGCTCCGGCAAGGGGTCGCTACCGGGTCGCGCCCTGGCCAGCCTCAAAGGCACCCTGAAGGAGCGCGTGAAGACGAAGCGGACGCCGTCCGATTCCTCGCCGTACCAGGAGACGTGCGCGAACTCGCACAAGGTCGGCGGCAAGGGCGGCATCACGCTCCGGCGCGTCGGCCAGAAGGTGCAGGCCGCCTGGGCCTTTCCGCAGGCGAACGCGAGCTTCTGCCACGGCCCGAAGGTCGGCAAGAGCGTGACCGCGAAGATGAAGCGCGTCTACCCTGCCGGCGCCTTCGACAAGAAGCGCGTGACGGTCGTCCTCAAGGGGACGAGCACGTCCCGCTCCGGCAGCACCACGCTGACCTACCGCTGGCGCGCGACGGTCACCCTCGCGCGCAGCTAGGCGCAACAAGGGCGCCGTTAGGCTGTACGGCGTGCCCAAGGCCCTGATCACCGGCGGCGCGGGCTTCATCGGCTCACACGTGGCAGAGCTCCTCCTCGACGAAGGCTGGGAGGTGTTCGTGCTCGACGATCTCTCGACCGGATCGATCGAGAACGTCAAGCACCTGCGCGAGCGCCCGGAATTTCACCTCGTCGTCGACACGGTCCTGGCCCCGGCCGTCGTGTCCGAGCTCGTCTACAAGTGCGACGTCGTCTACCACATGGCCGCGGCCGTCGGCGTCCGTCTGATCGTCGAGCAGCCGGTGCGCACGCTCGTCACGAACGTCGAGGGGACGCAGACGGTCCTCGACTACTGCAACCGCTTCGGCAAGCGCGTCCTGATCGCGTCCAGCTCGGAGGTCTACGGCGACCACCGCGAGGAGCGGCCGCTGCACGAGAACGACCGGCGCGTCTACGGCCCCACCACCGAGCGCCGCTGGCTGTACGCGGACTCGAAGGTGCTGGACGAGTTCCTCGCGCTCGGCTACCACCAGGAGCGCGCACTCGACTGCGTGATCGCACGGCTGTTCAACACGGTCGGGCCACGCCAGAGCGCCCAGTACGGGATGGTGATTCCGAACTTCGTCCGCAGCGCCGTGGCCGGCGCGCCGCTCGAGGTGCACGGCGACGGCACGCAGACACGCTCCTTTTGCCACGTCCAGGACACGATCCGCGCGCTGATCGGGCTGATGGACGACCGCTCGATCTCAGGCGAGATCTACAACGTCGGCTCGACGCAGCGGATCCGCATCCTCGACCTCGCACATCGCGTGCTCGAGCTCACGGGCTCGGCGTCAGAGATCACGTTCGTCCCGTACGACCGCGTCTACGGCCTCGGCGTCGAGGACACCCTCCACCGCGAGCCGTCCATCGAGCGGATCAAGGGCGCCATCGGCTGGCAGCCCAGCCTGGATCTCGAGCGGGTGCTCACCGACGTGATCGACTACACGCGTCACGCGCCCGTTGCGGTCGAAGCCGAAACGCTGCCGTGAAGTCGCCGCGGGCCGGCTCCCGCTGAGCACGACGCATCAGAGTACGAGGCTCTCGATCTCGAGTGGAGAATCAGCTACGCGACAGGCGCTTCATTCACGGGCAACCACCTCGGACCCGATGAGACACGTCCGTAAAGTACGGCCTTGAGCATGGCTGCATCGTCCGAGCTAGGCACATCCGTTCCCTTCGTAGACCTCGGCCCGAGCTGCGGGCCGCTGAACCAAGCCATCCTGGCCGACGTCGCCGATCTGCTCGACTCGGGCCGGTTCCACTACGGGCCGCAGGTAACGGAGTTCGAGGAGCAGTTCGCCGCGTACTGCGGAGTCGCGCATTGCGTTGGAATGTCCAGCGGTCTCGACGCCCTCCGGCTCGGCCTGCTCGCCGCGGAAATCGAGCCGGGAGACGAGGTCATCGTGCCCGGGAACACGTTTGTCGCCACGTTCGCCGCCGTGCGGCAGGCGGGCGGCATCCCCGTGCCCGTCGACGCGGGCGAGGAGGACTACAACCTCGACCCCGCTCTCGTCGAATCCGCCGTCACCGAGCGCACACGCTTCGTCGTGCCCGTCCACCTGTACGGGCAGCCGGCGAAGATGCAGCGCATCCGGGAGATCGCCGGCGACAACGGGCTGTCAGTCGTCGAGGACGCCTGCCAGGCGCACGGGGCGCAGCGCGACGGCCTTCGTGCCGGCGCGGCGGCGGCCGCTGCGGCGTTCAGCTTCTACCCGAGCAAGAACCTCGGCGCGGCGGGGGATGCCGGAGCGCTCGTGACGGACGACGACGCCCTGGCCGAGCGCGCCCGCGCGCTCCGTCACCACGGAGAGGCGGAGAAGTACCGCAGCGCGTTCGAGGGCTACACAGCCCGGCTCGACACGATTCAGGCGATCGTCCTGCTGCACAAGCTGCCGCACCTGGACGAGTGGACCGAGGAGCGCCGCGCGGCCGCGCGCTTCTACTCCGACGCGCTCGAGGGCGTCGGCGACCTGCGTCTTCCACCGGTGCCCGTGGGCAGCGATCCAGTCTGGCACCTCTACGTCGTCCGCACCGCAGACCCGGAGGACCTGGCGCGCCACTTGGAGGCGCGGAGTATTGGCACGGGCCGGCACTATCCCGTGCCGCCGCATCTCTCCGAGGCGTTCGCGTGGCTCGGGCACGGACCAGGGTCGTTGCCCGTCACCGAGCGGATGGCGCGCGAAGTGCTCTCCCTCCCGCTCTTCCCGGGCATCTCAGAGGCGCAGCTCGCCGCCGTGGCCGATGCGATCGCCGAGTACTTTGGCTGACGGTCCGGCGAACGAGGCCCCCTATCGCCTCATTGCCGACGTCGAGTTCGGCGAGGGCGTCGTCGTCCAGGCCTTCACGAACCTGTACGGCTGCCGCATCGGCGACGAGACGCGGATAGGGCCGTTCGTCGAGATTCAGGCGGGAGCGATCGTGGGGGCGCGCTGCAAGATCCAGAGCCACGCGTTCATCTGCACCGGCGTCGAGCTTGGAGAAGGCGTCTTCGTCGGGCACGGCGTGATGTTCATCAACGACAAGTCGCCCAGGGCGACCGGCGCAGGCGGCGAGCTCGCTACCGAGAACGACTGGGAGCTGCAGAGAACGGTGGTCGCGGACAACGCCGCGATCGGCTCCGGGGCGACGATCCTCGGCGGTCTGCGCATCGGTGAGCGCGCTCTCGTCGGCGCAGGGGCCGTCGTGACGCGCGACGTCGCCGACGGGGAGATCGTCGCGGGAAACCCTGCCCGGCCCTCATCATCCCGGACTCGGCGCAGTCGTTAGGCGCCGAATAGGCACGGGAAATTCCTTTTCTGGGGTGTGGGACGCAAGTCTCGAAAGCGCACGCTCCAAGCTGAGGTCAAACGGAACCGGCTCTCTATCATCCGTCGTTCGTGACGATCAGGCCCAGGATCCTGTCGGTCGTCGGCACGCGGCCGAACTTCATGAAGACGGCGCCGGTCGTGCGCGAGCTGCGGCGCCGGCCGGACGATTTCGAGCACGTGCTCGTCCATACGGGCCAGCACTACGACGACGAGATGTCGCAGGTGTTCATCGACGAGCTCGCGATCGGGGAGCCCGACTACTTCCTCGGCGCAGGCTCCGGGTCGCACGCCGAGCAGATCGCCCGCGTCATCGAGCGGCTCGAGCCGGTGATCGCCGAGGCGAAGCCTGACCTGATGCTCGTCCCAGGGGACGTCAATTCGACGCTGGCCGCCGCCCTCGCCGCCAAGGCAACCGGCGTGCCCGTCGGCCACATCGAGGCCGGGTTGCGCAGCTTCGACCGCAGCCTGCCCGAGGAGACGAACCGCGTGATCGTCGACGCGATCTCGCAGCTGCTCTTCATCCACTCCCCGGAGGCGCGCGCGAACCTGCTCGCCGAAGGAGCGGAGGAGAGCGCGATCCACTACGTCGGCAACACGATGATCGACACGCTCGACGCTCTCGGGGAGCGAATCGAGACGATCGACGCCGCCGGCCGTCACGGGCTCGAGCGCGGCGCGTATCTCGTGGTCACGCTGCACCGGCACTGGCTCTTCGAGGACGAGGGGCTCCTGGCCGAGTGCCTCGCCCGGCTCACCGAGATCTCGGACGAGCTGCCCGTCGTCTTCCCCATGCATCCGCGCACGCATGCGGCGGTCGAGGAGCTCGGTCTCGTCCGCGGGGAGGGTCTACGGCTGCTCCCGCCGCTCGGCTACCTCGAGTTCCTGGCGCTCGTGACCGCCTCGGCCGGCGTCCTGACCGACTCCGGCGGGATCCAGGAGGAGACGACCTACCTCAACATCCCCTGCTTCACGCTTCGCCCGAACACGGAGCGGCCGATCACCGTCGAGCTGGGGACGAACACGGTGCTCGGGCTCGATCCCGGGCGGATCCTCGACGTGCCGGAGCTGATCCGCTCCCGCCCGCGCGAGGGACGGATCCCGCCGCTCTGGGACGGCAACGCCTCCAGGCGGATCGTCGAAGTCCTGGCCCGGACATTCGAGGACACGCGCTCGTTCGAGACGGCCCCGGTATGACGCTTACGAGCCCTCCGCGCTCCGGGCTCGCCATCCCGCAAGTCCTCGAAGCGGCGCGGCGCCTCGAGGCGTGGGGCTCGAGCAGGGAGTGGACGGGCAGCGACCCCTACGACGGGCTGAACGCGACCCGCTTCGCGGGGCTCCTGCGGCGCTCGGTCGCGGGGCGGAAGATCCTGACTCAGGCGGTCAAGCGCTCGCCGCTCGACCTGCGCGCCCTGCTCGGCATCCGGTCCGGCCGCAGCGCCGCCGCCCTCGCAGCGGTCACGTCTGCGTACGCACGGAACGGCTTCCTGCCCGCCGACGAGGCCGCCGAGAAGCTGACGCGCGTCACGGGCATCCTCGAGAGCCTGCGCTGCGACGGCTTCGAGGAGCTCTGCTGGGGTTACCACTTCGATGTCCAGACGCGCGTCTTCTTCTACCCGCGCGGCGCGCCGAATTCCATCGCCACCGCCTTCGCCGGCGCCGCGCTGCTCGACGGCTACGAGAGCACCGCCGATGCCCGGCTGCTGGAGAAGGCCGTTTCGGCGTGCGACTTCTTCCTCCGCCACGTTCCCCAGACGCCGGCCCGGGAGGGCGGGTACTTCGGCTACCTCGTCGGAGACCGGACGCCGATCCACAACGCCAACATGCTCGTCTGCGCCCTGCTGGCACGCGCGGGCCGCGAGACCGGGCGCCAGGACTTGCTGGACGCAGCGGACGCCGGGGTCGCCTACACACTCGCGCACCAGGCCGAGAACGGGGCCTGGCCGTATGGCGAGGAGCCGCACCTGCGCTGGGTCGACGGCTTCCACACGGGGTACGTCCTCGATGCCCTGCGCGACTGCATCCGCGCCGGCCTCCCGAGCGCGAGCAACGAGGCCCTCGACCGCGGCCTCTCCTTCTACCGACGCGCCCTCTTCCTCGAGGACGGGACGCCGAAGTACACGACCCGCTCGACCTTTCCGATCGACATCCAGTGCGTCGCCCAGGGGATCCAGACGTTCGCGCTGGCCGGGGATCCCTGGGCGCTGACCGTCTTCCGCTTCGCACTCCAGCGGATGCGCCGCCCGGACGGCGCGTTCGCCTTCCAGCGGCGCCGGCTCTGGAGGAACGTCGCCCCGCATGTGCGCTGGGGCCAGGCGCCGATGCTGCTCGCGCTGGCACAGCTGCTCCGCACCGAGCTGCCGGACGGATGAGCGCGCGACCCGCTACGCGTGTGCATCGACGCGCGCGCGACCCCGGAATGCAGGAGGCGTCAGGCAGGTGCTGATCGGGCTCGCAAGCGGGCTCGCCGAGCTGGGCGGCGAGGACGAGTACCTCTTCCTCGTCTTCGAGAGCGACCGGGACTGGCTTCGCCCCTACGTCCCCGAGCGTGGCAAGGTCATTGCCGTCCCGGAGCCGCGCGTGTCGCTCGGGCGGCGGCTGCTGCGCGAGGCCGCCGGGCGAAGCGCCGCGCTGCGGAAGCTCGCGTCCGGCAGCGGAGCGGTCTCGGTTGCGGTGCAAGAGTCGGACGGAACTGCGGAGCGCGAAGGAGCGGACGTGGTGCATCTCGCGATGCCCATGGGGTTCCGGACGCGGCTCCCGACGGTCTACACGGTCTACGACCTCCAGCATCTGCATTTCCCCGAGAACTTCCATCCCGCGACGACGCTGCGCCGGGAGACCGCCTACCGCGCGTTGAGCCGCCAGGCGGGCGCAATTGGGACAGTCTCGCAGTGGGGGCGGCTCGACCTGCTGGAGAGGTACGAGCTCGAGCCGGAGAAGGTGATCGCGACAGGCCTCGCGTCGGTCCTCGCCCTCTATCCCCGAGCCGACCGAGACACGATGTCGAGAGCGTTCGCGAGCGCCTGACGCTGCCGGAGCACTTTGCGTTCCTGCCCGCCAACACGTGGCCCCACAAGAACCACCTGGGCCTGATCGAGGCTCTTGCGCTCCTGCGCGATCGCGGCCTCGAGATCCCGCTCGTCTGCTCGGGGGTCAAGACAGACTTCTTCGCCACCATCGACGCTCGCGTGCGTGCACTCGGGCTGGCCTGGCTCCGTCCGGTTTGCTGGACTACGTGAGCTCCTCTGGAGCTGCGCGCCCTTTATCAGCTGTGCCGCTGCCTCGTCTTCCCGACGAAGTTCGAAGGCTGGGGAATGCCGCTGACCGAGGCGTTCGCAGCGGGGAGAGCCGCGGCGTGCTCCGTCATCCCGCCGCTGCTGGAGCAGAGCGCCGATGCGGCCATCATGTTCGATCCGGACGACCCGCCGGCAATCGCCGAGGCTGTCGAGCGGCTGTGGACGGACGAGCGCCTGCGCGAGCAGCTCGTGGCGAAGGGCCGGCGCCAGGCCGAAGCGACGTCGTGGCCGGAGATCGCCGAGGCGTACCGCACGCTCTACCGGAAGGTGGCAGAGCGGGTGAGCGTCCCGCTCGCGCGCGCGTGAGGATCTGGATCGATCTCTCCAACTCGCCGCATCCACTCCTGTTCGCGCCGATCGCACGAACGCTGGAGGCGCGAGGCCACGCGGTGCTGGTCACGGCCCGCGACAACGCCCAGACGCTCGAGCTGGCCCGGGAGCGCTGGCCGGACGTCGAGCAGATCGGCGTCCCGAGCCCGAAGGGCCGCGCGGCGAAAGCCCTTTCCATCGCAGAACGCATCCGCGACCTGCGGCGCTGGGCGCGCGGGACGCGTCCGGACATCGCGCTCTCGCACAATTCGTACGCCCAGATCGCGGCCGCCAGGTCACTCCGGCTGCCGATCGTCACCGCGATGGACTACGAGCATCAACCGGCCAACCACCTCGCGTTTCGGCTGGCCGACCGCATCCTCCTGCCGGAGGCGCTTCCCCCCGAGGCCGTGCGCTCGAAAGGCGCGACCCCTGCGAAGGTGCGGCGCTATCCGGGTCTGAAGGAGGAGATCTACCTCGGCGACTTCGAGCCCGATCCGGCCATCCTCGAGCAAGTCGGGATCACGCGCGAGCCGGAGACGGTCGTGGTCGTGCTGAGGGCGCCGCCGGTCGGCGCGCTCTACCACCAGTTTGCGAACCCGACGTATGAACGTGTGCTCGAACAGATCGGCGCGAGCCCGCATGCGCGCGGCGTCGTGCTGGCCCGCCATCCCGAGCAGCGGGCAGCGCTCGAGGGCCGCAGGAACTGCATGGTGCCGACGCGGTCGCTCGACTCGCGTTCGCTTCTGTACGTGAGCGACCTGTTCGTAGGAGCGGGCGGCACAATGACGCGCGAGGCCGCGGTTTTCGGCATACCGGCGATCAGCGTGTACGCCGGGAAGCTCGGAGCCGTCGATCAATACCTCATGCGTACGGGCATGATCAGGCCACAGAGTGAGATCGAGCATCGGCTCTCAGAGCGCCGAAGCGAAAGCCCACGATCGGTCGACGAGCTTCGAAGCCGTTCCGAAGCATTGATCGACCGATTCGTCGGGGTAACACTCAGCACGGCGAATGCACGAGGCGAGAAATGACGCGATTTCAAGTCATCATCCCGAACCTGAACCAGGGCAAGTTCGTGGCGGAGGCGATCACATCCGTCCTCACGCAACAGTCTGTGGACGTCCAGATAGTCGTGGTGGACGGCGGCTCGACCGACAGCTCGCTCGACGAAATCGCGCGCGCGGTCGGCGACGACGCTCGCGTAACGGTCATCAGCGAGGCGGATAGCGGGCAATCGAACGCCATCAACAAGGGCTTTCGGCTCGGTGACGGTGAGATCGTCAGCTGGCTGAACGCGGATGACCGGCTCCTCGAAAGGACGCTCTCGCGCATCGCCAACGCGTTTGCGAGCGCAGACGAATCCGTCGTAGCAATCTACGGGGACGTGCGCTACATCGACGAGAACGGCGACCTGATCTGGACCTGGCGCGAACAGGATTACGACAGCCGGGATCTGCTCTGGGGACCGGGCTACATCCCGCAACCGAGCACGTTCGTGCGTCGATGGGCATGGGAGCGGTGCGGCGGCGTCCGTGAACATCTCGATTACGTGATGGACATGGACCTGTGGATCAACCTCTCGCGGCTGGGAGAGTTCCTCCATCTGCCGGAGGTGCTGTCCGAGTTCCGCTGGCACGAGACCTCGAAGACGATCGCAGCGAGCCGGGAGATGCATAGCGAGGCGATGAAGATCAAGCGTGAGCACGGTGCCATCGAGCTGGGGCGAGTCCCGTCCATGCTGGAGGTCAACCTCCGCAATCTCGCCATTCGCGCGCGCCGCAGAATCACGTTTCGCCTGCGAGGGCTGGGGGCTGAGAGGAAAGGCGCAGCCCGCCGCCCGACATGAAAGGCGAGCTGGCTGGCATAGCGTAGCGGTGACCGACGGCGTCGAACATCCACACCGGTTAGCCATCTTCGGACCGGTCCCGCCTCCCCGGACCGGAATGGAGGAGTTCACTCTCACCCTGCTCGAGCTCCTGAAGGACCGCGAACACAACCTCGAATGGACTCATGTCGACACCTCGATAAGTCGAGGCTTGGACGAGCGCGGACGTTTCCGGATTCACAAGCTCACCCGGCTGGCACAGCAGACCGCGGTCAGCGCGAAGCTCGCTGCCGAAGGGTACGACGCCTATGTCCAGATCAGCCAGAATCGCGTCGGTCTGATCCGCGACCTCTGCCTGCTGCTGCCGTTTCGGATCAACCGCCGCCGGATGATCGTGCACCTGCATGGCGGTCTTCTCGACACGTATCTCCGCGACGAGGCCAAGGTGCTGACGCTGCTCCTGCGGTGGACGCTGAAGGATCGGCGCAACCGTGGAATCGTCTTGACGCAGTCGCTGCGCCATTGCCTTCGCCCCTCCTACCCGCCGACCGGATCACCCCGGAGCGAACACGGCCAACGTTCCCGCCTGGACGCGGGAGAAGACTTCGACGGAACCTTGCGCGTCCTCTACATCGGTTCACTCATAGACACCAAGGGATACCGGGAGCTCGCGGCCGCCGTCGCAGAGCCTCGCCGAAGCAGGACTTCCAATCGAGCTCGATCTCGTCGGGGAGCCGTTCACCGAAGCGGATGTCGCCACAGTCGCGAGGATCGCCGAAGCATCCGCGCCGTCCACGTCTCGGGGCCTGCTCACGGGAGAGGAGAAGTGGGAAGCCTTTCAGCGCAGCCACGTCCTCGCGCTTCCCACGCGGTACCCGCCCGAAGGACAGCCGATCTCGATCATCGAAGCCATGGCTGCGGGGTGCGCGATCGTCGCGACTCGTCGCGAAGGCATCGTCGACACCGTGTCGGACGAAGAGGCAATCCTCATCGAGCCCGAGGAGGGCGAAGCACTTCAAGCCAATCTCGAGCGCGTTCTTCGGCGGCTGGTCGAAGACCATGCTGAAGTCGAGCGGCGCGGTCGGGCCGCTGCGCGGCGCTACGACGAAGTCCTCACCCCGCCGCAGTTCTTCGACAGGTGGGTCAAAGCCGTCACGACATAGCGAGCCGCGCGCCCGTCACGAGGACGCGGTCGCTCACGGGATCCGCACCGCCTCGCCGGTCTGGGCGGACTGCAGGGCAGCCAGCGTGACCGCCATCGTGTCGAGCGGATCGGGGCCGTCGGCCACCGTCGCCACCTCGCCCAGCGCCGCGAACTGGGCGTCGTGGCCCTTGTCGCCGGAAGACTTGCTCGTGCGCGTGCGCCCGGCGCCGTGCAGCTCGAGCGAACGGAAGTCGTCCAGCGTCGCCGAGCGGCCGCCGGCGTGCGCCTCGACGTACTCCTTGCCGAGTGAGGCCGCGCCGTCGGCGACGTAGACGATCGTCGCGCGCCCACGCGGGCCGAAGTCGAGCAGGACGGTGAAGCCGCGCGCCGCGGCGAGCGGCCGTCCCGGCTCCGGCAGCATCGACGCGCCGACCTGCTCGGGCAGCGACGCCGGCGAACCAGCAGACGAAGTCGACGAAGTGGCAGCCCTCGCCGAGCAGGCGGCCCGCCGCCTTCCTCGGGGTCGTCCAGCCAGTGGTCTTCCGGGCAATGGGCCGGGATTGACGCGGTAGACGAGCTCGAACGGCTCGCTCCGCAGGTGCTCGGCGCAGCTCGCCCGCGAGCGGCGCGAAGCGGCGGTTGAACCCGACCGCGAGCAGCCCGCCCGACTCGGCGCGTGCAGCGCGCACGTCGTCGAGCTCGGCCTATCGTGAGCGCCGGCGGCTTCTCGACGAACACGGCCTTTCCCGCGCGCAGCGCCTCGGCCGCGAGCTCGGCATGCGAGTCGTGGCGCGTCGCGATCGCGACCAAGCCGATGTCGGGATCGGCCAGGAGCTCGGCAGGCTGGACGGCTGGGCACGCCCGTGCGATCCGCCGACGGCGCGCGCCGTACAGGCCGCTCGAGCTCGCGACCGAGCGCAGCTGGAATCCGGCCCGCTGGAGCCCCGGGATGAGGATGCGCGTCGCGAAGCTGCCGGCCCCGATCACGCCCGCGACGGCCGGCGACGGCCTCGAAGTAGACCGGACGGACGCGGCGGCGGAGGCGCCAGCTCGGGCCCCGGCGCGTACTCCAGCACGATGCCGAGCGGCGAGCGCTCGGCGCCGACCAGCCGTTCGTAGGCCTCGGCCGCCTGCTCGACGGGGACGCGCTCGGTGATGAGCGACTCGACGTCGACCTGCTTCGAGGCGACGAGGTCGAGGAAGGCGCTCATGTTGCGCCGCTCGGTCCAGCGGACGTAGCCGATCGGATAGTCGAGGCCGCGCTCCTCGTACTCGCGGTCGTAGCGGCCCGGCCCGTACGAGCGCGAGACGCGCAGCTCCAGCTCCTTGTCGTAGTAGGCGGCGCGCGGGACGTCCATCCCGACGTCGCCGACGACCACCACCCGGCCGCGGTCGCGGCACAGCGCGGCGGCGAGCTCGACCGGGTCGGAGGAGCCCGTCGCCGCGGTGATCACGACCGAATCGCAATCGCCCCGCTCCCGGACCTCCCCGCGCACGAACGCTTCGTGAGCCCCGAGCCGCCGCGCGAGCTCGACGAGCTCCGGCGAGAGATCGATGCCGACGACCGTGCACCCGGCCGCGCGGAGGATCTGCGCCGCGAGCTGGCCGACGAGGCCGAGCCCGATCACGGCGACGCGCTCGCCGAGCCGGACGTCGGCCTGGCGGACGCCGTGCAGGGCGATGCTCCCGACAGTGGCGAACGCGGCCTGCGCGAAGTCGAGCCCCTCCGGCACGGGCACGCAGAGGTTCGCCGGAACACGGTCGATCTCGGCGTGGACGGCGTGGTCACCGCCGCCGCAGGCGACGCGGTCGCCCGGCTGGAGATCGCTGACCCGGTCGCCCACGGCGACGACGACGCCAGCCGCCGAATAGCCGAGCGCGGCCGGCTCGTCGAGTCGCGAGCGCACCGCCTGGATCGTCTCCGAGAGACCGTCGCGGCGCGCCTTCTCGACCACCTGCTTGACCTGGTCGGGCCTCGCACGCGCCTTGCCGACGAGGCTCTTGCGCGCCGTCTCCACCTTTGTCCGCTCCGTCCCGGCGCTCAACAGGCTCGCGCGGACGTCGACGATGACCGTCGCCGGCGTCAGGAGCGGCGCAGGGACGTCGAGGATCTCGATCTTCCCGTCCCGCAGCCGCTGCGTGACCTGCTTCACGAGGCCACCTCGACGCGGGGCCGCTCGACTCCCGCCGGGGCGTCCAGGAAGGTCTGCTGCCAGAGCTCGATCGTCAGGAGCGCCCACAGCCGCAGCGCGTAGTCCGCGCGGCCCTCGGCGTTGACCTGGATCAGCCGCTGTACCTCGGCCGGGTCGAAGAGGCCGCGGGCGCGAGACGGCTGCCGGCGAGAGCATGTCGTCGATCATCGGCTTCAGGTCGCCCGACGAGCCAGGAGCGGACGGGCGCGCCGAAGCCCGCCTTGGGCCGGTGCACGATGTTGTGCGGCAGCGTCCCCTCCATGCTCTTCTTGAACAGGTACTTGCGCGTCAGCCGGCGCAGCTTGAGCTCCGGCGGGATCCGGCCGGCCAGCTCGACGACGCGGTCGTCGAGCAGCGGCACGCGCACCTCGGTCGACGCGGCCATGCCCATCTTGTCCGTGTAGGTCAGGTTCAGGCACGGCAGGAACGTCTTCTGGTCGACGTACAGGATCTGGTTGAGCCAGTGCTCGCCGCGAACGCGGTCGAAGTAGCCACGGTGCCGCCGGAACGGGTCGTGGCCCGCCGAGCTCGCCCCGCAGCTCGGGGGCGAGGACGGCGCTCAGCTCCTCGGGCCGGTAGTACGAGCAGTAGGTGAGGTAGCGCGTGATCGGGTCGCGGTCGAGGCCGCCGGCGAGCTTGCGCAGGTTGCGCCGCGGGCCGCGCATCCGTCCCGGCCGGCCGAGCGTCAGGTTTCCCTCGACCGAGCGGCGGATGAGCCCGCGCGCGCCGGCCGGCAGCACGTCCGCCATGCGGCCGATCTTGGCCGCGAGGTGACGCGGATAGCCGGCGAAGACCTCGTCGCCGCCCATCCCGCTCAGGATCACGGTCAGCCGCTCGCGCGCGGCCGAGCAGATCAGGTAGGTCGTGATCACGGCCGGGTCGGCCACCGGCTCGTCCAGGTGCCAGACGAGCTTCGGCAACAGCTCGACGATGTCCGCGTCGAGGATCCGCTCGTGGTAGTCGACGCCGAACTGCTTCCCCACCTGGCGCGCGTAGGCGAGGTCGTCGGGGACGATCTCGTGCGCCAGATCCGCCTTCGTCCAGCCCAGCGTGTAGGTGGTCAGCTTGTCCGTGACCGAGCTGGCTCTCCGCCACGATCGCGCTCGAGTCGATCCCGCCGCTGAGGAAGCTGCCGAGCGGGACGTCCGAGATCATCTGCCGGCGGATCGCGCTGAAGACCTCGTCCCTCAGCCGGTCGGCCCATTCGTCCTCAGGCAGCTCCTCCGGCGCGAAGGACACGTCCCAGAACTGCTGGATGCGCAGCCCGTCCTGCGAGTACGTGGCGAAGTGGCCGGGCGGGAGCTTGTAGACGCCCTCGAAGATCGTGTCGGGGTCGGGAACCCACAGGAAGGTCAGGTAATCGGCGACCGCGTCACGCCGCAGGGCAGGGCGGGGGAGCGCCTGGAGGAGCGCCTTGACCTCGGAGGCGAAGTAGAGCGTCCCGTTTCGCTGCGCGTAGTAGAGCGGCTTGACGCCGAGGCGGTCGCGCGCGAGGAAGAGCTCGCGGCGCTCGTCGTCCCAGATCGCGAGCGCGAAGATCCCGTTCAGGCGCTCGAGCATCCCGGCGCCGTAGCGCGCGTACATGGCGAGCACGACCTCGGTGTCGCAGGTCGTCTGCGAAGGAGAAGCCGTCGCGCTCGAGCTCGGCTTGCAGCTCGGGGAAGTTGTAGAGCTCGCCGTTGTAGGTGATCCAGTAGCGGCCGTCCGCGTACGGCATCGGCTGGGCGCCGCGCGGGGTCGGATCGATGATCGCCAGGCGGCGGTGGCCGAGCGCCGCCGGAAGGCCTCCGTTCTCGGACGCGAAGCACCGGACCCCGTCCCCGTCAGGCCCGCGGTGCGCCAGCGTCTCGGTCATAGCCCGCACGAGCGGCTCGTCGGCCAGGCCGGCGAATCCGCAGATGCCGCACACGGTTTAGTGCACCGTCCGGCGCGCCTAGACGACCCCGGCGAGCGCCACGCGCACGCCGTCATGGTCGAGCGAGTGCTGCGCGGCCTCGGCGAGCGTGACCACGCGCTGACCCAGCTCGAGATGGCCGGGAGGACTGGCGCCGGCCCGCACGGCCGACACGAACTCGTCGAGCTCGCGGGCGATCGGCTCGTAGGAGTCGAGCTTCGGCGAGACGATGTCCCCCGTCCGGTACGAGAGGTGGTACTGCCCGAACGTCTCGGGATCCTCGTAGATGACGCCGTGGTTGAAGACCTTGATCGGCTCGGGCGTTGCCGTCCTCGTACACGATCATCTTCTTGCTTCCGACCACGACGGTGCGCCGCAGCTTGCCCGGCGCGAGCCAGCTGAGCTCGATGTTCGCGAGGACGCCCGAGGGGAACGTCAGCGTCACGAACGCGACGTCGGGGATGCCGCGGACGACCGAGTCGCGGCCGACGGCAGTGATCGTGTCTGGGAAACTCGTCCAGCCAGTACAGGAGGATCGAGAAGTCGTGCGGGCCGAGATCCCAGATGACGCTCACATCACGCTGGTGCAGCCCGAGGTTCACCCGGCTGGAGGAGATGAAGTAGATCTCGCCGAGCTCGTCCTGCTCGATCAGCCGCCTCGTCGCGCGAACCGGCGGGCTGTACAGGAAGGTCTGTCCGCACATGAGCACGCGGGCGTTCGCGTCCGCCAGGTCGATCAGGCTCTGCGCTTCCTCGCCGGAGCGGGCGAGCGGCTTCTCGACGAAGGTGTGCTTGCCTGCCTCCAGGCTCTGCAGCGCGAGCCCGTAGTGCGTGTGGATCGGGGTGGCGAGGACGACGGCATCGAGCTCCGGATCCTGCAGAAGATCGTCGAAGCACGTGGATGCGTGGATGCTGGGATGCCGGCGGGAGAAGTGATCCAGCCGCTGCTCGTCGAGGTCGCAGATGCGGCGCAGGTCGACGCCCTGCATGTCGACCAGGACGCGTAGGAGGTTCGGCCCCCAGTACCCCAACCCCACGAGACCGACCCTGAGCTCTGTTGGTCTCATCTCAACCATGGTTTCCTCGGCCTTTCCCGGCTGCCGAACGTCACACGTTAGCAGCGAGCGTTTCCGGCTCCGGCGACGCGACCTCCCTGCAAATCGCCCGAAGCTCGGCTGCGCAATCGGTCGGCTCACGAGCCGCCGAACTACGATGTCGCTCGTGACCGGGCCTGCTGCGACCGCGTCCTCGTCCTTCTGGAACCGGCACCAGCCTGGGCTGCGGTTCTCCAGCGCGCCTGTGGGGACGCCGGAGTTTTTCGCCGACGTGGAGTCCCACCGCTACGCGCTCGAGCCGCACATTCCGGAGGTCGTGCGCTTCGAGCGCTGGAGGGGAAGGGACGTGCTCGAGGCCGGCTGCGGGATCGCAACAGACGGCGCCCGGTTGGCTCGCGCCGGAGCGCGCTACACGGGTCTAGACGCCGCGGCCGAAGCCATCGAGCTGGCACGCTCGCGATTTGCGCTCGAGAGCCTGGAGGGCAGATTCGTTCAGGCATCCATTACAGAACTTCCGTTCGAAGCGGAAACGTTCGACCTCGTGTACTCGCACGGCGTCATCCACCACGTCGCGGATGTACAAGCCGCGGTGAACGAATTCGAACGCGTCCTTCGGCCCGGTGGAACAGCGCTCGTAATGGTGTACCACCGTGGCTCGTTGAACTACTACTTCAACATCATGGTCGTCAGGCGGATCCTCGCCGGACTTCTTCTTCTGCCGGGTGCTACCCGAGCGCTGGCGCAGGTCACCGGCGAGCAGCGCGAAGTCCTCGAGGGACACCGCGCGCTTCTGCGGCAGCACGGGGCTCGTTACCTCGGCGACCCCGAGCTCTTTCTGACGCACAACACAGATGGGCCCGGTAATCCACTCTCGCGCGTGTATTCGCGCGAGCGCCTCGCCGTGCTGTTCTCGCGCTTCGAACAGCTGCGGTTCGAGACGCGATTCCTGAACCTTCGCCTGTATCCGGGTGGTGAGCGCATTGCGCGGATGGCTTCCGCACGTCGCCTCGAACGCCGCATCGGCTGGTATCTCTATCTGGAGGCGGTCAAGTCGCGCTGATCCTCATCGGTCCCGGCGAGCGTCTTCGGCAGGATCAACATCAGCGCGAGAAAGATCCAGAAGAACATCCCCATGTACGGGCCTTCGAGAGTCACGAAGAAGAAGGCCGTACCGACCGCCATGGCGAAGGCAGCCGAGGAGCCGATCAGCATCGCCTGGCTCAGCCGCCGCAACGAGGCCGTATGAAGGGCGCGCCAGACGCGGATGAATGCGATGACCATGATCGCGAGAAGGGCGAGCACACCGAGCAGTCCCGTGCGGTAGAGAAGGTTCACGAACGAGTTGTGCGGGCCTGTCGAGTAGTTCGGATCGGAGGGAGAGCCGGTCCGCGCGTCGTAGACGGTGTCGCGCCACCGAAAATTGGTGGGCGTCCCGAAACCGACTCCGAGAATGGGAGCGTGCAGGCTGCGCCGAAGCATGAACTTCCAGATCGCGAGGCGCCACTTTACGTTGGAGTCGCCACCGCCCAAAATGCCCGAGAACTCGTGCGCGAGCGGGTTTTGGCTCTTCGGCGCAGGGATGGTTGGGGCGGGACCTGCAGGAGGCGGCGCGGGCGCCGGCTTGGCCGGAGGCGGTGGAGGCGGAGCCGGGGGATCGGCTGCGGCGGAAAAGTGCCATGACGGAGGAACCTTCACCCCTCCTCCGACGCCGAGAACGTCGACGAGGACGTCCCGAGGACCTCTCAACTCTTCGATGGCGAGATCCTCGGCGCGCTTCGTGGCGACGAGCGTGCGCTTGAAGTAGTGCCAAGTGGGGGCGGAGGATGTTCTCCAGGATGCCTGTCCCCAGTGCAGGCCCCTGGGATCGCCGACGACGCCGCTGGCCGCGGACCCACCAACCGGCTTGACGGCAAAGTAGATCGGGTACCGAGCTCCCCGTCGCAACCCTCTCAATGCGGGCAATTCGAAGCGCTCTCCGCGCTGAAGCATCCGCGAGTAGTTTCCCGCCGCCGCCGTGCGGCCGACAACCGTCCCGCCGACGAACGCCGACGCGCGATCGTCGAACTCCAGCTTTCCGCGCCGTAGGACCGGGTTCTGAGGGACGAAGTCGCCGGAGGGCCCCGGCACCCGCCCGGGCAGGACTCGTACGGCGTCGAAGAGCACTTCCTCCCCTCCGGCCAGCTCTTCGAGGCCCAGCGTCTCGGTCGTTTGCGTCGCCCGCAACGTCTTCCGGAAGAACTGCCACCGGGTCTCGGGGGCGGCGCGCCAGTACTCCTGACCCCACCGGAGCCCGGTGGGATCGCCGACAAAGCCGCTCGTCACCACCGCGCTCAGAGGCCGAACCGCGAAAATGACCGTGTAGGCCCTTCCCGGGCGGAGTCCCGTGACACCGGCAACATACGGCTGGAGGATGGCAAGCCTGCGTGCGTACGTTCCCCGGGCCCCATCGCCGCGCACGAGCGTGCCGTTGAGAAAGCTCGTGCCCGCGTCATCCGAGACGTACCTCTTGCCGACATTGACGGGAGGCACGATCGGCGTCGTGACGACACTGACGCTTGGTCGCATCTTCTCGATCAGGATGGCGCCGCCGACGGAAAGGACGAAGCTCGCCACCGCTATCGCCAGCGCGAGTAGGCGTCCGGTCCGCGGCGCGAGGACGACGAGGACGGCCAGGCTCACGCCAAGCGCGAGCACCGACGTTCGCACGGACGTCAGGCTGATGAACACAAGCCCCGCGCCGGCTAGAAGGTATTCGAGTGGCGTCACCGGGCTCTTCGTCGCGAGCCGAGCGAGCACGAGGGTGACGCCGATACCCATGTACAGCGCAATCGCCACCTGTGGGTCATCCACCAGGAACTGGCTGTTGAGGTCGTAGAACCAGAGAAAGCCGTAGACGACGCTGATCACGGCCGAGCCCGCAACATCGCCGCGAGCAGCCGCACGGCGCGCGCTCGCGTGTCGATCACGGCCGCCGTCAGCGGAATGAAGATCGAGTACTCGACGAGTCCGATGTCCGGCTGAATCATCCGCAGGCCGTAGCTGTGCAGGCCGCGGAGGGTTGCGATCGCTCCGGCCAGCCAGAGAAGAAGGAGCGGGATGAGCGGAACAAACCTCCGTACACGCGTCCACAGCCCGCGCAGGCCGACGCGCCAGATCGCCAGTGCCGCGATCACGAGAACGCCCATTTCCGTGACAAAAACCGGCTCGCCCGGAACGAGCCTGACCTTTGCGAAGACCCGGCCGCCTACGAGCGTCAGGAAGACGAGGAGTGAAAAGGCGACGAGATCCGGCGTCCACACTCCACGCTGCCGCGTGTCCTCGAACCCGAGCGCGACCGACAGCTCGCCGAGCCGCATCCCCGCCCACAGTTGCCGGAGACGAGGAGCGCTGCTTCGCCCAGAGGACGACATTGCCGGAGAGTAGCTAGTGGTTCATGGCCTGGATCCAGCTCACTTCCTCCGCGAGGGCAACCTCGAAGTCACGCCTCGGCTCGAAGCCGAGCTGGGCTCTCGCCAGGGCGGCATCGAGCACGAGGCGCGAGGGCGGACGAGTCGCCGGCGCCCACTCCGGCCTCGCCTCGCGGGCGAGCGCGGCGCTCACCGCGTCGAGGATTTCGCGCGTCGTCCGCCCCACTCCGGAACCGACGTTCAAGACCGGTGGCGGATCCTCGACGACGGCGGCATTGAGCAGCGCCGCTGCGACGTCGACGGCGTGGACGAGGTCGCGGACGTCGCTCCCGTCACCGTGGACCGTCGGCGCACGGCCCTCCGTGAGCGCGCGCGTGAACGAGGGAATCGCGCGCGGCCCGTTCTCTCCGGGCCCGTACACCGTCGCGAGCCGGAGCGCCACGTCGTCGATCCGCTCCTCCGCCTCGAGCTTCGCGGCCGCGTAGGGAGTTGCTGGCGCCGCCTCGGTCTCCTCGGACACCGGACCGTCGTGCCACGAGCCATACACGTCCGCCGAGCTCGCGAACACGACGCGCCCGGGCGCGGCTGCGGCGACCCGAGCGGCGCCGGCCGCGTTCACCTCGAGCTCGTGCGCGAGCCGATCTTCACCGGTCGGAGGCTGGTACGCGAGCAGGATGAGCGCGTCCCCACGGAGAGAGACATCCGCCTCCCACCAGTGCGGGCTCGGGACCTTCTCGACCGCGAGATCGGCGATCCGCCACGGCTCCTTGACGCAGAGGGCGCGCACCTCCGCACCAGCGTGCGCCGCGAGCCGCGTCACGTGGCTGCCGATGAACCCGTCGGCTCCGAGGATGTCGATCCTGACGCCGTCCAGATCGGCGAGCCACGCTGGGATGTAGTCGCTAGCGCGGAGGCGGCGCGGGCGCTACCAATTTCGGATGGGCTGCGTCCGCACCAGCTCGAGCGGATCCTGCTCGCCTCGCGCCCACTCCACGTAGCGTTCGAGTCCTTCGCGGAGCTCGATCTGCGCCTCGAAGCCGAGCACCGTGCGCGCCTTGGTCGTGTCGGCGTAGTGCGCTTCGACGTCGCCGGGCCGCGCCTCGACGAGCTCGGGCTCCAGATCGGAGCCGACGATGTCGAGGAGCAGGTCGCAGACCTCGCGGATGCTCACTCCCCGCCCGAACGCGATGTTCACCGCCTCGCCGACGAGCTCGTCGCAAGCCGCGGCGGCCACGATGCCGCGGGCGGTCTCCTCGACCCAGGTGAAGTCGCGCGTCTGCGAGCCGTCGCCGAAGATCACGGGCGCCTCGCCGGCGCGGATCCTCGCCGTCATCTTGGGAATGACCTCCGCGCTCGTCCCCTCGGCATGCGAGCGCGGCCCGTACGAGTTGAACGGCCGGATCACTGTCACCGGCAGGTCGTACGCGCGCATGCAGGACTGCGCGTACAGCTCTCCGGCGGCCTTCGCCGCACCGTAGACGGTCGTCGGGCGGAGCGGGTGGTCCTCGTCCATCGGCTCGCGCACGGCGGAGCCGTACGCCTCCGACGAGGAGACGTAGACGAAGCGTTCCACGGCCGCGCGGGCGGCGGCCAATGCCGCGACGAGCGACCCCGTCGCGTTCACCTCGTGGCTTCGCATCGGATTTGCGAGAGAGGCGCGCAGGTTGTCGCAGGCCATGTGCACGACGACTGCGGCTCCGCGCAGCTCTCGGTCGAGCAGATCCGCGTCGCGGACGTCGCCGACGACGAGTTTCGCCCCACCGGCCTCGGCTAGGTTCGACCGGTCGCCGACGCTCAGATCGTCGATCGCGACGACGTCGGAGCCGAGCTCGAGGAGCGCGTCGACGACGTGGCTGCCGATGAAACCGGCGCCGCCCGTGACGACGACACGCTGCCCCGCGAGATCCATTGCCGCGAGGAGCCTAGTTGACGCCGCGCCGGCGAAAGACCGCCGGAAGCGTGTGCACGAGCAGGCGCACGTCCTGCCAGAGCGACCAGTTGGTCACGTAGAGGTAGTCGAGCTTGACCATCTCCTCGAACGGGATGTTCGTCCGCCCGAGGACCTGCCAGAGGCCGGTGATCCCCGGCGTGAGGTCGAGACGGCGGCGCCCCCACCCCGAGATGTGCTCGTCCACGTCGGGCGGCATCGGCCGCGGCCCGACGAGGCTCATGTCGCCGCGGAGCACGTTCCAGAGCTGCGGGAGCTCGTCGAGGCTCGTGTGGCGCAGGAAACGTCCGAAGCGCGTGATGCGCGGGTCGTGCTCGAGCAGGAGCCAGACCGGGTGCGCGCTCTGTTCCCAGAGCTCCTTTCCGCGCTTGTCCGCGTCCGGGACCATGGTGCGGAACTTGAGCATCCTGAAGCGCCGGTCGCCGCCGCGCCCGATGCGCTCCTGAACGAAGAAGACCGGCCCGCCGCCGACCTTGAGCGCAATGGCGATGAAGAGCATCACCGGCGCAAACAGCATCAGCAAGCCAAACGAGATCAGCACGTCCATCGCCCGCTTCAGCGCGCGCGAGGAGCGGCTGAGATTCGGCGACGCCATGCCGAGAACGGTGATCCCTTCGACGTCGTCGACCTCGACGGACGAGCCGAGGACGTCGACGATGTGCGGAAGGATCCCGATTCGGACGTCCAGGCTGCGTAGGCGGCGGATGAGGTCGGCAAGCTCGTCGGAGTTGACCTCAGGCGACAGAATGAGGACGCGTTCGACGCCAGCTCGTCGGCAGACCGCATCGATGTCGCTCGTGTCGCCAAGGTATTTGAGTGTGGTGTTCGAGCCCTCCGAGAAGCTCTCGAAGGTGTCGACGTAGCCAATCGGCTCGAGCTCGTACTCGGGATGGAGCCTGAGCTTCCGCGCGAGAACCCGCGAGACCGGTCCACCGCCCACGAACAGCACGCGTTCCGGCGGTATGACGAACCGGCTGACCGCGCGCGCCAGCGCGCGCGCGATGAAGACAGCGCCCACCGCGATCCCGAAGAACACCAGTCCCTCGGTGACGTCGAGAGCGGGCGCAGGTCCGTAGAGGAAGAGCAGCCAAAGCGCGAGCGTCCCGACGAGCAGCGCGTGGAAGATCCAGGGCAGATCGTCCACGGTCGAATGGCTGACTCGCTTCGCGTCGCGGTCATAGAGCCCGTAAACCTTGAAGAGAACGATGAAGATCGGAAGCGCAGCGAGCCCCCAGATGAGCTGGCTGCGCACGCTTCCCAGCGAGAAATACGCCGAAGCCAGCCCCAGTGCGAGCATGATTGCGGCCACGTCCGCTGAGACCAGCAGTCGGCGTAGAAGATAATCACGGTGCGGTCTAACGGGTGCCGCAGGCAAGCTAGATGGAGCCCCAACCGGAACTGGCTCGACGATTCTCACGCTCTGCCCCGGACCTTCTGCCTGCACGACGACCCTCCCCTCAAACCCGAGGTTGCCCGCACACCATACCCGCGTTTTCTCACGTTCACGTCTGCGGCGAGGGCGTCCTGAATGAACGCGTTCGAGCGCCTTGGGAACGAAGCGCGCGGGGTTGTACGAGGGATGGGGATCCCGAACGGTTGCGAACGGGAGCGCCGTTTCGCTCATGCCTGAGCGTTCGCGGGTGCTGGTCCGCGACGGTTGCGGTCATCGATCGCCGGAGCGCTCCGACTCCTCGGTGAGGAGCTCCGTGCGCCACGGAAGGCGCGGGCGGACGGCGCCCGGCCACTCGCTCGGGCCACCTGCGTCGCGCATGGCGCCCGTGTCCAACACGTCGAAACCCACCGCCTCGGCCACGTGCGCCTCGGCGACGTCGGGGCCGAGCGAGGCGATGTAGACCGTCACGTAATAGCGCCCGTCGTTCAGGAAGTTCGCAGGGATTGTCATCGTCGAGCGGTACAGCCCGGTGGGACGCTGGCGACCGAACCACTCCTCCTCCAGGGCATTCGCCCCGGGCGTGCTCGCCGTCACGAGGACGACGTTGCCGACGCCGTCGTGGAGATGAATGCTGGTGCAAAGGTTCTTGCGTCCTGCCACGTGGATCCGATAGTCGACCTCGACGGCCACGTCATGGTCGATGTCGACCAAACTGGTCACGAGCCCACCCGAGCGGACGCGCACAGCCTGCACGCGCACGGTGTCATTCCCGGGCGCGGTCGCCGGATCGAGCCAGGTACGCTCTCCGTCCTGGCCGGCCGCACTGCGGAGGTAGTGCGAGATCACCTCAGAGGTCGGGCCGTCCTCCTCGACCCTGCCCTCCGAGAGGAAGATTGTCCTCGGGCAGAGACGGTTGATTGCGCCCATGTTGTGGCTGACGAAGAACACCGTCCGGCCCTCCTCGGCGAAGCTGTCCATCCGCCCCAAGCAGCGCTGCTGGAACTCGGCATCGCCGACGGCGAGCACTTCGTCGACCAGCAGGATCTCGGTCTCGAGATGCGCGGCGACTGCGAACCCGAGCCGCATCAACATCCCGCTCGAGTACCGCTTGACCGGCGTGTCGATGAAGCGCTCGACGTCGGCGAACTCGACGATCTCGTCGAACTTCCGCCGCACCTCATGCCGGCCCATGCCCAGAATCGCGCCGCTGAGGTAGACATTCTCGCGGCCGGTCAGTTCGTTGTGGAAGCCGGTCCCGACCTCGAGCAGCGTGCCGACCCGGCCCCACAGGTCGACGGTTCCACGCGTCGGATCGGTCACGCGGGAGACGACCTTCAGCAGCGTCGACTTGCCCGCGCCGTTGCGCCCGATAACACCGACGACCTCGCCCGGCTCGACCTCGAAGGAAACATCCTGCAGCGCCCAGATGTGATCCTGTCCATTGCCGTTTGCGTTCGAGCGGCGGCCCCGCGACTTGGCGAGGCGTATCGGTGCGTTCAAACCCGCCGCAATCGTGTCACGCAGCGCCTTGTACCGCTCGCGCTCGCCAAGCTCGTAGACCTTGCCGACGCCCTCGGCCTTGATCGCGTAGCTAAATGACATCGGCGAACGTCCGCTCGGTTCGGCGGAAGTAGTAGAGGCCGCTGACGAGCAGCAGCACCAGCACTCCGGCGGAGATCAAAATCGTCGAGCCCGGCGCCGCCGTCTTCTGGAAGAGCGACCAGCGGAAGCCCTCGACGACGCCTGCCAGCGGATTGATCCCGACGATCGAGCGCAGCTGCTCGGGAAAGGCGTTGATCGAGTACGCGACAGGGGTGGCGAACATCCACAGCAACGTCAGAAACGGGATCACGTACTCGACGTCCCTGTACTGAACATTCAATGCGGACAGCCAGGTGCCGACGGCAAGCGCGGTCAGGACCGTCAGACCGAGGAATAGCGGCAGCGCGAGCAGCGGCCAGCCCGGGACGACTCCGTAGAAGATCATCATCCCGATCAAAACCGTCGATCCGATGGCGAAGTCGACGAGCGCGGCAAGGATCGTCGACAGCGGGACTGGCCAGGCGCGGGAAGTAGACCTTCGTAATCAGCTCCTTGTTGACGACAAGGCTCCTGCTCGACTCGCTCAGCGCGGTCGCGAACAGCACCCAGGGCAACAGCCCTGCGTACGCGAAGAGCGCGTATGGAACTCCCGGCGGCTTCAGCTTTCCGATCCGGCTGAAGATCAGCGTGAAGAGGAGTGCGAGGAGCAGCGGCTGGATGATCGCCCAGAGGGCGCCGACCGAGGTCTGCTTGTACCGCACCTTGACGTCCCGCCAGACGAGGAAGTACAGGAGCTCGCGGTAGCGCCAGAGCTCGCCGAGGTTGAGGGGGATCCAGCCTGCGAGACGGCCGGATGACGACGTGCGGGAGGTTAGGCGCGTCGACTGTCGAGCCGTCCTGCACGCGCCCCGGAGGCTTGCGGGGCAGAGCTGGTGCCTGGCGTTCTTCGGAGACGGCTCGTTCCACGGTGTTTGGACCCCCAGTGCCCGCGCGACGAGGCCAGCATAGCCACGGCTCAAAGCGCCTCCCGCTTCACGTCTGGAAGATCGGCGAGCGGGGGTTGAGCTCCTGGGCCCGTTGGAGGCTCCTGGTGCCGGCTTGGATCCGCCCCAGCTCGTACTCGATCCGCGACCGGGTGAGCCACAACCGCCAATCGAGGCGGTCGCGCGCGGTCGCGCGCACGATCCAGCGACGCGCCGCCGAATAGTTGAGTGCCCGCTCCTGGACAAGGGCCAGCTGCAGCTCCGGCTCGGCCGACCACGGTTGGATCGCGCGCGCGTCGAGGGCGGCACTGTAGGCCGTGCGGAGATCGCCGCGGGCGACCGCATTCTTGCTGTCTTGCAGGCGCGCGCCGGCCAGCATCGGGATGGCCATCGCGCAGATCAAGAGCCAACTCGCGATCACAATGCCCGCTCCCAGCCCATAGCGCTGAAGCCGCGTGCGCAGCGGCGGTGCGGCTCCGGGAGGGACGATGCGCGGTCGGACGGAGAGCGCCGTCCCCGGACCTATGGCCAAAGCCAGGCAGGCGAGGGCGACGACCGGGACGATGGTCAGCTCCCACATCCAGTCCACAGCCGCCCCGATCGCGAATGCCACGAAGGTCGCCGTCACGGCCGCGGGCGTCACCCGTTCGACGGCCGGCATCCGTATGAGACGGCGCACAACGGTGAAAAGGCCGGCAACAAAGGTGCCGACGAGCAGCAGAAAGCCAACGATGCCAAGCTCGCCGAGCACCTCGACGTACAGCGAGTGCGCGTCCTGCACGAACAGGGGAAGCGACCCGTGCTGGAGCCACCACGCCTCGTAGCTCCCGGCTCCCCGGCCGAAGCCGGGCTTCGACTCGAATTCCTTGATCGCCGAGGCCCAGAACTGCCACCGGCCGTTGCCGCTCGAGCTGAGTATGTGCGCCTGGAGGTCACCTGCCGAGAGCGTCGGGTTCCGAAACTGGTCGAAGCGCCGAATCGGGTGTGCCGCGGCGACGGCGACGAAGAAGGCGCCGGCCGCGACAACCAGCAGGATCCAACCGACGGCACGGCGAGGCGGGGGGGTACGCACCATCGCGCGCAGACCCACGCCGAACAGGAGTCCGGCTAGCACGCAGACGCCCGCGATGATCAGCGTGGCGCTCTGTCCCTGGCTGCTCGCCGCCTCCGAGTCGAGCGGTCCGTTGACGAGCGCATCCCGGTTCAGAAGGGCGAGGATGGCCGCAATCGAGCTGGCCGCGCAGACGACGAGCGCGCCGGTCGCCGTCCAGCGGCGAGAGGTGAAGAGGAGGAAGGCGAGCGACCCGGCGACGGCGGTGACGACACCTGTCCGCGACGAGGCGAGATAGATGACGGCCGCGATGGCGGGCACGGGAACCAGGGCCAGACTGCGGACGAACGTGCCCCCCTCCCTGACGGCGATGCGCAGGAGCAGCGGGATCGCGAGCGCCAAGAGGATGGCCAGGCCGTTCCAATAGCCCACCGGGAACGCGAGGCGCGTTGCTCCGGACGGAAGGGAGGCCGGCAGCCCGCGCGCGGGAAAGGATCCCGGGAACAGGCGGCTGATCAAGGCGACGACCATGACCACGACGAGGCCGAGCGCGAGGCCGTCTACCCAGCGGTCGATGTTGCTGCGATTCGAGCCGATCGCGACCAGGGCGAATACGCCCAGATAGAGGGCGACGCGCGCGAACTCCAGATAGGCGCCGGCGGCATCCGCCGCCCAGAAGGCCGAGAGGAGCGTCAGAAAGCCGAAACCGGCGAGTAGTCCACCGGTCACAAGCGCGCCGGTGGGAATTCTGCCGCGCGGCGCGAAGCCGAACGCGACCACGAGAATGATCACCCACCAGACGCCGATCCCGACGATCCCGCGTGTGGATTCCGCGAAGCCGCCGTTGTCGTACGCCACGAGGAACACGACAACCGCCACTGCAGCCGTGATCGCGTATTCACGCGCGAACTGCGCCCACCGCACGGCTGGACTGTCCGCCACCCGCAGTGCCTGAGTCGGCTCGGACACCCGCTCTAGGCTATGTGACCCGATCTAGGCGGATCCTGGAGATGGGGGTTGGCTCGTTCGCGATTCGCAGGCGCACAACGGTCACCGACGCCGGCCAGCAGGTCGTCGGCCTCAACGAGCTCGAGTTGGTCGGACGATCGCTCTGCGCAAACGTGTATCCCACAGACAGGATCGCGAGGCGGTAGCGCCGCCGTTCAGCGGCCGACGGCGGATTCGTACGCGTCGACGGTCAGCCGGGTCACGCGCTCCCACGAGAGGAGCTCCGCGGCACGCTCCCGGGCGGCCGCGCCGAGGCGGCGGCGGAGATCGGCGTCTTCGACCAGCTGGCCGAGCGCCGCGCGGAGGCGCTCCACGTCTCCGGGCGGGACAAGGAGGCCGGTCTCGCCGTCCACCACCAGGTCGAGCAGCCCTCCGACCGAGGACGCGACGACTGGCCGACCGTGTGCCATCGCCTCAGCGCACGCGACGCCGAATCCCTCGCGGTGGGAAGGGCAGGCGACCACGGCCGCGCGCGCGTAAAGCGCCGAGAGCTCGTGGTGCGGGACGAATCCGAGCGCGCCGGGGACGCGCTCTCGCAGCGGTCCGTCGCCGGCAACGACGAGCGTCATCCCCTCGGCGGCCGCGACGAGCTCGAGCACTCCCTTCTCCTCGGAAAGCCGCCCGACGTACAGCACCTCCGGAGGCGACGCCTCGGCGCCCACCTCTGCCGGAAGATCGACGCCGCTGGGGATCACGCGCACCTCGCGCGCACCGAGGGCACGCGCCTCCTCGCCCAGGGCGTTGGAGGCGCAGATCACGATGCGCGCCTGGCGCACGATCGAGCGCGCGAGCGGTCGGAGCGCGCCGCGCGAGCTCGACGTCCGTCCCCCACAGCTGGAGCACGAACGGCTTCCGCATGGACATCGCCACCAGCCCGGAGGGAAGCCAGTGCGCGTGCACGAGGTCGACGTCGCGCGCGGCGCGCCGCGCGGCCGCCGCGAAAGAGCCCATGAAGGCGGGCAGCGCGAGCGCCCGCAACCGGCCGCGCGCGCACGTTGCCCACGATTCCGGATCCGTAGGCGATTCCGAAGTGGCGAAAGGTGGCAGGAGAGACGACCTGCACGTCGACTCCCGTGGCGCGGACGTGCGTGACCGCATCCGCGACGAACCGTCCCGCCGCGTCCCCGGCGAAGCGGGGATACGAGGTCGTCAGGACGGCGACCTTCACGCCGAGTGAGCGCAGCCGGCGCCCGAAGACGATCGGCACGCAGAGCGCGAGCATGACGAACGCGTAGAAGTAATAGAACTGCATGGTCAGGTAGAAGAAGTTCGCGGCCATCGTCCCGGCGAGCGCGGCCACCATCCCCCAGGAGAGCGGGCTCACTCGCCGCGCGACGCGGTCACCCAGCGCGGCCAGCGCCTTCCCTATCCTGATCGCGAGCCGCAGCCGCCAGAAGACGTAGCCGAGGAGGGCGAGGAACGCGATCGTCCCCACGATGCCGGTCTCGACGATCAGCGCGACGTAGAAGGAGTGCGGGCCCCAGTTGTCCTTCCCCGTCACGAAGGCGTAGTAGACGGAGAAGTTGTTCAGCCCGAGCCCGAACAGCGGGTGCGAGTGGAGGATCTGCGGGACGAAGTCGTAGACGAGGAAGTGCGCGCTGGTCGAGCCGCCGCCCGTCTGCGTGCGTGAGCGGAAAACAGTCTCCAGGAACGCCGGCCGGCGGAGGAACTCGACCAGAAGAACGAGCGCGACGCCGGAGACGGGCAGCAGGATCGCCCGGGAGAAGAGCTTGTGCCGGTACGGGAAGAGGAGGACGATCACGCCGACGATCACGCCGAGGATCCCGCTGCGCGACAGCGTCGCGAGCTCGACGACGAGCAGGAACGCGATCAGGATCCCGAGCCAGATCCGGCGCCGTGACCGCTCCATCCGCAGGTAGAGCGGCGTGAGGATCAGCAGGGGAATGCAGAGCATCACCGCCAGGTGGTTGGGATCGCCGGTGAGCGCGTTCGGGCGGTACACACTCTCCCCCGCGACCGCGCCGTAGACGTTGATCGAGCTCGCGCCGCCGGTCAGCGGGCTCAGCACCGTCTGGTCGAGGTTGCCGCCGCGGCGCGCGTCGAGGAGCTGGAGGACGCCGTACATCGAGTTGGCGACCATCCCGCCCACGAACCAGCCCAGCGACCTCCAGAAGAAACGCTCCGAACGGCGCGCCACGTACGCGATGCCGGCGACGAGGAACAGGAAGTGGATCAGGTACTTGACGAGCCCCTTGCCCCACTGGCTGAGGGCGTCGTGCGTCTGCATGTTGTAGAAGCCGATCAGGTAAACGAGGAGGAGCACGCCGAGGAAGGCGATCACGACGAGGGCGGTGCGCGGCAGCTTGCGATTCCCGGTGAGGAGCCGCTCGACCAGGAACGCGAGCAGGAAGAGGATGGTGAGGACGTCCGCGAGGTTGACCGAGCCGGCGATCTCCCAGTGGACCTTCTCGAAGGTGACGCAGAAGAGCGTCGCGAAGAAGAGGAAGTCTGTGAGGCGCCTCACAGGTCGCGTATGAGGTCGGCCAGCTCCTCGACCCGCGCCCGGCGCGACAGCCGCTCACGCTGCTCGGGCGAAAGGACGTCGCCGTTCAGGCGGCCGGCCCGCCAGCGTACGACCAGGCCTTCGAGCGCGGCGCGGATTCCGGCCACGTCCTCCGAGCCGACGACGATCCCGGCGCCGGTCTCGCGCAGCAGCCGCGCCGCCTCGCCGTCCGGAGGGACGGACGCCAGAATCGGCCGCTCGGCGGCGAGGTACTCGAAGACCTTCCCGGAGAGCACAGCCCGGCCGCGCCCTTCCGCTTCGGGGATCAGTAAGAGGAGCGCCTCGGAGTCCCGCTGCAGCTGCAGCGACTCGCGATGGCTCGTGTACGGGACGAGCTCGAGGCGGTCCCCCAACCCCAGTCCGTCCGCCCATTCGCGGTCGGCCGCGCGGAAGTCGCCGACGAAGCGGGCAATCACGTCCAGGCCCGATTCGGCGAGCGCGGTCAGGAACGGACGGGGGCTTCGCCGGCCGATGAAGCTGCCGGTGTGCGTGATCCGGAAGCGTTCCGAGGGCGTGTAGTCGAGCCCCTGGAAGTCCTCATAGTCGCAGCCGTTGGGGATGGTGACCACGCGCCCTGTCGGCTCGAGGCCGCGCGTCTCCTCCGCGATCGGCTCGGAGACCGCGACAACCGCATCCGCGCGCTTCGCGACGAGGCGCGCCACCGCGGCCCGCGACTTCTCCTTCAACACCGCGGCCGGGTTGTCCGCCTGCCGGTGCGCGTGCGAAAGCAGCGAGTCGCGGAGGTCGGCGATCCACTTGACTCCCGTGGCTGCCTTGGCCGCGGCGCCGATCAGATGCACCGAGGGCGGTGGCGAGGTCGTGAGGACGACGTCGATGGAGTGCCGGCGGATCAGACGGATCGCCGCCGGGCCGGCGGTCAGCGCCCAGGCCGCGTTCTCGTCGGGGACGAGGAAGCGCCGGGACAGGAGCCCGGCCTGGCGCAGCATCCGGTCGACGCCCTCGAGCCCGTGCAGCTCCTCCGCCGGTCTCCGTCCCTTCGGACCGAGGTAGTGCGCCCGGTGGACCCTACGCCTTCGTCGGGACGGCGAGCTCGTCGCCGGTGTGGATCCACTTTGGATCGTCGGGCGCGAGCACGTGTGTCTCGATGCCCGCCGCGGGCAGGTGCGTGGCGAGCTTGAGCGGGCGCTGGACGCCGCCTCCGCCGGCCGGCGGGAAGTAGAAGGAGACGAGGAGGACTTCACCGCGCAATGATGCTACGTACCGCATGCGTCTGATCGCGTCGATCCTCGCCGCCTTTTCCATCCCCGTGCACACGCCGGCCCAGTTCCAGGCGGCGGTCGAGCGGCTGCGTCCGCACGGAGGGACGATCGTCATGCTCGCCGGCCGCTATGCCGATCCACTGGTCGTCTCCGGTGCCTTCGGCGGGAGATTGCGGATTCTCGGACGAGCCGCCCGCGTCCAAAGCCTGAGGCTGGAGTCGACCAGGTACGTCACGGTCGGGCCGCTCAAGGTGACGCCGCTGACCGGCGACGCGCTGCTCCAGGTATCGGCCTCGCGGAACATCCTCCTGCGGGACCTGACCGTGACCGCTCGCGGCACCCGCTGGTCGGCAGGCGTCGATATCCCCGACTCGAGCTGGGTGACCGTCCAGCAGAGCGAGTTCACGCACTGCGGCGACCGCTCGCCGAACTGGGTGAATTGCCTGAGGGTGCAGCAGGAGTCGAGCCACGTGCTCGTCGACCACGACTGGTTCCACGACTGCCTCGGCTGCGACTTCCTCCACGGCCG
>CAWEIM010000010.1:0-286902 GCA_963809075.1 uncultured Actinomycetes bacterium | reverse complement strand
TGGCTCCTGCTGATCCCGCACTTCTTTGTCTTGATCTTTCTCTGGATCGCCGCGGCTGTCGTGTGGGTGATCGCCCTCTTCGCCATCCTCTTCACCGGGCGCTATCCCCGCGGCCTCTTCGACTTCGAGCTCGGCGTGATGCGCTGGACGTGGCGCGTCGGCTTCTACTCGTACGACGCACTCGGCACCGATCGCTATCCGCCCTTCAGCCTCAACGAGGAGCCGGACTATCCGGCCAGGCTCGACGTGGAGTATCCGGAGCGGCTGTCGCGCGGGCTCGTTCTCGTCAAGTGGTGGCTGCTCGTCATCCCGCAAGCTCTCGTCGTCGGCATCTTCCTCGGCGGCTGGAAGGCAGGGGGAACCTGGGGATGGGACGCCGACGAGGGCGGTTGGGTCGCGAACATCGGCCTGATCGGGGTTCTCGTCCTGATCGCGGCGGTTGTGCTGCTTTTCGCCGGCCGCTACCCGCGCGACATCTTCAACCTCGTCATGGGCCTCAACCGCTGGGTCTTCCGCGTCGCCGTCTACGCCTTGCTGATGCGTGACGAGTATCCGCCGTTCCGCCTCGACCAGGGGCCGAGAGAGCCCGGCGCTCAGCCGTAGATCGACTGCCCCGCGCCGGGCGCGGCGTTCGCGCCGTACGGCTCGACGTCCTCCATGAAGCCTGGTTGCGACTCGACGCGCGCGAGCCAGGCGCGGAAGCTCGGATACGGCTCCAGGTCGAGCCCGGCCTCCTCGGCCCGGTGCGAGTACCCGAACACGGCGATGTCGGCGATCGTGTATCGGTCGCCGACGAGGAACTCGCGCTCGGCCAGGTGGTCGTCCAGCAGCTGCAGCACCTCGAGCGCGCCGGCGCGCCGCTTTTCGGCCTCGGGATGATCCGGCGTCCAGCGACCGACGAGCAGCCGGAAACGCAGGCCGCCGATCATGAACACGACGTCCGTCTGCTCGTAGATCAGCCAGCGCACGACCTGCGCGCGCTCCCACGGATCGTCCGGCAGGAACGGCGTCCCGTTGGCGAGGTACGTGAGGATCGCGTTCGACTCCGGCAGGTAGCCGTCCTCGGTCTCGAGCACCGGCACGGTGCGCATCGGGTTGATGCGCGCGTACTCGTCCGTGAGCGTCCCGCCCGCGAAGATGTCCACCGGCACCCGCTCGTACTCGATGCCGAGGTTGGCGAGCAGCAGCCGCACCTTGTAGCAATTGCAGGACGCGTCGTAGTCGTAGAGCCTCATGGGCAGCTCAAACGCTACAGCGGCCGGGATTGTGAGATCACTCCGGGTCGGCGGACCTCGTCGGTGAGAAGCCGACGCGCGAGGGGATCGCGACCCTGCGCGACGACCTCGACGACGTCTCCACCCGGCTCGACGAGGCCGAGGCGCGCGCGGCGGGGCTGCCCCACCGCGAGAAGTACCTGCGGCTTACGCTCGGCTTCCTGCGCGGGCTGCTCGAGCTCCACCGCGAGTGGATCGAGGAGGTCGAGCGCGAGCTGAGTCCTGCTGCAGGTAGTGGCGCGCCGGCCCCGAGCTGCGCCGCCTCGTCGTCGGGGTTGAGCAGGTCGCAGCGGTCGATCGAGAGGCAGCCGCAGCCGATGCACGTGTCGAGGCGTCCGCGGAGCGCTTCCAGCGTCGCGATCCGCTCGTCGATGTCGGCACGCCAGCTGCGCGAGAGCCGCTCCCAGTCGCGGCGGCTCGGCGTGCGTGCCGAGGGAAGCGTCGCGAGCGCGGCGCGGATCCGCGTCAACGGAATGCCGGCGGCGCGCCCGGCCTGGACGAGCGCGATCCGCCGCAGGGTCGCGCGGTCGTACCGGCGCTGGTTGCCGCTCGTCCGCCCCGCCGAGATCAGTCCCTGCCGCTCGTAGAAGCGAAGCGCGGAAGGGGCGACGCCGCTCCGGGCGGAGAGCTCTCCGATCGTCAGCTCGGCAGCCACTTGACTTAAACCATAGTTGAGGTTCTAGGCTGGAAGTCATGAGCAGGCGCTGCTACCTCGTCCATGCCCTCGCCCCGGCCGGGACGAGCGCACGCGAGGCGAACGATCGCCTCAACGAGTACGTCGCCGATTCCCGCCGCGGCCTCGCCGTCTGGCACGACCATTTCATCGGCGCGCACGGCGGCGCAGTCGTCCTCGACGTCCGCACCGACGACGAGGAAGCGCTGCTCGAGCAGCCCGGCCCGCTCGCCGGCTGGAGCCTGTCGATCCACCCACTCACGTTCTCGCTCTCGGCGGTCGGGTTCTCTGCCCAGACCTCGTTCACGCTGGAGCAGTACCGCGGCGTCAGCCTCGAGGAGGTGGGCGCCGCCGAGCCCGACGATCCCCGTTTCTGGTGGAGAAGGAGAAGCGCATGACCGCCGTCGCAACAGACCGTTCCGTCCGCGCCGCCTCGCTCGAGGAGCTGCGCGCGAAAGGCCGCCTCGTCGTCCATCTCGACCGGCACACGCTCTGCCTGTTCGCGGAGGGCGAGGAGGTGTACGCCGTCGACAACCGGTGCCCGCACATGGGCTTCCCGCTCCACCGGGGCACGGTCTGCGACGGGATCCTCACCTGCCACTGGCATCACGCGCGCTTCGATCTGGCGACCGGCGGGACGTTCGACCAGTTCGCGGACGAGCTGCGCCGCTTCCCGGTCGCCGTGGACGGGGACGACGTGCTCGTCGACCTGAGCCCGCGCGAGGATCCGGTCGGCCACCAGCGCAAGCGGCTGGAAGACGGGCTGGAGCGCGACATCCCGCTCGTGCTGGCGAAGGCGACGATCGCCCTGCTCGAAGCCGATGCGAGCGGCCTCGATCTGTTCCGGGCGGGGATCGACTTCGGCGTCCTTCGCCGCGGCGAGGGGTGGTTCCGCGGGCTGACCACGATCACCTGCCTGATGAACCTCGTCCCACGGCTCGACGAGCCCGAGCGCGCCGCGGCCCTCTACCACGGTCTCTCCGACGTCGCGTCCGACTCGGCGACCGGGCCGCCGCGCTTCCCGCTCGACCCGCTGCCGGGCGAGCCGCCCGAGCCGGCACGGCTCGCCGAGTGGTTCCGCAGCTTCATCGAGGTGCGCGACGCGGAGGGCGCCGAGCGTGCGCTCGTCTCCGCCGTCCGTGCCGGCGCGACGCCGAACGAGCTCGCGGACATGCTTTTCGCCGCTGCCACCGACCACCGCTACCTCGACGGCGGCCACACGCTCGATTTCGTGAACAAGGCGCTCGAAGCGCTGGACGTCGCCGGCTGGGAGCGCGCCGAGCCGGTGCTCGGGTCGCTCCCCGCGCAGCTCGCCTTCGCCGAGCGGATGGAGGAGTCGAACGCGTGGCGCAACCCGGTCGACCTCCCCGCGCTGCTCGAGGGCGCATTCCCGCGGCTGCCGGAGGCGCTGGCCCAGGGAGCCGGCCTGCGAGGAAGCTGGAACGGCCGCGACGCGCTCGTGACGGCGCTGCTCGAAGACGAGGCTCCGGAGCTGGTCGAGAAGCTGCTCGACGCGCTCCGCGCAGGAGCGACGGAGGTCGAGCTCGCGTCTGCGGTCTCGTTCGCCGCCGCGACGCGCATCGCGCGCTTCCCTACGAGCAACGACTTCAACGACTGGGACACGGCGCTTCACACGTTCACGTTCGCCAACGCCGTCGAGCAGGGACTGCGCCGCTCGCCCTCGCTCGAGCTGCTGCGCGGCGTCTTCGACGGCGCCGCCAGCGTGCACCTCGACCGCTTCCTGAACGTTCCGGCCGTGCGGCTACCGGCGCCGGAAGCGGACGCCGATCCGGACAGGCTTCTCGAGGAGCTCCCGAGCCTGCTCGACCGGCAGCAGCAGGTCGACGAAGCCGGGCAGCTGGCGGCCTCGTTCCTCGGCTCCGGCGGCGAGCCGGCCCGGTTCGTCGCAGCGCTCGGAGCCGCGCTCGTCCGCGAGGACCGCAACTTCCACACGATCCAGTGCGTCGAGGCCGCCGCCCGCCAGCACGAGCTGCTCGCGGGAACCGACGGCGCGACGCTCCCGCTGCTCGCGGCCGCGCGCTACCTCGCCGCGCATGCGACCACGGCACGGTCGCAGCGGCAGACGTTCGACATCGCGCGACGCCTGCACCGCGGCGAGCGGCTCTACGAGGAGGTCTGAGCCCAGGCGCGGCTGATCGCGTCGATGTGCCGGTGGTCGGTGCCGCAGCAGCCGCCGACCACCGTCAGGTTCGGCAGCTTCTCCCGCAGCGCGACGTAGTCGGACGCGAGCTCGTCCGGATTGCCCGCGTCGAGCTCCTCCGCCTCGTCCAGCTCGGCGTGGCTCATCTTCGAGGCGTTGGCGCGGAGGCCGCGGATCCGCTCCGTCCAGGCTCCGTCCTCGTCGAGGACCTCGGCGAAGTGCGTGGGGTGGGCGCAGTTGATCATGAAGTAGGCGGGCGCGCCGTCCGGTCTCCGCGTCGACCTGCTCGACCGCCTCCCGCAACGGCTGCCCGCTCGGTAGCCGTCCGTCCGTCTCGACCGTGAACGAGATGACGCCGGGCAGGCCGGCCGTTCCGGCCGCGCGCGCGATCCCGATCGCCTCCTCGACGTAGTTCATCGTCAGCGCGCTCACCAGTTCGACGCTCGTGTCGGCAAAGATCCCGACCTGCCAGCCGTGGTAGTCCTCGGCCTCCGCGGCAGTCATCAGCTCGCCGGGCACGTAGCCGTCACCCCGTGGGCCGACGCAGCCGCTGACGAGGACGTCAGCCTCGCCGCGCAGACCGTCCATGAACGCGACCGCCGCGCGGTTCGCCTCCTCGAGCTGCTCCAGCGAGTAGCCGAGCTTCGCGCCCCAGTCCGGATTGGCGCGCCAGGTCGGCGCGTCGAGGAGGATCCCGACGCCGCGCTTCCGCGCGATCGCCAGGTACGGCTCGAAGTAGGCGCGGAGCGCCGCCCGCCCCTCCTCCGTCTCGACCAGTGGGAACGAGGCGAACTCCGGCAGTTCCATACCCTGCTCGAAGATGCAGCGTCGTCTCCATCCCGCCGTCGGTGATGTAGGTCGCGTCGGAGACGTGGGGGAGCTTGGTGCCGATGCTCCGAGTTCTAACAACGGAGCCGCACGTGCGTCGATAGGCGCAGATGCGCCTGTCCTTCCACTCCGCCGGCTGGGACTGGGGCGAGGGTGAGCGCGAGTGGTCGATCTTCCGCCGGCAGATGTCGACGGTTGCACGCGGCTTCGCGGCTGCGCTCGCGGACGTCGAGCTGGAGGACGGCTGGGTCGAGCTCGAGCTGGCGGTCGGCGCGGAGCGGTCGTTCCACGGGATCGTCTGGCGCGCGGCCGACGACCGCAACTACGAGTCGTTCTTCGTGCGACCGCACCAGGTCGGCAACCCGGACGCCGTCCAGTACACGCCGGTCACGAACGGGATCTCGAGCTGGCAGCTCTACCACGGAGATGGGTTCTGGGCTCCGCTGAGGTTCCCGGTCGGCGACTGGTTCCGGATCCGCGTCTCCTTCGCGGGCGAGCGCGCCGAAGTGCGCGTGGGCGACCTCTCGACGGTCGCGCTCGTCTGCCCGCTGAAGGAGCCGCGTCGCCGCGGCCGGATCGGCGTCCTCGTCAGCGGCCCGGACGTCCACTTCGGCGAGCTCGCGTTCGGGGAGGACGTGGAGGTCGATCCGGCGCCGCCCGCCGGCGCCGACTCCGCCGGAAGGCGTGCTCCGCGCGTGGGACGTCTCCGATGCGTTCGCGGAAGAGGAGCTCGAGGAGGAGCGCGCCGCGCCCCGTTCGTGGACGCCGGTCGAGAGCGAGCCGGGCGGCCTCGTCGACCTCGCGCGCGTGCAGGGCATCGAGGACGGCAGGAACACGGTGCTCGCGCGGGCGACGATTCCGGCGGAGCAGGCCGGCACCAAGGCCCTCCACCTCGGCTTCAGCGACCGGGCGCTCGTGTACCTGAACGGAACGCCGCTGTACCGCGGCGATGCGACCTACCGCTGCCGCGACTACCGCTTCCTCGGCAGCATCGGCTGGCACGACACGCTCTACCTCCCGCTGGACAAGGGCGACAACGAGCTCGTCGTCGCGGTGTCCGAGGACTTCGGCGGCTGGGGCGTGCAGGCGCGGCGTCGTAGACTGACGCGGCCTTGCGCGCGGCGAGAACCCTGACGGTCGTGGGCTGCCACGCCGGCGGTGAGATCGGCAACGTCGTCACCGGCGGCGTCCTTCCGCCGCCCGGAGAGACAGTCTTCGAGCAGATGCAGGCGCTCGCGCGCGACGACTCATTGCGCCGTCTCCTGCTGCGCGAGCCGCGCGGCAGCGTCGCCGTCCACGCCAATCTGATCGTGCCCGCGACCCGTCCGGACTGCGACGCCGGCTTCATCATCATGGAGCCGACGGAGTACCCGGCCATGTCCGGCTCGAACACGATCTGCGTCGCGACCGTTCTCCTCGAGACCGGCATGGTCGAGATGCGCGAGCCGGAGACGACGCTGCGGCTCGAGGCGCCCGCCGGCGTGGTCGAGGTGAAGGCGATCTGCCGGGACGGCAAGTGCGAGTCGGTCGAGCTGACGAACGTCCCCTGCTTCGCCGACCGGCTCGACGCGCCGCTCGAAGTCGAGGGACTCGGCTCGCTCGTGGTGGACGTCGCTTTCGGCGGCATGTGGTACGCGATCGCCGATGCGGCGGCGCTCGGGTTCTCGCTCGAGCCCTCGGAGGCGCGGGAGCTGTCCCGGGTCGGCGAGCTGATCCGCGCGGCGGCGCGCGAGCAGCTGCCGTGCGTCCACCCGGAGAACCCCGAGATCGCCGGCGTCAGCATCGTCGAGATCGCGCAGCCGTGGCAGGGAGTGGGGAAGGTCTCCCGGAACGCCGTCGTCGTCGCGCCGGGCCGGCTCGACCGCTCCGCCACTGGCACGGGGCTGAGCGCGAGGATGGCCGCGCTGCACGCACGCGGGCTGATGAAACCGGGCGACTCGATGGCGCATGCCTCGGTCCTCGGCACCCAGTTCGAGGGTCGCATCGTGTCCGAGACGGAGGTGGGCGGCCGGCCGGCGATCGTCCCCGCGATCCGCGGCAGCGCCTGGATCACAGGGATCACGCAGGTGATCGTCGACCCGACCGACCCGTTCCCAGAGGGTTACCTGCTGACGGACACCTGGCCCGGCTCCGACCTGCAGTAACTACCTGGGACGATGCTCCGGGTACCGGGGCAGCCCGTCATCCGGGATCGGCTCCCACGGCGCCGCGTAGGCGACGAACTGCCGGGACGAGGGCCTGATTCCCGGATCGCCGTCAAAGGCGCCGAGACGGATGCTCTTGATCTCGGGGTCTTCCTGGCTCTGGCTCCACAGGTGGCCCCCGCAGTTCGAGCAGAAGACCTTCGAGAACCCGTGATCGGGCGGATCCCAGGAGCGGAGCAGCTCCTCCCCGGAGAGGATCGTGAGCGACCCCGGGGCCACGCGGCCCGACGCCGATGCCGCCGTCCCCGTGCGCTTCTGACAGCGCGTGCAGTGGCAGTAGCCGGACGAGACGAGCGGCTCGTCTACTTCGAACCTGACGCCTCCGCAGAGGCAACCGCCGGTCAAGGGAAGGTCGGTCATCGCGGTCTTCGCGCTGAAGATGTTACTCCGGTCAATCGAGGCTTCATCAGAACGAAAGATTCCTGAGGCGGTGTCGAATCGGGCTGCCGCCGTTCGTTAAGAAGGTAGAGGGTGGCCGCAGGGGCCAAGCCCGGCTCAATAAAGGAGGAGACATGACCGAGTACCTCATCGCTTTCAACAACGAGTGGGTGCCCGACCTCACGGATGAGGAGCTCCGCGAGGCGTCCAAGGCTGTCAGCGCGCTGAGGGCAGAGATGAAGTCTGCCGGAGTCCTCATCTTCACCGGCGGACTTGACGACGCTGCGCCGGTGTTCAGCGCAGATGCATCGAGCGGCACCCCGCAGTTCACCGATGGTCCGTTCGCCGAGACGAAGGAGCAGCTCGGCGGCCTCGCCGTCGTGGATGTGGCCGACGAGGAGGCTGCGCGGATGTGGGCAGGAAAGATCGCTGTGGCCTGCGGTTGGCCGCAGGAGGTGCGACGTTTCCGATACGCAACCATCGACGTGCCCTCCCCTGAGCCCGCCTGAGCGGCCGGCGCCGTGCCGAAGACTCCTGGCAGCGCAGGCACGAAGCCCGGCCGACGATCGATGGCCGAGCCGTCGTCACCGTCGCTACCGCGATGCGATCGGAGGACGCCTCACCTGAGACGGCCGAGCAAGACCTCCCACGGGGTCACGCTCGCGACGTTCAGCATCTCCTCTGGCCAGGGGTCTGCCGCGAAACGCCTGCGCACCTCCTCTTCCGACTCGGCCTCCACCACGTGCATCGCGCGGTCGTCGGCGAGCATCCCGCCGGCGACGATGACGCCCTCGTCGGCAAGCCCTTCCATGAAGGCCGCGTGCTCGTCCCAGCCGTCCTGCGCGCGCATGTCCCGGTTCCAGTCCCACTCCGGGCCACGTTCGCGCAGGACGACGTAGGTGCTCAACCGCTATGCAGCCGGCGCGATGTTGTTGTTGCGGTGGAAGAAGTTCTCCGGGTCGTACTTGGCCTTGATCTGCGCCAGCTTCTCGAGCTTGGCGCCGAAGGCTTCGTCGACCACCGACTCTCCTTCCTCGGCGAAGTTGATGTACGTCGTGCCGGTGCCGAACTCGGAGAGCGCGCTCCACGTCTCGCGCACCCAGGGGATGACCTTGTCGTCGTCGGCCGGGTCGTGCCAGGTCCCTTCGACGCTGAACAGGTACTTGGCCGAGCGCTCGCTGAATGCAGCGTCGTCGGCGCCGACGCGGTTCACCTCACCACCGGTCAGCCAGACGACGATGGTCGCGAGCGGGGCAGGGCGGTCCTGGGCCCGCGTCGCGATCACGTCGATCAGCTCGTCCGAGAGCTCCGTCGCCGAGGTCGATTTCCAGTACGTCCGCATTTCCTGTCGCTCGAAGAACGCGTCGAACGCCGCCTGAACCATCCGGAACGGCATCGGCTGCGTGATGTCGGCCAGCGGGGTCGCCAGCTCGCGAAGTGGCTGGATGACCTCCATCCCCTTCTCGGGATCGCCGACGTACACCGACCCGACGACGATGCACTTCTGGTTGTGGACGGGGGGCGGAAGGTGCTCGTCCTCCGGGAACGAGATCGCGACCGCCATGCAGTTGACCTCGTCCGGCGCCGTCTCGGCGTACTCGCGAAAGCCGCGGAGCACGGTCTCGGCGTCTTCGGAGCGGTAGAACACGCCGCCGAAGGCGACGATCGGGCCGACCGCGATGGAGCCTGAAGGTGAAGCGCGTGACGATCCCGAAGTTGCCGCCGCCGCCGCGCAGCGCCCAGTACAGGTCGGAGTTCTCGTCGGCGGACGCGTTCAGCACGCGGCCGTCGGCGGTGACGACCTCGTAGGCCGCGACGTTGTCGCACGAGAGGCCGTACGTCCGGCGCAGCCAGCCGTAGCCGCCGCCGAGCGTCAGGCCTGCGACGCCGGTGTCCGAGACGACGCCGCCGGGCGTCGACAGCCCGTAGAGCTGCGCCTCGCGGTCGACGTCCGCCCAGAGCGCGCCGCCCTGGACGTACGCGAGCTGCGCGTCCTTGTCCACCAGCACGCCGTTCATCGGCGCGAGGTCGATCACCATCCCGCCATCCGTGCTCGACAGTCCGGCGACCGAATGCCCGCCGCCGCGGACCGTGACCTCGATCCCGCGGTTGCGCGCGAAGTCGACGGCGGCGACGACGTCCGCCGTCCCCTTGCACAGGACGACGAGCCCGGGCCGGTCGGGGTACATCGCGCCGAACGACGGGCGAACCTGGTCGTAGCCAGGATCGCCGGGACGGAGTGCCTCCCCGCCCAGCATCATCCGAAATTCGGTGAGCTCCTCCTCGGAGATCTCCGGGAGGACGGAAACGGTTGCGGCCATGACGTGCTCCTCTCTTCTCCCCGTTCTGCGGTCGAGGCCTAGTCTCGCGCTTCCGCCCTCCCGTTACAACGGAAATTCAGGCGGCGGCGGCTCCCATCATCGCCGCCATCGCGTCCTGGAACTGGCGGAAGCCCCTGTCGCCTTCGACGAACAGTTCGGTGTTGATGTCGCTGAACGTCGCGAACGGCATCTCCACGATCATCTTGCTGAGCTCCTCCGAGTCGTCCACCTCGACGACGGCAAAACCGCCGCCCCCCATGAACGTGCCGAAGACCTCGAAGCGATCCTTGTAGCGCTCGTACCAGTCGAGCGCGCCCTGGGTGACCATCGGAGCCATCTCCGGCGGGACCTGGAACTTGGGCCTGGCGATAACAAGTGCCTTCATGTGAACCTCCATTGGTTGAACGAACGGATCCTGGCGCTCTGCGCAGGATCCCACAACTCGGTTCAGCTCGTAGCCCGCTCGGCGCGGCGCAATCCGCGGAACGCCCAGATCAGGAAGAGGGCGATGAGCCCCGCCCCGCACGCGAAGGCGAGCAGGACCTGCTCGGGATTCCCGGACAGGAACCCGCGGCCCGACTCGAGCAGGTACGTGATGGGGTTACCGGTCGCTACGGCGTGGATCCAGCCCTTGAGCAGGACGAGCGGGACGTACACCGGCGCGAGGAACAGCGCGAGGAAGACGGGCGTCTGCATGAGCGGGGCGCCCTGAGTAGAGCGGAGCCGGAGCGCGATCCCCGACGACCACAGCACGCCGGCGAAGTTGAGGATCGCGGCGAGCGTGTACATCCCGATGATGTCTATGCCGTTTCCGCCCACCGGCATCTGCGCGATCAGCGCGACCATCGTCAGCACGAAGGCGACCACGAGCCAGCGCAACAGCGCGGCGAGCGCGTACCCGGCGATGAGCCCGGAACGATGGGAGACCGCGATCAGCAGCCGCCGGGCAAACCCCGTCTCGAAGTCGCGCGCGACGTTGAACCCCATGAAGACGCCGCTGAACGCGGCCGACTGGAGCAACACGAAGACGAAGACGAACGGCGTGTATCCGCCCTCGTAATTGAACCCAGGGATCTGGTTCAGCCTCGAGAGGCCGCCCGCGAAGGCAAGGAACGACATGAGCGGGAAGAGCATCGGCGGGAGGAACAGCGAGGGGTTCTTGATCAGAACCTTCCCCTGCCGGTAGGCAAGGGCCAAGGCGATCTGGCGGCGGGAGGTGAGCTTCACGTCCGCGCCATCCTCGTCTTGAGCAGTCTGGCCGACCCGAAGAGGCCGATCGCGATCATCAGGATCGTGAACAGGAAGCCGAGCACGAGCGCCTGTACATCCCAGCCCGTGATCACCAGGCTGCGCATCGCCTCGATCATGTACGAGACCGGGTTGGCGGTCGCCAGATCCCGGAACCAGCCGACGGCGATCAGGTTGCGCGGCAGGTTCATCGACGACAGGAAGAGCAGGAAGAAGAGGAGCGGAAAGGCGGACTGCACCGCTTCGCCGGAGCCGGTCTTGAGCGCGATCAGGATTCCGAGCGTCCCGAACCCGAGCGCGATGAGAATGGCGAGCGCGTACAGGAGGACGGCGCCGGCCACTCCCGACTCGAACCGAACGCCGGCCGCGATCCCGGCGCCCAGGTACACGGTGGCCTGGATCGCCCCGAGCGCCACAGCCCCTCCGAGCTGACCGAGCAGGAGTGCCCACCCACGCAGAGGCGTGAGCGCGAGACGGTTGAGGAAGCCGTTGTCGATGTCGCGGGCGAGATCCACGCCTGCAGTGCCCGAGGCGAACAGCGCGCCCTGCATGAACGCGATCGGGATGAAGAAGTCGAGGAACGAGTTGGTCGGGAAGCCCGGGATGTGAGTCGCCGCCCGCAGGCCGTTGGAGTTGATCGCCAGCAGGAGGAGCGGGAAGGTGACGTTCGGGATGATCTGCGCCGGCTGGCGCAGCGTGCGCACGACAGAGCGCCGCGCGATCTCGAGAACCTGGTGAACCGAGCTCGTCACGCGTTGACCGGCTCGAGCTCCTCTTCCTCCGTCTCCTCTTCCTCTTCGGCGGCCCCCTCGAGCGAGGTACCCGTCTTGGCGAGAAAGACGTCGTCGAGCGTCGGCTCGTGCATCTGGATCTGGGCCACGTGCAGTCCGGCGGCGTCGAGCGCGCGGATGATGTCGGCCAGGTCGGCCTCCTGCTCGCAGCGCACCGCGACGGTCAGAGGGTCGCCGGCGGTGGGCGTGCCGAAGTTGCGGAGAAGCTCCTCGATCGCCACGTGCTGATCCGGATCCGCGGGGGTCACCTCGACGGTCGGTCGCCCGATCGACGCCTTGAGCTCATCGGGCGTTCCCTCGGCGACGATGTGCCCGCGGTGGATGATCCCGACGCGGTCGGCGAGCACGTCCGCCTCTTCCAGGTACTGCGTCGTCAGGAAGACCGTGACGCCCTCGGCCTTCGCGAGGCGAGCGACCTCGCTCCAGAGCGCGGTGCGGCTCTGCGGGTCGAGCCCGGTCGTCGGCTCGTCCAGGAACAGGGTGCTCGGCTCGTGCACCAGCGCGAGCGCCAGGTCGAGACGGCGCTTCATCCCGCCCGAGTAGCCCTTGATCTTGCGGTCGGCGGCTCGCGTCAGCCCGACGCGTTCGAGCAGCTCCGTGCTGCGGCGCTTCCGCTCATCCGGCGAGAGCCCGTGCAGCGAGGCCTGAAGGCGCAGGTGCTCGCGCCCGGTCAGGAAGGGGTCGAGTGCGGCCTCCTGCAGCGCGGCGCCGATCGAGGCGCGCACCTGCGGGCCCTGCTTGACGATGTCGTAGCCGGCGACGCGCGCCGTGCCGGAGGTGGGCGGAAGGAGGGTCGTCAGCATGTGCACGGTCGTCGACTTCCCGGCACCGTTCGGGCCAAGAAAGCCGTAGATCTCGCCGGGCTCGATACGCAGGTCGATCCCGTCCACAGCCTTGATCCCGCCCTTGTACTCGCGCGCCAATTTCTCGGCCTCGATGCCGTGTTCGTCCCGCACCCTCCCAGGCTACAGTGCACCGCCCGGCGGATACGGCACCGCTCCGGCGGCTGCAAAGCCGCCAGGTGGCGTCCTCAGTCGCGCCCGCATTTGTCCAATGCGAACGCTCCCTGCGTCCTTACCCTGCGGCGCTTTTCGCGCGCGGGGCAGCAGCGTACCCACCGGGCGGAGCACTTCGGCCGAGAAGCCCTCCAAGGCTGCGTGCACGAGGCGCGGGAGCGTCTCGAGGTTGTAGCCGCCCTCGAGGACCGCGGCCACGCGCGGGGCGAGCGCGGCCGACCGCCGGGCGAGCTCCCGGAAGCCGTTCTCGGTCACTTCCATCATCGCCAGGGGGTCCTGCTCGTGTGCGTCGAACCCGGCCGAGACGAGGACGAGCTCCGGATCGAAGGCAGCTACGGCCGGCTCCACCTTTTCGGAAAAGGCGGCGGCGTAGTCGTCGTCGCCGGAGCCGGCCGGCAGCGGGACGTTCAGCGTCGTCTCGTTCTGCTCGTGCGGCCCGCCGCTGCCGGGATAGAACGGCCACTGGTGGAGCGAGACGAAGAACACGCTCGGGTCGTCCCAGAAGATCTCCTGCGTTCCGTTTCCGTGGTGGACGTCCCAGTCGACGATCGCGACTCGCTCGACTCCCAGTTCCGCCTGCGCGTAGCGCGCCGCGACCGCGACGCTGCCGAACAGGCAGAAGCCCATCGCGCGCGCGGAGAGCGCGTGGTGGCCCGGCGGCCGAGCGAGCGCGAAGCCCTCCTGCCGGGCCGCTTCGATCGCCGCGCCGGCGGAGAGCATTGCGCCGTCGTAGCTCGTCGCCGACCCGACCGTGTCCGGATCGAGCCAGGTCGGCGAGGAGATCTCACGGATTCTCTCGATGTAGGCGCGGTCGTGGCAGCGTGCGACGTCGTCCTCCGTCGCAGGGCCGCACTCGCTCCAGCGCTCGAGGGACGCGAGCAGCACCTGGAGCCGCTCGGCCGATTCGGGATGCGGGCCGGTCGGATGAAGGCGCTGCATCGCCTCGTTGCTTACGACTTCGATGCCGCGTCCCTCTCCTCGAGCCGCCCGGCGAGCGCGCCCAGCCCCAGCTTCCCCGCGAACATGGCCGCAGCGGCCCAATCGGGATCCGTGTCGTCGAGCGGCGGCAGCGGAGCCGAGTGGTCGAGCTGCGCGATCTGCCGGTACAGCCGTAGCGCTTCTGCCTCGGCCGAGAACCGGCCCGCCGCAAGCGCGTCCTCGAGCGAGTCGTACTCGGCCAGGATCTGCGCCGCCGTCTTCGGGCCTACGCCGCGGGCGCCCGGCAGCTTGTCGGAGGGGTCGCCGCGGAGGGCGATGAAGTCCGGGACCTGCGCCGGTTCGACGCCGTACCGCTCCCGTACCTCCGCCGGGCCGATGCGGGCGATCTCGCTCACGCCGCGCGTCGGCTGGAGGATGGTCACGTTGGCGGAGGCGAGCTGGAATGCGTCCCGGTCGGAGGTTGCGACCAGCGCCTGCCCGCCGCGCTCTGTCTCGGCGTCTGCCGCCGCGGCCAGGAAGTCGTCCGCCTCGTACCCGCCGCCCTTGGCGACGGCGAAGCCGAACGAGGCGACGAGCTCCGGAAGAAGGGCGAGCTGCTCGAGCAGCTCCGCGTCGAACTCGCGGCCCGACTGGTACGACTCGAACGCCTGGTGGCGGTAGGTCGGCACCTCGAGGGTGTCCCAGGCGACGAGCACGGTGCGCGGCTCCTCGGCCTCCCACAGGCGGATGAGCATGTTGGCGAAGCCGACGAGCGCTCCGGCAGGACGGCGGTCGGCGCGGCGGATCGACTTCGGCAGCGCGTGGTACGCGCGGTGCGCGAACGAGTCGCCGTCGATGACGAGCAGGGGCCTCATCCGGCGTCCAACTCCTCTTCGAGATCTGCGATTCGCTCCATCAGCCGCTCCGTGGCGATCTTCGCCGCCGTCGAGTGATCATGCTCGGCGAGGTCGTCGAGCGGCACGGGCTCGCCGTAGGCGACGCGCAGCGGACCGAGCCGCGCGAGCCGGTCGGTTCCCCTGACGGCGGCCGGCACGAGCGGGACGCCCGCGACGATCGCGATCCTCGCGGCACCCGTGTGCGCGTGCGGTCTGTACTTCTTGCGGAGGCCTTTCTTGCGACGCGTGCCCTCCGGGAACATGACGACGATGTCGCCCGCGTGCGCGAGCTCGATCGCGCGCTCGATCGCCTCGCGGTCGTTCGTCCCGCGCCGGACGGGAAAGGCGCCGCCGCGACGCAGGATCGGGCCGAGGATCGGGTTGAAGAGCTCGGACTTTCCCATCCACCGGAGCCGGCGCTTCGGCCAGAGCGGGTAGCCGAGCGGCCAGGGGTCGAAGTTCGAGTGGTGATTCGACGCGAGCACGATCCCGCCCGGAGGGACGTTCTCGCGCCCGCGCCAGCGCAGCCGGTAGAGCAGCCGCAGGACCGGCCAGCTGACGATGCCGACGAAGTAGTAGAAGGCCGTCGACATCGGATCGCGCTCTCGCTCGGACACGGGCGGCAGTATCGCCGTACGTGTCGCTTGGGCGTGTCTGAGGCGTTTTCGGCGCACAGCCGATCGGGGACGGTCGCTAAGGTCATTCGCTCGTGGCAGCAGCGAAAACAGGCAAACGGCTGGTGATCGTCGAGTCCCCGGCGAAGGCGCGGACGATCTCCGCGTACCTCGGCGACGACTTCGTGGTCGATTCCTCGGTCGGCCACATTCGCGACCTGCCGACCAGCGCGAAGGAGATCCCGGACAAGTTCAAGAAGGAGCCCTGGGCGCGTCTCGGCGTCGACATCGAGCACGACTTCGAGCCGCTGTACGTCGTCGACTCCGACAAGAAGAGCAAGGTCAGCGAGCTGCGCAAGCGGCTGGCCGACGCGGAGGAGCTCCTGCTCGCGACGGACGAGGATCGCGAGGGCGAGGCCATCGCCTGGCACCTGATCGAGGTGCTGAAGCCGAAGGTGCCGGTCCGGCGGATGGTCTTCCACGAGATCACCCGCGCCGGCGATCGAGCGCGCGCTCGAGGAGACGCGGCAGATCGACGTGCGCCTGGTCGACGCGCAGGAGACCCGGCGGATCCTCGACCGCCTGTACGGCTACGAGGTCTCGCCCGTCCTCTGGCGCAAGATCACGAGCGGGCTCTCCGCCGGCCGCGTCCAGTCCGTGGCGACACGCCTGGTCGTGGAGCGCGAGCGCGAGCGCATGGCCTTTGTCCGCGCCGGCTGGTGGGATATCGAAGCGGACGTTCGATCCGGAGTCCTTCGCTGCCTCGCTCGTCGCCGTCGACGGCCGTCGGCTGGCGAAAGGCCGCGACTTCGGCAGCGACGGGGGGCTCAAGGACGAGAACGCTGCTCGCTGCTCGACGAGACGGGCGCGAATGGGCTTGCCGAGCGGCTCGACGGCGTCGGTTTCACCGTCAAGAGCGTCGAGCGCAAGCCGTACCTCCGCCGGCCGAGCGCTCCGTTCATGACCTCGACCCTCCAGCAGGAGGCGAGCCGCAAGCTTCGCTTCACCTCGAAGCGCACGATGCAGGTCGCCCAGCGCCTGTACGAGAACGGCTACATCACCTACATGCGCACCGATTCGACGACGCTGTCGGATTCGGCGCTGACGGCGGCGCGCACGCAGGCGAGAGAGCTGTACGGCCCCGAGTACGTACCCGACCAGCCGCGACGGTACGACCGCAAGGTCAAGAACGCGCAGGAAGCCCACGAGGCGATCCGCCCGGCAGGAGACTCGTTCCGCACGCCCGACCAGGTCTCGCGCGAGCTCGGCAGTGACGAGCTCCGGCTGTACGAGCTGATCTGGAAGCGGACGCTCTCGTCGCAGATGGCGGACGCGAAGGGCCAGACGGTATCCATGCGCATCGTCGGGACGTCCTCAGACGGCGAGGAGGCGGAGTTCGGCACGTCGGGCACCGTCATCACCTTCCGCGGATTCCTCGCCGCGTACGAAGAGGGCCGGGACGACGGCCGCAAGGACGAGGAGCGAAAGCTTCCGAACCTGTCCGAGGGCGACGCGCTCACCGCCACGGCGCTCGAGCCGCAGGGCCACGAGACGACCCCGCCGCCGCGCTACACCGAGGCGACGCTCGTGCGCGCGCTCGAGGAGCGCGGCATCGGCCGCCCTTCGACCTACGCAGCGATCATCGGCACGATCCTCGACCGCGGCTACGTGTTCAAGAAGGACAGTGCGCTCGTTCCGACCTTTCTCGCCTTCGCCGTCGTGGGCCTGCTCGAGCAGCACTTCGGTCGTCTCGTCGACTACGACTTCACCGCGCGCATGGAGGACGACCTCGACCGGATCGCGGCCGGCGACGAGGAGCGCGTCCAGTGGCTCCGCCGCTTCTACTACGGCAACGGCGACGAGGGGCTGAAGGACCTCGTCTCCGACCTCGGCGGGATCGACGCGCGCGAGGTCAGCTCGATCGAGATCGGCGACGGGATCGTCGTCCGCGTCGGCCGCTACGGGCCGTACCTCGAGCGGGACGGCCGCCGCGCGAGCGTCCCCGCGCAGGTCGTCCCCGACGAGCTGACGGTCGAGAAGGCCGAAGAGCTCCTCTCGCAGCCCTCGGAGGACCGCACGCTCGGTGCCGACCCCGAGACCGGCCGCGAGATCGTCGCGCGCACCGGCCGCTACGGCCCGTACGTGACGGAGGTGCTGGACGAAGGATCGAAGGAGAAGCCGCGTACCGCCTCGCTCTTCCAGAGCATGGCGCTCGACACGATCACGCTCGAGGACGCGCTCAGGCTGCTGACCATCCCGCGCGTGCTCGGCGTCGATTCCGCGGACGGCGAGGAGGTCGTCGCCCGGAACGGCCGCTACGGCCCATACGTCCAGAAGGGCAAGGAGTCGCGCTCGCTCGACTCGCGAGGAGCAGCTGCTCGAGATCACCCTCGAGCAGGCGCTCGAACTGCTGTCGAAGCCGAAGGAGAGGCGCCGGAGTGGCGCGGCCGCCGCACCGCTGCGGGAGCTGGGAGCCGACCCCGAGACGCAGAAGCCGGTCGTCGTGAAGGACGGCCGTTTCGGCCCGTATGTGACCGACGGGGAGGTCAACGCGACCATCCGCGGCGCAGACACGCCCGAGACGATCAGCCTCGAGCGCGCGTCCGAGCTGCTGGCCGAACGGCGCGCGAAAGGCCCCGCGAAACCGCGAAAACGGCAGGCCCGCAGCAGATGAACGTCACGGGCAAACTTTTAGCCACGTTAAGCGTCGAGTAAGGATGAGAGGCAAACCGCTTCGCCGCATGCGACGGAATAAGAGGTGCAGGGGTCTCGTTCGATGTGTTGTGGAGGCCCTATCACGGGGACACTTCTCCATGGTTCGTCCAGGAGAGTGTGCCTAGAGTGCGAAACACGAATATTGAAGCCGCGAACTGAGCTAAAGAGGGAAGGCAGACCACTTGACCCAGAATCAATTGCAGGAGCTGATGGAGACCGAGGGCGCGCGCTCGCTCGTCGAAGGCGCCGAGGAGCGCGGCTTCGTCGAGCCCGCGGAGCTCGAGGCGTTCGCGCTCGAGCACGAGCTGAACGAGGACGAGATCGAGCAGCTCAGCCGCGAGCTCGAGGCGATCGGGCTCGAGATCGGGCAGCCGCAGGCGGCCGAGACACGCACGCCCGAACCCGCCCCGGCGCCGACCGAGGTACTGACTGGCGCGGCCGACAGCCTCCAGCTCTTCCTCGCGGACGTGGGGCGGCACAAGCTGCTGACCGCCGCCGAGGAGGTCACGCTCGCGAAGGCGATCGAGCGCGGCGACCCGACCGCCAAGCGGCGGATGATCGAGTCGAACCTGCGCCTGGTCGTCTCCATTGCAAAGGGTTATCGAGGGCTCGGCGTTCCATTTCTCGACCTTATTCAGGAGGGCACGCTCGGCCTGAACCGCGCGGTCGAGAAGTTCGACTGGCGCCGCGGCTTCAAGTTCTCGACGTACGCGACCTGGTGGATCCGCCAGTCGGTGCAGCGCGCGGTGGCGAACCACGCGCGCACCATCCGCGTTCCCGTCCATGTGGTCGAGCGCCAGCAGAAGCTCTCGCGCGCCGCGCGCCGGCTCGAGGTCGAGCTCGGACGCGAGGCGACGAAGGAGGAGCTCGCCGAGGCGACCGGCCTGCCGATCCAGCACGTCGACGAGGCGATGGGCGCCGCCCAGGCCTCGGTCTCGCTCAACCAGAGCGTGGGCGCCGACGACGAGGGCGAGCTCGGCGATCTCTTCGCCGACCGCGAGGCCGCCGATCCGTTCGACGAGGCGGAGGAGTCGCTCCGCCGCCAGGGCGTCCGCCGCGCGCTCGACGCGCTGCCGGAGCGCGAGCGGCGCATCCTCGAGCTGCGGTTCGGGTTCGAGGGCGAGCCGTGGACGCTCGAGGCGATCGGGCACGAGCTCGACCTGACGCGCGAGCGTGTCCGCCAGCTCGAGTCGCAGGCGCTGGCCCGGCTCGCGGCGATCCGTGACCTCAGCTCCGTAGCGGCCGCGTAGGTCTTCTCTGCGGACAAGCTCTTCCGGCTGCGCGTTTCCCGGTCCCCCTGGACGCGGCACCAAACCGCCTTCATACTTGCGCGTCTAAGTAGCAGGGAGCGCTGTTACGCGGAAAGGAGCAATACGTGAGGAGAAAATCGCGCAAGTTCGCCCTCCTCATCGGCGCGTGTGCTGTTGCGCTGGTGGTCGTGGGTGCGAGCAGCGGGGCGCACAACGCATCGAAGAGCGGGAGCGCAGGCAAGACTCTCGTCTTCGGCACGTCGGCCGATCCGGTTGTGCTGGACGGTGCGCTCGTGTCCGACGGCGAGTCGCTGCGCGTGATCGACCAGATCTTCGAGAGCCTCATCAGCCTCAAGCCCGGAACGACCAAGATCCGGCCCGGGCTGGCGCTGAGCTGGAAGACGAGCGGGGGTGGCAAGGTGTGGACCTTCGCCCTCCGGCACGGTGTCAAGTTCCACGACGGGACGCCGTTCAACGCGGCGGCGGTCTGTTACAACTTCAACCGCTGGTACAACTTCAAGGGGCCGTTCCAGTCGCCTGACGCGACGTACTACTGGCAGGCGATCTTCCTTGGGTTCAAGCACAACGAGAGCGCGGACCTCTCGCCCAGCCTGTACAAGGCCTGCAAGGCGAAGGGCACCTACAGCGTGCAGTTCACGCTGGCCAAGCCGTTCGGTCCGTTCATCCCTGCCCTCTCGCTGACGAACTTCGGGATCGCGAGCCCGACGGCGCTGAAGAAGTACGGCGCCAACAAGGCCGAGATCCAGAACGGGATCTTCACGCCGACGGGGACGTACGGCTTCAAGCATCCGACCGGGACGGGGCCGTTCAAGTTCAAGTCCTGGACGGTCGGCGAGAAGCTCGAGATCGTGCGGAACAACCAGTACTGGGGTAAGAAGGCCAAGCTGGCGCAAGGTCATCTTCCGGCCCATCAGCAACAACACCGCCCGCCTCCAGGCGCTCCAGACGGGCGAGATCATGGGCTACGACCTCGTCGCTCCCCAGGACTACAACACGATCAGGAACAGCTCAGGCCTGAAGCTGCTCACGCGGCCGGCGTTCAACGTCGCGTACGTGACGCTGCACATGGGCCCGGGATCCCCGATGAACGACCTCAAGGTCCGCCAGGCGGTCGCATACGGCCTCAACCGGCAGGGCCTGATCAAGTCGGCGGCGTATCCGCCCGGCGCCGTGGTGGCGAAGGAGTTCATGCCGCCGCAGCTCTTCGGCTACGCGAAGAAGGGCGTCAAGACCTACGGCTACAACTCGAACAAGGCGAAGCAGCTCCTGAACTCGTCGAGCTGCCACGTCCCGTGCAAGGTCGACTTCTGGTACCCGTCGGCGGTGTCGCGGCCGTACATGCCTGACCCGAAGCGGAACTTCGAGGTCTTCCAGGCCAGCCTGGAGGCTTCGGGCTTCAACGTCACGCCGCACACGGCCAACTGGCGCCCCGACTACGTCGGCAAGGTGACGAACGGGGACGCGGGTGACCTGAACCTGATCGGCTGGACGGGCGACTACGGAGACCCCGACAACTTCCTCGGCGTCTTCTTCGGGTCGTACTCCGCCCAGTTCAACTTCCACAACAACCAGATCTTCAACATCCTGCAAAAGGCGCGCACGAAGACGAACCAGGCCAAGCGCACCAAGCTCTACCAGCAGGCGAACAAGATCATCATGAACTACCTGCCAGGCATCCCGTACGCACACACGAGCCCGGCGCTCGGGTTCAAGAAGTCGGTCAAGGGCTATACGCCCAGCCCGGTTTCGCTCGAGCCGTTCGCTCTCGTGTCGGTCGGGGGACTCTAGGCTGAAAGGAGTGGTTGGCCGGCGGACGACGACGTAGATGCTGCGCTTCGTCGTCCGTCGGCTGCTCCTCCTCGTTCCGATCCTCCTCGGGCTTTCGATCCTCGTCTTCCTGTGGATCAGAGCCCTCCCCGGCGACCCGGCGTCGGCGCTCCTCGGGGAGCGCGCGACCGCGGCGCGCATCGCTGAAGTGAGGCACCGCTACGGGCTCGACAGACCGATCGTCGAGCAGTACTGGGACTACCTGAAGACGACGGCGTCCGGGGACCTCGGGCAGAGCATCGCCTCGAGGCGCTCCGTCATGAGCGAGATCAGGCAGCGCTTCCCGGCGACTCTCCAGCTCGCCATCGTCGCGATGATCTTCGCGCTCGGCGTCGGCCTGCCGCTGGGGTTCCTCGCCGCGAAGTGGCACGGGTCGGTGTTCGACCACTTATCGCTGGTCGGCTCGCTGATCGGCATCTCGATCCCGATCTTCTTCCTGGCCGTGATCCTGAAATACATCTTCTCGGTCAAGCTCGGCTGGCTCCCGAGCATCGGACAGATCTCGGTTACCACCGAGATGAACCACCCGACGAACTTCTACCTCCTCGATGCGATCATCGAGTGGAGGTGGGATGCCTTCTGGGACGTGACGCGGCACCTGATCCTGCCGGCGATCGCGCTCGGGTCGATCCCGCTGGCGATCATCATGCGGATCACGCGCGCGTCGGTGCTCGACGTGCAGAACGAGGACTACGTTCGCACCGCGCGCGCGAAGGGCCTCTCCCCGCAGATCGTCGACTCCCGGCACATCCTGCGGAACGCGATGCTCCCGATCTCGACGATCATCGGCCTGCAGACCGGGCTGCTGCTCTCGGGCGCGGTGCTGACCGAGACCGTCTTCCAGTATCCCGGAGTGGGCAACTGGATCGCGCAGGCGATCTTCAACCGGGACTACCCGGTGATCCAGGGCGGGATCCTCTTCCTCGCCATCGTGTTCGTCATCGTCAACCTCGTGGTCGATATCTCCTACGCATTCCTTAACCCGCGGATCAGGCTCAGCGGATGAGCATCGCCGAACTCGAGTCCACTGAGCTCGCGCTCGAGTCGTCGACCGGCGGTCTCTGGCGCGAGGCCTGGTTCCGGCTGAAGCGGAACCCGAGCGCGATCGTCGGCGCGATCTTCGTGCTGACGTTCGTCGTGGTCGCCATCTTCGCTCCGCTGATCGCTCCGTACCCGCCCGAAGAGATCCCCGTGGACCTGCCCGCGACGTGCTGCCCGGGCCCGTCCTCCGCGCACTGGTTCGGAACGAACGTGGTGGGGCAGGACACGTTCTCGCGCATCGTCTACGGCGCACGGCTGTCGCTCATCGTCGGCATCGTCTCGGTCACCGTCGGGCTCTCGATCGGGATGCTGCTGGGTGCGATTGCCGGCTACGTCGGCGGGTTCGTCGACTCGGTGATCATGCGGCTGATGGACATGCTGCTGGCGATCCCGGGCCTGCTGCTCGCGATCGGGATCGTCGCCCTCGAGCTCCCGATTCCGAAGATCTACCAGCTCATGGTCGCGATCGGTGTCACGAACATCCCGATCTTCGCGCGGCTCTTACGCGGATCGATCCTCGCCCAGCGGGACAACGACTTCGTACTGGCGGCGAGGTCGGTCGGGGTCAAGCGTCCGACGATCCTGTTCGGGCACATCCTTCCGAACGCTCTCGGGCCGGTGATCGTTCAGGGCACGCTCGCGCTCGCGACGGCGATCATCGACGTGGCGGCGCTCGGGTTTCTCGGGCTCGGGCCCGACGATCCGTCCACGCCGGAGTGGGGGAACATGCTCAACGACGCGCAGGATTACATGGCCGCGCAGCCGCTGCTCGCCATCTTCCCCGGGGTCGCGATCATGATCTCCGTGCTCGGCTTCAACCTGATCGGGGACGGGCTGCGCGAGGCTCTCGACCCAAAGCTTCGAGGACGTTGAGCGCACGCGAGCCCCTCCTGGCGGTCGACGACCTGCGCGTCCAGTTCTGGACCAGTCGCGGAACCGTCTACGCGGTCAACGGGATCTCGTTCGACATCGCCCGCGGCGAGACGCTCGGGATCGTCGGCGAGTCGGGCTGCGGGAAGAGCGTGACCGCGCTCGCGATCCTCGGCATCCTTCCCCGCGCGGGCAAGATCCCGACCGGCACCGCGATCTTCGAGGGCCGCGATCTCCTCCACCTCTCCGACCGCCGGCTGCGCGGGATCCGCGGACGCGAGATCGCCATGATCTTCCAGGACCCGATGACGAGCCTCAACCCGGTGCTGACCATCGGCAAGCAGATCCGGGAAGAGCTGAAGGCGCACTTCGGGATGAGAAAGAAGGAGGCGAACGAGCGGGCGATCGAGCTGCTCGACCGGGTCGGCATCCCGAGCCCGCGGGCGCGGATCAAGGACTACCCGCACCAGTTCTCGGGCGGGATGCGGCAGCGCGCCATGATCGCGATGGCGCTCGCGTGCAAGCCGAAGCTGATGATCGCCGACGAGCCGACGACTGCGCTCGACGTGACGATCCAGGCGCAGATCCTCGACCTGCTGCGCGAGCTGGTTGCGGAGGAGAACGCCGCCCTGATCATGATCACGCACGATCTCGGCGTCGTCGCCGGCACGTGCGAGCGCGTGAACGTCATGTACTCGGGGCTGTTCATGGAGAAGGCTTCCGCGTCTCAGCTCTTCGCCAACCCGCGGCACCCGTACACGCTCGGGCTGCTCGAGAGCGTGCCCCGGCTCGACGCGTCGCGGAAGACCAAGCTCAAGCCGATCGAGGGGCAGCCGCGCAACATGCTCGAGGCGCCGGCGGCCTGCCCGTTCCAGCCGCGCTGCCGCTACGAGGTCGAGCTCTCCCGCAAGGAGGTCCCGCCGCTGGTCGAGATCGAGCGTGGCCACTACGTGGCCTGCTTCAACCCGGTGCCGGCCGAGGAGTGGGCGAGGACCCGCGAGGCGGCGACGGCTGTGAGCACGAACGGCACGCTCGTCCGCCTCGAGGAGCTGAAGGTCTGGTTCCCGATCAAGAGCGGGATCGTCCTCGATCGCCACATCGGGGACATCAAGGCGGTCGACGGCGTCACGATCGACATCCACCGCGGCGAGACGCTCGGGCTGGTCGGGGAGTCGGGGTGCGGGAAATCGACCGTCGGCCGGGCGATCCTGCGGTTGTACAAGCCGACGTCCGGCCGGATCGAGTTCGACGGCAAGGACATCACGAACCTCGGCGACGGTGACCTGCGCCCTCTGCGCCGGCAGATGCAGATGGTCTTCCAGGACCCGTTCGCCTCGCTCAACCCCAGGCACAGCATCGCGCGGATCGTGGGAGAGCCGATCCGGGCGCACGGCCTGGCCGGGCGGCGCGCCTCGGCGCAGCAGGTGCGCGAGCTGCTGCAGATCGTGGGTCTCCCGGCCGACGCGGCGACCCGGTATCCGCACGAGTTCTCCGGCGGCCAGCGCCAGCGGATCGGCCTCGCCCGCGCGCTGGCGGTCAACCCGGACTTCATCGTCGCCGACGAGCCCGTTTCGGCGCTCGACGTGTCCATCCAGGCGCAGATCATCAACCTGCTGGAGCGGCTCCAGGACGAGTTCGACCTGACCTACCTGTTCATCGCGCACGACCTCGCCGTCGTCCGGCACATCTCCGACCGGATCGCGGTCATGTATCTCGGCACCGTCGTCGAGATCTCGCCGGCCGACGACCTGTACGAGGACCCGCTGCACCCGTACACGATCTCGCTGCTCTCCGCCGTGCCCATCCCTGATCCCGAAGTCGAGCTGAAGCGGAAGCCGCTCCTGCTCGCCGGCGACCTGCCGAGCCCCGCGAATCCGCCTTCTGCCTGCCGCTTCCACACGCGCTGTCCCTACATCCAGGAGACTCGCTGCCGGGACGAGACGCCCGAGCTGCGACCGCTGGGCGAGGGTCACGTCGTCGCGTGCCACTGGGCCGAGCAGATCAAGTCCGGGGAGATCACGCCGCACAAGGTCAAGCCTGTCTTCGACCCGGGCGTGCAGCAGCCCGCCTATGAGCCTCCTCCGGACTAGCTGCGCCGCGGACGTCGCGCCGGTGCGGGCGGAGCCACGGGGCGACGCGGAGCAGGTAACGCAGGTGCTCCGCGGCGAGCCGGTCACGGTCGACGAGCGGCAGGACGGGTGGGCGCTGATCCGTACGGCGTATGGCTACCCGGGGTGGGTCCGGGAGGAGGTGCTCGGCGGCGAGGAGGACCGTGACTGGATGTCGCATGAGGGCGACGACCCGGTCGAGCGCGCCCGTAGCTACCTGGGCACGCCGTACCTCTGGGGCGGAATGACCGACCAGGGGATCGATTGCTCGGGGCTCGTGCACATGGCGTATCGGCGGACGGGCCGACTCGTGCCGCGCGACGCGGATCAGCAGGAGGAGGCCGGCAAGGAGGTGGCCGAGGGCGAGCTCCGTCCTGGGGATCTCGTCTGCTACGAGGGGCACATCGCGTTCTGGCTCGGGGAGGGGCGCATCCTCCATTCCACGCAGCGCGACGGCGTCAACGGCGTCGTCGAGGAGCCCGAGCCGGCCGAGCTCAGGCCGCGCTTTCGCTGCTATGTGCGCCTCTAACCCTCAAGTACCCTCAAGGGTGCCTGGCACCGTTGAGGGAGGTTGAGGGTTACGCCGCGACCAGCGGCGCGTCGCCGATGAACGTCGCCTCGTGGCCGCGGCGGTTGGCCTCGGTCAGCTCGTCCTCGTCCAGCGCGCCGATGCGCAGCAGGAGCTCGAACTCGTCCCGCAGGTGCGTCCGCATCATCTCCGGGCCGTCGGTCGCGATCGTGTAGCGGACGCCGGCGGCCGAGAACGTCCGGAACGTCTCGCGCACCTCGTCCTCGTTCGCCAGCGCCCGCGTCAGCAGGTTCGAGGTCGGACAGATCTCGAGCACGATCTCACGCTCGGCCAGCGCAGCGCAGAGCACTGGGTCGCGCGCAGCGAGGATGCCGTGGCCGATGCGGTCCGGCGCAAGTGTCTCGATCACCTCGCCGATCTCCTCGATTCCGTGCTGCCCACCTTCTTCGCCGACGTGGATCGTCACCCCGAGCCCCGCCGAGCGCGCCTCGTCGACGATCGGGGCAAGGTCGCGATAGGGATAGCGTGCGCCGAGCGGGCGCGGGCCCGCAATGTCCACGCCGACGACGCCGCGCGGCGCGTAGCGGATCGCCTTCTCGACGATCACCTCGTTCTGCTCGCGCGTGAACGTCCGGTCCATCATCAGGATCAGCCCTGCCCGGACGAGCGGATACTCGAGCGCGGCGCGGTCGAGCCCGCGCGAGGCCGCCATGATGATGTGGTCGAGGTCGCGCTCGCCCCCGCGGTTCCGCTTCATAGGGTTGAAGCGCAGCTCGAGCGTCGTGATCCGCTGCGAGCGGTAGGCACCGCCGATCGCCTGGTGCACGGAGCGTTCGACCGCGAGTGGGCTCGACTGGATTAGCTCCGTCCAGTGGTAGATCTCGTCGAGGGTGTCGAGCGAGTCGACGCGGCGCGGGTCGGCGATCGTGACCAGGCGGTCGAACTCCCAGTAGTCCTTGACCGGCAGCGCGATCCCCTGCTCGTGCGCCAATGTCCAGAGGATCTCGGAGGCGACAGAACCGCCCAGATGGGTATGCAGCTCGGCGAGACCCTCCTGCAGTTCCATGCTTCGAGTGTATGTGGGAGGGTTGAGCCGTGGCGGCGCGGCTCGCCCCGGACCTGAAGGAGATCCTCGATCCCGTCTTGACCAGGCTGCCGCCGACCAAGAGCCTGCTCGCGAAGCGGACCTTCTGGCAGGCGAAGACCTACCTGTACGACACGACTCCGGCCGGCCGGTACGCGGTGAAGTCGAACTACGTGACGAAGGAGTTTCCGGACCAGGCGATCGACGTCCTCCTCCGCTCGGTCGAGCGCTGGCCGGGAAGCGGGAACCCCGACGGGGGCGGGATCGCGCTTTTCGCCTGGGGCGGCCAGGTCGCCAAGGTGGCGCCCGACGCGACCGCGTTCGCCCACCGTCAGCCCGGCTTCCTGATGGCGTACGACACCGCATGGGCGGCGAACGACTCGAAGCATGTAGCCGACTCGAACCTCGAGTGGCTGGCCCGGCTTGCCGAGGACATCCGTCCCTACGTCTCGCGGCAGGCGTACCAGAACTTCATCGACTCGACGCTGAAGGACTGGAAGCAGGCGTATTACGCCGAAAATCTCGACCGCCTCGTCCAGGTCAAGCGCAAATACGACCCGGACGACTTCTTCCACTTCAAGCAATCGATACGCGCGTAACCCGCACGTATCCTGCGGGCCGTGAAGGTCGGGATCGTCGTCCCGTACTCCTGGTCGTTCTGGGGAGCCGTGATCGAGCACGCCGAGCTGCAGGCACAGGCGCTCGGCAAGCTCGGGATCGAGACCCGAACGATCATGGGAAATGACCCCCCGGGGAGCTTCACGCGCATCCTGCATCCCCGGCTCGGGCGGCACGGCGAACCGCCGCCCGACGTCATTCCCGTCGGCCGCTCGGTGATCGTGCCCGCGAACGACAGCCTGCCCAACATCGTCCTCAGCCCTTCGGTCGGTGCCGCGCATACGCCGTGTGCTCGAGCAGGAGCGCTTCGACGTCCTCCACCTGCACGAGCCGATGACTCCGGCGATCTGCGTCGCCACGCTCGCCTTCGCGCAGTGTCCCGTCGTCGCCACCTGGCACGCCTCCGGGCCGCTCCGGTGGATGAAGCTCGGCCTGCCGCTCTGGGGCTTCCTCATGGAGCGGATCGACTACCGCATCGCCGTGTCAGAGCCCGCGCGCGCAACGATTGCAGCCTGGATCCCCGGCGAGTGGGAGATCGTGCCGAACGGGACCCTCATCCCGGACGCCGCGGACCCGGGGAACCGCGAGCACCGCATCCTGTTCGTCGGTCGCCACGAGCCGCGCAAGGGTCTGGAGGTCCTCCTCCGGGCGTGGCCGGACATCCGCGGGCGCACCGGCGCCGTGCTCCGCGTCATCGGCGCCGATCCGCTCGCCGTGCGGCTGCTGCTCTCGCGAGTCGGAAACGATTACGAGGGGATCGAGATCGCGGGTTTCCTCAGCCAGGACGATCTCACCCGGGAGCTTCTGGCCGCAAAGGCAATGGTTGCTCCCTCGCTGGGCGGGGAGAGCTTCGGCATGGTGCTCACCCGCGCGTTCGCCTGCGCCACGCCCGTTGTCGCCTCGGACATCGGCGGCTACCGCGAAGTGATCGAGCCCGGAACGGCCGTCTGGTCCCGCCGCGCGATCCGGGCGCGCTCGCCGATGCGGTCGTCGAATGTTCGCGGACGAGGAGCGTCGCTGCGCGATCGGTGTCGCGGCGCGGAAGCTCGCGCTTCGAGCGCTACTCGTGGGATCGAATCGCCGGCCGGCTGGCGGAGATCTACGAGCAGGTGGCCGCGTGAGGTTCGGCTTCGTGCGCAGCACGTGGTTCCGGATCGCGGTGATCGTCGCGATCGGAGCGATCACCGGCTTCATGCTCTGGTGGCGAGGACCTGACTGGAACGCCATCCCCGACGCCTTCCAGGCCGTCAGGTGGGAGTGGGTCGCCGCTGCAGTGGCGCTCAACCTCCTCTCGATCTGTCGCCAGGAGCATCGCCTGGCAGATCGTGATCAACCAGGCGATGCCGCCGCCCCGGCCGCGCTTCCCGCTCGTCTTCTCCGCCTTCTGCGTCGGCCTGCTCGCGAACGCCGTCCTGCCCGGCAGGATCGGCGAGCTCGCGCGCGTCGCGGTGCTGACCCGGAAGACGCCGCCGCAGACGGGCGCTGGGCGACGCTCGTCGGCACCGTCTTCGCGCACCGCGTCTTCGACATCGTCCCCGCGCTTCTCCTCATCGCCTATGTGCTCGCGACGGCCGACATTCCCGACTGGGCGCTGACGAGCCTGATCGCGGTCGTCTCGGTCGGCTCCGTTGTCTTTCTGCTCGCCTTCATGAGCGCACGGCGGCATCACCGCTCGGTGCTCGAGGAAGCGGGAACGCTCAAGCGCGTCGTGACGATGGCGCGTTATGGGCTGGCGTGATGCACGAGCCGCTCCCCGCGATCGGCGCGATCTTCTTCCAGTGCCTGGGCTGGCTCTGCCAGTTCTTCGCCGTCTACACGGCGATGCGTGGCTTCGACATCCACGTGCCGCTGCCGGCGGCAGGGCTCGTGCTCGTCCTGATGAACGTGGCGACGATCTTCCCGCTCTGGCCCGGGAACGTTGGCCTGACGCAGGCCGCGATCGCCCTTCCGCTCGTCCAGTACGGCGTCCCCTACGCGAAAGGTTTCGCGTTCGGGATCGGCCTGCAGGCGATCGAGGCGTCGGTGGGCGTCGGCGTCGGCCTCTTCTTCCTCGGACGCGAGGGCCTCTCGTTCGCGATGCTCCGCAAGATGCCCGAGGTGACCGAGGCGGAGTTTCCGGTCACGAGAACGGCGGCCGGGAGGTCGAGCCCGCGCGTGACGCTCCTCGCGTCTCCCGCTAGCCTCAAAGGCGTCCTCTCGGCCATGGAGGCGGCGGCCGCGCTGGTCGACGGAGCCGGCCCCGCGGCGGAGTTTCTGCCGATCGCGGACGGGGGAGGGGGCACCGCGGAGGTGCTGGCCGCGGCGCGCGGCGGATCGTGGCACGAGGCGGTCGTTTCGGATCCGCTCGGACGGCCGCTCTCGGCTCGGTGGCTCATGCTTCCCGACCGGACCGCGGTAGTCGAGGCCGCGGCGGCGATCGGACTGGCCCGGCTCCGCCCGGACGAGCTCGACCCGATGCGTGCTTCGAGCCGCGGACTCGGCGAGCTGGTCCACGCCGCGCTCGCGGCAGGCCCGGATGACCTCCTCGTTTGCCTGGGCGACTCGGCGACCGTCGACGGAGGGGCGGGCCTGATGGAGGTGCTCGGGGGTTTTCCCGTCCCGGCTCGCGCCGCCTGCGACGTCCGCAATCCGCTGCTCGGACCGCGCGGCGCCGCGCGCGCCTTCGGGCCGCAGAAGGGCGCCACCCCCGAGCAGGTGGAGGAGCTCGAGGCGCGGCTGGCCGCGCGGCGAAGCCTGCGGCCGGTCGCGGGCCTCCCGGGGGCGGGAGCGGCGGGCGGCCTCGGTGCCGCCCTCGCCGCGCTCGGCGCGGAGCTCGTCTCGGGGGCCGAGCTCGTGCTCGGCCTGATCGGTTTTCGCGAGCGGGCGCGCGCCGCCGCCGTCGTCGTCACCGGCGAGGGAACGATCGACGAGGGGACGCTCGAGGGAAAGGCTCCCGGCGCGGCGCTGCGCGTCTGTCGCGAGGAGGGCGTCCGCTGCGCGGTCTTCGGCGGCCGGATCCTGGAGCAGCTTCCGGGCGCGGAGCTACACGCGCTCAGCGGCGATCCCGCGCGTGCGCGCGAGGATCTGGTCGCTCTGGCCGACTGCTCGGCGCGGCTGCGGTAGCAAGCTCTCCTAGGTGTCGCGCGCCGCGCGCAGCTGCTTGGCGAGCGCCTGGAGCAGCTTCCACGCGATGTGCGCGTTACCCTCGACGAGCGGACGGAACTCCCAGGAAGTCAGGCCGTAGCACTTCAGGTCGGTGTCCGCAGTGATCGTCGCGGTGCGGGTCCCCTCGTCGATCAGCGCCAGCTCGCCGAAATACTGGCCGGGGCCGAGCTTGGCAAGCTCCTCGCCGTCGCGGGTCACCGTGGCGTCCCCCTCGTCGATGATGAAGAACCCGACGCCGCCCGATCCCTCGGCGACGACGGTGGAGCCGGCTTCGAAGATGCGCTCCTTGAACGAGGACGCGAGCGAGTGGAGCTCGCGATTGTCGAGGTCGGCGAAGAGCGGGACGTGCTGGATTTGTTCGACTGTGGCAGGCATGGGCGGGATACTAACCAGGTTCCGGAGCCGCAGCCTCGACGCGCTTCGCCAGTTCCTCGATATCGCCCTCGGCCGCATCGAGCTTGCCGCGGCAGAAGCGATAAAGCTCCTCGCCGCGCTGCCAGAGCGCGATCGCCTCGTCCAGGCTGGCGGCGCCGCGCTCGAGCCGCTCGACGATCTGCTCGAGCTCTCGTTGCGCCGCCTCGAAGGTCGGCTGCTCGGTCACCGCGTCTCTTCCACCGTGCCGCCGAAGCTGCCCTCGGCCAGCTCGACGTCGACCCGGTCGCCCGGCGAGAGCACGGCGGAGGAGCGGACGACCGCGCTCTCCGCGCGCACGATCGCGTAGCCGCGCTCGAGCGTCGCGCGTGGTGAGAGCGCCCGCAACCGCGCGCCGGCCTGCTCGAGCCGAGCACGACGCCGTTCGACGAGCAGCGCCGGCGCGCGCCGCAGGCGCTCGTGCGTCCGCGAGAGCCGCGTCTGCTCGCGATCGAGGATCCGGCGCGTGCAGCGGCCGAGCGCCTCCCGCCGGCGCTCCAGTCCTGAGAGGAGCTCCTGCAGGTCGGGCACGACGATCCGTGCCGCCGCCGTCGGGGTCGAGGCGCGGACGTCGGCGGCGAGATCGCACAGCGGCGTGTCCTGCTCGTGCCCCACGGCCGAGACGACGGGAACGGGACACGCGGCCACGGCCCGGACGAGGCGCTCGTCGCTGAACGGCAGGAGATCCTCGAAGCTGCCTCCGCCGCGCGCGAGCACGATCACGTCCACCTCAGGGAGGCTGCAAAGGCGCTGGATCGCTTCGGTGATGGCCGGAGCCGCCCGAGGTCCCTGGACGTAGGTCTCCGCGACGACGATGCGCGCCGGCGGGAAGCGGGAGGTGATCCCCGTCAGGACGTCGCGCTTGGCCGCCGCGTCGTTGCCGGTGACGAGCGCGATCCGCCGCGGGAGCAGAGGCAGGCGGCGCTTGCGCGCCGTGTCGAACAGACCCTCCGTCGCCAGCCGTGTCTTCAGGCGCTCGAGCGTCGCCAGGTGGGCTCCGAGCCCGAAGCGCTCGATCGTGAGCGCGCGCAGGCGGAAGTCGCCCCGCGCCTCGAACAGCTCCGGGCGTCCGTACACGTGGACGCGCTCGCCGTCCGCCAGATCGAGCCGGAGCGCGTCGAACTGGCGGCGCAACATCGTCGTGCCGAGGCAGGCTCCGCTCTCCGGGTCCTTGAGCGTGAAGAAGACGCTCTGCCAGCGCTCCTGACGGCGAAGTTCCGTGACCTCGCCTTCGATCCAGATGGTCGGGAGGCGCTCGAGCCAGACGCCGATGCCGCGGTTGAACGCCGCGACCGAGTAGACCTTGCGGTCGCCGTACTGGATTGCCTCGACCTTCACGGTCTCAGCATGCCACGGGGCTGCGGTGCGGCTTAGAGCAGGATGGCCGCTGCCACCGAGTGGTCACATCCCTGTGACACGAGCTCGACGGCGCGGTGCAGGTCGGCCTCGCTGCCGGCGAGCTTCTCGGCGAGCGGAAGCGGATAGCCCGCCTGGATGAGGACGTGCAGGCGCCAGCTCTCCACCTTCGACCTTTCGGTCTCGTAGTGAACCTCGATAGTCTCAGTTTCGCTCATCCGCTGGCTCCTGTGGTAGCCCCTGGTTCGTTCTCCATCAGACGAACCCTCCCCGGAGAAGTTGGCGGAGAAGCGTATGTTTATGTGGATCGAATTGTGGCGCCGAGGCGGTTTTCGGCCTCCGACGCGAGCTCGTCGATGCGGCGCGCAAGGTCTTGCAGACGGGTCTCGAGAATGCCGCGTTCGGCGTCTGTCTGTGCTTCGAGGGCTGCCATCCGACGGCGGAGCTCGGCCTCGGCATCGGACATGCGCAGCTCGAGGGCGGTGAGCAGCTCGTCCCGTCGCCGGGTGAGCACGGCCTCGCTCTCGGTCAGCCGCTTCTCGACGCGCTTCGCGCCGACGTCGCCGACCTTCGAGAGCCGCTCGGCGAGGACCGACTCCGCTTCGTGGGCGAACATCGCCGAGGAGCGCTCCAGCTCGCGGGCGAGCCGGCGGGCGGCCTCGTCGCGCGCGGTGCGGACCGATGCTTCGAACTGCTGCTCTGCGGCCTCGACGTAGCGCTGTCCGGAGCGGTCGACGACGCGCTGAAGCTTGTCGAGCTGGCGCCGCTCGATGTCCTCGAAGCTCGATTTGATCCGTTGCGCCGCCTCGCTCTCCTCGCGCTCGATCTGCTCGCGCAGCTCGCGCTCGCGGCGGCGAAGACGCTCCGACACCTCGTGCAGCGCGCGCCGCCGCTCGGCGTTGTGCTCCTCGATCTCCGTCCTGGCGGACGCGAAGGCAGACTCGGTCGCCTCGGCCAGCTCCGTGCGTACGCGCGCCAATGCGGCGCGCTGCTCGTCGTGCGCAGTATCGAGGCCGCGGTTGTCCGCCTCGAGGCGCTGCTCCAGCTCCGTGATCAGCTGTGTCTGGCGCTCGCCGAGCCGCTTGATCTCCGCACGCACGCTCTGCTGGAGCTGCTCGAGATCGCCGGCGAGCGCTGCGACGCGCTGCTCCGCCCCCTGCTGGGCCCGGCTGAGGGCCTCGGCGATCTCCGTTCGCGCTTGCTCCTCACGCTCGGCGATCAGGCGCTGCCGCTCGAGCGCGAACTTGCGCTCCTCCTCGGCGAGGAGCGAGCTGGTGTCGGCGCGGGCACGCGCGAGCGTGCGGCTGAGCTCCTCCGCGCGGCGGTCGTTCTCCTCCTCGATCAGGCGCGAAAGCCGATTCTCGGCCTCCACCAGGCCGAGCTCGACGCCCCTCCGCCGCTCCAGCGCGTCGCACAGCGCGAGCGCACCGAGCTCGGCGACCGCGCACAGGGTCAGCCCGGCGGCTGCCGCGCCCAGCCCAAGGCTTGGGTCGAAGACGAACGCGATCCACGCCCCCAGGGCTGCGACCCCGCAGCCGATCGCCGCGCCCTTGAGCAGGGTGGGCGGGACGCGCCGCAGGAGGACGCCGACGAACGACGCCGTCACGAGAACGGCTGCTCCGGCGAAAACTGCCTGGAAAACGCGCTCTGCGGTCACGGCGCGGCCACCCTACACGTGGACGAGAAGGAGCGCGAGAGCGAGCGCGGCAGTCGCCCCCGCGAGCAGCTGAAGCGCCGCCTCCGGCGCCCGGATCAGCGTCTCGGCGTCGATCGGCTCGCTCCGTCCGTCGTCGTATTCCACCGTTCCCGTCACCGACCGCGTCTTCCGCCGGACGGTGCGCACGACCGTCGAGAGCCGCCGCTGCGCGAAGCTGAGCAGGAAGGCGTAGGCCGCGACGAGGAACGCCTCCGCTCGCAGCTCCCCGGCCTCGGTGAAGTACGCGGTCAGCGCCGGAAACGCGCCCCAGGCGAGCGAGAACCAGACCGTGTCGTGGAAGAGGCCTCCGCCCAGCTCGAGGTTGTACGCGGCGACGATGAACGCGCCGAAGGCGACGAAGGCGAGCAGCCACAGGTCGTAGCGGATCGCGCCGAGGATGCCGATCCCGACCGCACCGGCGATCGACAGCGCCGACAGGGCGACCAGGGTGCCGCGCGGGATTCTCGTTTGCAGCGGCCGCCCCATCAATTCGTCGAGGGCGTGCGCGCCGATCCCGACCCCGAGGAAGAAGGCGCCGAGCAGCAGCCCGAGCTTCGTCCAGTCGAACCGGGGGGCGATCGCAGCTCCGATCACGACGTAGCTCAGGTGCCAGATCGTGTACGGCGGGTGGAGGAGGGTGACGTAGTCGCGCCAGCCGCCCGCGCGCAACGCGTAGAACGCCGGCCGCGCCTCGGCAGTCACTCCTTCCGCCCCCAGATCACGATGCCGCCGCCGAGGCTGAGCCGGCGGACGCGGATGTCCTCGACGCCGGCCTCGCGCCACAGGGCGAGCTGGCGGTCGAGCGGCAACCGCTCGTAGAAGCCGCGGATGCTGTCGTGGAGGAAGCCGCCGACCTCGCCCCAGCCCGTCCCGATGATCCGGCCCGCGAGCGGGAGCCCGACCCCGGTATACAGCTCCCAGGCCGCGCGCGGGAGCGCGGCGGGCGGAACCCCGAACTCGAGCGAGGCCAGTGTGCCGCCCGGACCGGACGACGCGCGCGAGCTCCGCCAGCGTCGCGCCGGGGTCGTCGACGTACCGCAGCAGATAGGTCACCGTCAGCGCGTCGAAGGCTCCCTCCTCGAACGGCAGCTCCTCCGCGCGACCCTTCGACCAGGCGGACGTCCTTGCTCGCGGCAGCGAGCGCGATGCGGCGACGCGCCTCCTCCAGCATCTCCGCGCTCTGGTCGATCCCGACGACCGAGCAGCCCTTCTGCCGGACGAGCTCGAGCGCGACCGCGCCCGTTCCGCTGGCGACGTCGACCACGACGTCCCCGGGGCGCGCCTCGTATCCGTTCGACGAGGAAGCGGCGCCAGCGCGGGTCCTGCCCGAACGAGAGCAGCCGTGCGTACCGGTCGTAGGTCGGGCCGAGCGGCGCGAAGAGCTCGCGAGCCGCTCGCGTGCGCGGCGATGCGGCCTGGGCCATCGGAACTATTCTCGCAAGGGTGGCGCTCCCTGAAGAGCTCGAGCGGATCGCGGCCGCCGCGGAGGGCCAGGCCGCCCCGGGTGAGACGCTGGCCGGCATCCTCGCCGCCGAGCCTCATCCCGGCGAGCAGGTTTACCTGTGCGCTTTCCGCCGCGACGGCGAGGGGCAGTCGTGGCTCGCCCTCGACGGCGGTGGGACGCCGGTCACGAGCCGGCAGGCGGTCCGGGACGCCGCGTCGATCGCCGCGCTCTGCGAGCTGGCCGAGGAGGTGGCGGGCGGAGGGGACCTCGACGACCTTCTCTCCCGTCTCGTCGCGTTGCGGCTCACGGAGGCTCCGGCCGGAATCGAGGAGGCCGAGGAGGCCGCTCGCAACCTCCAGCACACGATCGAGCCGGCGCCGCGCCTGGCGTCGCCCGCCTACCTCGACCGCCTCGGTCAGGCGACGCGCCGGCTCGAACAGGCGCTCGGCGAGGGCGGCTCGCCTTTCGCCGAGGGGATGAAGCTCGGGATGGCCGCAGTGGAGCAGCTGACCAAGGAGATCGAGGACGCCTACAAAGGCGAGCTGACATGAGATGATCGGCACGTGAGGCATGCGGCGCTCATCCTCGCGCTCGGCCTGCTTGCTGCGGGATGCGGCGGCTCGTCATCCTCCGGAAGCGAGAACGGACCGATCGTCCTTTCGGCATCGGCCGACGGAAAGTATGGAATCTTCCGTCGCGACCCTGACGGGCAGCTCACGCAGCTGACGAGAGGCAGGCGCGACTACTACGCCGCGTGGTCGCCCGACGGCGAGCGGATCGCCTTCCAACGGGTCTTCGGCGACAAGGGCTATACGCACACCTACGTCATGGACGCCGACGGCAGCGATGTTCACCGGCTGACTTCGGCACCGACGGGGCTCGGCGTCTCCTGGAGTCCCGACGGCGACCGCATTGCCTTTGGCGACGGACTTGGTGGAATCTCCGTCATTGGCGCCGATGGCGGGTCTGTAACGAGGCTCACGCCGAAGGGTGGGCTTCCGGCGTGGTCGCCGGATGGGGACACAATCGCCTTCATCAGGATCCCGGCGCTCTACGAGATGAACGCCGACGGAACGCACCAGCGAATCGTGCTCGATCCTGCGAAGCTCAACTCCAAGAAGCACCTTTATACGTTCGAGTCGGTGGACTGGTCCCCCGACGGGAAGCACATCGTCTTCCTGCAGGGAGACATCCTGGCGGTGTTGAAGCCGTATACGGCAGCCATCGTGATCGCAAATCCCGATGGCAGCGGCGCGCGGACCCTGACGCGGGTGTCGATGTCGCCCAGCGATGTCGCCGCCCCGACCTGGTCCCCGACGGTGCCTCGATCGCGTACGTCGACTCCGGGCCCTCCCACGACATCGACACGTATGGCGTGCGGACCGTCTCCGCCGATGGCGGCAAGCCCCGCGTCGTCCTCCGCGGCATCGCCTGGTCGTCGCCCGACTGGGGCCCCGGCGGCACGTAAGCTAGACGGCGTGGAAGGCGATTTTCCGTTGTTTGGGCAGGATCCGGAGGACCTGATGCGCGGGCTGCGCGAGTTCGCGGCGCAGCAGGCGGAATCGGTGGCCGAGGCTCAGCGTGAACAGTTCGCGACGCTGACGCTCAACACCGCGGTCGAGCTCGCCGGCGCCGCGCTCAAGCGCATGGAGGTGTCCGGCACGTCCGAGGAGCAGGCGCTCGCACTGCGGGACGCGATGCGGATCCTCTTCCCCGAGGCGGTCGCGCTCGTCTCTGCTGCGCGACAAGGCTTCATGCGCGAGTCCTGACGGCGCCCCAGAGCCGCCTGGAGCGCGCCAACTACAATCTCCCGCCGCATGAGCAACGTTGTCGATCGCGCCGTCGTCCGGCTGCTGCCGGCGATCCCGAAGCCGATCGTCCGCAAGATCTCCAACCGCTACATCGCGGGCCCGACGCTCGAGGACGCGTGCCGGGTCGTCTCCCAGTTGAACGCTGCGGGGAAGATGGGCACGATCGACGTCCTCGGCGAGCACATCGACGAGCCCGAGCAGGCGCGCGAGCTCGTCCGCGAGTACGACGAGGTCTTCGACACGATCGAGCGAAACGGCCTCGACTCCAACGTGAGCATCAAGCTGACCGCGCTCGGGCTCGCGATCGACCGCGACCTCGCGCTCGAGAACGCGGAGGAGGTGGTGAAGCACGCAGCGGAGAGCGGCAACTTCGTCCGCATCGATATGGAGGAGTCCGACTACACGACGCAGACGCTCGAGCTCTACCGGGAGCTGCGCGGCCGCGGGTACGACAACGTCGGCGTCGTCCTCCAGGCCCGCCTCCGCCGGACGCTGCGCGACATCCGCGCATTGGCCGACCTGAAGCCGAACGTCCGCCTGTGCAAGGGGATCTACCTCGAGCCGCCGCTGATCGCGTTTCAGGGCTACCAGGAGGTGCGAGACAACTTCGTCGCCGCGCTCGACCTGCTGCTCGCGGGCAGCTCGTACGTCGGCATCGCAACCCACGACGAGTGGCTGATCCAGCAGGGCCTCGAGCGGGTCGCCGGCATGGAGCGGGACGAATACGAGTTCCAGATGCTGCTCGGCGTGCGCTCGCTCCGCGGGGACCGGCTGGTGCGAGACGGACATCGCCTGCGGATCTACACGCCGTACGGGAAGCAATGGCGCGAGTACTCGCTGCGCCGGCTGAAGGAGAACCCGAAGATCGCCGGCTACATCCTCGCCGACCTTTTCGGCGTGAACGGACGGTGATCTGGGCCCGGGCCGACGGCTGCCGGGTCTGGGACGAGGACGGGCGCGAGTACCTCGACCTTTCCGGCGGGTTCGGCGTCGCCGCGCTCGGCCACTCGAATCCGAAGATCCGCGCCGCCCTGGCGGCTCAGCCGGTGGCGCACGCCCTCGGCGATCTGGCCGAGGCGGAGGTCACGGTCAGGCTTCGTGAGCGACTCGGCCGTCCGGCCAAGCTCGGCGTCACCGGCGCGGACGCGGTCGAGATCGCCCTGCGCACCGCGCTCCTCCACACCGGCAAGCCGGGGATCGTCGCCTTCGACGGCGCGTACCACGGGACCGGGCTCCTCGCCCTGGCCGCCACCGGGTTCGAGCGCTTCCGCGAGCCGTTCGCGCCGTGGCTCCCGGGCCCGGTTCACCGGCGTGCGTTCGGTGAGGACCCCGGCCCGCTGCCGGAGGACGCCGGCTGCGTGATCGTCGAGCCGGTGCAGGGCCGCGCGGGCGCGCGCGTCCCGCCCGACGGCTTCCTCGAGCAGCTGCGAGAACGCTGTGACGCGGCGGGCGCCCTGCTCATCGCCGACGAGATCTACTGCGGGTTGGGGCGGACCGGCGAGATGTGGCGGTCGGGCGAGCTCGCGGACGTGATCTGCACCGGCAAGGCACTCGGCGGTGGGCTACCGCTGTCGGCCGCGCTCTTCCGTGGTGGCCTCGAGCAGGTCTGGGAGCTCGGGCCAGAGGACGTCTACACGCACACGCACACGGGAAACCCGCTCGCCTGCGCCGCCGCGCTCGTCGTCCTCGAGGAGGTTCCGAAGCTGCTCGATCGCGTGACTGAAGCCGGGGAGCGCTTCGAGCGCGCCAGCTGGCAGGGCGTTGGCCTGATGCGAGCCCGTCCGGGCGACGCGGACGAGGCGCTCGCCCGAGGCGTGATCGTCATCCCCGCCGGCGAGCACGGATCCCTGATCTCGGCCACGCCGCCGCTCACGATCTCGGACGAGGAGATCGATGAGGCGCTGGACTTGATCGGCTAGAGGGCTGGTGGGAGATTCGGCCGCCGGGGGCGCCCAGACCAAGCCGCAGTGCCGGGCAAGGCGACGATGGCAGTGCGGGTCAGCTCGGTGCGACCCGGAGGATGGCCTCGCCAAACGCGACCCAGACGGCTCCTCCACCGACCGCCAGGCGCCCGACGCGCCCCCCGACGACCGAGTCATCGAGATGGGCGACGCCCGTGACGGCATTCGTGGTCACGTCGACTCGCCAAAGCACCGGTCTGTTCTCCGACGTACCCGCGATCCACGCCCGGTCACCCTCGACCGCGACGAAGTGCTGGCCCTCGTCGGCGCCGCCGCGGAACTCTGGCAGCCTCACCTCCCCGACGATCGCCCCCGTGGAGGGGTCGAGGCGCAGGATCTTGGTTGCGGCGTCGATCCACACCGTTCCCGCCCCGAAACCCGCGACTGACGAAATGCCGCTGACCGGGATCGTCGTCGTGACGTTCGTCGCCGGGTCGACACGTACGACAGCGCCCGAGGAGCCGATCCACAGAGAGCCGGCGCCGTACACGCCCGAGAAGGCGTTCGCTATCGGGAGGGTCGCTACGACGGCGTTGCTCTGCGCGCTGACCTTCACGACGGAACCGCCGGGCAGCTCCGGGGCGATCATCCAGACCGAGCCTCCTCCGACGATCGGATCGCAGCAGAGCTCAGCGGGCGAAGGGATGACCGCGACCACATTCCCGGTTGCCGGATCGATACGAACGAGCGAGCCGGGAACGTTCGGGCGCGTGTAGTTGACGAGCCACAGGGCACCGTCTCCGTAGGCCAGAGCGCCCGGCTGCTGATCCGGATCGGAAGTCACCGGAAACGTCGAGACGCCGTTCGACGCCGGGTCGATCCTCGCGACCGCACGGGAGTGGTGCAGTGGCACCCAGACCGCCCCGGCTGCGAACACGACGCCATTTGGCGACGCGACCGGGATGCGCGCAACCACGTTCCCCGCCGACGGCAGCTGTGCCTTCACGACGATCCGGATGCTCGTGACCGCGCTCGGTCGCCGGCCCTTCGCGATTGCCTGCGCGCGCAAAACGTGCGTTCCCTCGGTCAGCTCGACCCGATATGTGGACAGGCAGGGGTGGAGGCGCGGCGCGTTGAGCGAGCAACGGAAACGCGCCTTCTTCATTCCGCGGGCGCGGAACGTGTACGTAACCGGGCCCGGCGCCGTCGCGCGCGGGCCGGAAATCCGCGGCCCGGCCGGCGGCGACGCGCCAAGGGCTGTCGCCGCGGCGAAGACGGCAACCGCAATCGTGATCACGAGGACTCTCCGCATGGAGCCCCTCCTCCTAGTCGGGACGGACGCCACAATAGCCTCGACGCCGCTCGATTACTAGAGGCCGTTGATCCACTTCGGCGCGAGCCCATACGAGGACCGTGCAGCGGGCCGCTCAATGTAGGACCCACGGATGTGCCGGATCCGCGCGCGCGTAGGACCGCCTGGTAGCGGCGCCCTGTAGGCGGGACAGCTACGGAGGAGGAGGCCCGGGCGGCGGAGCGGCCGGTGGCCCGGCGGCCGGCGGCCCGGCGGCCGGCACGTCCTCTTCCTCGACCACGTATCCGCGGCGGCGCCACGGCGACGGCCCGTAGTCGTAGCCGGCTTGCCCGCCGGCGTAGCGCGTGCGGCGGAAGTAACCCCCGCCCCACCACGACTCCCAGAACCAGAGGGTGAGGACGAAGCCGACGATCCCGACGCACATGAGGACAACGCCGATGACGTCGAGGTTGACCGAGCTCGACGTGTCGTTGACACCCCAGGTGAGGATCGCGCCCAGGGCGATGATGAGCAGGCTCACGACGAATCCCATGCCGGCGGTGTACCCCGCCGCGCGTTAAGAAAACCAGGGCTTCGAGGTCGCGTTCGTCGAGAAGAACTTCAGGAGGAGCTGCGCGACCTTCTGCCGGCCGCTCGGCGACGGGTGCGTCCCGTCCGAGGGCCTCACGTCGCCGCACGTCCAGACGAGGCCGTCGCTGCGTCCCTTCGTCCCGTTCGTCCAGAGATACGGCCCCCAGGCGACCCACGGACGTCCCTTCAACGCGCCGTTGATCCGCTCCTGAACGAGCCACTTGACCGCGAAGCCGCTCTGATACGCGTACGGCTCCGGATTGAGCGCGGTCGTCGCGTAACCGCCGTAGGTGCGGCTCGAGAGGTAGACGAGCCGCAGGTTCGGAAAGCGGGAGCCGAGCAGCGTGACGATCGCGCGCAGGTCGGCCTGCAGGCGCTTCGCATCGGCCGGAAACGTCTCAGTCGGGCGAGCGAGCGCCTCCTTCAGCCAGACCGCCTGCACCTGCGCACCGGTCACGCCGGCCGCGGCCAGACGACGGTCGAGCACCTGCCAAAAGCTCGAGCCCGGGTCGCTGACGATGTCCGCGTCCTGGCCGCCCTGCGCGCCGTCCACGATCGTGAGATGTGAATCGGTCTTCGCCGTCTCGGTCTCGCGCACGAACTCGGAGAACTCCTGCGTCGTGTTCGACATCCCGACGGAAAGGAGGACGACCTTCCCGCCGGCGACCGCCTTGCCCGTAGCGTTACGGGGCTTGACCAGCTTCGCGTAGGCAAGGCCCTTCTTGAGGTACGCCTTCGACGGCGAGTTCTTGCCGCCCGGGTACAGCCCGCCCTGGAAGCCCTGGTACTTGCCGGTCTTCAAGTCGGTCAGCGGTGTGAACGGCACCGACGTGTTCGCGCACTTGGCGGCGCTGGTCGAGCCGCCGGTCGACGCCGTCAGCCCGGCGGTCAGGAGGATCAGCCCGAGCGCTGCTGCCGCTTTCACGCCTCTCAGCATCCCTGCCCGGGATGAGGAATCCGTTATCGCGGTTTAAGCAAGAAGCGAAAATCCGCCGTCGACCACGATCGTCTGGCCGCGGATCATCTCCGCCTGCGGCGAGCAGAGGAAGGCGACGGCGTCCGCGATGTCGCCGGTCTCGACCATCCGTCCAGCAGGTGTGCGCGTCCTCGCCGCGTCGAGCATCTGCTCGCGGTTGGGGAAGTGATCGAGCGCGCCGGTCTCGACGACGCCGCCCGAAACGGCGTTGACGCGGATCCCCGCCGGCGCGAGCTCGACGGCCAGGTAGCGGACGAGCGACTCGAGTGCGGCCTTCGACGTCCCGACGAGCACGTAGTTCTCGAGCACGCGGGTCGACCCCAGGCTCGAGATGGCCACGATCGAGGAGCCGCGCGGCATGGAAGGAGCTGTCACGCGCGCCAGCGAGAGGAGCGCCCGCGCGTTCGCGTTCAGCGTCCAGTCCCAGTGCTTGTCCTCGACCTCCAGCGCGGGGCGGATGACGCCGGTGGCGGCGTTGTGGACGACGACGTCCAGCGGGCCGAGCTCGGCGATCTCCCCGAGCACGCGGTCGCCGGCGATGTTTCCGCGCACGAGCACCGGCTCGGCGCCGAGCGCGCGCAGCTCCTCGGCGGCCTGTTCGGCGGCCTCGTCGTTGCGGTAGTAGCCGATCGCGACGCGAGCCGCGCCGAGCTCGGCGAAGCGAAGCGCGATCGCCTTCCCGATCCCCCTCGAGCCGCCCGTGACGAGGGCGGACTTGCGAAGCATGGGGGAACCCATGGTTCCCCCATGAGCCCCCTCCTTCACGCCCCGCTCCGTCCTTTTCGACATCTCGCTGCGCCGGGCCAAGCCAGGCTCCGCGCTCGATCGCCGATTCTCGATCGAACGCAGAGAGGGGACTCGCATCACGACCGCGGCGGGAGCGGGTCGTACGCGGGGGCGGAGCTGGGGATCTCGTCCCAGCCGATCCGGCTCTTCGGCTCCGGTGGGCCTTCCTCTGCCTTGGAGGACGCGTGCCCGAGACGGTCGAGCAGCGCGATCTTCTCCTCGCCGTAGCGGCGGACATCGTGATCCTCCGGCAGGTCGGCGATCAGCTCGCGCACCCGCGCGCGGAGCTGGTAGGCGAAGTGCGGGGTCGCGGGCCCGACGAGCTTGTCGACGTCGTCTCTGGTCGGTTCGGCCATCTCGGTGTGAAAGTTAACCACGTAGATAGTTTTCGAGTCGTGGCCCGGATCGAGACCGTGACCGTGGCCCATCGGGATCGGACGGCCGACCTGATGCTGGTGGGGACGATCCTGATCTGGGCGCTGAACTTCAGCGTGACACGCTACGTCCTCGAGCACGGCTTCCAGCCCCTTGCGTACTCGACCGTCCGCTACGGGATCGCGGCCACGATGTTCGCCGCGTTCACCTACGCCTACGAGGGGTCGTTCCGGGTGCGGAGACGCGACATCGTGCTGCTGCTCGCGGCGGCAGGTTGCGGGATCTGGCTGAACCAGCTCTCCTACGTGTACGCGATCAAGCTCACGAATGCGTCCACGACGGCGCTCATCCTCGGCTCGACGCCGATCTTCGCGGCGCTGATCGCATTCGCGATCGGCCTGGAGCGGGTGTCGTCGCGGTTCTGGGTGGCGACGGCGGTCTCGTTCGCCGGCGTCGCGCTGGTGGCGATTGGTTCCGGAGAGGTGCGGGGAGACGTGAAGGGTGATCTGCTCGGCGTGGCCACTGCCGCCACCTGGGCGGCCTACTCGGTCGCGATCGCGCCGTTGATGCGCCGCTACTCGCCGTACCGGATCAGCGCGATCGTGCTCGTGGTCGGCTGGGTCCTGGTCGCGATCACCGCGATCCCGCAGCTGGCCAAGCAGGACTTCCATCTCGGGTGGGAGGTCTGGGCACTGCTCGTCTTCGCCGTCCTCGGCCCGCTCGTCCTGACCAACATCCTCTGGTTCAAGGCGGTCGACCGCGTCGGCCCGTCCCACGCGACGCTGTTCGCGAACGCGCAGCCGTTCGTGGCCGTGATCTTCGCCGTACTCCTGCTGGGCGAGACCCTGTCGTGGCTGCAGGTCGTGGGCGGGGTCGCAATCGGGATCGGCATCTGGCTGGCGCGGAGACGCCGGGTGCGATTGGTGCCGGGCGGCGAATGATCGCGCTCGGCGAGCGGCTCGCGCGCAAGCCGGAGGGGTACCGGTTCACGGTCGGCCGCGTCCTCGCCATCTACGCGGGGCTGATGACGGTGCTCATGCTCGCCGCGCTCGACCAGACGATCGTCGCGACAGCGCTGCCGCGGATCGTGAGCGACATCGGTGGGCTGACCAGCTACTCCTGGGTGATCACCTCGTACATGCTCGCCTCGACCGTGACGGTGCCGTTGTACGGAAAGCTCGGCGACATCCACGGCCGCCGCGTCCTCTTCATGGTCGCGATCTCGATCTTCCTCGTCGGCTCGGCGCTCTGCGGCCTGGCGCAGAACATGACCGAGCTCGTCCTCTTCCGGGCGGTCCAGGGGCTGGGCGCAGGCGGTCTCTTCCCGCTCGCGCTCGCCACGGTCGGCGTAATCGTCCCTCCCCGCGACCGCGGCCGCTACCAGGGGCTGATCGGCGCCACCTTCGCCTTCGCCTCGATCGCCGGCCCGGCGCTCGGCGGGTTCATCGTCGACCACGCCAGCTGGCGCTGGATCTTCTACGTCAATCTCCCGGTCGGCCTCCTCGCGCTCCTGGTCATCTCGATCACCATGCCGAAGCGGACAGAGAAGCGGGAGCACTCGATCGACTACCGCGGATTCGTGCTGCTCGCCGCCGGCACGACCTGCCCTCCTGCTCGGGCTCGTTTGGGCCGGGCGGCAGTACGCGTGGAGCTCGCCGCAGGTGGTCGGCGCCTTCGTCGCGTCCGGCGTCCTGCTCCTGGTCTTCGCCTTCGTCGAACGGAGGGTGAAGGAGCCGATCCTGCCGTTCGACCTGCTGCGCCAGCGGACAGTCGCCGCCGGCATCGCCTCGGTGGCGCTCGTCGGGATGGCGATGTTCGGGACGATCGCCTTCGTCCCGCTCTTCGTACAGGGCGTGATCGGCACCTCGGCGACCTCTTCAGGCGTCGTGCTGACGCCGTTGATGCTCGGCGCGGTCGGAATGAGCATCCTCTCCGGCCAGTGGGTCTCCCGCACCGGCCACTACCGGCTGAACGCGATCATCGGGCCGATCATCCTCGGGATCGGCCTCTACCTGCTCTCGCGCATGGACACCTCGACCACGAACGGCGTCGCGGCGCGGAACATGGTCATCGCCGGGATCGGCCTCGGGCTGATGATGCAGGTGTTCGTCCTCGTCGTTCAGAACTCGGTGCCGATGCGGCAAATGGGCTCGGCGACCGCGCTGACCCAGTTCTCCCGCCAGATCGGCGCGACGATCGGCGTGGCCCTGATGGGGGTGATCGTCAACCAGGGGCTGCCCGAAGGCGTCGGCGGCGAGGGAACCGTCGTCCACCGGCTGCCGCCTGCGCTTCGCGACGACCTCGCCTCGGCCCTGCGGCCCGCGTTCCTCGCTTCGGCCGTCCTCTGCATGGTCGTTCTCGTCATCGTCCTCGTCGGGATCAGGGAGGTCCCGCTGCGGAAGGGATTCGAGGAGCCGAGCCTCGCAGACGAATTGGGCCAGGGATAGGATTTCTCCGTGAGCGACTTCATGCCGATCGAGGGCTGGGACCACCTCGAGCTCTGGGTCGGCAACGCCAAGCAGGCCGCCTATTTCTACGAGCACGCGTTCGGCTTCCAGCTGACCGCCTACGCCGGCCCCGAGACCGGCGTGCGCGACCGTGCGTCGTACGTGATCGAGCAGGGGGACATCCGGCTCGTCCTCACCACGGCGCTGCGCGGCGACCACGAGATCGCCGAGCACGTGCTCGCGCACGGCGACGGCGTCAAGGACATCGCGCTCACCGTCCCCGATGCGACGCAGGCCTACCGCGAGGCCGTCCAGCGCGGCGCGCGCGGGGTCACGGAGCCGCACGTGGAGGAGGACGAGCTCGGCCGCGTCGAGCTCGCATCGATCGCGACCTACGGCGACACCGTCCACACGTTCGTCAACCGGAGCGACTACGGCGGGCCGTACCTGCCGGGATACGTCGCGCAGACAGGCAACGGCCGCCTCGGCGTCGGCCTGCACACGATCGACCACGTGGTCGGCAACGTCGAGCTCGGCCGGATGAACCACTGGGTCGAGTTCTACGAGCGCGTCTTCGGGATGACGAACATCCTCCACTTCGGCGACGAGCAGATCCACACCGAGTACTCCGCGCTCATGTCGAAGGTGATGGCGGACGGGAGCGGGAAGATCAAGTTCCCGATCAACGAGCCGGCCGAGGGGAAGCGCAAGAGCCAGATCGACGAGTACCTCGAGTACTACGGCGGCCCGGGCGTCCAGCACATCGCGCTCGCTTCGGAGGACATCGTCTCCACCGTCCAGACCATGCGCGACCGCGGCGTGTACTTCCTCGGCACCCCTGAGGCGTACTACGAGGACGCGCTCGCGCGTGTGGGCGAGATCGACGAGTCCTGGGGAGACCTACGGCACCTGCGCATCCTCGTCGACCGCGACGAGGACGGATACCTGCTGCAGATCTTCACCAAGACGGCTCAGGACCGGCCGACCGTCTTCTTCGAGGTCATCGAGCGCCATGGCGCGCGCGGCTTCGGCGAGGGCAACTTCAAGGCGCTGTTCGAATCGATCGAGCGCGAACAGGCGCTGCGCGGCAACCTGTAGCGGGGCCTCTCATCGGTGCCTGGTACCATGTGGTCACAAGTGGCCACACGAATAGGGATCCGCGAGCTCCGCGACACGCTGACGCAGACCATCCGGCGTGTCCGCGCCGGCGAGACGATCGAAGTGACACACGACGGCGAGCCGGTTGCGTTGCTCACGCCGTATCCGCGGACCCGCATCGACGAGCTGATCGCGACGGGACGGGTGAGGCCCGCTCTCCGTCCGCTCTACCCCCTTCCCGCTCCGGTGCCCGTCACCGGCCCGATCTCCGGTAGCGAGGCGCTCGAGGCAGACCGTTCGTCCTACGACTGACGACCTGGTTTACGCCGACTCGTCGGCGCTCCTGAAGCTCCTCCTCGACGAGCCTGAGCGGAAGGCGCTGGAGTCGTACCTCGGTAGTCGCCCCATGCTGATGAGCAGCGCGATCGCGACCGTCGAGGTGACGCGCGCGGCCGTCATAGCGAATCCGTCCACCGGCTTCGAGGAAGCGGACAGGCTCCTCGCCGGGTGCGAGCTGGTCGAGGTCGACAGCGCCCTGCTCGACCAGGCGCGGCGGCTGGCGGACTCGACCCTGCGGGCGCTCGACGCGATTCACCTCGCGAGCGCGCTTCTCGTCGAGCCGGCCGCGCTCGTTGCATACGACCACCGACTCCTCGCGGCTGCGCGGCGGGCGGGTCTCGACATGTCGTCCCCGGGCGCATGAACCCGCAGCGGCGAACGGCGCTCATCTCGGTCGGCGCGGCTGCCGCGCTGATCGCGCTCAAGCTCGTCCCGGGGCTGGCGACGAACAGCCTCGGGCTGATCTCGGAAGCGCTGCACTCCGGGATGGATCTCGTCGCCGCCCTGCTGACCTTCTTCGCGATCGGGGTCTCCAGCCGCCCTGCCGACCGCGCGCACGCCTACGGTCACGGCAAGGCCGAGCATCTCGCGGCGCTCGCGGAGGCCGGCTTCCTCGGCGCGGCGAGCGTCTTCATCATCTGGCGGGCCGTCTCGCACATCGTGGGACGGACCGAGCCGAGCGTCGAGGCGACCTGGTACGCGCTCGCAGTGATCGGCGCGGTGATCGTGATCGACGCCAGCCGCACGCTCATCTCGATGCGCACCGCTCAGCGGTATCGCAGCGCGGCGCTGCAGTCGAACGCCCTCCACTTCGGCAGCGACCTCGCCGGCTCCGTGGCCGTCCTCATCGGCCTCGTCTTCGTGCGCGCGGGGTTCGCGGACGCCGACTCCGCGGCGGCGCTCTTCGTCGCCGTCATCGTCGTCGCCGCCGCGGTGCGACTCATCCGCCGCAACGTCGACGTGCTGATGGACCGGGCGCCCGCGGATGCATACGAGGCGGCACAGGCCGCGATCCAGGACATCGAGCCGCCGGTGCAGTTGCGGCGCCTGCGCATCCGGCAGGCGGCGGGGAGGCACTTCGCCGACGTCGTGATCGGCGTGGCTCCCGATGCGGCGGTCGGCCAGGGCCATGCCGCGGCGGACGCGGTCGAGGAGGCGATCGAGCGCGCGCTCCCCGAGACAGACATCGTCGTCCACGTGGAGCCGCTCGACGTGGCGGGGCTCCGCGAGCGGATCCAGGCCGCCGCCGCATCCGTGCCGCAGGTACGCGAGATCCACAACGTGAGCGCCGTCAAGACGGAGGACGGCGTCGCCGTCTCGCTCCACCTCAAGCTGCCCGGCGCGCTGCCGCTCGGGCAGGCTCACGAGGTGGCGTCGAAGGTGGAGGAGGCCATCCAGCGCGCGGCGCCGGAGGTTTCCACCGTGCAGACGCACCTCGAGCCGCTGTCGGAGGGAGCAGCCGGGCGCGAGCCGAGCCCGACCGACATGGAGCGGGACAGCGACATCGTCGGCCGGATCGTCCGCGAGGCGACCGGAGAGCCTCCGCGCGCGCTCCGCTTTCTCCGCACGGAGGACGGTCTCGTCGCCTTCCTCACCCTCGCGCTCGACCCGGACAGCGAGCTCGCCGAGGCGCACTCACGCGCCAGCGAGATCGAGGAGCAGATCCGCGCGGCCGTCGACGTCAGCGACGTGATCGTGCACACCGAGCCGTGATCTTCGAGCCGGAGCTGGAGACGATGCCGCGCCCGGAGCTGGAGGAGCTTCAGCTGCGGCGCCTCCGTGCCCTCGTCGACGTCGACTCCCTTCGACGGCCTGCGCGAGCTGCCCTTCACGCGCAAGGACGCCCTGCGCGACGCCTACCCGCTCGGGCTCGTCCGGGTGCCGCGCACGGAGCTGCGGCGGCTGTCCGCGTCCTCCGGGACGACGGGCAAGCCGACCGTCGTCGCCTACACGGCTGCCGATCTCGACGTGTTCGCGCGAGTCGTGGCGCGCGTCCTCGCCGCGGCCGGGGCCGAGCCGGGAATGACGCTCCACAACGCCTACGGCTACGGCCTCTTCACCGGCGGCCTCGGCTTCCACGACGGCGCCGAGCGCCTGGGGCTGGCGGTCGTCCCCGTCTCGGGAGGGATGACCGAGCGGCAGCTGACCCTGATCCTGGACCTCGAGCCCGACGTGCTCGCCTGCACGCCGAGCTACGCGCTCACGCTGGCGCAGGCCTTCGCGGAGCGCGGCGTCGGGCCGGGCGAGATCAGCCTGAAGATCGCCATGCTCGGCGCGGAGCCGTGGACGGAGGCGATGCGCCGCGAGATCGACGCCGGGCTCGGCGTGCGCGCGGTGAACGTGTACGGGCTCTCGGAGATCATCGGCCCGGGCGTTGCGGGCGAGTGCGCGGAGGAGCGAGCCGGGCTGCACGTGAACGAGGACCACTTCCTGCCGGAGGTCGTCGATCCGGAAAGCGGTGAAGTGCTCCCGGACGGCCAGGCCGGTGTTTTGGTCATAACGACTCTAACGAAGGAAGCGCTCCCGCTCGTCCGCTACTGGACGGGGGACATCACCGCCCTCGACCGCAGCCCGTGCAGCTGCGGCCGCACGTTCGTCCGGATGGCGGCGCCGGCCGGCCGGACCGACGACATGCTGATCATCCGCGGCGTCAACGTGTATCCGAGCCAGGTCGAGGCCATCCTGCTCGAGCTTCCCGAGCTGACTCCGAACTACCGGATCGTCGTCGAGCGGGCGGGCACGCTGGACACGGCCAGCGGTCGAGATCGAGACAGCGCAGGCGCAGCGACGAGTCTGCGGGAGCGGGCCGAGCGGCTGCTGCGTCGAGATCGATCGGCTGCTCGATCGCCGTCCAGCTTCAGCCTCGCCGGATACGGTGCCGCGCTCCGAAGGCGGGAAGCTGCAGCGGGTGGACGACAGACGATGAAGCTGTGCATGTTCACGCCCGTCGAGCTCGATCTGGAGCGCGGCTGGCCGGGGAAGGTCGACGGTGACCGCGTCATCCAGCTGGCCGCGCAGACGCTCCAGGCGTTCTTCACCGGCGGGGGGACGGCGCGGGAGCACGCCGTGTATCCGCTTGCCGAGGTCCGCTTCGTCGTTCCGGTGCTCCGCCCGCCGTCGATCAGGATCTTCGACGGCGACGACTTTCATTTCGCGAATCCGACGTCCGTCTACGGCCCCGACGAAGACGTGCCGGTGCCCGTGGATACGGTCGAGGCGGTGCTGCGGCCGGCGGCCGTTATCGGCGCCGACGAGCGGATCGGTGGGTTCACGGCGATGAACGACTGGCACGCGGCGGAGCTGGAGGGGATGAAGGCGTACGACTTCGCCACCTCGCTCGGGCCGGTCGTCGTCACGCCCGACGAGCACACGCCCCCGGGCGTCGACTGGGACGCGCTCGTCGACCACGCGCGACGGAACACGGAGCTCCTGCCCGGAGACGTGATCGCCGCGGACGTGGTCGAGCGCGTCGACGTCCAGAAAGGCGAGAGCGCGGAGCTCGAGCTGCCCGGAATCGGTGTCCTGCGGAACCGCGTTGTCTAGCGCTTCGACTGGCGGATCTTCGCGACGACCTTGGTCGACTTGCCGACCTTCTTCGCGACGATCTTGAACTTGAGCTTTCCGCGCTTGACGTTCTTGATCCGAACGTCGAGCGAGCGCTTCGTGCGCTTCTTCGTGACTGAGGTTCCGGGCTTCAGCTTCTCGCTCTGGGCGAGGACGCGGCCGCCCGACACGAGTGTGACTCCGGTGACGTCGAAGGAGCTGCTCGTCTCGGGCCAGGTGAGCGCGACCTGCACGGTCTCGGCGCTCGGCGCGACCGCCACTGTTTCGGGCTCGGCCTGACCCGGCTGGGTGAATTTCTCGACCACGGTCTGCGGTGGGTGCGGCAGGCGGCCCCGGCAGGGGCGGCGGAGGTGGTGGCGGAGGTGGCGGAGGCGGCGGTGCTGGGGGCCCAGGGGGCGGAGGTGGTGGAGGCGCAGCGATGAGGACGAAGTCAGTCGTGAAGCTCGCGCTGTCGCCGTTCGCAAGCTCGAACACGTTCGTCTGGACGCCGGGACGGGTGGCGTAGGGCCCAGAGACCACCTGGAAGCTCGCCGTCTTCGTCGGATCGATCGAGATGTCGCAATGGAGTGTGAGCGCCCCAGGCGCGCCGTCCGGCTGCGTCGGCCCGTTTTCGGACCCGCAGTTCCTGAGGCTCATGTTGTCCGTGTTCGCATAGCTGACGCCGGTAAGAGCGATCGGCATCTTGTCCACGAAGCTCGTGTCGATCCAGCTCGTTCGAGGCGGCCCGACGTACTTGATCGTGATCGTGTACGGAAACTTGTCGCTTCGCTGGCCTTCGTGCATGGTCACGGTCGCCGGGCCGGTCTTCGTCACCTGAAACGAGCCCGGCGGCGGAGGCGGCGGCTCGGCGATCGTCGTCGTGGCGCTCGAGGTGATCAGGCCCGGGCCAAACCCGCTCACCTGCGCGGTGTTGGTGACGGTTCCGGTCTGCGCCGCTTCGACGCGAAGCCGGACGAGCGCCGTTGTGGTGTTCGCGTCGAGGCGCGTGCTGCACGTGATGGTCCCATTCGTGCCGGGCTGTGGGAGGGCGGAGCACGTTGTGTTGCTCGCCTGCCTCAGGTCGATGAACCTGAGCTCGGACGGTAGAACGTCGGTGAGCGTGACGTCGCCCGTCGTGCCGCTGCCGCTGAACGACAACTGGATCAGGTACTCGAACTGCTCGCCCGGCGCAGCAGTCGCGGGGGCGGTCTTCGTGACGTTCAGCGTGTCGAGCGCACGAGCCCGATTGGAATGCGCGCTATGGGGAAGCGCCAGCACGCCGCCGGCACACGCAAGCGTTGCAGCGAGAAGGGTGATTCGACGCCTCATGGTTTCACTTCTTGCTCTGCCGGATCTTCGCCACGACTCGCGTTTTCTTACCGAGCTTCTTCGCAACGATCTTGAACTTGAGCTTTCCGCGCTTGACGTTCTTGATCCGAACGTCGAGCGAGCGCTTCGTCCGCTTCTTCGTGATCTTGAGGTTTCCGGGGTTCAGCTTCCCGCTCTGGGCGAGGACGCGGCCCGGCACGAGCTTGATTCCGGTGACGTCGAAGGAGCTGCTCGCCTCGGGCCAGGTGAGCGCCACCTGAACCGTCTCTGCCGAGGACGAGACGGCAACGGCCTGCGGCTCGGCTTCACCGGGCGTGGTGAACGTCTCCGTCACCGACTGCGTGGGCGCGGCCGGCGGTCCAGGCAACGGTGGTGGCGGAGGAGGCGGGGGAGGCGGAGGAGGAGGTGGAGGTGGAGGTGGAGGGGAGGTGGAGGGGCAAGCCGGATGAACTGGATCGGCGTGCTCGCCGACTCCCCTGTCGACAGAGTCACCGTCATCGTGCCGGTGTCCTCCTTCCCTGACGGGCGCGTAAGCGTCGTATCTATGCTTCAGGCGTGCCGACCTACCAGCGTCTCGGCGACGTCCCGCGCAAGCGCCACATCCAGTTTCGGGACAACGGACGGCTGCTGACCGAGGAGGTCATGGGCCTCGAGGGCTTCGACGGGAACGAGTCGATCCTGTACCACCTCCAGTCGCCGTGCCGCGTCCGCGAGCTCGGCTCGTTCGAGCCGATCGAGCGGGACGAATGGGTGCCTGACGCGCACGCGCACCGGCACTTCCGGACGATGGGCGTCGAGGCCGAGGGCAACGAGATCACCGGCCGCAAGCTGCTCATGTGGAACGCGGACGTCGAGATCTCGCTCTGCTGCCCGACCGAGCCGATGGACTTCTTCTACCGCAACGGCGAGGGCGACGAGGTCATCTTCGTCCACGAGGGCTCGGGGACGCTGGAGACGATCTTCGGCGACCTCCCGTACAAGGCCGGCGACTACGTCGTCGTCCCGCGCGGGACGACCTACCGCTTCGTCCCCGAGGGCCCGCAGCGGCACCTCGTCTTCGAGTCACCGGGCCTGATCGAGATTCCCGCGCCGCTACCGGAACGAGTACGGGCAGCTGCTCGAGCACGCGCCGTACTACCACCGCGACATCCACCCGCCGACCGAGCTGCACACGCATCGGGACGGCGGCGAGCACGTGGTCAAGGTGCGCGTCAAGGACGGCTACCAGACGTACGTCCTCGACTACCACCCGTTCGACGTCGTCGGCTGGGACGGCTACGTCTATCCGTGGACGTTCTCCATCCACGACTTCGAGCCGATCACGGGGCGCATCCACATGCCGCCGCCCGTCCCACCAGACCTTCGCCGGGCCGCAACTTCGTGATCTGCTCGTTCTGCCCGCGCAAGCTCGACTTCGACCCGATGGCGATCCCGATCCCGTACCACCATTCGAACCTGAACTCGGAGGAGATGATCTATTACGTCGACGGCCAGTTCGGCTCCCGGAAGGGGATCGAGGTCGGGTCGGTGACGCTCCATCCCTCCGGGATCCCGCACGGGCCGCAGCCGGGCCTGGCGGAGAAGTCGATCGGGATGACCGAGACGCACGAGCTCGCGGTCATGTGCGACACGTTCCATCCGCTGCGGCTGACGAAGCTGGCGAAGGATCTCGACGACGGCAAGTACGCCTACTCGTGGTACGAGGAGCCGGACGCCGTCAAGGAAGCGAAGACCGCCGACGAGGATCCCGCCGGCGTGACGTCACACTTCTGACGCTACGCCGTCGAGACGACCAGCGGGCCGCGCCACCGGTGAGAGCCGTCGGTGCCGATCTCCTGGAGCCAGTACAGGAGCCGACGGTGACGAGGCGCCTTCGCATCGCGATAGATGTAGCGAGCTCCTCCGACCGAGCCCGTGGCGCGCACGATCGCGCGGTTGAGGCGGACGCGATGCGCCGACCGAGCCCGCGGTAGACGTTGAACCCGAGCGAGCCGACCTCCTGTGCGGTCCGCCAGCGGAGCACGACTCCCCGCCGCGGTGCGATGCCCCGAGAACGAGGCGAACGTCACGGCCGACGGGAGCGCCCGGCTCGCCGTAGATGAAGTCGTCCATCACGACGACATCCCTGGTGTTGCCGTTCTGGTCACTAAGAACGAGCGCGACGTTTCCGTTCGTGATCCTGACGCGAGCGACGACGTTCGTCGGGAAGCTGACCCCGAGGAACGAAAACGTCTCGCTGCCGACGGTGGCCGGAACGAAGAATGTTCCGAGTGATGCATTTGCCATGTCGAAGAACTCAATCGAGGTCGTGTTGGACAAGTCGACGTCTGTGAAGACGGCGCCGAACCCGCGAACGACCGCCGCGGTCGTGGTTCCCGGGAGGAAGAAGTTCACGTCGAGGATGTTCGACCCGAGCGCGGTGAAGAGACGCTGGGGACTGAACGGCGCGAATGTGCTCGGGTACGACGCCTCGATGTTGCCGAACTCGACCGGCGTGCCGCTGGCGGCGGTCGCGCTGACCTGGAATCCGGTCCCGGGCGTCGAGAACACGACGCCGCGCGGGCTGTTCACGTTGAAGAAGTTGGCCGGCAGGTTGTTCGGTGCGGCAGAGGCGTCCGGCACGCCGTCCCAGTTGATCTCTCGACGGGCGCCGGTGCCGTCGCTGAACAGGCCGTTGGCCCCCGCGACCGTGCCGCCGCCCAGGGCGGTGCGATAGGCGTCACGGACAGGCGTGATCGAGGCCACATTCGCGCCGGTGCCGGAAAAAACCACGAACGCGAAGGCCGGTGCGGCCGCGACTGCCAGTCCGGCGAGGCCGACGGCAAGTACGGTGGCGCGGGATATGGCGCGCAAGGCACGGATCATACGAAATCCGAGCAGGACGATCGCCGTCGATTGGGACGGCACGATCACCGAGAAGGACATCCTCCAGCCGATCGCCTACGAGTTCGGCGATCCGGAGATCGTCTCCGCGCTCGACCGTGGCCTCGACCAGGGAACGGTAACGCTCAGGGACGAGATCGTGGGCGAGTACGCGACGGTGCGCGCGTCACTGGAGGAAGTGGTCGCGTGGGCGTCCGAGCGCACGCGCATCCGCCCCGGGTTTCCGCGAGTTCGTCGAGCTCGCGCGGGAGGAGGGATGGCGGCTGGTCGTGGTCTCGAGCGGCTTCAACGAGCTGATCGAGCCGATGCTGGAGCGGGAGGGGATCGAGGGCGTCGAAGTGGTGGCGAACCACGTCGACCCGCGTCCTGAGGGCTGGATCGTGGACTGGCGCTACGGCGAGGCCTGCCCGGTCTGCGGCCAGTCCTGCAAGCGGGCCACGGTGGACGCGCTCGCCGAGGGCGGCGAGGTCGTGTACGTCGGCGACGGCTACTCGGATCGATGTGCCGGCGAGTCCGCCGATCGCGTCTTCGCGACCAGGCGGCTCGCCCAGCACCTCGAGAGCAAGGGGGTCCCCTACGAGCCCTTCCGAGACTTCTTCGACATCGCGGCCGCGCTCGCTCCTACCCGAACCTGAACGCCTTCGTGCGGCTCACGAGCGCGACGAGCGCGCTGAACACCGACGTAGTGGGCGGCTGGATGATGCCCTGGCGGTGAATCTGGAGCGCGCTGCAGGCGTCCGCGTCGCTGATCGTCTGCTGCGAGCCGAACAGCGTGGTGTGATTCGCCTGATCCAGCGTCGTCCACGTGCTCTGCAGCGCGTCCGCCGTTGCGCCGATGATGCAAAACTCGATCGCCAGCGAGACGTCGACGGCGTTGCCGATCGTGTTGACGGTGCTCTTGAGCGTGACGCACTTGTTGTTCGACTTGGCGATGCAGTTGATGACGGCCTGTTGCTTCTTGACTGTCGCGGTGAGCGACTTGACCTGCTTCTCGAGTGACGCGATCCGCTGCGCCGGCGTAGCCGCAGATGCGGCGCCGGCGAAGAGCAGCAACCCCGCAAAGCACACTGCGATGATCCGTTTCACTTCGTCCTCCTCGGACTCGTAGGGAGAGCCTGAGAGTACCTGTAGGTTCTCGGCGTGCCCCTGCTGAAACTGCCGCAGCCATACGACTTCGCGGTGTCCACGGAGCGGTTCCGCGCCTTCGGCGTCGACCGCGCGAACCTGTGGCACGAGGGCGGCCTGCACCGCGTGGTGGAGGGCAGGGAGCTGCGGATCGAGCCGGCGCCTGGAGGCGTGCTGGTCGAGCCGCTCGCGAACGGCGACTCGCCCGTCGTGCTCACTCTGCTCGGCGCGCCGTTCGACCTTCCCGCCTTCTACGACTTCGCGCAGGCGGATCCCGTGCTCGCGCGGCTGACGCGCGAGCTGGCCGGCTTCCGGCCGCCGCTCTCGCCGGACCCGTTCGAGGCGCTCGTCGGCTCGATCACGGCCCAGCAGGTCTCGATGTTCGCGGCGTTCGCCGTCCGCAGCCGGATGATCGAGCGCTTCGGCGACCGCGCCGAGCACGCGTGGTCCTTTCCGACGCGCGAGCGGATCGCGTCCGCGCGGGAGGAGGAGCTGGTGAGCCCTCGGGTTCTCGCGGCGGAAGGCCGAGTACGTCGTCTCGCTTGCCCGCTCCGACCTCGATTTCGATGACCTGCGCGAGCTTCCCGACGAAGAGGTGAAGGCGCGGATCGTGGCGCTTCGCGGGATCGGCGAGTGGACGGCGGACTGGTTCCTCGCGCGGTATCTCGCGCGGCCGCGGGCTTGGCCCGATCGGCGACCTCGCGCTGAAGAAGACGGTGCTCGCGTTCTACGGGACGGACGACCTCCACGCGATTCGGCAACGGTTCGACCCCTTCCAGAACCTGAGCGCGCACTACCTTCTGACCGGCGCGCGGATGGCGGTCACATGAGCGATTGCGTCTTCTGCTCCCTCGTCGCCGGCGAGCGACAGGCGAGCGTCGTCTACGAGGACGAGCGGCTCCTCGGGTTCATGGACCTCCATCCCGTCAACCCTGGGCATGTTCTGCTCGTGCCGAAGGAGCACGCGACGTCGATGGCCGAGGTGGACGAGGACACCGGGGCGCACGCTTTCCGCGTCGCGATGCGCATGCAGCAGGCGATCCGTGCGCTCCGGCGTGCGCTGCGAGGGGATCAACCTCTTCGTCGCCGACGGCGAGGCCGCCTTCCAGGACGTCTTCCACTTTCACGTGCACGTCATCCCGCGCTTCGCGGGAGATCCGTTCAAGATCTCGGCCGACTGGAAGGAAGCGCCGCGCTCGGAGCTCGACCGGGTCGCGACCGAGATTCGCACGTCATACGAGAGACTTTGGACATGAAGATCAGGCAGGCGCAGCACGAGGATCTCGACACCGTGCGAGAGCTCTGGGAGACCTTCTACACCGAATGGCCCGAGCCGCCCCACCGGCAGAAGGACTGGGGCGACATTGCCGGCGACGTCGAGCGGCTGCTGCTCGAGGGCGGCGTCGCCCTGCTCGCCGAGGAGGACGGCGACGCGGTCGGCTACGCGCTCGGCTGGCCGCGAAACGAGCGGATGGGGTACTGTGGGCGACCTGTACGTGCAGCCCGAGTTTCGGCGGCGCGGGATCGGCCGCGCGCTCCTTGTCGCCGCTGCGGAGGGACTCGACCGCGAGTTTCTCGTCCTCACCACCGAGACGCGCAACGAGCCGGCGCGTGCGTACTACTCCGGCCTCGGGTTTCCACGAAGAGTCGGTCAACTTCGTCATCCGCGCGGAGAGCCTGCAGTGATCCGGCGCCGCCACCGCCGCCGACCGCGCCACCCTGCACGAGCTCTACAGCGCCTTCTTCTCCGAGTGCCCGAACTCCGACTACTACGGGGCGACGCTCGAGGAGGAGCTGGGCGAGGTGGACGAGATCCTCGACGCCGGGCTGGCGTTCGTCGCAGACGAGAACGGCGCGATCGAAGGCTTCGCGCTCGCGCGGCGCAAGCGGGGCACGCACGGCGTCCTCACCGACCTCTACGTGCGGCCGGACGCGAGGCGGCAGGGCGTGGCCACCGCGCTCGCCGCCGCGGTGGCCGACGCTTTGACCGAGATGGGCGCGACGCACGTCACTCTTTCGGTTGACGTGGGGAACGCGGCCGCTCGGGCCGCCTACGCATCGTGGGGCTTCCGCGACGGGCACCTGACTCTCGTCGCCGAGATCGGCGAGCTCCAGCGTCGCCTCGCATCGACAGCGGAAACGGGGCCGAGCTTTGGTTCCGTCCACGTTCAGACCGACGACATAGGCGCTGTCACGCGCGCGGTCGCACAGTTCATCCCGCGGCGGACCGAACGCTCGGAGGGGACGGTCGTCGCGCCGCCGCGCAACGGCTGGATCGCCGTCTACGACGAGGCCGCCGACCGCGAGCCGGAGCTCCTCCGCCGGCTCGGCCGCGAGCTGTCCGACCGGATGGGCGCCGTGACCCTCTCGATCGGCGTCGAGCGCGGGCAGGTCGTCCGCTACCTGCTCTACGAGCGCGGGCGGATCGTGGACGAGTACCTGTCCGTCCCTCAGCACTATGGGGAGCTGGCGCCGGGCGACGCGGTCGCCCTCGGAGCGAATCCGACGGTGGTCGCGCGGCTGACGGGCGCGGATCCGCGTGAGATTCGCCGGATCGCGCGCACCGCTGGCTCGCCCGCCGATCTCCCGCCGGCACCTGAGCTCCTCGTCGAGCTCGCCGCGGCGATGAAGATCGAAGGCGCCGAGCACGGGTACGGGGACGCGGAAGACATCCCGCGCGCGCAGCGCGTCTGATGGGTGATGCCATGAGATCGCCGACTGCGGGGCGCGAGCTGGTGCGTCTGGGGCGTCGAGGCGGACGCTTGCCGATGCTGGAAGCATCGGTGAGGGGCCGACTCGGCGAAGCGCAGGCACGGTGGAGGCCGGCTCCGCCGGCCGCAGCCGGGCCGGAGCGGCCCAGGCGTGCCAGATCGTGCAGCCGCACGCGCGAGATCGTGGCATCAACCATCTAGGATCGAAGCGTGCTCACTCTCTACGACGCCGAGCGCTGCCCGTACGTCGGGCGGGTGCGCATCGTCCTGGCCGAGAAGCAGATCCCCTACGAGAGCGTCTGGATCGACCTCGGCGACAAGCCTGCGTGGCTGTACGAGAAGAACCCCGCTGGCCGCGTCCCCGTGGTCGAGGAGGACGGCGGCCTCCTGCTTGCCGAGTCGGCCGTGATCATGGAGTACCTCGAGGAGCGTTTCCCCGAGCCGGCCCTGCTCCCCGCAGACCCCGCGGAGCGAGCACTGGCGCGACTGCGCATCTGGCGGCACGACGACTTCTCGAGCCCGTACTACGCCGTGCGGCGGGGTGACGAAGGGGCGCACGAGCAATTCGACGCGGCCCTGCGCGCGCTCGACGCGATCCTCGACGCGCAGCCCTATCTGACGGGCCGCGAGTTCGGCCTCGCAGACATCGCGTACGTTCCCTGGATCTTCCGTGGGCAGCAGTCGTTCGGTCTCGACGTCGAGCCCCACCCCGCCCTGTCGGAATGGCTCGAGCGCCTGCTCGAGCGGCCTTCGGTCGCAGCCGAGAGCGCCGTCGTCGCGGCTCTGTGACGCGTGACCGCGGCCACCTGGTCCTACTGCACGCCTTCCCGCTGGACGAGCGTATGTGGGAGCCGCTCGGGCGCAACGACGCGGTCGCGCCGCGCCTGTATGGGCTCGGCAGCTCGATGGACGAGTGGGCCGCGGCGGTGCTCGAGCAGGTCGAGGGGGAGTTCCTCGCTTGCGGCGCCTCGATGGGCGGGTACTGCGCGCTCGCGATCGCCCGGCGTGCGCCGGAGCGGCTGACCGGGCTCGTCCTGGCGGGCGCGCGCGTCGACGCGGACTCGCCCGAGCGCCGCGCGGGCCGGGCCGACACGATCGAGCTCATCCGCGAGCAGGGCTCTTCGGGACTGTGGGAGGACATGCGGCCGAAGCTCTTTCCCGAGACGGCCTCGCAGGGGGTGGTCGAGCGCGCCCGCGACCTCGCGCTCGAGCAGAGCACCGACGACCTCGTGCGCGCGGTCGGGGCGATCCGCGACCGGGACGACTCCTCGTCGCTCGTGCGCATCGCTGAATGTCCCGCTCGTGATGGCGGTCGGCGAGCACGATCCGTTCATCTCGGTTGACGAGGCGCGTGAGACCGGCGGGGGCCTCCGAGTGTTCGAGGGAGTGGGACACCTTCCCGCGCTGGAGCGTCCGGACGAGTTCAACGAGCTGCTGGACGAGTTGCTGTGAGTGACATCGAGTACGAGGAGCTGGCGGAACGGCTCGGGGACGTGACGCTGATCGACGTTCGGACGCGGGCCGAGTACTCGGGTGAGGGCGGCTACCCGTGCTGCGGCCGCCATGGCCACATTCCGGGTGCGCGGCATATCCAGGTGGAGGAGATCCTCGAGGCGGAGGACGTGCGCGAGCTCGTGGGCGAGCCGGAGGGCGCGGAGCTCGTCGTCTATTGCCATAGCGGCAGCCGCTCGGCCAGGGCTGCGGCCGCGCTCCGAGAAGCCGGCTACAACGCGCGGAACTACGGCGGCTCCTGGCACGAGTGGTCCCGCCGCGCCGAGCCGTGAAGCTTCGCCCGTGGCTCGTCTCCGATTGCGCCGCGCTGGCTCAAGCAGTCGTATCCGACGCCGAAGGTCGACGTCCGCGGCGTCGTCTTCCGCGACGGCCGCGTGCTGCTCGTGCGCGAGCTCACCGACGGACGCTGGGCGCTCCCGGGCGGGTGGGCCGACGTGGGCGAGTCGATGGCGGAAGCGGTCGTCCGCGAGGTCCGCGAGGAGTCGGGGTACACGACGCGCGCCGTCAAGCTCCTGGCGGTCGCGAACCTCGGCCGCTACCAGGACGGACGGCCGCTTCGGCCGAACATCTACAAGCTCTTCGTCCGCTGCGAGCTCGTCTCGGACGAGCCCGGAGAGCTGATCGGCGCCGAGACCGGGGAAGCCGGTTTCTTCGCCGAAGACGAGCTGCCCGAGCTGTCGGCGCCCCGCGGGACGCCGGAGCAGCTCGCGCGCCTGTTCGAACATGGGCGTAGCCCCGAACTGCCGACGGACTTCGATTAGGAGAGCGCCAGCAGGGCGATCCCTGCCACCACCACGACCGACCCGGCCAGGCGCACCCGCGTCACGCGCTCCCGGAGGAACGAGCGCCGCCATCACGGTCGCAATCACGACGCTCGTCTCGCGCACCGCCGCGACCGAGGCGGCCGGCGCGAGCTGCAGGGCGGCGAGGACGAGCGCGTAGGCGCCGAACCCGGCCGCGGCGAGCACTCCGTTGACGGGCCGCACCTCGGCGCGCACGGCGTCCCTTCCTCTTAGGAACAGCATCGCGAGCAGGTAGGCGACCGCCGGCCCCGCCAGCACGAGCTCGAGGTAGGGGATCGGCGAGGCGTGCTTGACCCCTTCCTTGTCGACCAGCGTGTACCCGGCAATACAGCAGGCAATCACGACGCCGAAGAGCAGGCCGCGGGTGTCCGCCTTCCGCGCCAGGCCCCGAACCAGGAAGACTCCCGTTCCCACGGCGCACACGCCGAGCACCTGGCCGGTGGAGGTGGCTCGGCCGGCGGCGACCGCGATCACGAGGACGACCACCGGCGCGAGGCCGCGCGCGACCGGGTAGACGAGGCTCACTTCGGAGCGCCGATATGCGGCGGCGAGCAGGGCGAAGTATGCGAGCTCGAGCGCCGAGGACGCCGCGATCCAGGGCGCGGCCGACCAGCTGACCTGACCCGCGAAGACGGCGACGGGCGCGAAGATGACGACGGAGAAGACGAGGACGACTGCCGTCGCGGCCTCGATGTCCTTCGATCGTCCGAGGAAGACGTTCCAGAAGGCGTGGAGGAAGGCGGCGCCGAGTGCGAGCCCGAGCGCCGCCGCAGGCACTCTGCTCTAGGCGGGGGCGCCGACCCGGTCGGCGACCTCGAGGAACGACCCGCAGAGCGTGCGCCCGAGCTCGTTCCAGTCCGCGATCCGCTCGCGGGTCTGCTGCAGCAGCTCGTCCCGCCCGCTGGGCAGCTCGGCTTCGTCCTCGTCCGCCCACTGCTCGATCTGGTCCTCGGTCACCTCGGCGTGGAACTGGATGCCCCACGCGCGGTCGCCGAGCCGGAAGGCCTGAGTGCAGACCTCGCTCCGGGCCAGCTCCAGCCCGCCGGCGGGGACGGCGTAGGTGTAGTAGTGCCACTGGAAGCCCTCGAACCGCTGCGGCAGAGCGCCGAACACGGGGTCGTCGCGCGCTTCCTCCGTCAGCTCGATCGGATGCCAGCCGATCTCGGGCTGGGAGGAGGGCCCGACGTCGGCATGCGCCGCTTTCGCGATCAGCTGGGCGCCGAGACAGACACCGAGCATCGGTACCTGGAGGCCGAGCAGGCGCTGAAGGAGGAAGTTCTCCTCGCGCAGCCAGGGATGGTGCTCGTCGTGGTCGGCGTGCATCGCGCCGCCGAAGACGAGCACGGCGCCGTAGTCGTCCAGCGGCCGCGGCGGGGCCGTGCCCCAGGCGAGGCTCCACTCCTCGAGCTCGTCACCGCGCTCCGAGATCGCATCTGCGAACACCCCGGCCCGCACGTTCTCCCCATGGATCACGGCGAGGATGTTCACGGAAGCACCTTAACTCACTCGTACCGTCGGGCTCTGAGCGGTGAACGGGGCGAGCGTCAAGCTGGAGCAGACCGCGTCGGGCTGGAGCTTGAAGCTGTCGCAGCGGGCGAGCGGGCCTGCGCGCAGCGGCGCGGAGATCTTCGTCTGGAAGACGGCGTTTCCGTTCAGCGGCGCGACGACCTCGTACTTGCCGCCTCCAAAGGACGTGGCGTATGTCAGGCGCGTCAGCGAGGTCGCGCGCGGCCCTCCGAGCACCTGCACGCGCACGCCGGCGACTCCGCGTCCGTTCGTCTTGACGGTGCCGGACAGCCGGATGAAGGCCCGGCCCCGGCGGCCGTGCGGCCGGATCACCTTTCGCGCGATCGTCAGCTTCGGCGGGAGACTGACGATCGTCTGGCTCTGGACGGGCGCGGACGGCACCGCTGAAAGCGTGCGCAGGATCGTCGTCCAGCGGTACTCGCCGGCGGCGGCCGGGTTCGCAAAGAGGCCGTTCAGCGTCAGGGTCGCGCGCAACAGGCGGTATCCCGCCGTCGCCGGATCGCCGAAGCAGGCGCGCACCCGCGCGGAGTAGTCCGTGGATTGCGCCACGGCCGCCTGGTCGACGAAGAGCGTCAGCCGCCCGACCTGCGTTCCGCCCGAGTTGAGATTCACGGTCCAGACGGCGTCGTGGACCGCCCGGTCCGGCGTGCAAGCCGCTGCCGCGGCGACGGCCGCTGCCGGGTCGGCGTTCTTGACCAGCCCGGCGACGCGGAGATCGGCGACCGTCGCGGTCGTCACGTGCGCGTCCAACGTCCCGATCGTCGCTCCGATCGGCTGGTCGACGATTCACGCCGAAGCCGGCCGGGGCGAAGACGTCGAGCGACGCCGTCGGATCGTGGCCGGTGTCCTCGAAGCGGATGATCGTGGACGCGGCGACGGAATACTCGTTCGTCGTCGCGGCGACCGAGAGCGTCGGGCCGGACGCCTGCGCCGCTCCGGCCAGAGCGGCTGCGGCGAGCGCGAGGATGGCGACGAACTTGACCACTGGGAGGGAAGACTCGACGGGGCTCCCCTCGGAGCCCCGTCGAAAAGGTAGCTGTCCGCCCGGTTAGTGCTTCGGTGCGCTTCTTCTTCGGCTTCGTCTCGAGGAGACCCGCCGAAACGCCGCGGGGCTCCCGAAGGAGCCCCGCAAGCGAACAACTGTGGCGCAGCCTAGTGCTTCGGCCTCTTGTTCTTGACGCGCCTGTGGGTGAGCTTCGGCTTGACGACCCGCTGTTCTTCGGTCGTCGCGTGCTGGCCGGCGCTGGTGACGCTCGCGCACGGCATGTCGACGCCCGGAATGAGCGGAAGCGGCGGGACGCAGCTCGCGCCCAAGACGGGCTCGGCGTCCTTGTTGAAGACCGCGTGGTAGGACGTCGTCTTCGACAGCTTCAGCGTCTTCGTGAAGGAGCCGTTGTCGTTCGTCGTCGCCTCGGCGACCTTCGTCTCCGCACCGGCGATGATGTCGACGGTCGCGCCGCCGACGGGATGTCCGCCGGCCTGGAGCGTGCCGCTCAGCCGGACGGAGTAGGTGTAGAAGATGTCGGTGTAGCGCTTGTGCTTGACCCGGCGGGTCTTGGTGAGGCGCTTGGCCGTGAACGAGGCACCCACCGGCGCCGCGTCGATCGCCTGGGTCTCCACGGTTCCGGCGGCGTTCGGCGTGTTGTCGGCCTTGTACGGCGTGTTGATCGCCGTCCAGCGATAGTCCCCGGCCGTCGCCGGCACGAAGATGTTCAGCGTGTTCCCCACGTGCAGCGACGCCTCCAGCAGCTTGATCTGGAAGGAGGCGACCGGCGGAGCGGGCAGGCACAGCTGGATGGACGCCGACGCGAACGCGCCGAACGGCGGCGTCGAGATCGGGTCGAGATAGAGCGGAACGGGGGCCGGCAGCGATTGTCCGGCCGCGGTCACGTTCAGCAGCCAGATCGCGGCATGCGTCTCGCTTCCGGTACAGACCTTCGCGGCAGCCATCAACTGCGCGTTCGTCGGGTCGCCGGCGACGATCGTCCCGGCGACGGGCACCGTCGCACCGCCGAAGGCGCCGGCGACCACGGAGCCATCGAGCGTTCCGATGTTCGTACCGGCCGGCTGGACGAAGCCGCCGCTGAACCCGGCCGGTGCCAGGATCGTCACCTTGGCGGTCGCGTCGTCGGCGTCGGTCTGGGAGAACGTGATGCTGGTGACTTCGTCGGATCTGGTGATCGACAGCTTCGGCGCATAGGCTCCGAACGCCGACGATGCGAACGCGAGCGACGTCGCGGCCGCGACGGCCAGCAGGCCGAGGCGGAGTGTCTTCCTCATCTGGATTCCTTTCGTCTCGACACGGGTTTCTGCAGGACTGGTAGACGCAACGTCGCCTTCGCCACGGTCAACTTGGCCGACTGGGACATGCCAACGTCGAGGTAGAGGGCGTTGTTGATGTTCTGCGCCGTCGACGAGGAAGCCAGCGTGAGGCGGAGGCGCGAGCCGGAGGGGATGAGCGTCGCATCATCGAGAAGTCGGATCGTGACGCGGGTTGACTGCCCAGTCAACCCCGAGGTCGGAACCCCGCCTTCGCTGATCACCGTCTCCCCGCCGCCCGGTGTGAGCGCAGAGAGGACGGCGACGAGGTGCGGCCAGCCGGAGCTGGACGAGACGGAGACGGTCAACGTCGCCGACCCGAACGCCTCGAGCGATCGTTTCGGGAGCTTGACGTCTCGCACGACCTTGTCGCTCGCGGCGATCGTCCGCTTCGCGCCCTTGAGCTGCAGCGTCAGCACCTTCGTCTTCGGGAACGTCTTGAAGCTCGCCGTTTTGCCCGTCCACGGGTCGGCGGCGACCTCGATCGGGCGGCGCGTGTCGATCCCGTTCGGCAGTCCCTTCAGGTAGCGGTCGAACCACTCCCGCGCCTCGGTCAGGTAGTGCGGCGACTCGGCGGCCGGATTCGCGGCCGGCGCGTGGCCGAGGTCGCCGAGGTAGAGCCGCTTCGGCCCCTTGACGGCGTTGTAGCCCTTCCTGGCCTGCGAGATGTCGAAGGCGTAGTCGCGGCGGCCCTGGATGAAGAACGTCGGTGTGGACAGGCTCTTGAGCCCGGCCAGCGACGAGCGCTGCGCCGTGAACGCCTTGACGGCCTCGGTGTTCTGGCTCTGGATCGCCTGCTGCGCCAGCCCGTAGACCGCCGGGTCCCAGGAGTGGACGGACTGGAGGAAGTTTGCGATCGCGCCCGTCTTCGGCCAGCCCTGAGGTGCCAGCGCCTCGTACAGATCCGTCCAGGTCATCGTCGGGACGATCGCCTTGAACGGCACGCCCTCGACCGCCGCGCGAAGAACCGCGCCGCCGCCGAGCGAGAAGCCCATCGCGCCGACCTGCGTGTCGGAGACCTCCGCCCGCGAGGTGAACCAGGCGAAGGCTGCGCGCACGTCGGCCATCTCGCGCGGCCCGTCGAGCGTCACGAGCCCGCCCGAGGCGCCGTGTCCGCGCGCGTCGTAGGCGAGGACGGCGTAACCCTGGTTGACCAGGAATCCCTGGGCGATCGGGGCCATGCTCGCGCGTGTGCCGCCGAGCCCGTGGAAGAGCATGACGGCGGGCCAGCCTCCTGCCGGAGGCGTTCCGTCCGGGAGGTACAGCGTCGCGGCGAGCGAGACTCCGTCGTCCATCGGCAGCGAGATCTCGGTGCTACGCGGCATGCGCGGGAGCGGCTGCGATCGCCCAGGCGGCGACCAGCGGAACCAACAGGAAAAGCCTCCGCAAAGCGCGACGAAGGGTACCCCAACCGCGTTCGCTCCTACAATCGCTTCCCAAGTGGATCGAAGGCCGATTGGAGTGTTCGACTCGGGCGTGGGCGGGCTCACCGTCCTGCACGAGTGCCTGGTGACGATGCCGCACGAGGATTTCGTCTACCTCGGCGACCATGCGCGGCTGCCGTATGGGCCGCGACCGCTGGACGAGCTACGCCGCTTCGCCGCCGAGATCGGCAGCTACCTGGAGGAGCAGGGCGTCAAGCTGATCGTCGCGGCCTGCAACGCGGCGACGTCCGCGGCGCTGCCGCAGCTGCAGGAGAGCCTGGACGTTCCGGTCGTCGGCGTGATCACTCCCGAGGCTCACGCTGCCGTGCAAGCGACCCGCAATCGCCGCGTCGGGCTGCTCGCGACGCAGGCGACGGTCACTGCCGGGCGCTACGCCTCTCTCGTCCACGCGCTCGACGCGGGCGTCGAGTTCTTCCCGGTCGCCTGCCCGCGCCTCGTCCCGCTGATCGAGAGCCCCGATCCCTTCTCGGCCGAGACGACCGACGCCGTGCGGGAGTACGCGTCGCCGCTCAAGGAAGCGGGCGTCGACACGGTCATCCTCGGGTGCACGCACTATCCCTTGATCCGGCCGATCTTCCAGCGCGTGTTCGGGCGCGACGTGACGCTCGTCTTCTCGGCCGAGGAGACCGCGCGCGAGGTGGCCGAGACGCTGGCACGCAAGAGGATCGAGAACGACCCGGGACGCGAGGGCGAATACCGCTTCCTGACCACCGGCGATCCGGCTCTCTTCCGGTCGATGGGCGAGCGTTTCCTCCAGCTGCCGCTCGGCGAGGTCGAGCACGTGGCGCTGGCGGAGCTCGAGGCGGCCGCCGCGTGAGGAAGGGCCGCCGCCGCGACGAGCTTCGCCCGCTCGAGATCGTCCCCAACTACCTCGAGCAGCCGCACGGCTCGGTGCTCATCTCGTGCGGCAAGACCAAGGTCCTGTGCACCGCGTCGCTCGAGGAGAGCGTTCCGCGCTGGCTCGCCGGCCGGGGGCGCGGCTGGCTGACCGCGGAGTACTCGCTCCTTCCCGCCTCGACCGGCGAGCGGACGCAGCGCGAAGCGCGCTCCGGTCGCCAGCAGGGCCGGACGGTCGAGATCCAGCGGCTGATCGGCCGCTCGGTGCGCGCGGTCGCCGACATGCAGGCGCTCGGCGAGCGGACGCTCTGGCTCGACTGCGACGTCCTTCAGGCTGACGGTGGCACGCGCTGCGCCGCTATCTCCGGCGTCTACGTCGCCGCCATGCTCGCGCTCGACAAGTTCGGGCTCTCGAAGGCGCTGACCGGCTCGGTCGCGGCCGCCTCCGTCGGCGTCGTCGACGGCGAGGCGCTGCTCGACCTCGACTACGAGGAGGACTCGGGCGCGGAGGTGGACGTGAACGTCGTGACGACCGGCGCGGGCGAGCTGATCGAGGTGCAGGCCACGGCCGAGCGCGTGACCTTCTCCCGTGACCGGCTCGACGAGCTCCTCGACCTCGCCGCCGGCGGGATCGAGCAGATCACGATCGCCCAGCACGACGCGCTCGCGGATTGAGCGGCGTCCTCCGCCTCGCGTCCTCGAACGCGAACAAGGCGCGGGAGCTCGAGCGGGCGCTTCGCGGCTGGCGGGTCGAGCTCGTCGAAGGTGACTACCCGCCCGAGGACGGGCAGACCTACTACGAGAACGCGCTGATCAAGGCCCGTTTCGGGCGCGGGCTGGCTCCAGGCGAGATCGTGCTCGGCGAGGACTCCGGCATCGAGGCCGCCGCGCTGGGCGGCCGCCCGGGCATCCACTCCGCCCGCTGGGGCGAGCCGGGCAGCAGCGTCGACCGGCTGCTCGGCGAGCTGGAAGGCGAGACAGACCGCCGCGCCCGCTACGTGTGCGAGCTGGTCTGCCTGCTGCCGGACGGAACCGAAGCGAGGGCGCGCGGGACGCTCGAGGGAACGGTCGGACACGAGCGGCGCGGGAGCGAGGGCTTCGGCTACGACCCGATCTTCGTCCCCGAGCGGCGAGACGAAGACGGTCGCGGAGCTCGGAAACGAGTGGAAGTCGACAGCACTCCCACCGCGCTCGCGCCGCGCACTTGCTGCGGGAAGCCCTCGAGTCCGTCCTCGATCCCGGCGCCTGACGCAAATGAGCGTTCGTGGGCGGAGCCGGGCTTCGCCCGAGCGCAGCCCAAGACTGAGGTCGAGCCCCCAGCGAGTTAAGGAGGGGGCCAACGGGGGAACCCTGGGTTCCCCCGTTAACCGGGTCCCCCGTTCAGGCTAGTCCGGGCACTTCCTCCGCCTGGGTCGCCCTCCGCGCCAGCCAGTAGTTGATCTCCGAGCCGAAGACGATCACGTTGGCCATCAAGTACAGCCAGAGCAGCAACAGCGCAGGCCCTGCGAAGGCCTTCACCGCGGTCGCGTTGCCGGCCAGGCGCAGGTAGATCGGCAGCACCTGGAACGAGGCCTCGAGCAGCACCGCGCAGACGAGCGCGCCCGGCAGCACCTCGGTTACCGACAGCTTCTCGTTAGTCAGGAAGTAGTACGACGACAAGACGAACAGGAAGACGGTCAGGAGCGACACGGTGATCGAGAGCGTGTACGCGACGTAGCTGTTGCCGACGAATCCCGGCGCGAAGCGCTTCATGATGTCGTACCCGATCGAGCCGGCCAGCAGGCCGACGAAGAGCGTGACGAGCAGGCCGATGAGGAGGACGACGGCGAGCGCCTTCCCGCGCAGAAACGGCCGGTTGGGGCGTCCCGTAGACGATGTTGAAGGCCGACTCGAGCACGCTGAAGAGCGACAGCGAGCTCCAGGCGAGGAAGATGCCGCCGATGATCCCGAGCTCGGTCGAGTGGTTCTGGATCCGCGTGACCGTGTTGACGATCTCGTCGATGGACACGCTCGGGAATGCTTTGGACAGCTCGCGCACGACGAAGCTCTGTTCGTTCGGTCGCCCGGAGATGCCGAGCAGCGACAGCGCGAGGAAGGTGAGCGGGACGAACGAGAGGAGCGCGAAGTACGCGATCATCGCCGCCAGATGCGTTCCCCGGTCGGCGAAGAATTTCGAAAACGGCCCCTTCACGAGGACGGAGTATGGGGTAGCGTGAGGCTGTGGACCCAAGCCAGGCGCTTGCAGAGCTGAAGCAGATCTCCGCCCAGGTGCAGGACGCGGTCATCTTCGACGAGTCGGGCGCCGTCGTCGCCTCGACGCTCGGCGAAGAGCGGGCGGCGACGATGGCGCGGGCGGCGCATCGACTGCTCGAGAGCGCCGCCGGAGCCGTCGACCGCGGCGACCAGATCGTCCAGCTCGAGGCCGCTCTGCCCGAGGGCAGCGTGGTTGTCGCCCGGGAGGGCGCGACGGCGGTGGCAGCCACGACTGTCCCCGACCCGACCGTGGGCCTGATCTTCTACGACCTGCGCACCTGCCTCCGCGCCCTGAACGAGGAAAAGGAGAAGCCGAAGCCGCGGCGCCGCGCGCCGGCCAAGAAGAAGGACGACGATGAGGCTTAGGCGCCTCCTTCTCTTCCTGATCCTCGGCGCCGCGATCGCCGTTGTGATCCGCCGGCTCGGGCAGGGGAGCCAGGCTCGCGTCGACGTCTATCTCGCCGATGGGTCACTGACTTCGCTCGGCGAGGACGGCCCCGAGGGCTCGCTGCTGCTCTCGCTGGCCCGCGAAGTCCGCGCGGCGTGAACCGACGACAAGCGCTCGGCCGGTCGCTCGTGGAGCACGGCTACCTCGAGGGCGACTTCGTCCTCGCTCCGGCAAGCGCTCGACCTTCTACTTCGACAAGTTCCGCTTCGAGACGCAGCCGGACGTCCTCGAAGCGCTCGGCCGCCGCCTGAGCGCCGCCGTCGAGGAGCACGAGCCAGAGGCCGTGCGCCTCGCCTGTCCGGTCCTCGGCGCCGTCGTCCTCGCCGCGTCCGCGTCGATCGCGTCGGGGCTTCCGTTCGTGATCGTCCGCGACGAGGCCAAGGAGTACGGGACGGCAAACCGGATCGAGGGCGCATTCGAAGCCGGCGACCGCGTCTGCCTGATCGAGGACGTCGTCACGTCCGGAGGGGCCCTCTCGCAGGCCGTCGGAGCCCTGCGCGAGGCGGGTCTCGAGTGCCGAACGGCGGTCTGCGTCGTCGACCGCGAAGAGGGCGGTGTGGACGCGCTCGCGCGCGTCGGAGTGAGGCTCCATCCGCTCTATCGGGCATCATCGTTGCTTGAATTGCGAAAAAGTGCAGCAAAACCGCATGGTTGAGCCGAAAGCACCAGCCTGTTAGGCTCCGATGCGGCCCATGTACTTCTCAAGGAGGAGCGTCTCGTGGCAAATGTGACAAAGCAGGACTTCATCGACCGCGTCGCGTCGAAGTCAGACCTGAGCAAGCGCGATGCCGGCAAGGCCGTCGATGCCTTTCTCGACGTGGTCACCGACTCGCTCAAGCGTGGCGACCAGATCACGTTCACCGGCTTCGGCAAGTTCTCGACCGCGAATCGCGCCGCCCGCATGGGCGTCAATCCGAGGAACCCGGGCCAGAAGGTCCAGATCCCGGCGTCCACCGTTCCCAAGTTCTCGGCAGGCAGCACGCTGAAGCAGGCCGTCAAGAGCGGCGGCGGAATGAGCAGCGGAATGAGCGGCGGCGGGATGGGCGGCGGCGAAAGTGGAGGCGAGAGCAGTAGCGGCGGCGGAGGCGGCGGCTACTAGAGGTTTTCGACCCGGGGGGAGCCCTGCGCTCCCCCCGCGTTTCTTACAGAGCAGGAGTGCGCCGCTCGCGGCGGTACCTTATGAGGTGATGGAAGCCACGGCCGCGATCGGGACGACGCTGTTTGCCGATCGCCTTGCCGCAGCGGTCGAGCGCAAGCGCAGCCAGCTCCTCGCCGGTCTCGATCCACGTCCCGAGCAGTTCCCGGTCGAGCTGCGCGGCGAAGCGTCGCTGGGGCGGGAGCAGGCGGCAGCCGCGTGTACGCGCTTCTGCTGCGGCGTGATCGATGCGGTCGCGCCCTACGTCGTCGGCGTCAAGCCGCAGATCGCGTTCTTCGAGGCGCTCGGCTCGCACGGGATGAAGTCCTTCGAGGACGTCTGCGCGTACGCCCGCTCGGCGGAGCTCGTGATCCTCGTCGACGCGAAGCGCGGCGACATCGGCTCGACCGCCCGTGCCTACGCCACGGCGTACCTCGAGCCCCGGAACGGCGACGGCCCGGTCGGGGACGCCATCACCGTCCACACGTATCTGGGACGCGAGTCGCTCGAGCCGTTCTTCAAGAGCGCTCGGCGGCAGGGCGCGGGGATCTTCTGCGTGCTCAAGACCTCGAACGCCGGCGGGGACGTCCAGGACCTGAAGCTCTCGGACGGCCGCCCGCTCTGGCACCAGGTGGCCGAGCTGGTCGCTTCCTGGGGCGAAGACCTCGTCGGCGACTGCGGGCTGTCGAGCGTCGGTGCCGTCGTCGGCGCGACCCATCCGCGCGAGGTCGGCGAGGCCAGGCGGCTGCTGCCGCAGGCGCCGCTGCTGCTTCCCGGGATCGGCGCCCAGGGCGCGACGCCCGCGGACGTGGCCCGCGCGTTCACCAGCGGGCCGGCGAGTGCGCTCGTCAGCGTCTCGCGCTCGCTCATCTACGCGTTCCGCTCCTCCGATCTCGACTGGCGGACGGCGACCGGCGCAGAGGCCGCGCGACTACAGCGTGAGGTCTGGGCCATCTCAGGGTGGTAGAGCATGGGGGCACAGGAGTGGCGGACACCGCTCGCGCGCTACGGAGCACCGATCGCGTTCCTGGCCGCCGTGACGGCGGCTGCGCTGCTCGTGCGCGCCGGCCTGAACGCCAGTAACAAGGTCTCCACGCCCTCCGCCACCGTCACTTCGACGGTCCCGGCCGGCAAGCGCCAGTTCTACCGCGTTCGCCCTGGTGACACACTAGGCGTCGTCGCCGAGCGGTTCGACACCACCCTGGACGACCTGGTCGCGCTCAATCCGCAGGTCGACCCGAACGCCCTCGACATCGGTCAGCGGCTCCGCATTCACTAGCATCCCGGTACGTGAGGCCTCTAAAGGCGCTCATCGCCGCCGCAGCTTCTGCCCTCGTCCTCTCCTCGCCGGCACTGGCCGGGCCACCTCCCGTCCAGGGTGGGGCCTACATCGTCGAGAACGGGGCGACCGGGGAGGTTCTGGCCTCCGCCCACGCGCAGGACCGGCGCGCGATCGCGAGCATCACCAAGCTGATGACCGTGCTCGTCACGCTCGAGCACGCGCGCCTGGACGCGGTCGCCACCGTCCCCGAGGAAGTGACCACGATCGGCGAGTCGACCATCTTCCTGCGGGAGGGAGAGCGGATTCCGGTTCGCGACCTGATCGAGGCCGCGCTGATCCCGAGCGCGAACGACGCGGCCGACACGCTTGCGTACTACGTCGGGCATGGGAGCCAGGCCCGCTTCGTGGCGATGATGAACGCGAAGGCGCGCCGGCTCGGGCTGCGGGACACGCATTTCGTCCGCCCCGATGGGCTGGACGCCCCAGGCCACGTGTCGAGCGCGCGCGACGTCACCAAGCTCGCACGGATCCTCATGCGCCGCCCGGTCGTCCGGCGGATCGTCCGCGAGACCAGTGCGGACATCGAGGGTGGACGGACGGTCTACACGCGCAACACGCTGCTCTATTCGTACCCGGGTCTCTTCGGCGTCAAGACCGGCCACACCGATCTCGCCGGCTGGTCGGAGGTCGCCGCGGCGCGCCGGAGCGGCGTGACCGTCTATGCGACCATCCTCGGCTCGCCCTCCGAGGAGCAGCGGGACGCCGATCTCGCGTCACTGCTGACCTGGGGCCTGTCGCAGTACCGGCGCGCGACCCTGATCGCCGCCGGCGGTGCGTACGCCCGGGCCGCGACTGGTTTCGACCGCGGCACCGTCAACCTCGTCGCCCGGCGTCCGCTCGTCCGCCCCGTTCGGGTCGGGCGGCCGCTGGTCGAGAAGGTCGTCGTGCCCCAGACGCTCGATCTTCCCGGTCACGCGCGGGCAGGCGGTCGGCCAGGTGCGCGTCTACTCCGGACGGTCGTCTCGTCGGCGCGCGGCCGCTGGTGGCGGCCCGTTCCGTCTCCGCGCCGGGGTTTGCCGACCGCGCCGGCTGGTACATCGGGCGGACGTTCTCCAACCTCTTCGGTTGGTTCTAGTCGATGATCGTCACCGTCACCCTCAACGCCGCGATCGACCGCACGCTGACCGTCCCGAACTTCCAGCTCGGTCACCGGCATCGCGCGAGCCAGGCGCTCACGCTGGCCGGTGGGAAGGGCATCAACATCGCCCGCGCCCTGAAGCTGCTCGACGTCCCGGTGGTCGCGACGGGGCTCGTCGGCGGGCGGACGGGCCAGCGCATCCTCGAGGAGCTTTCGGCTGAAGCGATCCTCAACGACTTCGTCCGCATCGAGGACGAGTCGCGCACGTCCTCCGCCGTCGTCGATCCGACCGCGGGCTCGTTCACCGAGATCAACGAGTGGGGCCCGCACGTGACGCGTGACGAGCTGGAGAGGCTGCTCGAGAAGCTCCACTACCACGCGCGCTCCGCCGACTTCGTGGTGTTCGCGGGGACGCTGCCGCGCGGCGTGGAGGAGGATTTCTACAGCGAGGCGATTCGCGACCTCAACCGGCACGGCACGCGCACCGTGCTCGACACCGAGGGCGAGCCGCTGCGGCGCGGGATGGACGCCGAGCCGTTCCTCGTCTCTCCGAACCAGGGCGAGGCGGAAGATCTCGTCGGCCAGGAGCTGGCCGAGACCGAGGACTTCTCCTTCGCGCTCGAGGAGATCGCGGAGCTCGGCGCGCGCAACGTGCTGATCACGCAGGAGTCCGGCTGCTACGCGCTGCTGCGCGAGAACCGGCACAAGACCGCGTACCACGCGAGCGCCACGCTGGTCGACACGATCTCACCCGTCGGCGCCGGCGACGTCCTGCTCGCAGGCTTCATCGCGGCGCTGGCCGCCGGCCGCTCGGCGGAGGACGCGGTGCGGAGCGCGGTTGCCGCCGGGACCGCCGCGACGCTCGAGGTCGGCGCCGGGCGCTTCGACCCGCGACACGCCGCGCGCCTGGCCTCGGAGGTCGACGTCCGGATGCTCGACCCGGTTGCGTCTGGCTGACTTGCTAGGATCGTCGGAAGTTGAGAGGCGAGACAAAAGGACGTTCATCGGCCCGGGCGGATGTGTGCGCCTGGGTCTCTTCTGTTAAAGGGGCCTGCGAATGAGCATCGAGCTGTCGCCGACCGACCTCGAGCGCCTCCTCGCCCTCGACGCCAAGTTCTCGAAGGAGGGGCTGACGTTCGACGACGTGCTCCTCCAGCCCGTCCGAGTCGCACGTCCTTCCGAATGACGTCTCGACCGCGACGCAGCTGACCCGCTCGATCACGCTCGAGATCCCGATCGTTTCGGCCGCGATGGACACGGTGACCGAGGCGCGCCTCGCGATCGCGCTGGCGCGCGAGGGCGGGATCGGCATCGTCCACCGCAACCTGTCGATCGAAGACCAGGTGGCCGAGGTCGACAAGGTCAAGCGGTCGGAGGCCGGGATGATCGTCGAGCCCGTGACGCTGCCGCCGACGGCGCTCGTCTCCGAGGCGCTCGAGCTGATGGAGCGGTACCACATCTCCGGCGTCCCGATCACGGAGGGCAGCGGCGTCCTCGTCGGGATCCTCACCAACCGCGACCTCCGCTTCGAGAACGACGTCGGGCGCTCGGTCTCGGAGCTGATGACCAGCCGCGACCTCGTGACCGCGCCGGTCGGCACCACGCTGGCGGAGGCGGAGGCGATCCTCCACCGCAACAAGATCGAGAAGCTGCCGGTCGTGGACGAGGCAGGTCTCCTCAAGGGCCTGATCACCGTCAAGGACATCCAGAAGAAGCTCCAGTACCCGAACGCGAGCAAGGACGAGCGCGGCCGGCTGCGCGTCGGCGCCGCCGTCGGCGTCGGCGGCGACGCGGTCGAACGCGCGCAAGCGCTCGTCGCGGCCGACGTGGACGTCCTCATCGTCGACACGGCGCACGGACACTCGCAAGGCGTGCTCGAGATGGTGCGGAAGCTGAAGGGGCTCTGCGACGTCGAGCTCGTCGCCGGCAACGTCGCGACCGCCGCGGCGACCGAGGCGCTGATCGACGCGGGCGCCGACGCCGTCAAGGCCGGCATCGGGCCTGGGAGCATCTGCACCACGCGGATCGTCGCGGGCGTCGGCGTTCCCCAGGTGACCGCGATCTTCGACTGCGTCTCGGCCGCCGCGCAGCACGACGTCCCGGTCATCGCCGACGGAGGGATGACGAGCTCCGGCGACCTCGCCAAGGCGATCGCCGCCGGCGCCGACGCGGTCATGCTCGGCTCGATGCTCGCCGGCACCGACGAGGCTCCGGGCGACGTGATCGTCCACCACGGCGAGCGTTTCAAGGAGTACCGCGCCATGGGCTCGCTCGGCGCGATGCGGGCGCGCTCGTTCTCGAAGGACCGCTACTTCCAGGGCGATGTCGAGGACGTCGACAAGCTCGTGCCCGAAGGGATCGAGGGGCGCGTCTCCTACAAGGGGTCGCTGGCGCCGATCGTGTACCAGCTCATCGGTGGGTTGCGGGCGGCGATGGGCTATTGCGGCGCGCCGACGATCGAGGACATGCACCGCGCGCGCTTCGTGCGGATCACCGCCGCGGGGCTGCGCGAGTCGCATCCCCATGACGTGACCATCACGAAAGAGGCGCCGAACTATCGCCGCTGAGGCGGAGGTCGTTCACCTTCCGGAGCCCGCTCCGGAGGAGCGCCCGGTCCTCGTCGTCGACTGCGGCGGCCAGTACTCGCAGCTGATCGCGCGCCGCGTCCGCGAATGCCGCGTCTACTCGGAGCTCGTGCCGCATGACATCGCGGCGGAGCGGATTCGCGCCCGGAACCCACTCGCGCTGATTCTGAGCGGCGGGCCCGCGTCGGTTTACGCGGAGGACGCGCCGCACGTCGATCCCAAGCTGTTCGAGCTCGGCATCCCCACGCTCGGCATCTGCTACGGCGCGCAGCTGATGGCGCTCGAGCTCGGCGGCGCGGTCGATCGCACGGGCGTCTCCGAGTTCGGCAAGACGCCACTCGAGGCGCAGGGCGGCCGGTTGTTCGAAGGGACGCCGGACGAGCAGAGCGTGTGGATGAGCCACCGCGACACGGTCACGCAGGCGCCGCAAGGCGCGCAGGTCGTCCGCCACGTCGCCGTCCACTCCGGTGGCGGCCTTCGAGGCGCCCGAGCGGAACCTGTACGGCGTCCAGTTCCATCCCGAGGTCGTGCATACGCCGCACGGCAACGACATCCTCAAGAACTTCCTCTATGCCGTCGCCGACGCGCCGGCGACCTGGACGGCGACCGCCGTGATCGAGGAGCAGGTCGAGCGGATCCGCGCCCAGGTCGGTCACGAGCGGGTCATCTGCGGTCTCTCCGGCGGGGTCGACTCGGCCGTCGCCGCGCTGCTCGTCCACAAGGCGGTCGGCGACCAGCTCACGTGCGTCTTCGTCGACCATGGCCTGCTGCGGAAGGACGAGGCGATGCAGGTCGTCGAGACGTTCCGCGGACACTTCCATGTGCCCGCTCGTCCACGTCGACGCGGAGGAGCGCTTCCTCGCACGGCTCGACGGCGTGACCGACCCAGAGGAGAAGCGCCGCCGGATCGGCGAGGAGTTCATCCGCGTCTTCGAGGAGGAGGCGGGGAACCTCGGCGAGATCCGGCACCTCGTGCAGGGGACGCTCTATTCCGACGTGATCGAGTCGGGCGGGAGCGAGAACGCGGCCGTCATCAAGTCGCACCACAACGTCGGCGGGCTGCCCGAGGACATGGAGATGGAGCTCGTCGAGCCGCTGCGCCTGCTCTTCAAGGACGAGGTGCGCCGTGTCGGCGCCGAGCTCGGGCTCCCCGAGCGAATGGTCTGGCGGCAGCCGTTCCCCGGCCCCGGCCTCGCCATCCGGATCATCGGCGAGGTCACACACGAGCGGCTCGAGATCCTGCGCGAGGCGGACTCGATCCTCCAGGAAGAGATCCGCCGCGCCGGGCTGTACCGCGACCTCTGGCAGAGCTTCGCGGTGCTGCCCGGGATCCGCTCCGTCGGCGTGCAGGGGGACGAGCGGACGTACGCGTATCCGATCGTCATCCGCGCCGTCACCTCGGAGGATGCGATGACCGCCGACTGGGCGCGCCTGCCCTACGACCTCCTGGAGACGATCTCGAGCCGGATCATCAACGAGATCCCAGGGGTCAACCGCGTCGCGCTGGATATCTCCTCGAAGCCGCCATCCACGATCGAGTGGGAATAGGGTTGCTCGTCGTGCCGACCGAGCAGTACCACGAGCCGCCGGACGAGCTCTCGGACGAAGCCCGCACGTTCGCGCGCATCTGCACCTCGCTGATCGAGGAGGCCGAGGCGATCAACTGGTACCACCAGCGCCTCGACGTCGAGAAGGACGAGGAGGCGCGGGCGATCATGGAGGACGCGATGGGGGAGGAGTTCAAGCATTTCGGGATGGACCTGGAGTTCCTCACCCGCCGCAGCCCGCGCTGGCGCGACACGTTGAAGGGGATCCTCTTCCAGCCCGGCGACATCGTTGAACACGGCGACCAGGCCGAAGAAGCGACGGAAGACGAACCGGCCTAGCGACCGCCGCTTCGGGCGCGCCGACTTCACCGGAGCCGCGCGGGCGGAGCCGGGCTTGCCCGAGCGCAGCCCCGAAGCGAGTGCGCGACTAGGCTGTTCAAGGAGGGGGCTCACGGGGGAACCCTGGGTTCCCCCGTGTTTGAAGCGGGGGTAGCGGGCCCGCACACCGTCCACGAACGAAGCGAGCCGCTCGGCGAGGGCCGCGTCGTGGATCTCGATCATGTTCTCCGCGTTCTTCTCGCCGCGGCGCGAGAGGTTGAAGCTGCCCGTGAAAACGACGTCGTCGGCCACCGTGACCTTTGCGTGCATGAAGTCGTGGACGCTCTGCGCCTCGTATGGCGCCGACGGTTTGCCGGAGAAGGGCGCCTCGAGCACCCGCTCCAGAATCGGGATCTTCCAGGCGGCGTTCCCGTCGCGGTGCCAGTCGTGGAAGACGCCGTTGATCTGCGTCGCGTCGATGCAGCCGGCCACATCCAGGTCGCCTTCGGAGACTCTCTGCGCCAGCGTCGAGATCACGGGCGCCGCCGTCAGGACCGGTGAGCAGATCCGGACGCGCCGGCGCGACTTTCCGATCGCGTTGGCGATGCGGTGCGAGAGATCCTCCCCGTAGGTCGGCGTGAACCACGCACGTATCTCGACGCCTCCCGCGTCGACTGCGGAGGGATCGACGCGGCCGGTCTCCTCGACCGTTCCGGCGTTCCACATCTGGTCGAAGTCCTTGGTGAAGCGGCCGGCGAGCTCGGGCGAGTGAACGACGGCGATGACGTTCTCCTGCCGTGACCACGAGTCGTCCGTCCAGTTCAGCGAGCCGGTCCAGACCGCCTCGCCATCACGCACGACGTACTTGTGGTGCATGAGATCGGGAACCCCCGCGATCGCCCGTGAAGGAACGCCGAAACCCGCGATCAGCGCAGCGTCCGGCTCGGGGGGCGGCGGCACCGGGATCGGCAGACGGTGGTCGAGGTTGTACGCGATCCGGACCTCGACGCCACGCGCGGCTGCGTCGCGGATGGCGGCGCCGACGACGGCCGCCGTCTCCGGCCCCAGGTTGAAGTCGTACTGCGCCAGGTCGAGCGTCCGCTTCGCCGCGCCGAGGAAGTCGGCGACCTCGCCGGCGACGTCCAGCGGCTTCTGGCCGCCGTCTGTCAAGGTGCGGACCGTGATCGTGGACGTTGTCGGAGAGCTGGCCAAGGCGGAGATCGGGGCGACCTTCAACTTCTACCGCAACGGGCCGCGCGCGAATCTTCGGCGCCGTCGGCTCCGTGAGTATCTCGCCTCGCGCGCCGAGGCGCCCGTCCTCCTCGTTGGCGAGGCGCCCGGCTACCGCGGCGCGCGCGTGTCGGGCATCCCGTTCACCTCCGAGCGGCAGCTGACCGGGACGGGACCGGCGGAGGCGACCGCGACGATCGTCCGTGCCGTGCTCGCCGAGCTCGGAATCGAGGAGCAGGTGCTGCTCTGGAATGTCGTGCCGACCCATCCGGGCACGGCGACGACCAACCGGCGCCCGTCGCGCCGAGAGGTGGAGGAGGGCCTGCCGTTCGTGCGCTCGCTCACGCGCGGCCGGCGCGTGATCGCAGTCGGCCGCCTGGCCGAGGCGGCGCTCGGCGCGCCCTACGTCCGGCACCCTTCGCACGGCGGCGCCGGCTCCTTTCGGCGCCAGCTGAAAACCGCGCTCTGTTGCTAGCATTTCTCCCCGGCGGACGCCTAGTCCGCCGCTTCTATGCAGAAGACCTGGAACGCAAAGACCGGCGAGGTGCCTCGCGAGTGGTACGTCGTTGACGCCGAGGGAAAGACCCTTGGCCGTCTTGCCACGCGCATCGCCGACACGCTGCGCGGCAAGGACAAGCCGCAGTACACGCCCCACACCGACACCGGTGACTTCGTCGTCGTCGTGAACTGCGAGAAGGTCGCCGTCACCGGAAAGAAGATGGACGAGAAGATGTACTACCGGCACTCCGGCTACCCCGGTGGGCTCAAGGAGCGGACGCTGCGCGAGCAGCTCGACCGCCGGCCGACCGACGTGCTGCGGAAGGCCGTCAAGGGCATGCTGCCCCGCAACCGCCTCGCACGGCAGCAGCTGCTCAAGCTGAAGATCTACGCTGGTCCGGAGCATCCGCACGAGGCGCAGGCGCCGAAGGCACTCGATCTCTCATGAGCTCCGCCCAGACAGAGCGCGCCCAGTACATGGGCACCGGCAAGCGCAAGACTGCGGTCGCGCGCGTCATCCTGCGGCCGGGAGACGGCTCGACCTGGTTCAACGGGAGGACGATCGAGGACTATTTCCCGCGCCAGGCGCACCGCGAGATGGTGATGGCGCCGCTGAGGGTCGCCGACGCAGAGGGGTCGTACGATCTCCGCGTGCGCGTCCACGGCAGCGGGCCAAGCGGCCAGGCGGGCGCCGTCCGCCACGGCATCGCCCGCGCGCTGGTCGAGGCCGACCCGAGCCTGCGCATCCCGCTGAAGCGCGCGGGGTTCCTCACGCGCGACGCACGGATCGTGGAGCGCAAGAAGGCCGGCCTGCACAAGGCGCGCAAGGCGCCGCAGTTCAGTAAGCGCTAAAAGCTGCGCTTTTAGCGCTTGGGTGAATGCCGTTTCGTGCGGCGCCGATCTTCGAGACTTCTGCCTGCCGGAGCGCGGACCGCAGCTCATCTCTGCTGACTCGCATGGGGGAACCTTCGCAAAACACGCTCGGTAGGCTCCGCCACCCATGACGAGGCGTTACTTCGGAACGGACGGCGTTCGCGGCGTCGTCGGCGACAGCCTGACCCCGGACCTCGTCGAGCGGCTCGGCCGCGCCGCGACCATCTGGGTCGGCGGCGGGGAAGTCCTCGTGGGTCGCGACACGCGAGGTTCCGGCCCGCAGCTGGAGGAAGCCCTCGCGCGCGGGATCCTGTCCGCGGGAGGAGACGCGGTTCTCGGAGGAGTTCTGCCCACTCCAGCGGTTGCCCTCTGCGCGCGGGATCTCGGCGCCGTCGTGTCCGCGTCGCACAACCCGCCCGAGTACAACGGGGTCAAGCTCTTCGACCGCGACGGCGCAAAGCTCAGTGACGAGGCGGAGGAGGAAATCGAGAGCTTCCTGGACGAGCCGGCGATCGTGACCGGGTTTGTCGAGCGAGACGACGGCGTTTCAGCGCGCTACCTCGAGCATGTCCTCGAGTACTTCGGCACCGACGTCAGCGGCCTGCGGATCGCGGTCGACTGCGCGAACGGCGCGTACTCCGGTATCGCGCCGGAGGTCTTCCGCCGGCTCGGCGCCGACCTGACGGTCGTCGGGGCGGAGCCGGACGGAACGAACATCAACCAGGGCTGCGGCGCGACCGACCTCGGACTCCTTTCGCGAACCGTTCGCGACCAGGGCCTCGACCTCGGCGTCGCGTTCGACGGCGACGGAGATCGCATGCTTGCGGTCGACGCGCAGGGGGACGCGATCGACGGAGACCAGATCCTCGCGATTCTCGCCCTCCACCTCGGCGTCGACCTCGTCGCCGTGACGTCGATGACGAACCTTGGCTTCCACAAGCTGATGGCCGGCCGGGGCATCCGCGTGCTCACGACCGACGTCGGCGACCGCTACGTCCTCGAGGCGCTGAAGCGCGAAGGTGGCACCCTGGGCGGCGAGCAATCGGGGCACATCATCTGGCTGCGAGACCACGTCACCGGCGACGGGCTTGTCGCGGCGCTGCTGCTGTGCCGCGCACTCGGAGGCGAGCCGCTGGCCGACGCCGCCGCGGTCATGCAGCGCTATCCGCAGGCGCTCGAGAACGTCACCGTGAGTACCAAGGAGATTCCCGAGAAGATCGTCCTCGAGGTCGAGCGCATGAACCGCGAGCTCGGCCACACAGGCCGAATTCTCGTGCGTCCATCGGGGACTGAGCCGGTGATTCGAGTGCTCGCGGAAGCGGAAAGCGAGGAGGAGTCGGAGAGGCTCTGTGGTACCATGTCTGCTCTCGTTCGACGAGAGCTCGGCAGCTGATCGACGCAGATCCGCTCGCCGGGCTCGTTGCGTTTTCGGGAGCGTTTCCGACCAGAGGAGGCCAGCGGGGATGTGCGGAATCATCGGATACGTGGGCCCGAGAGCGTCGAAGCCGCTGCTCGTCGCCGGCCTCGAGCGGCTCGAGTACCGAGGGTACGACTCGGCCGGACTCGCCCTCCTAGAGGACGACGGGCTCGACTACGTCCGCGCCGTCGGCAACCTCCAGAACCTGAAGCGCACGGCGGGGGACAACGGCTCGCAGTCCACGACCGGGCTCGGCCACACCCGCTGGGCGACGCACGGGTCCGTCTGCGAGGAGAACGCCCATCCGCTCACCGGGTGCGAGGACCACAAGGTCGCGATCGTCCTGAACGGGATCGTCGAGAACTACCGCGAGTTGAAGGAGTCGCTTCAGGCCGACGGCCACCGCTTCAGCTCCGAGACGGACGCCGAGGTCGTCGTCCACCTGATCGAGCGCCACTACGAGGGGAACCTCGTCGACGCGGTGCGCGCCGCGTATGCGCAGCTCGAGGGCCACTTCGCCTTCGTCGCCATCCACCACGACCACCCGGACCAGCTCGTCGGCGCGCGCTTCCAGTGCCCGCTCGTGGTCGGGCTCGGGAAGGGCGAGACGTTCCTCGCCTCCTCGATCGCGGCCTTCCTGACGGAGACGAGGCAGATCCAGTTCATCGAGGATCACGAGGTCGTCGCCATCACGCCCGAGGGCGCGACCTTCTACAGCCTCGACAACGGCCCCGCCGAGGACCGCGACGTGATCGAGGTCGACTGGGACATCGAGAGCGCGCAGAAGGGCGGCTACGAGACCTTCATGCTCAAGGAGATCTACGAGCAGGCCGAGGCGGTGCGGGAGACGATCGGCGACCGCGTCCGCCACGGCGAGCTCGTGCTCGAGGCGCTCGAGATGACCGAGACCGAGATCCAGAACCTGCGCCGGATCGTGATCGTCGCCTCGGGGACGTCGTACCACGCCGGCGTCGTCGGGCCGCTACATCATCGAGGAGTGGGCCCGCGTCCCGGTCGAGCCCGACATCTCGAGCGAGTGGATCTACCGCAACCCCGTGCTCTCCAAGGACACGCTCGTGATCGGGATCTCGCAGTCCGGCGAGAGCCGCGAGACGGTCAACGCCGTCAAGCTCGCGCGCGAGCTCGGCGCGCGGACGCTCGCGGTCACCAACCTGATGGGAACCCAGATCACGCGCGAGGCCGAGACCGTCCTGTACACACGCTGCGGGATGGAGGTCGGCGTCGCCGCCTCGAAGACGTTCACCGCGCAGGTCGCCCTCCTCTCGCTGGTCGCGCTCAAGCTCGCGCAGGTGCGGAAGACACTCCCCCCGGAGGAGATCGAGTTCATCCTCGACCAGCTGTACGAGCTGCCGGAGAAGATCGATCACTTCCTGGACGGCAACCACCCGATCGAGGAGATCGCCCAGCGCTTCTACGACCAGCCGTTCTTCCTCTACCTCGGCCGCCACATCGGCCTGCCGGTCGCGCTCGAAGGCGCGCTCAAGCTGAAGGAGATCTCCTACATCCCGACCGAGGCGTATTCGGCCGGCGAGATGAAGCACGGCCCCATTGCGCTGCTCGAGCAGGGGACACCCGTGGTCGTCGTCGCGACCAACATCCACGTCTACGACAAGATCGTCTCGAACATCCAGGAGACCCGGGCCCGCGGCGCACACGTGATCGCGATCGCGACCGACGGGAACGAGGACATCCAGCACCACGCCGACGACGTCATCTACGTCCCACGCACGCCGGCCTTCCTTCAGGCCGTGCTCGCGGTGGTGCCGCTCCAGCTGCTCGCCTACCGGATCGCGCGGCTGCGCGGCTTGAACGTTGACCAGCCGCGGAACCTGGCGAAGACCGTCACCGTCGAGTAGCGCCTAGCCGACCAGCTGCTCGATGCGTTCGAGGCGCGCGCGCAGGCGCTCCTTGGACGGCACGCCGACCGGCGCCTTCGAGTGCGGGTCCGCCTTGCCGACCCAGACGCGCGGGAGCGGGGTGACCGCCTTGACCCACGCCTCCAGATGGACGTGGTCGTCGCCGGCGCTCACGGAGATGTACTCGGGGCTGAGGATCGCCGACGACGTGCGCTTCCACACCTCCTTGCCCGGTCGGCCGCTCTTCAAGAAGCCCTGCTTGCGCAGGAAGCCCTCGATCTTCTCGACCGAGCGCTCGGGGTTCTTGCTCGGCAGATCGGTCACGTACTTGCCCATTGCGTGGATCCTCGCACGCCGACGTTCTTCAGTTCCAGCTTCCCCGTCATCGTGACGCGCTAGCGATACCGTTTTTCCATGGCGGTTCTCGACAAGATCGGCGACGGCCTCTGGTTCGCGCTCCAGATGGCGTGGGAGGTCTGGTGGGCGCTCGTGCTCGGCTTCCTCCTCTCGGGGATCGTCCAGGCCTGGGTGCCGCGCTCGCGGATGGAGGGCGCTCTCGGCGGGCGCGGGCTGCGCTCGGTCACGCTCGCGACCGGCCTCGGCGCCGCCTCGTCCTCCTGCAGCTACGCGGCGACCGCGATCGCGCGTTCGATGTTCGAGAAGGGCGCGAGCTTCGCGACTGCGATGGTCTTCCAGTTCGCCTCGACCAACCTCGTCTTCGAGATCGGGATCGTCCTCTGGATCTTCATCGGCTGGCAGTTCACGCTCGCCGAGTTCGTCGGCGGGATCTTCCTGATCGCGATGATGTGGCTGGGGGTTCGGCTCTTCATCACCCGGAAGCTCGAGGCGGACGCGCGCGTGCACGCGCAGGCCGCGGCCGCCGGCCACCAGCACGCTTCGGCCGCCTCGGCGAGATCGTGGCGCGAGCGGCTCACCTCCCTCGACGCGTGGTCGGACGTGGCGCACAACTTCCGCGGCGACTGGCAGATGCTCTGGAAGGAGATCAGCGCCGGCTTCCTCATCGCCGGGTTCATCGCGCTGCTGCCGATGTCGTTCTTCAACGATCTCTTCGTCACCGACGCGTCGGGTCCGGTCAAGCTGCTCGAGAACGTGATCGTCGGGCCGATCGTCGCGGTCCTCTCGTTCGTCTGCTCGGTCGGGAACGTCCCGCTCGCAGCCGTGCTCTGGGCCGGTGGAATCTCGTTCTCCGGCGTGATGGCGTTCATCTACGCGGACCTGATCGTCATTCCGATCGTGCTGATCTACCGCAAGTTCTACGGCTGGAAGGTCACCTGGCGGATCGTGGCGATCATGTTCGTCTGCATGGTGCTCGCCGCCCTTGCGGTGGACGGGATCTTCACCGCGGTCGATCTGGTGCCGACGAAGCGTCCTTCGATCGACTCGATCACGAACCGCGGGATCGACTGGAACTACACGACGGCGCTGAACATCGTCGCCTTCATCGTCTTCGGCCTCCTGTGGGGGCTCACGCTTCGGCGCGGCGCGAAAGACCCGGTCTGCGGGATGACCGTCGATCGCAAGACGCCGCACCGAAGCGCATATGGCGGCAAGCCTGTCTACTTCTGCTCCGCGAAGTGCAAGGCTCGATTCGACGCCGATCCCGATGCGTTCCTCGGCGCCGCGGCGCGGGAGGCGGCGCCCATGGCGCACGCCGGCCACCACGGGCACTGAGCTAGAGGGGTTTGCGGAGACGTTTGGTCTCGGAGCGCCGCCGCTTCTGCTCGAGCCGTCGCTCCTTGGAAGCCTTGGTCGGCTTCGTCGGCCGGCGCGGGCGCTCGATCCGCAACGCTGCGCGGAGCTGCTCCACCAGCCGGCCGACCGCGAGCTCGCGGTTCCTCCACTGGCTCCGTTCGTCCTGGGCGATCGCGCGCAGCACAGGCCCTGCGCGCGTGATTACGCGGTGTTTCTGCCGTTCGGTCAGCGCTGTCGAGGACTCGACGTCGAACACCGCCTCGACTCGCGACTCCGTCTTCTGCGCGTGCTGTCCGCCAGGTCCGCTCGAGCGCGAGAAGCGCAGCTCGATCTCCGACCGGGGCACGGTCACCGACCGCGTGACCCGAATAGACTCGCCGTCCATGGCGGCCATTTTGCTCGACGTGGAAGGCGTGCTCCACGTCTCGTGGGAATTGGTGCCCGGCGCGTCCGTGGCGGTCGCGCAGTTGCGCGATGCCGGCCACCGGCTCCGCTTCGTCACGAACAACACGACGCGGGCGCGCAAGGACCTCGCGTTCGAGCTCCAGCGGATCGGGATCGACCTCGAGGAGGACGAGCTCCAGACGACGCCGGTCGCGGCAGCGCGAGCGCTGGCGGACAGGCGCGTCCTGGCGCTGACGATGCCGCGGATCATCGACGACCTGAAGGGAATCGAGCTCGTCGGCGACAGCGCCGATGCCGTGCTGATCGGCGGCGCGGACGAGTCCTACGCGACCAACCAGGTGTTCAGCTACATGAACCTGGCGCGTGCGTTCGCCGAGCTCGAGGCAGGGGCCGACCTCTTCTGCCTCCACCGAAACCGCTGGTGGGAGACCGCGCGCGGGCCGCTCCTCGACACCGGCGCCTTCGTTGCCGGCCTGGAGTACGCGGCCGAGACGGAGGCGACGCTGATCGGCAAGCCGAGCCCACTGTTCTTCAAGGCCGCGCTGGATGCGCTGGACGCGGACGCCGAGCGCAGCTGGATGATCGGCGACGACCTCGAGGTGGACATCGACGGTGCGCAGAAGTCCGGGCTGAAGGGCGTGCTCGTCCGCACGGGCAAGTTCCGGCAGGAGGCACTCGACGCCTCGCCCATCCACCCCGACGGCGTCCTCGACTCGATCGCCGAGCTCCCGAATGGCTGGACGTCGAGCCGTCGCGCGTGACGAAGATCTCGACGGGGCGAGCCCGGCTTGCCCGGGAGCACTGCGGTCTTCCCCGAGCCGCGGCGGCGTGAGGATTGGAATTGACCTGATCGAGATCGGGCGCGTCGCGCGCGCGCTCGAGCGCTATCCGGGATTCAAGGAGCGCTGCTTCACCGAGGCCGAGCGTGCGTACTGCGACTCCCGGCCCAACCCGGCGCAGCACTACGCCGCGCGCTTCGCCGGGAAGGAGGCGGTCGGAAAGGCCCTCGGCTCGGGCGTCTACTTCACCTGGCGGGAGATCGAGATCCGCGGTCGGCCGAAGCCGGGGGTGCACCTGTCGGGGAGGACGGCGGCGTGGGCAGAGCGCGTCGAGGCAGGCGCGATCGAGCTGTCGATGACGCACTCGCGCGAGCTCGCCGCCGCGATCGCAGTGGTGTCGCCTCGCGATGTTTGAGCCGCTCTACACCTCGGAGGAGATGCGCGCCGCGGAGGAGGCGTATCCGGGCTATCCGGGCACGACTCCGAGCTGATGAACCGCGCCGGCGGCGCGGTCGCCGCCACCGTCTCCAGACACTATCCGGGCGCTCGCGTCGTCGCGGTCTGCGGGAGGGGTCGAACGGCGGCGACGGCCGCATCGCGGCCGGGCTGCTCGGTGGCGGAGGTCGTCGAAGCCGGCCAGGACGTGCCGACCCGGGCGCGACGTCATCGTCGACGCGCTCTTCGGGACCGGCTTTCGTGACGAGCCGCGTCCGGAGACGGCGCGGCAGATCGAGCAGATCAACGCCGCGGGCGTCGCCGGTCGTCGTCGGTGGACGTCCCCTCCGGGGTCAACGCCTCCACGGGCGAAGTCGCCGGCGCAGCCGTCGAGGCGGCGCTCACGGTCACGTTCCACGGCCTCAAGGTGGGCCTCGTCGTCGCGCCCGGGACGCTTCCGGGCCGGCGAGCTCGAGTTGGAGGACATCGGGCTCCAGCCGCGCTCGACCGAGCACCAGCTCGTCACCGCCGAGATCCTCGGCCTCGTCCCGCGCAAGACCGAGCGGGACAACAAGTATTCGGCCGGCTCCGTGCTCGTCGTCGGCGGCTCGCAGGGGATGTCCGGCGCGGCCGCGCTCGCCGCGCGCGCCGCGTTCCGCGCCGACGCGGGCTACGTGGCGGTGGCGGCGCCGGAGGAGTCCCTACCCGTGCTCGAGACGCTCGTGGTGGAGGCGGTCAAGCGCCCGCTCGACGACGTCTTCGACGCGGTCGGCCGCGCGGGGGCGCTCGCGCTCGGGCCCGGTCTCGGCCGCTCGCCGGAGAAGAAGGCGCTCGTCCGGCGGCTGCTCGAGGAGACGGACGTGCCGGCCGTGGTCGACGCCGACGCGCTGCACGAGCTGGAGCCGTTCACGCGGGAGGCGGCGACGGTGCTGACGCCGCATTCGGGCGAGCTCGGACGTCTGATCGGCGAGGAGTCGTCCTGGGTGGACGCGCACCGGCTCGAGGCGCTTGGCCGCGCGGTCGAGCGCTTCGGCTGCGTCGTCCTGCTCAAGGGCGCCGACACGCTGATCGGCGCGCCCGGACGTCCGGTGCTCGTGCACGGCACCACACGACGCCGGCGCTCGCGGCTGCGGGCACGGGCGACGTCCTGACCGGGATCGCCGCGCGCGTTCCTCGCCAAGCGACGGAGACGCTCAGACTGCTGCGGCCGCGGCGACGCGTTGCGCACGGCATCGCCGCCATCCGGTCGGGCAAGTCGCGCGGGCTGGTCGCCGGAGACGTGATCGAGGCGCTTCCGGATGCGGCTCGGCGATCACGATTGACCTCGGCGCGCTGCGCCGGAACGCGCGCGGCTGCTCGAGGCGCTCGCAGGGCGCCGAGCTCTGGGCGGTGGTCAAGGCCGACGGCTACGGGCACGGCGCCGCGACGCCGGCGCGCGCCGCGCTGGAGGCGGGCGCGGCCGCCCTCTGCGTCGTCACCGTCCCCGAGGCGATGGCGTTGCGCGAACGGTTCCGCGAGGCGCGCATCCTCGTCATGGGCCCGGTGGAGGAGCCGACTGCGCGACGCCCGCGAGGCGCGGCTCGAGCTCGCCGTCGGCGGCGGCGCCGATCCCCGGGACGTGCCCGTCCATCTGAAGCTCGACACGGGCATGGGCCGCTACGGCTACCGCGAGCTCCCGGAGCCGACGGAGAACGTCGTCGGCCTGATGACCCACCTGGCCACCGCCGACACGGACAGGTCTTCGCCGAGCGGCAGCTCGAGCGCTTCCGCGAGGCGGCCGGCCGCTACCCGAAGCTGCTCTGCCACGCGGCCAACTCGCGCCGCGGCGCTCCGGATCCCGGACGCCCGCTTCGACGCCGCCCGCTGCGGCGTCGCGCTGTACGGCCTCTCTCCGTTCGGCTAGCGATCCCGCGGACGACGGGCTCGAGCCGGTGCTCGGCTGGCGCAGCCGTCTCGCCCAGGTCAAGCGCCTCGAGCCGGGCGAGAGCACGGGCTACGGCCGCCGCTTCGTCGCCGATCAGCACACCTGGATCGGCCTCGTCCCGGTCGGCTATGGGGACGGCTTCCGCCGCGACCTGACCGGAACCGAGGTGCTGGTCGCCGGCGAGCGCTGCCGCGCGCGTCGGGCACCGTCTCGATGGACTCGTTCGCTGTCGAGCTGCCGCGCGAGCTGCCCGTAGGCGAGACGGTGACGATCATCGGGGACGGCCTTCTCGTCGAGGAGCACGCGAGGCACGCGGGGACGATCAACTACGAGATCACGACCCGGATCGAGTCCGGCCCCGAGCGGGCGGAGCGGGAGGTCGTCGATGCTTGAGGCCGCGCGGGAGGTGCTGGCCGGGGAGGACGCGTGGGTCGTCGGCGGCGCGATCCGCGACGAGCTGCTCGGCAAGCCCATTCTCGACCTCGACATCGCCTGCCGCGACCCGAAGGCGGCCGCGGACGCATACGGGAAGCGCGCCGGCGGCGCGGTCTTCCGCGCTCTCCGGCCCGCACGGAGCCTGGCGCGTCGCCTACCGCGACGGCCGCACCGTCGACTTCACGCCGCTCGCAGACGGGATCGAGGAGGACCTGGCGAGGCCGCGATTTCACGATCAACGCGATCGCGCGGCCGCTCGCCGGCGGCGAGCGAGCTCGACCCGTTCGACGGCCGCGCGCGACCTCGAGGCAGCGCCTCATCCGCGCCGTCGCGCGAGACCGTCTTCCGCGACGATCCGCTCCGCCTGCTGCGAGCCGTCCGGCTCGAGGACCAGCTGGGGTTCCGGATCGACCCGGGCACCGAGGAGCTGATCCGCGCGCGACGCCGCGACTGGTCACGCGTCCCGCCGGGGAGCGGATCCTCGGCGAGCTCGCGCAGCTGTCGGCGAGCGCGTATCCGCGGCTCGCCGAGCTCGGGCTGCTCGAGCCGCTCGGCGGCTCGCTCGAGCGGCTCGACCGCGTTGCCGACGGCGACACGCGCCTGCTCCTCGTCGGCGTCTTCGGCGGCTCGCTGGAGCGGCTGCCCATCTCGAACCAGCTCAGGCGGTACGCTCGCTCCATGCTCGCCGCCGAGCTTCCCGTCGACCTTTCGCCACGCGCGATCCACCGTTTCCGGCGAGCGACCGAGCCGTGGGCGACGGATGCCGCACGGCTCCACGGCGGCGACGAGGAGCTGCTCGCCGCGCTCGAGGCGGCGCGCGAGGCCGATCCCGCCGGGCCTTTCCTCCGCGGCGACGAGCTCGGGCTCCCGCCGGGGCCGGAGATCGGCCGCCTGCTCGACCTGGTCGAGGAGGAGCGGGCCGCGGGGACGATCTCCTCGCGCGACGAGGCGCTCGAGCTTCTGCGCAAAGAGGCCGAGAAATGACCGAGATGGACGCACTTCACGAGCGTTTCTCCGAAAGCGCACCGCAGCTCGCGGAGCTCGAGGAGTCGCGCCGCGAGGCGGTGCGCGAGCACATCCGCAGGTTCGTCGACCCGCGGGGGGATGAGCGCGTGCTCGATCTCGGCACCGGCACGGGCGCGCTGGCCTTCGCGATCGCGCCGCTGGTCCGCGAGGTCGTCGGCGTGGACGCGGTGCCCGAGATGCTGGAGCAGGCGAGGCAACGCGCGCGCGGGTTCCCGAACGTCGAGTTCGTCGAGGGCGACATCACCCGGTTGCCGGAGGGGCTGGGCTCCTTCGACCTCACCGCCTGCGTCCGGACCTTCCATCACGTCCCGCGGCCGGAGCTGGTCGTCGCCGAGCTCACCCGCACCACGCTCCCCGGCGGATACATCCTCGTGATCGACCAGCTCGCCCCGGTCGATCCCCTGGTCGCGCTGGAGCTCAACCGCTTCGAGCGCGCGCGCGATCCGTCCCACACCCGCGCGCTGGCGGACGTCGACATGCGCCACCTGTTCGAGTCGAACAACCTCGTCCTGCTGCGCACCGAGTTCGAGCGCGAGGAGCGCGAGATCACCTCGTACCTCGATCGCGCCGGCTGTGAAGGCATCGCCCGCGAGCGCGCGCTCGCGATGGCGCCCGACCACGAGCGCTACACCGTCGAGATCGGCTGGTACCTGATGCGAAAGCCCGGTATCTCCTGACCGAGGCGATCATCCTCGCCGGCGGGGCGGCGGAGCGGCTCGGCGACGCCGCCGCCGGGCGGCCGAAGCCGCTCGTCCCGGTGGCAGGCCGCCCCCTGATGGCCTACCAGGTCGAACAGCTCGCCGCGGCCGGCGTCGAGCGGGTGATCGTCAGCTGCTCGGCCGGGAACGAGGCGCTGTTCGAGCGCGAGCTCGAGGGCCTCGGCCCGGACATCGTCACGGCGCCCGAACGCGAGCGTCTGGGCCGTGGAGGCGGGCTCCGAAATGCGGCGCGGCTGCGGGAAGAGGACGGGCCGGTGTTCGCGCTGAACGGCGACGAGCTGGTCGACGTCGATCTTCGTCGCCCTCTTCGAGCGGCACCGCGAGCGCGGTCCCGCCGCGACGATCACTGTCGTCCGCCCGAAGAGCCCGTTCGGGCTCGTCGAGCTCGACGAACACGACGTCGTCTTCGGGTTCAGCGAGGACGCGACGCTCCCGGTCTGGGTCAGCTGCGGCGTCTACGTGCTCGACGACGAGGCGATCGAGCGCCTGCCGGAGCGCGGAGACCACGAGAAGACGACGTTTCCCGAGCTGGCCGCCGAGGGCCGGCTGCACGCCGTCCGCCACGAGGGCCTGTGGCTCACCGTCAACACGCCGAAGCAGCTCAGGCTGGCGGACGAGTACCTGCGGAGCCATCCGACCGCGGTTTCCGGTAGCGCGCGCGGCTGACCGCGCGGTGGACGAGGCCCGGGACGAGCGCCTGGGCCAGCGGCGCGATTCTGTACCACGCCGGCACGACGGTCTCGCGGCGGTTGCGCTCCAGCACGCGTTCGACGTGGCGTGCGATCTCGTCCGGCCAGGCGACGAGGCGTCCCAGCACCGGCATCTCCAGGAAGCCTTTCTGCGGGAAGCCCTCCGTCTCGACGAAGCCGGGGCAGACCGTGTGGACGCGGATCCCATGCGGCTTGAGGTCTGCCGTGAGCGCGCGGGAAGCCGCGAGCTGCGCGTGCTTCGACGCGGAGTACGGGCCGGAAGGCGGGAAGGCGACCAGACCTGCGACGGAGACGATGTTCACGACGCGCGACGGGGCCGCGGCCTCGAGCCCCGGAAGGAAGGCACGCACCGCCCAGACCGTGCCGAGGTAGTTCGTGTGGATGACTCGCTCGATCACCTCCGGATCGGCCCGCAAGAACCCGTGCCGCCCCGGGATGCCGGCGCTGCACACCAGCAGGTCGATCCGCGGATGCCGCTCGAGGACGCGCGCCGCGACGGCGTCCACCGCCGAGCGGTCGGCGACGTCGCACACCTCGTACTCGCCGCCGATCTCCTCCGCGAGCGTCTTCAGCCGCCCCTCGCTGCGAGCGAGCAGGACGCATTGCCAGCCGTCTCGCGCGAGCCGGCGGGCGATTGCCGCCCCGATGCCGCTCGAGCCGCCGGTGAGGACCGCGACGCGCTCGTCTAGCGGCACACGCGGACGGCGCGCGCGGCGGTGAAGCTCCGCCCCTGCCGGTCGAGCGCGGTTGCCCGGAGCACGTGCCGTCCCGTCTGCTCCTTGCCCGTGCCCCAGTCGGCGACGTAGAGGCTGCCGGGGCCCCTCGTGACTTTCTTGATCAGCGAGTGGCCGTCGTAGAAGCGCACCGCCGAGACTGCCGCGGTCGAGGTCGCTGTCACGCCCAGCCGGACGACGCCCTTCACGCAGGCGCCCGCGTTCGGGATGAGCCAGGAGACCGCTGGGCCGGTCACGGCCGTGATGCTGAAGGAACGGAACGTCGTGTTCGGCATGGGGTTGTTTCCGATGCTCGCGACGTTCTTGGCTTCCTGGTTGTCCGACGCTTCCATGGCCGCCGCGGTCTTCCCGGGCTTGATGATCGGCGCAGCCGCGGGCAGCGGGAAGAGGGCGAGCCCCGAGATCGGATCGAATGCGGCCGCGCCGACGAGCACCTGGTTGTAGGCGATCACCAGCGAGAACGGATCGATCCCGGACTGTCTGTCGAGCACGCGCGCCGCGATCAGCGGCCGGCCCGCCGAGACCCGCGTCGTGATCGGCGTTAGGGCCGGAGGCGTGACGTCGTTCTTCCACATCTTGAGCAGATAGTCGCCCGGGAGCTGCTCTCCCGTGAACTGGTCGGAGCCCGAATCGACGGCGACCCAGAACCGCTGCTGACGGGGGAACCCGGCTCCGGCGACGCCGAGATCGGCGTGGAAGTCGAACATGTACCCGTTCACGTTGACGGGCGTCCCGGCGTAGCCCTGGACGTCGTTCTGGTCCTGCGAGCCGAGGAAGAACGGGTCGATGAGCGAGTTGGCGGAGCGCTCGATGACGGCGACGCCCAGGTTGACGATCGGCGTTTTGACGAGCGTCGTGTAGAGCTTCTCGGCGCCGCCCTCGTTCATCGGCGGCTGCTCCGTGTAGCCGGGCGGCGGTCCGAAAGCCCACTCGGGGTAGCGGTAGACGCTCGCCCGATTGGGACCGGACTTCGTCGTCCCCGTCTGCCAGACCTGGAGCTTCTTCGCGCCGACGCCCTCGAACGCGGGCCGCGTGACCAGGAACAGGTACGGGACGCGCCGCGTCTCGGCGCCCTTACGGAGGACGATGAACCCGTAGTTCGCACCTTCCGTGGCACCCGCGTTCGCTCTGACGATCACGGGGACGGCCGCGTTCCCGCCCGGGGCGACGTCGATCGGCGCCGGGCACCTGAATGGTCGCCCCGGCCGTGGCCGACTGCGGCGCCAGCTCGACGTTCCACGTGCCGGCTCCGCCGCCCGCGTCCGAGACGACGACGAGCTGCGACTTCTCCGCGCCGTGGTTTCCGTTCAGGTCGCCGAACGAGAGCGAGCCCGGATCGGAGAAGAGGAGCGGATGGTCCGCCTTGTCCACGTTGATGAGGCCGGCGCCCTCGAGCGTCACCGGGGCCTCCTGCGTCTTCGCCGTGTTCCCCCACGCCGGCCCGGCGGTCGTCATGAGCGCCGACTTGATCTGCTGGGGCGTCCAGTTGGGGTGCAGCTCGACCAGCAGCGCGACCGCGCCCGTGACGTGCGGCGCCGACATGCTCGTCCCGTCGAAGACGGAGAACTGGGACGGGTCGAGCGCCTTCGTGACCGAGGAGAGGATGTCGCCCCCGGGGGCAGACACGTCGGGCTTCAACTGGTGGCCGAAGGCCGTGGGCCCGGCCGAGGAGAAGAAGGTCACGACGCCGTCGCGCTCGGTCTGGATCTGGCGGATGGCGGTGTCGATGCGGATCTGCCCGCGGCCTTGGGAGCCGGCGAGCGCGGTTCTGAGCCGCTGCCCGTCGAGGTCGGAGATCATCCCTGACGGCACGGCCATCTCGACCGGGATGCCGCTCGGCGTGCCGGCGCGGTTGTTCACCATCACGAGCCCGATCCCGCCTGCCTCCTTCACGCGCGCGGCCTTCGAGACGAAGCTGCAGAAGCCGCGCGAGACGAGCGCGATCGAGCCGGTCAGTGAGCCGGCGGGAAGCGGGTTGTACGCGCCGTTCGGGTCGTCGGGCCGTCCGCAGAGGTGCTGGTCGACGGGCGTTCCGTCGCGGCCGACGATCGTGCCGATGTCGGTCAGCTGCTGCGCGTTGAACGCCCACGTGTTGGGGATGCTCGGTGCGATCGCCCGCTGGAAGGGGATCGCCTGCGGGATGCCCGGCAGGTTGGGCGAGTCGAGCGTGAGCGTGGGCGTGAAGACGTGCTTGTTCGTGACCGCGGCGACCGTGATCGCCTCGGGCGCGGTGCCGGGGCTGCCGTCCGAGCCGAGGCCGAAGTCGTCGCGGTCGTTGCCGGCGGAGATGACCGGGACGACGCCCGCCTGCACGACGTTGGTGACGGTCTCCATCATCGCGTCGTTCGCGGGATCGGTCTGCGGCCCGCCGCCGGAGAAGTTGATCACGTCCATCCCGTCGCGCACGGCGGCCTCGAACGCCTCGACGATCTCGGGCGTGTTCGCGCTCTGACCCAGCGGCGTCGGAATGGTGAACACGCGGTAGGCGCCGAGCCACGCGTTGGGGGCGACGCCGCTCAGGCCGTTGACCTGCGGATGCTCCGAGCTCGGCGGCGCGGTCGTCCCCGGGCGTCCCGCGGCAATACCCGACACGTGCGTCCCGTGGGGGAAGGCCGGGTCGCCACCGATCCGGCCCTCGCGGCCCGAGTTCGGCCCGGGGAACGCGCGGACGACGATCACCTTCGGCGTTGTCCACTTCTTCCCGCCCTTCGGGAAACCGGGTGGGAAGTGCATTCCGTCAGGCCTCAGGAACGGATTCGTCTGGTCGATTCCGGTGTCGACGACGGCGATCTTCACTCCGTCGCCCATCGCTCCCGTTCGCGCGTGAAGGGCGTCCGCGGAGATGATCGACGGGCTCTCGTTCGTGTTGAGCGTGTACGTCAGGCTCGGGTACACCCTGCTGACGAAGCCGAGCCGGACGAGCCTGGGCAGCTCGCGGTAGGGGACGCTCGCCGTGATTCCGTCGACAAGGATCTTGAAGCGCTGCTGGAGCCGGATGGCCGGGATGGCGCGCTTCAGCTGCGCGGCGGCCGCATTCTGGACCCGGGTCAAGCGGGCCAGGTAGGCGCGCGACGAGTTGGAGGCGACGTTCAGGCGGTGCTGCGATGCGCTCTTCGCGCTCCGTCCGAAGACGGCCGCGAGCGGCGGCTGCTTCAGCCGGACGATGACGCGAATCCGGCCGTCGCTGTGCCCAGTGGGCACCGTGATCGTCCCGGCCCGCAGGCGCGGGAAGGTCAGCTCGCCGAAGTCGCGCTTGATCGGCTGGAGCGAGGCAAAGGTCGGTGCGGCGACTGCGAGCGCCGCGACAACGGTGGTGGCGAGAACGAAGCGGCGCAAGGCGCTCAGAGTACCTCACTCCTTATAGGGTCCGGGCCCGATGCGGTTCGAAGGAAAGAAGGGCCTCGTGCTCGGGGTCGCCAACCGGCGTTCGATCGCCTGGGCGATCGCGAAACGGCTCGCCGACGAGGGCGCGCAGCTCGCCTTCACCTTCCAGGGAGAGCGGATCGAGAAGAGCGTGCGCGACCTCGCCGACAGCGTCTCGAGCCCGCTCGTGACCGAATGCGACGTCCGCTCGGACGAGGACGTCGCGCGCGTCCTGGGCGACGTCGGCAGCGCGTTCGACGGCTCGCTCGACCTCCTCGTCCACTCCGTCGCCTTCGCCGCGGCCGAGGATCTGGAGGGCCGGTTCACCGACACGCCGCGCGACCGTTTCTGGATGGCGCTCGACGTCAGCGCGTACTCGCTCGTCGCCTGCACGCGGGCGGCCGAGCCGCTGATGGAGGCGGCCGGCGGCGGCTCGGTCCTGACGATGACCTACCTGGGCGGAGAGCGCGCCGTGCCGCACTACAACGTCATGGGCGTGGCCAAGGCCGCGCTCGACTCCTCCGTCAAGTATCTCGCCTGGGATCTCGGCCAGAAGAACATCCGCGTGAACGCCATCTCCGCGGGGCCGGTGCGGACGCTCGCTGCGCGCTCGATCGCCGGCTTTCCGACTATGGAGGCGATCGTCGAGGAGCGCGCGCCGCTGCACCGGCCGATCTCGGCCGACGACGTCGGCGCGGCCGCGGCCTACCTGCTCTCGGACGACGCCGCCAACGTCACCGGGACCACGCTGTACGTGGACTCGGGGTACCACGCGATGGGGATGTAGCGATGCGGGAGCTCCGGCCGGGCCTCTGGCATTGGGACGCGCCGCATCCCGGGTGGTCGCCGGACGAACACTGGCCCCAGGTGGTCTCCTCCTACGCCATCGACGACGGCGAGCAGCTGGTGCTGTTCGATCCGGTCACCCCGCCGCCCGAGCTCGAGGAGCTGGCGGCCGCGCGCAGGTCGTGATCGTGCTGACCGCGCCGTGGCACGAGCGCGATGCGCGCGGTCTGGTTGCCCGGCACGGCGCGCCGGTGTACACGCCGCTGCCCGACACGGGCGAGGATCTCATCGAGAAGTACGGCCTTTCGCGTGAGCGGGTGGAGGGATGGGTGAGCCCCGACGTGCGCTGGCTCCTCGAGGGAGAAGGGCGAGGCGCACGTCGTACGCGGCCGGCGATCCGCTGCCCGCGGGAATCCAGGCGTTCCCCGGCCGGGAGCCGAACGAGGTCGTGCTCTGGGTCGAGAGCCATCGCGCCGTCATCGCCGGCGACACGCTGGCGGATTTCGGCCGGGGATTCGAGATGCCGCCCGAGTGGCTGCGCCAGGGCGTGACGCACGAGCACGTCGCGGAAGGGCTTGCGCCCGCTCCTCGCGCTCCCGGTCGAACACGTGCTTCCGACGCACGGCGCGCCGACCGACAAAGCCGCCCTCGAGCGCGTCGCTGTCACCGTAGGATTCCGCGCGTGCACGCCGCGCTCGTCGGCTTCGGCCTCGGCTTCTTCGTCGCGCTCCAGCTGGGGCCGATGTCGCTGTTCCTGATCCGCTCGACCCTCCGCCGCGGCCTTGCTGATCGGCCTCTCCATCGGCGCCGGGATCGCCGTGGTCGACGCGCTCTACGCGACCCTCGGGGTCGCCGGCGCGGCGCCGCTGGTCACCGTCGAGCCCGTCCGGATCGTGCTCGGGATCGTCGGAGGGGCCGTCCTCGTCGTCCTCGGCCTGCGCACGCTCTACAGCGCGTTCCGCGTGCGGACCGGCGGAGAGAGCGACGTCGAGGTTTCGAGCAAGAAGCGGGCGTTCGCGACGGCTCTCGTCGCCACGGCGTCGAACCCGTTGACCATCGTGTCCTGGGCCGCGATCTTCGCCGGCGCGACCGCGGCGGCCGCGGCGGGCTCGGCCGGCGGTGCGGCGCTGCTGGTCGCCGGCGTGGCCGTCGGGAGCGCGACCTGGTTCGTCCTCCTCGCGGCGGGCGTGGCCTCGAGCAGGCGCGTGCTCGGGACGCGCGCGATGCGAGTCGCCGACGGCGCGGCCGGCATCGGCCTGATCGGCTTCGGCGGCCTCCTCGCCTACAGGAGCGTCGACCAGTGACCGTCCATGCGTCGACATGGCGGCGGGCCGCTAGCGCTTCACGTACATCTGCATGTCCCCGCCCGCTGCCAGCGGCCGCCACCCGTGCTTCAGAAGGCCGCGCACCGCCGGCTGCAGGCATCCGGGCTTGATCGGGACGTCTCCCGGCGAACAGGCCCGTGTGGACGGCGACGTAGCGGACGCCGAGCCTGTCCAGCGCCTTCGGGTGGACGCTCCAGTCGCCGCAGTTGAGCGGCCGCAGGCGCCGGGCCGTGTCGTCGGCCGACTTCGGCGCGACGGTCGAGTATCCGCCCGGCCGCTCCCGCGAGGCCTGCATGTCGTAGTAGAGGTAGACGCTCCCTTCGCTCCGCCCGGGTAGGAACACGGGCAGCTCCGCGAGCCGTCCCGCCGGCGCGCCGCGCAGCGCGGCGTACGCCTGGTTGTTCCCGTCGGCCGGGAGGCCCTGGTAGAGCCGCACGTGCAGGTCGAAGAAGAGCGCGACGACGACGATCGCCGGGACGATCGCGCGCGACGGCACCTTCGAGACGGCGAAGGCCACGAGCGCGGCGATGCACAGGACGGCGACCGGCATCAGTCGCTCGGGCACGCGCGGGAAGCGGAGCGGCGGGAAGTGGCGCCAGAGCGTCGAGTAGAGCGGCAGGTGCGTCCCCAGGGCGAGCAGGACGGGGATGAGCGCGCCGAGCCCGAGCACGACGGACAGCGCGTACCGCCGCGTCCAGATCAGCACCGCGAAGCCGGCGATCGCGAGCAGTGGCGTCAGCCACCCGAGGAACACGAAGCTCTCGAGGCCGGTGCGCACGTGCCGCGTGACCAGGTCGAGCCCGGACGCCGAGTACTGCGCCACCTCCTCCAGGCTCCGCCCGCCGCCGGTGATCGAGCCGGGAATCGTCAGCGACGCGACGAGCACCCCGGCGCCGACGCCGGCCGCGCCCGCAAGGATCCCCGCAACCATCTCGCGCGGCCGGTGCAGCGTCCGCAGGACGACGTAGAGGAGGAAGAACGGCACTCCCGCGAGCGCGAGGTGCACGTCGGAGAACGGAATCGAGGCGAGCGCCGCCCCGGCCAGGACGGCCCACCAGCGGCTTCCCTTCAGCGACCGCTCGAACGCGAAGAGCGCGAGCGGCAGCAGGATCGAGATCGGTCCGCGGAAGTGCCCCGTGCTCTGCGCCACGCGATACGGCCCGAGCGCGAACGCGAGACCGCCGACGAGCGCCGCTCCCCGTCCCAACCCGAGCTGCCGCAGCCAGGCGAGCGTGAACAGTCCGGCGGCCACGTACGAGAAGAGGATGAGCAGGTTCCACGCGACCACCGGCCCGAAGGCGGCCTCGGCCGGCCAGTAGGGGAGCCCGAACGGCCACCCGCCGAAGTTGAGCCGCGGGCTCGTCTCGGGCTGGAACGAGTACGGGTCGATCCAGGGCGCGCTGCCGTTCTCGAGCTGGTGGCCGACGAGCCACAGGTGGTAGTTCGCCTGGAGGTAGTCGCCGGGGACGACGTGGCCGTGCCCGGAGCGGTGGAAGTGCCCGAGGAAGCGCGAGTCGGCGTGCTGGATCGCCGGCCAGGTCGCAACGACGGCCGCGGCCAGGTAGAGAGCGCAGGCGAGCGCTACAAAGCCTGCGCGGCCCGGATCAACTCGTCGAAGTCGGGGAGCTCGGAGTCGTCGTACCGCCATCGGCCCCGGACCGTACCGTCCTGCCCGATCAGAAATGCCGCGCGCTGCGGCACGCCGCGCATCCCGCGGAATTCGCGGACGACGCCGAATCCCTCCGACGCCTCCCCGTTCCAGTCCGAGAGCAGCGGGAAATCGAGGTCGAGCGCCTGCTTCCAGGCGATGTGCGTCCAGGGCGAGTCGCGGGAGATCCCGAAGGCGCGCACGCCCGCCTCCGCCAGCTCGGTGCTCCTGTCACGCAGGAGCTCCATCTCGTTCGTTCAGGTCGAGGACCAGTCGAAGAGGTAGAAGAGCAGGAGGATCGGGCCCTCCGCGACGAGGTCGCGCAGCGTGACCGGGTCGCGGCTTTCCAGCCACACCGTTGCCTCGGGAAGCTCCATGGGCGGACCCTACTGCCCGAGCGTTCGGATCGCGCGCACCTGCGCCGCGACCTCACTCGTCGAAAGGCTCCCGGCCGGCAGCTCGACCACGAAGGACGCGGCTCCGCGGAAACGGCGGTTTTGCCACTTCGTGGCGGTCCCGTCCGGCCACGGGACGGCGGCGAAGCGCATATGGGCGGCGTCGGCGTAGCGCCGCGCCGCGGGGATGCTTCCGCGCCACCCGCGCACGCGGTCCTCGTGCTGGTGGAACCAGATCGTCACGCTCGGCCTCAGGCGGCGGACGAGGCGGGCCGCGAAGCGCGATTCCGGCTCCGACAGGCGCCTCGGGCCGGCGAAGTTGCGATTCAGATCGACTCCGCGCGCGTTCTCCCGGGTTCCGGCCGCGCGACCGTCGGGGTTCAGGGTCGGCACGACCCAGAGGTCGAAACCCGGAGGGGGCAGCTGCTCGAGCCGCCGTACGACGGCCGTGCCGGCGCACTCGTCCCCGTGGATGCAGCCGACGACGAGCACACGGCGCGACCCGCGGGAGCCGAAGCCGAGCTCGAAGGCGCGAATCGGCCGGCCCCGCACCGACCTGCCGGCGAACGAACGCCGGTTCTCGCGCGCGATCCGGACGTGCATGTGGTTGTCGTGGTGGATGAGCGGGACGACGATCTTTCGCGGCCCCCGCAGGTGCGTGTGCGGCCCGACGAAGATGGTCGTCGCTCCCGCGCGCAGGAAACGGTCGAGGAGGTCCTGAGCGAGCGCGTGGTCGATCTGGCGCGGCCTGGTCGGCGGGCGTAGATATCCGTCGCGCCTGGGGTAGTAGACGTCCACGTCGAGCCCGTTCTGGTGCGAGGCGTGGCCGAGCGCGCCGAACCGAGGCCCGAAGTCCCCTCCGTGTGTGCGGCTGAGGTCGCCGATCAGAAGCGGCCGAGCCCACGGGTGTGCGCGCCGGTACGCGCGGACGACGCGGAGGACGATCTCCACCAGCCTGTCGCTTCCCCAGCGGCGCCAGCCTCGGTTTGGGATCCGCTTCCGCGCCGGATCCCAGGTCTCGAAGGATTGCCCGCGCGCGGGAAGCTGGACACCGTGCACGAGCCGTCCCGCATAGGGAAGCCCGACCGAGCGCGACCGGTGCCAGTGCACGGCCGCCGAGGCGGTCGAGCCGGCCACGCCGACGACGACGGCGGCTACGGCGACGCGGAGCAGCACCAGCCCGCCTGCGGGCACCGTCGGGAACGCGCCGAGCTGGCGGGCGATGTCGCCCACGATTCGCTGCCGCCCGCCGGGCGTCACGAACATGAACGCGTCGGCGCTCTGCCAGCCGGCCAGGAGCCAGCGGCCGTTCGGCGACCACGCGAGCGTGCCGAACCGGCCGTCGGCGTTGAACACGGTGCGTGCAGCGGCGGCCGGCCCGTCCCCGTCGCGCAGCTGCACCGCGCTCTGCTGGGGGAAACGCAGGAGAGCGGCGATCCGGTGGCCGCCGGGCTCGAACGCCGCTGCGACCGCGTCCGCCGGGAAGTACGCGCGGCCGATCCGCTGCCCGCGCCCGCCGAACACGATCAGCGAGCGGCGCGTGAGCGCGAGGAGCCGCGTGCCGTCGTCCGACCATGCGAGCTCGGTCACCTTCGGCAGCCGGAGCGAGTGCCACAGGGTCTTCTGCGTCCCGACGTCGTACACGCGGATCCGCCCGGCGGCGGTGACATAGGAGAGGACGAAGCTCGCGCCCGGCTTCCACGCCGGCGCCGTCGGCGCGGCCGCGCCGTCCAGAAGAGTGTCCTCGGTGCTGTCACCGGCGACGATGCGGAGGGTCGTGCCGCGCAGGTACGCGATCCACGTCGATCCTTCGTGCTCGGGTGACCAGCGCGGCGACGAGAGGCGCCCCGAGCGGGCCAGCGACCAACGGACGGTTCCGTTCGGCTGCAGGGCAACGAGCGCATGTCGGCCCACGGCGGCGACGAAGAGCCCCCGCGGCGACCACGACGCGCCGCGGTAGTGGCCCAGCAGCCGGCGCGCGCCGCCGGGTTGGATGATCCACGGCCCGCGCGCAGTGTTGACGAGCAGGCGGCCCTGAGCCGGGAGCGAGAAGAGCGCCTGCTTGTAGGTGACGACCTTCTTCTCCGTCGTCCGGCCGACGGCGTCGCGGATCGCGTTCAGCACGGGCGGATTGACGACAGCGGCGATCAGCGCGAGCGCCGCCGCAAGGACGAGGAGCGGCCGGATGACCTGAGGGCGCCGCGTGGCCGGCTCGCGCTCGTCGAAGGCCGCGCGGACGAGCATCCAGGCGCGCCGCTCGGCCCCGAGCTCGTCCGGCGGATGGATCCGCCTGAGGGCGCGGCGAAGCTCGGCGTCAGTCATCGTCCTCGTCCGGAAGCTCGTCGTGCAGCCGGTCGAGCCCGCGCCGCAACCGCGAGTTGACCGTCCCGCGCGGGAGATCGAGCAGATCCGCGATCTCCCCGGGCGTGTACTCGAGCAGGTGGCGCAGCACGATCACGGCGCGATGCTCAGGGGAAGCCCGGCGAGCGCCTGCGCCACCGGCTCGGACAGGGGATCGGTGGGCGTGATGGCCGGCGCAGGGCGCTCGATGAGCGCGTCGCCGCCGACCTCGGCGCGCAGCGTGCGGGCGCGGGCCCAGTCGATCGCGCGGTTGACCACGATCCGGTGGAGCCAGGGGCCGAAGGGCCGCCGGACGTCGAAGCGGTCGAGGGCGCGGAGGGCGGCGAGAAAGGCTTCCTGGGCGATGTCCTCGGCGGCCGCCGCGTCCTGCACGACGAGATAGGCGGCGCGATGCGCGCGAGGCCAGTGCTCGCGGAACAGGGCCTCCAGGTCCGGGACGGATCCGGTCTGCGCCCCGCGCACCCAGGAGGCTTCTCGACCCCAGAGCCTCGCCATCGCGCGCCGACTATACGAACGCAGTGAGGAATCGGGTCCATTTCCGGATATACGGCTGTGACCTGCCGCGAAGTCCGATGGGACCTCCGGACGTCTCTCGACCGTAAACAGGGCGATGATCCGACTCGCGACCGCGCTGCTTGGCCTCGCCGCCGTCGCTGCCGGAATGGCCGCAGCTGACGGCCAGCCGACGCCGTCGATCACGACAAATTCACTCTTCGCGCCCGGTGGGCGGATGTACACGACCGCCGTCCATGCGCGCCGGACGACCGTTTCGCTCTGGCATGGCACCGACAAAGCCCGCCGGACCGTGCTCGACGGCGCTCTGGGATTCCCGGTTCCAACGTACGAGGGAACCGGCGAAGGGATCTCACACGACGGCCGGACACTCCTCCTCGCCTCCGGCTCGCGCTACGTCGTCGCTCGACGCTCGCTCGCTCGCCGTCCGCCGGGACGTTCGCCTGCGCGGGCAGTTCTCGTACGACGCCCTCTCGCCGACCGGCCGCACGCTCTTCCTCATCCAGCACCCCTCGCCCACGCTCGCTGCACTACTACGTCCGCGCCTACGACCTCGCCCACGGACGGCTCCGGAAGGAGATCGTCTTCGACGCGCGGGAGAAGGGCGAGGGCCCGATGACCGGGTCCCCGGTCACGCGCGCGACGGGACCGACCGGCAGGTGGATCTACACGCTTTACGTCCGCCCCAGCGGTGCGCTGTTCGTCCACGCGCTCGACTCGGTTGACGTGCGCGCCTTCTGCATCGACCTCCCGAGGCGGGGCTCCGGCAACGTCATGCACACGAAGCTCGAGCTGAAGCCCGGCAGGCTCGCCGTCGTCGCCGGGACGAAGCGCCTCGCCGTCATCGACACTCGAACGCTACGCGTCCGCGCATGAGGAGAGCCGCCCTTTCGGGCGGCTCGTCCTTCTGTCTTCGAGGCTAGGTGGTCTACGTCGTTGTTTCTGTGGCGCTCCGGCGCCTTCGTGAACTGAGAAGAGAGTCGTCGCTGCGGAGGGCGCCGCCCACAGCAAGGATTCCGAAGCCGATTCCGGTGATCAGCAAGGTGATGCCGACGACGATCCCGAAGAGCGAGGTCCGGTCGGCCAAGTAGCTGGCGTTCAGAGCGGTCGCGAGCGCCGTTTCGGTGACCCAGATGTTCCTGGCAGGGTTCGAGATCGGCTGTTGTGTCTTCGGGTCGACTGCGGCCCAGGTCGGATTGTCCGTTCCGCCGCCCACGGCCAGCTGGTTCTCCGGGGTGCCAGGCTTGGCCTGTAAGCGGCCCATCTGGGCGTACGTGTAACCGCCGGTCGCTTCCAGCGCATGGATCCGCATGTACTCGCCGAAACAGCGGGCCTCGCTTCCGGTGTCGATCGCTTCACCTGCGACGTCGCAGGTCGGAAGCGCGATCGACTCGGGAAGCTTCGCGTCCGCCGCCTCGGTCTTGATGGCCTCGGGAGTCATGTCCGCCGAGCCGACGATGTACTCCTGCTTCAGGCTGCTGTTGACCGTGCTGCGGCCGTCGAAGCCCAGCACGACCGCCACAATTCCGAGTGCGATCAGCACGACGGCGGCGATCACTCCACCGATCTCGAACAACTTGCGCATAGGTCACCTCCTAGGTGATGCCCGATCGTACGGCCATTTCGGGCCTAAGCGGGAGTTGCGCCCGCTTCGGTCGCGTCGGCGATCTCGCGCACGACCTCGACGATGTCGCGGTTCGCGTTGAAGATGCGGCGCTGGCCGTCGGCGCTGTTCCCGCGCGAGAGGATCTCGCGGATCCCCTCCAGCTCGCGGTCGGCGCCGAGCTCGCGCGCGTGCGGTGCGAGATCGCGCAGGTTGCGCCGGATCAGCTGGGAGACAGGAACGCGGTTCCGCCGGCCGGTGGCGAGATCCATGACCGGCGCCTCCAGCCCGTAGCGGGCGGCCAGCCACTTGTTCTCGGTCGTGAGGATCCGGTGGTACGACGGGATCTCGAGCCCCTCGTCGAAGCGCTCCGAGTAGTGCTTGACGAGCGCCTGGCAGTACGCGGTGATCGCGACCGCGTCCTCGACCCGCGTCACCGCGTCGCAGATGCGGATCTCGACCGTCCCGAGCCGCGGGTGCAGGCGGACGTCCCACCAGATGTGCGTGTAGTCGGCGATGCAGCCGGTGCGTTCGAGGTGGCCGACGACCTCGGCGTAGTCCGCGTAGTCGGCGAAGCGCGGCGGCGGGCCCGAGCGGGGGAACGCGGCGAAGACCATCTGCCGGCTCGACGCGAGCCCCGTCGGCTCGCCGCGCCAGAACGGCGAGCTCGCGGACAGCGCGAGGAGCGCGCCGAGGTCGTTGAGCAGCCCGTTCACGACCTGGATCGCCTTTTCGGCGCCGTCGACGGCGACGTGCACGTGCATGCCGAAGATCAGCTCGCGCCGCGCGATGTACTGGAGCTGGTCGACCAGCGCCCGGTAGCGGTCGCGCGCCGTGATCCGCTGGCGCTCGAACAGGCTGAACGGGTGCGTCCCCGAGGAGCCGACGCGCAGGCCGCGCGCGCCCGCGACGTCGCACACGGTCTTCCGCAGCGCGCGCAGCGCGTGCTCCGCCTCGCCGACGTTCTGGCAGACCGGCGTCGCGATCTCCACTGTGGACTGCATCAGCTCGGCGTTGATCTGCTCCTCGTGCTCGTGGCCGAGCAGATCGCCGAGGACGGTGTCGATGTGCTGCACGAGGTCGAACGTCTCGGCATCGAGCAGCATGTACTCCTCCTCGATCCCGAGCGTGTACGGGTCGCCCGTCCCGAACTTGTGCTCGACGACGCTGCCGGGATGGAGGATCCCCTCGACCCCGGTGATCGAAGGCGGGTACGCCTGCTCGGTCATGCCTCCCGGACCATAGTGCGATCCGCCCCTCCGACAAAGTGCCTGAGGATCAGCACGATGGGTATCCCGAGGACGACCGTCGCCGCCAGCTTGGCCACGATCTGCCCTTCGATGAAGGCGAGCGACCCGAAGGCGATCGCGAGGAAGATGAGGCTGTCGAGCGGAACCGAGATGAGGTTCGTGGTCATGACCCGAACCGGGTCGGGAACGCGGCCGCGCATCCAGGCGCCGAGCCCGTTGTCGAGCGTCTCGGAGACGGCGAAGGCGGCCAGGCTGCCGACGACGATCCGCCAGGTCCCCGCCAGGAAGCCGAAGCGGTCGGGGCCGACGCCGTTCATCTCGTTCACGATCGCGATCCAGACGGCGAGGATGGCCGACCCCGCGAACCCCATGGCGATCATGATCTGAGCGTTCTTCCAGCCCCCGCGCCTGGTGGGCGCAGTGTGGTGGGCGGTCTCGATCAGCGCTAGCGCGAGCCCGATCAGGTACGTCCCTGCGGGGGCTGCCAGGTCCGTGAACGGCAGCTCCACGATCTTGTTCGCGCTCACCTGAGCGGTTACTACGACCCCGACGTACAGGCCCGTCAGGATCGCGAGCTGCCTGTTCACCTGAGAACCGCTTCGACCTCGATCTCCACGAGCCAGCGCGGGTCGGCGAGATCGCAGACGATCCCGGTGCACGCGGGCCGTGCGCTCCCGAACACCTCACCGTGTACCGGGAGCACCTGAGGGATGTACTCCGGTCGAACCGCGTAAATGCGCGTACGGACGACGTCGTCGAAGCTCGCCCCAGCCTCCTCGAGGGCTGCGCCGATGATCTCGATACACCGGCGCGCCTGCGCCTCGACTTCGTCGGGCGGGTCGGCGTCGCCGGGCATGATCGGCGCCGTGCCGGCCACGTAGACATGACCGCCCGCAACGACCGCCCGCGAGTAGCCGCCTCGCTGCTCCCATGCTGATCCCGATGAGATAACGCGTCTGCCTGTCACCGTATTTCTCCGCACAAAGGCGGTGGAAAACGGCTGATCCTAGACGGAGGCCTTCGCGGATGCCCTCTGTGCCTGACTGGAACGAGCATTTCGGCATTGCAAACGCTGATCGAAGGAGTGGTCATGAAGAAGCTCACCCGCATCACAGCACTGATTGGAATCGCGGCGTGCGCGGCCCTTGCGGCCTCGGCGCTCGCCGCTCCAGCCTCGAAAACCGTCCCCTTCAAGGCGACGTACGCAGGAAAGGCGACCGAGAAGGTGAGCGGTCAGACTGTGACGGCGCTCGCCAAGGGCGCCGGCACCGCGAGCGTGCTCAAGAAGAGCACCATCTCGGGAACGGTCAAAGGCACGACCGCAAATCCGCCCTGCTCCCCGTTCGGCGGTCCCGGAACGATCAAGAGCAGCACGGGAAGGCTCAACGTGACCGTCCTCAACTCTTCGCAGGGCTGCGCGGCCTCGGAGACCGACCAGAACAACATCTCACTCAGGGGCTGGGTGAAAGTCCAGGGCGGTACCGGCAAGTACACGAGGGCCAAGGGAAAGATCCACTTCACCGGCCACTACAACCGCTCGAGCGGAGCCTTCACGGTGAAGCTCGGTCCCGGAACGCTGACGTACTAGGTCGCCGACGAGAGAGACGAGGAGAGTGACTGAGATGAAGAAGATCCTGATTCCGGCGTTGGTGGTCCTTGCGGCCGTCATCGTTTCGCCGATCAGGGCCGCAGACGGACCGTTTCCCTCCCCGAAGGTCGGCAAGGTCTTCGTGGCCGGGCAGACAGTCACGACGGACGGGGCGATGAGCAACTTCTTTGCCCCCGGCAGCACGGTGGTCTTCCGTGCCTACGCCGTCGACGCAAAGACGCACAGGGTCCTCACGACGAAGGCGGTGAAGTACTTCTACGTGAAGATCGCCGGTGCGCCCAACGTCAAGATGCGCTACACGCCGAAGGCCAAGGCAGCGAGCGGTCGCTGGGCATGGACGGGAGCCTGGAAGGTGCCGTCGGGCTACACGCTCGGGATCGTCAACTTCCGGATCCTGGTCACGACGAAGACGAATAGACAGGGCGCGTTCAGACAGGTGCCGGTGGCCTCGGCGCAGCTGACGATCACGAACACCCCCCAGCTCCCGCCCGGGCCGCCTCCGAGCTCGAGTAGCACCGCCGCGACCGCGAGCCTGGACATTGCGCTGTATGCCGACACCGTCAACGGAGCGGGCGTGGGGGGGCGTCCCATCGGATGCACGCAGACCAACGTGTTCAAGCGCGGCGAGGAGGTCGTCGTACGAACGTGGGGATTCGACCTCAAGAGCGGCGCCGTCCTCTCCAACGACAACGTCGACCAGGCGTACTTCAGCCTTCCCGGCGTCAGCAAGATCAACCTCAACTGGGGAGCGCACGGGCCGCAGCAGGTGTTCATGTGGACGAACGCCTGGAAAATCCCCACGACCTATCCGCTCGGCGATGTCGTGATCCAGATCCAGTTCACGACGATCACCGGGAAGGTCGGGAAGCTCGCCTACCCGATCACCATCATCCCTTGATCAGAAAGCGAGAAGACCAATGAGCATGCGCAACCACAAGACAGCTTCATTGCTAGGGAAGCTCGCAGTTGCGGGCGCGGGGCTGGCGGGAGGCGCTGCTCCTGGCTGCGCCGGCCGGTGCGACTTCGACTCCGCTGATTCCTCCCGGCAATTCCGGGAGTCGCGCCGCTGCCGGGCCCGGTCGCAGCCGCGGCCAAGCCCGCGGAGAACATGGGCATCCTCTCGACCAAGCCCGACACGCGGCGTCGCCGGCACGGCCATGACGATCTCGGGCGCGAACCTGCCGGCGAACAAGGACGTGACGATCACCTGGGCTACCGCTAACGTCACGTGGGTCGTCGACGCCAGGCCTGACAGCGTCGACTACCTCGGACGGAAGGCAGACAAACTCGCAGTCGTCCTCGCCACGGCGAAAACCGACGCGAACGGCTCCTTCTCCGTCGGGCTCAAGGCGCCGAAGGACTTCGGCGGCATCCACGACATCTACGCCGTCGTCGAGGGCACCCAGGTCGCCAAGGGCGGGTTCCTGATCGCCCGCTCGGCGAAGATGACGCCCAGGCGTGGCCCGATCGGGACGATGATCACGCTCACGTACACGGGTTTGGGCTCGTCGCTGTACGAAGGCGGTGCGGCCCTCTACTACGACAACAAGTACGTCGGGGCCGTCATGGCCAATTGGACACGCGGGACGGCGACTGTCAGGTTCCGGGCGTCCGGCCCGGTCGGAAATCATGTGATCAACATCGGCGACGCGATCAGCGTCGACTACCTGAACATCCAGCAGTCGCCGATCCCGTGGGGAACCGGCGCCGACTTCACCTTCAAGGTGACCAAGGACAACGGCCGGCCCGCCCAGCGGATCGACTGGCCCGTCTCGGTGACTCCGACGCTCGACTGCGCACCACGCTGCAGGACGTCGGCCTCGCCGACCAGAAGGCGGGCGCGATGACGCTGAGCTCGGCGTCCGGCCCGGTCCTCTCCAAGGTCGACCTGACGCGCCTCCGGGCTGGAGCCGAACGCGCAGGTCGAGCTCGTCTGGTCGACCGTGGTCGGAAACCGCGTCAACTGCACCGGCACGTGCTGGAGCTTCGTCTCCATTCCGCTCGGCACGGCGACTGCGACCGCCACTGGGACGCTGACCGCGACGGTGACCGTTCCAGACGGCCTCGGTGGCTGGCATGTGATCCAGCTACTGCAGGGCGGGAAAGTGATGGCGCAGGAGCCGTACTTCGTGAAGCGCAGCGTCGCCGGCATCTCGACTCTGAGGATGAAGGCAGGCACGCACTTCACCGTGCATCTGAAGGGCGTCGGCTGGACGCAGCTCGACAACACGATCGCGGTCGACTACGACAACAGCTACGTCGGCTACGGCTGCGGGTTCAACTCGAACGGCGACGTCGTCCTCAACCTGATCGCCACAGGTGGGCCCGGTACCCACCTGATCGACATGTACCCGCTGCTGTACACGCAGCAGCCGTCCTACGCGAACACGCCGTACGGGATGGTTCCCGTCCTCACGTACGCGAAGGACTTCCCGGGACTGGCGCTCGGGTACCAGCTCCCTGCAATCCGCCTGGCCGTCACCGTGGTCAAGTAGTCAGGCGGCGATCTCGCTGGGAGGAGGGGCCTCCGGGCCCCTCTTCCTGTGCGGCAGCCACCAGTTGTAGCGGTCGATCACTGCCATGAACGAGGGCGCGAGGAACGTGCGCACGATCGTCGCGTCGATCACCACGGCGAGAACGAGCCCGAGCCCGAACTGGCGGAGGGCCTCGACGCGGCCGAAGACGAATCCCGAGAACGCGACCGCCATGATCGCGGCGGCCGTCGTGATCACGCGTCCCGTCCGCTCGAGCCCGCGCGCGACGGCGAGCTTGTTGTCGCCGGTCTCGAGCCAGGACTCCCGGACGCGCGACACGAGGAAGACCTCGTAGTCCATCGACAGTCCGAAGAGCGTGGCGAAGAGGAAGATCGGGACCCAGCCGTCGACCCGGCCGAAAACGACGGCCAGCAGTCCGTAGACGGCGGCGACGGTCAAGACGTTGAGAACGACCGCCTTGAGCGGGAGGACGATCGAGCGGAAGGCGCGGAGCAGGATGAGGAATGTCACCGAGAGGACGGCGAGAACGAGCCAGGGCAGTGCGCCGTACGAACGGTCCAGGAAGTCGACGCCCTGCGCCGGAATCCCGCCGACGTAGACGCGCGCGTCGGGCGGAAGCTGCAGCGCGGGAACGACTGACTCGCGCAGGCGTTCGACGAAACGCCGCGTCGGCCGCTCACCGTACTCGTGGCGGTTGATCGCAAAGACGCGGCTATACCGGCCGGAGCGGTCGACGTACGGGCTCGAGGGACCGCTCGCGACGAGCAGCACCTCGGGGTCGTGGAACAGGGCATCCCCCAGCCTGCCTGCGGCTGCGCGCGTCTCTACTCTGCTGCCCGCATCGATCACGACCTCCGTGGGCGTGACCGCTCCCGCTGCCACCCGCTCGCGCAGAAGATCGAAGCCGCGAACTGATTCGAGGGAATGGGGGATACCGGAGATCGACCCAGGTGTCAGCCGGAGCGAGAGCGCCGGGATCGCCGCTCCTACGAGGACGGCGGCCGAGAGCACGAGCACGGGCACGCGGCGGCGGACGACCCAGCTCGCCAGCCGCCGCCACGGGAACGCCGGAAACGGTGGGCCGAGCTCGGTCCGGCCGAGACCCGGCGGCCGAAGAGGGACAGCAGCGCCGGCTGCAACGTCAGCGCAGCCGCGATCGAGACCAGCGGGATCAGGAGGCCCGCGATCCCCATGGAGCGGATGAACGGGACGGGCATGAAGAGCAGGAGCGCAAGTCCGGCCGCGACGGCCAGCCCGGAGAAGACGATGGCGCGGCCCGCCGTCGACATGGCCCGCACGACGGCGGCGTCGGTGTCGCGGGCGAACTCCAATTCCTCCCGCGCGCGCAGGACGATCAGGAGCGAGTAGTCGATGGCGAGACCGAGCCCGATCAGCTCGACCAGGCTCGTCACCCACGTGACCATCGAGATCTCCTGTGCGAGCCCGTAGACGAGGAGGAGCGTCCCGGAGATCGTGCTCGCCGCGAAGAGGAACGGGATCGCGACCGCCCACGAGATGCCGAGGGCGAGAAAGAGGATCAGCAACGCAACCGGGACCGCGATCTCCTCCGCCCGGTGCAGGTCGGAGGCCAGGACCGGATCGAGGTCGTGCTGGATCGCCGGTTGCCCGGTCACGAGCGCTTGCGGCCCCGCCGCCGTATGCAGCTCGTTCCGAAGATCGTCGGTGTAGCGCTTTGCGTCCTTGAGATCGAGGGTCGTCGCGACGTCCGCGTACAGCACGCCGCCACCCGCTCGCAAGGGCCCGACATGTGCCCCCGGCACGGTCACCGCGGCGACGAGGAGGCGGCGCCTGAGCTCCGCGCGAGCAGTTCGGCCGAGTCGATGGACGCGGAAGACGACGGTGAACGTCCCCTCGGGCCTGTCCCCGTAGGAGCCCTGAAGGATGAGTCGCGCCCGATCGGAATCCGTTCCCGGGACCGAGAAGGAATTCGAGAGGAGCGGCGGCAGGTTGGTGGTGGCGTAGACGCCGGCGACCGCTACCGCGACCCAGACGAGGACGACGGCGATCCGGAAGCGCAGGACCGTCCGGATCCACCGCTCGTACACGCGCGAAAGCGTACGCTGCTTTCGGGTCTACGAACGCTCGAAGAGCTCGATCGCGACGATCTGGTCGGCGGCGACGAGGCGCTTGGTCACGGCGCCCCCTCCTTCGACCTCGATCCAGCCCCCGTCGGGCGGCCAAGACTGGCCCTTCGCCGCGAGGCCGACGAGCCCTTCGGCGGTGGCGCCCTCGGAGACGAGCGCGGTGTGCGTCGAGCCGTCGCGGAGCGTGACGCGGATGAACGAGTCGGCCACAGACAGATCCTAGCGCGCTTCAGCCGTAGAACTACGAGGCGTTCGAGTCAGCCGAGGCGCTCGGCCAGGTATTTCAGCGCGAGTCGGATAGCGGTACTCGATCGCCATGTGCGTCGCGTCGAAGAGCTCGTAGAAGACGTCGGTGACGCCGATCTGCTCGAGCTCGCGCCGGAAGGCCTCGGCGCCCAGGTCGAGGAAGAACTCGTCCCGCTTGCCGGCGTCGATGTAGATCGCCTTCAGCGAGCGGAGGGCGTCCGCGTAGCGCGGAACCATCCGCACGGGATCCCAGGCGAGCCAGCGCTCCCACACGTCCGGGATCAGCTGCCCCGTCGCGGGGTCGAACGGCAGCGTGACCGTCCCGTCCTCCTCGGCCGAGTAGCAGGCGGCCATGGCGTACGTGTTGATCAGGTGGTAGTCGCTCCTCTTGGAGAAGGCGGGACGCGAGCGGAAGTCCTCCCACCACCTTTCGTAGGAGCCCTCGTAGTCGTCGCGGAGCGCGCGCGCGTCGTCGCGGAACTCCGGCTGGTAGCACACCTCGAAGAGCGCGTCGCCGGCGTGCGTCGCGAGTCCGCCGAAGACGTCCGGTCGCAGCATCGGCGTCACCATCGCGCCGTAGCCGCCGCTCGACTTGCCCGCGATCCCGCGGTGCTCGGCTCCAGCGAGCGTGCGGTAGTTCGCGTCCACCCACGGGACGACCTCCTCGCAGAGGTACGTGTGGTAGCGGCCGGTCCCGGGCGAGTCGAGGAACTGGCTCCCGCCGTAGGACGTCCAGCAGTCGACGTAGACGAGAACGCACGGAGGACAGTCGCCGCTCGCGAGCAGCTCGTCGGCGAGCTCGGGGAAGTTCTTGCGGAAGGCGGAACGGTTCCGCCACATGTCGATCTGCCCGGTCATGCCCTGGATCACGTAGATGCTCGGGTAGCGCCGGTCGGGCTCGTCGTCGTAGCCCGGCGGGACGTACACCCAGAGCGGCCGCTCGTGCGGGTCGTCGAGCGGATTGCCCCTCAGGACCTCGCTCGCGAAGACGTGCTCGTCGAGCCGTCCTGCGAAATCGTGGGACCAGGGCTCCATGCGGGGCTCGTAGTATCGCGGCGGTGGACGCCCTCCGTCAGATCGACGACTGGGGAGCCGAGCATGCGGCGGCGGCCGTCGTGCGGCCCGGCGAGGCGGTGGCGTGGCACGGCGACGAGGGCCACGTCTTCCGTTGGGCCTCGGTCACGAAGCCGGTCACGGCGCTTGCGGTGCTGGTCGCGGCCGAGGAGGGGACGGTCGACCTGGACGAGCCGGCCGGGCCGCCCGGCTCGACCGTCAGGCACCTGCTCGCGCACGCGTCCGGGCTTCCCTTCACCGGCGACGCGCCGATGGCGCGGCCGGGGGAACGGCGGATCTACTCGAACACCGGCTTCGAGGTCGTCGCCGAGCACCTCGCGCAGCGCGCGGAGATGCCTTTCGCGGATTACCTGGCCGGCGCCGTGCTCGAGCCGCTCGGGATGGGCGCCGAGCTGCGCGGCTCGCCCGCGGCCGACCTGTTCGGCACGCTCGACGACGTGATCCTGCTCGCGCGGGAGCTGCTCGAGCCGAGCCTGGTCGCAACCGAGACGCTCGACGAGGCGACGGCGGTCGCGTTCCCCGGCCTGGCGGGAGTCCTCCCGGACTTCGGCCGCTTCGACCCGAACGACTGGGGCCTCGGCTTCGAGCTCCGGGACGGGAAGGAGCCGCACTGGACGGGCTCCCGCAACTCCCCGCGCACCTTCGGCCACTTCGGCGGCTCGGGGACGTTTCTGTGGATCGATCCCGACCGTCGGCTGGCGCTGGCGTGCCTGACCGACCGTGACTTCGGAGAGTGGGCGAAGGAGGCGTGGCCCGCGCTATCCGACGCCGTCCTCTGCCGACGACGGTATAAACGCCGCGCCGTGGTTCCGTCTCGTTCCCGCAGCGAAGCGAGTTCTTCGAGCTCTACCGGAAGGCGGGCGCGAACGCCGTCGCAATCGCGACCGCCCTCGTCGAGCTGCTCGAGCGCTTTCCCGAGCACCATTCGACCTGAGCTGGGACATCAAGGAGCTCGAGCATCGAGGGTGACCGGCTCACGTACGACATCGTCTCGATCTTCTCAACCGCACGTTCGTCACGCCCGTTCGACCGCGACGACATGTACCGGCTCGCGGCGGCGCTCGACGACGTCTGCGACCACATCGACGAGGCGGCCGGGAACATCCTGGCCTACGGGATCCAAGAGATCCGGCCGACAGGCGCAGGCGCAGGCGGAGGTGATCCTCCGCTCTGCCGACGAAGCTCCAGGCGGCGGTCGGCTGCTCGACGGCTTCAAGGACTCGAGCCGCCAGCTCGCGGGCTGCGCGAGCTCGAGGACGAGGGCGACCGGCTGAACCGCGAAGCGGTCTCCGACCTCTTCCGCTCGACCGAGCGACGCGATCGCGATCATCCGCTGGAAGGACATCCACGAGCAGCTCGAGGAGGCGGTCGACGCCTGCGAGAACGCGGCTGATGTTCTCGAGGCGATCTTCGTCAAGAACCGTTGAGCGACGCGCTGCTCGTCCTCGTGGTTGTCGTCGCGCTCGGCTTCGACTTCACGAACGGCTTCCACGACACCGCCAACGCCGTCGCGACCTCGGTCTCAACTCGCGCGCTGACGCCGCGTCTGGCCGTCCTGATCGCATCGCTGGCCAATCTCGCGGGCGCATTCGTCACGACCGCGGTCGCAGTCTACGGTCGGGAAGGGGATCATCGACACCGGCCTGGCGACCGAGAAGACCGTCCTGGCGGCGCTCCTCGGGGCGATCACCTGGAACCTGATCACGTGGTGGCTCGGGTTACCGTCGAGCTCCTCGCACGCGCTCATCGGCGGGCTGATCGGCGCCGCGCTGGTTCAGTCCGGGTCCGAGGGCGTGCAGTGGGACAGCATCGTGCACAGCGTGATCTTGCCCGGGATCTTCGCCCCGATCATCGCCTTCGCCGCGGCGTTCGCGCTTCTGCTCGCAATCCTCTGGGTCTTCTTCCGCGTCACCGTCGGGATCGCGAACCGCGGCTTCCGGCTCGGTCAGCTCGCGTCCGGGACGTGGGTCGCGTTCACCCATGGCGCGAACGACGCGCAGAAGACGATGGGCGTGATCGCGCTCGCGCTGTTCACGAACGGCGACGATCGATCACTTCTACATTCCCGACCTGGGTCAAGGTCGCGGCCGGCGTCGCGATCGCGCGCGGGAACGTACGTCGGCGGATGGCGGATCATGCGCACGCTCGGCCAGCGCATCTTCGACATCGAGCCGGCGAGCGGGTTCGCCGCCCAGGCCACGGCGGGTACGACGATCTACCTCGCCACGCACTTCGGCTATCCGCTCTCGACGACGCACGTCATCTCCGGAGCGGTCATGGGCGCGGGCGCGACCAAGAGGTTCTCGGCCGTCCGCTGGGGCGTGGCCGGGAACATCGTGGTGGCCTGGATCCTCACCATCCCGGCCGCGGCTCTGGTCGCAGCCGCTTGCTACTGGCCGGTCGAATGGCTCTTCTGACTCGGACTTGACATACATCGACGTCAGTCGATATATTGATAGGCGTCGATGCGAGAAGAACTGATCGCCTGTTGCCGCCCGCTGGGGTCACCCGCGCTCTCCGACGAGGAGGCGCAGGCCTCGGCGGCGCTCTTCCACGCACTGGCCGATCCGGCGCGCGTGAAGATCGTCAACCTGCTTGCGACGAGCGACGAGCCGGTGTGCGCCTGTGAGTTCGAGCCGGCGCTTCGGCTCTCTCAGCCGACGGTCAGCCATCACCTGAAGAAGCTGACCGAGGCGGGACTGGTCGAACGCGAGCAGCGCGGCAAATGGGCGTACTTCTCGCTCAAGCCCGAGGCGAGCTCCCAGCTGGAGCGCCTCGTTCGAATCACGGAGGTCGTCTGATGAGCACCACGACTGGAGAAAGTCTGCGAGAGCAGGTCCGCGAGCGCTACGCAGAGGCCGCGCGACAGGTGGACGGGGGCGGGTCGAGCTGCGGCAGCGGCTCGTGCTGCGCCGACGGGAGCCCCGGCGATTTCGGCGAAGCCCTGTACAGCGCCGAGCAGCGCGGCGAACTGCCGGATACGGCGGTCGCTCGCGTCGCTCGGCTGCGGCAACCCGACCGCGGTCGCGCGAGCTGCACGAGGGAGAAACCGTGCTGGATCTCGGCTCGGGCGGCGGGATCGACGTGATCCTGTCGGCGAAGCGGGTCGGCCCCGCCGGCGTCGCCTACGGCGTCGACATGACCGACGAGATGCTCGCGCTCGCACGCAAGAACGCCGCCGAGGCGGGCGTCACGAACGTGCACTTCCTCAAAGGCGTGATCGAGCAGATCCCGCTTCCGGCGGACTCGGTGGACGTCGTCATCTCCAACTGCGTGATCAACCTGTCCGTCGACAAGGCCGCGGTGCTGACCGAGATGGCTCGCGTCCTCAAGCCCGGAGGGCGAATCGGCGTCAGCGATGTCGTCGCCGAGGATCACCTCAGCGGCGACGAGCGGGCCGAGCGGGGCAGCTACGTCGGATGCATCGCGGGTGCTCTCTCGCGCTCGGAGTACGTCGCGGGCCTCGAGGCAGCCGGCTTCGAGGATGTGTCGGTCGAGTTCACGCACGAAGTTGCGGACGGGATGCACGGCGCGATCGTCAAGGCGACGAAGACGCGCGAGCCGGCGAGCAAGAACCTGCCGCTGGTGGAGCCCGCTCGAGCGCGCCGGTTGCTGCTGAGGGCATGGCCGACGCTCCCGAAGTGCTGTTCGTCTGCGTCCACAACGCCGGCCGCAGCCAGATGGCGGCCGGCCTCGTCAAGCTTCGCTCCGGCGGGAAGATCGACGTCCGCTCCGCCGGCAGCGCGCCGGGCGAGGAGATCAATCCGGCCGTCGTCGAGGCGATGGCGGAGCTGGGCGTCGACCTGAGCGAGGAGTTCCCCAAGCCGCTGACCGACGAGTCCGTCCGCGCCGCCGACGTCGTGATCACGATGGGCTGCGGCGACGCGTGCCCGATCTACCCGGGGAAGCGCTACGAGGACTGGGAGCTCGAGGACCCGGCCGGGAAGGACCTGGAGACAGTCCGCCGCATCCGCGACGAGATCGATGTCCGCGTGCGACGTCTGGTGGGCGAGCTGAGGCTACGAGCGCTCGACCGGGTGGGACGCGTCCGTGAACTCGCGGAACTCGCCGGTGACCAGATAGGCGACCTGCTCGCCGATGTCGACGGCGTGGTCGCCGATCCGCTCGAGGCAGCGGGACACGACGATCATCCGCAGGCCCCATTCGGTGAGCGCGGGGTCGGGGCCGAGCTCGAGCACCTGTGTGACCACGCGCCGGTTCGCCCGGTCGATCAGCTCGTCCAGCTCGACGAGCGAGGACGCCGCCGCGACGTCGCGATCGACGAAGGAGTCGAGCGCGATGCGGATCATCTCCTCGGCCCGCTCACCCATCTCCTCGAATGCCTGAATCATGCGGGGCTCCGGCTCGACGCCGGCCACGAGCTTGGTGAGTTTGGCGATGGTGACGCAGTAGTCGCCCATGCGCTCGAGATGGAGGTTCGTGTGCAGCATGGCGAGCACCAGCCTGAGGTCGACCGCCACCGGCGTCTGCCGCGCAAGCAGCACTTCGATCCCCTGCTCGATCGACGCGTAGCGGCCGTCGATCTCGTCGTCGAAGGCGATGACCTCGTCCGCGAGCTCGGCGTCGGCCTCCCCGAGCGCGTTGAGCGAGCCGCGCAGCGCGCGCAGCACGAGCTGACCCTCCTCGAGCAGGTTCGCGTTGATCGAGTCGAGGTCTTCCTGGAGGGTGACCCTCATCCAAACCTCCCCGTGACGTAGTCCTCGGTCCGCTTGTCGGAGGGCTGAGTGAAGATCTTCTCGGTCGCGTCGTACTCGACCAGGATCCCGGTCCGCGCCTTGTCCGGCAGGACCTCGAGGCTGAAGAACGCGGTCAGGTCGGCGACGCGAGCGGCCTGCTGCATGTTGTGGGTGACGATCACGATCGTGTACTCGTTCTTGAGCGCGTGCATCAGGTCTTCGATGCGCGACGTGGCGATCGGATCGAGCGCGGACGCGGGCTCGTCCATCAGCAGCACCTCGGGCTCGACCGCGAGCGCGCGAGCGATGCAGAGGCGCTGCTGCTGACCCCCCGACAGTCCGAGCGCGCTTTTCTTGAGCCGGTGGCGGACATCGTCCCAGAGAGCGGCCTGCTCGAGCGCGTGCTGGACGCGATCCTTGAGGTTGTCCTTCATCCCGAGCACGCGGAGCCCCCAGGCGACGTTGTCGAAGATCGACTTCGGGAACGGGTTCGGCCGCTGGAAGACCATCCCGATGCGCCGCCGCACCTGCACCGGATCGACCTTCGCCCCGTAGAGATCGACTCCGTGGTAGAGGACGTCTCCGGCCACCTTCGCGCTCGGGACGAGATCGTTCATCCGGTTCAACGTGCGGATGAAGGTGCTCTTGCCGCAACCCGACGGGCCGATGATGGCCGTGACCATATTCCGGTAGATCTCGAAGGAGACGTCCTTGATCGCCGGCGCCTTGCCGTACGACACCGTGAGGTTCTGGATGTCGAAGACGGTCTCCCGCTGGGCCGTGATCGCGGACCTGTCACGCCGCTGCGCGATCTCGATCGGGGCCACGGTGACCATCGTATCCGTCTGTGTCATTTGATCCTCCGGGCTCATCGGGCCAGCTTTCGACGGCTGCGGGCGAGGAAGAACTTCGAGATGAGGCTGACGACCAGGACGAAGAAGAGCAGGATCGCGCCCGCCGCCCAGGCCTGGGTGTGGTACGTCGGATCGGGCTGCTCGGCGTACTGGAAGATGGTGAGCGGGAGCGACTGGACGGGCTGTCTGGGATCCCACGTCACCGCCTGTCCCGCGAGCGCGCAGGTGAAGAGGAGCGGAGCGGTCTCACCCGCGACGCGCGCGATCGCGAGCGTCGTCCCGGTCAGGATCCCGCCGAGGCTCGTGGGGAGGATGACGCCGAGCACCGTCCGCCAGCGTGGCGCGCCGAGCGCCAGGCCTGCCTCGCGATACGAGGACGGGACGAGGCGCAGGACCTCCTGGGTCGATCGCGCGACGAGTGGGAGCGCGATGATCGCGAGCGCGGCCGACCCTGCGAGCGCGCTCTGGCCCTGGCTGAGCACGATCGCACTGAACATGAAGATCCCGAGGACGATCGACGGGATCCCGTTGATGACGTCGAGCGCGAGCCTGATCGCGTCGGCGATGCGGCGCGGAGCGAGCTCGCTGACATAGATGGCCACGAGCACGCCGATCGGCACTGCGAACAGCGTCGCGAAGGCGACCAGGACGATGCTGCCCACGATTGCGTTCAGGATCCCGCCCTCCGCCTCGCCGAATGCCGAGATGGAAGGTGAGGTTGTGAAGAGCTCGACGTTCAACGCCGGCCACGCGTTCTTGACGACCGAGATGACGACGATTACGAGCACTCCCACCGCGGCCAGAGCCGCAAGCGATGCGAGCGTCTCCATCACGCGATTGACGATGCGCCTGCGGCGGAGGTTGCGGTCGGTCGCGAACAGCCGCGCGGCGCGGGAGTCGACAGGCTCGGTCACTAGCTCCCTCCCGTGTGCTGGAACTCGAAGCGCCGCACGATCAACTGGGCGATGACGTTGACCACGAGCGAAAAGACGAGCAGGATCGCTCCCAGGTAGAAGAGCGCCGAGACGTGGATGTTCGTGTCGGCGCCCTGGTACTCGCCGGCGATCCGGCTGGCGAGCGTGTCGCCGGTGCCGAAGAGCGACGACGGAATGTGGTTGATGGCGCCGATCACCTGCGTGACCGCGATCGCCTCGCCGAGCGCGCGGCCCAGGCCGAGGATGACGGCGGCGGCGAGGCCGGGCCGGGTCGACTGGAGGACGACGCCGCGGACGACCTCCCAGCGGGTCGCCCCCAGCGCGCGTGCCCCGTCCTTGAGATCCGCGGGAACGCTGTCGAACAGCTCCCGCGCGACGCTCGCGATGATCGGGACGACCATGATCGTAAGAACGACCGAAGCGGTCAGATATCCCTTGCCCGCGAACCCGCTCGTGTCGCCGCTGAAGATCGGGAGCCACCCCAGGAACGACTTCAGAAACGGCTCCAGATGGTTCTCCATGAAGGGGCTGAGCACGATGATCCCCCAGAGTCCGAGAATGACGCTCGGGATCGCGGCCAGCATCTCGACGAGCGCCCCGATCGACGTCCCGCAGCACGCGTGGCGCGAGCTCGGTCAGGAAGAGCGCGATCCCGATCGCCAGCGGCGCGGCGAACAGGATGGCCATGAAAGACGTTACCGCCGTGCCGACGATGAAGTTCAGGGCGCCGAACTGCTGGGTGACCGGGTTCCAGACGTCGTCGACGATGAAGCCGAGGCCGAACTTCGGAGAACGCCAGGCTGCTGCCGTCGAAGACCTTCCAGGCGATCGCGATCAGCAGCGCGACGACGCCTACGCCCGTCAGCGCGGTGACGCCGTACAGGGCGTTGTCGCCGAAGCGGTCGCGGAAGTGCCGTCCGGCGGGGAACTCTGTCGGCACGGCGCTCATCGCGACGAGCGGAGCGTAAACGCCGTGACGGCCGGCGAACGAGCGTTCACCACTCCGACACCACAAGTGAACCTCCCGGATGCCCCTGATCGGCAGGCCCAGGGGCATCCTCCACCTCGTTGCTTCAGGCGAGACAGGAGAGGAGATTTCCCTTGCGGAAGAAGACCTTCATCGCGGCGCTGCTCGCGCTCGCGCTCGGCGCCGTCCTTGCCGTCGGGACAGCCGGGGCTCGGCCGACCGCGACCCTAAGGGGGCGGGCTCGACGTTCGCCGCTCCGCTGTTCTTCGCTGTGGGCGCAGAACTACAAGGCGTCCACGATCACGTACAACTCCATCGGCTCCGGGCGGCGGGATCGCGGCGATCACGGCCAAGCAGGTCGATTTCGGCGCCAGTGACGCGCCGCTGACGAAGGACCAGTTCGGCGCGTGCCCATGCGTTCAGATCCCGCTGCTGCATGTCGGCGACCTCCGTCGACTACAACATCCCGGGCGCTTCGCCCGGCCTCAACATCACGGGGCCGATCCTCGCCGACATCTACCTCGGCAAGATCGAGTTCTGGGACAACGCCAAGATCAAGAAGATCAACAAGGGCAAGACGATCCCGCACATCAAGATCACGCCGGTCTTCCGCTCCGACGGCAGCGGCACGACCTACAACTTCACCGACTACCTGTCGAAGGTCAGCAAGGAGTTCAAGAACAAGGTCGGGTTCGCCACCCAGGTCAGCTTCCCGACCGGCGTCGGAGCGCGCGGCAGCAACGGCGTCTCCAACACGGTGAAGCAGACCGCCGGCGGCGTGACCTACGTCGACGTCGCCTACGCGCTCAAGAACCACCTCAAGTTCTTCCGCGTCCAGAACAGCGCGGCAAGTTCACGACGCCCGGCATCCGCTCGATCCAGTCGGCGGCGTCGCTCGTCAAGAAGGTGCCGGCGAACAACGAGATGCACATCGTCGACCCGCCTGCGGCAAGAAGTACGCGAACGCCTACCCGATCTGCACCTTCAGCTGGGTGATCGTGCAGAAGTCGAGCGCGCACGCCGGTGAGGTCAAGTCGTTCCTCAAGTGGGCGCTCACCAAGGGCCAGCACGTCGAGGGCGCCCTGAAGCTCCTGTACATCCCGATCCCCAAGGTCGTCGAGAAGGCAGGCATCAAGACGCTCGGCAAGATCCACTAGTCCTCCTCGCGAGAGCAACGCGACGGCGCCGCCCCCGGGCGCCGTCGTCGTTTAACGGCTCGACACCGAGCCTTCACCAGTCCGTTACCCACGAGCGCGCGGTGGCTGGGAAGACTCCCGCCAGTGCCGCAGTCGGGGGATGCTCCGCCAAGGATCAGGGCCGAGCTCCCCCGACACCCTCTCTGGCGGTGAGGACTATGGTTCGGGAGTGAGGCAATTCGCAACGGCGCGGCTATCTCAGGCGGCGGGCAAATACGCCGAGCACGCCCCTGTCGTGACCGGCTGCTGCATGGCGTGCCGAACTTGCGTCACGAGCAACCTGATCGGTCTGGCGGCGTTACCGCTGCTGGCGATCGCAGCCGGAGCCCGTCGGTTCACCGTCGCTTCGCCCGTTAGTCGGGGAAGAAGCAGCGGATCTCGAGGCCCTCGCCGGGGCCGCCGCGCGCTTCGATCGTCCCGCCGGCGGAGGTGACGATGTGCTTCACGATCGCGAGCCCGAGCCCGGTTCCGCGTGAGGTCGCGGGCGCGGTCGGCGCGGTAGAAGCGCTCGAACAGGCGGCCGAGCTCCTCGGGCGGGACGCCGGTTCCGGTGTCGGCGGCGCGCAGGAGCGTCCCGTCCTCCTCCTGCTCGACCGCGAGGGTGAACGCCGCGCCGGGCCCGGCGTAGCGGAGCGCGTTCTCGGCCAGGTTCTCCGCCACGACCCTGAGCATCCGGGGTCGAAGCGGCAGCTCTGCCTCCTCGTCCCCCTCGGCGCTCAGGGCGATGCCGGCCCGGCCGGCCGCCTCCTCCAACCCGGCGAGCACTTCCCGCAGGACCGGCAGCGCGCGCGTGTGCCCGAGCGAGACGACCTCGCGGCCGGTCTCGAGCTCGCTCAGGAAGAGCACCTCGTCGATCAGCTCGCGGATCTGCTCGACCTCCTGGCGCGCCTGCTCGACGAGCGCGGACTGGTCGGTATCGGGCAGCAGGGCCGTCTCGAGCAGCGCGAGCAAGCGCGCGAGCGGCGTCCGCAGCTCGTGCGAGACGACGGCGGTGAAGCCGGAACGGAGCTCGTCGTAGGCCGACAGGTCATCCTGCGGCAGGCGCAGGAGCAACTCACGGCGTCCATCCAGCTCGTACGGGATGAGCACCGGGGACGGCCCGTTTCCGGGGCGGACGAGCCCCTCCGGCACGAGCTCGCCGACGGCCAGGCCTTCGATGCTTTCCCGGGCCAGGCGGCTGGCGAGGACGACGCGCTCGCTCTCGTCCAGGACGACGAGGATCTCGCCGCTTTCCTCGACGAGGACGCGCGCGCGCTCGGCACTCCAGCCGCGCGGCGTCGTCCGCGGCGTGCGCACGCTGGCGCCGGAGCAGGTTCTTTACCATCTATTCACCACTTTTCAACCGCCGCGGCACCCGCTGCGGCGGTGCACGAGTCCATTATTGACCCTGAGCATGGGAAAGGTCCTGATCGTCGAGGACGACGCCGTCATTGCGCAGGGCATGGTCCACCATCTGCGCGCCGCGGGCTTCGACCCGCTGTGGATCGCCCGCGGGGAGCTCGGCCTCACGCGCCTGCGCTACGAGCGGCCGGACGTCTGCGTGCTCGACCTGATGCTCCCCGAGCTCGACGGCTGGAACGTAATCGAGCGCGCGCGCGAGGAAGGCATCGGCACGCCGATCATCGTCGTCAGCGCGCGCGGGACGGAGCACGACCGCGTCCATGCGCTCGAGCTCGGCGCAGACGACTACCTCGTCAAGCCCTTCTCGATGAAGGAGCTGGTCGCGCGGGTGCGCGCCGCGGCGCGGCGGGGCGTGCGCGCGCAGGAACCGGCCCGCGGCGAGCCGATCGAGATCGAGGAGCTCCGCATCGACCCGGCCAACGTGCAGGCGTACGTCAACGGGGAGAGCGCCGATCTGACCCCGACCGAGTTTCGCCTGCTCTACGCGCTCGGGCTCGAGCAGGGCCGCGTGGTCACCCGCGACGAGCTGCTGCAGAAAGTGTGGGGCCGCCGGGAGACGCACCGCGACCGCACCGTCGACGTCTGCGTCCGCAAGCTCCGTCAGAAGATCGACCAGCGCGTCGGTCGACCACACCTTCATCCAGACGCGGTTCGGCGTCGGCTACAAGCTCGATCCGGTGGCCAAGGCCGCACCGTAGTAACGTGGCCGAGATGCCGCCGATCGAGCCGAGAGAGCGGCTCCTCAACAGAGAGCTTTCCCAGATAGACATTTGCACCCGCGTGCTCGAGCTCGCCGAAGACGAGAACGTCCCGCTCCTCGAGCGCGTGAAGTTCCTGCTCGATCTCGTCGCTGATGGTCGACGAGTTCTTCATGATCCGCGTCGCCGGCCTGCTGGGCCAGGAGGCATCGGGGATCTCCGTGCGCTCCCCCGACGGGCGGACGCCGCACGAGACCCTGGGCGAGATCCGGGAGCGCGTGATCGAGCTGAGCGCGCGCCAGTCGCGCGTCTGGTCGCGCGAGCTCGCGCCCGCTCTCGCCGAGCAGGGGATCCTGATCGGCAACGTCGACGACTGCACCGAGAAGGAGCTGAAGGAGCTGCAGGTCACGTTCGACCGGGAGATCTTCCCGATCCTCACCCCGCTCGCTGTCGGCCCGGGCCAGCCCTTTCCGTACATCTCGGCGCTCTCGCTCAGCCTGGCCGTCTTCGTCGTCGACCCCGAGACCGGCGAGCAGCGGTTCGCGCGCGTGAAGATCCCGGAGGGCATGCCGCGCTTCGTCGAGGTGGGCAAGCGCGGCCTGTTCGTGACCCTCGAGCGCGTGATCGCGCACTTCCTCCCCTGGCTCTTCCCGCAGATGGAGATCGCCGAGCGAGCCGTCTTCCGTGTGACCCGTGACGCCGACTTCGAGGTCTCGGATGAGGCCGACGACCTGCTCGAGGCGGTCCAGCTCGAGCTGCGCCGCCGCCGCTTCGGCGACGCCGTGCGCGTGGAGGTTTCCTCGCTCGGCCTCGAAGGCGATGGTGGAACGGCTCAAGTCCGGACTCGGCGTCGGGGACGACCAGGTCTACACGGTCTCGGGCTCGATCGACCTGTCCGAGATCGGCCAGATCGCCGCGCTCGACCGGCCGGAGCTGAAGGATGAGCCCTGGGTCGCCGATCGTCCCGCCCCGCTTCGCGAGCGCCGCGGACACGGGGGACATGTTCTCGGAGATCACGCGCGCCGATCTGCTCGTCCAGCAGCCCTACGAGTCGTTCAAGGGGACGTTCGAGTCGTTCGTGCGCCGCGCGGCGATCGACCCTGACGTGATCGCCATCAAGGCGACCGTGTATCGCACCAGCGACGAGTCGCCGCGTCGTGCCCGCGCTGATCGACGCGGTCGAGGAGGGGAAGCAGAGCGTGTGCCTGGTCGAGATCAAGGCGCGCGGGGACGAGCGGCGGAACATCGAGTGGTCGAGAGCGCTCGAGCGCGCCGGTGTACACGTCGTCTACGGCTTCGCCAACCTCAAGATCCATGTGAAGGCGACGCTCATCGTCCGTCGCGAGGGCGGCGCCCTCCGCCGCTACGTCCACATCGGCACCGGGAACTACCACGCCGCCAACGCGCGCACGTACGAGGATTTCGGCCTGTTCACGGCGGACGAGGACATCGCCGCCGACGTCGCCGACCTCTTCAACTACCTGACCGGCTTCGGCAAGCCGCAGGAGTTCCGCAAGGTGATCGTCGCGCCGTTCGACCTGCGCGCGCGCATCGTGGAGGAGATCCGCAAGGTGGCGAAGGCGGTGTCGGCGGGCAAGCCGGGACGGATTCGGATCAAGGTCAACGCGCTGACCCACCCCGCCGTGATCGACGAGCTGTACGCCGCGTCACAGGCGGGCGTGCAGATCGACCTGATCGTCCGCGCGCTCTGCTCGCTGCGGCCGGGTGTCAAGAAGATGAGCGAGAACATCCGCGTCCGCAGCGTGCTCGGACGGTTTCTCGAGCACAGCCGGATCTTCAACTTCGAGCGCGGCGACGAGTCGCTCTACTTCATCGGCAGCGCTGATCTCATGCCGCGCAACCTCGACAACCGGCTCGAGCTCGCCGTCCCGGTCGAGGACCGCCGCCTGTGCAACCGGCTCGGGTCGACGATCGACGCGCTGCTGGAGGACAACGCCTCGGCGTGGGAGCTCGGCCCCGACGGCGCCTGGAAGCGGGTCGGGACGAAGAAGGGCGAGCGGGCCAAGCCCGGCCAGATCATGCTCATGCGCAGCGCCGCCAGGCGCCGCGCTGCCGCTGCCAGAGCTAGATAGAGGTTTCGCCAGCCGACCTGGTCGGGACAATCCGCCTCATGCGGGTTGGGATCATCGACGTGGGCTCCAATACCGTCCGGCTGCTCGTCGCGAGCTGTGCGGGCAACCGACTTGTGCCTGTGCACGAGCGCCGGGCGTTCCTCGGCCTCGGCGAAGAGGTCGAGAACTACGGCTGGATCTCGGACCTGAAGCTGCGGGAGACGGCCTGGTGCGTCCGCGACCAGGCGGCCGAGGCGCGCGCCCACGGGGCGCACCACGTCGAGGTCGTCGTCACGGCTCCCGGCCGTCAGAGCGCGAACGCGAGCGACCTCGTCGCCGCGCTCGCCGACGCCGCACACGCGTCCGTCCGCGTCCTCGGGCCGGAAGAGGAGGGCCGGCTCTCGTACTTCGGCGTCCTCGCCGGCCTCGACAAGATGCCGGCCAGCGTTGCCGTCTGCGACCTCGGCGGCGGTTCCACCGAGCTCGTCGTCGGCACGCCGACGGGTCCAGCCTGGGAGCGCTCCATCGACCTGGGTGCCGTACGGCTGACCCACCGGCTCGACTTCGACGATCCGCCGGGCAAGCGCGTCCTTCCGGCAGCGCGCGAGGAGGCGCACCGCCTGATCACCGATCTCACGCCTCCGCTCGCGAAGGTCGGATACGTCACCGGCGGGACCGCTCGCGCGCTGCGCCGGGTCGCCGGCCGCCGGCTGGGAGCCAAAGAGCTGGAGAAGGCGGAGACGCTGCTGGCGAAACGGTCGTCCGAGGAGATCGCCAAGCGCTACGAGATCGACCGCCGCCGCGCCCGCACCCTGCTCGCCGGCTGCCTCATCCTCGGTGAGGTGCAGGCCCGCCTTGCCATTCCTCTCGAGGTGGCGAAGACGGGCCTGCGTGAAGGTGCTGCGCTCGAAGTGCTGTCCGACCTCGCTGCCGCCTAGGCAAGCGCGGGGACTCCGCCCGGCGTGTAGGTCGCCTCGTAGCCGAGGAGCCTGCCGAGCGGGGCTCCTGCCGCCAGCGCCGTCCGCTGCATCCACGCCGGGACGAGCGGAAGCCGCACGGTGTCGAAGGTCGCCCTGGCGATAACGGCCAGCCGCAGCGGGTTCGGCATCCCCTTCCGGTTCGTCTTGCCGTCGGCGGCGAGCGCGAACATCGTCTCGAGCAGCTGCTCGAACTGGAGAGCGGGGCGGACGACGCAGACGAAGTGGAGCTCGTCGTCGCCGGCGTTCCAGAACTTGTGCGCGGTGCCCGGCTCGACCGTGAGGACGTCGCCGTAGCGGGCCTCGATCTTCTTCCGGCCGACCTTCATCCCGATCGTCCCGCCGAGGATCTCGAAGCGCTCCGTCTGGTACGGGTGCACGTGCGCGGCTGCGACGACGCCTCCCGGCTGGACGAACACCTCGATCTCGACGCACTCGCCGCTCGTGCTCGCGGAGGTCTTGTGGAAGACGATCCGCTCACCGGTGACGGGGTTCACGATGGTGTCTCCTGGGTTGATCATGTCCCTCCTCCTTCAGTTCGTTGACGCTGGAGAAGGTCGCAGGACAGAGGCCGGAAATCGTCGGCCGCGAGGACGGTCTTGCCTCGGCGCTCAGGCCGATCTTCCCGTCGTCCGCGAGAAGGAGGCGGGGTGCTAGCTCTCGCCCGGCTGGATGAGGCCGGACTCGTACGCAAGGACCACGGCCTGCACGCGATCCCGCAGCCGGAGCTTCATCAGGACGTGCGCGACGTGCGTCTTCACCGTCGTCTCGCTGACGACGAGCTGTCCGGCGATCTCCGCGTTCGAGAGGCCGCGCGCGATCAGCTGCAGCACCTCGAGCTCGCGCGGCGTCAGCTCCTCGAGCTCGGGCGGGGCGGTGCGCACCGACTCGGGCGGATGGCGGACGAACTCTTCGATCACGCGCCGCGTGACCGTCGGCGCGAGCAGCGCGTCCCCGGAGCCGACGGCGTGGATCCCGCTCACGAGCTGCTCGGGGGGAACGTCCTTGAGCAGGAAGCCGCTTGCTCCCGCGCGCAGCGCGTCGTAGACGTACTCGTCCATGTCGAACGTGGTCAGCATCACGACCTTCGAATCGGAGGTCCCGTCGGCGAGCAGCTGGCGCGTAGCCTCGATCCCGTCCATCTCGGGCATGCGCACGTCCATCAGGATGACGTCCGGCCTCGAGCGCGCGGGCCTGTTCGACCGCCTCGCGCCCGTCCCCGGCCTCGCCGACCACCTCGATGTCCTCCTCGGCCTCGAGGATCATCCGGAAGCCGGCTCCGGACGAGCGACTGGTCGTCGACGAGCAAGACGGTCAGGCTCATCCGCTGCCCACCGGGAGCGTCGCCCTCAACCGGTAACCGCCTTCCGGCCGCGGCCCCGCCTCGAGGTCGCCGCCGTAGACGGAGATGCGCTCGCGCATTCCCACGAGCCCGTGGCCGCCGCTGTCGCCGCCGCCGTCGCCCGTGCCGTCGTCGGTCACGCTCAGCTCGACGAACCCGTTCGAGTAGCGGACGAGCACCTCCGCGTTCTTCGCGCGGGCGTGCTTGAGCGCGTTCGTCAGTCCTTCCTGGACGAGCCGGTACGCGGTCAGGTCGACGCCGGCCGGTAGCTGCACCGCGTCCCCTTCGACCGTCAGCCTGCACCGGTAGGCCCGACTCACGGGCGTGCTCGACCAGCTTGTCCAGATGCTCGAGGCTCGGCTGCGGCGCGAGGGCGGGCCCCTCCTCCGGGCGGCGCAGGACGCCGACCATCCGGCGCATCTCCGCCATCGCCTCGCGCCCCGTCTGCTCCACGATGAGGAGCGCCTCGCGCTCGCGTTCCTGCTCGGGCTTGAGCAGGCGCCGGACGGCCGAGGCCTGGACGGTCATGACGCTCACGCTGTGCCCGACGACGTCGTGCAGCTCGCGGGCGATGCGCGCACGCTCCTCCGACACGGCCAGGCGCGCTCGCTCCTCGCGCTCGCGCTCGGCCCTGCGGGCACGCTCCTTTGCCTCCTCCGCCTGTCGAGAAGCGCCGGAGAACGCGAAGCCGACGAGCCAGGCGATCCCGAAGATGGCGCTGATCCAGATCCAGTTCCCGATGTGGCCCCTGGGATCGTTGTGGTCGACGATGGCCACGACTGCGAGCGTGAGGACGTACCCGACGATCGCCTGCCGGCGCTGCGGCAACTGCGCGAACAGCACGTTTGCGGCGATGCCCGTGAGCAGCGGGATGAACGCGCTGGGAATGAACCGCTCGTCGACGAACGAGGAGCCCACGATCAGGATCGCCGCGCGCGGCCGGCGCACCGAAGGGGAAACGCCTGCGGAAAAAGAGCGTTGCGGGAATGACGACCGCTGCGATGACGTCGAACCACAGAGGGCCCTTGCGGCCCGTTCTTCGTGTGGACGTCGTGGCACGATCGGCCGCCAGTCCGATGCCGATGCCGACGACGATCAGCGCGTCGAACCAGTAGCGGCGCGCCAGCGGCCAGGCCCTGCTGAGCAGCGGTTTCACTCGAATGACGGTAGCCGACCGCACGGGCGGATGCCTCCACCGGCAGGGCGATCCCGCCTCCTCCCTGAGGATGAGCTCGGAATCGCCCCTACGGCCGAGGCGGATGCCTGCTTCGCGCCTCTACCCTGGAAGCAGATGAAGACGCTTCGAGACTTTCTGCGCAGGCTGACCTCTCGGCAGCCGGAGCCCCCGCCTACTCGGCCGCCTGTAGATCCGGCCGAGGCGCTGTCGGACGAGCGCGTCCTCGGAGGAAGCCGCCGCCCCTAGCGGTCTATGGTTGGCGCATGACCTGCGCCGATCAAGGTGCTCATCGCGGACGACCACGCCGTCGTCCGCAACGGTCTGAAGATGCTGCTCGAGCTCGAGGACGACATCGTCGTCGCCGGCGAGGCGGCGAACGGACGCGAGGCCGTGGACGAGGCTCAGCGCCTCTGCCCCGATGTCGTCCTGATGGACCTGACCATGCCCGAAGTGGGCGGGATCGAGGCGACGAAGCTCCTCCAGGACGCGTGCCCGAGCGCCAAGGTGCTCGTCCTGACCAGCATTGTCGAGGACTCGCAGATCCTCGCCGCGGTGCGCGCGGGCGCGGCCGGTTACCTGCTGAAGGAGGCGAGCCCGGAGGAGGTCTCGGAGTCGGTGCGCGCGGTTCACCGCGGCGAGCCGCTCCTGCATCCCGACGCCGCGCGCAGCCTCATGCGCGAGCTCTCGCAGCCGAGCCGCATCCCGGAGGGGACGGTCACGATCCTGTTCACCGACATCGAAGGATCGGCGCAGGTCTTCGACCGGCTCGGCGACGAAGACGCGCGTGTGATTCTCCGCGAGCACGACGTGCTCCTGCGCGAGGTGGTCGAGACACACGGGGGCGTCGAGGTCAAGCACCAGGGGGACGGGCTCATGCTCGCGTTCTCGAGCGCGCGCAGGGCGCTGCTCTGCGCGGTCGACATCCAGGCCTCCACGGTCGAGAGCAACGCGTCGCGGCCCGACGATCCGCTGCTCGTCCGCATCGGCCTCAATACGGGCGACGTCATCTCCGAGGACGACGACTACTTCGGGTCGAGCGTGATCGTCGCGGCCCGGATCGCCGCAGCGGCCAGGGGCGGCGAGATCCTGCTGTCCGAGGCGACGAAGTCGGTCGCGGGACGGATCCGCGTGCCCCTCGTCGACCGCGGACCGCACGAGCTGCGCGGGCTCAGCGACACGACACGGCTGTACGAAGCGGTCTGGCGGCCCAGCTAAGTCGGGCGGCCGAGGCGCCGGACGCGGGTGAGCCGGCCGTCCTCTAGCTCCAGGACCTCCGTCGCGCCCTTCTTCAGGCCGTCGTCGAGCAGTTCCTCGACCACGTCGCCGTGCGTGCAGAGGACGACGCATGTCTCCTCGGTCGAGCTCAGCAGCGAGACGACGTCCTGGCGGGTTCGCCCCTCGGCCAGCTCGTCGACTTCTTCGACGGCGAGCGTGCGCGCGTCCGCCAGCGGTTCGACCGTTTGGGTGCAGCGGAGGAAAGGACTGGAGAGGATGCGCCCGATCGGATACTCGGCCAGGAGCTCGACGAGCCCTTGGGCCTGTTGGAAGCCCTTTTCGTCGAGAGGCCGTAGTCGGTCGTCGCCTTCCCATTCGGCGCGCTCGCCGGCGCGGGCGTGACGCACGAGGAGGACGATCACAGCGACCCCAGCAGCTTCCGGTCACGGTCGTAGGACAGCCGCTCGACAGCCTCGTCGGGGTTGAGCCATGCGATCTCGTCCACCTCGTCCGTGGGCTCGAACTCGCCCGACTCGGGCAGCATCAGCCAGTAGCGGACGACCTTCGGGCGACCGTGGGAATCCGTGTAGGAGGTCGACGCGAGCTCCTTCCCGAGCGAGCAGCGAAGGCCGGTCTCCTCTTCGACCTCGCGCAGGGCGGCGTCCTCCCAGCCCTCGCCTTCGTCGAGCTTGCCCTTCGGGAACGACCAGTCGTCGTATTTCGGCCGGTGGATGACCAGCACCTCGTCGTCGCGGCGGACGATTCCCCCCGCTGCGCGGACCGTCACCAGGCGCGCTTGCCGGCGCGCTCGAGCTTGCGCCAGGCATCGTCGAACGCGGCGCGGGCTTCCTGTCGGCGTGCGTCCTGCCGCTCGGCGAGCCGGCCTGCCGCAAAGGCAGCGGCCGGCTCAGCCTCCGCCGCGAGCTCGCGGAGACGCTGCGCCGTGACGACCGCATCCTGGTGCTCGCCGGTCACGTCCTGAAACGCCTTTGCGCTCTCGATCAGCTTCGCGACCCGCTTTCCGTGTGCGGGGGCCGCGAGCTCGGCTGCGTACCGCGCCCGCTTGCCCTTGATCCGGGCCTTGTGCAGCGCTCTGTCGCTCGGATCGCGATCGAGCTTGCGTACGGCCTTGCGGAGCTGGGCGAACGTAGCCGCGGCGACCTTGTCCGGGGACGGACGAGCCGAGCGCGTGCGCGGGCGGCGCGCGGCTTCCTCGAGCCTGTCCAGGAGGGCGGTGTAGCGCGCGCTCTTCAGCGCGGAGAGCATCGTCCGCCGCCGGGCCGTCCGCTCGCGCTCCATGCGCTTCAGGATGGGAGCCAAGGCGCTACGTTCCTCCTCGTCGAGCTCGGACGCCGCCCGCCGCAAATACGCGAGCATCACGTCGAGATCGCGCACGGCGCCGAGCGCTCCGCCCAGCCAGTCAAGCTCGGCGCGGAGGTCGTCCGCCCATTCCTCGTCGAGCGGCGGCGAGGAGACCTTCAGGATCGCGCGCAGGCGGCGGACGGCGACGCGCAGATCGTGAAGGTCCTCCGGGTCGTCGCCGAGCCTCGTGCCGGGATCATGGGCCAGGATCTGCTCGTACTGGTACGCGATATACGCCTGGAGCTGGGGCCGTGCCGGCTTGCCCGGGCCGTTGTGGCCGAGGACGCGCAGCACCTTCGGGCGCGTGTCGCCGTCTTCAGCGCCCGCGCGGCGGACGGCGACCTCGATGGACGCGAGCCCGTCCGGCACGCCGTCCACCAGTTCGATCTCCAGCTCGTCGAACTCGGAGACGACGCGAAGGTTGTCCATGACGGCCACCTCGTCCAGGACGACATCTGCGGTCGATCCCTCGGCCTCTACGCGGACGCCGCGGCGTACTGTCCGGAGCTCCGCCACGGGAGCGAGCTGCCGGGCCCGGAGTACCGCGGTCAGGAGCGAGGCGATGCGCGCCGGCGTTTCTGCAGGCCCGCCCGGATCCTCGAGCTCGAGCCGGCCCCCACTGCGCGGGAGCTTGAGCTGCCACAGGCTCCCGCCGTGCTCCAGCCGGCGGCGTAGCGTGATCCCGATCCGGGCGAGGAGACGGTCGTCCGTGTCGTAGTAGACCGAGGAGAACTGGCGTGTCTCGAGCGGCGTTCCGTCCAGGTGAGCAAGGCTGAGCTCGGGGCCCGGGCTGAGCTTGACCTCGCGCTCGAGCTGCCCGTTGCGGCTCACGACTCGACTAGCAGTGACGCGCCGATTGCGCCGCCGAGATCACCGAGGCCGGCCGGCATCACGGCGGGAGGACGCTCCGGGACGAACAGGTGCTTCATCATCTCCCGTTCGATCTTCTCGACGTATGGCTGGCCGAACCGAGTGCCGAGCCCGCCGCCGATCACGACGGCTTCGAGGTCGAGGAGGTTGACCGTCGATGCGATTCCGGCGCCGAGCGCCTCGACGGCGCCCCCGATCAGCTTGTGCGCGAGCTTGTCGTCGCGGTCGAGTGCGCGTGCCCAGATGCCGCTCGTCAGCCGTGCCCGCCCGTGCTTCTCCATCAGGTCGAACAGGTCGGTCTTCGTTCCCTTGGCGACCTCGCGGCGTGCGCGGCGCTCCATCGCGCCGCGGCCGGCGTACGCCTCGAGGCAGCCCTTGCGGCCGCACTCGCACCTTCGCCCGCCGAGCTTCACGACGGTATGGCCGATCTCGCCGGCCGCGCCGCGGCCCAGCCAGCGCTTGCCGCCGACGACGATCGCGCCGCCGACGCCCGTTCCCCACCAGACCCCCAGGAAGGAGCCGTAGTCCTTGCCGGCACCGAGCTTCGCCTCCGCGTCGACGGCGACGCCGACGTCGTTGGCCACGCTGACCGGCACCCCGACCTGCTCGCTGAGCGCTGACGCGAGCGGAAAGCTTCCGTCCCAGTCGGGGAGGTTGCGTGCGTGCGCGACGCTGCCCTCCTCGACCTCGCCGGGCGAGCCCACGCCGACGCCGCTCAGCTCGGCCGGCTCGACGCCCGCAGCTTTGGCTGCGTCCTGCAGGCCACTCGCCAGCGCCTTGATCACGGCGGGCGGGCCGCCCTCATGCGGCGTCGGCCCACGCGACTGGCCGACCACGGCGCCGTCGGGATCGACGACGACCGCTTCGATCTTCGTGCCGCCCAGGTCGATTCCGCCGCGGAGAGCCATGCGAGAAGCCTATCCCGGTTTGGACGCTGGGCTGTCGGGTAGGGCGACGCTGGGAGAGAGGGAAGACGGTTCGCTTTGGGCCGGTGCTAGTCATCCGCGAACAGCGGGCGGATGAACTCGTCGAAGGTCGCGCGGTCGCAACTCGCGACGACGGCAGGTGTGAGCGCGCGCACGGTCGCCGTGCGCGGGATGTTCATCGCGAGCGCAACCTCGCCGAAGTAGTCCCCGGGACGCAGTACGGCGCGCGGCCCCGGACCTGACTTGGTCACGCTGAACATCCCCGAGAGGACGGCATAGAAGCGGTCGCCTTCCTCGCCCTCGACGATCGGCGCCGACCCAGGGAGCACCGACTCCCGCCTCATGCGCGCGGCGAGCTTCGCCAGCTGCTCCCCCGGGAGGGAGCCGAGGAGCTCGATTCGGGCGAGCTCGTGGGCGGTTGCGGACGCTCTGGGCATAGTTCGGCCGTGGGGATTCTGCACGGCTGGGAGTACTGCCCGCGCTGCCGCGGGCGGCTCGAGGGTGACGACAAGCGCGTCGAGTGCCCGGAGTGCGGGTTCGTCTCGTACGGGAACCCGGTGCCCACCGCGACCGCTGTGGTGGTCGGCGACGACGGGCGCTTGCTGCTCGGCCGGCGCGCGCTCGAGCCCGACAAGGACCGGTGGGACCTGCTCGGCGGGTTCCTCGAAGAAGGCGAGCACCCCCTCGATGCCGTCAGGCGCGAGCTCATGGAGGAGTCGGGGCTCGAGGTCGAGCCGGGCGACTTCCTCGGCGTCTGGATGGACCGCTACGGCTACGACTCGGGCGCGACGAGCACGCTCAACCTCTACTGGGAGGCGCGGGTGCTCGGCGGGGACGAGCGGCCGGCGGACGACGTCGCCGAGCTGCGCTGGTTCGAGCCTTCCGACCTGCCCTGGGACGAGCTCGCGTTCGAGTGCAACGCGAAGGTCCTCTCAGCTTGGCTCGGGCGGAACGAGCACTCGTAGCGCCTGCGGCTCGATCCTGAGGTCGAGCGGCGGCTCGAGCTCGCCCGGTTCTCCGTCGAAGGCGGCGCGGAGCTTGCGCGATCGGGAGCCGATCGCGAACGACTCGCCGGAGTGCGCCTCCCAGTTCACCGGCATGAGGCCCTGGGCGATGTAGAGATGGAGGCGCCCCTCGTCCAGCCGCTCCCGCCGGCCGAGGGAGAACGGCTTCAGCTCGTAGTAGTTGTTCGAAGCGAGGAAGAGCCGGCCGCGGACCGGGCGCCCGTCGATCGTGATGTGGGTCGGCCGGTGCCGCAGCGAGCGCAGGAGCGCCTTCACGGCGACGAGGAACCCCCGGCGGCGGTGGTGGTGGGCCTCCCGCTCCCGCACGAGGCCCGCGTACAGCCCGATCGAGACGTTGTTCAGGAAGAGACGGTCACCGGCGCGGCCCACGTCGACGGGACGCTCGGTTCCCTCGAGCGCGTCGAGCGCGGAGACCGGGTCGTCGGGATCGAGCCCGAGGTCACGGGCGAAGTGGTTCCGCGTCCCAACTGGGACGACGAAGAAGGGCAGCCCGCGCTCGATCGCAACGGCGGCCACCGCCCCCAGCGTGCCGTCGCCGCCGCCCGCGCCGAGCGCGTCCGCATCCGCTTCGCGGGCCAGCGCCTGCACGTCGTCGCCCGGCTCGAGGAGGTGCGTGGCGATGCCGCGGCGCTTCGCCTCCTCGGCGACCTCCGCGCCCGCGCCCTCACCCGAACGTGGGTTGATGACCAGAAAGCCTCGCTCCGGCACGGGCGGTAGAGTGCCACGCGTCGGCACCTGACCTGAGGAGCGAACATGGATTTCTTCGATCGGCTGGAGGAAGCGCGCAAGCGCTGGAACGTTCTGGAGCACCCCTTCTACACCCGCTGGGAGAAGGGTGAGCTCACGCAGGAGGAGCTCGGCTACTACGCCGGGCAGTACCGTCATGCCGTCGTCGCGCTCGCCCAGACGGCAGCGCAGGCGGCCGACGCCGACTCGAGCGTCCGGGAGCACGCGGACGACGAGGAGGCGCACATCGAGCTCTGGGACGACTTCGCCCGCGCGGCCGGCGCGGCGCCCGACAGCGCTCCTCGGGCCGAGACGCAGGAGTGCGTCCAGGCCTGGACGCGCGGGGACGGCCTCGAAGCGCTCGCCGTCCTCTATGCGGTCGAGTCGGGCCAGCCGGCGATCTCGAGCACGAAGCTCACGGGCCTGGTCGAGCACTACGGCTACACGCCGGACAGCCCGGCGACGGCCTACTTCCGGCTCCATGCCGAGCTCGACCACGAGCATGCCGACGAGGCGCGGAGGTTGATCGAGGAGCACGCGACGCCCGAGGACGAGGATCGGCTACTGGCCGCCGCCGAGGGCGCCCTGGCCGGAAACTGGAAGCTGCTGGACGGAGTCGAAGCCGCGCGCTAAGCGGCGGCTTCGTCGACGAGGCCCAGAGACTTCTCGAGAGCCTGCTTCGGCTGAGCGCCGATCGCGGCTGCGGCGGGCTCGCCGTCCTTGAAGAGGACGACCGTCGGGATCGAGGCGATGCCGTAGCGCATCGCGAGGCCCTGCTCCTCGTCGATGTTCACCTTTACGACCTTGATCTCGCCATCGCGCTCCTCCGCGATGCGGTCGAGCACGGGGGCGATCGCGTGGCACGGGCCACACCACTCGGCCCAGAAGTCCACGATCACGGGCTTGTCGCTCTGCAGAACTTCCTGCTCGAAGGTCGTTTCGGTTACCGCTGTCATCGTTCTCCTCTCAGTTTCAGAAACTCGAATCTCATTTACCACAACGCCGGGGAGCCTCAAACACTTCCCGTCCTAGAATCGACGTGATGTTCGAGAAGCTACCTCCGGTCCCCGATCATCCGGCGCTCGAGCGCGGGATCCTCGAGCTGTGGGAACGCGAGAGGACGTTCGAGCTGCTGCGTGAGAAAACCCGCGGCGGCCCGCGCTTCTCCTTCATGGACGGCCCGATCACGGCCAACAACCCGATGGGCGTCCACCACCTGGGCCGGGCGCTGAAGGACGTCTTCCAGCGCTACAAGGCGCTACGCGGGTTCGAGACGCGGTACCAGAACGGCTTCGACTCCCAGGGCCTGCACGTCGAGGTCGAGGTCGAGAAGTCGCTCGGACTGAATTCCAAACGCGAGATCGAGACCTACGGCCTGGCCGAGTTCGCTGCGAAGTGCCGGGAACGCGTCGCGCACTACGCCGGCGTGATGACGGATCAGTCGAAGCGGCTCGGCATGTGGATGGACTGGGGCAACGACTACTTCACCTTCTCGGACACGAACATCGAGTACATCTGGCGCTTCCTCAAGGAGGTGCACCGCCGCGGCTGGCTGTACAAGGGCCACCGCTCCACCCAGTGGTGCCCCCGCTGCGGCACGTCGCTCTCGAAGCATGAGCAGGCCGGCGAGGAGAACTACAAGGAGCTCGAGCATCCCTCGCTCGAGGTGCGCTTCCCGCTGCACGGACGCGACGGGGAGTCGCTCGTCGTCTGGACGACGACGCCGTGGACGCTGCCGGCCAATGTCGCAGCCGCCGTCAAGCCCGACGCCGAGTACGGGCGCCGCGGCGACGGGGATTGGGTCGCCGTGGGGCGCTATCCCGACGAGCACTTCGCCGAGAAGGTCAAGGGCGAGGAGCTCGTCGGCCTTCGCTACGAGGGCCCGTTCGACCACCTACCGGCGCAGGAAGGCGTCGAGCACCGCGTCATCCCCTGGGACGAGGTCTCGCTGGACGAGGGAACGGGGATCGTCCACATCGCCCCCGGATGCGGCGCCGAGGACTTCGAGCTCTCACGCAAGTTCGACTTGGCGGTGCTGATGCCGATCGACGAGTCGGGCCGGATGCTCCCCGGCTACGGCGACCTGGAGGGACTGACCACCGAGGCGGTGCAGTACCCGGTGATCGAGTCGCTGCGAGAGCGGGGGCTACTGGTCTCGGCCGAGTCGATCGAGCACCGTTATCCCGTCTGCTGGCGCTGCTCGACCCCGCTCGTCTTCCGCGTGGTCGACGACTGGTTCATCTCCGCGCAGGAGATCCGGCAGCCGATGCTGGACGGGAACGCGACGGTCGAATGGACGCCTCCGCAATACAAGAAGCGCATGGACGACTGGCTGCGCAACATGGGCGACTGGAACATCTCGCGCCGTCGCTACTTCGGGCTCCCGCTGCCGTTCTATCCCTGCGAGTGCGGCCACTTCAACGTGATCGGCTCGCGCGCGGAACTGGAGGAGCGGGCGGTTCGCGGGCTCGACCAGCTCCAGGAGCTGCACCGGCCCTGGATCGACGAGGTGCCGATCCATTGTGAGGACTGCGATCGCGAGGTCGAGCGCATTCCCGAGGTCGGCGACGCCTGGCTCGACGCCGGCATCGTCCACTTCTCGACGCTCGGCTGGCAGAACCCGGAGTGGGTTCCGGAAGGGAACGCGACGGGCTCTGCACGCGGGCTGACGCACGCCGACCTTCCGGACCATGCGTACTGGGAGCAGTGGTTCCCCGCCGACTGGGTCTCGGAGATGCGCGAGCAGATCCGCCTCTGGTTCTACTCCCAGTGCTTCATGGCGATCACGCTCGACGGGCGGCAGCCGTACAGGCGCGTCCTCACCTACGAGAAGGTCTCCGACGAGCACGGTCGCGAGATGCACAAGTCCTGGGGGAACGCGATCGAGGTGACCGAGGCGCTCGAGCGGATGGGCGCTGACGTGATGAGGTGGCTCTACTGCGACCAGACGCCGAGCCAGCCGCTGCGCTTCGGCTACGGGATGGCGGAGGAGGTCAAGAAGGAGCTCCTGACCTTCTGGAACTCGGTCTCGTTTTTCATCACGTACGCGAACATCGCCGGTTGGAAGCCGGGGTCCGAGTGCGGCGAGGAGAAGCCGCTCGACCGCTGGCTGGCCGCCCGCACGGCCCAGCTCGTCCGCGACGCGACCGGCGCGTACGAGCGGTACTGGACGCCGGACGTCACCGCGGCTTTCGCCGCCTTCTCCGACGATCTGTCCAACTGGTACATCCGCCGCTCCCGCCGGCGCTTCTGGGAGGACGACCCCGCGGCGCTCGCGGCGCTCTGGAACGCGCTCACGACTGCCCTGCAGGTGATCGCCCCCGTGATGCCTTTCCTGGCCGAGCACCTGTGGCGCGACCTGGTCTCAAAGGACGAGTCCGTCTTCCTCGCCGGCTGGCCGGAGGCACGGCGACGCGGACGAGGAGCTGCTGGCGGAGGTGGCGGAGGTGCGCGCCGTCGTGACGCTCGGCCGCCAGGCGCGCGACGCGTCCCGTCTCAAGCATCGTCAGCCGCTGCGCCGGCTCGTCGTCCAGGGTGCCTCGCGAGCGGCCTCGCACGAGGACGAGATCCGCGACGAGCTGCGCGTGAAGGAGATCGAGTTCGGCGAGGTCGAGGCGACGGAGCTGCGCGTGAAGCCGAACCTCCCCATCCTCGGTCCGAAGCTGGGCAAGGAGCTCGGCGCCGTGCGGGCGGCGCTCGAGGCCGGCGACTTCGAGCAGCTGGACGGAGGAAGGCTTCCGCGCGGCCGGGCACGAGCTCGAGCCCGAGGAGGTGCTTGTCGAGCGGCGCGGCCAGGAGGGCTGGTCGGTCGCCGCACAGCGGCGGGATCACGGTCGCGCTCGACACGCGGCTCGACCCCGAGCTCGAGCTGGAGGGGCGCGTCCTCGACCTGATCCACCACGTGAACACGCTGCGCAAGCAGGAGGGCTACGAGCTGACCGACCGGATCGTGCTGACGCTCCCGGAGTCGCACGCCGACGTGCTCGCCCACGAGGACTGGATCAAGCGCGAGACGCTCGCGGTCGAGATCAACGGTCGACTCGGTCGAGTCGCCGCAGATCGCGAAGGCGTAAGCCCTACTGCGACTCGGCGAGCTGCAGCTCGCGGCGCAGCTCGACCGGCAACCGGAACGTAATGTCCTCGCGGACGTCGAGCTCGTACGGCTTGATGTCGTCGATCCCGCGGGCGGTGAACCAGTCGCAGACCCGGACGACCAGCCGCTCGGGAGCTGACGCGCCCGACGTGATTCCCACGGTCTCGACCCCGTCGAGCCACTTCTCGTCGATCTCGCTCTCGTCCTCGATCAGGTGCGACTGCACGCCGTTCGCGCGCGCGACCTCGACGAGTCGGTTCGAGTTCGAGCTGTTCTTGGAGCCGATCACGAGCAGCAGGTCGACCAGCGGCAGCATCTCCTTGACCGCCCACTGCCGGTTGGAGGTCGCGTAACAGATGTCCTCCTTCTTCGGCGCGTAGATGTGCGGGAAGCGGCGGCGGAGCGCGGCGATCATCTGCGCCGTCTCGTCCACGGACAACGTTGTCTGGGTGATGTAGGCGACCTTCGTGTCGGCGGGCAGCTCGACCGCCTCGACGTCGTCGATCGACTCGACGAGGATGATCGATTCCGGCGCCTCGCCCATCGTGCCTTCGATCTCCTCGTGGCCGGCGTGGCCGATCAGGAAGATCGTGTAGCCCTCCGCCGCGTAGCGGCGCGCCTGCACGTGGACCTTGGTCACGAGCGGGCACGTGGCGTCGATCGTGTGGTGGCCGCGCGCGGCCGAGTTCTCATGCACTGACGGGGCGACGCCGTGAGCCGAGAAGACGAGCGTCGAGCCGTGTGGCACCTCCTCCTCGCTGTCCACGAAGATCGCGCCACGCTCCTCGAGCTCGTGGACGACGTGCGCGTTGTGGACGATCTGCTTGCGCACGTAGACGGGCGCGCCGTACAGCTCGAGCGCCTGCTCGACCGTGTCCACGGCGCGCTCGACGCCGGCGCAGTAGCCGCGGGGAGAAGCGAGTAAAACCTTCTTGACCATCGCGGCCATCTTAGTCGTGTCCTCCGACACCTATTCTTTCCTGACGCATGTCTGGGGAGACGCAAGCGATCGTCGTCAACGGCATTCCCCTTGCGATCGTCGCGGCGCTCTACACGTCGGTCACGGCGGCACTGATGCCGACGGCGCTCCGCGAGCGGCGCCGGATGAGCACGCTCGTCTTCGCCTTCCTCTCGCTGTTTCCGATCCTGGCCTTGCTGATGGCGGTGCTGGCGGGATTCGTCCTGATCGAGGCGAAGCCGCTCGGCGAGCACCTGTGGCTGGGGCTCGCCGTCATCGTCATCGCCGCCCTGCCGCCGCTGGCCGTGCTCGTCCAGATCGGACGCGGGCGACAGCTGCTCGATCACTGGGCCCGGTCGGGCGAGGTGGAGGCGCGCGCTGCCTTCCTCGACCGCGAGCTCGACTCCGTCGCGGACGTCTCGCGCCGGCTCGGCCGTGCCGGCGACGCCGCGTCGATCGCATCGGCGATGCTCGACCGGGCGGTTTCGCTCGTCGGCGTGAACGTCGCTGCCGTCGTCCTCCTGAACGAGACCGGAGACGTCGACGAGGGCGAGGCAGTGGTCGCCCGCGGTGAGCCTGCCGAGTTGAGCTCCCTCCGCGGCTCTCCTGAGATCCGTCGCGCCGTCGCCGTGCGCGAACCCGTTGTGGCCGAAGGCGCCGCGTTCATCCCGCTGGTGGCGGCTCAGCGCGTGGTCGGGGTTCTCCTGGTCGCGTCGACCACCGAGATCACCGACGATGAGCTCACGCTGCTCCAGGCGCTCGCCGGCGAGGGGGCGCTCGCGCTCGACCGTCTCCGCTCGGCCGAGGAGCTCGCAGAGGCACTCGAGCGGGAGCGGATCGTCGCCCGGATCGCGCGCAAGGTGCGGTCGGAGCTCGATCTCGACGCGGTGCTTGAAGTCGCGGTCTCCGAGACCGGCCGTGCGCTCGACGTCAGCCGCTGCTTCATCCGGCTCGGCCTCACCGGGGATGAGATGTCGATCGGCGCCGAGTGGGATGCCGACGGTATTGCGCCGGTCCGCGGGGTCGCCCGCCGGCTTCCCGGCACGAACCTCGCGCTGCGGCGGCGGGAGACCGTCGCAATCGGGGACGTGCTCGCCGCGCCGGAGCTCGAGGATCCGTCGCTCGGCGGTCGCGACGTCCTGCTCGAGGTCGGTGCGCGCGCCGTGCTGGCGATGCCGATTGCCGTCTTCGATCAGGTGATCGGGATCTTCACCCTCCACCGCGCCGAAGCGGGACGGTGGCCGGACGAGGAGATCAAGCTGGCCGAGGCCGTCGCCCGCGAGGTCGGGCTCGCCATGCACGCCGCGAGGCTGCTGCGGGAGAGCGAGATACGGCTCGATCACCTCTCGACGCTGATCAAGGCCGCGCAGGTCGTCTCCGCCGAGCTGCGTCTGGACACGGTTCTGCAGCGGCTCGTCGCCGAGGTGAGGAAATTGCTCGACGCGGATGCCGCAGACTGCTACCTGCACGACGCCGATCGCGGCGTGATCCGGTGCGTGGCCGTCCACGGCCTCGACGAATCGCTGGTCGGCTTCGAGGCGCCGCGCGAGCGGGGGCTCGCCGGCGTCGCATTCCGCGAGCGCCGGTCGGTCGTCTCGCACGACTACCGCGAGATCGCCGATGACTTCCCCAGTCCGGTCTACGAGAGCTTCAAGTCCGCTCTCGTCGCGCCGATGACCGTGGGCGGCGAGGTGCTCGGCGTGCTCGGCGTCGGCTCTCGCGATCCGGGCCGCCGGTTCGACAGGGCCGACCGCGAGGCGATCGAGGCGTTCGCCGGCCTCGCGACGCTCGCCATCCGGCATGCGGCCAGCTTCGAGGAGCGCGACCGGCGGAGCCGGATCGAGCGCGGTTTCTTCCTCGTCGCCTCCGCCCTGGCCCAGCCGCTGTCGCTCGACGAGACGGTCGACGCCGTCGCACAGGCCGCGTCGGAGGCACTCGGCGGCAGCTTCGGCGCGGTGCTGATGCCGGACGGAGACGGCCTGCGGCTCGCCGGCCGCTACGAGCTTCCCGAAGACATCCTCGGAACCATCTCGGCCCTCCCGCCGTCCCTGGCCGACTGCAGCGCCCGCGGCCTCGTCGTGGCCGCCCCGGACGCACGCACGGACACGCGCCTCGACGACGCCTGGCGCTCGGCCGCGCAGGAACGCTTCCCCTCGCTGCTCGCCATCCCGCTCGACGCCGAGGGCGGAGTGGCCGTCGTCTTCTTCGCGCACGATCGCTCGTTCACCGACGACGACCTCGCGCTCGCCGGCCACCTGGCCGACGCGGCGAAGGGAGCGCTCGAGCGCGGTCGGCTGTTCGAGCGCGAGCGAAGCGCGCGCAGGCTCTCGCAGCATCTGGCCCGGATCGGAACGTTCCTCGCCACCGAGCTCGACCCGTCGCGGGTCGTCCAGGAGGTCGCGGCCGAGGCGCCGGAGCTGCTCGGCGCCGACGTCGGCGCGATTCGCCTCGTCGAGGGCGACGACCTCGTCCTGCGCGCGGCGAGCGCGGACGTGGGGGAGGAGCACGCGGGCACTCGTTCGCCGGTCGCGGCCGGGCTCGCCGGCGAGGTCGTGCAGTTCCGCGCGCCGCTGCGCGTCGCCGACGTCGACGTCCGGACGGCCGTCGACCCCGATCCGCTGCTCGCCGGCCACCGCTCCTATCTCGGCGTGCCGCTGACGGGCGCGGAGGGTGGCCTGCTCGGCGTCCTCTCTGTCTACGCGCGCGGCGTGAGGGACTGGCGCGACGACGAGGTCGAGGCCCTCGTCGCGCTGGCCGGGAACGCGTCGACGGCGCTCTCGACCGCCGAGCTGTACCAGCGCGTCGCCCTCGAGAAGGAGCGAAGCGAGACGATCCTCGCCCACGTCGCCGACGGCATCGTCGCTGTCGACCGCGACGGGAAGGTGGTGCTCTGGAACGAGGCGGCGACGCGGATCACGGGCATCGACCGCGGTGACGTCCTCGGGCGCGACCCCGCCGAGGTGCTGAAGCGCTCACTGGCTGACCCGGAGAGCGAGGACGGCGGAACGCGCATCCTCGCCATCCCGCGCGGAGGCGAGGAGGTCTGGCTCTCGCTGAGCGAGGCCGTGATGCGCGATCCCAGCGGCGAGATCGCGGGGCGTATCTTCACCTTCCGGGACATCTCCGCCCAGCGGCTGGTCGAGCAGATGAAGTCGGGATTCGTCTCGACCGTCTCGCACCAGCTGCGCGCGCCCCTCACGTCCATCTACGGCTTCGCCGAGACGCTCCTCCGCCACGACATCAACTTCAGCGAGGAGGAGCGGCGCACCTTCCTGCAGTACGTCGTCTCCGAGTCTGAGAGGCTAACGGCCATCGTGGACATGCTCCTCAACGTCGCACGGCTGGACGCGGGCGACCTTCAGGTCGAGCTCGCGCCGACCGATCTGCGCGCGCTCGTGACGGACGTGGTCGAGCATGCCGACCCGGCGCTGATGAACGGGCACGAGTTCGTGCTCGAGCTGCCCGACCAGCCGCTCGAGGCGCAGGCGGACGACGACAAGCTGCGCCAGGTGCTCGTCAATCTCGTCGACAACGCCGTCAAGTACTCGCCGGCCGGAGGACGCGTCGTCATCTCCGCGAGGCCGAACAGCGACCTCGGGACGGTCGAAGTCGCCGTCATCGACGAGGGGATGGGCATCCCCCAGGCCGAGCACGACCTGATCTTCTCGAAGTTTTACAGCCGCGCCGATCTGGGCAACCAGGAGGGCATGGGGGCCGGTCTCGGGCTGTTTATCGCCGAGGGTCTCGTTTCTGCGATGGGCGGACGAATTCGCGTGTCCTCGATCGAGGGCGAAGGATCGAGGTTCGTCTTCGAGCTTCCGCTCGCCGAGCGCGCGGAGGTGGCGACGTGACGCGCGTCCTCGTCGTCGACGACGACGCGCCGATCCGCCTGCTCTGTCGCGTCAACCTCGAGGCCGAGGGCATGGAGGTGCTGGAGGCGGCCGACGGCGCCGACGGGCTCGAGAAGGCGCGCAGCGCGCAGCCGGACGTCGTCCTCCTCGACGTGATGCTCCCGAAGCTCGACGGCTGGCGGGTGGCGGAGGCGCTGCTCGATGACCCGACGACCGGCGAGATCCCGATCGTCTTCCTGACGGCGCGCGCCGAGCTCCGCGACCAGGCGCGCGGCCTCGAGATCGGCGGCGATCGACTACATCACGAAGCCGTTCAACCCGGTCGAGCTCGCCGACCTGATCCGCGAGCTGCTCGGCCGCGTCCAGCGCGGCGAGCAGACGAGCATGCGCAAGGAGAAGCTGGCCCGCCTCCGCCGCATGGCCAACGGCGTCTGAGTCCGCATCCTCGCTGCCGCGCGGTCTGCGCGAGCACGATCCCGCCCAGCACGATCGCTCCGCCGACGATCTGGATCGGATCGAGTGCCTCGTCCAGCCAGATCCAGGCGAGACGCTCGCGCACACCGGCTCGAACATCGAGACGATGCTGGCGCGGGTCGCGGGGATGTGGTGGAGCGCGCCGACGAAGAGCGCGAACGGGACGATTGCGCCGAGGACGATGATCCAGAGCATCAGGGCCCAGACCGGGAGGTGGAGGTCGGACAGGTGCCCGAGGAGCGAGACGTTCTTCGAGACGTAGTGGGTCGGGAACGCCCACCAAGGCTGGATGACGGCGAAGAAGAGCGCGCCGAAGAGGAAGCCGTACGTGGTCAGCGAGACCGAGTCGCGCGTCCGGACGCCGTGCTCGGCCATCAGGATGTAGGCGGCGAAGGCGACGGCCGCGGCGAGCGAGGCGGCGACTCCCACGCCGTCGAGCCCGTTCCCCGAGCCGAGCCAGATCTGCACCACGAGTGACAGGCCGAAGAGCGCGAGGGCAAGCGCGAGCCAGAGCCTGCGGCGGACCGGCCGGTGGAAGACGAAGCGCGCCCAGAGCGCGACGAAGAGCGGGGCGAGGTACTGGATCAGCAGCGCGATCCCCAGCTCCAGCCGGTGGATCGCGACGAAGTAGAGCCACTGGATGAAGGCGAGGCCGACGATCCCGAAGACGGCCAGGAACGGCAGCTCGCGCCGGGTCACCCGCAGGGACTCGGGCCGGATGATCGCGACCGCGACGAGCAGCCCGAGCGCCGCTCCGGTGAGCCGCACCTCGGTCAGGCGCAGGGACGAGAGCCCGGACGAGAGCGCGACCTTCGCGACCACGCCGTTGACTGCGAACAGCGTCGCGGCCGTGAGCACCATCGCGTAGCCGAGCCAGGGCCGGCGGTGCGACGTGCTCACGCCGTCAATACGGCTTTGCCCGTGACCTGAACTTGGACGAGAGCGAGCTGTCCTCGCTCTTCGGGAAGCTGATCGTGGCCGGGTCGCCGTCGGACACGTAGACCGCGCCGGGGTTCTTCTCCAGCTGGCACTGCCAGTCGTCCCACTCGTAATCCTGTGTGCACTTCCACGGGAGGTGAGCGCTGCGGATGCGGGGGATGGCGGCCGGGTCGAAGTCGCCGGAGAAGGGCGACGGAGACGGGTTGGCGCCGACCAGCATCACGCCGTACGGCCCGTACGAGGTGCCGCCATAGCTGCCGCTGACCGCGAGCGACGAGGGTGACGGGTTGATGCCGAACGGCAGCGCCATCGTGCGGATCTTGTAGCCGGGCAACGCGTCCGTGATCATCTTGGCGTCCGTGGCCAGCTCCTTCTGCACGCCCGTGGAGTCGAGGGAGGAGAGGTCGGCGTGGCTCGTCGTGTGGTTGCCGATCTCGAAGCCGTGGGTGGTCAGCCAGCGCAGCCCGGTGGAGAGGTTGCTACCGAGCTCGAACGGGTCCTGGTTGACGTAGAAGGTGCCGGCCGGCTTGAAGTCCGGATGCTTCTGGGCGAAGGCCATCATGATCCCGACGGCGGTGTCCGGATCGACGTTCCCGTCCGGCAGGAGCGCGAACTGGGACTTCGTTCCGTCGTCGAAGGTCATCACGACGGGGCGGCGGTCCTCGGGGATGTCGATCTTCGCGTTCACGAGCGCGGAGGCGGTGATCGGCACGAAGCCGTCCTTCCAGAGCCGCTGGAGCTCGGCGCGGAACTCGTTCGCGCTCAGGTCGTAGACGTTCGACTCGTCGTTCGAGATCTGATGGTGCATCAGGACCGGGATCTGGCCGAGCTCATTCGGCGGCGCACTGCCTGCCGGGCTCGGCCCGACCGGCCCCGTCGGCTGGGCGACAGCGGGGGTCGTGGAGCCGAGGAACTGCAGGCCGGGCGCGCTCTTCGGCAGCCGTGGAGCCTTGGCCGTCCCCGTCGCCGGCATCTTCGCGGTCGCGCAGATGCCACCGACCGTGTAGGTCACCTCGGGATCCCAGAGCAGGAACTCGTCCGCGCCGGCAGCCCTGGCGGCGCGGATCTGGTCACACACCTCGGTCGGCCCGTACGTCACGCCGAGCGAGAAGTCCTGCAGCCACGGCACGACGCGTGAGCCGGTGCCCTTGACGAGCCGCTCGAAGTCCGCCAGGGAGCGGTTGACGATGTCGTATGGCTGGGAGTTCGGGTCGGCGACGTTGTACTCACCCGGCCCCCAGTGCGACGGATAGACCATCGGCGAGACGTAGTCGAGGTCGCGGGCCATCATCGGGATGTCCTGTGCGACGTCCTCGGGATGGGTTGCGGCGATGCCGAACACGGACGCTCCGAGGAACGTCTTGTACGGCCGCAGCGCCTTGCGCGTCTCGGCGGCGAACGACGCGATCGACCGCTCGGCCGATCCCTTCAGGCCGGGGAAGGCCATCGTCTCGATCGGACCGTCGGGCCGGCGGATGTAGTCGTAGAGGACGTCGTCCACCCCGAGCTTGGCGGCGGCCACCGCGATCGCGATGTTGTATCGCCGGACCTGCGGGTCGGAGAAGTTGGTGAAGCCGCCGTAGTCGCTCGCGTACATGGAGCCGTCCGGCGCCTGGATCACCTCGTCGCGCCTCCCGGCGTTCCAGGCGGACTGGGCTGCGATCGGGTCGCGGAACGCGACCAGCCGGCCGATGACGCGGACGCCCTTCGCATGAAGCTGCTGGACGGCCTCCTTGAGGTCGTAGATCTCCCTGACCGCGCCGTAACGGTTCACGCCCGGCGCGGGCCAGCCGATGACTCCCGACTCGTCCTTCAGGTCGAGCTCGACGGCGTTGATCTTGCCGTCGTCGATCATCTGCAGGACGCCGTTCCTGAGCGTTGAAGAGGCCCAGGCGTCGGCGCTCATGTGCACGGCGCGGATGGGCTCGCTCGGCTGCCGCGGAACGACGGTGATCGGCATGCGCCAGCGCGAGGAGTTTCCGACCTTGTCGGTCGCGGTCAGGACGACGGCGCCGCTGAGGGCGGCGCGGCATAGCTGATCTTCCAGCTGCCGTCCTCGATCGCGACGTGCCTGCGGTTCGCCTTGAGGACGGCGTCCTCGCTGATGGTGCCCTTCGCAAGGACGGGCTTGGACGCGTACGAGATCACGGGCTGGTCGAGCTTCAGCTTCGGCGCGGTGGTGTCGACGGTGAAGTTCCACGACTTCGTCGTGCTCGCGCCGAGGAAGCCGCCGGTTGCGACGATCTCGAACGTGTGCTTGCCGTCCTTGAGCTTGCGCGGCCGGTAGACGATCAGCGTCTTGCCGGCGCGCGGCTTGACCGGCTTTCCGTCGAGGCTCCACTTCTGGTGGTCGAGATTGGCGGCGTTGCCCTTTGGCCGAGAACCTGAGCTTGGCGAGCGCGGCCGGGCCGAGGAGTGCCCCGTCCTTTGGTCCCTTTGCGTCCAGCGATGGAGCCGCGATCGTCTTGAAGAGCGTGATGATCCCGAAGACGAGCAGGACGAGCAGGCCGATCGCGATTGCGAGCCTCGTAAGGCCGAGCATGCGCCGTCGCCGGCGCCGCGAAACACGCGTAAGCGGGCTCTGCGCCGGGCGGCTTCGGCGGTCGCGCTCGTGCCTCGCCGCGCGTACCGGGCGTTGAGCGCTCGTGGAGCGTGCGCCTGCGCGGCCGCGGAGGCTCGCGCTCGCGGCGCGGCGTCGGCGCGGTGGGGTCCGCCCAGAGGTCGTCGAAGCCTTCGCTCGACCAGTCATCCGTGTCGGAAGGCGGCCTCGGGGTCTCGTCCGATCCACCATTCGAGCCCGCACCGGCACCGCCACCCTTTCGAGCCCGTTGCACGCGCATGAGGGTAGCTGCTGCATGCGACGGACGGCCCTCTCGGCGGTATGGAAACAGGCGTCACACTGCCGTCCGATCCGTTCTCTATATTGGCAACAGATGGCACCGACGACGTACCCTCCGTACCTGCGCGAGAAGGCGCGCCGGCTCCGGCGCGAGCGGAAGCTGACGATCGACCAGCTCGCGGAGTGTCTCGCCCTCCCGCGCACGACGATCTACTACTGGGTACGCGACTTGCCGATCCCGCGAACGACGCGTCAGAGCCCGGGACAGCGGAAGGGGGCGCGTGGAATGGTGCGGAAGTACCGCGAGCTGCGCGAGGCCGCCTATGAAGAGGGCCGGCAGACTTTCGACGCTCTTTGCGCCGAACGCGACCTTCCGCGACTTCGTGAACCTGTACATCGCGGAGGGATATCGGCGAAATCGCAACTGCGTCTCGCTCGCGAACTCGGATGCGGCGGTCATAGCCGTGGCGGCGATGTGGATGCGTCGACTCTCCCGGAACAAGCTCGACTGCCGCCTCCAGTACCACGCCGACCAGGATCTCGACGAGCTGCGAGCGTACTGGGGGCGCGTCCTGAACGTCGAGCCCGAGCTGATCGGCGCTAAGCGCAAAGTCGAACAGCGGTCAGCTCGGAGGCCGCACCTGGCGCTCGAGATACGGCGTCTGCACCGTGCGCACAAACGACACGTATTTGCGCGCAAGACTCCAGGCGTGGATGGACTGCCTGAAAGGGGAGTGGCTAGACTCGGAAGCCGTCGGGGTGTAGCGAAGCCTGGTTATCGCGCGGCGTTTGGGGCGCCGAGATCGGCGGTTCGAATCCGCCCACCCCGATCTCGCAGGTTCGAATCAGCGGACCTCACGAAACCCTGAACGCATTCTCAGGGACGCGTCGTTCATGATTGGAATCTGCTCGCCCGCCGTCATCGCTGGCTGCTCGGCGCGCTCCTTTTGACCGCGCTCGTCGTCGGCGCGGCTCGCGGCCTCCACCAGTCGGCGCCGCGCTCACCGATCCGACCACGCGTACGCCGATCCGGATGCGTCGTTCTATGGCGTCCAGAGCAACCGCAGGGTGCAGCGGCCCCTCGCGCGGCTCCGCCCGACGCAGGCCGCTCCCACCACCCGCGAGCGCGTCCGCACGCAGCCGATCCAGCTCGCGCGCGACAGGTTCCGGGGCCACGGTGCGCAGGAGGGCACGGCGGTCGAGCCCGACAGCTTCTCGAGCGGCTCGACGGTCGTCGCCGCCTACCAGGTCGGGCGCTTCATCGACGGCGGCGCGCTCGCGATCGGCTTCTCGACTTCTGCGAAACGCCGGCCAAACGTGGCGCTCGGGGCTCCTTCCTTCTCTTTCGAGAGCCGCGAAACCCTCCGGCAATGCGGAGTTCGTCGCCGACCCGAGCGTCGGGTACGACGCCAAGCACCGCTACTGGCTCGTCGCCTCGCTCGCGGCGTTTTCCTCGAACGACGCGATCGTCGTCAGCCGCTCCCGGGACGGCATCTCGTGGCAGGCCCCGATCACGGCGGTCCGCTCCGACGGCCTCGACAAGAGCTGGATCGCCTGCGACAACTGGGCGGGGAGCCCGCACCGCGGGAGCTGTTACCTCGCCTTCCTCGACATCGAGATGGACGCGATCGCGCTGCGCACCTCGCGTGACGGCGGGAAGACCTGGTCGAGAAGCGTCGCCGTCGCCTACGGCACCAAGTCGCACCAGAGCATCAACGGCGCGCAGCCGCTCGTCCGTCCGAACGGGAACGTGGTCGTCGCGTTCACCGCGCTGGCCGGTTATCCCGCGGTTGGTGGGCACAGCATCGCCGTCGTGCGCTCGACCGACGGCGGGGCGAGCTTCGGTGCCCAGCACGCGGTCGGCTCGATCGAGGAGCAGGGCTCGTTCGTCTACGGGATGCGCGCGCCGCAGTTCCCCTCCGGCGCCGTCGACGCCGGCGGGACGATCTACCTGACCTGGCACGACTGCCCCGATTACGAGTGCGCAGGCAACGAAGTCCTCTTGTCGCGATCCGCCGACGGCGTCGACTGGACAGAGCCGCAGGTGCTGCCGGTGGCGTCCAATCGCACGACCGACGACGCGCTCCTACCCGCGCTGGCCGTCGCGCCGGGAACGCGCGGAACGAAGGCGCAGCTCGCTGTCGCCTACTACTCGATGCGGTGCGCCGGATTCACCGCCTGCACGCTGGACGCGTTCCTTGCCCGTTCGCCGGACGGTGGGCGGACGTGGAAGACGCCGGAGCGGCTGAACCCGAAGACGATGAAGTTGGACTGGCTGGCGGACACGAACCTCGGCCGGATGGCAGGGGACTACATCTCCACCTCGTTCGCGGGCTCGCGGCCCGTGCCCGTGCTTGCGCTCGCCGGCGCCCCCTCGAGCGGTCGCTTCAACGAGGCGATCTTCGCGAGCCGCCTTCCCGCCTCGTAACTACCCTTAGGCCGTGCCAAGCGCGGTCATCGCCGGTGCCGGGGTCTTCGGGGCCTCGCTCGCGCATCGGCTCACCCTCTCCGGGTGGGACGTCACCATTGTCGACCCCTACCCGCCCGGCCACGTCCGCGCGGCGTCGGGCCACGAGACCCGGCTGATCCGCTTCGCGCACGGCCCGGACCGCTGGTACGTGCGCTCGGCCAGGCGCGCGCGGCAGCTTTGGCGTGAGCTCGAGGAGGAGTCGGGACGTTCGCTGATGATCGAGTGCGGGATCGCCTGGTTCGCTCGCCGCGAGGACGGCTGGGAGGCGCAGAGCGAGGAGGCCCTGCGCGCCGAGAGAGTTCCGAACGCGCGCCTCAGCCTCGACGAGACGGCGGCGTTGTTCCCGAGCTTCGACGGCGACGGGCTCGTCTTCGTCCTCTACGAGCCCGAGGCGGGCATCCTGCGCGCCCGGGACTGCGTGCATGCGCTGATGGAGGTCACGCTCTCGCGCGGAGCCCGGCTGCTCGCCGGCGCCGCGCGTCCGGACGGCGACGCGGTGCTCGTCAGCGGCGAGCGGCTCGAGGCTGACCGGGTCATCTGGGCCTGCGGCGCATGGCTGCCCTCGATCTTTCCAGGGCTCGTGCAGATCCGGGTGACCAAGCAGGATGTGCTGCATTTCGGCAACGACGCGTCCTGGAGCTGCCCGCCCGTGCCGGGCTGGGTGGACTACGACGCGGCCGTGTACGGCACCGGCGACGTCGATGGGCACGGCGTCAAGGTTGCGCCCGACCGCGAAGGGCCTTCGTTCGATCCGGAGGCGGGAGCGCGAGTCGCCTCACCCGAGAACGAAGAGCGGGCGCGCGAGTACATCGCGACGCGGTTCCCCGGCCTCGTCGGCGCACCGCTCGTCGGCGCGCGGACATGCCCGTACGCGCTGACGCCCGACACGCACTTCCTGATCGCCCCGCACCCCGAGCACGAACGCGTCTGGCTCCTCGGCGGCGGCTCCGGGCACGGGTTCAAGCACGGCCCCGCCCTCGCCGAGTACGTGCAGGAGCTGCTGGAAGGCGGCGCGGATCCGGATCCCCGCTTCGCCCTGGGAGAGCGGCCGCCCGCGATGGGCCTGCGGACGGCCGGTGGACGCGGGCTGCGACGTTGACAACGTGAATCGATACTGAAATCGGCTGAATCCATTAGCGCTCCAGAATAGATTGACTAGTCAGTCAATTAGCGCAGTAAATGTCAACGTTCATTCACTTGCCAAATAGGCCGTCTGGTATAGAATGCCGCTAGTCATGTTTGCCGGGAATCCTCAACGGGATCCCCGGACGAACAGAGACTGCAGACGGCGACTCGGGCGGCGAGTCGCCGTCTGCGCCTGCTCTCGCATCGACCGGCGCGAGAGCTCCACCAGGAAGTGCCGCAATTTGCGGACTATTCCTCCCGAAGCCCTCTTGACGCACGCTTGACTTGACCCTAGAGTGCCGATTGCGCCGAGCACGGAGCGCGAGTAGGACGAAGCCAAGCCGGGCGGCTGTACGCGGAAGCGGAGAGTTGGCCGGAGTGGTGGACGAAAGCGCAACCGGCTCGGCGAATTTCTTTTTAACGATCCGGTTTTCGCCTCGCACTAGTGATCCCGGTTCTCCTCGGTCTCGTCGCAGCAGCCTGTTTCGGTGCGATGACGGTGGCGGTGCGCGAAGGCCTCCTGCGGGTCGCGGATCCGGCGGCGGGATCGTTCGTGACAGCGACCGTCGGCTTGCTCGTCACGTTTCCGGCGGCGCTCGCGAGCGGTCCCGACCGCCTGTTCTCGTCGCAGATCTGGCCGTTTCTCGTCGCCGGCCTCGTCGCCCCCGGCGTTGCCGGCCTGCTGTTCACCTCCGCCGTGGAGCTCGCCGGCGCCGCTCGGGCCGCCCTGCTCGTCACGGCAGCGCCGCTGATCGCGGCGGTACCCGCCTTCCTGCTCCTCGACGAGCCCGTCCACCTCGCGATCGTCGGCGGCGGGGCGATGATCGTCGCCGGCGGCGTCGTGCTCGGCGGGGAGCACCTCGAGGGGACGTCGTTCCGCCGACTCGGTCTCGCAGTCGCCCTCGCCGCCGCGGCGCTCATCGCGGTACGCGACAACTTCGCCCGCTGGGCGGCCCGGCACTACGACGTACCCGGCCTCGCCTCGGGCTGGGCCGCGCTCGTGGGAGCCTCGGCGCTCATCCTCGTCTATCTGCTGGTCACCCGCCGAGGCGGAACGTTCGCGGCCGTCCGTCGCGCCGCCCTCCCGTTTCTCCCGGCCGGGCTGCTCATCGCCGCCGCGTACACCGCTCTCTTCGAGGCGCTCACCCGCGGGCGCGTGACCGTGGTGACGCCGCTCTACGCGACCGAATCGTTGTGGACGGTGCTGCTCGCCTGGATCTTCCTCGGGCGGAGCGAGCGCATCGGCGCGAGGCTCCTCACAGCGGCCGGGCTGATGGTCGGCGGCGCGGCGCTGATCGGCGCCTTCCGCTAGGCGAGCGGCGCTACGCTTCGCGACGTGCGGGCGTAGCTCAATGGTAGAGCCCCAGCCTTCCAAGCTGGTTATGCGGGTTCGATCCCCGCCGCCCGCTCTGAGCCGTCCGGCTCGTCCTCAATGCTTCCGGCGTGATCTCCGAGCGGTTCGTGCGCTTCCGTGCGCGCAACATCCTTGCCGTGCTCGGACTGATCCTGGCCGTCGCGCTGCTGATCGAGATCGTCCTCATCTCGAAGCAGGTCCTGACCTGGATCCTGATCGCGATCTTCTTCACGCTCGCCCTCAACCCGCTGGTGGACTGGTTCCAGCGGCGCGGCATCAAGCGGCGTGGCTTCTCGGTCGCAATCGTCTATCTGCTCGTTTTCGCGGCAATCGCGCTGATCGGCTACGTCTTCATCCCGCCGCTCGTCGACCAGGTCAACAATCTGGTCAACAAGATCCCGGACTACATCGACGACCTGACCAAGGGCAGGGGGAAGCTCGGCTTCCTCGAGACCAAGTACCACATCGTCGAGAAGGTGAAGAAGGCGCTCAACGACGGCGGCGCCTCGAAGCTGTTCGGCTTCAGCGGCACCGCGCTGTCGGTCACGAAGAGCGTTGTCACGATCGTGGTCGCGACGGTGACGATCACGTTCATGACCATCTTCATGCTGCTCGAGGGGAAGAGCTGGATCAACCGGGGCTACTCGCTGATTCCGGAGAAGTCCCGGCCCCGGTGGCAGGCCGTGGGGCGGGACATCTACCGCACGGTCGGCGGCTACGTCCTCGGAAACTTCGTCATCAGCTTCATCGCGGGCGGGAGCGCGGCGATCCTTCTCTACGCGTTGGGAGTGCCGCTGCCCTTCGCGCTCGGCCTGCTGGTCGGCCTCTTCGACCTCATCCCGCTGGCCGGGGCGACGATCGCCCTGATCGTCGTGGGAACGATCGCCTTCCTCCACTCGATCACCGCCGGAATCGTCGTCGTCGTGTTCTTCATCGTCTACCAGCAGCTCGAGAACCACATCCTCCAGCCCCTCATCTACGGCAAGACCGTCAAGCTGTCGCCGCTCGCCGTCTTGATCGCAGTCCTGATCGGGGCAGCGCTGGCGGGAGTCATCGGCGCACTGGCGGCGATCCCCATCGCCGGCGCAATCCAAGTGGTCATCCGCGACCTCATGCGGGAGCGGGCCGAGCGGAAGCAGGCGGATCAGCAGACGACCGCGGGGGCGCTGCCCGGAGAGGCATCGCCCTGAGCCCGCGATACCCTGTTCGCACGCGCCTGTAGCTCAGTGGAAGAGCAGGGGCCTTCTAAGCCCCGGGCCGGGGGTTCGAATCCCTCCAGGCGCACTCAGGCGCTCAGTCCATCAGCCAGCGGATGTCACGCCGCACGCCCTTCGCGATCGTGACGAGCCCGACATGGGCCACGTCGATCCATGCCCGACGTTCGCGACCAGAAGACGTTCATCCAGCCGTCGTCCTGTTCGTGCGGGGCATCGTCCGACACGCTCTCTAACCTCGGCCGCGTGGAAGACGCGCTTCGTCGTTGCGTAGCGGAATTCATCGGCACCTTCACGCTCATCTTCGCGGGCGCCGGTGCGATCATCGTCGCCAGCGTCATCCCGGCCAGCGCGTCGATCCTCGGCCTGGTTGGCATCGCGCTCGCTCACGGTCTGGCCATCGCGATCATGGTCTCAGCACTCGGGCATATCTCCGGGGGCCACTTCAACCCGGCCATCACCTTCGGGTTCCTGATCACGCGCAGGCTTCAACCCTCGCTCGCCGGCGCGTACTGGGTCTCGCAGTTCGCCGGCGCAACGGTCGCGGCGCTCCTGTTGAAGGGCCTCTGGCCGACGACGGAGGTCAACGCGGCAAAGCTGGGAGTCCCGGCCGTCGGCGGCGGCATCAGCGCCGGCGCGGCCTTCGGGATCGAGGCGATCCTCACCTTTTTCCTGGTGTGGGTGGTCTTCGCGACCGCGGCCGACCCGCGCGGGACGTTCAAGTCGATCGCCGGTCTCGCGATCGGGCTCACGATCACGATGGACATCCTCTGCGGAGGGCCGCTCACCGGCGCCGCGATGAATCCGGCGCGCGCCTTCGGGCCGCAGCTGGTCGGGGACTACTGGGCCAACGCGTGGGTCTGGTACGCCGGGCCGATCGTCGGCGGCGCGGTCGCCGCGCTTCTGTACGAGTTTCTCTATCTCAGGCGACTGGCGCCGGAGCCGGTGGGGCCGCCGGAGACGGGCGTCAGAGAACCGCGGCCGGGTCAAACCGCAGCCGACGTTTAGGCCGGCCGGGCCGCGGGGAGCGTCCCCGCATGACACAACTCGAGAACAAGAAGATCGCGTTCCTCGCGACCGACATGGTCGAGCAGGTCGAGCTGACGGAGCCCTGGAAGGCCGTCGAGGAGGCCGGCGGGCAGCCGGAGCTCGTCTCGCTCGAGGACGGCGAGATCCAGGGGTTCGACCACTACGACAAGGCGGACACGTTCACGGTCGATCGCACAGTCGACGACGTGAGCGTGGACGAATACGACGGGCTCGTGCTTCCGGGCGGAGTCGGTAACCCCGACACGCTCCGGACGAACGAGGCGGCCGTCGCCTTCGTCCGTGAGTTCGTCGAATCGGGCAAGCCCGTCGGCGTGATCTGCCACGGGCCGTGGACGCTGGTCGAGGCCGACGTCCTGCGCGGACGGACGATTACGTCCTGGCCGAGCATCCGGACGGACATCGTCAACGCGGGTGGGCACTGGGTGGACGAGGAGGTCGTCATGGACGGCAACATCACCTCCAGCCGAAACCCCGATGACCTGCCGGCCTTCTGCCGCACGATCGTCGAGCAGGTCGCAGCCACCCCCGTCGCGTCCTAGTGGCGAAAGCCGCCTTGCTGGACGTCGACGGCACGCTCGTCGACGCCAACTACCAGCACACGATCTCGTGGTACCGCGCCTTTAGAGAGCACGACATCACGCTGCCGCTCTGGCGGATCCACCGGGCCGTCGGCATGGGCGGTGACCAGCTCGTCCCGGCGCTCGTCGGCGACGACGTCGACCGTGAGCTCGGCGACGACATCCGAGAAAAGCGGAGCGACCTCTACGAGAAGCTGATCGACGAGGTCGCGGCCTTCGACGGCGCGCACGAGCTCGTCTGCGACCTGCTCGAGCGCGACATCGCGGTCGTGCTCGCGAGCTCGGCGCCGACGGAGGAGCTCGACCACTACCTCGATCTCCTCGACGTGCGCTCGCTGGTCGACGCTTGGACGACCAAGGACGATGTCGACCAGACAAAGCCCGAGCCCGACCTGGTCAAGGCTGCGCTGGAGAAGGCAGACGGTGCCGAGGCGGTCATGGTCGGGGACACCAAGTGGGATGTCGAAGCGGCAGCCAAGGCCGGCGTCCCCACCCTTTGCGTGATGACCGGCGGATGGTCGCGGCAGGAGCTGCTCGACGCCGGCGCTGCCGAGGTCTACGAGTCGGTGGACGAGCTGCGGGAGCGGCTCGACGAGACACCGCTCGCCCGCTAGGCCGCTCTTTTCAGCTCCGGCGGCGCGGTCGGGCTCTCTTCGTGGTGCTGGCGCAGGGCGCGCATCCCGACGACGGCGGGGATGAGCGGGAGCCAGAGGTTGAAGAAGCGGTAGACGAAGACCGCGAGCACCGCCGGCGCGAGACCGGCTCCGACCCATACGAGCGCGAACGGAAGAAGCGCCTCCACCACGCCGGCCCCTGCGAGCGGCAACGTCCGCCGCGTGAGCGCGTACCCCGTCGCATAGCCGATGATCAGTGCCGCGATCGCGGGACGGGGGGAGCCGAACGCCTGCAGCGCCGCAGAGAGCGAGAAGATCTCGCCGACCCAGTACAGGCCCATCCCGAGGAAGGCGCTGCCGTGCTTGAACGGCGCGCACAACAGGTTGCGGACGACGGCGACGGCATCGAGCGCGTGCCCGAGCGCGCCGCGCCAGCCCTTCGCGCGCGAGAGCTTCTTGTGGTAGCGCAGTGCCCAGAAGGCGGCCACGAACCCGAGCGGCACGCAGACCGCCCACGGCAGCGTCAGGCCGAGATTGGGCGTGTGTGAGCCGTGCGCGAGGATGATGATTGCGCTCGCGCACGCCGCCGGGGCGAGGAGGACATACTCGAGCGCCCCAAGGCCCATCACGCGCACCCGGGCCTCCCGGCGCGAGATTCCGGTTCCGCGCAGGGCGACGACGTCGGCCGAAAAACCGCCGTGTGCGACGAAGACTCCGAAGCCGGTGAAGACGACGGCTGCCAGCTTCATCAGTCCCAACTGAGGCCCTCGCTCGACGCGCGCGACCTCGCGGTAGGCGAGCATGTACCCGAAGTAGGCGACCACCTGGCCGGCGAGCGCGAGCGCCATCCACGCCGGGTGGGGATGCCCGAGCCGGTGGAGCACGTCGCCGAATCCGGCCGCCCAGGCGACGGCGATCGTCGTCCCCAGCGCGAGCGCGATACCGAGCGCGATGAAGAGGCCGAGCTCCCAGGCTGCATGGTTGAAATGGCCCTTCGGCCGAAACCAGGACACTACGGACCTGAGCTTGGAGGAGGGATTCGAGATCACGTCTGAGCCCGAGACCATGGTTACGCCCTACCCGGTCGGCGCCAACAGGAATCGGGAGATCTAAAGGCTATCCTTGGACGCGCGCGCGGTGGCGGTAGCTCAGTTGGTAGAGCCCCGGGTTGTGGTCCCGGTGGTCGCGGGTTCGAATCCCGTCCGCCACCTGTCCCACCCGGCCCCGTAGCTCAGCGGATAGAGCGGCGGACTTCGAATCCGCGCGCGGAGGTTCGACTCCTCCCGGGGCCATCGATACCGCTGATACGGCAGGGAGTGGCCACGAAGTCATCGGACATCGCGTAGGCGCTCCCATCGATGCCCCAAGAGGCGGAGGGGCGCGTGTGGCAGGGTGATTGCGCCCGCTGTGTCGTCCCCCACGATGCTTCCGGGGACGTGCATGAAGGGGCCGGACTGCCGGTATACGATCGCGCGAGTGCGCGGAGGGGTCGAGGTGTTCGGCCTGGGACCGACAGGCGTTTCGACCAGCGGCACCAGCACGGCGCTCGCATCAAGAAGAGCGGAAAGGGCGACCGGAACCCTTACCGGCTATCCGCATTCGTCGGCGACTCACTGGAGCGGCGATCGTGACTCGTATCGCGTGATCCCTTCATTGCTTCTGGCGCCACTAGGGAGCCGCGCTCACACGAGCTGACGTCGACGTGGCGGACATTTCTCAAAGTCACGCTAGGGCGTCTGCTTCGGTGAGCGGTCGCTGCGCCGCTTCAGCGCCTCCCACTGCGAAGCGGCAGCGGCAGTGTCGATCCGCTCGGCGGCGGCAAGCGCTCGGCTCGAGCGCTTTTTCGTCTTGCGCCCGAACGCGCCGCTGAGAAGCCATTTCCGCGTGAGCCGGACAAAACGCAACTTGTCGTCTTCAAGCCGAGGCGTTCGCTTGGGGTTCAGATACAGCTCGACCGCGAGCTTCTTCACGAGCTCGGGGTCGCTCGGCGCACCGGTCGACTGCTCGAGCCGATATGCGAGCAGCGACGACAGCGCCTGAATCTCCCTCACACCTGTGCGGACGGCGAACCCGACCGAAACGCTCGTCGACGCGACTATCACCCACGGCACCTTGAACACGCGCGCGCCGCGAGCGAGCCGGCGAGCGACCGGGACGGCCAGCGCGAGCACCCGCTGGACATCGCCGGCAAGCGCTTCGCTCTTCTCCTCTGCGGCGAGCAGCCGCGTCGCCTCGGCGGCGGAGGTCACGCGCTGCTCGCTGAGCAAGATCTCGTCGACCGCGCGGTCGACGAGCCTATGGACCGCGCGCACAAGCGCACTGCCCCGCATGCAGCGCGATTGCCCCCGCGCGCCTTCCGGCGTGGAGAGATCTTTCGACAGTGGCTGGCCGTCGCACCGGCGCATCACACCAGGAAGCGGCGGACCGCGCTGAAGGGGTCGCTCACTTGCGCCGGGCCATCGGCCTTAGAAGGCCGCCGCCGCTCGACCGCCAAGCAGCCGTTCCGTATCCGCAAGCGCGGGCTCGTACTCCATCGACGCGAAGAAGTCGCGCGCCTCGAGCAGCCGCTCCTCCGCTTCCGCGGCTCGCCGAGCGCGAATCCTCGCCTTTCGAGGCCGCGAGGCTTCCCCTCAAAACGGTCGGACCGAAACCGCGACCTGAACGGGACGGATGCCTGCCCGTTGAGCGGCCGAAACCCAGTCCTCCTGCGCCTCAGTGATCGATTCCCCGCGCCCTTTGCACTCGACGAAGATTGCCGACTCGAGCGGATCGTTCTCGTTCCAAGCCACGACATCCGGCATCCCTCCGCGTCTGGAGCGGATCCGCACACGGACCTCGCCATCTAGCGACATCAGCCATCTCGGCGATTCGGGTCCAATGGTTCGCACCCACGGTCGCCAGGGCTGGGGGATGGCCACGGCGTTGTATCCGCTGAACCAGAACGCGTAGTCGCGGACAGAGCGAAGGGCCTTCGCGACCTCGATCTCGTTGCAGCTTCGCAGTGGGGGCTTTCCGTCGAGCGAGTGAACCTGTTTGCGACCCTTCCCGAAGTGCTCCCGCCACTCACCGACGGCACCGTCCCACCGCTTGAAGGGAAACTCGACGTGCTCTACGTGGTGCGCAGGGGCGAGTGCGGGGAGCCGTCGACGTCTCGCGACGAAAGGTCGCTTGCCAAGCGAGCGGGCGCCGATCGCCTTGATCCAGTCTGCAGTGTCTAAAGGCGCGCGTACTGTGTCCGCCTGGCGGGCGACGACTGGCGAGACAGGCCTTCTCGTGGAGCGAGCGCGGTCGGTCATGAGTCTCGCGGAAGATAAGCCATGCGGTCTGTCGACAGCGCGCCACGGGAGAAAGGGTCTGCAAAGGCGTGAGCGAACCCAGATCCTGCTCGGGACCGCTGGGCGGGAGCACGCCGGGGGCGTCGCAACGTCGATCGCCCCGGACGAGAACACGTGTCCGTCGCTTGGCGCCGACTAGTGGCGGTTCTGGATCGCGGCGATTTCTTCTTTGCTCTGTTCCAGCAACGCCCCATGCCGCCGGGTGGTGAGGGATGGCTGCGAACGTGTCCCGAAGCCACTCCGCCCCGACCGTGGAAGTGACGCCGGGGCGTAACGCTCTTGTGTATGTGCAAAATCGCAGTCCGTGACTTCAATCGCCATCGCGACTGTCGCCTTGATCCGGGCGGTAGCCAGGACGGAGAGCGGAGCATGAACGACGAAGAGCTGGTCCCTCAAAGAAGAGCTCCAGCGGCACCGGCGGACCCTGGAGAAACTCCAGGCGAGAAGCTTCAGGCCCTAGGAGTTCGCGGAATCCTCTGGCAACTTGCCCGGCATGGCCAGATCATCGACGTGCGTTGTGAGATGCCTCAGTGCTACTGCTTCCGGGGTCGTAGGCACTTCGAGGCGAGATCGGCGGCGAGTCCGATTGGGAGCCGACGGCCGACCACTATCCGAGGCTGAAGACGCACGGAGGTCACCTCACCCCCGACAACGTCCGGCTTGCCCATCGGCTCTGCAACCGACGTGACTACACGTGGCGGAAGAAGATCAACGCGATGCTCGGGAAGCGGATGTCCCTGGAGGAGATCGCCGAGAAGCTGAACGCGGAGAAGGTTCCAACGATTCACGGCACGAACAAATGGACAGCTGCATCGGTTCGGAAGGCATTCGTTTCCTGAAGCGCCTTCAAGGGACGATGTCAGCCTCTACCGGAGCGAGCTGAGATCCACGTCGACTAGTCGAAGGGAGCTGTCCCCGCTTGACCGTCACGTTGCTGACCATGACAACAAGGCGTGTCCCGAACGATGTCCCGAAATGCCGAAATCGGACCGAACTGAGAGAACCTCACAGCACCTGAGAGAACCGAATACGCCTTAGAGCAGGCGTTTTCTAGGAACTTCGAATCCGCGCGCGGAGGTTCGACTCCTCCCGGGGCCATCGGACGATCAGCGCGGAACGCTGTCTCGTAGCGCTTCCAGCTTCGGGCGCACCTGCGCAAACATGGCCAGGTTCTTCTTCCGTTCGTAGCGGTCGAGCGCTTGTTCGAGCGCCTGGAAGGCGTCGTTGGAGCGGCCCGCCGCGGCGAGCACCTCGGCGAGGTCACAGAGGCGTCGCCTTGATTGTTCAGCGCGTCGGTACGCTCGCTGATCGCGACGGCCTCGCGGGCGAGCTGTTCGGCTTGGGTGTGTTGGCCGCGGCGGGCGTTGACGAGCGCCTGCACCTGCCGCCAGAGCGCCTGCGTGGAGGCGTCCTGCTCGTCGCCGAGCTCGCGGCCGAGCTGGGCGAGCGGATTCGGCCTCGTCGTGGCGTCCGAGCGCGCAGAGCGAGCGGCCGAGCAGCGGCGCGTAGGTGGAGAGATAGGCGCGCAGACCGCGGGCCTCGAGCAGGTCGCAGAAGCGGCGGAGGTGCGCAGCCGCGTCCTCGTGGCGGCCCGCGGTGGCCGCGATGCGGGCGAGATAGACCTAGACCCAGTCGTCGCCGGTCAGTTCGCGCCCGCGCTCGCCAGCCTCGCGGGCGCTCCGGGCCGACTCGTCCGGCGCGTTTCGATTGGGAGCCGACGGCCGACCACTATCCACGACTCAAAGCGCACGGAGGTCACCTCACCCCCGACAACGTCCGGCTCGCGCATCGGCTCTGCAACTACAAGTTGCTTTATCCCACTGCCTCTCTCGCGCGCGCCCGTGCCGATACTTCGCTGGATTCTCTTTCTGCAGTGTTTCTTCCTGCAGCTTGTATGTGTCCGTTACGCGGGGTCGATCTCGCGGCTCACGATCCACGCGTGCTTGCCGACCTGTCGTCCCCTCGTGAACCCGTACTGCTCGAACAGCTCGGCGGTCGCGCTGAAGAGGAACCGACCCTGAGCCTCCCGTCCGGCGGTCACCTCGGAGATCGCCTCGACGAGACCGCCGCCGCCCGCGGCGATCTGGGCGAGCGCGCCCTCCAGCCCGGCCCGCGCGACTCCGCGGCCGCGATGGCCCTTGTCGACGAAGATGCAGGTGATCCGCCAGCGCGCACGAGGCGGCGGGTTCTTCGCGTACTCGCGGTGGTGCTTGAGCCCGAGCTCCTCCGGACTGCCGTACTGGCACCAGCCCTGCGCGAGGTCGTCCTCGTCGAAGACCAGCGCGGCGTGCGCGCGGCCCGCCCTGACCAGCTCCTCCTTCAGCGTGCGCGGATCGCTGACGCCGCGTTGGTACTCGGAGTGAAAGGCGATGCACCAGCACCCTCCGTAGACCCCGTTGTTGCGCTCGACCAGCTCCGCAAAGGCGTCCCACGTGGACGCGTCGAGCGGGCGCGTCTCGTACCGGAAGCCCCTTCGGCCGGGCTTGCCCCTCCGGCTGCGTGTGCTGAGCGCTTGGCCATCGGCGGCTTCAGCCGAGAGCCTAGTCCGGGTGGTCGAGAGCAGGCGGAAACGAGAGTACTCGGGTGACATTCCCGAACGCTGGCCCAGAGAGAGTCCTCGGCGTGACTACAGAGTTGCGATTACACCTGACTGCACTCAAGGGACACCCAGGCGAGGGTCCTGCTCCTAACTACAGAGTTGTCTTTATCCGTGACTCGCGCATCCGACAGAGTTGTGTCGTGCCCGGTACTCAAAGCGCGCGCAGCCACCCGGCGCTCCAGGCTGCTGTGAAGGTCGCATCGGTGAATTTGACAAGGGATTTGACCACGCGCACTTTGGAGGTCTCGATATCCGTGCCGGCGTAAGGCCCTTGACCTACCTGAGGCGCCTGGTTTCCACCGCGTTCCCATAGGCGGAGCTAGGTCGGCATCTTTTGGCGCAGCGCCTCCAGCTTGGGCGCACCTGCGCGACCATGGCCAGGTTCTTCTTGCGCTCGTAGCGGTCGAGCGCCTGCTCGAGGGCCGCGGCGGCCTCGTCGGTGCGGCCGGCGGCGGCAAGGACCTCGGCGAGGTCTACACGCGCATCTCCCTGCGCGCTCAGCATGTCTGTTTGGTCGCCGATTCGGACGGCCTCGCGGGCTAGCTCCTCTGCCTCGGCATGCTCGCCGCGGTGCGCGCGCAGCTTTGCCGTGACCTGACGCCACACCATCTCGCCGACCCCTTGATCCGGGCCTGGTCCCTCGGAGGCTCGCCCTGCCCACGCGTCAGCCTTCACGAAATCGCCGAGCGCGTAGAACGCCTGCGCAAGATAGCCCGCCGTGAAGCGAAGGAAACTCTTCTCGCCGAGCTCGAGGTACAGCCGGTGTCCGTCCGTTCCGAACCCGACCGCGGCTGCAGGATCAGCCGCCAACAGCTCGACCGATACCGACTCGAAGGCGGTGATGTTCGCCAGCAGCACGGTCGGGCCCCGCGCTGCGAGCTCCGCGCGCATCTGGGCGAGGAGCGTGCGGGCCTCGTCGAAGCGCCCCAGCATCGCCAGTGACCCAGCCCGATACGCGGCGAGGAAGTAGTCCCGCCCGGCGGGCGGCTCGTTCTCGTCGAGCCAGTTCAGTAGCTCCGGCACGGGTGTCGTCCCGAAAAAGCGACATGCGGCGCCCCAGCTCCGGAAATCGGGTTCGTGGCCGGCCCGGCGCGCGTGCATCGCCGCCCGCTCCATAGCCTCGAGAGCAGCAGCGTTCAGCAGCTCGCTTCGTGCCAATGCCTCGTAGCCCACGTACAGCGCAAGGTCGTTCTCCGCGGTTTCGAACACGGGCAGGGCCTGCTCGAGAAGCGCACGCAGATCGGCGCGAGCGCCTCGAGAGTCGAGGCCCGCACGGATGACTCCCGCGTGGATCCGCGCGCACACGCCCGCAATGTCGTCGCCGGCCCTCGCGGCGCGCTCGGCAAGGGCGTCCGCGCGTTGCAGCGCCTCGGTGCTCCTCCCGAGCCAGAACAGAACTTCTCGGAGCTCCAGCTCGAGGGCGAGATCGAACTCGGCGGGTGCGAGAAGCTCCGCGGCTCGCTCGAGCAAGCGCAGGGCGGCCGCGTAGTCCTGGCGCCAAAGCGCGCGATAGCCGGCCGCCGAGAGGCGTCGCCGCGCCTCGTCGGCCAGCTCTGCCTCGGTGGGTATCCCGAGCTCGACGCGGAACCGGCAGGCCTGCTCGAGGTGATATCCCACGACTTCGTCGAGCTCGACCAGTTCCGACCCACGGTTCGTCAGCCAATCGGCAAGACGCTCGTGCAAGACGGCTCGCGTGGCCTTCGGCAGCGCCTCGTACGCGGTGTCTCTGATCAGGAGGTGCCCGAAACGGAAGGCGTCGTCTCCGTGTATCAACGGCCGAGCCGACCCGATCAGCCGCTTGCGGACGAGCGATGCGAGGTGCGGAGTGACTTGCCCATCATCGGAAAGCGCCTGGACCGACCCGCGGTGGAAGACCTCGCCTTCGACCGCTCCCCGCTCCAGCACGGAGCGCTCCGCGCGGTCGAGCTGGTCGAGGCGTGAGGCGAGGAGCGCCTGCAGGCTGGGCGGGACGGTGACCTCGCCCTCGCTCTCGTGGGACATCGCCAGCATCTCGGTAACAAAGAGCGGGTTGCCCCCGGCTGCGTGGGCGATCTGCTCGCGCCGGTCCGCGGCAATCGTCTCGGGAAGCAGCGAGTCGACGGCGTCCTCGTCGAGCGGCTCGAGCCTTATCGCCATTGGCCATGCGGGCCGGCGCTCGCTTAGGTCGGGGCGGGCCATGCACAGAAGCAGGATGGGCGCCTGCGAGGAGAGGAGGGCGACTCCTTCGACCAGATCGAGGAACGTCTCCTCGCCCCACTGGATGTCGTCGAAGACGCACGACGAGCGGCGAGCGCTCCTCCAGCAGCTTGCGAAAGGCCCAGGCGATCTCTTCGGCGCTTGTTCCTTCTTCCGTTTCGCCCATGAGCGAGCGGAGCGAGGCCGCTGCGGCCGGGTCGGAGGGGAGCGCGTCCAGCTGCTTCAGCACCTCCACCACCGGCCAATAGGTGATCCCCTCGCCGTAGGGTAGGCAGCGGCCGGCGACGATCGGGGCCTCGACCGAGTCGAGGAACTCGGCCGCCAGCCGGGACTTGCCCACGCCGGCGTCCCCGACCACCGTCACGAGCTCGCAGCGTTGCTCCTCGAGGACGCGCTGCCAGGCTTCTCGCAAGCTCTCCAAATCTCCCGACCTGCCGACGAAGGGCATCTCGTGCTTGCGCTCCGGCGCCGCGTGAACGGCAAGGAGCCGATGTGCCGGGACGGGTTCACCCTTCCCCTTCAGCTCGAGCGGCTCGACGGCTTCAGCGTCGACCGCGTCGCGGACGAGGGCGAGCGTCGTCTCGCCGATAAGGATCTCGCCGGGCTGTGCGGCCTGCTCGAGGCGGGCGGCGACGTTGACCGCGTCGCCGGTGGCCAGCCGCTCCTCCGTTCCGCTCACGACCTCGCCGGTGTTCACGCCGATTCGGGCCTCGACACCGAGGCTCGGGCAGGGCATCGCGCATCTCGAGCGCCGCGCGGCAGGCTCTGAGCGCGTCGTCCTCGTGCACCTGGGGGACGCCGAAGACGGCCATGACCGCATCGCCGATGAACTTCTCCACTGTTCCGCCGTGCGCCTCGACGATCCCCTTCATGCGCTCGAAGTAGCGGGCGAGCAGCGCACGCAGTGCCTCCGGGTCGGTCGACTCGCCGAGCGCGGTCGAGCCGGTCACGTCGCAGAAGAGCACGGTGACCGTCTTCCGCTGCTCGCGCGGGAGTTGAGCAGTGAGTGGCGCCGAGCAGAACGCCGCAGAACTGGAAACCCTCCGGATTCTCCTTGCCGCAGTTCGGGCAGACCGGCACCTGTTGAGGCTAGTCCCGGCCGGTACCGATTACAACCGCTTACTCGGTGCTGAGCGGGCACTCGGTGTGTCCGTAGACCCGATCGAGGAGTGAGCGTTGCCCGTTCAGACGAAGAAACGTGTCCCGAACCGTGTCCCGAACTGCCGAAATCCCACAGAACTGAGAGAACCTCAGAGCACCTAACAGAGCCGAATAGAACTGCAGAGCAGGCCTTTTCTAGGAACTTCGAATCCGCGCGCGGAGGTTCGACTCCTCCCGGGGCCACTCAAGGAGAACGCCGTTACGTGAGCCGGGCGCGAAGCTCCTCGAGCACGGGGCGCACCTGCGAGACCATGGCCAGGTTCTTCTTGCGCGCGTAGCGCTCGAGAGCCTGCTCGAGCGCCTCGGCGGCCTCGTCGGTACGGCCGGCGGCGGCGAGAACCTCGGCCAGGTCGCAGAGGGCGTCGCCCTGGTAGGTGAGCCAGTCCGTGCGCTCGATGATCGCGACCGCCTCGCGGGCAAGCGGTTCCGCCTGGGAGTGGCGCTCCCTGTGGGCGTGGACGAGTGCCTGCACCTCGCGCCAGAGGGTCTGCGTCAGCGCGTCGTGCTCGGCACCGAGCGCTCGGCCCTGCTCGGCGAGCGGCTCCGCCTCGTCGTAGCGGCCGACTAGGCACAGCGAACGACCGAGCCTCGGCGCGTAAGTCGAAAGGCGACTGAGATGGTGCTGGGTCTCGAGCGTGTCGCAGAACTCGCGCAGGTAGATTGCCGCGGCCGCGTGGTCGCCGGCGAAAGTGGCGACCTCGGCGACGTAGTGCTCGCCGCCGTCGTCACCGGTGAGTTCACGAAGCCGCGCGCTGGCCTGGCGCGCCAGCTGCTGCGCCTCATCTGGGCGGTCGAGCATCGCCAGCAGCCGCGCACGGTTGAGCAGAAGCCCCGGATGGGACGATTCCTGCAGGAGTAGGTCGAGTCGGCCCAGCAGCTCGTCGGCAGGTACCGGTCCGATGACGTATTGGTAGGCAGCGCCGAGTCCGATCGACTGTGTCGACTGTCGGCCCGTCAGGTGTGCATGGCGAAGAGCCTGCTCGCGGCTCTCGTTCCACTCGCCCCAGCGACCCTGGTGGTGCGCGCTTTCGCCGACGGCGTTGTACACATGGACGAGGCCCGCGTGATCGTCTACCTGTTCGAGCAGCGGCAGAGCCGCGCGAGCAAACTCGTCGAGCTCCGCAAGAGCCGTCTCGGGCGCGAAATCCAAGCGGTACCGGGCGGAGACAACTCGGGCGAGGGCCTCGCCGGCGCGATCGCCGCTGGCCGCTGCTTTATCAGCCGCTCGATCGCCGATCGCCGCGGCCCGCCGCGGATCGGTAGCCAGGGCTTGTGCCAGGTCGACCTCAAGGTGAACATCGAGCGCGAGTGGGCGGGTGAGCGCGAGTGATCGCTCGAGCAGGGACACCGCAGCACGATCGTCGCCACGGTCAAGAGCCCGGCGACCGGCGGTCGCGAGCCGCTCGGCCCCACGCTCAGCAAGAACGGCGTCCGGCTGCTCGAGCTCCGCCTTGTACCGCGCTGCCTGTTCAAGGTGGTGGCCGAGGATCTCGTCCAGCTCAACGAGGTCGCTGGCGCGCTCCTCGAGCCACGACGCGAACCGTTCGTGCAACTCGGCGCGGGTGTACTTGGGGAGCGCCTCGTAGGCGGCGTCTCGGATCAGCAGGTGGCAGAAACGGAAGGCATCGTCGCCCGGGAGTTGTGCCGTGTCGGGGCGCACGAGCTCTTTGCGCACGAGCGCCGCGAGTCGCGGCGCCACCTGTCCATTGCCCGAGAGCGCCTGGACGGCCGTTCGGTGGAAGAGCTCGCCCTCGACGGCCCCGCGCTCGAGCACGGATCGCTCCGGCTGGTCGAGCTGGTCGAGCCGAGCGCCGAGCAGCGCCTTGAGGTTGGGCGGGACAGCCACGTCGCCTTCTGCCTCCTGCGCCATTGCCACCATCTCGGTCACGAACAGCGGGTTGCCACCGGCGGCGCGCTCGATTCGCTCCCGCAGCTCGTCCGGAAATGAAGCCGGAATCAGCGCATCGATGTCGGTGACGGGAAGTGGCTCGAGCCGCAGATCGAACAACCACTGCGGGCGGCGCTGCGCGAGCTCCGGCCGCGCCAGGCAAAGGAGGAGGAGTCTGGCGCCGGTCGAGAGCAGCTTGACCTGCTCGACCAAGTCGAGGAACGTCTCCTCCCCCCACTGGATGTCGTCAAAGAGGCAGACGAGGGGCCGCTCGCGCGCCTGCTCCTCGAGGAGCTTGCGGAAGGCCCACGCGATCTCGTCGGCGGAGGTCGGCTCTTGCGTCTCGCCGAGCAGCGAGCGAAGCGGCGCCGCCATAACCGGATCCGAAGGGAAAGCGTCCAGCTGCCTGAGGACCTCGACCACCGGCCAGTAGGTGATGCCCTTCCCGTAGGAGAGGCACCGGCCGCGGACGATCTTCGCGTCCATCTGCGCGAGGAATTCGGCCGCGAGGCGCGATTTGCCCACGCCCGGGTCGCCGAGGATGGTGACCAGAGCGCAACGCTTCTCGTCTCGTGCGCGCTGCCAGCTCTCGAGGAGCGTCCGCAACTCCGGCTCCCTACCGACGAAGGTGCTGGCGTGCCGCCGTTCGACTTCTTCGCGCACGGCGGCGAGTCGGTAGGCGGCCACACGATCTGCTTTCCCCTTCAGCTCGAGCGGCTCGACTGCTTCGATCTCGGCCGCGTCGCTGACGAGTGCGAGCGTCTCCTCGCCGAGCAGGATCTCGCCTGGCTGCGCAGCCTGCTCCAGACGCGCGGCGACGTTGACCGCGTCGCCGGTGGCCAGGCGCTCCTGGGTTCCGGTCACGACCTCGCCCGTGTTCAGGCCGATGCGGGCGTGCACGCCCAGCTCTGGGAGGGCGTCTCGCATCTCCACTGCAGCCCTGCAGGCTCGGAGCGCGTCGTCCTCATGCAGCTGGGGGACGCCGAACACGGCCATTACCGCGTCGCCGATGAACTTCTCCACCGTTCCCCCGTGCGCCTCAACGATCCCCTTCATCCGCTCGAAGTAGCGAGCGAGCAAGGCGCGCAGGGCCTCCGGGTCGGTCGACTCGCCGAGTGCGGTTGAGCCGGTGACGTCGCAGAACAGCACGGTGACCGTCTTTCGCTGCTCGCGGGCCTTCTCGGACTCGACGAGCGGGGTACCGCACATCCCGCAGAGTCGGAACCCCTCCGGGTTCTCCTGGGCGCAGTTCGGGCAGATCGGCACCTGCTGAGGCTAGTCCCGGCCGGTACCGATTACAACCGCTTGCTCGGCGCAGAGGGGACTCGGTCTGTCCGTACAACCGTTCGAGGAGAGAGCGTTGTCCGCTCAGACGAAGAAGCGTGTCCCAAGCCGTGTCCCGAACTGCCTCAATCCGACAGAACTCAGAGGACCTCACAACACCTCACAGCACCGAATACGCCTCACAGCAGGCCTTTTCTAGGAACTTCGAATCCGCGTGCGGAGGTTCGACTCCTCCCGGGGCCACTCCAAATGTTCAGGGCGCGCGCGTTACGCCGGTGCGAAGCTCCTCGAGCCGCGGGCGCACCTGCGCGACCATGGCGAGGTTCTTCTTGCGCTCGTAGCGCTCGCGCGCCTGCTCGAGCGCCTCGAAAGCTTCGTCCGTGCGGCCGGCGGCAGCGAGCACTTCGGCGAGGTCGCACAGCGCGTCGCCTTGCTGGTTGAGCATGTCGCTCGAGTCGATGATCTCGACTGCCTCGCGCGCGAGGCGCTCGGCCAGCGCGCGGTCGCCGCGCGACGCGAGCACGAGCGCTCGCACCTGACGCCAGAGGGCCTGCGTCCAGACGTCGCGCTCGTCACCCAGCTCGCGGCCGCGCTCTGCCAGCCGCTCGGCCTCGTCGTAGTCGCCAAGCGCGCAGAGGACGCGTCCGAGCGTGGGTGCGTATGTCGAGAGTCTGGCGTGATCGCCGGCTTCTTCGAGAAGGGCGAGAACGGGGCGCCAGTGCTCGGCCGCCGCCGCGCTCTCTCCCTTCAGGATCGCGATCTCGGCGAGAACCGCCTCACCGCCGTAGCGGCCCGTGAGCTCGTACTGCCGCTCGCCTGCCTCACAGGCGGTCGACCACGCTTCCTCGAGCTTGCCGAGCATGCCCAGCAGCCAGCTTCGGACGAGAGCCGTGTGGGGGTGGACAACCTCGCGCGCGAGCTCGTCGAGCGTCCGCAACGCCTCGTCGGCCGGCCGCGGCCCCATCGCCAGGGCGATGTCGAGGCCGAAAAGGTGCGTGACTCGCTCACCGGCGAGGCGCGAATGCCGGAGCACCTGCTCCGCAGCCTGCGCCCGCTCCTCAAATCGCCCTTCGATGTTGGCGATCTGACCGCGCGCAGCCCAGACCACCTTGATGCCCGCATGGTCACCCGCACGTTCGAGCAGCGGCAAGGCTTCCTCCGCCGCGGCTTCCACGTCGGCGGGGTTGCCGCCCATGAAGGAACGCGTGTGCGCGATGGCGAGGAGCGCGAGCCCCTTCCCCGCTTCGTCCCCGGTCGCTCGCGCCCGCTCCAGAAGGGATTCCTGGATGGCCAGAATCTCCGGAAGCGTCTCCTGAACGAACGAGAGGTCGAGCTCCAAGTGAACGTCGAGTCGCAGCGGCTGGGTCAGCTCGACCGCTCGCCCCAGCAGCTCGCGGGCCGCTCGTACGTCCCCGCGCCACAGCGCCCCCCGGCCGGCCGCGGCCAGCCGCTCGCCGGCGCGCTCGGCCAGCTCTGCATGCGGGCCGCCGAGCTCGGCGTTGTAGCGAGCCGCCTGCTCCAGGTGGTAGCCGAGGATCTCGTCCAGCTCGACCAGATCGGGCGCGTGCTCTTCCAGCCAGCCGGCGAAGCGCTCGTGCAACTCGGCGCGGGTTGCCTTGGGGAGGGCGTCGTAGGCGGCGTCTCTGATCAAGAGGTGACGGAAGCGAAACGCATCGTCGCCCGGCAGCTGCGTTCGGTCCGGGCGGATGAGCTCCTTGCGGACGAGCGAGACGAGCCGCTCCGGAAGCTCGGCTTCGTCGGGATCGAGCGCGGCGACGGCGCTTCGGTGGAAGACGTGGCCTTCGACGGAACCACACTCGAGCACGCTTCGCTCGTGCGGGTCGAGCTGGTCGAGCCTCGCCGCCAGTAGCGCCTGGATCGTGGGCGGAACGGGGATCTCGCCGTTCGTCGACTCACGTAGGAGCGCCAGCATCTCCTCGACGAACAGCGGATTCCCCTCCGAAGCGGCGCGGATCCGATCCCGCAGCTCCTGCGAAGCGCCGCCGAGCTCGTCGAGCAGGGTCTCGGTCTCTTCGGGCGAGAGCGGCTCCAGTAGGACGGTGGTCGCGTTCAGCTTCCCGCCGCCCCAGCCCGGGCGCTTGTCCAGAAGCTCGGGACGAGCCATGCATAGAAGCAGGATCGGGGCGTCGCGGGAGAGGTCGGCGACGTGCTCGACTAGGTCGAGGAAGGTGTCTTCTCCCCAGTGGATGTCGTCGAAGACGCAGACGAGCGGCCTCGCCTGCGCCTGCTCCTCGAGCAGCTTGCGGAAGGCCCAGGCGATCTCCTCCGCCGTCGTTCCCTCGTCGCTTTTTCCCAGCAGCGAGCGGAGCGCCGCCGCTGCCCCCTCGTCGGAGGGAAGCGCGTCGCAGCTGCCTCACCACGTCGACCACCGGCCCATAGGTGATCCCCTCCCCGTAGGAAAGGCAGCGGCCGACGACCATGCGTGCGTCGAGATCGCCGAGGAACTCCCGCGCCAGCCGCGACTTCCCGACACCGGCTGCCCCCAGGATCGTGAACAGTTGACAGGAGCGGTTCTCGCTCGCCTGGTCCGAGGCGTCTCGCAGCCGGTCGAGCTCGCGCTTGCGCCCCACCAACGGCGCCTCGGCTCGCCGCTCGATCGGCTCATGCACGGCGAGGAGGCGGAAGGCCGCGACGGGCTCTGTCTTTCCTTTCAGCGCGAGCGGCTCCACCGCTTCCGTCCGGACGGCATCGCGGACGAGTGCGAGTGTCGTTTCTCCGATCAAGACCTCGCCGGGCTGCGCGGCCTGCTCCAGCCGCGCGGCGACGTTGACCGCATCGCCGGTGGCCAGCCGCTCCTCCGTTCCGGTGACAACCTCGCCGGTATTCACCCCGATGCGGGCCTGCACGCCCAGCTCCGGGAGCGCGTCGTGCATCTCGACCGCGGCGCGGCAGGCGCGCAGCGCATCGTCCTCGTGCACCTGCGGGACGCCGAAGACGGCCATCACCGCATCGCCGATGAACTTCTCCACCGTTCCCCCGTGCGCCTCCACGATCGCCTTCATGCGCTCGAAGTAACGGGCGAGCAGCGCGCGCAGCGCTTCGGGGTCGGTCGACTCGCCCAGCGCGGTCGAGCCGGTGACGTCGCAGAAGAGAACGGTGACCGTCTTGCGCTGCTCCCGAGCTGACGTAGCGGCGGCGAGTGGCGCCGCGCAGAAGCCGCAGAACTGGAAGTCATCCGGGTTCTCCTTCCCGCAGGACGGGCAGGTCGTCACCGGCCGAGTCTACGACAGTCGCCGCTCGATGTGGATTAGGAAAAAAACGACAGCGGCTGTTGTCCAGCTGGGCAAGAAAGCGTGTCCCCAACTATGTTCCCGAAATGCCGAATTCCCACAAGATCGAGAGAACCTCACAGCACGTAACAGCACCGAATCGGCCTGCGAGAAGGTGCTTTCTAGGAACTTCGAATCCGCGCGCGCAGGTTCGACTCCTCCCGGGGCCATTTAGGAATCAGCCTGCAAATCGGGGCTTTCGCTAGACGCGGGCCGCTGAGAAGCAGGCCAGGGGCAACGTAGGGTGCAACACGAGCGCCGCCGGGCCGTAGCAGCCGCCGCTTGCAGAACGCTGGAAGACGCGTTGAAGCGGCGCTGAACCCTTGCGGCAGGCAGTGGGGGGTTAGGGCGAAGCTTGGGCTTCGACTTCGCCACTTGCCGTCGAACTCACCGCGTGGTTCTTCTTGTTGAACCCGACGCTGGCGCTGGCGGTCGCACCGCTGGCGGCGCGAGCTGTGATCCCGATGGTGTGGGGGCCGGAGCACACGTAACGAAAGAGGATCGTCCCACGAGCCGGGCTTCCTACATGATGAACTCCGCGCCTGACGCCGTCGATGCGACCTTTGACAACGGACGCATTGAGTGTTGCGTACTTGTACTTGACTCTTACGACGCGGAGGAAGACCTCCTGCGTCGGGTCTTCGGCCAGCGACCGAGCGCCACCCGCCTTGGGGCACCGCACGACGCTGGGGCCGTCGAACCGCACGATCTGAGGTATGACACGCGGCGGCGGCCCGAGATTCCTCACCGAACCTAAGTGAATGCCGTCGCCGGTCAAAAGCCCGACCGACGCCGTAACAGCGAAGGCGAGGACGATGACCGCGACCACGCTGAGGGCTAGAGCGAGGCGACTTCGCGGAAGCCACATGAAACGTGCCTCCCTAGATGGACAGCCCTCAAAGCTTATCTCGCCCCTCGCCAAGATGTTCGGCGTCCGTGGCACTACGCGACCAAGGAGGCCGCTGCCGTGCTCGGCATCTCCCCGTCACCGCTGCCAGGCTCGCCCTTGAAGGGAATCTCCCGGCGACTCGGCGCGAATCGACGCAATTTCTGTCCATGGTTCGATGCGATCATGGGGCCGCCGCAGTCGTCGCGCTACCAGCAAGGACTCCGCACATGACCGAGTGGATCGACTGCGGGCCGGTCACCTTCGCCGACCTCGACCGCTGTCTCCTCGGCGCGTCCGGCTTTGGCACGTTGACCGACTTCGATCTGCCTTTCGACTGAACCAAGACGTACGGAATCGACGGCATCCCCGAAGGTCGTTCTCCCCTGCAAGGCCAAGCACGCACACCGCGAGCGCGACCGAGCCGATCTCCCGTGCTGCTCCCCCACCTTGAGACGGGACGGCGCCCGTGGCTGGCCGAGTGGATCGAGCGCGTCCACGTGGGTCATGCTTGGCTCGAGGAGCTCGGCTGGCCGCCTGGTCGCTCGGCGGCGAGCGTCCAGGTGAACCGCGTGAGCGTCGCATCAGGCGCTACGCCGCTGGGGCGCAGGCCGCGTCGGACGAAGAGGGTCGGTACGCCGGCGCCGCCTGCGACCGCCAGGCGTGCGGGGCCGATGCCTTCGCTCGTCCAACGCTCGGACAGCCCCACGACGAGCATCCTCGCCTCACGAGCCGCTGCCAGCACACCCTCCTCGCCGGCAGGAACGAGAATCGGCTCGGCGACGATCCCGATCACCTGCTGCACGAGCAGCGAAGCGCGTGCGAGCAGACGGCTCGCGTCACGACGGCCGCGGGGCGCGTCTGCCTCGGTGCCCACGAGGCGCAGAGTCGTTTCGAAGGAGCCGGCGAGCCACGCGGCGATCTCGATCGCAGACCAGTCGTGCTCGACACCGCCGAACGGCGTGACGATCGATCCCGAACCCGGGTCACGGCCACCGGTGAGCACGGCGACGTCGCAGGGAGCTCGGCTCAGCACGACGTCGAGCTCGGGGTCGAACCGGCCGCTGTCGAGAAGCTGCGAAGAGGCGTCGGCGAGAACGAGATCGACGTCGTGCTCGGTCGCGAGAGCCGCGGCCTCGCTCCCCGGCTCGGCCGCGGTGTACACGGCGACGCGCGCCGCGACGCCGCCGTCCGCGAGACGGCTCCGGCGCTCGGCGAGCGCCGCGGTGGCGGCTCCCACATCTTCCCCCTGATGCAGCAGGCGGGCGAGGATCAGCTCGCGACCGGCGCGGCCCGGCCAGCGCCTCGCCGATGGTGACGAGCTCGTCCAGCCGGCCTTCGTCGGTCGAGAGCACCATGATCGCACGGGCGTGCGGCGACGCCGGCGCGGACCTGACTTCCTCGCCGGGCGCGAGGCTCGGGTCGTGCCGCAATACGGCCTGCTCGAGCTCCTGCAGGGCCGGGCTCGGCTCGATGCCGAGCTCACCCACGAGCAGGCTGCGCGTCTGCCGGTAGACCTCGAGTGCGTCCGCCTGCCGACCCGAGCCGTACAAAGCCCGCATCAGCTGGGCGCGCAGGCGCTCGCGCAGAGGATGACGACGCGTGAGCCCTTCAAGCTCCGCAACGACGTCCGCGTGACGGCCGAGCGACAGATCCGCCTCGATGCGCCGCTCGAGGGCGCCCAGCCGCAGCTCCTCGAGCCGCTGGATCTCGGCCTCCGCGAAGGCCTCGTCGGCGAGGTCTGCGAGCGCCGAGCCTCGCCAGAGAGCGAGCGCCTCCCGAAGCAAAGACGCCGCGAGCTGCGGCGACGCGCTCTGCGCTTCCCCGACCAGCCGCTCGAACCGAGTCAGATCGAGCTCGTCCGGGCCGACGCGGAGCGAGGTATCCGGGCTCTTTCGTGACGATGACCTCGGCCGGAGCGAGCGCCTTGCGCAGCTGCGAGACGTGGTACTGGAGTACGTTCCCGGCCGTTGCCGGCGGCCCTTCGGGCCAAAGCTCGTCGATGAGCCGGTCGGCCGAGACGACCTCGTTCGCGCGAGTCAACAGCAGCGCGAGCAGCGCCCGCTGTCTCGGCCCGCCGAGCGCCAGCGTGCGGCCCTGCTCGACGACCTCGAGCGGCCCGAGGATCCGAAACTCCACGCTTGTCTCCGCCGCCGACCCTACCACCCTCCGTCCGGCCTCAGTGAGCGCTCAGCCGCTCCTCAGCGCGGGCGGTTTGCCTGCCGCAGGAACCGGAGTATCGTGGCCTGAGGGGAGATCGTGAGCAGCGAGACCACATTCCACAGCGGGACCGAGTTCCTCGGCTACCGGCTGGAGGAGCTGATCGGCCAGGGCGGGATGGGAGTCGTCTACCGGGCGTATGACCGCAGGCTGAAGCGGACGGTGGCGGTCAAGTTCATCACCCCTGAGTTGGCTCTCGACGAGCGCTTCCGTGAACGGTTCCTGCGCGAGAGCGAGCTCGCAGCGGCGTTCGAGCACCCGAACGCCGTCCCGATCCACGACGCGGGCGACGTCGACGGCCGCCTGTACCTGGCCATGCGCTACGTGGAGGGGAGCGATCTGGCAGTGCTGCTGCGCAGCGCAGGGCCGCTCGACCCGGCACGGGCCGTGCGGATCTGCGCGCAGGTCGCGCGCGCGCTCGACGCGGCGCACGCGAGCGGCCTCGTCCACCGTGACGTGAAGCCGTCCAACGTCCTGCTCGACGCCGGCGAGCACGTGTACGTCGCCGACTTCGGCCTCACCCGCCGCCTGGTCGACGAGGGTGGTCCGCTGCTGGACGGGCGCTCGCTCGGCACGCCCGCCTACCTCGCACCCGAGCAGCTGGAAGGCGAGCCGGTGGACGGCCGCGCTGACCTGTACTCGCTCGCCTGCCTGCTGTACGAGTGCCTTACGGGGGAGCCGCCGTTCCGGCAGGACTCGCGCCTGGCCGTGGCCTGGGCGCACCTCGAGCAGGAGCCGCCGAGCGCAAGCGCGCGCAACGCCGCGCTGCCCGCCGCCGTCGACGACCCACTCCGCACGGCACTCGCAAAGGACCCGGCCGATCGGCAGCCGACCTGCGCGGCCCTGATCGCCGCCACCGAGACGGCGCTCGGGCTCCACGAGCGGCCGAGCTTCCCCAAAAAGTGGCTAGTCGCCGCGCTTGCCGTCGTGGCACTCGCCGCAGCGGCCGCTGCGCTCGCCGTTCTCACTGTCGGAGGCGGAGGCACCTCCGTGTCACCGGCACTCTTCGGCAGAAACGACACGCTCGTCCGCGTCGACCCCGAGACGAATACCGTCAGCACCGTGGTGCACGTCGGCATCGACCCTGTGGCGGTCGCAGCCGGCGGGTCGCACGTATGGGTCTACAACTACCCCGAAGACACGATCATGGCAATCGACCCGCGCACGAATCGCCCGGAGGGCACAACAAACGTCAACGGAGGCCCTCTCGACCTCAAACCGTCCGCTGGACCCGTCCTGGCCGCGGACACGAGCGGTGCATGGCTGGTCGGCGTCGACGCCGCAAACCGACCCGCGCTCGTCCACGTCGAGCCAGGGCTGAAACATGCAGAAACGCACCGCCTCGACCGCGATCCGCGTGGTGTCGCGGTCGGCTTCGGCGCCGTGTGGGTCGTCACCCGCGAAAGGAGAAGGTCGGAGCTGCTCCGCATCGACCCCAGGACGGCCGACGTCGTGCGCCGCTGGAAGTTTCCGCGCGAGGCGCCGATCAACAGCGTCGCCGCCGGTCTCGGCTACGTGTGGGCGGTCAGCGCGTCGGGCGCGAGGCTCTACCGGATCGACCCGGGGACAGGCGGGGCCCGAAAGGTCCAGCTTGCGTCGCGAGCCGGCCTCGCCCCGCGGCCGTCCCTGATGCGCGGCTTCGTATGGGTAGGCAACGAGGTCTTCCGCCCGAGAACGCTCAAACTCGAGCGCAGCGGCATCTGCTGCACCGAAGATGGCCGCGAGTTCTCCGGGGGCTTCGACTCCGCCTGGGGGATCCACCCGCCTAGCGGGACTCTTGAGCACTGGGGCAGCGACTGGGAGCTCGTCCGCGCCATCCAGATCGTGGCCAATCCGCCGGTGCGTGAAGGACCCTGTCTCTCGTCCGTCGCTTCGAGCGCCGATGCCGTCTGGGTGACGGCAGCGCCCTCGCTCGCGTCCGCGTGCCCGACGCCGATCCTCGAGTCGTGAGCAGCGAGACCACATTCGAGAGCGGGACCGAGTTCCTTGGCTACCGGCTGGAGGAGCTGATCGGCCAGGGCGGGATGGGCGTCGTCTACCGGGCGTATGACCGCAGGCTGAAGCGGACGGTGGCGGTCAAGTTCATCACCCCTGAGTTGGCTCTGGACGAGCGCTTCCGTGAGCGGTTCCTGCGCGAGAGCGAGCTGGCAGCGGCGTTCGAGCACCCGAACGCCGTCCCGATCCACGACGCGGGCGACGTCGACGGCCGCCTGTACCTGGCCATGCGCTACGTGGAGGGGAGCGATCTGGCAGTGCTGCTGCGAAGCGCAGGGCTGCTCGAGCCGGCACGGGCCGTGCGGATCTGCGCGCAGGTCGCGCGCGCGCTGGACGCCGCGCACGCGAGCGGCCTCGTCCACCGTGACGTGAAGCCGTCCAACGTCCTGCTCGACGCCGGCGAGCACGTGTACGTCGCCGACTTCGGCCTTACCCGCCGCCTGGTCGACGAGGGTGGTCCGCTGCTGGACGGGCGCTCGCTGGGCACGCCCGCCTACCTCGCACCCGAGCAGCTGGAAGGCGAGCCGGTGGACGGCCGCGCTGACCTGTACTCGCTCGCCTGCCTGCTGTACGAGTGCCTTACGGGGGAGCCGCCGTTCCGGCAGGACTCGCGCCTGGCCGTGGCCTGGGCGCACCTCGAGCAGGAGCCGCCGAGCGCAAGCGCGCGCAACGCCGCGCTGCCCGCCGCCGTCGACGACCCACTCCGCACGGCACTCGCAAAGGACCCGGCCGATCGGCAGCCGACCTGCGCGGCCCTGATCGCCGCCACCGAGACGGCGCTCGGACTGGGAGCGCCGCGCCGCTCACGCCGCCGCACGCTTCTCTTCGCCGCCGGCGCGGCCGTGCTCGCCGGACTTGCCGCCGTCGTCACCGCCCTGATTGCCAACGGCGGCCCTGCCGGGCCGCTCTACGGCGAGCCGAACAGCGTGATCCGCATCGATCCGGAGAGAAACGCCGTCGCCGACGTCGTCCCTCTGGGTCGCCGTGAGGACCCGGAAGCGGTTGCCGTGCACGGGCGCCGCGTGTGGGTCTACAGCCGCGCCGGCGACACCGTCTCGAGCTTCGACGAAAGTACGAAGCAGGTTCAGACGGTCGGCGTGCCTGTGCAGCCGCGCCGACGTGAGCTCGTACACAGGGCCGGAACTCGCCGCGGACGCGGGCGGGGCCTGGCTCATCGGGTTGAACTGGTCACGCGCCATCCGGGGCTCGTTCGGATCACCGAAACGGGGCTCGACGCGGGTCATACGGACTTCCATCGGCTCGATCGTGTGCCCTACGGGGTCGCGGTCGGACACGACGGCTCCGTCTGGGTCGTCACACACGCCTCGCACGGCGAACGGGACTCGCAACTGCTGCGCATCGATCCCGCCACCGCAAGGATCACGCACCGCACGCGATTCATCGGACCCGCCGCGATCGACAGCGTCGCCGCCGGCCTCGGCTATGTTTGGGTGGTCGGCGCCTCCAGCTCGACGCTCTACCGCGTCGACGCTCGCACCGGCGAGCGGCGCGGGCGGCGGTTGGTGGCACGCCGGTAGCCCCCGCGCGCCCCGTCCGTCCCTGACGCTCGGCCGCGTCTGGGTGGGCGTGAGTCTCTTTTGGCCAAACCTGCGTTCCGACGGCAGGATCGGCTGTTGTCCCCCCGTCGCAGGGAGAGTCTTGGGGAGAGGGAGTGGGCGCCTTCGGCTCGGTGTGGGGGACCGATGCTCCGGCCGGGAATGTCCCCCGGTGGGGGGGCGGAGGCAACCTCGGGTCGCTCAAGGAAGCCATTCGCGCCGTGACGGCGGCGCCGGTCCAGGGCGGGGGATGTCTGACCTCGATCGCCGCCGGCGCCGGGGGCATCTGGGTGACCGTCGCCTCTTCGTTCGGCGGCTCGTGCGGCCCGTAGACGTCTTTCGCAGCGGCCCGCGCGCGGCCTGAGCGTCACCTTCAGCGCGGCCTCAGTGCCGGCTCAGCGCAACAGCGCATCCTCGAGACATGCCCGTTACCCGAGGCATCGACGGAGGAGGAACTGTGAAGCGACGTCTGTATTTGCCGGCTGTAACCGCCGCGATGGCGCTACCCGTTCTTGCCGCTCTTGTCGGACTTACGTGTGCGGGATCGGCGGACGCCAATCCTGGGCTTCGACCGGCAGAGCCCGCCGGGAAGTACATGGTCTCGATCGTGAAGCAGAAGCTCGGCAACGACTACGCCCGAGCCTGGCAGTCGCTGTATCCCGCACACCAGCGCGTGGCCGCGCTCGACGAATACGTGGCCTGCGAGAGCCTTGTCCCATCGGCCGGGACGCTGATCGACGTGCGTGCCCTGCGCACGTTCGACGAGTGGATCTGGGTCGCGGGACAATCGCGGAAGATGCGCACGCGTGCGGTCAAGGTGCGGGTCAGCGTCGCCGCGCACGACTTTCCGCTCTTCCCGGTGGTGCTCAAGCCGACCTTCCACGCGATTGCGGTGAACGGCCAGTGGACGTGGATCCTGAGCGCGGACCAGTACGCCTACTACAGCGCGGGAACCTGCCCCTATGCCTGAGGTCGATCAGCCCAAAGGGAAGGGAACTCGCTCTCGGGCACGGCGCCGGACATTTCTTGGATACGGGGCACGTGAACGCAACCACCACTTGGGCGGAACGAGTTCCGCTCGAGAGAGAAAGGACACGATGAAGATCAAGCGCATCCTCATGCTCGCTGTTACGGCGCTGGCCGTGGCTGCGTCAGCAGGCACAACCCGAAATGCCGCGGCTGCGCTGCCGCCGGGCAACACGGTCGCACAGTGGAACAAGATCGCCGAGGACACGGTGGTGGGCTCAGGCGCCTTCCAGGCGGAGGGCTTGATTTACATGGCCTATGCGTCAACAGCCGTCTACAACGCCGTGGTGGCGATCGAGGGCGGATACGAGCCCCTGGACTCGACGATCACCGCCCCCGCGGGAGCCTCGGTCGATTGCGCAGTAGTCGAGGCTGCCTACCGCACGCTTCGCTTCTACTTCTCGTCGCTCCCGGTGCTCGTGGCGAACCTCGACGCCAACTACGCCGAGGCGCTCTCGCCCTCGAACCTGGACGGGTGCACCGCCGACGGCGGCGCGGGCACTGGTGTCGGCCTGGCTGCTGCCAACGAGGTGATCTACAACCGCACCACCGGTCCCAACCCCGATGGGCGCATGACCCCGATCGGTGTGACGTCATCGTTCCCGACGCTGCCGCCCGGCCCGGGCGTGTGGCGGTTGACGCCGCCGTTCGCCGCGCCGCAGGTGCCATGGGTGGGGAACGTGCGCCGATTTGTCCTGCAAAGCGTGGACCAGTTCCTGCCCGACCCGCCGCCGTCGCTTCAGAGCGATGAGTGGGTCGACGCGTTCAACGAGATCAAGGCCTACGGCGAAGCGACCAGCAGCGTGCGCAGCGACGAGCAGACTGCGATCGCGAAGTTCTGGTCGGCGAACGTGATCCGCCAGTTCAACCGGGTCGGGCGCGACATTGCCGCCGCGCGCGGCCTCAGCCTGCTCGAGACGGCACGGCTGGCGGCGATGGTCAACCTCGTCGGCGCCGATGCGCTGATGTCCGCCTTGTATGCCAAGTACCACAACCTGTTCTGGCGGCCGGTCACCGCGATCGATCCCACCGCCGTGGTCGCGGACGGCTTCGGCCCTGTACCGGGCTACGACGACGGTAACCCGGCGACGGTCGAGCAAACGGGCTGGCGGCCGCTCTTGACCACCCCCAACCACCCCGAATACCCCGCCGCGCACGGCGTAATCACCTCGGCGATGGCCGAGGTGTTCAGCACCTTCCTCGGCACAAACCAGATCGACCTCGATGTCCACGGGTTCGACCCCGCCGGGCCGGGCGGGAACCTGAACGCGCTGCGGCACTTCGACATGCCCAACAACCTCCGCCACGAGATCATCGACGCTCGGCTCTGGGCGGGCCTGCACTACCGCTTCTCAGGCGTCGCCGGCGTCGTACTCGGCCGCAAGGTCGCGAAATACGACCTCAGAAACGCCTTCGGACGCTTCCACTAGCACTCGCCAGCACTAGGCTCGGGGACGCACCCACAGGCGCGCTCCCCGAGCCAGTAGCTGCGTCAGCGCTGCGCGGCTTCGCCGGGCCCGGCGGCGCGTTGATCGGCCTGCCTCCCCCGTGCTCGCAGGCTGGGCCGGTCTAGCGTTCGAGCGCGCTGCGCAGCTAGCTAGGACGAACGCGCCTCGAGAATGTCTTTCAGCGTGGCGAAGTTGGCCTCCATCTCACGCCGGATGGCCCGCTCGACGAGCGGCTGGGCGAGCTTGAAGAAGCCGCCCGGCTCACCTTCCATGACGATGTTGATACGCGCCCCCGCGCCCTCGGACTCGTAAGTTTGGTGGACATGGAACTGCACCGGACCGGATGTCGACTCGACGGCGAACTTCCGCGGCGGCTCGTACTCGTCGAACCTCACCGTCGACTCCATGCGTCGGCCGAGGAACTTGCGCACTATGGCACCCGTGGCGCCGGCTTGCATCGGCCCGTCGACGCGTGCCTCGAGCGCGCTCGTCTGCCATTCGGGCACCTTCGAGACATCGGTCGCGTAGGCGAAGACCTCCTCCACCGGACGGTCGACGACAACTGAGTGCTCGATCTTGATCATCTTTGCCCCTTTCGGATGATCGTCTGCTCAGGCCGGATCGTAGTCGACGGCGCGCCCTTCGAGGGTCCCGCGAGCCGGAGAAACGATGCGCGCATGGGCTCCTTTCCAACGCTTTCCAATCCGTCCGCGGGCGCGGAGCGTCGCAAGGCCGTCTGTCCTCGACCCGTCTGGCCGCGGCGTCGAAAGTCAGGCTGCCGGTCGCATCGGGCAGGTCAGCCGCGCAGCGGGAGCTTCGCGGTCACCGACCACTGCCCGTCTCCGGAGAGGACTACCACCTCCTCGGCGACCAGCCGAACGGGGCGCGTCGCCCTGGAGGTTGAGCCCGTCGCTGAGGTAGATGACCGAGACTGTCCATTGCGCCAGCCGTTCTGCCTACACGCGCTCGCCGTTCGAATCCGCGTGCGGAGGTTCGACTCCTCCCGGGGCCACTCGTGAAATAGCTTGGAACCGCGCCGCACGCTTTTGTCCGAGCGGCCGCTTCCCGGGTTCGGAGAACGCTAGTCGAGGTACTGGCTCAGGAAGGCGTGAGCGAACATCGTGTCCACGCGGTATGCCACCGATTCGGCCACACAGTAGGGATCACCGGTGACGGTGATGCTCACGACCTGGTGCGACGATGGGCCAAGAAATTGGGGGCCGCCCGAGTCACCGTTGCACGTGCCGCCCAAACCGCGTGCAACGTTCTGCGAGAGTCGCAGGTATGCCTGCTCGAGCGCCTGGAACGACGAGATCGACTGGAGCCGCAAGCCCGGGAACTCCGGAAACGGCGGTCCGCTCCCGAGAACCCAGCCGAGCGATCCGTATCCGACGTTCGTGAACAGCATGCCGCGGAGGCCATTCTGGGCGCCGAGCTGGCTCAACAGCCCGATGGGCGCGATCGTTGCGGGTGTGACCGTGGCTTCCTCGGCGAGGAGGACGACGGCGATGTCGTGAGCGTCGCGGCTTCCTTCCTGGCCCCCGAGGTTCCCCGTAAAGCCGGGCGCTGCGACGAAGGTCCCAGCGATTCGGTCCGCCGCCGGAATAGCGGCCTGACCATTCTCGTCGACCGGCTGGTCGGGCCGAAACGAGACCCAGAGACCGTCGGTCGCGCGTCTCGTGACGTCGCAGTGCGCGGCCGTCAGGAAGACTTTCGGGGCGATCAGCGTCCCGCTGCAACCGATGTGCATGCCCGTGCTGTTCTGGAACACGATGAAGCCGACCTCGGGGTGCGGGTTCGCGCTCGAAGCGTCCGGGAGACCGTTCGTGATTGCGCCGGCGGGAAGCGCGGCGGCTAGTGCCGCCGTCGCCAGCACGGCGAGGAGAAAACAACCCTTCGGGATCCCGGGGCCGCGCCGCATTCGCCGACAGTACTGCGACTCCGGGTGTTGGTCAAGAGGCGAGCGCGTCGCGGCGAGCCGCCGCCTCTCGCGCAAGTACGACGTTCCCCTTCGCCTGGAAAAGCGTGACCGCACGCTCGACTGCTCGGAGCGCCGTCTCTCGATCGCCCGCCGCGGCGAGAGCTTCGGCGAGATCGAGCTCGACGCGCCCCTGGAAGTTCGGGTCGTCTGTTCGCTCGACGAGTGAGCGCGCCAACCCCGCTTCCGCGACGGCGCGATCGTCGTCTCCTGCGTGGGCGGCCAGCTTGGCGCGGACGGCGTGGATGTCGACCCAGGCGGACAAATCGTCGCTCGTCGCGGCTTCTGCGCCTCGTGTCGCAGCTTGCGTCGCGTCGCCATATCGTTCGAGCGCGTAGAGGGCCTGAGCCAGTTGCGCGGCGCGCGTGGCCAGATACGGGCGCTCGCCCATCGTCTCGAGAGCGTCAAGACTTCGTGTCAGTATCTCCACCGCTGACTCCGCCGCGCCGGCGAGCAACTCCACGTCCGACCAGATCAGCGCGAGCTGCGCGGAGACGAAAGTAGCTCCGAGGTCGGTCAGGACATCGGACGCGCGCCGCGTCAGCTGTCGGGCGCTCGTGAAGTCGCCGCGCATGGCTTCGAGGCCGCCGAGGACGCTTGCGAGCTGCGCGTCGAGTATCGGCTGATCTCGGTTCTCCGCCAGCAACTGCTCCACCCGGGCCGCAACGGTGTCGACCTGAACCGGGCCATAGTAGAGCGCCTTCGCGAGCCAGTACGTATCGAGCCGGACGAGTCGCCGGTTACCGGCTGCGTGTGCATACGAGAGGGCCCGCTCCGCGGCTTCGGCGGTGTCCGCCGCGCGAAGATCCATCCAGTTCAATGCGATAGCGAGCTCCCACGCGCGTGCGAGTCCGAGTGTGTCTCCAAGAGCTTCGTAGCGCCGGATGATTACCTGTGTGCGGTCGAGGAACTTGCGCAGCGGCGACTCGGGCTCAGTCTGGATGCGGAAGTAAAGCTCTCCGACGGCGCTCGCGAGCGTCGTCGCCTCGTCGCTATCTCCGACCGACGTGCCGGCGGAGCGGAAGTGCGCTACCGCCTGGTTCAGCTCGCCGCGATCCCAATGACTCCATCCTTGCTCGACGAGGAGGGGAGGCCGTCGCGGGTCATCCTCCGCGAAGAGTTTTGCCGCGCGGTTGAGCAGCTGGACGGCCGCCCCGGGGTCGTCTCGATCGAGCGCTCGCCGGCCGGCCTTGGCGAGTTGCTCTGCCGCCCGCACCACGAGCTTCGCGTCCCTTTGTCCGAGCTCCTGCTTGTATTTGGCAGCCTGCTCGAGGTGGTGCCCGAGCATCTCGTCCAGCTCGAAGAGATCGGTGGCGCGCTCCTCGAGCCAGGCGGCGAAGCGCTCGTGCAGTTCCGCTCTGATCGCCTTCGGCAGCGCATCGTAGGCGGCGTCGCGGATCAGAAGGTGACGGAAGCGGAAGGCATCGTCACCGGCAAGCTGCGGCGTGTCGGGGCGCAGGAGCTCCTTGCGGACGAGGGCGGTGAGCCGCGGGGCCACCTGGCCGTCGCTTGATAGTGCCTGCACGGCGGTCCGGTGGAAGAGCTCGCCCTCGATCGCCCCGCGCTCGAGCACCGATCGCTCCGGCTGCTCGAGCGCGTCGAGGCGGGCGGCGAGAAGCGCCTTCAGGTTGGGCGGGACGGCCACCTCGCCTCCTGCCTCCCGCGCCATCGCCACCATCTCGGTCACGAACAGGGGGTTGCCGCCGGCCACGCGGGTGATCTTGCCTTTGAGCTCGTCGGAAACGGTTGCGGGGATCAAGGCATCGACTTCCGCCCCCGGCAGCGGCTCGAGCCGAAGCGCGATCGACCACTGGGGGCGGTGCTCGGCAAGCTCCGGCCGGGCCAGGCAGAGGAGCAGGATCGATGCTCCGGTCGAGAGCAGGGCGACGTGCTCGAGCAGGTCGAGGAAGGTCTCCTCTCCCCACTGGATGTCGTCGAAGACGCACACGAGCGGCGCCTGCTCCTCGAGCAGCTTGCGGAACGCCCAGGCGATCTCGTCGGCCGAGGTCGCCTCCTGCGTCTCCCCGAGCAGCGAGCGAAGCGAGGCGGCCGCGGCGGGATCGGCGGGAAGGGTGGCAAGCTGCTTCAGCACCTCGACCACCGGAAAGTAGGTGATCCCTTCCCCATAGGAGAGGCAGCGGCCGTGGATGACACGCGCGTCGCTAGCAGCGAGGAACTCGGCGACCAGGCGCGACTTCCCGACCCCAGGATCCCCCGCGATGGTGAGGAGCTGGCAGCACTCCTCGTTTTTCGCGCGCTGCCAGGCTTGATGCAGCGTCTCCAGCTCGCGCTTCCTGCCGACGAAGCGAGGGCCGTGCCGCCGCTCGGTCACCTTGCGGACGGCGTCGAGCCGGAAGGCGGCGACCGGCCTAGCCTTCCCTTTGAGCTGGAGCGGCTCGACCGGCTCGGTTTCGACCGCGTCGCGGACGAGGGCGAGCGTCCCGTCGCCGATCAGGATCTCGCCGGGCTGTGCTGCCTGCTCCAGGCGGGCGGCGACGTTGACGGCGTCTCCGGTGGCGAGACGCTCCTCGGTTCCGGTCACGACTTCGCCGGTGTTCAGGCCGATGCGGGCCTGGAGGCCGAGCTCCGGTAGGGCCTCGCGCATCTCGACTGCCGCTCTGCAGGCGCGGAGCGCGTCGTCCTCGTGCACCTGGGGGACGCCGAAGACGGCCATGACCGCGTCACCGATGAACTTCTCCACCGTTCCCCCGTGCGCTTCGACGATTCCTTTCATGCGCTCGAAGTAGCGGGCGAGAAGCGCACGCAGTGCTTCCGGATCAGTCGACTCGCCGAGCTGGGTCGAGCCGGTGACGTCGCAGAAGAGCACGGTGACGGTCTTGCGCTGCTCGCGCGGAAGTTGAGCAGTGAGTGGCGCCGAGCAGAAGCCGCAGAACTGGAAACCCTCCGGGTTCTCCTTTCCGCAGCTCGGGCAGACCGGCACGAGTTGAGGCTAGTCCCGGGTGGTACTGATTACAACCGCTTACTCGGTGCTGAGCGGGCAGTTGGTGTGTCTGTAGATCCGATCGAGGAGTGAGGCGTTGCCCGTTCCGACGAGAAAGCGTGTCCCCAACGGTGTCCCGAACTGCCGAATTCCGAGAGAACTGAGAGAACCTCGGAGTACCTGACAGCACCGAATAGAACTGAGAGCATCCGTCTCTTAGGAACTTCGAATCCGCGCGCGGAGGTTCGACTCCTCCCGGGGCCATTTGGAACCTCCGTGTAAAGGCCAAGTGCTAGCCGCTGGAGGCGCTCAGACAAGTGCGTGATGGGATTGACGGAGGTTGGTCGTCCAGCTACCTTGCCGCGGTGGCCTGCGGATGCCCAAGGCCGGCTCCCGGTGCGCCTGCGGCGGTTGACCCATGCGTGCCGTGCGGACCACGCCCTCAAGTCCCCTTCCAGGAGGTCCCTGCCTATGAGCGGTAACAGAATCATCAGTGCGCTGGCGGCCGCTGCGACCGCCACGATCGTGATCTCGAGCGCAGCCGCGTCGTCGCCCGGCGCCGATGTGCGACTCACCAACGACGCGACCACGACACCCGGCTACGTCAGCGACTACACACTTGTGACGGGGACGCCCTACACGGACGCGACCCTCACCGAGTGCTCCAGCTCACGCGGTCGCGAAAACGAACCTGCGGTGGCGATCAACCCACGCAACACCCAGGTCATCGTGGGCAGCTCAAACGATTACTGCGGCGTCTACAACGACGGCGTCGACGCGAACGGCGCCCCGATCCCGTCCGGCCCGATCTGGCTCGGCTACTACCGGTCGCAGAACGGCGGTACGTCGTTCACGAGCTCGCTGGTGCCTGGTTACCCGGACGACACCTCGCTGTACGCGACCCGTGCGCAGGTCCGCACCGCCTCGGCAGGCGACCCGGTACTCGCGTGGGACGGCGAAGGACGATTGTTCGCCGGGTCTGAGTCGTCCGACGACCCGGCAGGCACGAAGAAGACATTCGGCGATGTCTGGGTCGCCACGTTCGTCAATCCACAGGGTTCGGGCGGAGCGACTATCAACGACGGGAAAGAGTTCGCGCGCAGCGTGATCGTGGCGCGCGGATCGTCGGCTCCGAATCTGCTCGGCAAGTTCCAGGACAAGACGGCGATCGAGGCTGATCGGACGCAAAGCACCTGTCGCGACAATGTCTACTTCGCTAACTCGCGGTTCGTCGGCAACGGCGGGTCGAACATCTACTTCTACCGGTCGACCGACCACGGCGCCTCGTTCTCACATGGGACGTTGCTGACGACGAGCGCGAACGACGTCCAAGACCCCGAGATCGCCGTGACCGCCAACGGGCACGTATACGTCACGTACGACGCCACCCTGCATCAGGGCAATCAGACCTACGACGTCATCCTCTACAACAAGTCGACGGACTGCGGCGCGACGTTCTCGCGGGCCCAGCTGCTCACGACGTACAACCGGTTCACGTATGTCGACCGGTCGGCCGCGACCCCCGAGCCGGTGGAGGTCGGTCCCGAGGACGATGTCGGCGAGGACGAGACCGACGCCCCGGCCGGCACCCGCCGTGACTGCGGTGACTTCAGCGAAGCGTGCGAGTCCGGCTACACCTATCCGCGCGTCGACTCCGCCCCCCGGGCGACGGCCGACCAGTACGCCAACCCCTCCGATGAGACGGTCTACGTCGTGTTCGAGCAGAACATCCCGGGCACGGAGACATCGACCGGAACGACGTTCGGCACGTCCGAGCCCGGAATCGGCGGCCAGGGCGGCGTCTACTTCATGCGGCTCAACGGCGCCAACGGTGATAAGACAACGCCGAAGCTGATCGACCCGACCGACCGGAACACCGGCCAGGGCCACCAGTTCTGGGCCGACGTATCCGCCGACGGCGGCATCTTGCATTTCATCTGGTACGACAGTCGCAACGACCCGTGCTATTCGCCGACGCGACCCGTCGGCAACTGCGCGAACCACAGCGTCGTGCCGTCGCTCGACGTCTACGCGTCACGGTCGATTGACGGAGGCACCACGATCGCCTCGTCCACGCGCCTAACGGATGTCAGCTCGAACCCGAACTTCGAGCAGTTCGCCGGGCGCACGGTGCCGTTCCTCGGCGACTACATCTGGGTCAGCTCGTTCGGCGACACGTCCTTCGGGACGTGGACCGACTACCGCAATACCGTCGCCGGCGACGATCTACGTGAAGCCGACGACAGTGACACCGACCCCGGGGCCGACGTCCTGCAGTGCCGGACCGAACTCTCCGACGGCTCGATCACGGGCGATACCTGTCCGCGCGCCGGCGGCCTCGATCAAAACATCTACGGCGACAAGACGCCGTAATTAGCGGGAGGGGGTCGGGCCGCGTGCGGCTCGGCTCCCTCCGATCACCCGGGAAGCGATGACGCCCGGGGAGCCGGATCGGCGTACGTCGGGATTCCCAGGCTACCGCTGAGCTCTCGGGTCGTCTTCGTCCAGGCTCGGGCGCTCAGGCCTGGGCTACGACGTGACCCGCGGTGATCGTAGGCGGATTGGGAAGCACCTCGGAAAGGTTTTCGTGCACCCATGACGCGGCCTTCTCGTTGGACTCCTCCTCGTGCGAGCGGTCCTCAAAGATGCTGGTGGAAGCCATCACGCCGCCCCCGGCATCGAACCAGTAATAGGCCACAAATCCGCGCATCCCGCTGATCAGCGGCACAAAGCCCTCGGCCACTCTTCGTCCTGCCTCTTCAGGTTCGGTGACACCCTCGTACCTACGGACCGTTGCCCACATCGACACTCACCCTCCTCGAACGAATCGCTTCGCGGTCGAGGATTGTAAACCCCCGCTCGGGATCACGCTGCCAGCCTCAGCGAGGGGGAGGCCTGAGTTGGCGGTGATCAGAACGGCGCGCAGTTGACTCCCTTGGCAAAACTCCGTGTCCGAACCATTGTTCCGGACTGCGGCAATCCGTCAGCGGTAACTCGGAGGCCGTCCGCCTCGTCCTCGACGACGAGCTACGCCGCGGCCGGATGGTCATCGCCGGACGCGAGCCAGACCGATGACTTTCACGGCCCGAGCAGGTCTACTACCGAAAGACCGTCGAGACGGAGGTGAAGCGAATGTCGAAGAGCGTGCTCCTCGTCGGGACGCGCAAGGGCCTGTTCATGCTGGAGAGCGGCGACCGGCGGGACTGGAGCGTACGCGGCCCGTACTGCGAGAGTTGGCCGATCTACCACGCGGTCCTTGACCATGACTCGGGCACGATCTACGCCGCCGCCGCGAGCGAGTGGCTCGGGTCCGCGATCTGGCGCAGCGCCGACCTAGGCGAGTCGTGGGAGCACTCGAGCGAAGGCATCGGGTATCCCGACGGCGACGGCGGCCTGCGGCTCTCGAAGGTCTCGAACGTGATGCCGGCGCACGGCCGGCTGCTCGTCGGCGCCGAGTCGGCCGGCCTGTTCGAGAGCACCGACGGCGGCGAAACCTTCTCGCTCGTCACGACTTTCGAAGGGCAGGAGGGCCGCGAGGCCTGGAACGACCCGGCCCAGCAGCCGCCGGGTCACCTCGGCCTCTCTGCGATCATCCCGCACCCGGACGAGAAGGACCGCTTCTGGGTGATCGTCCAGGGCTACAGCCTCTTCGAGACGATCGACGGCGGTTCGACGTGGGAGCCGCGCAACAAGGGGCTGCGCCGGGACTGGCCGGCGGACTACGAGGAGATCGGCTTCTGCGTCCACAAGGTCGCGCCCGCAGCTGACTTCGAGCGGATGTTCCAGCAGAACCACGTCGGTATGCACCGCAGCGACGACGGGGGCAAGACCTGGACGGAGATCACGGAAGGCCTGCCGTCGGAGTTCGGGTTCGCCGCCGCGACCCACCCGCACGACCGCGACACCTTCTACGTGATCCCGCTCGACCCGGGACACGGGCGGACGATGCCCGACGGCAAGGCAGCGGTCTGGCGCACCCGCGACGCCGGCTCGAGCTGGCAGCGCCTCGACACAGGGGCTCCCGAGTGAGAACGCCTACGTCGGCGTCCTGCGCGAGGGGATGGCGATTGACGACCACGACACGCCGGGTCTCTACTTCGGCACGAGCACGGGGCAGCTGTTCGCGAGTGCAGACGAGGGCGAGAGCTGGAGCGCGATCAGCGGCCTCTTCCCTGGGATCACATCCGTGAGCGTCGCCACAGTCGACTGATGGCCGAGCTGCATCTCCCGCCGATCCTGTCGCCGCTCTTCCCCGGGCTGCCGCGTGAGCTCGAGGTCGAGGCGGCGACGGTCGACGAGGCGATCGACCGGTTGAACGACCGGTGGCCGGGGATGCGCGACCGTCTCGTCGAGCCCGGCCCGAAGCTGCGCCCGCACATCAACGTCTACGTCGACCGCGAGCGAGGCGGGCTCGACAGCGCGCTCGAGCCCGCCTCGCGGGTCGACGTCATCGCTGCGATCAGCGGCGGCTAGCGCAGAGCTCGCTCGCCGGACCCGCGTGGCGCTGTCCATATACGGTCGAATCGCGGGTTGCTTTAGCGCGATCGGTATCCGGCCGGCGCGCGCCAGGCGGGGCCTCTGGAGACGAGGCCCCGCCCCCTCCTTCGGGGTCCTCTAAACGACGGGGATGCCGTCGACGAGGAGCTGGATCACGCCCCCGGCCAGTCCGGCCGAACTCACGGAGTCGATGCCTTCGAGGGTGCCGATCTCGAGCCGGTCATTCGCTACTTGTGAGTGAAAGACGTGGATCGTCGGGACGAGACCGCTTACGGCGACGCCGCCGGCGTCTCCGTCGACGTCAATCGTGTCGTCTCCGTTGGTGCCATTGACGATGATGCGGTCGGCTGCACCGTCGCCGATGGTGCCGCCGAGGCTACCGGCGAGATCGACGTTGAACTGATCGACGTCGGTCCCGGCTCAGGTCGTTGACCGTCACGACGTCGGCAGCCCCGAGCGCGTTGAAGTCGACTCGCTCGACGCCGGCGGTGTCCATCGTGATGGTCGCGACGTCGCGGAAGAACCTGAGGCGGTTTCCGTTGGCCCTCAGATCGATCTGCTCGGCCACGTTTGCGCCGTTGAAGACCATCGTGTCGTTGCCGTTCTGGCCTTCGACGGTGTCGCTGCCATCGCCGGGGTCCCAGGTGAACGTGTCGTCGCCGGTGCCCATCGACGCCACGTCATTTCCTCTGTTCCCGTCGATCGTGTCGTTGCCGTTGCCGCCGAGCAACTGCTCGGCTCCGTTGCCTCCGGCGAGGGTGTCGTCACCGTTGCCGCCACTGAGCGTCCCGGCTCCGGTGCCACCAACGAGTCTGTCGCTTCCGTTTTCGCCGTCGATCGTCGTCGGGATGACATCGCCGAAAACGCCGTTCGTTTCGTCGATGCGCACGAAGTCGTCGCCGTTGCCGGCCGTGACGAGGATCCTGGCGATCTGATTGCGCTGGAAGCTGAAATCGGCCGACCCGTTGTCGCCCACGTCGACCTGGAGCACGCTGGGTTGGCCGGCCTGCAGCCTCAGCGCGATCGTGTCGCTCTCGTTCGTGCCCTCGACCGTCAGCAAGCCGTTCTCGAGCGTCGGGGCGTTGAACTGGTTCGAGTGCGCGGCATAACCCTGTGCAGCCACGATCCCGATTGCGGCGGCCGTGGCCGCGGCCACCGCCAGCGCCGAACCTGCCAGCCGCACGGCCCGTGATCCCTTGAATCGAATGAGCCTCTTCATTCTGTGCATCTCCTCTCGTTCGAGCCGCGGACGGCTCGGGTTTGGTTGTCGCTGGCGATCGTCGGGGCGGCGGAGCCGCGTTCGCACCGTGGCGACCCCCCTGTCTTTCGCTCCTGCACCCGATCAGCCGAAGACGGCGGTACGGAAGGGCGCATCGAGGGTGTTCTTCGCGGAAAGATCTGGCGGTGGGCAGCGTGGCCGCCTGTGCGTCCGTTATCTCGGGCGGGACTGCCGCCGAACGATCCGTCGGGCTCGCGACGCTGCGCCGACCGCCCGCACCCGAACCAGTGCCTGATTCGGCAGCGGTCTCGGGTGCGGAACGCGGTCGGTCAACCTGACGTGCGGCGCCGCCGACGTGCTCGCGTCTGGCGCATCACTCGCCCCGGCCGGCCGGGCTAGGGCGCGATGTTGTGGTTGAGGTGGAAGACGTTGTCCGGGTCGTAGCGGCGCTTGACCTCTGCGAGCCGGTCGTAGTTTGGGCCGTAGGCTGCGCGGATCGCGTCGTCAGCCTGGTCGTCGCCCAGGTAGTTGAGCCACCGCCCGCTCCCGAAATGCGGCCGCATCGCCGCGAATGCCTCGCGGCTCCAGGCGATGTTCGTCTCGCTCTGGGCCGGATCTGTCCAGACGGAGGGGATGAGCAAGTTCCAGCCTTGCTCGCGGTGGGGCACTGCCGTTTCGGTTGCCCCGATGCGCGTCACGGCGCCGTGGTAATGCTCGAGCAGGATCGACGTCATCGGTGAGGGGACGGTCGCAAACCGTTCGACGGCGATCTCGATCAGCTCGTCGGGGAGTCCGCGCGTGAAGCTGGATAGCCAGTAGTTGAGCGCCCCATTTGGGAAACCGGCATCGAGGATCGTGTTCATCACCGGGTAGGGCATCGGCCCGACCTCGACGACCAGCGGCGAGCCCCAGGTCTTGAACGGCTCGAGCTCGAGCTCGGCCTGGTGGGGATCGCCCGTGTGGAAGACGACGAGCGCCGCAAGCTTCGCGCCCGAACCGTCCGGTGCGTGCACCAGGCCGGCGAACACGGTCAGATCGTCGGAGGCATCGGCCAGCGCGTCGCGGTAGAAGCGCAGCAACTCGGGCGCCGTGTCGATCGGGTGGGCGATCAGGCCGCCGATAACGGTCTGGAGTGGGTGGAGCCGGTACGTAAAGGAGGTGGCGACGCCGAAGTTCCCGCCGCCACCGCGGAGCGCCCAGAAGAGATCGGGATGTGAGGCGGCGTCGACGTGGAGCACGTCGCCCTCTGCCGTGACGAGGTCGACCGTCAGCAGGTTGTCCGCAGCGAGGCCGTACTTGGCCATCAGCCAGCCGAGCCCGCCGCCGAGCGTGTAGCCGGCGATACCCGTCCCGGACACCGCCCCTCCGGTCACGGCCAGCCCGTGCTCGGCGGCGGCGTCGTTCAGCTCGCCCCACAGGACGCCGCCCTCGGCGGTCGCCGTTCGCCGATCCGGATCGATCGTGATCCCCTTCATCTCGGCCAGGTCGATCATGACGCCGCCGTCGCTCACTGCCCGGCCGGCGACGTTGTGGCCGCCGCCGCGGATCGAGACTTCGAGGCCCTCCCGCCGCGCAACTGCAAGCGCCGCGATGACGTCGTTCGGCGTCCGACAGCGGACGATCAAAGCAGGCCTGCGGTCGATCAGGCCGTTGTGTACGGCACGGGCAGCGTCGTAGCCCTCCTGGTCGGGGCCGAGGAGCGATCCGGAGAGTTGTCCGGCCAGGTCGGCAACGACCGCGGAATCCAAGGTTGCGCTCACGTACGTCTCCTTTCGAAAACGAGCCGCGCGGCGGCTCAGGGTCGGGGTAAGGGCGGAGAGCGTGCATTCTGTAGACGCGTACTCGCACCGTGGGGACCCCCCTGAGTTTTCGGTCATGCGGCGAGGCTGTGGCTTTCGGCGCAAGAGCGTTAGGCTCAGCGGATATGACAGAACCCCGGACGAACGGACACCTGTTCGAGCGGAGCGAGGAGCTGGCGCGGATCGAGGCGGCGCTGGCTCAGGCCCGTGCCGGCCGCGGCACCTTCGTGGTGGTCGAGGGGCCGGCGGGGATCGGGAAGACGGCGCTGCTCGCGGCGGCGCGGAACGCCGCGGCAGACGGCGGAATGACCGTGCTTCGGTCCCGAGGAACCGAGCTGGAGCGCGACTTCGCGTTCGGAGTCGTGCGTCAGCTTTTCGAGCCGCTGCTGGCCGAGGCCCCAGAACCCGAGCGCGCCGATTTATTGGAAGGCGCTGCGGGGGTGGCGGCAGGTGTCCTCGGACTTCCGGGCGCGCCTCCTGCGGGCACGTCGTCCGCGTCCGGCGTCGATCCGTCGTTCGCGGTTCTGCACGGGCTCTACTGGCTGTGCGCACACCTGAGCGCTGTCCGTCCACTCTGCGTGGTCGTCGACGACGCGCACTGGGCCGACGCTGCATCCCTCCGTTACCTGGCGTTTCTGCTCACGCGTCTCGAAGAGTTGAGCGCCGCGCTCGTCGTCGCGACCCGTCCGCTCGAGCCGGGCGCGGACGCTCAGCTGCTTGCGACGCTCACGACAGACGCCTCGGCCGATGTGATTCGCGTTCCGGCCCTGACCAGAGAAGCCGTGGCCCAGCTTGTCGAGTCGAGGCTGGGCGGCGTCGCTGACTCGGCGTTCGTGGATGCCTGTCTGGACGCGACTCGCGGGACGCCGTTCCTCATGCGCATGCTCGTGGACGCGCTCGGTGAAGGACACTTAGGCCCAACCGCGGATGCCGCTCGCCACGTTGAGCGAATCGGGGCACGCCCGATCGGCCGCTCGATTCACCTCAGGCTCCGTCGAATGCCTCAGCATGCAGCGCGGCTTGCTCGCGCGCTCGCCATTCTCGAGCAGGACGACTTCTTCCAAGCGGCGCAACTCGCGGGCCTGGACGAGATCGAGGCCGCCGAGGCAGCGGAGCAGCTGACGACGGCTGGGATCCTGGAGTCGAGCCGGCCGCTCGCGTTCATTCACCCAATCGTCCGCACCGGCATCTATGCAGAGCTCCCGAGCGCGGAGCGTGCTCGAGGCCACCGCCGTGCGGCTCAGCTGCTCGGCGAACAACTCGGCGCTGACGCGCGCGTCGCGAAGCACCTCCTTCTCAGCGAGCCGGCCGGCGACGCCTGGGTTGTCGAGCGGCTAATGGCGGCCGCCAGCGCGGCCGCAAAACAAGGGGCGCCGGAATCTGAGGCCGTGTTCCTTCGCCGCGCGCTCGCGGAACCGCCGGCGCCCGGCGAACGGTGGGCACTGCTGCTCGACCTCGGAATGGCAGAGGCGAGCTCTGGGCTCGACGGCTGGCCCGAGCACCTGCAACAGGCCATCGACGCCGCGGCGGATCCAGTCGCAGCGGCCGAGGCGGCGCTCGTGCTGGCGCACGCCCTCAGCGGCGCGCAGCGCTACGCGGAGGTAGTAGAGATCCTCGACCGTGCCGCGCCGGCGCTCGGCGCGCAACGGCCGGACCTCGCGCTTCAGCTCGAGGCGGCCGCTGTCGTCGCCGAGATGAACGACCCCGTGTCGATGCCTCCCGTATCAGGCCGCCGAGTGACCTTGCGGGCGCGGGCAGCAGAGGATCCGGCCGCACCAGCAGAGCTGCTGGCAGCAGCGGCCTTCATCTCCGTCCTGTCGAACGAGCCGGCGGAGATCGGCGCGTCGCTCGCGACCCGAGCCCTTGAAGCACGCGACAGCGGACTAGACGCCGGTGGCAGGCACTGGGTCTCGTCGACAGGCTGGTTTTCGCATGCGATGTTTGCGCTGCTTTGGAGTGAGCGGTACGGTCAGCTCCGCCCGCTGGTCGATGCCTCGATCGCGCAGGCGCGGGCGACCGGCGACAGCACCCGGCTCGCCATGGGCTTGGCGAATCGCGGTTGGCTCGCATACCGCCGCGGTGATCTGAGCGCCGCCGAGGCAGACACCCGGACGGCGCTTGCCGCAACCGAACTCCCCGCGCCAGCCATGTTCCGCGTCCTGAACGGCGCAGTGCTCCTGAAGGCGCTCGTTGCGCAGGGGGAGCTGGACGCTGCAGAGCAAGCGCTCGCGCCGCTCGAGTTCGAAGTCGAGAGCGGATCCCTGATCTCTCCACCGCTTCGCCTCGCCCGTGGACGACTACGCATCGCGCAAGGGCAAGTGGCTGAAGGCCTGGAGGACATCGTGGCGGTCGGTGCACTGCTGACGCGATCGCTCGTCACCTCCCCGGGCGCCCTCCCCTGGCGCTCGGAGGCCGCACTTGCCCACCTCGCACTAGGGGATCGCGAATCGGCGGCGTCCCGGGCAGCCGAGGAGCTGGAACTTGCACGCGCCTTCGGGGCGCCGCGCGCATTGGGAGTGGCGCTACATGCCGCGGGCGTCGTCGCCGGCGGCGACCGCGGCGCGGTCCTGCTCCGTGAGGCTGTCGGCACGCTCGAGCGCGGCGGCGCCGTGTTGGAACGGGCGCGCGCCCTCGCCGACCTCGGCGCCATGCTCCGCCGCCGCAATCGCCGCACCGAAGCGCGGGAGCTGCTCCGCGAGGCGCTCGACGCCGCTCACCGAGCCGGGGCGAGGCCACTCGCCGAGTACGCCGACACTGAGCTCCGAGCCACCGGCGCGCGCCCGCGCCGGGTCGTGCTTACGGGGGTCGAGTCTCTGACAGCGAGCGAGCGCCGGATCGCCGAGCTCGCAAGCGAGGGCCTCACGAACCGGGAGATCGCCCAGACCCTGTTCGTGACGGCGCGCACGGTCGAAGGTCATCTCACGAGTGTCTTTCGCAAGCTGCAGGTCGACTCGAGGGACGAGCTTCCGGCCGCGCTCGCGGACGGCGCGCCAGTTCCTGCCTGACGCTGCGAACGCCGCCGCGGGGGCGCCCTCGCGACGCCACGCGGCGGTCAGATAGCGAGTCTGGGCGCGATCGTAACGCCCGCCCCCGCCAGGTCGCCCCGGCGGGGGTGAGGACGACTGCTCTCAATGGAGCGGGGTCTTGTAGGGGTATCCCGAGCTGGGAGTCGCCGTTCGCACGGCCTTACCGGCAGCGCTGAGGGGGTCCCAACGACCGCCGAAGTCGGTCAGTCCTTCGCCGCTCGCCTGACCCGGCTTCTTGTCCAAGCTGAAGCGGTAGAGCGGGTGGCCACGGTACGTAACCTGCGTTCGTCCGTCAGATCGGCGGGTGGTGCCGAGCAGCGCGGCCTTCGCGCCTGAACGCGCGGCCGGCTTGCCTGCAGTAGTGACAGGCGGCCAGTAACTCGCGCACGTGCCGTAGCAGGTGCTCCTGCTGCCCTTGTCGTGCGCCCACATGTAGAGCGTTATCCCGCGAGAGTCGACGAGGACGCGGCCGACGTCGCTCTTTCCCACTTTCACGACCGTGCCGCCCTGAGTCGTGGCGAGCGCCGCCGTCGTCAACACGCTCGCCGTCACGACGAGTGCGACAACCGTAAGCAGAACCTTGAAACGCATACGAACAACCTCCTTAGCTCGAGTTCGCAACGCTCCGCGGCGTTGCTCACCATCACCGTGGCGGCTATGGAGGCTCGCTCGCACCGGGGTCACCCCCTTGTCTTTTGACGCTGGGCCCTCGACGCAGCCCGCACCGGGGGCCCGAAGGAACCCGCGCGAATTTCCGGTTCCGGCCGGGACGGTTTTCACCCGGTCGTTTCGAAACGTCACCTCACACGGCGTCCCCGCGGTGACTGGCCTCCTACCGCTGCCGCTCGGCGAGGCCGTGAGCTTCTTCGACCGCGAGCTGCCGCGAGCCGGGATGAGGATCGACGTTCGCATCCCGAAGCCGTCCGGATACGAGGCGTTCTACAGCCTCGAGGGCTTCAGCGGCCGCTATCGGGTGGACGAGATCGGCGCCTGCCCGGCGGCGGCCTCGCTCCTGATCACCGCTCGCCCGACACTGATGGGTCGCGGGTTCTCGCAGTAGCCGTCGCTACCCTTCCGGCTCATCCAGTTCACGGAGGGTCGACACGAATGAAGAAGTTTCTGATCGGGTTCGCGGCCTGTGCGGTGCTCGCGTTCGCCGCGACTGCGGGCGCCGTCGCCGAGAAGGTGTTCAGGGTCGGCGTCGGCGACGTCGTCTTCGTCAAGAGCAGCAACGTCTCCTGCAGCGTCGCCAACCCGCACAAGCAGATGGTCTGCTTCAAGCACGACCGGGTCGGTCAGGCGGTGCCCGGAACCTACGGCGCGACTGTCGCCGACGATTTCGTCGGACTCGTCAAGTTCGACTCGAAGGGCAAGCCGAAGCTCGTCCTCAAGAAGCTGAACAAGTAGCTCGAGCGGGGAGCCTCACGGCTCCCCGGCTCTATGCTGGGAGTCGGTGCGCACGTCGCTGCTCGCGTCCGCTCTCGCAACCCTCCTGCTCGCGGGGCCCGGCGAGTGGAAGTCCGCCGCGCCCCTTCCCCTTCCACGTACCGAGGTCGCCGCGGCGCTCCTGGGCGGAAAGGAAATCGTTGTCGTCGGCGGCTTCGTCGCATCCGGCGAGAACGTCCAGCGCGCCGACGCGTACTCGCCCGCCCGCAACCGGTGGCGCCGGATTCCCAACCTTCCGGCCTCGGTCGACCACGCGATGGCCGCGTCGTACAAGGGCCGGGTCTATGTGCTCGGCGGCTACGGGTCGGACCGGCGCCCCCTCAAGCGTGCCTTCGTCTTCCGCGGAGGCGCGTGGCGCGAGCTGCGCGCGATGCCCGAGCCTCGGGCGGCCGCAGGAGCAGCCGTCGCCGGGAAGTACCTGTACGTGGTCGGCGGGATCGGGCCGCGAGGCGTAGCGACGACGGCGCTCCGCTTCGATCTACGAAAGCAACGGTGGAGCTTCATCCCCGGCCCGTCTCCGCGCGAGCATCTGGCCGCCACGGCGCTGCGCGGAAAGGTCTACGCGCTCGCCGGGCGTACCGCGACGGCGGGCAACTTCGACACGTTCGAGATGTACGTGCCCTCGAGGAAGCGCTGGGAGCGGTTGCCACGCGTCCCCGACACGCGCGGCGGAACCGGGGCGGCCGCGGTCGGCGGCATGATCGTCTCGGTCGGCGGCGAGGAGCCCGGCGGAACGATCGAGTCCGTCTACCGGTACGACGTGAAGGCCCGGCGCTGGGCTCGCCTGCCCGATCTGCCGACGCCGCGTCACGGGCTGGGAGTGGTCGCCTACCGCGGGCGCGTGTACGCGATCGCCGGAGGCCCCCAGCCGGGGCTCTTCGTGAGCGACGCGAACGAATACATCACTGTTCGCCGCCCGAGCTAGCGCTAGTCGTCTTCGTCGGACTCGGTCAGCTCGTCCGAGACGTCCTCGGCGAGGTGCTCGCGCTCGATGCGCTCCTCGTCGCGCTGTTCCTGGAACTTGGTCTCGGGGTCCTCGCGGCTTTCCTGTTCGCGCTGTTCTGGATTGGCCATGTCCCGGTCCTCTCACGCGGGCACAATTCAAAAACGCGGGCGTGGCGAAACTGGTATCCGCGCCAGGTTTAGGTCCTGGTGGGCGAAAGCCCGTGGGGGTTCGAGTCCCTCCGCCCGCACTGCCGCGTCTGCCCGCTCGGCCAGTCGACCCCCCTTTGCTTAGATAGGCCGGGTGCAGACCGTGGTGGAAGAACTGCCCGAGAACCGTGTCCGCCTCGAGGTCGAGGTTCCGAGCGGCGACGTGCAGCACGCGATCGACCACGCGGCCGAAGACCTCGCCACGAGCCTGAAGATCCCCGGCTTCCGCAAGGGGAAGGTGCCGATGAAGGTCCTCCTGGCGCGCGTCGGCAAGGAGCGGCTCTACACCGAGGCCGTGGACAGCCACATCGGCGGCTGGTTCCGCAACGCCGCGGTCCGTAACCACGTTCGCCCGATCGCGCAGCCGGAATACGAGTACGACCTGCCCGAGTCGGGCGACGCGACCTTTCGCTTCACCGCCACGGTCGACGTCCAGCCCAAGCCCGAGGTGGCGGACTGGACGAAGCTCGAGGTGCCGCGCGCCGACGCGGAGGTGCCGCAGGAGATGGTCGACCAGGAGCTCGAGCTGCTACGCGATACCGCGGCAACCCTCGTGCCCGCCGAGGACCGGCCGGCGCGCGAGGGCGACACGCTCGTCGTCGACCTCGTCCGCGACGGCGAGGGCGAGCGCGACTACGTGGTCGAGCTCGGCTCCCAGCGGTTGCTCCCGGAGATCGAGGCCGGCCTCCTCGGCATGTCCGCCGGGGAGGCGAAGGAGATCGCCTTCGGCGAGAGCGAGAAGGTCGACGCAACGGTCAAGGAGATCAAGGAGAAGGAGCTACCGGAGCTCGACGACGAGCTCGCGCGGTCCGTCAGCGAGTTCGACACGCTCGACGAGCTGCGCGGCGACATCCAGCAGCGCCTCGGCGAACAGCTCGAAGGCGCCGTCGAGGGCGAGTTCCGCTCCGCCGCCCTGGCCGCGCTCGTGCGCGAGTCGAACGTCCAGATCTCGCCGGAGCTCGTCCGCCAGCGCGCGACCACGCTGCTGCGCGAGCTCCTCCAGTCCCTCGAGCGGCGCGGCCTCAACCTCGAGACGTTCCTCGCGCTGACCAACCAGACCGCCGAGCAGGTCGAGGAACGGATCGTCGCCCAGGCGGCCGGCTCGATCGCCGGCGAGCTCGTGCTCGAGGCGATCGCCGACGACCTCGACCTTCAGATCACCGACGAAGAGATTTCCGAGACGCTGCGCGCGCAGGACGAGGAAGAGGAGACGATCGAGCAGGTCCTCTCTTCCGATTTCGCCGAGCAGCTGCGCCAGGATCTGCGGCTGCGGAAGGCACTCGACCGCGTCGTGGCCGAGGTCACGCCGATCTCGACCGACCTGGCGGAAGCCCGTGACAAGCTGTGGACGCCGGAGCAGGAGAAAGCCCCCGGCGATACGAAGTTGTGGACACCCTCGAGCAAGGAGCCTGCATGAGCCCTCTGATTCCGATGGTGATCGAGCAGACGTCGCGCGGCGAGCGTTCGTTCGACATCTTCTCCCGCTTGCTGAACGAGCGGATCATCTTCCTCGGGACGCCCGTCGACGACCAGATCGCGAACCTGATCATCGCGCAGCTCCTCCATCTCGAGTCCGAGGATCCCGACAAGGACGTCTACATCTACGTCAACTCCCCCGGCGGCTCGGTCTATGCCGGGCTCGCGATCTACGACACGATGCAATACATCAAGCCCGACGTTCAGACCATCTGCGTCGGCATCGCGATGTCGATGGGCGCACTCCTTCTTGCCGGTGGCACGAAAGGAAAGCGGCTCGCGCTGCCGAACGCCAAGATCCTCATCCATCAGGTGTCGAGTGGCTTCCAGGGACAGGCGACCGACATCGAGATCCAGGCGCGCGAAACCATCAACATGAAAAGACGAATGGAAGAGATCCTCGCCCACCACTCCGAGCAGCCGCTCGAGAAGGTCTCGAAGGACATGGAGCGCGACTACTTCATGACCGCGCAAGAGGCGAAGGATTACGGCATTATCGATACCGTCGTCACGCACCGATAAGCGGCAGAAGCGGGGGAAAGCAGACATGGCGCGAGCATCGGACGGCAACGAGCAGCTTCTCTGCAGCTTCTGCGGGAAGAGCCAGCCGCAGGTCAAGAAGCTGATCGCCGGCCCGGGCGTCTACATCTGCGACGAGTGCATCGATCTCTGCAACGAGATCATCGACGAGGACCTGACCTCGCCGCCGCAGCTCGATCTCGAGAACCTTCCGCGCCCCAAGGACATCTACGCCGTCCTCAACGACTACGTCGTCTCCCAGGAAGAGGCGAAGCGCACGCTGTCGGTCGCCGTCTACAACCACTACAAGCGCGTGCAGATGGCGCAGGAGGACGGCGACGTCGAGCTGCAGAAGTCGAACATCATGCTGCTCGGGCCGACGGGCTGCGGCAAGACGCTGCTCGCCCAGACACTGGCGCGCATACTCAACGTCCCGTTTGCGATCGCCGACGCCACCGCGCTGACCGAGGCCGGTTACGTGGGCGAGGACGTCGAGAACATCCTCCTGAAGCTGATTCAGGCCGCGGACTTCGACATCAAGAAGGCCGAGACGGGGATCATCTACATCGACGAGGTCGACAAGATCGCGCGCAAGGCGGACAACCCGTCGATCACGCGGGACGTCTCCGGCGAGGGCGTGCAGCAGGCGCTGCTCAAGATCCTCGAGGGGACGATCGCCTCCGTCCCGCCCCAGGGCGGCCGCAAGCATCCGCACCAGGAATTCCTCTCGATCGACACGACGAACATCCTGTTCATCTGCGGCGGCGCCTTCTCCGGGCTCGAGCGGATCATCGGGAAGCGGATCGGCAAGAACCAGGTCGGTTTCGGCGCCACGGTGCGTTCGAAGAAGGCGGCCGAGAATGCGGAGCTGCTCTCGGACGTCATGCCGGAGGATCTCCTCCACTACGGCCTCATCCCTGAGTTCATCGGCCGGCTCCCGGTCGTCTCGGCCGTCCACCAGCTGACCCGCGAGGACCTCGTGCAGATCCTCGTCGAGCCGAAGAACGCGCTCGTCAAGCAGTACCAGCGCTTCTTCAACTACGACACGATCGACCTCGTCTTCACCGAGGACGCGCTCTGGGAGATCTCCGACCATGCACTCGAGCGCGAGACCGGCGCCCGCGGCCTGCGGTCGATCATCGAGGACGCGCTGCTCGATGTGATGTTCGAGCTTCCCTCGCGCACAGATGTCTCCAAGTGCGTCATCACGAAGGAGACGATCTCGAAGGGCCAGCGGCCGACGCTCGTGACGAGCGCGGGCGCTCCCGCCGAGGGCGAAGAAGAGCTCGTCGAAGAGTCGGCCTAGCGTGCACTGACGCCGAGACGCGCTGACGCGCCTCTCGGCGCGCACGCCCGTGACTGCGGTCCGCAGGCCGGCGTGCTTACATCCGGCGATGGGGCGGGGCCTGCCACTCGCGATGGTCGGATGCCTGCTCGCGGGCGCATCGATGATCGCTACGGCGGCGTCGAGCAGCGAGCCCTCGACCGCACCCGTCTACCGCTACGCGGTCGACCATGCGCGCCTGCACGATCCCAGCTCCTTTACGGAAGGACTTGCGTACCGCGGCGGCTATCTGATCGAGAGCGCAGGCTTGCCCGGCCGGTCGTCGCTTCGCCGGGTGGTGATCCGCACCGGCCGCGTCGTGCGGAGGGCCAACTTGCCTGATCCATTTTGGGCGGAGGGCGCGACCGTCCTTGGCTCTCGGGTCTACCAGCTGACATATCAGGAGGAAACGGGCTTCGTCTATGACGTCCGCACCTTCCGGCAGGTGCGGACCTTTCAGTACACGGGCGAGGGATGGGGCCTGACCAATGACGGGAGCCGGCTGATCATGAGCGACGGCAGCGATACGCTGACCTTCCGCGACCCGGAGACCTTCGCCGTTCGAAGGCAGCTCGAGGTTCACGACGGTGGCGCGCGGATAACCGGGCTGAACGAGCTCGAGTTCGTGCGCGGCGCGGTTTGCGCAAACGTCTATACGACGCCTCGGATCGCCTGCATCGACGCAAAGTCGGGGGAGGTCCGGTACTGGATCGACCTCACTGGGTTGCTGCCGCCGCGGCTTAGCGCGGACGGAGCATCGGACGCGAACGGGATCGCGTACGACGCGAGGCGCAATCGCCTCTTCGTGACCGGGAAGTTCTGGCCGCGGCTCTACCAGATCCATCGAATCCGACCTGCGCTGTAAGGGCTCGACGACGCCGCTGACCAACCGCGCCCGATGGCTGTACCCTCAGCCGCACTCGTGGCGACGTGGGCGATTACCGGCGGGAGCGGCTTCCTCGGCGTACACCTCGCACGCCGGCTCGCCGTGAACGGCAACCGCGTACGGACACTCGACCTCGAGCCTCCGGACGACGAGCTCCGCCGACTCCGTGTGCAGGCTGTCGTGGGTGACGTTCGCGACCCCGAAAGGGCTCGCGAGCTCTGCACGGGCATGGACGTCCTGGTTCACGCGGCCGCCGCCTTGCCGATCCGCCGGTCGGCGAGCGAGATCAGATCAGTGAACGTCGATGGCGCGGCGACGGTCGTCCGAGCTGCCGTCGAGGCGGGGGTCTCGAAGGCGATCGTCGTCTCCACGACGGCGGTCTACGGCGTCCCCGAGACGCACCCGATCACCGAAGAGACGCCGCTCGCGCCCCTCGGTGCGTACGGGGAATCGAAGGCGGAAGCGGAGGAGGTCTTCCGCCGCCTCGGCTCCGGCCACCTCGAGATCGTGATCGTCCGCCCGAAAACGTTCCTCGGCTCTGGACGGCTCGGCGTCTTCGAGATCCTCTTCGACTGGATCCGGGAAGGACGCCGGATCTACGTGCTCGGAAACGGTCGCAACCGGTATCAGCTGCTGGCAGTCGACGATCTGGTCGAGGCCATCGTCCGCGTCGTCGAGCGATCTTCCGTGCCGGAGGTGCTCAACCTGGGGGCGAAGGTGTTCGGAACGGTGGCGGAAGACCTGGAAGGGCTCATCGCACACGCAGGGTCGGCGAGCCGTCTCGTCCGCGTCCCGGCGCGTCCAGCCCAGGCTGCGCTGCGCGCACTGGAGCTGGCCCACCTTTCACCCCTCGGCGAGTGGCACTACCGCACCGCCGACAAGGACTCGTTCGTCGATACGAGCGTCGTCGAGCGAGCGCTGGGATGGGAACCGCGGTACTCGAACCTCGAGGCCCTCACCGCTGCGTACGATTGGTATGTCCAACACCGTGAGACGGCAGGCCCCGGCCTGACGCACCGCACGCCCTGGCGACAGCAGGCACTCGGCCTGCTCAAGCGCGTCTCGTGAACGCCGGTGTTGTTGGGCGCCCGTCGCGCGGATAAGCTCGAATCGATGGTCGAGGACAGCCGACCGGCCGCCGGCGCGTTGTCTCGCTCCTCCGCGGCGATGGTGGGCGGGGCGCGCACGCGCCTGTCGCCGCTGGCGGTCCTGCGCGCCCTTCGGCCGCTCCAGTGGACGAAGAATCTGCTCCTCTTCGCGGGAATCGTCTTCTCGGCGACGTTCGATGAGCTGTGGCGCTGGGAACACGCGCTCGCGATCTTCGCCGCGTACTGCGCTGCCTCGAGCGCCGCCTACCTGGTAAACGACGTCCAAGATGCCGAGCTCGATCGGCGTCACCCGCTCAAGCGCTTCCGCCCGATCGCAGCGGGCGAGGTCTCCCCTCGCACCGCGCTCGTTGGAGCAGCCGCGCTCGCCCTCGTCGCCCTTGGCGTCTCGCTGGCCGTGAACTTGGAATCGGGTGCCCTCCTGGCGGGATTCCTCCTTCTCCAGCTCACGTACAGCACGGTGCTGAAACGGCGGTTGTTCATCGGCGTTCTCGCGATCGCGGGTCTCTTCGTCATCCGCGCCTCCGCCGGCGCGGTGGCCGTGGACGTGCGACTCTCTCCCTGGCTCGTGGCGTGCACGGGCCTCGTGGCGCTCTTCCTCGCGCTCGCGAAGCGGCGAGGCGAGCTCGCCTCCGGCGCCTCGGAGGCTCTCCGCCCGGCCCTGCGCGGTTACACCGTCGCCCTCCTCGACCAGCTGGTGGCGCTCGCAGCTGGGGCGACGATCAGCACGTACACGCTCTACACGGTCGTTACGGATGTGCCGGACGCGCTCGTCGGCACCGTGCCGCTCGTCGCGTTCGGCCTGCTCCGATACCTCTACTTGGTGCACCGCCGCGAGGTCGCCGAGGAGCCCGACCGGGTGCTCGTGACCGACTGGCCGATCCTCGGAACCGTGGCCGCGTGGATGATCATGGTGTTCATCGTCCTGAGCGGCTCTCCGCCGCGCTGAGCGCAATCCTGAAGGTGAGCAGCTGCCAGAGTCCGCGCGCGCAGAAACGAGCAAGCCTGAACGCACGCAGGGTCGATTGCCCGCTCGGACGCGGCAGGTGCGAGATAGGCACCTCGGCGACCCGCCAGCCACGTTTGACCGCGCCCACGCAGAAGAGGACGTGGATGGGGCCGACATCCTCGGGGACGAGGGCGCGCACGTCCTCCCAGACCTCTCGACGGAGCAGCCGGAACGGGTCATTCGGGTCGCGAAGCCGCCGCGCCGCAAGCACAGATGTGACGAGCGCGACTCCGCGTGACAGCAGCCGCCGGTGCAGTGAATCGCGGCGCTCGGTCCGGACGCCGATGACGACGTCCGCCTCGGTTCTCCGTTCCCAGAGGCTCCAGAACTCGGACACCACGAACTGGCCGTCGGAGTCGAGCTCGAAGATCCAGTCCGCCTGGGCGAGATCGAGGCCCCGGCGAACCGTCGGCCCATGACCGCGGTTCCGCTCGGAGCGCTCGACGTGCAGCCACGGATCCTCGGCTGCGCGGCGCGCGAGTATGGCCGGCGTCGCATCCGTCGACGCGTCGTCGACGACGATCACGACGGCCGCGGGATGCTTTGCCACTACATCGCGGCCGAGCTCCTCGATCAAGGCCGGAATCGTGGCCGCCTCGTCGTGAACCGGTACAACGACGGCGAGCGACTCGGCGGTGTCGGTTCCGTGCTGCATCGGCGGGCGGCCGAGACTATTGCAGCTCGAGGTCGACGCGACGCGACGCTGGACCGGGTCACCCGATGACCGACGCCGTCCTTTTCTGGCTCCTCGCCGAGGTGATCGGCTTGCTTGCGCTCCCCGCGGCTCGCGCGCTCTTCGGGCGCCTCCCTGGAGGCGGGCTCGCCTTCAGCCGCCCTCTGGGGCTGCTGCTCGCCGTCTATCCGGCTTGGCTCCTCGCCTCGGTCCACCTCGTGGGCTACGGGCGCGCGACGGTGTTCGTCGGCCTCGGACTCCTCGCCGCGGTCTTCCTTGGCTGGTCTCTGCCGCGCCTTCAGCCACTCCTTCAGGCGGGTGCCGCTGAGAGCCGCGCTCCGCACGACGCCTGTGCGTCTCTGGCTCGCAGGCGAGCTGATCTTCACGATCGGCTTCTTCGGCTGGGCGCTCGTCCGCAGCTACTCGCCCGACGTCTGGCAGACGGAGAAGCCGATGGACATGGCGTTCGTAAACTCCGTCAACCGAGCCGAGTGGTTCCCGCCGCACGATCCCTGGCTCTCCGGGGCTTCGCTCAACTACTACTACTACGGCCACTACATGGTCGCGTACGCCGTCCGCGCCACCGGTATCGACCCGGTTTCCGGTTTCAACCTCGGCCTGGCCCTCATCTTCGCGCTGACCTTGGCCACGCTGTTCGCGCTCGCTTCTGCGCTCTACCTGGCGGCGAGCCGGGTAGGCGCGCCGCGCCGGTCGCCGGTCGCCGTCGGTGTCGCAGGCGTCGTCCTCACCGTCCTGCTTGGCAACGTCGCCGGTGGCGTCCAATACCTGCAGCACCCGGGCCAGACCGGGCTGTACGACTGGTGGTCGCCTTCGCGCGTCATTCCCGGCACCGCGAACGAGTTCCCGGTCTTCAGCTTCCTTCTCGGCGATCTTCACGCGCACGTGCTGGCCGTGCCGTTCACGTTGCTGGCGATCGCGCTCGCCCTGCGGTTAGCACTCTGCGGGCCCCAGCTGAAGTTGAACCTCCGGGCAGGAGTCGAGCTCTTGCTCGCCGCCCTTGCCGTAGGCGTCCTCTACCCGCTCAACAGCCTCGACTTTCCCGTCGCCGGGGTACTGGTCCTCGGGGGCCTCGCGCTCTGGGCGACCAAACGCGGCATCACTGGGCGAATCCGCATCCGCGCGGCCGTCTGGTTCGCGATCTGGGGGGCGGCCGGGGTGCTGCTCTATCTCCCGTTCTGGACCCACTTCAGCCCTGCTGTGCACGGACTCGGGATCGTGGGCGACCATCAGCCTTTCAGGCTCTTCGCGCGCGACGAGCTCCTCGTCTACGGACTCTTCCTGTGGGTGATCGCAGCCGCGTACTTGCACCGGGCAGCCCGCGTTCCTTTCAAGTATCTCGCCTGGGGCTCCGTGGCCGCGACCTGTCTCCTCGTCCTGCTTGCCTCGCGTCACTATGCGGGGTTGGCGCTGCTCCTCGCACTCGCAGCCTTCGCCGCGTACATGGCCTTCGACCCAGGCCGTTCGCAGCCTTACCGGTTCGTCTGGTTGCTCGTAGCGGCGGGGCTGGGAGCGATTGCGATCGGAGAGGTCGTCTATCTCCGCGACTTCTTCGCCGGCACGTCCTCGTACCGCTTCAACACCGTGTTCAAGTTCGGCTACCACGCGTGGTTCCTGCTCGCCCTGGCCGCGACCTGCATCGCCTTCTGGAGTCGAGCCTGGATGGGGCGGCGAACCCGGTTCCTCTGGCTCAGCGGGCTCGTCGCCCTCGTTGCGTTGTCGCTCGCCTACCCCGTGCTCGGCGCATACTCCCGGTCTCGCGGCTTCGCGTCGTCGCCCAGCCTCGACGGCGAACGGTGGCTCGCGCAGAGGGATCCCGGAGATCGGGCCGCGATCGCTTGGCTGCGCTCGTTGAAAGGAAACCCGACCGTGCTCGAGACAGTGGGCTCGGACTTCGACTTCGAGGGCCGCGGCCGCATCTCGGCCTACACGGGCCTGCCCACAGTGATCCAGTGGCCGGGGCACGAGGTTCAATGGGGACATGACCCGGGCCGGCGCGCCAAGGATGTGCGCAAGATCTATCGAACGACCGATATAGAAACTGCCCGCTCATTGCTCGAGCGCTACCGCGTGCGCTATGTCGTCGTCGGAGGCCTCGAGCGGCGTGATTACCCGCCGGCCTCTCTGGCGAAGTTCGCGCGCCTCGGCCGGCGCTCGTTCCGGGCGGGGGGGACGGTGGTGTACGAGACCGACCCCCGCTGACGGTCAAGCGGAGACAATTTCCTCGGCTGACCCGTCCAGGACTCGGCGGGCGGCGTCGATTCCCATCTTGACCGCGTGGTCCATGTTGCCGATCTCGTAGCGCCAGGAGCCGAATCGTCCCCGCGAGTAAATTTCATGCGCCGCGAGCCACGGCTGGATGACCTCGAGCGCGCGGTCGCGGCCGAGCGTGGGGACCGGATAGGCGTATTCGACGTCGATCAGGTGGACCGAGACGACTTCGGCGTCGGGCTCGACGAGCCCGACGGTCACGAGACCCTCGACCGCGGCCTCGGCTACCGCCTCGGGCCGCTCCGACTTGTAGCGCGAATAGGAGGTCTCCGTGAGAAACGACGAGAAGCGGGTGGTGTCCCCTTCCGGGACGTTGGCCGGCGAGTACTTGGCGAAGTTCGTCACGCGGTAAAAGGGCGTCGAGTCTTCCGGGAAGTACATCCAGCAGCGATCACCCTCCAGCGGCCTCAGGTACCCGACCCCGACCACGTAGACGCCGGTGTGCTCGAGCGCCTGCGCGGCGCGGCGCAGGTCCGTGGGACAGCCTTCGAGCTTCTCGACCAAGCGGTCGACAGGCATCGTCGAGACGAGGGCCGCGTACTCCTCCCGGGTCCCGTCGGCGAAGGTGAGGAAATGCTCGCCGGGATCGACGGCGACCACCTCCTTCTCGAAGACCACTCTGTCGCCGAGGCGCTCGGCCAGGCGTCTGTAGATCTCGCCCGTCCCGCCGGTCTTGGGAAAGCGGAAACGGTTGTTCGGACCCCAGCCGACGTCGTCCAGCTCGAAAAGCACGTTTCGCAGGGCACGCCGGTAGTCGACGACGCTGACGCGCTCCGCGATCCATGTCGACGACATCCGCTCGAGCGGCGTCGCCCAGACCTTGAAGTTGTACGGTCGCATGAAGTGGCGCGCGATGCCCGCCCCGAACGTGGCGTCGATCCAGCTCGCGAAGTCGAGGTCTGCGGAGCCACCCGGGGCCTCGATCAGGCCGAGGAGGCACTCGTGCACTCGCTCCGGCGCCAGATGCCGGAGGTTGTTCTGGAAGGGATACGGGATCCAACGATCGTCGAGATGGATGTAGGAGGAGCGCTCGTGCTCGTATGCGTCGTCACCGATCACCTCGTCGAGCAGGGCGTCGAACTCGCCGTAGTGGCTGAAGACGACGTGTCCTCCGAGATCCCACGTAAAGCCCTGCTCGTCGCGGACAGATGACGCGTGCCCCCCCGCCGTCGTGCTCGCCTCGAAGATTCGCCAGTCGGAATGGCCGAGCGCGCTCTAGCTCTCGCGCGCAGGCGAGCCCGCAGGGCCCCGCTCCGACGATCGCGACTCGTCCCCCGCTGAAGGGGTGCCGGCGCCCGCTCACGGGCGCCACTATCGCAGTTCGACAACGCACCGACGGCGCCGGTTGCTTCGTGGCCGTGGCGATGACGGCGTGGGATCGATCGAACGGGCGGATTATCCTTCGGCCGACCTTGCGAAGTTCTCGCGACTCGGCAGGCACGTCTGCGCGGCCGGAGGTACGGACGTCTACGGAGGCACGCGGCTGTTGGCGCACGGCGCGAGCTCTCCGTCGTCGCTCCGGCGTACAACGAGGAGCGACGGCTTCCGGCGCTGCTCGATCGGGCCGTTTCGGCCGATTCATGGGTGGCTCCGGCATCTCTTTCCTTTCGCGAGCTGATCGTCGTCGACGACGGCTCCGAGGACGAGACCGTCGCTCTTCTCCGTCGGACCGCCGGGCTCGAGGGCCGGCTGCAGATCCTGGAGCTCGGGAGTCATCGCGGGAAGGGAGCCGCGGTACGCGCCGGGCTGAAAGCCGCCTCCGGGGATCTGGTCCTCCTCACCGACGTCGACATGTCCTCGCCGCTCGATGAGACAGCGAAACTCGTCGCTGTTCTGGACGATGGCTTCGACCTCGTCATCGGCTCGCGCGCGGTCCCGGGAGCCGAGCTGGCGGCACGGCAACACCCTCTCCGCGAGCTGCTCGGCAAGACGTTCAACGGCCTGCTCAGGATTCTGACCGGACTTCCCTTCCGAGACACCCAGTGCGGCTTCAAGGTGCTCCGGGCCGACGTGGCGCGTCGACTCGCGGAACACCAGCGGATCGACGGCTATCTCTACGACGCCGAGCTCTGCCTGATCGCTCTTCAGCTCGGGTTTCGCGTCGCAGAGGTTCCAGTCCGGTGGTCGCACAATCCCGACAGCCGTGTCCGGCTGCTCCGCTCGGCGCCCGGCGTCGTGCTTGACCTGCTGAAGCTCGGGCGCCTGGCCCGGCGTCCTCTCGAGCGCCCGCCTGAGCGAACGCCCGCGCCGTCGGTCGGCGCGCGACGGTGACCGGCGTCCGCTCGGGGCCGGGCGGCGGCTGGCCGGACGTCGGGTGGCAGTCGATCACGCGCTCGCGGTGGATGCTGGCGCTGGTCGCCTGCGCGCTGGCTCTGATAGGCGCCGCGGTCGTCGAGGTCGCCAGGCGGCACACCCACGGCGTCGGGAGCCCACCCGCCGTCAGCTGGATCCTGTTCGGGCTTGCCGCACTCGCGCTCTTCCTGGCCGTGGCGAATCCGCAGAGCCTCGTGCCGGCAACGAGCTCCGTGCGCGGCCTGGCGCGGCGCACCCGGTCGCCGCGCGCTCGTGTGCTTCGCAGGCTCGGTCGTCCTTGCCGTCTGCGAGCATCCCGCTGTTCGTCCGCCTGAACGACAGCGACTCGGCGAGGAAGGCCGGCTGGGCCGCGAACAACGGCTCCTGGCTCCTCTACCTCGCCTCGCTCGGCTGCTTTGCCGCCGGCGTCGCCTTCTGGCAGCGGCGCGAGCGCACGCCCAGCCCGCCCGTGGAACGAGGATGGCCGGCGACACTGCCGTGGCGGGTCGAGCTCGTCGTCGTGGCGGTGCTGAGCGCGGTAGCCCTTGCGCTCCGGTTCCCCGCGCTCGGAAGCATTCCCCACGGCCTCTGGTTCGACGAGGCGCAGAACGGGCTGGTCGGGCAGGGATTGCTCGCGCACGGCGCCTTGCACAGCGTCTTCATCGGAGGTTTCTTCACGCAGATGGGCGGGCTCTACTTCTACGTCCTCGGGCTCTGGTCTGGAGCTTTTCGGCAACTCGATCTGGATGCTGCGCGCCCTCCCCGCACTGGCGGGATCGTTGGCAGTGCCGCTTCTCTATCTGCTCGCGTCGAGACTCTACGGCTGGCGCGTGGGCGTGGCGGCCGGCGGCTTCCTTGCGATTTCCGCTTGGAGCATCACGTTCAGCCGGTTCGGATTGGTCTCGATGGTGACCGTCTTCCTCGATCTCGCGGTCTATCTCTGCGTCGTACTCGGTCTCCGCACCGGCAGCGTCTGGTGGTACGGCGCGGGTGGGCGTACTGCTCGGCTTCGCCCTCCAGGGCTACTACGCAGCGGAGCTCGTACCCGTCGTGCTGCTCCTCGTCCTTCTCCACCTGATGCTTTCCGGAGGAAGGCGCACGATCGCCCGACTGCGCTCCGGGGTCGCGGTCTTCGCGGCGGGTGCTGTGCTCGCATTCCTTCCGGTCGCGACATATGCGGCGCAGCACCCGGACGAGTACTGGAAGCGAGCCTCAACGGCGTCCATCTTCTCCGAACGCGGTGGGGGTGGTCAGCCGCACCCCGTGCGTACCAGCCTTCGCAAGCACCTGTTGATGTTCAACTTCCAGGGGGACTCCAACGGACGACACAACCTGCCCGGCTCGCCCATGCTCGACTGGCTGACGGCAGCGTTCTTCTTCTCCGGTCTCGGACTCTGCCTGGTTCGGATCCGCTCGTGGCAGTACTTCCTGCCTCTCGCCTGGTTCACGGCGGCACTGTCCGGCGGCGTGTTCTCGCTCGTGTTCGAGGCGCCGCAGGCCAACCGCACGGTCGAGAACTCCGTGGTCACGGCTCTCCTCGCCGGGATCTTCCTGGGCGAGGGCTGGCGCGTGCTCGGTCAGAGCCCTCGCCGGCGGGTCCTCGCGCCGGCCGCGGCCGCTGGGGCGCTCGCCGCCGTCGGGGGCGCGGCAGCCATGAACGTCCAGAAATACTTCGACCGCCAGGCGAACAACTCGCAGGTCTGGGCGGAGATGGGGGCAGCAAAGCTCGACGCTGGACGACTCCTCAGCCGCTACTCCGCGCAGGACGACGTCTGGGTCTCCGACACTCTCGTGAACGAGCCCGCGGTGCGGTTCCTGGCGCCTCGGGGCAGTCCGATCTCCTGGCACGGGATGGACCAGTTTCCTTTCACCGGACGAGGCCGCGACGTCATCCTCATCGTGCCGGCCGACGCGACCACCGACCTCCACTTGCTCGCCGAGACGTATCCGCACGCCCGATTCGAAGTCTTTCGAGCACCTGATGGGCTCCCGCTCCTCACCGCCGCCTTCATCCCGGCCAGGGACGTGAGCGCAACACACGGGGTGGCGCGCCGGCGCGGACCGAATGGGCGCATCCGCCTCGTGACGGTCCTGGACGTCGAGTCCTTCGGGCGCTACCTGTTCGCCTGGCGCGGCAGCCGAGCGCGGATCGTGGTCGACGGGCGGCCCGTGGGGCGAGGGCCGCGCTGGCTCACCTCCGGCCTGCATTGGATCGAGGTTGACGCTGCCGGGGATGCGACCATCGGGTCGCTTCGCTTCGGACCGAGCCGATCGGCGCTTCGGCCGGTGGACCCGAGCCGCGTCTTCGACCCGAGTCGGGTGTGGCCGCGGGGACTGCAGGGAACGTATCGCCCCGGGACGGAGTTCGACGGACCTGGCGCTCTTGGCCGGATCGATCCCCAGATCGCGATCGAATTCCACGAGCCCCTGGTCGGGGCCCCTTTCACGGTCGACTGGCGCGGGCAGCTCTACGCACCGGTGGCAGGGCGCTACGACCTCGGGACGCGGCAGATCGACACAGCCCGGCTCGTCCTCGACGGGAAGCGCGTCCTGACCAACGTCCAGCCCAATGTTCTGAGACTCAAGACGGTGAGGCTGTCGCGCGGCTGGCACCGCGTCCGCATCCTCTATCAGGGGGTGACTGGTTACTTCGACGCGTATCTCTACTGGGTCCCGCCCGGAAGGACCGAATCCGTCGTGCCCGCCGCGTATCTCCGGCCGTTCCCCGCGCCTCCGTCCTTTCGGCCGCCTGCACCGACCCTCGACGGCTCCGACGGTGCGCCTCCGCCTGGGCGGACCGCGTCCATCGACGGATGAGCGCTCACGCCTGCCTCTGGTGCGGCTCCCCCCTCAGACGCGCCGCGACGTCGCGCTGGAGGGTTCTGCGCTGCGCGGCGTGCGGCGCCGGGACGACAGTGCCACGGCCCTCCGATGGAGATCTCACAGGCTACGACTCCTGGTACCGCCCCCCTTCGGGGCGTTTCGCGGGACCCGGCGACGCCGTCCTGCGCGCAACGCGCAGCCTCCTGGCGCGCCGCATCGACCGTCGTGCTCCAGCCGGAGCGGTTCTGGACGTCGGCTGCGGTGCCGGCGTCCTGCTCGACGCGCTTCACGCCCTGGGCCGAGAGGCGCTGGGGCTCGAGCGGGAGCCCTTCCGGCCCGACGTCCACACCGGCTCGGTCTCGCAGTTGGAACGCGAGTGGGCGTCCGTCGTCTTCTTCCACTCGCTCGAGCACCTTCCGTCTCCCGTGGAAGCGCTCGCAGAGGCAGCGCAGGCGCTCGTCCACGGCGGTCTACTGGTTGTGGCCGCGCCGAACTGGGGAAGCTGGCAGGCCCGCCTGTTCGGCGAGCGGTGGCTCGCCCTCGACCTCCCGTTCCATGTCGTGCACCTCACGGAGCGTGCGCTGCTCGACCGAATCCGAGACCTGGGCCTGCGGATCGAGAGAATCAGCTACCTGCGCGGCGGACAGATCCTGTTCGGCTGGCTGCACGGGATGATCGGCCTTCTGCCCGGGCAGCCGGATCTGTACGACGCTATCCGCCGGCCCGAGGCACGGCGCCGCCCCTTGTCGGCAGATCGCCGCGCCGCCATGCTCGCCGCGGCGGCCGTTCTGCTGCCGGTCGCCGTCCTCTGCGCTCTTGCCGAGATTCTCGCGCGGCGCGGTGGCACGATCTACATCGAGGCTCGTCGTGTCTGAAGCGTGCAGCGAGAAGATCGTGGTCGTCATGCCGGCACTCAACGCCGCACGTACGCTCGGGTCGACCGTCTCTCTGATTCCGCGTCACGTCGTCGACGAGATCATCGTCGTGGACGACGCCTCGACCGACGGCACGGTCGAAATCGCGCATGAGCTCGGCGTCCGTCTGATCTGGCATCCACACAACGTCGGATACGGCGGCAACCAGAAGACCTGCTACCTCGAGGCCTTGCGGCGTGGGGCGGACGTGGTAGTGATGCTCCACCCGGATGGGCAATACGAGCCGACCCTGATTCCGAAGCTGATCGAGCCCATACTCGAGGACCGGGCCGATCTGGTCCTCGGCTCGCGACTGGCCGAGCCCGGTATGGCGCTGGCAGGAGGAATGCCGCGGTACAAGTACGTGGCGAACCGGACCCTGACCGCGATCGAGAACCGGATCCTCTCGACCGGCCTGACCGAGCTCCACACCGGCTACCGCGCATTCTCGCGTCGCGTGCTCCTGACGGTGCCGTTCCTCCGTAACTCGCTCGACTTCAGCTTCGACTCCGAGATCCTGATGCAGGCGGCTCACTTCGGCTTCCGGATCGCCGAGGTTCCGGCACGCTCCCGCTACTTCGAGGACGCATCCACGATCAGCTTCAAGCCCGCAGCGGTCTACGGGCTCAAGACCCTGGGCGTCGCGGGGCGGCTCGTGCTGCATCGCACGGGGATCGTCAGGTCGCGGTTGTTCGAGCGGTAGCCAGACGGGCTTCGGTGAGCACCCGGCCGACGCTGGCTCCCTCTCTCTCTCGCGCGGCACCGCTCGCCGGCGGAGCTGCTGCGCTGGCGCTCGCCGTCGCCGGCGAACTGACGGCCCGCACGTCGGCGGATCCGATCGCGGCGATCCCGTTGTACGTCGCCGCGATCGTGATCTGGGCGCTGACTGCCCGGCCGCGTCCGATCGACAGGGAAAAGTCGCCCGGGCGCCTTTGTTCGCCCGGGCGGCTCGCCTGCGGGCTCGCCGTCGCCGTCGTCCTGGACGGGATCGCGCTCCTCGTTCTCCGCGGCGACGAACATTCGAATGCGGCGGCCTGGCCCTGGCTCGCGTGCATGGCGGCGCTCGGGGCCACGGCGGCGCTCGCCGGGCGGCGACGCGGCTGGCCGCCGCGATGGCGAGGAGCGGATCGGGCGGTTCTTCGGTCGCCGTGGACCCTGCTGGCCGTAGCGGTCATCGTCGGGATCGCGGAGACGCTGCGCCTGGTGCGTCTCGACGACATCCCGCTCGGAATCAATGCGGACGAAGGAGATCGCGCCGCGCTTTCACTGCAGGTGGTGCACGGCGTCCCAACCCCCGGCATCTTCGAAGGGCGGCTGGTACCGGATAAGCATGGTCTACTTCTGGACGCTCGCCCAGGCGATGCGGATCTTCGGGACGAGCTACGCAGACGCCAGGATCTTCGGCGCTCTGGCCGGGACGGTGACCGTCGCCGCCGTGACGTGGATCGGGCTACGGCACTTCGGCCTTCGCGTCGGCCTGATTGCGGGCGGCCTGCTCGCGGTGGCCGGCGTCGCCCTCCAGTTTTCACGCGAGACGACCGAGGCGGCCCCCACGGCGATGTTCTGGACGATCAGCATGGCGTTCCTGCTCGAGGGCGTCCGGTCGGGCAAGGCATCGTCCTGGATCGGAGCCGGAATGGCCGGCGGCGCCGGCCTCTACTTCTATCCGAGCGGACGGTCCTGGGTCCTGCTCGCGGCGCTGTTCCTCGCCTATCTCACAGCGCTCGGGCTCGGAATACCGCGCCGGCAGATCCTCTTGCGCGGAGCCCTCTGCCTGCTCGCGGCGACGCTCGTCATGGCGCCATTCCTCTCGTACGGTGCTGCGCCACCCGGACGTACTCTTCCGCCGGGCTGCCGAGACAACCGTGCTGGATCGCACCAACGCAGCTCGCCTCGGCTACTACAACCCGAGCTGGAGCATGCCGCGGCTGGTCGGAGAGCAGGTGGTCCGCTCGCTCGGCATCCTCGACCGGGTCGGAGACCAGGGTGGCTTCTGGCCGACGGACCGGTCGATCCTCACGCCGGTGCTCGCTGTGTTGACGCTGCTGGGGCTCGGCTGGAGCTGCCTGCGTTGGCGGGATCCTCGGGCGGTGTTACTTGGGTTGTGGTTCGCCGTCGGTCTCGCCGGAGTCGTTTTCACGGTCGAGACGCCCAGCTTGCAGCGAATGGCAGTCGCGATCCCGGTGCTGACGCTGTTCGCTGCGCTCGTGCTCGACGACCTGCGCGAACGCGTCGTGGGCGCGGGGCGTTGGCTTGCGCCGCGGTGGAGACGCGCGACCCGCTGGGCAACTGTGGTCGCAATCGGCGGCGTCGTCGTCTGGATTGCGTGGAGCGAGTCCTCGTTCTACTTCCGCGACTACGCCTCCGCCGATCGCTGGGTGCGGCCGAATGCCGAAGGGCGCGCGGTCGCGCAGGCGGGCCCCGGAACGCTCGTGACCACGATCGCGCGTTCGTTCCACATGGTCAACTCCGGCTGGGTGCGGCTCCTTGCCCAGCGGACGCCTCGAGGCGGGTTGCAGGCTCCCGGCAGCGACCTGCCGCTCTCGCTTCCGGCTCGGACCGGTCTCGCGTTCATGCTCTACCCGGATCAGTTCGCCTTCCTGCCCCTGCTTCGAGCGCTCTACCCAGGCGGCACGCTCAAGCGGTTCACACACCCGACCGAGGGGCTGATGTTCGTGCACTACCGCCTTTCGCGGGCAGATTGGGCTGGAAGCCAGGGCGCGCGCGTCGAGGTGGCGGGCGGTCGCTCCACCCGCGTCCGCACGCTTGGAGAGCCGCCGGCCGGGTGGCGACGTTTCCCGCGAGGATGCAATGGTCGGCCGGTCTCCGCATTCCCGCAATACTGGCGCCTACACGTTCGCGGCGAGAGGCGCCGACGCCACGCTGGCGATCGACGGGATCTCCCTCGTCGATCACGGGCGGCCGCGCCGCGCGACGGTCGCGCTACCGGCGGGAATGCACGCGGTCGAGCTCACCGCCACGGTGACGGCGTCTGGCGAGACGCCGCTCGAGTGGAGCGGGGCTCCCGTCGCAGGCAGCGCAGTGCCGCTTCGACCGGTCGCGACATCCGAGCTCTATTCACGGCAGACGCATCCGGTCGGGCTACTTGGTCGAATCGCGGTCGAGGGCGAAACGTGGGATCGGCGCATCGACGGCACGCTCGCAACCTGTTGTCTCTACGACGATGTCGGAAGGCCGGGCGACCGCGTCACGGCAAGCTGGCGGGGGACGCTCCTCGTGCCGCGCGCGGGTTCCTACTCCATGAGCATCTTCTCGCAGGGGCAGCTCGAGCTACGGATCGACGGGAAGCTCGTACTCCGTTCGGCGACCGACGCCGACGCGGTCACGCACGCGCGACCGCGTCTGGAGCGGGGGCCTCACAGGTTGGACGTCAGTTATCGCATGACGCGCTCACCGGGCGGGATCGAGTGGACGTGGACGCCGCCGGGAGAGCGATCCTCGATCGTGCCGCCATCTGCTCTTCGGCCGCCGCGCGCTGCGGGGCCTCAGCCGCCGGTCTCGACGAGCGGTCCGCTGGGCCCGAGCTACACCCCGCTCGTCGTCGTTCCGTGATCCGGCGGCCTTAGCGTTTGAGACGAGCGTAGATGGGCCACGCGGGCGCCTTAGCCTGGGGCCTGCGTCGCCGTGTAGGCGAGGAACGAGGGGCTGCTCTTCGAGCCTCCGATGACCGTTTGCCCGCCCGGGTAGCGGCGCTTGACGATCGGGAGATCCGGCTCGTACGCGTCCATGAAGACGAAGACGGGAACGAGACCGTCGTTCGCGACGGCGAAGCTGTAGTTGCCGCCGAACTCGCGCGAGCGGTCCTCGCCGGCCACGTCCGGGGCCAGGAAGCGCCGGACCTCGTGCGTTGAACGAACCTGCCGGCCGAATAGAAGTAGACGTGCCGGTCGCGGGGGAGGCGCTTCATGTAGAAGCTCGCGTCCGTCATTGGACGCGCGAAGAAGAAGCGCTCGGCCTCGGAGCCGGGTAGCTTGCCGAAGTAGTCGTCGAGGTTCTGATACGCGAGCACGCCGAGGAGCGCCGCGAGCGCAGCGGCGACCGGCACGCGGAGCGATCGCCGGCGCCGCCCGACTTCGTGGACGAGCCCCACCGCTCCGAACCCGGCGAACAAGGCCAGGAAGGGAAGCGTCACGAAAGCCCGCCTGGCCACGCCCCCTTCCGAAAGAACGTAGGCGACCGGCATCAAGAGAACCAACGTGATCCCCAGGGCTACCGGCGGCCCGCGGCGCCTCCAGAGCCCGAGCAGCATTCCGCACCCGGCCAGCGCCAGGAACGGGGCGCGTGCCGGCGGCGCCAGCCCGATTCCGTCGATGTCGACCTTGGGATCGCAGCACAGGCGGTCCCAGTACTCGACGTAGCGCCTGGCCAGGAACCACGCCTTCGCCCCGGCTCCACGGAGTGACTTCCACTGCGGCTGGTGGAAGATCGTGTTGTACCGCGCGTGGCCCAGGTAGTTGTCCGGGTGCTCGGCGACATAGCGGATCATCGGTGCAGCGACGACGACGAAGGCGACCGCCATGACGGCGACCCCGACCAGAAGGGGACGAAGTTCTTGGCGGCGTACGATTGCGACGCCGCCGAGGAAGAGCGCGAGAACGACGAGGAAGACGTTGTTGGCGTCGTAGACGTAGACGCCCAGTGCAGCGAAGACGCCCGTTGCGGCCCACCAGCGCCACGAGGCCCATCGAGTCGCCTCCGGCCTGCGGGCGCGTAGGGCCTCGCAGAGCGCGCCGGCCGTCAGCACCCCCACGAGCGGCCAGGCGGCGAGCGGGATTGCCAATCGAGAGATGCCGATGTGCCAGCTGGAGACGGCGAGCAGGGCGGCGCCGAGGAGGCCCGTGCCGACGCCGAAGTGCCGACGGCCATAGGCGAAGAGCGCGACGACGGTCAGGATTCCCGCGACTCCCGGAACGAGCCGGATGGCGAAGATCGTGCTTCCGAACGCCCAGATCGAGGCGCCCGCCAGGTAGAGGACACCGGCGGGCTGCCCCGCCGCGAGTGGCGAGTAGGGCCCGATCGGCCCCTCCTCCAGGATCCGCCGGCCCTCCAAGCCGAAGATCGCCTCGTCTCCGCTGATGCCGTACGGGATCCAGCTCAAATCTTGGAGCCGGAAGACCGCGGCGGCCGCGACGGTCACCAGTACCGCTGTCGCCTCCCACCAGACGGGAGCCGCGCGGGCGCGGTCGAGCAGGGCGCGAGGGCGCCACGCGGCGGACGTTCGCCGGGTCAGAGCGCACTGTCAGCGGTCTGCCGGTCGACGCGGTAGATCTGGACTCCGGCACGGTCGTAGACGCGAGACACCCCCGGCAGCTCGCGGAATCTTCGCGAGCCCGGCGCGGTCGTAGTAGTGCCGCTCGAGCTGACCGACGAAGACGTAGCGGACGTCGTAACGGCGGAGGATCTGCAGCGCGAGCCCGGTGTCGTGCGTGTTGTAGAAGGAGTCGACATCGGCCCTGCGCTGCGTCACCTGATCCGAATAGCCGAGCCGCTGCTGGCCCTGATGGACGTCCCACCCGACGACTGCCGGAAGTCCCGTGTAGATCGAAAAGCGGTTCCCCCACCCATACACCGGGGTGATGCCCTCCATGATGATCGGCGACCCGCGTACGTGGTCGCGCGTCCACAGGATGGCGCGGTAGTCGCGGTCGAGTTCATACGTGCCGTGATCGTCTGTGTACCGGGCCGCGGGCATATAGGCCATGCCGTCGGGTGTCCACGGAGTCGTGTGGAAGCGGTCAGCCTCGCGCGGCGAGATCGCGCTCGCCGGATAGAGCGCCGCCCCCGCAAAGAGGAGCGTCGCGGCCGTCCCCCAGACCGCCGCGACCGCCACCGCGCGGCGCCCGAGCTTGTGCTCGGCGCGCCGCCTGCGGACGACGTCCCACACAACCCAGATTCCGACCGCGCCCACGATCGCCAGCAGCCACCAGATCTGGAGATAGAACTTGAACACGGTGTTCTGACGGTCGATGTCGTTCTGCACGCGGAAGAGCTCGACACCGAGGGACAGAAGCAGGGCGGTCAGGAGTAGCCCGTATGAGACGAGCAGGCCGACGGGTGCGCTCCGGCGAGCCTCGACGACGGCGAGCGCCACGACCAGACCGGCGGCGACGGCCAGCATGAGCGCGGTCCCGTACTGCGTCACCAACGCCGCAGCGACGAGCAGTCCGGTCACCCCCACAGCCGTGAGCGCGCCTACGACCAATGTTCGTCGCGTCGGGCGCGGGGCGATGACGCTCAGCCGCGCGCCGACGAGTCCCGCGGCAAGCAGCAGGAAGAGGCCGAACTGGAGCAGGTAGTCCTGTGGCCCCGTCGTCCCGGGCGAGCGCTCGATCCCGCCGGCGAACTGTTCGAAAGACAGCGCGAAGGGCAGGAAGAGCAGCCATGCGATTGCGACCAGCAAGGCCACATGCCCGAGCGCCGCACGAAATGCAGTCCACGAGACTCGCCGGTGCACGAGCCAGACGCAGCCGAGCGCGGCGAGGACACCAACCACGAGCTGCGTGGGAAAGTCCCAAGTGTTCGTGGCGCGAAGCGAGCCGATCACCAGGCCGAGGAGGCAGAGGATCACGACGCGTCGGGGCAAGGACGACTTGTCCGCACCCGCCAGAACGAGCGCGAGGGCCAGCGCCGTCGCCGTGATCGCGAGGGGCAGCGCCATCATGTGTGCATGGAGGTCGGCGAACAGGAACGTGAAGAGGGGGAACTCCGTGATCGCCGATAGGTGCGGGATCACGCGGCTCGAGCCCCACCAGTCGAAAGGCGTCAAGGCCGCGCCGTGGACGAGCCAGTTCCAGAGCCCGCCGATGGCGGCGAGGAAGCGGCCCGGGAACCAGGTGCCGGCGGCAAGGTGCCACGTGTCCACCTGCTGAAGCCGTCTCGACCACTGCCGGATCGGATCGAGATTGCCGACGCCCAGCACGAGCACGACGGCGATCAGCGAGGTCACGATCGCCCCCGTGGGGGGCCTGGGCAGCCTCGCCCGCAGCCGAACGCCGGCCGCGACCACGAGGTTGTACGCGAGGGAGAGGGTGGCCGCCGCGGCGAGTGCGGCGAACATCGGCACGGCCAGGTTGTAGGCCACCTCGGGAGCGATACCAAGGGGCTTGATCAGGACCGCCGTCATGAACTGGCCGAAGTAGTAGTAGTTGAGATAGCCACCGCCGAACCAGGGGTCGTACGGCGGCAGCGTCGTCGATTTGACGACGGCGTTCAGGTAGGCGAAGTCCATCGGCTTCTCGCCCCCGCGCGCGGGGTGCCAGAGGTCGGGATCTCCGAGCCTGAGGGCATAGAAGGCCAGGAACACGCCGAGAAAGACGAGCTCGGCCACGACGACGTAGCGCCATGTACGCGCCAGGAACGCTCGCAGCTCGGAGCGCCGTACCACCGCCGCCGCCGCTCCCGCCGCCAATAGGCCGACGCCACAGGCGAACACGGCGGCCGGCGAGAAGCTGAAGAAGCCGAGCGACACGCCGAGCCAGACCGGAAAGGCAAGGAGGAGGAGCCCGAGCGGCTTCGCGAGCGCGTACCCGCGGTCCGGGAGGCTTGGGACAGCGAGGAAGAGAAGCGGCACCACGGCGAGCGAAAGCAGTTCCAGGACGAAGAGCCAGGCGATGACCGGGTGGTTGCGGATCACGTTTCCGGGTGAGTAGCGCCCGACGCCGGCCTTCGTCCCGAAGAGCGCTTTCCAGCTGCCGCCTTGCTGCTGCTCACGCGCCTGGGACTCCGTCTCGAGCAGCCCGTTGTAGTCGCCCTGGCGGGGAGTGAGTGTCACCGCGCGCTCCGGGTGGGTGGCCATGAGGAGCGCGCGCACACGGTCGGGGCTGTAGCGAGGCGCCTTGCGGTAGATGCGGACGATGGGATGGTCGTAGACGCTCAGGCTCTCCTCGGCCCAATCGTCGGGAATCTCGATGCCGAAGAGTTGCGGCGGGCTCGAGAACTTCGCCACCAGGTCGAAACCCAGGCTTCCGTCGTCTAGAGCGCCGTAGTAGCGCGTCGTTGCGGGAAACTGCGCTCGAATGCGTGGAATCGCCTTGCGCGCCCGGTCGCTGCTCAAGATGACGTAGTCCGCGTGGTCGAGACGCCGAACCAGATCGGTCACCTTCTCGCGGGTGTCGACCGGATAAGGATCGAAGGTCGTAAAGCGGTACGCCTTGGGGTCGTTTGCGCCGCCGAGGCCGAGGGGAAGCCCGTCGTCCCAGCTCTCCTGCATGATCCGGGACCCCTGCGGCAGGTGGGCGTAGATCCAGTGCGAGGCGTTGATGCGGGTGACCGGAGCTCGGTACACGTGCAGGAAGGCGAAGGCCCACGCGGCCGTCAGGACGACAACGGCCGGGGCGGCGAGCCCGAGCATCCGAAGCCGAGGTCTTCGCCTCAGCGCCCACGCTCGGACGAGTACGACTGCGGCCAGCAGGACGAGCGCCGGGTAGGCGGGCTCGAAATAGCGGGCGAAGGCCACGAACCGCCCGCCGTAGACGGCGAGAACGGTGACCGCCAGCACGAGCGGCAGGACCGGCCTCGTATCGCCGACGCGGAAGAGGCGGTAAGCCGCGTAGGCGACGCCCGCGATCGCCGCGAGCCCCAGCGGAACGCCCGAGCCCCCAGAAGAGGATGTTCTCGAGCGGAAAGACGTAGCTCGGGTGGAGCGCCCACTGGACGAACGGCGGATAACCGGCGTTGCCGCTGGTCAGGACGACGCTGCTCGCGCAGGACGTCGAGGAACCGTCCGTCCAGTCCGATGTCCCAGATGTGCGGGCCGGTGAAGGCGTATGGCTGGGCAACCCGGAACACGGCGAATCCGGCCGCACCGCAGCCGGCGAGCCCGAGGATGCCCTTTCCCAGCAGGGATCTGATCCGCCCCGCAGTCCGGCCGCCGCGGGCCGAGGTGACCACCCGCAGCGCGACCGCCGCAACCGGCAGCGCGACCAGTGTCAGTGCAGTCACCTTGCTCGCGAGCCCGAGGCCGATCGCAGCGCCGCAGAGGAGATAGCTGGCCGCGCCACCCGAGCGGGCGATCCTGATCGAGAGGTAGAGGGTTGCGGTGGCTGAAGAAGGTCAGGTATGGGTCAACGGTCCAGAAGTGGGCGAGCTGGATCTGGAGCACGGTGAGCGCAGAGAGCAGCGCAGCGAGCAGTCCCACTCGCCGCGACCAGAGCAGCGAGCCGATCGCGAACACGAGCAGGACGGTTCCCGTGTCGAACAGCGCCGTGAGCGTGCGGCCGACGAGGTAGGAGTCGTCGAATCCCGAGTGGCCTGTAGCTTCGGCCACTGCCTTGCCGAGGAAGAGCGGGAACGTGCCGTACGAGTAGCTCGCCCCCTGGTTCGGGTTCAGCGGCGAGTGTTGGGTATCGAAATAGGCCCCAAACGAAGGCCATTTCGTTCCCGAGTCGACGAGGGAGATGAATCGCTCGTCGGGGTGCAGATGGTGGCCATGGTCCCAGTCGAGGTTGTAGAGCCGGAGTCCGAGCGCGAGCGCGAGAATCGCCGCGAGCAGCACCGGCCACGAGAGGAGGATCGTTCGTGCGCGGGCCGCCGCGGCCACGGCTGCGCTGCTTCGCGGCGCTTCCACGAGAATCCCCGAGGCCCGGCGGTTGGCCGCCACCGCGCGGATCCTAGTCGGGCTCGGGACCTCTCGGGATGTGTCCGTCTACTAGTGGATAACGACGGACCCGAACCAGCTCTTCTTGCCGTTTGGGTCGACGAGCTGGAGCCAGTACGGTCCGGGGCGGCGAACCTTCCGCGCGATCCGGTCGCCGAAGGAATAGCGGTGGACGCCCGGGCGCGAGAGGATCAGGTGGGAGTTGCGCTTGACGCGGTGGCTTGCCCCACAGTAGACGTTGTAGCCGAGCAGGTTGATGCCTGACGCCGTCCTCCAGCGCAGCAGGACCCTGGACCTGGCCACGCGCGTCCCCGAGAACGCAAGAACCTGCACCTCCGTCGGCGTACCGGTCGGGGCCACCGCGGTGTTCGTTGGCGTGTTCGTTGGCGTCCGGGTTGGGACGACGGCGGTGTTCGTTGGCGTGTTCGTTGGCGTGTTCGTCGGGACGATCGCGGTGTTCGTTGGCGTGTTCGTCGGCGTGTTCGTCGGGACGATCGCGGTGTTCGTTGGCGTGTTCGTCGGCGTGTTCGTCGGGACGAGCGCGGTGTTCGTCGGCGTGTTCGTTCGCGTCGGGGTAGGCGTGGCTTGCAGCGGCCCGAGTACGGCCGCGCCCTGCCGGGGAGGCCTGGCGCAGCTCGTCGAGGACGCGGCGGCAGCCAAGCTCGCACTCTGCTGCGGTTTCGGGTTGCTCGCCGTGAGAGACGTCCCCGCGAACGACGAGAGCGCTATGCCGCCCACTACCGCCGCGACGAGCACGGTTATTCCGACTACCCTGCCCATGGCCACCTTGGAGTATGACTGCCCTGCCTGACGAGCGCAACGGTCGGGGTCGCTCTTTGCGGAAATCAGGAGGCGGATCCGTCGCGGACGTGCTCGAGGATGAAGAACCAGGCGAGACCGAGGACCACGACCGCGCCTGCGGCGAGGAGATAGCGCCGGATATCCGCGCGCAGATTCGTGGACGATCGGTCAGCCTGGGCCCAGACGGGGTCCCGAGCGAAGAAGCAGAGGATCACGATTCCCAGAGAGATGACCGTTAGGGAGGCGGTATCGCGGGCAAAGGTCGCCTTCTCGAGTGGCGAGAACGCCGGCAGCCAGCCGCGCACATCGAGGCCGCCGAACGCGTCGGCGATCCGCTCCCACACCGAGTTCGCGGGCCACATAAGGCGGGCATCGTCGAGTCGAAACGCCATCACGAGCAGGCTTGGGAGCACGAGCAGCGCGTACAGCGCCTTGACCAGCCAGTCGCGCCACGCGACCAGGGCGAAGGCAAGCGGCGCGGCAGCGAGGGGGACGAGCACGGTCTGATAGCGGCCGGGCGGGTTCCAGACGCCGTTCCAGTCGCCGAACGACGCGACGAGCGTCATGTAGGGCACAGTCACGAGGGCGAGCCACGCGATCAGTCGTCGCTCGAACGGCCGGCCGAGGCGGAGCATGGCGATGATTCCCACCACGGCGAAGAGATAGAGCGGCGTATGGGTGAGAAGGCCCATTTGGCGGTCGAACGTGAGGCCGAAGGCGTGCCGCACGAACGCCCGCAACTCCTCCACGCCTTGCCACGGCCAGACCAGCGGAGGCTGGAACATCGCCCGCTGCGACCCGCCGACGGCGGGATTCCCGAAGAGGAAGTCGTTGTACCAGCCGAGCGCCGCCGCCTCGACTGCGACGGGAACGAGGACGAAGGCGGGCCAGCGCGCCCGGCCGGGTGTCCGTGCTGCCCGCGCCCACTGCACGATCGCGTAGGCCAGAAGCGCGATGGCGATGGGAAGCGCACGCCACGCCAGCCAGGGGATTCCGCCGATCGACGCGCCGACCAGCGCGAGCCGCAAACGGCCGTTGGCCGCCCAACCGCGAGCCAGGCGGCGGAAGGCGTAGACGACGAGGAGCGCCGTCGGCAGCTCGGTGAAGACGAGGTACGAGTAGCTCATGATCGGATTCGTGAACGCAAGCGGCGCCCAGACGGCGAGCGCTGCCCACAGCCGGCCGGAGATCTCGTATGCGAGCAGGAACACGTTCAGGCAGACGAGCGCGCCGACGAAACACATGAAGACGACAGTGGCGGGCCACCAGAGATCGAGCCAGGATCCGACGATCCACGCCGGCGCGAGCACGGCGGCGAGCCCGGGTGAACGGTGGTCGTACCACTCTTGCGGCGGCCGCACCGTGCTCGCCCGGAAAGCGAACAGTGGGTCCGGCGCCTCCATGCCGACGTAGCCCGGCGGGTGGGGTGCCCGCTCGTAGAATTTCCCGTAGTCGCGCCGCTCGTAGTTGTTTCTGAGATCCAGGTCGCCGTCCTGGGCGAGGCTCGCGGTCATGAGCAGGTAATAGGGCTGGTCACCCGTCGGTGGGCTGCTGTAGGCGAGGAACCTGGGGATGAGCGCCAGATACACGAGCAGCGGCGCGAGAAAGGCGACTACGAGCCAGCGGCGGCTGCATCCCGGCGGAGCGAGGTCGGCTGTGCCGGCCGGCTCTGGCAACGCCGGCGCGGAGGACGCGACAATCCGCGCCGTGCCGCCGGGGGTCGCTCCGCAGGTCTCCCCGTTGCCCATGCTACGAAGCTCGACCTCCGGGGCAATCGGAATGCGGTCGCTCGCCGCTCCACGTGCCGGCGACTCGCGACGTTCGCATCGAGGCATGGCGCTGGTCTTCCCGGCGTCGCATCGCCGCCACGGCGACGATCGTAGTCGGAGGGCGTCTTCGAGTTGGGGTGCTATGACCGTCCGTCGCTCAGCAACGGCATCGCTTCCGGACGCTGTGGCTGTTCGGCAACGACCTGACCGGGCTGCGGGCCCGGCTGAGGCGGAGCGAGCGTGCCAGAATGAGTGCCGTGCGCGCGGCCGCGAGAGTGGCGCAGATTCCCCGGGCGTGGCCGCCGCTTCTGCGCAGCCCGCCTGCGGGCAGCAAGACCGTCATCGCCGCGACCGGGTCGGCCTTGTGTCTCGGGGCCGTTGGGCTCGCGTTCCTCGCCCAGCGGCTGCTGACATCGACCGGAACTGTCGACCAAGGCCGAGTCCTCTTCGGCGTGGCCTCGCTCGCGGCGGTGGGCGGATCCTCCTGATCGACCGCGCCGCGCCGCTGTCCGTACCAACCTCACCAAAACCACGGCTCGAGGCCTGGCGGCTCGGGGGCCGCCGAGGGATGGCCGCGGCCGCCCTTCTCGCCGCAGGCTTCGCCGCGTCGCTCGCAACGATCCTGCTGGTCGAGCGAAGCGGCGCCGACCGATCCGCGCTCGTCGTCTGGCTCGCTGCAATCGGGCTCGTCGTCGCCGGGGCGGCGATCGGCACGCGGAACCCGATCCGCCTGCCGCGGCCGAGGAGGGAGCAGCTACCCGAGCTCCTGCTCGTGTTGGCGATCCTCGGGGTCGCGCTCGCGCTGCGGCTGCCTGACCTGGGCGGCATCCCAGCCTTCGTCCACGGGGACGAGGCCGCGATCGGGCTCGAGGGCCGCCGTATCCTCGACGGCGGAAGCGTCTTCGAGTTCGGGTGGTACGGCGTTCCGTCGCTCAGCTATGCCATCGCCTCCGGGACGCTGTGGCTGTTCGGCAACGACCTGACCGGTCTGCGGGCGGCGTCGGTCATCGAGGGAACGCTCGCGGTCCTGCTTCTGTACCTGATCGTGCGGCGCCTGTTCGGACGCCGCCCGGCTCTGTTCGCCGCGTTCCTGCTCGCCATCTCCCAGTGGGACATCCACTACAGCCGCCAGGGGTCGCACTACATGCAGGCGCAGCTGGCCACCCTGCTCGTCCTCTACTTCCTGCTCCGGGCGTTCGACAGCCGCCGAGCGCTCGACTACCTGCTCTGCGGCCTGTCGGTGGGGCTCTGCTTCGAGGTCTACTACGCCGCCCGCCTCGCCCCCGCGATCGCCGGCCTCATCCTCCTCCAGCGCCTCTTCGACGACCGCGGCTTCCTGCGTCGCGAGTGGCTGGGGCTGCTTGCGCTCCTGCTCGGGATCGTCGTCTTCCTGGCGCCGATGTGGCCGGCTGCTCACGCCGAGCCCAACGTGATCAACGCCCGCTTCCGCACCGTCTCGCTCCTCCATCCCGAGACGATGCGGTACGAAATGGAGATCCAGGGGGCGGACAACCCGCTCACCGTCGTGAAGAACAACACGGTCCGTACGGTCGAGGCCTTCAACCGCACCGGCGAAACGAGCCTCCAGTACGGCCAGACCGGCCGCCCCCTGCTCGACTTCTGGAGCGCGGCTCTCCTTCCGCTCGGCTTCCTCCTTGTCCTCGTTCGCATCCGCGGCCCCGGGTACTTCCTCATTGCGAGCTGGATCGTGCTCAGCCTCGTCTTCGGCGCGATCCTGAGCAACCAGGCGCCGTTTTCGCCTCGAATCATCGCGGTGATTCCGCCTCTCATGGTCCTTCCGGCACTAGTGCTCGACGCCATCTGGCGAGGCCTCGCCGCCCTTGGCAGGCGGTCGGTTGCAGCCGCATTCGCCTTACCCGTAGCCGTTTTCCTCGGCCTGTCGGTCTGGGCGAACTACCACGACTATTTCGTCCAGTTCACGGAACGCGACCGCCCCGCCGACTTCAACACCGTGCTCTCCCACTACCTCATCAGGCAAGGACATGGCTACCGGTACTACCTGATCGGCTTCGACGGGCCGTCGCTGCGCTACGACACCGAGCACTTTCTCTTCCCCAACGTTGACGGCGTCGACGTCGGAGCAGGACCTCTCGCCCTCCCCGTTCGGCCGGTCCCCGAGCACAAGCCCCTCGTCTTCCTCGTCGAGGCCGGCGCCCCGCACGAACGACTCGCCGCAATCGAGCACACCTACCCCCGGGCCGTGGAGACGCGGCACGCCGACTCGCTCGACCGCCCAGTCTTCACGAGCTACGTCGTCTCACACCGGGCCGCCGTGAGAGCCGTGGAAGGGGCGCGATGAGCGCCCCCACGACCCGAGCCGAGACAGCGCCCCGCTTCGGCTGGACCCGCTGGAACTGGGCCAAGACGTTTCGCGGGGTCCGCTCCGCGCTCGTGACGCGCGAGGCGCTCGCCTATGGCGCGCTCGTGGGAACCGCGCTCGCGCTGCGGCTCGTCGACCTCTCCGCCCGCGCCTTCCACCACGACGAGAGTCAGCACGGGTACTTCTCCTGGCTCTTCTCGACCGGCCACGGCTACCACTACGACCCCATCCTCCATGGCCCCCTCCGCGATCTGATCACGGGGACCTTCTTCTTCCTCTTCGGCGACGGAGACTTCACCGCCCGACTCGGATCGGCGCTGTTCGGCTCGCTGCTCGTTGCCCTGCCGTTTCTGCTGCGCCGGCAGATCGGCAGGACGGCCGCCTTCACCGCCGCCGTGATCTTTTGCGTCAGTCCCGCCTACCTCTATTACTCCCGCTTCGAGCGCGAGGACATCTACGTGGCGGCGCTCACGCTCGCGCTGACGGTGACCGTCTTCCGGTTCCTCGACCGGCCGAGGCCGTGGCACCCGTCCGTCATCCTCGGCCTGCTCGCCGCGAGCTTCGCCACCAAGGAGACCACCTACATCACCGTTTTCGTCGCCGGGACCTTCTTCCTCGGCGTGGCCGCTCTCGAGTGGCGTGACATCCGCGCCGGTCGCGTCTCCTTGAGGAATGCGAGGCTGCTCGGGCCCGTGGTCAGGGTTGGCCGCGATGCCTGGATCTCCGGAATCGCGGTCTTCCTCGCCGTCTTCACGCTGCTGTTCACCACGTTCTTCACCAACCCAGCGGGGCTCGCAGACGGACTCGTCGACAGCATCCGGTACTGGCTCTCGCAGCAGCCGGTCGGACGAGGAGGCCAGCCGCCCTACTACTACTTCGTCCTGCTTCCCGCCTACGAGCTGCCGACGCTCGTTTTGGGAGCCGTCGGCGCGGTAGTCGCGTTCCGGCGCCGCTCGCTGCTCGGCCTCTACCTCGTCTGGGCGGCCGTTCTCAACCTCGCTCTCTATGCGTGGACGAGCGAAAAGATGCCGTGGCTCCTTCTCCATCCGCTGCTCCCGATCATCCTGCTGGCGGGGATCGGCTTCCAGGCCCTGTGGCGAAGCCGAAGCCGCCTGGGCGCAAAGGTCGTCCTTGCCCTCGCGGCGGTCACGGCTGTCCCGATGCTCTGGGGATCGGCGTCGTTGAACTACCGTCACCTCGCTGATCCGCAGGAGCTCCTCGTATACGTGCAGACCTCGCAGGACGTGACGCACGTACGCGATGTCCTGGTCGGGCTCGACGGTCGGGTGCGGGCCGCGACCGGCCGGCCGCTTCAGTTGCAGATCGACCAGCATTTCACGATGGACTGGCCCTGGTACTGGTATCTCCGGCACCTTCACGGAGCTGCCGCGGCCCAGATGGACGATGCGAGCTACGTGCCTCCCCAGGGAACTCAGGCTCTGCTCGTCTCCGCCGACAACCGACGGCATCTGCTGCCGCGACTTCGCGGCTACACAGGCTTTCGGTTTCGTCATCGCCAGTGGTGGACGCCCGACTACGGCGGCGCGACGGTGGGCGGCGTTCTTCGCTGGCTGCTCTATCGCGAGCCGTGGAATCCAAGCGGTCGCGGAGGGCTCGACCATTGGCTCTACGTCCGGAAGGGCCTGGGATGACGCGGCACGAGAACTGTGACGAAGTGTCACGAATTGCTCCCAAGACTCGAAAGGACACTTTCGGTGCTCGACGGCTCCCGATAGAGGAGGGAACGACACGTATCCCTTCTCGAATTGGAGTCGCCAATGCGCCGAATCGTTCAGCTGTTCACGCTTGTACTCGCTGCCGCGCTGCTCGTCGTTCCAGCAGCGCGTAGCGCCTCATCGGACATGGTCGTCAGCCAAGTGTTCGCCGGCGGCGGCAATGCGAACGCGCCCTACACGAACGACTTCGTGGAGCTCTTCAACCGGGGCACCGCGACAGTCGACCTCAGCACGTGGTCGATCCAGTACGCAACGGGGTCGGGCACGACGTGGCAGGTGACGCCTCTGTCGGGATCGGTCCCGGCGGGGGGTCACTACCTGGTCCAGCTTGCCTCCGCGGCGGCGATCGGCGCTTCCTTGCCGACACCCGACGCGACCGGGACGAGCAACCTCGCCGTTTCAGGCGGCAAGGTCTCGCTCGTCCATTCCGCAACCGCTCTCACCTGTGGCGGGTCTGCGGGTAGCTGCTCCGCCGACTCGTCAGTCGTCGATCTCGTCGGCGTACGGCTCCGCAACCGACTACGAGGGCGGCTCCGCCGCTCCGGCAATCGGCAATACGACCGCGGCAGTGCGGACGGGCGCTGGGTGCACGGACTCCGACGCGAACTCGAGCGACTTCTCCGCGGCGGCGCCGACGCCGCGCAACTCGGCCGCCGCCGCCGCGCCCTGCTCCAGCGGCTCGCCTCCTCCTCCGTCGGTGTCGCAAAGCGCCGCCGTCGACCTCGACATTCAGTCGGTCCTCTCGATCGCGCTGGAGCGGCCGGGCATCAGCTTCGGGAGTGCTTCACCGGGCAAGACGCCCGCGCCGGTCTCGGAGCGGGTGACCGTCTCGAGCAATCACCCAGGCGGGTACGCGCTCACCGTCCACCGCTCAGCCTTCGTTCCGTCCGACCTGCCGCTTGGCCTCTCGGCAGCTCCGCCGAGCGGGGGCCAGCTCGGCAGCGGGCTGGGCAGTGGCGCTATGGCGGCGATTCCGATCGGCCCGGCGCCCGACCTGCTTATCGGGACGACGTCCACTCCGAGCATTGCGGGAGGAGATGTCTGGGCGACCAACGTCGGGTTCGTCTCCCCGCTGCCTGTGGTCGCGCCGGGTCATTACACCGCCACCGTTACCTTCACGGCGATCGGGCGATGATCGGCCTCAGTTGCCGTAGCCTCGTCGTCTCTCTCGTCCTCGCGCTCGTGCCCGCATCCGCGGGCGCGAGCGCGGGACCCTCCCCGTCGCGCTCACCGCGACGCCCGCCCGAGTAATGCTCGCCGGGAACGCGCGCACGATTTTGCACGTGCGGAACTCGGGCACCAGGCGTGTCGCCGTGGACGTGTCCCGTGCCGGGTTTCGTCTCGACCTGCGTGGACGGCCCCGGATCGTCTGGAACGGAGGCGCACGCTCGGCGGCGGGGTGGCTGACGTTGCGGCCCACGCACCTCACGATCGGGCCGCGCTCCACCGCGTCTCTCGTCGTGACGTCGAAGCTGCCGCCCAGGCGGAGCCTGGCGACCACGACGCGCTTGCGCTGTTGGCGACGCGACCCGTTTCGAGCGGGCGGGTGGGCGTGCGCCTGAGGCTCGGTGTCCTGGTGGTCGTTCGGGCGCCGGGGCAGATCGTGCGCCGCCTCGAGTTGCAGAGGCTCCGCGTGGCGCGCCGCCCCGCGCGCCCGACTGTCCTGGAGTTGGCCGTTGCCAACCTGGGAAATGTGACCGAGCCGTTGCGGGGAGCCCTGCGGTTCTCTCGAAGGCGAAGGACGGTCAAGTGGTCGCCACGGCGTCAGCGCAGAATCGCGACCTGCGGCCCCGAACGCGCGGGCTCGTTGTCTTTCGCTACCGCCGGCCGCTGCACGGGTGGGTGACCGTCGCGTGGTCATCCCGGCGGACGGGAGTCGGAGGCGTCTGTTGCGGACGTACCGGATCAGGTTGTGATTACGAGCCGCTCCAGCGCGGCGCGCGCTTCTCGAGGAAGGCGCGATGCCCTCCTGCGCGTCCGCAGCGAGCGAGTTCGCGGACATGACGGTCTTCGTCAGGTCGTACGCGCGCGATTCGTCCAGCTCGATCTGGGCGTAGAACGCCTCCTTGCCGATCCCGACCGTGAGCGGGCTCGAGCGGGGATCGCGTCGACCGAGGCGTCGACCTCCGCGTCGAGCTCGTTGTCCGGGACGACGCGGTTGATGAGCCCCCAGTCGGCCGCGGTGGCGGCGTCGATCGGCTCACCGGTCAGCAGGAGCTCGAGCGCGCGCTTGCGCCCGACCGCCCGCGACACCGGAACCATCGGCGTCGAACAGAAGAGGCCGATTTTCACGCCGGGGGTGGCGAACCGCGTCCCCTCGGCGGCGACGGCGAGGTCGCAAGCCGCGACGAGCTGGCAGCCGGCCGCGTACGCCGCTCCGTGCACCTTCGCGATCACCGGCTGCGGCACCTTGTGGATCGCCTCCATCATCACCGTGCAGGCGTCGAAGAGCCGTTGGTAGAAGGCAAGGTCGCGGCCGACCATCTCGCCGAGGTCGTGCCCGGCCGAGAAAGCCGGGCCCGGCGCCCGCGATGACGATCGCGCGAACGTCCTGCTCGTGCGAGGCCGAGCGCAGCGCCTCCGTCACCTCGCCCATCACCTCGAGGCTGAGCGCGTTTCGCTTGTCCGGACGGTTGAGCGTGATCCGCGCAGCAGGCGGCGCGAGCTCGAGCAGAACGGATTGCTCGGCTGCAACCTCCACGACGTGAGCCTAGCTCAGTCCAGAGCAGCGTAGGGTTCGCGCGTGGTGACCGCTTTCACGACGAGACCGGAGCTGCGGGGCACCTTCGGGATGGTCGCGTCGACTCACTGGCTCGCCTCCGCCGCAGGGATGGCAGTGCTCGAGCGCGGCGGGAACGCCTTCGACGCGGCGGTCGCCGCCGGCTTCACCCTCCAGGTCGTCGAGCCGCACCTGAACGGCCCCGGCGGGGATCTTCCCGCGGTCTTCTGGAGCGCCGAGCGCGGCCAGCCGCTCGTCCTGTGCGCGCAGGGGATCTCGCCGGCCGCCGCGACGATCGAGCGCTTCCGTACGCTCGGCCACCGGCTCGTCCCGGGCACGGGCGTTCTCGCCGCGTGCGTCCCCGGGGCGTTCGGCGGCTGGCTGCTGCTCCTGCGCGATTTCGGCACGTGGCGGCTCGAGGACGTGCTCGAGTTCGCGGTCGGCTACGCGGAGCACGGGTATCCCGTCGTCCCGGGCATCACCGCGACGATCGATCGGGTCGAGCCGCTCCTGCGCGAGTGGCCCGCTTCCGCCGAGCTGTACCTTCCGGCGCCGGAGCCCGGAACGCTCTTCCGCAACCCCCAGCTGGCCGCGACGTACCGGCGGATTTGCGACGAGGCGCGCGGCGGCTCGCGGGAGGACGAGATCGAGCGCGCGCGCGAGCGCTTCTACACCGGCTTCGTCGCGGACGAGATCGACCGCTTCAGCTCCGCCAACGGCGGCCTGCTGACCGGCGACGACCTGGCTTCGTGGCGCGCGACCCTTGAGCCGCCCAGCACCTACGAGTACGCCGGCTACACCGTCTGCAAGACCGCGCCGTGGGGACAGGGGCCGGCCTTCCTCCAGCAGCTGGCGCTCCTCGACGGCTTCGACCTCGTGGACATGAGCCCCGCGAGCTCGTCCACACCGTCACCGAGTGCACGAAGCTCGCGTTCGCCGACCGCGACGCGCTGTACGGCGACGCCGACATCCCGCTCGACCGGCTCCTCTCGAAGGAGTACAACGACGAGCGCCGCCGGCTCATCACCAGCACGGCCTCGTTCGAGCTGCGTCCCGGCCTCGGCCGGATGCCCCGGCTCGTGGACGCGGAGGCAACGCTCGGCTCCGGAGAGCCGACGATGGCCGGCGACACCGTCCACGTCGACGTGGCCGACCGCTTCGGCAATCTCGTTTCGGCCACGCCGAGCGGCGGTTGGCTCGACGGCTCGCCGACCATTCCCGCGCTCGGCTGGCCGCTCGGGACCCGGGCGCAGATGTTCTGGCTGGAGGAGGGGCTGCCGTCGTCCCTCGCGCCCCGCAAGCGGCCGCGGACGACGCTCTCTCCGGGGCTCGCTCTCCGTGAAGGAGACCCGTACCTCGCCTTTGGCACCCCGGGCGGCGATCAGCAGGACCAGTGGTCGCTGCACGTGTTCCTGAGGCACGTCCACCATGGGCTCGACCTGCAGGCGGCGATCGACGCGCCGGAGTTTCACACCGATCACTTCCCGAGCTCGTTCTTCCCGCGACAGGCCAGGCTCGGCTCGCTCGCCGTCGAGTCCAGGCTCGGTGAGAACGCGATCGAGGAGCTGCGTTCCCGCGGCCACGACGTCACCGTCTCCGAGCCGTGGTCGCTCGGCCGCGTCACCGCCGTCGCGCGCGACAACGGCCAGCTGAAGGCGGGGGCGAATCCGCGCGGCATGCAGGGGTACGCCGCCGGCCGCTGAACGATCGACATCACCATCCAGGATCTCCTGGATATCCAGCATCTCGGCTAGACGGACGCCGCTCCTTAAGATCCTCGCCATGGAGCCGATGTACGACCAGAAGGCCGTCGAGGCCCGCTGGCAGCAGATCTGGGAGGAGGAAGGCCTCTACGAGGCCGACCCCGGCGCGGGCGGCGAGACGTTCGTCGTCATGCATCCCCCGCCGAACATCTCCGGCTCGCTGACGATCGGCCACTGCCTCCAGCTTTCGCTCGAGGACGCGCTCGTGCGCTACCACCGGATGCGCGGCTTCAACACGCTCTTTCAGCCGGGCTACGACCACGGCGGGATCTCGACCTGGGCCGCGATCGGCCGCGCGCTCGCCAAGGAGGGCAAGACGCAGCGCGACCTCGGCCGCGACGGCTTCGACGAGTACGCGCAGCGCTGGCTCGAGCAGTACGGCGGCAAGATCATGCGCCAGTTCCGCCTGCTTGGCGCCTCGCTCGACTACCGCCGCGAGCGCTTCACCATGGATCCCGGCTACTACCGCGCGGTCACTCGCTGGTTCGTCCACCTGTACGAGCGCGGCTGGATCTACCGCGACAACCGGATGGCGAACTGGTGCCCGCGCGACCGGACCGCGCTGTCGGATCTCGAGGTCGAGCACGAGGACGTCGACGACACGCTCTCGTACGTCCGCTACCCGCTCGTCGACGGGTCGGGGCACATCACGATCGCGACCGTCCGCCCGGCGACGATCCTCGCCGACGTCGCGGTCGCCGTCCATCCTGACGACGTGCGGTATCGCGTCACTCGTCGGCAAGGAGGTCATCGTCCCGTTCGTCGAGCGGCACGTCCCCGTGATCGCGGACGAGGAGGTCGACCCCGAGTTCGGCACCGGCGCGCTGAAGGTGACGCCCGGACACGACCCGGTCGACTTCGAGATCGGCCGACGGCACGGGCTGGACGAGCTCACCGTCATCGGGCAGGACGGGCAAATGAACGAGGAGGCGGGCGAGCTCTCCGGGCTGACGCAGGAGGACGCCGGCGAGCGCGTGCTCGAGTGGGCGCGCGAGCGCGACCTGCTCGAGAAGCAGGAGCCGTACCGCCACGCTGTCGGCCGCTGTCACCGCTGCAAGACCCGGGTCGAGCCGCTCGTTCTCCTGCAGTGGTGGGTGGAGATGAAAGAGCTCGTCGAGCCCGCGATCGCCGCCGTCCGCGAGGGGCGCGCCCGCTTTACGCCCGAGCGGTTCGCGCGGGTCTGCCTCGACTGGCTGGAGAACATCCGGCCCTGGTGCATCTCCCGCCAGATCTGGTGGGGACACCGCATCCCGGTCTGGTACTGCCCGGACGGCCACGTCACGGTGGCCGAGGAAACGCCCACGGCATGTGCGGAGTGCGGTTCGGGCGAGCTCGGACAGGACGACGACGTGCTCGACACGTGGTTCTCGTCCGCGCTCTACCCCTTTGCGACGCTCGGCTGGCCGGAGAAGACGCCGGAGCTCGCGCGGTACTACCCGGGCGACGTGCTCACGACGGCACGGGACATCATCTTTCTCTGGGTCGCGCGCATGATCTTCGCGGGCGACGAGCTGCTCGGCGAGGACCCGTTCCACGACGTCGTCATTCACTCGTACCTGGCCAATCCGGACGGCAGCCGCATGGGGCGGACTTCCGGCACGGCCGTCGAGCCCGAAGACGTGCTCGAGCCCTACGGCGCCGACGCGACGCGCTACGGCCTGCTCAAGGTCACCTCGAGCCAGGATCCGCGCTTCTCCTTCGGCTCGATCGAGGAGGGGCGGAAGCTCGGGATCAAGCTCTGGAACGTGTCGCGGCTGATCCTCCAGAACACCGGCGACGCTGTTCCGGACGTGCGGCCCCGCGCTCTCGAGGAGCGCTGGATCCTCGCCCGCCTCGACGACGGCCGCGCCGAGCTCGAGGACTGCCTTGCGCGCTTCGACTTCGCCGCGGCCGTCAAGCTCCTCTACCGGCTCACCTTCGACGACTTCTGCGACTGGTACGCGGAGGCGATCAAGCCGCGCCTCTACGCCGGTGACGAGGACGCGCGCGCGACTGCGCTGGCCGCGCTCGAGCGGCTGCTCGAGCTCCTCCATCCAGTCATGCCGCACGTGACCGAGGAGATCTGGTCGCACCTGCCTGGACGACAGACGCGGCTGATCGTCGCGCCGTGGCTCGAGCCGCAGCCCGAGCACGCGGACGCGCTCGACGCGCTCGACGAGGTCCAGTTGGCGGCGCGGATCTACCGCCGCAGTGGCGTGCGCGTTTCGCTCCAGGGCGAGGCGGAGCGCATCTTCGAGGCAGTCGTCCGCCCGCGCGAGAACGGGCAGGGCGACATTGCCGTCGAGATCGAGCGGCTGCGCAAGGAGGTCGAGCGCGGCGAGCGGATGCTCGCGAACGAGCGCTTCGTCGAGAACGCGCCGGCGGACGTGGTCGAGGCCGAGAAGGGCAAGCTCGAGCAGTACCGGGCCGAGCTCGATGCGCTCGGCGGTTGACTACCTCGAGTCGCTGAGCCCCTGGCCGCAAGATGGGTTCGGGCTCGACCGGATCGTCGCCCTGCTCGCGGAGCTCGGCGACCCGCAGCGCGCCTACCCGTCGATCCACGTCGTCGGCACGAACGGGAAGGGGACGACGACGCGGACGATCGAGGAGACGCTCGCAGGCGAGGGGCTGCTGGCAGGCGGTTACTACTCCCCGCATGTGACCGGCTGGGCCGAGCGGATCCGCGTGATCGGCGCGGAAGCCGATTTCGAACGCGCGATCGAGCGTGTCCGACAGCCAGCCGAGCGGCTCGGCGCCACGCAGTTCGAGGTATTGACCGCCGCGGCGCTGGCCGAGTTCGCGGAGGCGGGCGTCGACGTCGCCGCGGTGGAGGCCGGCCTCGGCGGGCGCTTCGACGCGACCAACGTCCTGGACGCGCTGGTCGTCGTCCTGACCAACGTCGCCCTCGAGCACACCGACGTGCTCGGCGACACGCGGGACGCAGATTGCCGTCGAGAAGCTGGCGGTTGTGCGGCCGGGCGCGACTGTGGTGCTGGGCGAGCCGGAGTGGGAGGGGCTCGCGCGCGCGAACGGCGCGGCCGAGGTCGTCGTCGAGACGGGCGGCAACGCCGCGCTCGGCGCAGCCGCCGCATCCGCGTTTCCTGGGCCGGCGCGTCGTGCCGGTTCACGTCCAGCTGCCGGGCCGGCTCGAGTGGCGCGGCGACGAGCTCTGGGACGGCGCGCACACGCCCGAGGCGGTGCGGTACCTCGAGCCGCACCTTCCGCCGCTCGGCGCGATCGCCGCGTCGATCCTCGTCGGACAAGGACGCCGAGGGAATGCTCGCGGCTGCTGTCCGCCCACGCGCCCGCGTTCGTCGCGACGACGTCCAGCAATGCACGGGCGCTGCCCGCTCGAGAAGCTAACCGCCCTCGCGCAGCCGTTCTTCCCGCACGTCGAGGCGGTCGAGGATCCGGTTCGGGCCGTTGCAGCGAGCGCGAGAGCTCGGCACGCCCGTGCTGGTGACCGGATCTCTGTATCTGCTTGCAGACCTCGCCGTCCGATCCGCGCGCGTAGCATGAAGCTCAAGTTCCGTCAGCGGTTGGGCGTCTTCCTGTTTGCCGCGTTCGTCGTCTGCGCGGTGGTCGGGCTCGCGTTTCTCGTGGGGTACATCGTCGGAAAGATCTTCCTGTGACAACTCTCGCCGCCGACTTCTTCCACTCGGACACGTGGTACGTGCTCCGAAACCTGCTGATCTTCTTCGGCGTCGTCTTCTGGCTCGCGATCGCGTACTGGGTGTACAAAGACGCGCGCCGGCGGATCGAGGATCCATGGCTGGTCGCGATGGCGACGGTGGTCGGTCTCATCCCGCCGTTCCTCGGCGCGTTCGTGTACATGCTGTTCCGCCCGCCCGAGTACATCGAGGACGTGCGCGAGCGCGAGCTCGAGATCAAGGAGCTGGAGGAGCGGATGGCGCGCTACGAGCTCCGCTGCCCTGTCTGCCGGGCTGCTGTCGACCCCACGTATCTCGTGTGCCCGGTCTGCACCACGAAGCTCAAGCAGGCCTGCGAGAACTGCAAGTCGCCGCTCGAGCCGCTCTGGCAGGTCTGCCCGTATTGCGAGAGGCCGATCGCGCTCACGCCGACGCTCGACCTCGGCCCTCCGGCCGAGCCGCGCCGGCGCCGCCCCGCGGCAGCGCACTCGCACTCCGCGCGACGAGTAACGTTCCGGGCCGAATGGCCCAGGAACGGACACTCGTACTGATCAAGCCCGACGCGGTCCAGCGCGCGCTCGCCGGCGAGATCCTCGGCCGCTTCGAGCGGCGCGGACTGCAGATGCGAGCCGCCAAGCTCCTGACCGTCGACCGCGCGCTCGCCGAGCAGCACTACGCCGAGCACGAGGAGAAGCCGTTCTTCGGCGAACTGGTCGAGTTCATCACCTCGGCGCCGACGCTCGCGCTCGTGCTCGAGGGCGAAGGCGCGATCGCGACCGTGCGGACGTCGATGGGCGCGACCAACCCCGCCGATGCGACGCCTGGGCTCGATCCGCGGCGACCTGGCGCTGTCGATGCCGGACAACCTCGTGCACGGCTCGGACTCGGCGGAGTCGGCGGCGCGGGAGATCGCGCTCTGGTTTCCCGATGCCGCTTTCTGAGCAGGCGCTGCGCAACCGCGAGTACTGGGACTCCCAGGCGGACGAGTACCAGGCCACCCATGGTCCGCAGCTGAACGTCGACGACCTGATCTGGGGCGCATGGTCGATCCCCGAGGCCGAGATCGGCGCGCTGGGCGAGGTCGAAGGCAAGGACATTCTCGAGCTCGGCTGCGGAGCGGCACGCTGGTCGATCGAGCTGGCGCGGCGCGGTGCCCGGCCGGTCGGTCTCGACAACTCCGCCCGGCAGCTCGAGCACGCGAGGGCATCGATGGCCGAGGCCGGCGTGGACTTCCCGCTCATCCATGCCTCTGCCGAGGAGATCCCGCTGCCGGACGACTCTTTCGACATCGTCTTCTCCGATCACGGCGCGCTTTCGTGGGCCGATCCACACGTCGTCGTCCCAGCGGTCGCGCGCGTGCTGCGCTCCGGCGGCATCCTCGCCTTCAACGTGTCGAGCCCGCTCCTCTGCATCTGTTACGACGAGGAGACGGAGAAGACCGACTCGGCGCTCCACCGCTCCTACTTCGAGCTCGGGATCGCGGCCGAGGACGACGGCGCGGCCACGTACGAGCTCACAGACGGCGACTGGATCCGTCTGCTGCGCGCGAACGGGCTTTCGGTCGAGGCGTTGTTCGAGCTCCGCCCACCGAACGGTGCCACGACGACGTACGGGGACTACGTCTTTCCGGAGTGGGCCGCGCAGTGGCCCGGCGAACACCTCTGGAAGGCGCGAAAGGCATGAGCGAGCGCAACATCGAGGTCTGGACGCGGGCCAACAGGGACTACACGGACGCGCGCGCCGAGCAGGCCTGGCTGCGGGACGAGATCGACTGGGGCATCTGGGGCGTTCTCGAGAGCGGGACCTCGGTGCTCTTCCGGACGTGTCCGGAAAGGACGTGGTCGAGCTCGGCTGCGGGACAGCGTATTTCGGCGCCTGGCTGAAGAGGCGCGGCGCGCGACGTGTCGTCGGCGTCGATCCGACTCCCGCGCAGCTCGCAACCGCGCGGCGCCTGGTCGAGAAGACCGGGATCGAGCTCGAGCTCGTCGAGGCGTTCGGGGAGGACGTGCCCCTCCCGGATGCGTCCTTCGACGTCGCCGTGTCCGAATACGGCGCGTCGATCTGGGCCGACCCGTACAAGTGGATCCCCGAGGCGGCTCGCTTGCTCCGACCCGGCGGCGAGCTCGTGTTCCTGCGCAACTCCACGCTCGTCATCCTGTGCTCGCCGGACGACGGTCGCGCCGAGGAGCGACTCGCGCGCCCGCAGTTCGGCATGCACCGCTTCGAGTGGTCGGGGGACGTGGACGACGGCGTCGAGTACCACCTCTCGCACGGCGACTGGATCCGGCTGCTGCGCGAAAACGGCTTCGAGATCCTCGACCTGATCGAGATCCAGGCTCCGGAGGGCGCGGAGACGCACTCGCGTTACGACTTCGTCACCGTCGACTGGGCGAGGAAGTGGCCCTCGGAGGAGATCTGGCGGGCGCGGAAGCATGAGTGAGCTCAACATCGAGGTCTGGACGCGCGCCAACCAGGACTACACGGACGCGCGTGCCGAGCAGGACTGGCTGCAGGACGAGTTCGACTGGGGGATCTGGAACGTTCCCGAGCGGGAGCTGCGCGCACTCCCCGACGTGTCGGGGAAGGATGTGGTCGAGCTAGGCTGCGGCACCGCGTACTTTGGCGCCTGGATGAAGCGGCGCGGTGCACGGCGCGTGGTCGGCGTCGATCCGACGCCTGCCCAGCTCGAGACCGCGCGTCGTTGCATCCAAAGCACGGGAATCGAGCTCGAACTGGTCGAGGCGTTCGCGGAGGAGGTCCCGCTCCCGGATGCGTCGTTCGACGTCGCGATCTCCGAGTACGGGGCGTCGATCTGGGCCGATCCGTACAAGTGGATTCCCGAGGCGGCGCGCCTGCTGCGGCCGGGGGGCGAGCTCGTCTTCCTGCGGAACTCGACGCTGACCATCCTGTGCTCGCCCCCCGATGGACAGGCAGAAGAACGTCTTCTCCGGCCTCAATTCGGCATGCACCGCTTCGAATGGTCGGCGGACGCGGACGAGGGGGTCGAGTACCACCTCTCGCACGGCGACTGGATCCGGGTGTTGCGCGACAACGGTTTCGAGATCGTCGACCTGCTCGAGCTCCAGGCGCCGCCCGAGGCGGAGGATCACCCGCGGTACGACTTCGTCTCGGCCGACTGGGCGAGGAAGTGGCCCTCGGAGGAGATCTGGCGGGCGCGGAAGCGCGGATGAGCGGCCGGCCCGGCTCGTCACACATCCGGCACGAAGCCGTCACCCACCCGTCACACGTTCACGGCTACGCTCATCTCGGGGGTCGGGCGCGTCAGCGCCCCGGGGGATGAGGTCGTGGGATCCCGACGCAGTCGATGAGCGTCCCGCCGGCGCCGCCGCTCCTCCTCGCCTCGACATCGCCGCGCCGGCGCGAGATCCTCGAGCAGCTGCGCATTCCGTTCGACGTGCTCGCGCCCGCGTACGAGGAGAACGAGGGCGACCCCGTCGCACACGCGCTCGGCAAGGCGCGCTCGATGCTCGAGCACGCCGACGGCCGACCGGTGCTCGGCTGCGACACCGAGGTGATCTGCGGGCGGCCGCGTCTACGGCAAGGCCGAGACGGCGGAGCAGGCCGAGGAGATGCTCGAGAGCCTCGCAGGCAAGACGCACGAGGTCGTTTCGGGTCTCGCGTTGATCACGCCCGCATGGGAGGAGGTGCACCAGGAGGTGACGCGCGTCGCCTTCCGTCCCCTCGACGCCCGCGATCTCGCCCGCTACGTCGCGAGCCGGGAGTGGGAGGGTCGGGCCGGCGCCTACGCGATCCAGGGCCTCGGCGCGTCCCTCGTCGAGCGGATCGACGGCGACTATCTGAACGTGGTCGGCCTCCCGGGCGCGCTGCTCGTGCGGCTCCTCGCGGAGCGCTTTCCCGGGGCTTACGGGTTCGGATAACGTGCGCTCTTGACCGGTAACGATATATCGTGTAATATCACGGCATGCGACACCATCATTTCCACCATCGTGTTGGGCCGCCATTCGGCGGTCCCCGAGGACGCGGCGGCTGGGGCGGCCGGCGCATGCGCCGGGGAGACGTCCGCGCCGCGATCCTCCTGCTGCTCGACGAGCAGCCGCGCAACGGCTACCAGGTCATGCAAGAGCTGGAGGAGCGCAGCGGCGGCTCGTGGCGGCCGAGCCCCGGCTCGGTCTATCCCGCGCTCCAGCTGCTCGCCGACGAAGGGCTCGTGCGCGGAGAGTCGCGCGAGGGCAGCACCGTCTACGAGCTGACCGACGCCGGCCGCAAGCATCTGGAAGACAACCGCGAGCGGTTCGGCACTCCGTGGGAGGACGCCGGCGCCGGCACGCCGGATGACATCCGCGCCCTGATGCGGCTCGTCATGGACATCGGCATGGCCACCCGCCAGGTCGTCCAGGCGGGAACCGAGTCACAACGCGGCGAGGCCCGCGAGCTGCTCGAGTCGACCCGCCGCGGCCTCTACCGGATCCTGGCGGGCGACGAGACCTAACCGGTCCGGCAGACGAGCACGTCCTCGAAGAACTCGCCGGCGCGCCTCCCGGTGCGCCGGTTGACGTGCCTCGTGATCCGCTCCTCCAGGCGAAGGCCCGACCGTTCGAGAATCGACGGATACAGGTCGTGCGAGTCGTGCACCACGATGACCACCGGGCTGCCGCTGCTCGAGCTGCATCGACGTGTTCGCGAACGTCTCGCTCATCGCTGCGACGTAGCGGTCGAGCGCGGTTCGGCTGCGGCCGCCGGCGGCCGGACCAATTTCGAGCGCCGAACGATCCGGAAGCTTCAGGAGCTCATACGCGTAGCGATGCTGCTCGTGGTAGTCGATCAAGCCCGGGTACGGCGGCGAGGTGATCACGCCGCTCGCGCGGCCGACCCGCACTGACCGCGCATCGCCGTGGACGACCTCGACGCTGCGCACGCTCCGCGCCGACGCGAATGCCCGCAGGCGCCCGACCGTGTCCTCCGAGTAACGGGCGAGGAACTTCCACGCCTCCTCGACGGGCGGCACTCGCGCTTGTGCTTGCGGCAGTGGTACGGCGCCGAGACAGGTTCCCGCGGGAAGTCGAGGTCGAAATGCGTCGTCAGCCGCGCTGAGCGGGCGGCGCGGGAAAGAACGATGCGCGCGACGTCGTCGTAGGGCGGATCTAGACGGAGGGCGGCCCGGCGGTACGCGAGCAGTTCGGCCAGCGCCTGCGGTGCGTACCAGCGCTGGAGCCACTCGCTCGCGCCCCGCGTCGAGCGGCGCGACCGCCGTGCTTCTTCGAGCGTTCCGCGGAGCCCGAGCTCGAGCTCGCCGAGCGAGTAGCGCGCCGTCTTGACCCGCGCCAGCAGGCAGTTGAAGGCGGAGATGTCACAGCCGACGGCGTCCGCGCCGAACACGTTCGCCTCGACCAGCGTCGTTCCGCACCCCGCGAACGGGTCGTAGACGCGGTCGCCCGCCCGGAAGTAGCGGCCGAGGAAGACCTCGACCAGTTGCGGCACGAACTTCCCGAGGTATGGATGGAGACCGTGGACGTGCTTCGTCCGCGCGCCTGAGGCAGCTCGTCCTCGGACCACGAGAGCTCGAGGTCGATGGACGCGTACAGCGCTTCCTGGCTCGCGCCGGCCATCCCTGAGTAATTCGGACCTCGCGTCGCGTTACCTGCGCAAAGATGCGTTCGTGGAGGGCTCCCTCCCGACCGGCACCGTCACCTTCCTCTTCACCGACGTCGAGGGTTCGACGAAGCTGCTGTACGAGCTTGGCCCCGAGCGCTACCGCGACGTCCTCTCCGAGCACAGACGCGTTCTGCGCGACGCGTTCCGGCGCCACGGCGGGGTCGAAGTCGACACGCAGGGGGATGCATTCTTCGTCGCCTTCGCCTCGGCGCCGGGTGCCCTCGCCGCCGCGCGGGAGGCCCAGGAGGCGCTCGAGGTGCCTGTACGAATGGGCATCCACACCGGTACGCCACTGCTCGCTGCCGAGGATTACATCGGTGCGGACGTCCATCGCGCCGCGCGGATCGCCGCGGCCGGCCACGGCGGGCAGGTCCTCGTCTCGGCTGCGACCGCCGCGCTCGTCGCCGAGGAACTGCGGGATCTGGGCGAGCACCGGCTCAAGGATCTGAGCGCGCCGGAGCGGATCTCGCAGCTGGGCGGAGGCGACTTTCCGCCGCTGAAGACGCTGTACCGCACCAACCTGCCCGTCCCGGCGACCCCGTTCCTCGGTCGTGAAGACGAGCTCGCGAGCGTCCTCGACCTCCTCGAGGAGACGCGCTTGCTGACGCTCACGGGGCCGGGCGGGACGGGAAAGACTCGGCTCGCTCTCCAGGTCGGTGCCGAAGCCGTCCGAGCGCTTTCCCGACGGCGTCTTCTGGGTTCCGCTCGCGCCGCTGCGCGATCCCGGGCTCGTCCTCGAACAGGCCGGCCAAGCGGTCGGCGCCAGCGACGGCGTCGCGCGCCCATGTCGGCGACAAGCACCTCCTCCTTCTGCTCGACAACTTCGAGCATCTGATGGAGGCGGCCGACGACCTCATCGGCCTCCACGCCTCGTGCCCGAACCTCCGCCTGCTCGTGACGAGCCGCGAGCTGCTCCGGATTCCGGGCGAGCAGGCGTATCCGGTGCCGCCGCTCGACCCCCAGGACGGCGCCAGGCTGTTCGTTGCGCGCGCCCGGGCGGCCAAGCCCGACTTCGAGCCCGACGACGCCGTGTGGGAGCTGTGCGCGCGGCTCGAGAACCTCCCGCTTGCCCTCGAGCTCGCCGCTGCCCGGCTGACCGTTCTTTCGCCGCAGCAGCTGCTGGAACGGCTCGTGACGCGCCTGGACCTGCTGAAGGCAGGGCGGGGGGTCGATCCGCGGCAGCAAACGCTGCGCGCGACTATCGAATGGAGCCATGAGCTGCTCGACGAGCACGAGCAGCGGCTGTTCGCGCGCCTGTCGGTCTTCGCGGGAGGCTGCACGCTCGAGGCGGTCGAGCAGGTGTGCGATGCCGACCTCGACACGCTCCAGTCGCTCGTCGACAAGAGCCTCGTCCGGGTTCGTGAAAGGCATCGCTTCTGGATGCTGGAAACGATCCGCGAGTACGCGCTCGAACGCCTCGAACTATCCGGCGAAGTCGAGGTTCTCCGCATGCGGCATGCGGACTACGTCCTCGGTTTCGCCAAGGATGCCGAGCCGTTCCTCCTCGGAGGTGCGCTCAAGGAGTGGGTTCCGCGGGTCGATGCCGAGCGGGACAACATCCGCATTGCCCTCGACTGGAGTTTGCGCACCGGCCGAAGCGGTCTTGCGCTCGAGCTTGCTGCTGGTGCGAACTACCTGCGTCGCTTGAACCGCAGCGCGGTCCACGTCTCGTCGATCGCGCACACCTTGAAGTCCACGAACCCGCGGGCCATTCCCGGCTCGCGGACGTTCGCCTGCGTCACGTCGCTGTAGAGCGGGGAAGCCTTCTTCGCCCACACGATCCAGACGTCGTCGACCTTCTCGTCGCGTGCTAGCCGTTCCCAGACGCGCTTCGCCCCGGTCGCGCTCCGCACCCAGACCATGGTCAGGTCGCGCGGCCCGCGCCGCCGCACGACGGCGCCTGCAGGCAAGCCCGGCAGAGAGAAGCCCTCGGGCGCACCCACGAGGCAGACGACCGAGCCCTCCTTGATCCCGAGCTTCTGCGCCAGCGGTGTCGAGGCATAGGCGGCGAGGTTCGAATCGGGGACGACGGGATCCGACGGCGGAGAGGCGAGGGCGCGCTGCAGCGCTGCGCCGATCTCATCCCAGCCGGCGAAGGTCGCATCCGGCAGGAGCTCGCGCACGCGCTCGACCTTCTCCGGCGCGCCGCCCGCGAACACGAGGGCGACGTACCGGGAGCTCTTTGCGCGGCGGAGCGTGACCCCGACGTCCCGTCCCTGCGACGGCAAACGGTCGAGGTCGATGACGAAGGCGTCCACCTCTTCACGCGGGAGCGCGCGGATCGTGTCGGTGGCGATCGGCGAGCCGTCGACCTCATGCCCGAACGAGCGCAGCAGCGCGGCCAGCTCATCGGACTCCTCCGGCTTCCACGAGACGAGTCGAACTCGCGGCATATCCAGGACTTTATTTTCAGACGCGGGTACACTCGGTTGCTCCCTATGGGGCTCATGAGCTACTTCAACGGCTTCGGCGGCCGCGACATGGCCGTCGATCTCGGCACGGCCAACACGCTCGTCTATGTGCGCGGACGCGGCATCGTCCTCTCCGAGCCGTCTGTCGTGGCGATCGACCAGCGCACCGGTGAGGTGCACGCTGTCGGCGTCGAAGCCAAGCGCATGCTCGGGCGGACGCCGGGAACGATCTCCGCGATCCGCCCGCTCAAGGACGGCGTCATCGCTGACTTCGAGGTGACCGAGCAGATGCTCCGGCACTTCATCCAGAAGGTGCACCAGCACCGCTTTGCGCATCCCCGCGTCGTCGTTTGCGTCCCCTCGGGCGTCACCGGCGTCGAGAAGCGCGCTGTCGAGGAGGCGACGCTGACCGCCGGCGCGCGCCAGGCCTACTTGATCGAGGAGCCGATGGCGGCCGCGATCGGCGCCGGGCTACCCGTGGCCGAGCCGACCGGGAACATGATCGTGGACATCGGCGGCGGCACGAGCGAGGTCGCCGTCATCTCTCTGGGCGGCATTGTCGTCTCGCAGAGCCTCCGCGTCGGCGGCGACGAGATGGACGAGGCGATCGTCAACCACATCAAGCGCGAGTACAAGCTCCTGATCGGCCAGCAGACCGCGGAGGAGATCAAGCTCGAGATTGGCTCCGCCTATGACATGAAGGACGAGGTGCAGGCGGAGGTGCGCGGCCGCGACATGCTGACCGGCCTGCCGAAGACGATCATCCTGAGCAGCGAGGAAGTGCGGCGCGCGCTCGAGGAGCCGGTCACGCAGATCATCGATGCGATCAAGTCGACCCTCGACAAGACGCCGCCCGAGCTGGCGGCGGACATCATGGACCGCGGCATCGTCCTCGCCGGCGGGGGCGCCCTCCTGAGCGGGCTGGACGAGCGCCTGCGCCACGAGACGCAGATGCCGGTGCACCTGGCCGAGTCGCCGCTGACCTGTGTCGCGGTCGGCTCCGGGCGCAGCCTCGAGGAGTTCGAGGCGATCCACCGCAGCGCCCGCTCGAGCGCCAAGCGGCGCAACGGGTACAGGCGCTAACCCTTCCGCCTGCTTCCCTAAACTAGGTCGCTCCCGTGCCTCGCAACCGATCTGCACGGCTGGCGGTGCTGGGGTCATCGCAGCGGTCGACGTCGTCCTCGTATCCGCCGCCCCGCCTGAGCGGCCGCTTCAGCGGCCCGGTCAAGCGACGGATCATCGTGGGGGTGCTCGTCGTCGTCTCGCTCGTCCTCATCACGGTCTACTTCCGCGAGTCGGACGGCGGCGCGCTGCACTCGATCCAGAACGCCGGGTCGACCGTCCTGCGCCCGTTCGAGGTCGCCGCCACGCGCATCGCTCATCCCTTCCAGGACCTCTACAACTACGTGCGCGGCCTCGTGGACGCGAAGTCCGAGCGCGACCAACTCCAGGCCGAGCTCGACCGGGTGCGCAAGCGGCTGATCAAGTTTCAGTCCGCCGCGCAGGAAAATCGGAAGCTCCGGAAGTCGCTCCACTACATCTCAGGGCCGAAGTTGCAGAAGGACTACCGGCCGGTGACGACAGAGATCATCTCGAAGCTGCCGAGCCAGTTCGAGCAGCGCGTCGTGGTGGCCGCGGGCAGCGCGGACGGAATCCACGACGACGACCCCGTGGTCGATCCCGACGGCATGCTGGTCGGAAAGATCGCGACGACCGCTTCTCATCAGGCGCAGGTCACGCTCCTGACCGACGAGGACACGGCCGTCTCGGCCGTCGACATCGACACACGCGCCGAGGGCATCGTGCGGCATGGCAGCGGGCCCGGAACGACGCTCTTCCTCGACAAGGTTCCCAAGTCGGCGCACGTGGCGCTGAACAACCGGATCATCACGGCGGGTTGGCACCAGGGCAAGCTGAGCTCGATCTACCCGAAGGGGATCCCAATCGGAATCGTCTCGAGCGCGAGCATCCCGAGCACCGACCTGTACCAGAGCATCCAGATCACGCCGTACGTCGACTTCTCCTCGCTCGACTCCGTGATCGTCCTGGTCAAGAAGAAATGATTGCTCTGGACGGCGTCAAGGCCGGGGCGCTCCTGTTCGTCGCGGCGGTCATCCAGGTCTCGATTCTGAACGGCGTCACCGTCCTCGGCGGCACGCCAGACCTGTTGCTCGTGACGCTTTGCGCCGTCGCCCTTCTTCGTGGGTCGATCTTCGGCGCGGTCGGCGGCTTCTTCGCCGGGCTCGTCGTCGATACAGCAACGCTCGAGACCATGGGCGTGACCGCGCTTCTGCTGACGCTGGTCGGCTACTGGGTCGGGCGCTACGGGGAGACGACCGGGCGCGGCCGGCATGCCCCGCTCCTCTCGGTCGGGGTGATCACGATCCTGTACGCGATGGCCGCGCTGCTCATCCGGTTCCTGTTGGGCGAGGGGGGATCGCCGCAAGCCGTGCTCGTCGACGCGCTCTGGCCGACGCTGCTCTTCAACCTCCTGATCGCCCTGCCGGTCTACGCGTTCTGCCGCTGGATCCTCTCGCTCGGGAACGCCGAGCCGGTTCGGGAGGTGCGGCTATTGAGTAGCACGACAGGCGCACGGCCGCCGCTGCGGCGGCTGCGACGAACGGAGTTCCTCCCGCCGGACGAGCGCGTCGAGATCCCGTACCGCTTCACGCCGAAGCTCGCGCTGCGCGTCGGCATCCTCGGTGTGCTCGCGCTCGCCGTCTTCGCTGTGCTCCTGTTCCGGCTGTGGGCGCTGCAGGTGCTGTCCGGGACGCACTATCTGGCCGAGGCGCAGAACAACCAGATCCGCACGGTTCGGATCGAGGCGCCGCGCGGGACGATCGTCGACAAGCGGGGCCGACCGCTGGTGACGAACGTCCCCGGGACGATCGTCCGCGTCTGGCCGCAGGACCTGCCGAAGACGTGGGCTCGCCAGCTGGGAGAGCTCCGCCGGCTCGCAGCCGTCCTCAAGATGTCGCCGCGAACGGTCGTCGGGCTGCTGAAGGGACACGTGTCCGATCCGCTCACCCCGGTCACGATCAAGAGCGGCGTCCACCGGGCGCAGGCGGCCTACATCCTCGAGCACCAGGACAAGTTCCGCGGCGTAGACGTCCACTCGACCACGCTTCGGCACTACCCCCACCTGGCGCTCGGCGCGCACATCCTCGGGCACGTCGGCGAGATCTCGCCGGCGCAGCTGAAGGAAAAGCCGTACCGAAGCGGCGACTATCGCCCGGGCGATCGCATCGGCCAGGGAGGAGTCGAGGGCGTCTACGACAGCTACCTGCGCGGGAAGGCCGGCCTGGCGCAGCTGCGCGTCGACGCGAGCGGGCGCCCCCGTGGCGTCTTCAAACCCCGGCAGCAGCCGCAGCCGGGCGACACCCTGCGTCTGACGATCGACCTGCAGCTCCAGCAGGCCGCCGAGCGGGCGATCAAGGACGGGGTCCAGCTGGCTCGCCAGAACCGCGATTGCTACGGCTGCTGGGCGTCGAACGGCGGCGCGATCGTCGCGATCGACCCACGCAACGGCGCCGTCCGGGCGCTTGCCTCCTATCCGACGTACAAGCCGAGCGTGTACGTCGGCCGCGTCCACCTCAAGAAGCTGAACGCCGAGGGCCTGACGCCGAAGACCGCGAAGAAGGACAACTTCCCCGCGCTCGACCGCGCGATCTCGGGTCTCTATCCCGCCGGTTCGACGTTCAAGGTGATCACCGCGCTCGCGGCGATGCAGGAGCACATCATCTCGCCCTACGACACGCTGCAATGCACGTCGGTCTACTACGTGCGCGACGCGGCCGGGCGGCCGGTGCTGGGCGGGACGTTCAAGAACTGGGACCCGAACGTCAACCAGCCGATGGACCTGGGCGACGCCATCGAGGCCTCCTGCGACACCTACTTCTACCAACTGGGTTACGACTTCTTCAAACTGCCGAAGGAGCGCGGCCACCCGCTGCAGGCCTGGGCGGCGCGCTTCGGGATCGGGAAGCGGACCGGCATCGACATCCCCGGCGAGGAGAGGGGCCTGCTGCCCACTCCGGAGTGGCGGCAGCGCACGTTCACGAGGAAGACCGATCCGACGCAGTGGCAGGTCGACCGGATCTGGAAGCCCGGTAACTCGATCCAGCTGGCGATCGGCCAGGGCGATCTCCAGCTCACGCCGCTCCAGATGGCGCGCGTCTACGCCATGATCGCGAACGGCGGGAAGCTCGTCACCCCGCACCTCGCAGGCGACGTCGAGCAGATCACCAACGACAACCAGCCGGTGGTCAAGTGGCGGTTCCCCGTCGGCCATCCGCAGCCGGTCGGCGTCGATCCGGAGGCGCTCGCCGCGGTGCAGGACGGTCTCCTCCGGGCCACGCACGGGAACAACGGCACGTCGACCGCCGTCTTCGGTCAGTTCCCGTACAACATCGCCGGCAAGACGGGGACGGCGGAGAAGGTCGTCACGCTGCCCCGCATCGGGCCGACCGTCGTCGACCAGTCGTGGTGGTGCGGCTATGGCCCGGTCGAGGATCCGGAGCTTGTCGTCTGCGCGCTGATCGAGAACGGCGGCCACGGCGGCACGGCCGCGGCTCCGGCGGCCCTGCAGGTGTTCCAGCAGTTCTTCCACGTCAAGTCGGCGCAGTACGCGCTCCCGGGGTCCACTGACTGATGGTCGAGTACGTCACCAGGGTCGGGATTCGCGTGCGCGAGGAGCGGGACGCTCTCGCGTGGTCGCCGCGCGACCTCGACTGGCTCCTGCTGGGCGCCATCGGCGCGCTCGTCGGCGTCGGCCTGTGGGCGATCGCCGGGATCACGAGCCACGACGTCACCGGCGACCCGAACCACTACCTCGTCCGCCAGGGCATCTTCGCGCTGCTCGGGGCGATCGCGTTCCTGGTCGCGCTGTTCGTCGACCCCGAGCTGTACCGCCGCCACAAGTGGTGGGTCTACGGCGTGATGACGGGCGGGATGGCCTTCGTCATCCTGGTCGGCGAGGCCGCGCGCGGCTCGCGCCGCTGGATCGAGCTCGGCTTCTTCCGCTTCCAGCCGTCCGAGTTCGGAAAGCTGCTCTTCATCCTGTTCCTCGCGGCCTTCCTCGCCGACAGCGCCAAGCGCCTGGACGAGTGGAGGACGACGGCCGCGACGATTGGGCTCGGGTTGGTTCCGCTCCTGCTCGTCTTCCTCCAGCCCGACCTCGGAACCGCTCTGGTCTACTCGATCGCGATCCTCGCAGCCCTGTTCCTTGCCGGGACGCGCTGGACGCACCTGGCGGTGATCGGGCTCGCCGCTGCTCTGGCGGTGACGGCCGTCCTGTGGTTCCTGCCTGCGGGCGGGATCCACATCCTCAAGCCGTACCAGGAGACCCGCTTCACCGCGTTCCTGCATCCCGGCAACGATCCGAGCGGCTCCGGCTACAACATCAATCCAGTCGTTGATCGGTGTCGGCGCCGGCGGTTTGACCGGGCGTGGAGTGACCGGGTCGACGCAGACGAACTTCAACTACCTGCCGGAGCACGCGACGGACTTCGCCTTCTCGTCCTACGCCGAGCAGCGGGGGTTTGCGGGCGGCGCGTTGTTGCTCGGGCTCTACCTGCTGGTCGTCTGGAGAGGCCTGCGAATCGTGACGATCGCGCGGGATCGCTTCTCGGCGATCGCGGCCGGGACGATCGTCGTCGCCTTCCTGTTCCAGGTCTTCGTCAACGTCGGGATGACGATCGGGCTCGCGCCGATCACCGGCATCCCGCTCCCGTTCGTCAGCGTCGGCGGCTCGTCGATGATCACGAACCTGGCCGCCATGGGCCTGCTGCTCGCGATCGGCGCCCGATCAAGGGCGCGCCCGCGGGCCTCACGCCGCCGCTAACTCAGGCTGCTGCCGGCCGCAGCTTCGCGCGCCGCGCCCTGACGGCACGCAGCCGCTGACGCAGCCTGGCCCACGCCCAGGGCTCGACCTCCTTGTACCTCGTCTCGCTCTGGCCGCGCGTGGCCTCCAGATACTCGAACCAGGCGTCGGCTTCTTCGATGAGTAGCAGCTCGTACGCTTCTCGCTCCTCGGGCACTGCCGGCACCTCCCCGGTCGTGGTGATGCGCGCATGGTAGGACCGAGGCCGGACGGACCTGTCCAGAAGAGCGTTCCGAACCAGTTGCTACCGTAGGACACAAGATGTTTTCCAACCATAAGACGCTGCGCACGTTCCGCCGGCCTCCCCGAGCGATGCACGCGCGCGCGCACGAGAAGGAGATTTCGCTTGCCCTGGTTCCGACGAAGGAAGCAAAAGCTCGAAGCGCCGCAGGCCGAACAGGCCCCGGCCCCGATCGAAGAAGCACCCGAAGAAGCACCTGAAGTAGAAGCACCCGAAGAGCCCGCCCCAACCGGCGAGGACACACCGAAGACCACGAGGCGTCGACGCGGTAGCCGCGGCGGGCGCAACCGCCGAAAGCCCGCTCAGACCCCGCAGGCGGAGGCGAAGGAGAAGGAAGAGCCGAAGCCCAAGCCGACGGCCGGGAAGCGGCCCGAGCGAAAGCCCGAGCGCAGCGGAGGACGCAGCGGCCAGCGCCGTCGCGTCGCAACCAAGCGCGCGCCCCTTCCGCCCGCAAAGCGCGAGCTCGTGATCACGGCCGACATCGGCGAGCAGCGGGTCGCCGTCCTGGAGGACGGCCAGGTGGCCGAGGTCTACCTCGAGCGCCCGGAACGCCGCTCGATCGCCGGCAACATCTACAAGGGGAAGGTCGACAACGTCCTTCCCGGCATGGAGGCCGCATTCGTCGAGATCGGCCTCGAGAAGAACGGATTCCTGTTCGTCGACGAGATCGTCGGCCCCGAGCTGGAGGGCAAGGGCCAGCGCAAGATCCAGGACCTGATTACGCGTGGACAGGAGATCCTCGTCCAGGCGGTCAAGGACCCGATGAAGTCGAAAGGCGCGCGCCTGACGACCGAGATCTCGCTTCCCGGGCGGTTCGTCGTGTTCGTCCCGAGCGGCGAGGGCCTCGGCGTCTCGCGGCGGCTCGACGACGACGAGCGCACGCGCCTGCGCGACATCCTGAAGAAGATCGACCTGCCGAAGGGCGGGGTCATCGTCCGGACCGCAGCCGAAGGCGCGAGCGCGGAGGACATCGAGCGCGACCTCGTCTTCCTGCAGCGCCTGTGGGACGAGATCCAGAAGCACGAGCAGGAGGTAAAGGCGCCGAGCCTCGTCTACCAGGAGTCGGAACTGCCGCTGCGCGTCGTCCGCGATCTCTTCACCGAGGACTTCGAGCGGGCGATGATCGACGACGAGGCGACATACAAGCGCGTCACGGGCTACCTGAAGAAGACCTCGCCGCACATGGTGGAGCGCGTCGTCCGCGACCGCGAGAAGGAACCGCTGTTCGAGCGCTTCGGCGTCGACCGCGAGATCCGCTCGACGCTCTCGCGCCGCGTCGACCTCCCCTCGGGCGGCTACCTGATCTTCGACTACGCCGAGGCCTTCACGGTCATCGACGTCAACACGGGCCGGTTCACCGGCTCACGCTCCAAGTCGTCGGGCGGGAGGCTCGAGGACACGATCACCAAGAACAATCTCGAGGCGGTCAAGGAGGTCGTACGCCAGCTCCGCCTGCGCGACATCGGCGGGATCATCGTCATCGACTTCATCGACATGGCGAACCCGAAGAACCGGGCGCTCGTCGAGGAGGCTCTCCGCACCGAGCTCGAGCGTGACAGGACGAAGACGTACGTCGTCGAGATCTCTCCGCTCGGCCTGGTCGAGATGACGCGGCAGAACGTGACCGACGGCCCGCGGGAGATCCTGACCACGCGCTGCACGGTGTGCGGCGGCGACGGAATCCTCATTTCCGAGGCGACGGCCGCGATCGAGGTCGAGCGGCAGCTGCGCGGCCTCGCGCGCCAGTCGCGGAGCCAGGCGTTCCGCGTCGAGCTGAACGCTCGCGTCGCGGCGCTGCTGGTCGGCCCGGGCGCGTCCAAGCTGATGGCGATCGAGGAGCAGGCGCGACGCCGGTTCTACGTCGTCCCGCGCAAGGACGTCGAGGTCGAGCACTTCAACGTCGTCGCCCAGGGGCCGCGTTCGAAGCTCGCTCCCTCGAACGGGCTCGAGGAGGGCGCCGAGGTGCGAATCGAGCTCGGCGAGGTCGGGCTCTACGACCCCGAGGCCGGAGTCGGCCGCCTGAACGGCAACGCCGTGGTCGTCGGCGACGCCGCGAAGATGGTCGGCAAGAAGGTCAAGGTGCGGATCGAGCGCGTCCTCGACGGAGTCGCCTACGGATCGCTCCTGACCCAGCCCGGCAAGCAGGCAGTGTCCGTCGCACCGGTCACCGCGGAGCTCGAGGCCGTCAAGCCGACGCGGCAGCCGCGCCGGCGCAAGCCGGCCGGGGCGGAAAGGGACGACCCCGCAGTCGAAGAGACGGCGGAGGAGGACGTGACCGCGACGGTCGAGGAGGCCGAGACCGAGACCGAGACGGAGGACGCGGCCGCGACCGCCGACGGGTCGGACCCCGACAAGCCAAAGCGCAAGACCCGCCGCGGCTCGCGCGGAGGCCGTCGCCGGCGCAAGCCCGCGACCGCCGCTGCGACCGCATCGTCCGACGGGTCCGCACCGTCCGACGGGGAGGCGACCGCACCGCCCGACGGCGAAGCAAACGGACAGGTCGAGGCGCGCATCCACATCCCCGAGCCGGATCTCGGGCAGGACGAGCCCGAGGCCGTCGCGGAGGTGGGGGAGCCCAGCCAGAACGGCGCGCAGGGCGAGGAGACGCCGAAGCCGCGCAAGCGCACGCGGCGCGGCTCGCGCGGCGGGCGCAACCGCCGGAAGAAGCCCGCGGCGACCACGGAGAAGACGGCCGACAGCTAGAATTTCGGGTTCGCGGGCGCACGAGCCCGCGTTCCTACGTGAAATGAGCTACGCAATCATCAGACTGGCGGGCAAGCAGTACCGCGTACAGGAAGGCGACCGCATCGTGGTCGATCGTCTCGGCGAGGCCGAGGGCAAGACCTTCCATCCCGACGTGCTGCTCTTTACCGACAACGGCAAGACCGAGTTCGCTCCCAAGGGCGTGCAGGTGACGGCGAAGGTCGTCTCGCACACGCTGGGCGACAAGATCCGCATCGGGAAATACCGGAAGCGGACCGGGTACAGCAAGCACACGGGGCACCGCAGCCGGATGTCCGAGGTGGAGATCCAGAAGCTGGGCAAGAAGGCGGCCGCGAGGAAGCCCGCCGCGCAGACCGAAGACAAGCCTGCCGCGGAGAAGCCCGCAGCGAAGAAGCCCGCCGCACGCAAGCCGGCGGCCAAGAAGGAGACGGAGTAATGGCTCACAAAAAAGGACTCGGCTCGTCCCGCAACGGGCGCGACTCGAACCCGAAGATGCTCGGCGTCAAGATCTTCGACGGTCAGGACGTGAAGACCGGGATGATCATCGTGCGCCAGCGCGGGACGCGCTTCCGCCCCGGCCCGGGAACCGGCCTCGGAACCGACCACACGATCTTCGCCAAGCGCGACGGCAAGGTCGAGTTCCGCACGAGCGGCGAGCGCCGCTCGATCTCCGTAACGTAACCGTGGGGGAACCCATGGTTCCCCCACGAGCCCCCTCCTTCACGCCTGCCGCTGGTCTGACGGGTACGTGGGCTGCGCTCGGGCGAAGCCCGGCTCCGCCCGCGTTACACCTCGCTCCGGCCGAGTGCCGGAATGTTCCACGATAAGGCCCGAATCTTCGTCGCGGCGGGTCGCGGCGGCGACGGCAGCATGTCGTTCCGCCGCGAGTACCGCGTGCCCAAGGGCGGGCCCGGACGGCGGCGACGGCGGCCCCGGTGGAGACGTCGTCCTCGTCGCCGATCCCGATCTGCGCGACCTGAGCGCGTTTCAGCGCGGGCGGCGCTACCGCGCCGGCCGCGGCGAGCACGGGCAGGGCGCGAACAAGAGCGGCGCCGCGGGGGAGTCGGTCGAGTTGCGCGTCCCGATCGGCACGCAGGTCTTCGACGAGGAGGGGACGATCCTGGCGGACCTGGCCGGGCCGCGGTCGCGCGCCGTCGTCGCCGAGGGTGGCTCCGGGGGCCGTGGGAACAAGCGGTTCGCGTCGCCGACGCGGCAGACGCCGCGCTTTGCCGAGACCGGGTTGCCGGGTGAGGAGCGGACGCTCGAGCTCCGGCTCAAGCTGATGGCGGACGCAGCGCTGGCGGGACTGCCGAACGCGGGAAAGTCCTCGCTTCTGCGGCGCATCTCCAATGCGCGGCCCAAGGTCGCCGAGTACCCCTTCACCACGCTCGAGCCTGTCCTGGGAACCGTCGACGCGCCCGACGGCCGCCAGCTGACGGTCGCCGACGTCCCCGGCCTGATCGAGGGCGCCAGCGAAGGCGTCGGGCTCGGCCACGAGTTCCTCGCGCACCTCGAGCGCGCGCGCATGCTCGTCCACGTCATCGATGCGGCTGCGGGAGATCCCGCGGAGCAGTTCCAGGTCGTCGACCGCGAGCTCGGTGCGTACGGCGCCGGGCTCGCAGAGCTCCCGCAGGTCGTCGTGCTGAACAAGCTCGATCTCCTGGCCGCGCCGCCGACGTTGGAGCTGGACGACCCGCGCGTCGTGCGCGTCTTCGCCGTCTCGTGCGCCACCGGCGAGGGCGTGGACGAGTTCCGGCGCGCCCTGTTCGCGCTCGTGCCCAGCGCCGAGCCTCCTGAAGAGGACGAGGCTGCGGTTGCCGACTTCCTCGTCTACCGGCCGAAGCCGAGGTCGCGGCCGTACCGGATCTTCCGCACCGACCGCGGATACCGCATCACCGGCGAGGCGCCCCAGGGCGAGGAGCTGGAAGAGGCGCTGCGCGCCGCCGGCGCGCGTACGGGCGCCGAGGTCGAGATCGGCGACGAGGTCTTCGAGCTCGCATGACCGGCCTGTACGGCGGCTCCTTCGATCCGCCGCACAACGGGCACGTGGCCCTCGCCGACGCCGCTCGGCGCCATTTCCCGTTCGATCGCTTCGTCGTCCTCGTCGGCGAGTCGCCCGGCCACAAGCCGCCCGTCGCGCCGGCAGACGTCCGGGTACGAATGGCGCGCGCCGCGTTCCCCGGTCTCGAGGTCGAGCTCGATCCCTTTCCGTACACGGTGGACATGCTGCGCGCGCGGCACTGGGACGATCCGATCTTCCTCATCGGCGCCGACCAGCTCGTCGGGTTCGCGTCGTGGAAGGAGCCCGAGGCTGTCCTCGAGCTCGCGCGGCTGGGCGTCGCCACCCGTCCGGGCTACCTGGTCGCCGCGCGCGACGGGGTCGAGGTCTTCGAGATCCCGCCTTTCGACGTTTCGTCCAGTGACGTGCGGCGTCGGGTTGCGACCGGGGAGCCGATCGAGGACCTCGTCCCGCCGGCGGTGGCCGAGCTGATCGAGGAGACCGGCGTTTACCGTCACTGACCGGGGCTACACTGATCAGCGACCTCGAAAGGGATCTGAAGAGCCTCTGAACTCACACGAACAAGCCCGCCGCATCGCCGGCCTCGCGCAGGAAAAGCTGGCGAAGGACGTCGTCATCCTCGACATGCGGCCCGTCTGCGCTTTCACCGACTACTTCGTCATCTGCCAGGGGAACAACCCGCGCCAGACGAAGGCGATCTGGGACGAGGTCTACTTCCAGATGAAGCACGAGGCGGGCTCGATTCCCGTCGCGGTGGACGGCGAGCGCGAGGCGACCTGGATCGTCGCCGACTACCTCGACGTCGTGCTCCACGTCTTCACGCCCGAAGCGAGGCAGTACTACCGGCTCGAGGATCTCTGGAGCGACGTGCCGAGCGAGAAGGTCGACGAGGCCGTCTCGGTCTAGTTGTCCGACTAGGCAACTACAATGGTCGGATGCTCACCCCCGACCAGAAGGGCTCGATCGCGGAGATGGAAATCGCCACCGCGGCGATCAAGCTGGGCATCGGCGTCTTCAAGCCGCTGAGCGACGGCCACCGGTACGACCTGATCTTCGACCTCGGAGAGCGGCTATGCGCGCGTTCAATGCAAGTGGGCCGTCCGTCGCGGCGATGTCGTCGTCATGCATCTGCCGTTCCTGCTCGCAGGTCCGCTGATCGGATTTATCCAGCGTCGCCGTACACGCCCGATGAAATCGACGCTTTCGCCGCCTACTGCGACTGACCTCGACCGTTGTTTCTTCATCCCGATCGAGCGGTTCTCCGAATCAGCAGCCAGATCTACTTGCGTCTCGCGCCGCCGCGCAACGCCCAACGAGCCGCGATCAACTGGGCTGACGATTTCTCCTTCGAAGCTACACTAGGCCGCTCTGGGGCCATAGCTCAGCTGGGAGAGCGCTTGCATGGCATGCAAGAGGTCGCGGGTTCGATCCCGGCTCGGCTCCACTTCCGTCGGCGCGCACGAGTTCCGCAACCACTTCGGCTGGTACATGGAGCGGGCCGCCGCCGGCGAGGAGATCGCCGTCACGCGCCGCGGCAAGCCGTACGTCCGGCTGGTCGCCGCGCAGTAATATGCCGCGTCGCGCGCGAGGGCGCACCCGGTCCGCGGGCAGGGCAGAGCCCACCTCTTCGAACGACCGCTTCACCAACCGATCTCTTCTCCGCCCGAGATGCGGACACGGGCCCGACGGAGGGAGGTCGACATGAACCTGGAGCAACTCCGCAAGCAGGCGAAGGAGCTCGTCCGCGCCGCATGCGCCGGCGATGCCGAAGCGCTCGAACGGCTGGGCGGACGCGAGCCGATCCTGGCCCGCGCGCAACTGGTCGTTGCGCGGGAGAACGGCTATCCGAGCTGGCCGGCGCTCGTCGCCGCGACCGAGGCGAACGCGGATGCCTTCGTCAGGGCCGCAACCGAGAACCACCGCACCCGTGCCGAGCGCATGCTCGAAGCCCGCCCGGAGATCGAGCGCGACCCGTGGGCGCGCCTCGTGCTCGGTCGTGGCTGGGAAGGCGACCCGAACGCCACCGGCGGGCCGCGCGGCTGGGCGCCGATCCTGTACGTGTGCCACTCCTGCTTCGCGTCACCGGAGCTGGCCCGCGACCTGCTGGAGCAGGGCGCCGATCCGAACGCGACGTTCGAGAACGAGTACGGCGACATGTCGGCGCTCTACGGCGCGGCCGGTGTCGTCCACAATCCGGAGCTGACCAGGATCCTGCTCGAGGCGGGAGCGAACCCGGATGACGGCGAGTCGCTGTACCACTCGGTCGAGACCCGGGACACCGCGTGCCTCGAGCTCCTGCTCGATCACGGCGCGACCGTAGACCGTACGAACGCGCTCGCGCATGCCCTGGACTACGAGGAGCTAGAGCACGTCCGCCTGCTCCTGGAGGCGGGTGCGGACGTCACCGACGCCGCGTACGTGGCACATGCCGTGCGACGCGGACGTGGTCCCGACGCACTACGCCTCCTCGCCGAGCACGGCGCCGACCTGGACGCTCCGGGCGGTGAGACGTGGCGCGGCGACGTACCGCTGCGCACCCCGTACCAGCACGCGGTCATCCGCGGTCGCGACAATGTTGCGGAAACCCTGGCCGAGCTCGGCGCAGACACGACCGTGGCGCCCGAGGATCTCGCGCTCGCGACTCTGGCGCACGGCGAGCGGTCGAGCGGCCCCTTCCCCGAGGATCCCGATGCGCAGGAAGTGATCGTCATGGCGGCGCTGCGGGGGCACCTCGACGCGGTCATCGAGGCGGTCGGACCGGACTACCGCGGGTTCGTTGCCGGGTCGCCCAATCTGCCGCTCATCGGCCACGCGGCCTGGGTGGGCGATCCCGAGGTCGTTCGCCGCTTGCTCGAGGCGGGGGCCGACGCGTCGGGCTGGAGCACCGAGACGCAGCACGTCACGCCGCTCGCGGTCGCGTCGCTCGGTTCGGGCAACCATCGCGCGCCGGGCCGCGACTACGTTGCCGTCGCGGAGCTGCTCACCGCGGCCGGCAACGAGATCGAGCCGCGCTTCCTCGAGGTAGCCGAAGGGCCGCTGTACGACTGGCTGGAGGCTAGGACCGAGAGCGGGGAGTAGCGGGAGGCGCGCTCTTGCGCTTGTCGCGTTCCTTCTTCCTGCGCTGGCGGTCGTTCCTCCAGCGCTTGATTGGTCGCGATCCGCGTCCCACGCCTGAACCCTAACGCGCGAGCCACTCGATGCGCTCGGCGGCCCGGCGCAGCGACGCCTCGTCGAACAGATACGGAGTCGCGTTGCGGATCTCGTGCATCGGTCCGTCCAGGTCGTCCGAGCCTGCGACCGCGTTGAGCGCGTACCGGATGGGGATCTCGTGGGTCACGATCAGGACGACGTCCGGCGCGCCGCGGTCGGCCAGCTTGCGGAAGGCCTCGGCGTAGCGGCGGGCGGCGGCGTCGAGACTCTCCCCGCCCGGGAATACGTCCGCCCGCGTGTGCTCGGCCTTCCATGCCCGGTAGTCCTCGATCGTCTGGCCCTCGAGGTCGCCGACGTCGATGTCGTCGAGGAGCGGCTCGACCTCGTACGGGACGTCGCGGCCCTCGAGCGCGAGCTCGGCCGTCTTCCGTGTCCGCTCGAAGCGCGTGTGGATACAGAGGTCGATCGGGACGTTCGCGATCTGCTGCCCGAGGCCGCGCGCGTTCTCGAGGCCCTCCTCCGTCAGGTCGACGCGAACGCCGGGGTCGCCGTTGACCCGCTGCTCGACGTTCAGCGTGGACTGTCCGTGCCGCGCGATCAGGAAGAGACGCACGGCGGGAGCCTAGAGCACGGTGCACACTCGATACGAAGGCGTTTCGCACGCGTGCGTCTTGCCCGTCTACGTTGCCTCTGTAGAAAACAACCAGAAGGAGGCAACCATGAAACGGACCCTTGCGCTGCCGTCTCTCGCGGCCGCGCTGATGATCGCCCTGGCCGCGGCCGTCGCCGTCTCGCTGACGGCGGGTGTGCCGAAGGCGTCCGCCTACTACCTCGCGAACGGCTGCGATATCTACAACGAGTACAACGGGAAGATCTACCGGTGCACTCCGGATCGGACGACGTACTACACGCCTGACGGCCTCAATCCGAACTGGGTCGCTCCCGGAACCGAAGGCAAGGCGTACGGCGACGACTGTCGGTGGCTTCACTGTCAACGACAACATCGGAATACCTCCTCCTGCGCCCTTCCTCTATTACCGGGACTACTGCAGCAATCCCGACTGGCTTCCCGCCGCATTCGAAGGGCACTGGCAGGTTGCCTGCTACAACCATGACGTCTGCTACGGATCGCAGAAAGGGCGCCTCTACTGCGACGTTGGCTTCTGGCGAGACATGGTGTTCGCTTGTCGAAGCATGTGGGCCTCGAACTTCGTCAAGGAGTGGTGCATGGCGGAGGCCGACCAGTGGTACAACTTTGTCCGGGTCTTCGGCGCCAGTCACTACAAACCGCGTCAGACGAGCTACGAGCCTCGAGGCACTTAGGTGAGCGGTTGGGTTCGAACATTTGGGTTGGTGCTTGCGAGCACCGGACTACTCATGGTCGGCTCAGTTGCAGCGTGCCAACTCATCTTCGAACCACCCTCGTCTGCAGCGGTACTCCGCCTCGATCAATGTTCCGATCGCCTCGTATCGCACTTTGCGCAGGCGCCTCGACTCCATTCTCAGCGAGAGGCCGATGGTCAACGTCGACCCAAAGGTCGAGAAGCTCCATCAGGTAGCCGACCGGTTTGATGCAATCGCCGAGCGGTGGCAGGCGCTGCAGGCGCCAACAGGACTGAAGCTTCGACATCGCGGGATGGGCCGAGCGCTCGAACTGCAAGCGCAAGGCTGGCGGATCTATGCCGCAGGCCTCTTCACGCGTCATGACGAGGAACTTCACGCTGCCCTCGTCAAACTCGGAGCGATGCTCCGCAGCGCTGCCTACCTCCAGAAACGCTGGGCGGCGGCGCTGCGGGGCGCCCTCATACGCGCCGAATTACGCGTGCCGAACTGGCTGGACCAGATGGCGTCCAGCCCCTAAGGTGTCGCCGCAGAGCCGAGGTGGTACCCTCCGAACGATGGTCTGGGAGTTCGTCTTCCTGATGCTCATCCTCAAGATCCCGGTCATCTACCTCTGCGCGGTGGTCTACTGGGCGATCAGAGGAGAACGGGGGCCGGCAGAGCCCGTGCGACTCCTCGCCCGTCCTGAGGTCGAGCCGAGACCGCCGTGGTCGCGCCGGCCGACCGGCCGCCGCACCGGGCCGCACGGATCGCCCGGCCGCCGGTATGCGCGCGTCGCTCGACGGGCTCCGGCCGGCGCGTGAACGCCCAGCCGGTCGACCGCATGAGCACCGCCGACGTCGTTGCCGGCTTCCTGGCCGTGGTGGCGATCGCCGCGGCACTCTTCTCGCTCGCCTATCGCCCGATCCGCGTGGACGTGTTCGCGGTCATCCTCTCCTTCGTCGCCGCCGGTCTGGCCGACCGAAACCGGCGCCTGGCCGGGATCGCCGTAGCCACGTCAGCGGCCTGCTTCATCCTTGGGCTCCTGATCGCGATCCTGGCCGACAAGCCGCTCTTCTAGGCGGCTTGCTACAACAACATCAATGACTTCGCACGAAGTCGACGGACTGAACTCGGGCTACGCCCGGCTCCTGCTCGACCAGTACCTCGAGAATCCGGACGCGGTCCCGGAAGAATGGCGGCGGCTCTTCGAAAGCGGCGACAGCGAGCTCGTCGCGACGCACCCGGGCCTCGCGCGCCTGCTGCAGCAGCTCCAGGAGAACGGCGGCTCCGCGCCCGCCGAGACCGCGGTCGCGGGGCCCGCCCAGACCGCGGTCGCACCGGCACCCGCGCCCGCCCCCGTCCCGGCAGCCAAGCCCACCGCCACGCCGGACGACGCCCTCCTCGCCGCCGTCGCCGCCGGCACGGCGCTCGTCAAAGCGTTCCGCACGCACGGCCATCTCGCCGCGCATCTCGACCCCCTTGGCTCCGAGCCCGTCGGGGATCCCGCCCTCGAGCCGGAGAGCCTCGGACTCACCCCGGACGTCATGGAGCAGATCCCGGCCTCGATCCTGCGCGTCCATGTCCCCGGTGACACGCTCGCCGAGGTCCTTCCGCACCTACGCCAGACCTACTGCGGAACGATGGCCTTCGAGATCGAGCACATCGCGAACCACGAGGAGCGCGTCTGGCTGCGGAAAGCGATCGAGTCCGGCCACTACCGCACGCCGCTCTCGCCGGACGAGAAGAAGAAGCTGCTCGAGCGGCTCGTCCAGACGGAAGGGCTCGAGCAGTTCCTCCACCGGACGTTCCTCGGCCAGAAGCAGTTCTCGATCGAGGGGCTCGACGTCCTCGTCCCGATGCTCGACGAGGCGATCGACCTCGCCGCCGACGCCGGCGCGCACGAGGTCGTCATCGGGATGGCGCACCGCGGCCGGCTGAACGTCCTCGCCCACACGATCGGCGTCCCCTACGAGGAGATCCTGCGCGAGTTCGAGGGCGAGCGGACGAGCGAAGCGGTCGCCGCCGATCCGGAGCGGGGAAGCGGAGACGTCAAGTACCACCATGGCGCCGAGGGCACGCGGACGACGGAGGCCGGCGAGATCACCGTCACGCTCGCTGCGAATCCGAGCCACCTCGAGGCGGTCGACCCGATCGTCGAGGGGAGGACGCGCGCCGAACAGACCGACCGCAGCTCGGGGCCAGGCATCCACGACCCCCGCGTCGCGCTCCCGATCCTCATCCACGGCGACGCCTCGTTCCCGGGCCAGGGGGTCGTCGCCGAGACGCTCAACCTGGAGGATCTCGCCGGCTACACGACCGGCGGCACGCTGCACGTGATCGCCAACAACCAGATCGGATTCACCACCGATCCACAGGAGGGGCGCTCGACGCGCTACTCGAGCGACCTGGCGAAGGGATTCGACATTCCGATCATCCACGTGAACGCCGACGACGCCGAGGCGGCGATCTCCGCGATCCGGTTGGCGCTCGCGTACCGCAACCGCTTCGGCCAGGACGCCATGGTCGATCTCGTCGGCTACCGCAGGCACGGCCACAACGAGCAGGACGAGCCCGCGTACACGCAGCCGCTCATGGCGGAGCGGATCGCGCAGCACGCGTCCGTGCGCGAGCGATTCGCGGCCGAGTTGGTCGAGGAAGGCGTCGCGACCCAAGAGGAGGTCGACGCCGAGACGCAAGCCGTGGTGGACGAGCTCAAGCGCGCGCATGCGGCCCTCAAGGACAGCTTCGGCAAGGCTGCCGAGGATGACCGCGACGCGCCGGCGGCCGCCGAGGTTCCGGCCGAGATCGTCACTGCGGTCCCCGCCGACCAGCTCCGCGCGCTCAACGAGCAGCTGATCCGCGTCCGCCCCGACTTCACCATCCATCCCAAGCTCGCGCGCCAACTCGAGAGGCGCATCACCGCGCTGGACGAGGGAGCGATCGACTGGGGACAGGCCGAGGACCTCGCCTTCGCCAGCCTGCTCGTCGAGGGAATCCCAATCCGCCTGACCGGGCAGGACACGGAGCGCGGGACGTTCTCGCACCGTCACCTCGTCCTCCATGACGTGAAGACCGGCGAGCGCTACGCGCCGATTCAGAATCTGGACGGCGCCGAGGCATCGTTCGAGGTCTGCAACTCGCCGCTGTCCGAATACGCTGCGGTCGGATTCGAGTACGGGTACTCGATCTCGGCCCCGGAAGCCCTCGTTCTCTGGGAGGCGCAGTTCGGCGATTTCGTGAACGGCGCCCAGATCGTCATCGACCAGTTCATCGTCTCCGGCCGGGCCAAGTGGGGCCAGACCTCACGGCTGACGCTCCTGCTCCCGCACGGGTACGAGGGCAACGGGCCCGAGCACTCGAGCGCGAGGCTGGAGCGCTTCCTCCAGCTGGCCGCCGAGGGCAACATCCGCGTCGCGAATCCGTCGAGCGCCGCGCAGTACTTCCACCTGGTCAGGCGCCAGGCTCTCAACCCGAGCGCGCGGCCACTGGTCGTGATGACGCCGAAGGGACTGCTCCGCCTGAAGGAGGCCGCCTCCTCGCTCGACGAGCTGACCGACGGGAAGTTCCTACCGGTCATCGACGACCCGAAGGCCGCCCATGACCAGGTGCGCAGGCTTGTTGTCTGCTCGGGGAAGCTCTATTACGACCTCCTCGCCGGCGACCGGCCGCCTGAGGTCGCCGTCGCGCGGCTCGAGCAGCTGTATCCGTTCCCCGTCGACGAGTTCGCCCAGCTCGTCAGCGGCTATCCAGCGCTCGACGAGCTCGTGTGGGCCCAGGAGGAGCCGCAGAACATGGGCGCCTTCCGCGCCACGCGCCATCGCCTCGAGAAGGCCGGCGTGCCCCTTCGCTACATCGGTCGCGAGTGGCGCGCGAGCACGAGCGAGGGCTATCCGACGACGCACGCGCGCGAGCAGGAGCGGATCGTGCGCGAAGCGCTCTCTACGAGCTGACGCGCTTCTTGTAAGCGCGGTACTGCTGCGCGGCCAACGCAGCGACGCGCGGCCCGTGCTTGGCCGCGACGGCCATGACTTGCCGGCGGTACTCGGGCGGCAGCCTTCGCCACAGATCCCAGGTGGTCAGCGCGATGCCCACCGGGCCGAGCTTGCGGGTGAAGACGCGGGTAACCATCGGGGCCATTGTGACAACAGTTGAGGGGGTGCCGCTTGTGACGGCTGCGACGAGAGAGCCGGCAGGGAAGTTCCTGCAAAGTCGTTACAATCGCCGGCTATCAATGAGTAATTCTGAAACCGACACCGACACTGGAGGGGAATTTATGCCGGTGGAGACTCCGTCGTTCTTCGCGCAAGTCATCCAGGATCACCTCGAGCTGAAGCGGCGAAACGCCGAGCTCGAGCCCGCAATGCCGATCAACCGGTACCACACCGATGATCCGTTCGACAATCACCCGCTCTTCAAGACCGAGGAGCAGGCCCGCCTCGAGGAGACCATGGACGGGCAGGACCCGGCCCCGGTCGCGACGAAGACGCTGAAGTGGCCCGGCGAGGACCCGGACGAGCAGCTGCCAGAGATCGAGCAGAACCTCTGGAGCCAGTCCCGGGACTTCGACTGGGGCGACTGACCTAGCGCTTCACGCCTCCCAGTATCTTCGCCGCCGCGCGCAGATCGTCCACGAACGCGTGCAGCTCGTGCTCTCGATCCGCCTCGTCGGCGCGCAGGATCGCCGACGGGTGGATCGTGGCCAGCGCCTTGGGCGCGAGCTCGGTCTCCACCGGCGTGCCGCGCTGCTTGGTCACGCGGAAATCGCGGCCGAAGAGCGCCTGCGCCGCGGTCGCGCCGAGGGCGACGAGTATCTCCGGCTTGACCGCCGCGAGCTCGGCCTCGAGCCAGGGACGGCAGGCCGCGATCTCGCTCCAGTTCGGCTTCGCGTGGATCCGGCGCTTGCCGCGCGCGGTCCACTTGAAGTGCTTGACCACGTTCGTGACGTAGGCGGCGCGCCGGTCGATCCCGGCGTCCTCGAGGGCCTGGTCGAGCAGTCGGCCGGCCGGGCCGACGAACGGCTTTCCCTCGCGGTCCTCGCGGTCGCCCGGCTGCTCCCCGACCAGCATCAGCCGTGCGGTGGACGTGCCGGCGCCGAAGACGGTCTGCGTTCCCGAGCGCCACAGCTCGCATGCGGTGCAGCCTGCGGCAGCTTCGCGAAGCGCCTTCAGGCCCGCTCTCGGAGGAATCAGCTCGGCGACGTCAGGCAGAAATTTCTCCCGGGCTGCGTATGACCCCTGACAGCGCCGCGCCCGGCGCGCTGGCTTCCCAAGGAGAGGCTAAACCGCGTCGCGTCGGGCGAGGCAGGGACGATTCTAGCACCAGCGTCGACCCTGGCCGGGCGCGATTTTTCGCTATCCGCGGCGCTCGATCAGCTCGATCCGGTACCCGTCCGGATCGCGCACGAAGCACAGTCTCGACCCGCCCTCGCGGACGGTGTACGGCGGCCGTTCGGGCTCGATCCCCTGCCCCGCGAGCCGCTCGAGCGTCGAGTCCAGATCATCGACCGTGACGGCGATGTGGCCGTAGCCGGTGCCGATCTCGTACGCGTCGACGCCGAAGTTGTACGTCAGCTCGAGGCGGTCGGCGTCGCCGGGGAGGCCCATGAAGACGTTGATCGCCTCGTCCCTGATCGGCAGCCGCCCGCGCTCCTCGAACCCGAGGGCCTGGTAGAACGCGACCGAGCTGTCGACGTCGGTGATCCGGTAGCAGGTGTGTATCAGCTCCATGTGAACCTGGATCCTGCCAGACTCACAGCGGTGATCGTGTCACTTCACGTAGCGACCGGAGCGGTCGGCGGCGCCGCGGTGCGCTCGCGACCCGCCGCGGTTGCGCTCGGATTTCTCCTGCACCTGGCAGGTGACGTGATTCCGCACGAGGACATTCCTTCGCCGCGCTTCGAAATGTGGAGCGGCGTGGCCGGGCTCACTTTGCTTGCGATCGTGCGCGGGCCGCTCGACCCCGCGACGCTCGGCGCTGCTGCTGCCTCGTCGCCGGATCTCGAGCACGCGGTCCGCCTGCCGCGGCCGGGAGGACGCAAGCTCTTCCCGAGCCACCGGATCCCCGCCCTGCACCAGGCCGGCGGGCTGCCGAGCTGGCTCCAGCTGCTGGCCGCCGGCGTCCTGCTCGCGAAGGTTCTGCGGCGAAGCTAACGCTCCGGGTGATCGCCGCGCTCGATGAGGTGCGAGAGGTCCTGGATGACCGAGTTCACCCTCCTGTCGTTCCGGAACCGCTCGACGCTGTTCGTCAGTACCTTCCCGCTTCCGAGGGTGACTTTCGCCCGCTTGAACGCCTTGAGGTCGAGGCTCTGCCAGAGCCAGAGCCCACTCGTGCCCGCGACGACGATCCCGAAGGCGAGGCACGCCCCTCCCGCGAGCAGTCCTTGCCGCCACCGGTAGCCCAACGAGCGCAGCAGCAGCATGACCACGGCGCCGGCCGCGAGTGCGCCGAGGAGCGCGAACAGGAAGGCGCGGAGGGCCGTGATGATCGCGGCCGTCTTCAGCTCGCTCTTCGCCTTCTTGAGCGTCTTGCGGACGCCGTGCGCGGCCCGCTCGACCGCGGCCGGCGAGACGTGCCGCGGCTGCGCGTGAAAGGCGTACGGAGCGCTGAACACCGGCGCCTCGATCTCCCACCCCGCGATCGGGATGTAGACCTTGGCCTTGCCCGACCACGACGGAGCGATGTCGAACTGGACGGAGCCGAGGTTGTAGCCATGCGTCTGCGGCCCGGCGGCGCGCATCCCGATCCACATGCAGAGGAGGGTGAAGAGCGCCGCGCCGACGCCGGCGGCGACGAGGCGGGGCCAGTAGTTCAAGCTTCCGGCGGCTTCGGCTTCAGATGCGGCGTTCCGCCGAGGAAGTCGCGGACTCGGGTCTTGCGGGCCTGGCGCTTGACGTCGCGGGTGAGCGCTTTCGCCATCTTCTTCTGATTGCCCGTGTAACGCCAGCGCGCCCAGATCGACCGCGGCCGCGCCAGCCGTACTGCCGCCACGTACGCGAGCACGGGAATGAAGAGGCCGATGATCCCCATGTAGAACTTCCCCTTCAGGATCGAGATCACCGCCGCGATGACCGCGAGCGTGACCGAGACCGCGATCACGTCCGCCCCGGCGGACTCGTCGATCCCGACCGGCGTCATCCCCAGCGCGACGACGCTTCCGAGCATGAACGCGAGGATCACGGCATCGATCGACGCGCGTCCCTCCTCCATCCAGTACACGTCCTTCAGGTACAGCCAGAGCGCGAACTCGTCCAGGGTCAGCGCAGAGCCGACGCCGAAGAAGATGCCCAGGATCTCGACCCACGGCGCGCCGGGATCGAGAGCGAGCGCGGCCCACCCCGAGGTGAGGATGAAGATGATCCCGACGACCAGGTGGTGGACATGGATGTCGCCGGCGTGGCCGCTGCCCCATTCTCGCGAGCGCGCGAGCCGCGTGTACAGCCGCGTCAGCACGAACGTGATCAGGAAGGAGATGACGATGAACAGCGCAACCAGCCGCTCTTCGCTGATGTAAATCTGAAGGCCCACTACCGCGCGATCCTAGTCGGGCAGTAGGATCGCCGCGTGCTTGGCCGGATCTTCGGGACACGTTTCTCGGGCATCTGGATGCGTGCCTACGACATCGGGCCGTTGCTCGACGCGGTGATCATCTGCGGGGCCGGCACCATCCTCATCATCCGGTCCGAGCTCTGGCTGACGCACTATCCGCAGCTCGGAGGACACGGCTTGCACATCGCGCATCTGCTGTGGGGCGGGGCCGGGATGCTGATCGCGATCGTCCTCCTCCTCTCGTTCCTCAACCCCGTCGTGCGGCGCGTCGGGGCGATCCTCGGCGGCATCGGCCTCGGCTTCTTCATCGACGAGCTGGGGAAGTTCGTCACGTCGGACAACAACTATTTCTTCAAGCCGACCGCCGTCGATCATCTACATCTTCTTCATCGCGTTCTACATCGTGAGCCGTGCGCTGCAGATGCGCCGCGTTCGCAGCTCGCAGGAGTACCTCGTGAACGCAGTGGAGCTCGCGAAGGACGCAGCGGTGGGAGATCTGGACGAGGACGAGCGAGCCCGAGGCGCTGCGCTTCCTCGAGCGCGCCGACCAGACGGAGCCCGTCGTGGCTCCGCTGCGCATGCTCTTCGAGAGCGCGCCTGTGGTTTCCAAAGGCGATCCGCCGCTCGCTCAGCGGCTCCTCGAGCGCGCGCGAGCCGGCTACGCGAGTCTGGCCGCGAAGCGCTGGTTCACCTGGGCCGTCACCGGCGTCTTCCTCCTCTGGGGGCTGCTGACGATCATCGAGATCATCAGCCTCGTCTTCGCATTCGAGCCCCACCTGCGTCATCAACGCGCGGTCAAGATCGTCACTCCGATCACGTCGAAGGCAGGCGATTACGGGTTCGTCGAGTGGGCGAACATCGGCGCGTCTTTCGTTGCCGGGCTGATGGTGCTGTGGGGCGTCGCCCGCCTCCGGCGCTCCCGGCTCGCGGCCTACACGATGTGGGACCACGCGCTCCTGGTCGACATCTTCTTCGTCCAGGTCTTCGCCTTCATCCAGACGCAGTTCGGCGCGTGCCTCGGCTTTCTGCTCGACATCGTGCTCCTGGTCAGCATTCGGTTCATGGCGGCCAGGGAGCGAGAGCTCGTGCGCGACGCGGGTACGGCCGACGAGCGGGAGCCCGCGCATGCGCCAGCTGTTCCTGCTTGATCCCGGCGTCGTCTACCTCAATCACGGCTCCTTCGGCGCGTGCCCTCGTCCCGTGTTCGAGGAGTACCAGCGCCTGCAGCTCGAGCTCGAGCGACAGCCGGTCGATTTCCTCTCGCGCTATCGTCGCTATCCGGGGCTGATCGACGAAGCCAAGGCGGCGCTCGCTGCGTACGTCGGCGCGGACGCCGGCAATCTCGTCTTCGCCACGAATGCGACCGAGGGGCTGAACGCGGTCGCGCGCTCGCTCGAGCTCGCGCCGGGCGACGAGGTGCTCGCGCCGGTCGGGGAGTACGGCGCGGTGGACATGCTCTGGCGGCACGTCTGCGAGCGAGCTGGTGCGCGCTACGTGACCGTGGAGATCCGTCCCGGCACGGGAGTGGGGGAGGCGCTCGAGCTGCTCTGGTCCGGAGTGACGTCGTCCACGCGGGCGGTCGTCTGCAGCCACGTGAGCTGCTACACGGGCGTCGTCTTCCCGGTCGAGGAGCTCTGCTGCCGAGCCCGCGAGCGCGACGTGATCTCGATCGTCGACGGCGCGCACGCGCCGGGGCAAGTCCCCCTCCGGCTCGATGAGCTCGGCGCGGACTTCTACGCCGGCAATTGCCACAAGTGGCTGTGCGCGCCGAAGGGATCCGGCTTCCTCTACGCGCGACCCGAGCGCCAGGACGGGCTCGAGCCCCTCGTCCTCAGCTGGGACTGGGAGGAAGAGACGGCCTTCGACACGCGCCGGCGCTGGCTCGGGACGCGCGACCCGTCCGCCTGGCTCGCCGTCCCCGCCGCCATCCGCTTCCAGGAAGACCACGACTGGGACGCGGTGCGCTCTCGCTGCCACGCGCTCGGGCTCGAAGCGCGCTCGCGGCTGGCCGAGCAGTTCGGCCTCGAGCCGCTGACACCGACCGAGGATTCCTTCGTCCAGATGCTCGCCTGCGCGCTGCCGCCGTGCGACGTCTGGGAGGTCCAGAGCCGGTTGCTGGACGAGTTCGGCATCGAGGCGCTGCTGATGGAGCTCGCCGGCGTGCCGCTCGTCCGCGTGTCGCTCCAGGCGTATAACGACGAGTCGGACGTGGACGCGCTCGTCGCCGCTCTCAGTCGCATTTTCGCCTGATGTCTCCAGGGATTCGCGCTACCCTGCGGCGGGGTCTAGTGGCCAGAATCCTTGGGAAGACCGGACTGCGCGTGCTGTTGGCGGCTTCGCTGTCCGCGGGTATCGCGCTGTGTGCGGGGACCGCGAACGCCGGGCCGAAGAAGCATCCGCGGGCGCTCCAGGCGACGAGCGCCGTCTCACCGCTGACGGTCACGGTGACGGACGAGCCTGATCCCGTTCGCCTGACCAACGAGGTCAGGTACTTCATCACCGTCACGAACGACGGGACGGAGAACGCGAACTTCGTCACCGCTCGACTCCAACACGGACATCCCGGCCACGATGCCCGTGACCGCGGTGCAGACGAGCCTCGGGACGTGCTCGTACAACTCGACGACCTACAACGTCCACTGCGATCTCGGGACGATGCCGCCGGGGACGCGCATCCGCATCACGATCGTCTCGGACGCGCGCGTGGTCGGAACCGTCGGCGCGCCGCGCGTCGCCCAGAGGACGGTCACCGTCACGCCGGCGAACGGACCGGCGACGAGCGTCGTGGAGACGACGAATATCGAGCGCGCGCGGGCGGATCTCGCCATCACGAGCTTCAGGGAAATCCCGAGCGACGGCCTGCACGCGCTCGCGGTCACCGTCCGGAACCTCGGGCCGGACCTCGCGACCGGCGCGGCTGTCGATCTCGATCTCCCGCCCGGCTGGGCCATGCCTGCCGTCCTGCCGCCCGCTCTTCATTGCGTCGCTGCCGCGCGGCGTGGAGGTGACGGCGACGGTGTTTCTCGCGCCGGCGTCGTTCGGCACCTTCACGATCACCGCCCGCGCTTATCACGTGCCGAGCTCCTTCACGGACGATCCCGATCCACGCTACGACACGGCCCAGGTGCTGGTCGATCCGCCGGATCCCTCCAGCGGCCCGCCGCCTCCTCCACCGCCGCCTCCGCCACCGCCCCCGCCGCCCCACCGCCCCCGCCGCCACCACCGCCCCCGGTCGGTCCGATCTCACCGTCGCCTACGCCCAGGACGCGCGCCGTCAGGCCATTCCTACCGCACCAGAAGTCCACGCCGCTCCCGGCGTCGCGGTTGCACGCCAAAGCACCGCCTGCCTAATCTCCGGGCTCCAGTGGGCCCGACCGTCAGCAGCCTCCAGGGCAGCACGTTCGTCGTCAGCGACCGCAGCGGCGACGTCGATGCCTCCCCGAGCGACCCGCAAGGGCTCTTCTACCACGACACGCGCTTCCTCTCGAAATGGAAGCTGACCGTCGACGGCGACGGCCTCTCGCCGCTTTCGACCGATGACATCCACTACTCGTTTGCGCAGTTCTTTCTCGTGCGCGGGACGGGAACGGTCTACACCGACTCGTCGGTCTCGGTGCTGCGGCAGCGCTTCGTCGGCGACGGCTTCCACGAGGACTTGACCGTCATGAACCACGGGCGCGAGCCGGTCGAGCTCGAGGTGCGGGTGGACGTGGGCGCCGACTTCGCCGACCTGTTCGAGGTCAAGGACGCGATGGAGAAGAAGGGGGCGACCTCACAGCACGTCGAGGGAAGCCGCATCGTGCTGCGCTACACGCGCGAGCGCTACGTCCGCGAGACCTGGATCAGCGCGAACGCCCGCGAGGCCGAGCTCGACGAGGGCGGCGTGACGTTCCGCCTCCAGATCGATGCGCAGGGCAGCTGGAGCACGTGCCTGGACGTCGTCCCGGCTGTCGCGGGCGACGCGGAGACGATCGATCGTCCGCGCTACCGCCACGGAGAGTCGGAGGCGAAGCCCGAGGGCGCCGCCAGCCTGGAGGAGTGGCTCGCAGGCGCGCCCGACCTCGTGTCCTCGTGGCGGCCGCTCGAGGAGGTGTACGGGCGCAGCCTCGTCGACCTGGCTGCTCTCCGGTTCTATCCCGCCGTCCTGCGCGAGGGACAGGCCGTCCCCGCGGCAGGGCTCCCGTGGTTCATGGCGCTCTTCGGCCGGGACAGCCTGATCACGAGCTACCAGGCGCTGCCCTACGTGCCCGAGCTCGCGCAGGCGACGCTGACGTCCCTCGCGCTCTTCCAGGCGACGGCCGACGACGCGTTCCGCGACGCCGAGCCGGGAAAGATCCTCCACGAGCTTCGCTTCGGCGAGCTCACGGCGTTCGAGGAACGTCCGCATTCGCCCTATTACGGCTCGGTCGACGCCACGCCGCTCTTCCTGATCGTGCTCGACGAGTACGAACGCTGGACGGGGGACACCGCGCTCGTGCGCCGTTTCGAGCCGGAGGCGCGCGCCGCGCTCGAGTGGATCGATCACCACGGCGACCTCGACGGCGACGGCTACGTCGAGTACCAGCGGCGCAACACCAAGACCGGGCTGGACAACCAGTGCTGGAAGGACTCCCACACCTCGATCGTCGACCGGCACGGCGCGCTCGCCTCCGCTCCGCGCGCGGTCAGCGAGGTGCAGGGCTACGTCTACGACGCCAAGATCCGCTGCGCGCGGCTGGCGCGCGACGTCTGGGAGGACGAGGAGCTCGCCGCGCGGCTGGAGCAAGAGGCCGCGGAGCTCCAGGAGCGCTTCAACCGCGACTTCTGGGTCGAGGAGCTCGATTGCTTCGCGCTCGCCCTCGACGGCGAGAAGCGGCAGATGGACTCGATCTCCTCCAACATCGGGCACCTGCTCTGGAGTGGGATCGTCGACGAGGACAAGGCGCAGTCGGTCGTGCGCCATCTCCTCGGCCCCGGCCTCTATTCGGGCTGGGGCGTCCGCACGATGTCGGCCGACGAGGTGACGTACAACCCGATCGGCTACCACCTCGGCACCGTCTGGCCGCACGACAACTCGCTGATCGTCGCCGGGCTCGCCCGGTACGGCTACCGGCGAGGAGGCCGCTCAGATCGCCGCCGCGCTGCTCGAGGCGGCGACGTACTTCGACGGCCGCCTGCCCGAGGCGTTCGCCGGCTACCCGCGCGAGGAGACGCGCTTCCCGGTCGAGTACCCGACGGCGTGCAGCCCGCAGGCGTGGGCGTCCGGCACGCCGCTCCTGCTCATCCGGGCGATGCTCGGCCTCGAGCCGGAGGGAGACTCCCTCGAATCCGATCCGCATCTGCCGTCCCTGATCGCCAAGCTCTCGCTGACCGGCATCCCGGGTCGTTGGGGGCAGGCGGACTCCGAGGCGATGGGCGACGCAGCCCCCTCCGCGCCCGACGTCGCCGAGCTGAACGAGTTCTTCGACTCGCTACCTGCCGTGCTCGACCTCGAGCGCGCGAAGGCGGAAAGCGTGAACGGCACGATCCGCTTCGACGTCGAGGGCTGCGAGCCCTGGCACGTCAGCCTCGTCGCCGGGCGCGTCACGATCGCCCGGAAACGGGCGCGCGCCGACACCGTGATCGAGACATCCGACGCGAATCTTCTGCTGCGCATGCTTCGGGGCCAGCAGAACCCACGGACGGCGATGCTCCAGGGTCTCATGCGCGTCGTCGGCGATCGCGCCCTGCCCTATGAGCTGATGCGGCTGCTGCGTCGCGACTAGCTCGGACCGGCCGCCCGCGCCCGCTCGGCCGCCGAACGGACGCCGTCCGTCCACGGCTCCCCGTGTCCGACGTACACCGTCTGCGCGTCCAGGTCCTCGATCTTCGCCAGCGACTCGAGGATCTGGTCGGTCGACTGGTTCAGCGCGCCGGGCATGGGCTGCGGCCCGCGCCGCCCCGTCAGCGGGTTCAACGTGCAAAGGAGGTCACCGGCGATGAGCGCGTCGCCCAGGTCCATGACGGAATGGCCCGGCGTATGGCCCGGTGCGTGGATGACGCGGGGCCGTCCCGGCACTTCGAGAACGTCGCCGTCGCGGAAGGTCGTCACTTCGGCGATCTTGTTCGGCTTCAACGCTCCATTGCGGGCGAGGTGGCCGAGCAGCTTCCAGGCCATGCCGTGACGGAGGTAGGGGAGAGGAGACCGCTCGTTCTTCCATGAGGCCTTCCCGGTCAGCGCAAGCTCCTCGTCCGCCTCGTGGACGTAGACGCGCGCCCCGGACTCCCGCAGCCTGTCGGCGACACCGATGTGGTCGGCGTGGGCATGCGTGAGGACAACCGCCCCGACCGCGCCGGGCGAGATTCCGTTCTGCTCGAGCTGCGGCCAGTAGCCCGGGACGCCGGCGTCGAAGATGGTCCAGCGGCCGTCCTCGACGACTGCGTACCAATTGACGAGCCGGCTCCCGAGCCGCGTTACTGCGGCTGAGGAACGATCCGGATGTACGGCTTCGGCTCCTCCCACTCGCCGAAGATCTCCTTGGCCTCGTCGTTCGAAACCGACCCGGCGATGATCACGTCCTCGCCCTGCTGCCAGTTGACCGGCGTCGCCACGCGGTGCGTGGCCGTCAGTTGGAGCGAGTCGATCACGCGCAGCACCTCATCGAAGTTGCGCCCCGTGGTCATCGGGTAGACGAGGATGAGCTTGACCTTCTTGTCCGGACCGATGACGAAGACGTTGCGCACGGTCTGGTTGTCCATCGCGGTCCGGCTCTTCGGATCGCCCTCCACATCGGCTGCAAGCATCCCGTACATCTTGGAGACGTTGAAGTCGGCGTCGCTGATAATCGGGTAGTTGAGCGCATGGCCTTGCGTCTCCTCGATGTCCCTGGCCCAGCCTTCGTGGTCACCGGTCGAGTCGACCGACAGGCCGATCACCTTGACGTTGCGCTTTTCGAACTCGGGCTGGATCGAGGCCATGTAGCCGAGCTCGGTCGTGCACACGGGGGTGAAGTCCTTCGGGTGTGAAAACAGAACGGCCCACGAGTCGCCGATCCAGTCGTGGAAGCTGATCGGCCCCTCGGTGGTCTCGGCCTGGAAGTCGGGTGCGGTGTCTCCGATCTTGAGCATCGTTTCCTCCTCTTTGGCGCTCCCCACGGGGATTGTCTACCAGACGGGAAAGTGGCATCGTCCTTGCAGTGAAGAACGCGATGCTGCGCATTTTGTTCCTGGCCCTCTTGGGGGCGCGTTACTAGGCAATATCCCGGCATGGCGACGAACTACGAACGCGCCTACGAGGAGCGGCGGGATGTCCTCGAGGCCTGGGGCGTGCTTCTGGGTGCGATCAAGTCCCGGATGGATCAGCGCCGGTACGAGCTGGTGACGCTCGCCGCTGCGCGCCGGCTTCGCTCGAGCTATTGCTCGCTCGCCCACGGCAAGGTGCTGCTCGAGCGCTTCGGGGAACCCGTTCGCGAGATCGCCCTCGACCGGCGCTCAGCCGGCCTCGACGAGGTGGACGTCGCGGTCATGGACTTCGCGGAGCGCGTCGTCGACGACGCGACGGCGATCGACGAGCACGACCGGCAGCGCCTCCGTGACCTGGGCCTGACCGACGCGGAGATCATGGATGTCGCCCTCGCGGCGGCCGTGCGCTGCTTCTTCTCGAAGACGCTCGACGCGATGGGCGTGTTGCCGGATGCGAGTTTCCGCGAGCTCGACCCCGGGCTTCAGGAAGCGCTCGTCGTCGGGCTGCCGATCGCCGCCGAGTAGCTCGTCCTCAGGACTTCGGGCGCGATCACCTTGACCACGCCCATCATCCCGTGGTCCTCGTGGAACGTCATGTGGCAGTGGAAGACGAACGTTCCCGTGAAGTCGGTCGGGCGCGTGAGGATCTTGACCGTGCTCTTCGGCGGCATCAGCACCGTGTCCGATGGATCGATCGAGCCCGGCGAGACATCCATGACCCCGGCAGGCCCCGAGGACACTCTCGGCACGTACGGCGCGTCGACCGAGACGACCTGGAACTCGTTGATGTGGATGTGGAAGGTGTGCCACTCCTTCGACTTGTTCACGAGCGTCCACTCGTTCAGCTGTCCGAGCGTCATGACCTGGTCGACCCGGTTCGGATCGAAGAGCTTCTTGTTGATCAGGAAGTCGAAGCCGCCCTCGGCCTTGTTCTCCCGCTCGGTGAACACGATCCGGTGGCGCTGGTCGATCTTCTGCCCGCGGAGGTCGACCGGCGTCGACAGCTTCTCCTCGGGGATGCTGTCGTGCTGGACGGGCCCGCTCGAGACGATGGTCGCAACCGTGGTCGTGGGGACGAGGTTGTCCTTGTCCTTCCCCTGGAACTGCTTGAACGCGAGCGACAGGAGACGGTAGGTGCCCGCCGGCCCTCCGCGAACGAGCACCTCGCGCCGCTCGCCCGGGCCGAGCAGGAGGCTGTGCTGGGGCATGATCCGACCCAGCGAGACCCCGTCGTTCGCGAGCACGTAGAAGCGGCGGTTCTTGAGCTGGAGCCGGACGATCGCGTTGTCGTTCGTGTTGAGGAGCTGCCAGCGCTGGATCTCGCCCGGGTGGATGTCGATCTCCGGCTTGAGCTGCCCGTTGACGAAGTAGGGGCTGTCCGGCGTCAGGCTGTCCGGCGTCGGCACGACGACAGGCGTCTTGGCGTTCGGGCTGCCCAGCTCCAGCGACTGGATGGTCAACGTCCGGACGGGGAAATCGTGGAGCTCCGGTAGCGCGTCGAGCCCGCCCTGGATGTCGAGCACCCCGAACATGCCGGCGTAGATCTGGTTCTCCACGAACCCGTGCCTGTGCGGGTGGTACCAGTCGAGACCAGGTTGGTGGTTCTTGGGGATGTGGTACTCGTAGGTGAAGCTCTGGCCGGGGGAGACGCTGACGAAGACGTTGTCGGAGTTCCCGTTCGGCGAGACGTGGAGCCCGTGGGTGTGGAGGTTCGTCAGCTGTCCCTCGCCCATCGGCATCCCGTGCATCGGCGGGACCTGCATCCAGGTCATGGGCGCGGCCGCGAGGTCGTTCTCGACGTGCACGATCAGCCGGTCGCCCGGGCAGACGACCATGGTCGGCCCCGGAAAGGCGCCGTTGTAGTTCATCGTCGTGTACTTGCCGCCGTTGATCTGCACCGGGCCGTACGACGCCTTCAGCGTCGTCTCCAGGACGCCGTCCTTGCTGGTGAGGAGCTTGGGCTCCTTGAAGCTGTCCTCGATCCTCGGCGGGGGATCGTCGAGGCAGCCCGACCGCACGAGCGAGCGCTCGCTGCTGTTCCCTCCACATGCCGGCCACGACGAGCGTCAGCAGAACCGCGCCTATGAGCGCGTACACACACCGAGTCCCCACTGGCCTATGGTCTCAGATTGCGTAGATCGAGTCACGTTCGCCCGATTTCGTACGGCGAAATGGTGGGAACAGCGCTTGCGGGCACGATCCGTTACCACATCCCAGGCGAGCAGCCAGTAACCCACGGCGACAGTCCGCTTCCTCGCGGCGCGCTGGCGTTGCCAGATCACTAGAGCCGCCGACACGCTCCCGTAGAATGGCTTTCACGGGGCCATAGCTCAGTTGGGAGAGCGTCCGGTTTGCATCCGGGAGGTCGCCGGTTCGAGCCCGGCTGGCTCCACTTCCGCCGAAAATCCGCTCGCGCTGCGCGCTCGCATCGCGATTTTCGGCGGCGATCAAGCGTCTTGCGCCTGCCGGCGGAGGCGAGCACAGCCCGCCTCCGCTCCAGTTCGCCGGCCGGGTTCATAGTCCGGTTAGGCCCGCGCCAGATCTGCTGTGTGGGCCTTCCGTGTCTTAGTCCGGCATCGGCGACTGCCACTGCGCGGGGTTGTTGCTCCTAGTAGATCTAGCCCGAGACGAGGGCGCCGTGAAGCGCGTCGTCGGCGTAGACATGCGCCGACGTCGATGCCAGGCCTGTTAGCGACAGCGAGGTTGCCGCGCGGCGCCGAATGACCGAGCCTGCGCGGGATCGACTGTGACGAGGGCGGCGACCGTGGGGTCGCCGCGCGCCGCGCCGGCCGGCGTCGCCGCGAAGACGTGCACCTGCTCGCCGGACGCCACGAGGTCGATCCCCGCTGCGCCGATCTCCACGGATCCCTGCTCGCTTCCCGTCGCGGGATCGAGACGCTCGAGGTCCAGACCGCGGCCGGTCACCCACAGACTTCCCGGGGTCAGGGCAAGGCGTTCGGGAGCCGAACGTGAGTCGGCGAAGTGGCTTCCGAGGTTGGTGAGCCGGCCGCCGTCGATGCGAACGACGTCGCCGGAGCGGTGACTGACGATCCAGACCGACGCGTCGTCCGCCGCGAAGCCCGACGGGCCATCTCCCACGACGAACCGGCCGGTCACAGTTCCCGTCGCCGGATCGACGCGCGCGACCGATCCGGACGCGTCGAAGACGACCCACGCGGCACCGGCGCCGAACCAGACGTAGATCGGCGCCTCGTCCAGAGGCAGAAGCGTGACGCGACCGCTGGCGGGATCGACCCGGGCGAGCACCGGCCGATCGCGCTCGACGGCCCAGACGCTGCCGCCGCCGGTCGCAACCGACCACGGGCGGAGATCGCCAAGGCGGATCGTGTCGACGAGACGTCCGGCGACGTCGCGGCGCTCGATCGTCCCGGCCTTCCGGCACGCGATCCAGAGGGAGTCGAAACCGGCGGCTAGTGCGTATGGCGGATAGGGAATCGAGGTGTCGCGGCACACGCGGCCGACGGCCGCTCCCTCGAAGCCCGGGACGCGGATCGAGCCGAGGTCGTAACGGCGTCCGGTCACGACGGCCCGGACGCGCCACGTTCCTGGAGCAGGCAGCGCGATCGTGACGGCGTACCGTCCGTCACCGCGACTCGCGACGCGCGCCTTTCGTGCCCCGACGAAGACGGACGGCGGCCGCTTCGGCGCCGGCGCGACGGTGAGCGATCCCGTCCACGTGCCGACGGCGATGCGCGCGCCGTGCAGCGCCACCACGGGGCGCGATGCGCCGGACGCGACGCACGAGTAGATCCCGAGAGCGAGCGCGATCGCGGCGAGTGGTTTCACGGTGGCTATATATCACGTATCCGTGATATCTACCACGCTTTCGTGATTCTCCTAGCATGGCGGCGTGACGACCGACCGGGGAGCGCAGCTGTTCGTCACCGTGTGGGCGGCAGCCCGCCGGTCGGTCCGGCTCGTCGAGCAGCGCTTGCGCGAGGAAGGCGCGGACGACCACGAGCTGGCACTTGTGCTCGAGCTCGTGCTTGCGAACGGCCCTCTCACGACGACCGCCGTCGCGGAGCGCATGGGCGTGGCGTTCATGACCGCGAGCGACGCCCTCGGCAGGCTCGAGTCGCGGGGAACGGTCCGCCAGGCGCCGAACCCGGCCGACCGCCGCTCGTCGCTTTTCGCGCTCACGGAGCCAGGGGGAGGTTCAGGCACGTCGTGCGGTTTCGATCCTCGCGCCGCTCGCCGACGAGCTCGGCGCTGCCGCCGGGCTCTCGGTGGACGAGATCCAGAGCCTCGCGGCGCGGCTGAAGGAGGCCTTCACGCCGGGCGGGAACCAGCGCTGACCCAGCTTCGATTCATCACGGGCCCACGCCTCAGACGACTCTCGATGCCGGCGGCGAGGATCGCTACAGATCGATCGCCTCGGGCGGGAGACGGGCTCGACGCGTTCCTTGACGAGAAGGTCCAGAGGTTTACGTGATCGAGACCCGCACCGACATCGCGATGAACGCGCAGACGGCCAAAGCGCCGCCGAGTGCTACTGCGGACAAACGTGCCGATAGGCCCGGCCGGGCAGGACGTCGCTCCACTCGACGCGCGTGAGGTCGCGACCGGCGACCCGGCAGGCATTGCGCTTCCAGGCTCGCCAGCTCGTGGGCCACTGCGCGGCGTCGGCGAGGTAGGTGACGATCAAGTCGCCTTTGGCTGTCAGCTGCGAAACGGGCACGACCCCCTCCCGGACGGGGAAGGAGCCGCCTAGGCGCTTGCGCGAGCGCAGATCCCACAGGGTCGTGGTCTGGTCCGATGAGCTGGAGGCGAACAAACGGCCGTCGTGAGAGAACGAGATGTTCTGAACGGGCTCCGTCGCCACCTGGATGGGATTGCCGACCGCGCTTCCGTCTCGCGCATTCCAAAGTACAACCTTTCCGTCTGTCGTCCCGGCCGCAAGCAGACGACCGTCGGGAGAGTAGGAGAAGGCGGTGGCGCCTTGACGGTGGCCGAATCTCTTCACTCCCGACCGCGCGGCATAGACGTCGAGGACCGAACCTCCTTCGCAGCACGCCAGCGCAGCGAGCTCCCGTCCGTCGGGGCTGAACGACGCGCCGCGACCGGACGAGGGCAGGCGGTGACGGTACAAGACCTTTCCGGAGGCGATCTCCCTCACTTCCACCTGCGTCTCCCCCTGCCCGCGTTCCTGCGTCTCGACGGCGAGGAGCTTCGCGTCGGGGCTTACCGCCGCCCACACGACCGGGTGCGCGAATCCGAGCGTACGCACGACCGACCGCGTCGTCACATCCCAGACCGTCACGTGGCCGTTCCCTCCGCCGGTCGCCAGTTTCCGTCCGTCGGGGTAGAACGCGAGCGCAGTGGAGTCGGCCCCGTTTCGCGCGGGAAGAATGGCCACCATCCGGTGGGTGGAAAGGTCGATCAGCGCGACCGTCCCGTCGATCCGATTCGTGGCCATCAGCGTGCCCTGGGGATTGACCACCAGGCAGGGAATGTCCGGGCAGCCCATGTCCGGCGATCCCCAGTGGAACGTCCGCGCGAGCTGGTGCGATCCGGTCAGGTCCCACGCGGCCACGCTTCCACCCTGAGACCCGGATACGACAGCACTCCCGTCCCGCGCGACGGCGAGGTTCAGCCCTGACGGTTGGCCGGCAAAGGTCTGCTCGATCGACCCCGATGCCAAGTTCCACACCCGCAGCGCGCCCTCGAACGACGCGCCGACGACACGCTTGCCGTCCCTCGTGAACCCGAGGGCGACGATCCAGGCGCGTGCGGGCAGCGACTCGAGCGACCGGTGGCGCCCCGTGCGGAGGTCGAGCACCGCCAGCGAGGCGCTCGGATCAGCGGGATCAGGGCTGTTCTCGGCCACAGCCGCGAAGTGGCCGTCCGGGGAGACTGCGAAGGGGCCGCCGAGCCGAAAACGGCGGACGACCCGGCCGGTGCGCGGGTGCCACAACAGCGTGTCCCCCTGCTGGCCCGACGTAACGATCATGCCGGCTCTCGTGAACTCGACCTGGGCTTCGTTCTGGCCCGGCCGCAAGGGGTAGTTGCGCTCCCAGACCACGCGCCCGCTTGCCGCCTCGACCAACAGGAGTCGCTGGCCGACCGGAACCGGAGACGACGGCGTCGCCGTAGCCACCGCCGCCGCGATTCGGCTGCCGTCGCGGGAGAACGCGAGGCGGATGAACCTGAGCGGGCCCGCCGCGGCGGGGATCGACGGCCACGATCCGATGCGGTTCCGGGTTCGGGAGCCCACGTCTACGACGTCCAGGTTGACACGGTTTCCGGCAGCGGTCCCGACCGCGATCCTCTGTCCGTCGGGGGAGAAGGCCGCCGCCTGTTCGGACGCTGCGGCCCCGAGCCGGACCGCCGCTCCGCTCGGGCTCCAGGTCCTCAGGTCGTTGAAGCGGACGACGCCCGCGCCGTCGACCGATGCGAGTAGGCGGCCGTCCGGACTCGTGGCAAGTGCGGTGATCTTCGTTCGAGACGGGCGGATGAGGCGATACAGGCCCGGGAAGTCCTGGAGGACGCCGAGCAGGTCGCCCCGCGTCTCGGGAAGGTTCTGGAGCTGCATGCCCGCCAGCGCGAGCAACAGCTTGCGATCCAGGGTCGTCTCCTTTCCGGCGAGCGTGCCGAGACGCTTGGCATCGGCGGTCAGCGCTTGCCCTTCCGCGACGTCCTGCGCATGCCGCGCGTGGCTGCGCTGCACGAGCGCCAAGGCTCCCGCGGCCACCGCGGCGACGAGAAGTACAACAGCTCCGATCAGGAGCGCGCGTAGACGGCGGTTCGTGCGCCGCTGTCGCTCCGCGTCGCGCTCGCTCGCCTGACGGCTCGCCGTGAGAAACTCGCGCTCGAGCTCGTTGAGCTCGCGGTCGTTTGCGGTCGCCCAGTCGCCGGTCGCGGCAAGCCGCGCTCCCCGGAACAGCGCGCCCGGGTCGCGGTCGAGCGCTTCCCACTCATGCGCGGCTTCCGTCAGCCGGCGGTGGAGGAGCCGGCCCTCGCGATCCTCGTCGAGCCACTCGCGGAGCGTCGGCCAGTGGCGGATCAGCGCCTCGTGCGCCACCTCGACCGTCCCCTCGCCGATGGTGACGAGCCGCGAGTCGGCGAGCGTTCGCAGAACCTCGCCGACCTGCTCCTCCTGCTCCGGCGCGCGGAACGAGCTCGGCGATCGATACGCGCCGGCGCGTGTCCTCTGTCCCGTCGCCGAGCTCGGTCAGGCGTAGAAAGATGGTGCGTGCAAGGCGCTGCTGCTCGGGGGACAGCGCGTCGCGGTAGATCGTCTCGGCCGTTTTTGCGATCGCTCCCTGCACGCCGCCCGACTGCAGGTAGCCGATCACGGTCAGCAACCGGCCGCTCCTCCGCTTCCATGTCTCCAGCAGGCTGTGCGAAAGCAGCGGCAGGCCGCCGGGCTGCCCGGCGACGTCTCGCAACATACCCTCGACGACGCCGGGCTCGAGCACGAGCGCTGCATGCTCTGCGGGACGCTCGATCGCGCGACGGAGCTCCTCTTCCGTCATCGGGCCGACAAGAGCCTGCTTGTCCTCGAGTGCGGAGGCAAGGCGCGGATACGCGGCGCAGTGGCCGTAGAAGTCGGCTCGAAGAACGATGACGACACGGGCGCGATGAACGCTGTCCAGGAGCGCATCGATGAACGCGCGTCGCTCTTCCTCGTCGCGACAGAGCGTGAATGCCTCCTCGAACTGGTCGACGACGAGAAGAGAGGCCTCGCCCGCGGCCTGGAGCTGCACCAGCGGGTGGGCGCCCGGGGAGAACATCGCGATGCGCAGCTCGTTGCCAGAAGCGCGCTCGAGCGCCGGTACGACGCCGGCTCGTACGAGCGACGACTTGCCGCTCCCCGACGGTCCGACGACGGCGAGGAAGCTCGACGCCCCCAGCCGGGCGGCAAGGTTCTCGACGAGCTGCTCGCGTCCGAAGAAGAGCTCGCTGTCCTCCCGCTCGAACGGGAGCGAGACCCTTGTACGGACAGGGAACGTCGGCCGGCGGAAGCGAGTAGTCGGGCAGCCCGGCGGCCTCGATCGCCTCCTCGTGGACTCGGAGCGGCGGGAAGCTGCTGGGCAGGCCGTCGAGGATCGAGCTGGAAGAGCCGCTCCGGCTCGGGCAGGTCCTTCAGGTGGTGCGCTCCCAGATCGCGCAGCGTGAGGGCGGGCGCGCCGTCCTCGCCAAGCGAGCTCGCTCGTCCGCTCGGAGATGATCACCTGGCCGCCGTGCGCGGCCGCGCGCGATCCGCGCTCCCCGGTGGACGTCGATCCCGACGTAATGGCCGTCCGCAGACGAGCGGCTCGCCGGTGTGGAGGCCCATGCGCACCCGCACCGTCGTCGTCCGGCCAGGTATGCGCGGCGAGGGCGCGCTGCGCCTCCTCGCCGCCGCGAGCGCCTCGCTCGGGTCGCCGAAAGCGACGAAGAAGCTGTCGCCCTGCGTGTCCACCTCGACGCCGCCGTGCCGCGAGAAGGTCGTCACGGAGCAGGCGCCGGTGATCCGCCAGAACCTCTGCGTAGCGGTCGCCCAGGGCGTGCAGGAGTCGCGTCGAGCCTTCGATGTCGGTGAAAAGAAACGTCACGCGCCCTGCAGGAAGAGCGGGCATGCGTGTAGCGAGTCTAGGCCTGGTTGGCGTCTTGTCGTTGCCGACCTGTCAACAGAAGCCGGCTACTCGCGTCGAGCAGACCCTCATTCCGCGCTCCCCCGGCGTAGGAAGCCCCTAAGCGTTCTGGCCGGAGCCGGGCTTGGCCCGGCGGGAGGCCAAGGCCGAGCCGCCATTCATGAAGGCGCTCAAGGAGGGGGCTCGCGGGGGAACCCTGGGTTCACCCGCG
>CAWEIM010000009.1:0-44690 GCA_963809075.1 uncultured Actinomycetes bacterium | reverse complement strand
TCGTACCAAGACAGCAAGCGCTCGCTCTTCCTCCTCCAGCGGGAGAAGGCGAAGGCGCTGGCGAGTGCACTGCACGATTTCTTTGCGAGTGAGGCGCGGGCCCTCAAGACGGTCGGTCCCGGTCAGTTGATCCCGAACAAGCAGCTGCTCGAACAACTCGACGCGGTCGTAAAGACCGCTCCCGCCGTGAGTGCCTACTACCTCGACGGACGGGGGCGCATGCTCGCCAGCACAGAGCTCGGCTCAGGGGTGACGCTTGGGAGATGCGGTGCTCGCTTCGCGTATCCGCTGATCGCCACCCTGAAAAGCTCTTTCGAGCCCGACACGAACGAGTTCACGAACGAAACCGACACGAAGGAGTTTGCTGTGAGTCCGCCGTACCGGTGCAGCTCCTACTCCCAGCTCATGCGAATCGCGATCCTGGAAGCCACCCCCGGGATCAACTATGTCGAGGAGCAGTTCGACGCGTCCGCTATCGGCGCCCTGATCTCGGCAGAACGCGTCGGCGAAGCAGGTTACGCATACGCGGTCGATTCGCGAGGAGTGCTACTTGCCAAACCCGATGAGCCGCCGTTTGGCGTCATCGGGTCTCCTACGCGCTCACTACCGCAGGTCAGCCACGCCTTGTCGTCGCGGGCACGCCAGGGTTCCTTGATCGGACGCGACCCGGAGGGGGCAGACGTGCTCAGCGCGTATGCGACCGTCCGGCCAATCGGGTGGAAGGTCTTCGTGGAGCAGCCCTCTAGCGAGGCGTTCGCTCCACTGCGAGCCTCGCTCTGGCGGACGGCGATCATCCTCGGCTGCCTTCTCGTCCTGACCGTCGTTGTCAGCCTCTTGCTCGCACGCAGGCTCGTGCGCCCGATCAAGCGCATGCAGGTAGCGGCCGAGGCGATCGGCGCAGGGGCCTTCGACGAGCGAATCGAGCTTGGTCGCAAGGACGAGCTCGGCGCACTTGCGCAGGCCTTCAACCAGATGGCTACCCATCTCCAGGAGCTGATCGGAGGCCTGGAGCGAACCGTGGCAGAACGCACCCGCGAGCTGCGCACCGCGTCCAAGCACAAGTCCGAGTTTCTGGCCAACATGAGCCACGAGCTCAGGACCCCATTGAACGCCATCATCGGCTTCACCCAGGTGCTGCAGCAGAAACTGTTCGGCGAGGTAAACGAAAAGCAGGAGGAGTACCTGGCCGACGTCCACTCCTCCGCCGACCACCTGCTCGAGCTGATCAACGACGTGCTCGACCTGTCCAAGGTCGAGGCCGGACAGGTCGAGCTGGAACGCACCGAGTTCTCGCTACGCGAAGCCCTGGAGCGCGGTGTGGTCATGCTCAGGGAGCGGGCGACGAACAACGGGATCTCACTTACCCTTGAACCCGACCCGGACGTCGAACTGGTGGAGGCAGACGAGCGCCGCATCCGCCAGGTCGTCTTCAACCTGCTCTCGAACGCGGTCAAGTTCACCCCGCAGGGAGGAAGCGTCGTCGTCGGCTCCGCGCAGCGAAACGGCGAGGTGCTCGTCTCGGTCGCAGACACCGGTCCCGGGATCGCCCCGGAGGACCAGGAGCGGGTCTTCGAGGAGTTCCAGCAGACCGACATTGGCGCCGAGCAGCGCGAGGGGACCGGCCTCGGGCTCGCCTTGTCCAAGAAGCTGATCGAGCTTCACGGCGGGCGCATCTGGGTCGAATCAGAGCTCGGCCAGGGCTCGACCTTCACCTTCACCCTGCCCGTCGGAGCTCAATAGGCCGGAGCCGACAACCGGGGCACAAGCTCCCACCCTCTGAGCCTGCCTCCCAACCGGCCGGGTGGAGAGGACGGTGGTCCAAGGATCACACGCTAGCCATTCCTCGCCTTCATTCTTGAACGTGCCCTGGCAAGGCTTCCAGGTGCTCCTTATTGACGGTGAGGCCATCACAGATGGCTCGCCGCGCTTCGCGGGCGGCGATATCTCGCGCTTCTGGACACGGAGTCATTGGCGAATCCTCCTACACGCCGCGACACGGCGCTGAGCGCCTTACGAACCGTGCTCGCGTGCCAGCGCGCGCCGCCGTGCGCGGTCGGCACACCGGCCTCGTTGAGTCCGGCGGCTATGGCGGACAGGCTCTTGCCCTTCCCCCGCAGCCATCGCGGAGCGTGCTGCAAGGCGCCGCCCCTTCACTCGTAATGAAGGGGTCCCCGGTTCGAGTCCGGGCGTCGGCTCCTCCAGAATCAAGCCAAAAGCCCCGCTCAGGCGGAAGAAGCGCTTTCCAGGTACTTCGTGATGGGCCGTGAAGGATTCGAACCTTCGACCTTGGGATTAAGAGTTACCCCCGGCGTCCAGACACGCCGAGGGCAACCGAGAGAAACGGCGCAGCTATGCGGTTCTGGCGTCGGCAGGTTGGAGGCCGTCTCGGCCGATCTCGGCCGGTCTGGTTGCCCCACTGTTGCCCCCGATCACCGGAAGCACGTCGTCCAGGTAGTCGGCGTCGGCGAGGTCGGAGGGGAGCAGGTGGACGTAAGTCGCGAGCGTGAAGGCGGGCGAGTGGTGCCCGAGCATGCGCTGAACCTGGGCGGCGTTCTTGCCGTGGCGGAAGGCCATGGAGGCCGCCGTGTGGCGGAGTGCGCGCGCACGTCCTCGGGGTCGGCGGCCTCCGAGGCGGCGGTGAAGCCGACCAGGTCGCAGAAGAGCACGGACACGACCTTGCGCTCTTCCCGGACACGGTCAGCCGGCTGCTCGGCCAGTGGCGCGGCGCACTCCTCGCAGAACTTCGCGCTCGCGCTGTTCTCGTGCCCGCAGCTAGGACACCTGAGCACGCAGCGCCTCCAGCTTGGGCTTGACCTGGGCGACCATGGCCAGGTTCTTCTTGCGCTCGTAGCGTTCGAGCGCCTGCTCGAGCGCGGCGGCTGCCTCCTCGGTGTGGCCGGCGGCGGCGAGCACCTCGGCCAGGTCGCAAAGCGCCTCGCCTTGGAAGTTGAGGCAATCAGTGGGATCGATGATCGCAACCGCCTCGCGGGCCAGCCGCTCGGCCTCGGCGTGCTGTCCGCGATGCGCGTGAACACGCGCCTGCACCTGGCGCCAGATGGCCTGCGCCCAGACGTCGCTTTCGTCGCCCAGCTCGCGGCCGAGCCGCGCCAGCGGTTCCGCCTCGCCGAAGCGACCGAGGACGCACAGCGTCCGACCCAGCTGCGGCGCGAAGCCGGCCAGGTTGCCGCGCAGATCCCCGCGTCTCGAGAATATCGCAGTATCGGCGGAGGTACCGAACGGCAGCCTCGTGATCTCCGCCGCAACGTCACGATGTGCGCCGAGGCCCACGCGCTCGCGTGAACTCGTCCACCTTCCGCCTCCCGCGCGATCGACCAGCGGCCTCGCCGAACCGGGCGAGCGTCGCGAGCAGGCAGGCACGGTCAGCAACGCTAGGGGCGAGGCGACTCCGGCAACGCAGCGTCGAATCTTCGCAGCGCCTTGTCGGCCTGCGTTGAACCGTGAATGAGGGCCGGCCCGAGTCCGAAGAGGCCCGAGGATGCCGGCCAACGAGACGGCCGTGCTCGATTGCCTGCTCGGCTGCGTAGGCCCAATCGTCGTAGCGGCCGCGGAAGTTCGCTACGCCGCCGAGCGCTTCCCAGACGTGGAAGAGACCGGCGTGGTCGCCTGCCTGCTCGAGCAAGGGCAGGCCGCCCGCGCGAGCGCTCTCGAGCTCGTCGACGGCGGGTTCTGCCGCGATCTGCGGCGCGATGTATTGCAGCGGCGACGCGGGCCAGCATCTCGCCGGTCTCGTCGCCGACTCTCTGCGCTCCCTCGACGGCAGCATCCGCGATTCCGGCGCCTTTCGCGGGTCGACGCCGAGACAGCCTCCGCGAGGTCGAGCTCCAGATGGACATCGAAGCGAACCGGCCGTGTCAGCTCGAGCGCACGCTCCAGCAGGGGTGGCCGCGCGTACGTCCCCGCGCGACATGGCACGTCGCCCGGCGGTGGTGAGATCGCTCCGCCCGTTGTGCGAGCCTCAACTCGGTTTGACCGAGCTCGGCCTGTACCTCGACGGCCTGCTCGAGATGATTGCCGAGGATCTCGTCCAACTCGACCAACTCGGATCCATGCTCCTCCAGCCAGAGGGCGAAGCGCTCGTGCAGCTCGGCCCGGGCCGACTTGGGCAGCCCGGCGTACGCGGCGTCGCGAATCAGCAGGTGTCGGAAACGGAAAGCGTCGTCGCCGGGGAACTGCGTCCTGTCTGGGCGAACCAGCTCCTTGCGGACGAGCGCAACGAGCCGCTGCGGCAGCTGCTGCTCCTCGGGCGTGAGAGCTTGCACCGCGCCGCGGTGGAAGACCCGTCCCTCAACCGAGCCGCACTCGAGCACGCTGCGCTCCGGAATGTCGAGCTGGTCGAGCCTCGCCGCCAGCAGAGCCTGGATCGTCGGTGGCACGTCAATCTCGCCGCCTTTCGCCTCGCGCACGAGCGCGACCATCTCCTCGACGAAGAGCGGGTTGCCCTCGGCAGCCACGCGGATCTTGGCGCGCAGCTGCGTATCCCCGCCGCCGAGCGACTCCAGCAAGCTGTCCGTCTCCTCGACAGAGAGCGGCTCCAGCAGGACAGTGGTGGCGTTCAGCTTGCCCCCGCCCCAGCCTGGCCGGCGGTCGAGCAGATCCGGCCGCGCCATGCACAGAAGCAGGATCGGTGCGTCGCGCGCGAGATCGGCGATGTGCTCGACTAGGTCGAGAAACGTCTCTTCGCCCCAGTGGACGTCGTCGAAGACGCAGACGAGGGGTCGCTTCAGGGCTTGCTCTTCGAGCAGCTTGCGGAAGCCCCAGGCGATCTCCTCGGCCGACGTCCCTTGCTCGCTCTCGCCGAGCAGCGAGCGGAGCGAGGCTGCCGCAGCCGGATCCGAGGGAAGCGCGTGAAGCTGCTTGAGCACCTCCACCACCGGCCAGTAGGTGACGCCTTCGCCGTAGGCGAGGCAACGGCCGCGCATGATGGTTGCGTCGAGGTCACTCAGGAACTCATACGCGAGCCGCGACTTGCCCACGCCCGCCGCTCCGAGAACGGTGAAGAGCTGGCAGGAGCGGTTCTCGGTCGCTTGGGCGAACGCATCTCGCAGCCGGCTTAGCTCGCGCGCTCGCCCAACCATCGGCGCCTCGTGGCGGCGGGCCGGCTCCGCGGTCAGCGCGGCGAGCCGCCAGGCCCGCACCGGCTCCGCCTTGCCTTTCACCTCGAGCGGCTCGGCGGGTTCGGCCTCGACCGCGTCCTTGACCAGGCGCACCGTCTCTTCGCCGAGCAGGATCTCCCCCGGCTGCGCGGCCTGCTCGAGGCGAGCGGCGACGTTGACGGCGTCGCCGGTGGCCAGGCGCTCCTGCGTTCCGGTCACCACCTCGCCCGTGTTGACGCCGATGCGGGCCTGCACGCCCAGCTCGGGTAGGGCGTCTCGCATCTCGACCGCGGCTCGGCATGCCCTGAGCGCGTCGTCCTCGTGCACCTGCGGGACGCCGAACACGGCCATGACCGCATCGCCGATGAACTTCTCCACCGTACCGCCGTGGGCCTCGATGATCCCCTTCATCCGCTCGAAGTAGCGCGCGAGGAGGGCGCGTAGCGCCTCGGGGTCAGTCGATTCGCCGAGCGCGGTCGAGCCGGTGAGGTCGCAGAAGAGAACGGTGACGGTCTTGCGCTGCTCGCGGGAGGGAGCGGTCGCGAGCGGGGCGGCGCAGGAATTACAGAACCGGGCGTCGTCCGGGTTCTCGCGACCGCAGCTTGCGCAGATCGGCACGTCCTGAGGCTACTGCCGCGGTTCTCGCGGCACAACCGCCGCTCTACTCGAGCGAACGGCGGGGGCGCGGCGGCTTGCCCAGCTCCTCGATCAGCCGCGTCGAGCCCTCGATGTCCGTGAGGAGGAACGTGACCGGGCTCCTGCCGGCTGTCGCGAGCCAGTGGCAAACGCTACGACGCCAAGCCATGCATGTAACGCATCTGAGCTAGCTGACGGCAGCCTCCAGCAGCGAGATCGACGGCGCATCGGCGTCCAACCGCGCTTGTACTCCCCACGGGAGCGTGCAATGCGGTTCGGTGTGGCCGAAGTCGAAGTTTGCGGCGATGGGAAGCGTCCTTGCGCGGGTCGCGTCAAGCAAGAGCCGGTCGAGCTCAACCGGCTCGATACCGGACTGCGGATGGCACCTGCCGAACGCGATGCCGACGGCGCGCTCGAAGACGCCGATCTGCCGCAGCTGGTGGAGAGAGCGCTCGACCCACCACGCCTGCTCTTCCTCCGCCGCCTCGAGAGCGAGAATCGCACCGCCGAGATCCGGCCACCATGGTGTTCCGGCTAGGAGTAGGAGCGTCGAGAGGTTGGCCGGGACGAGAGGTCCGACGGCGTTTCCGCTGCGCACTGTTCGCGGGCCGGGGTTCACGACCCATTCCCGCGGACGGTCGTCCTCCTTGTCCCATTCCGTAAAGTCGGATGACCGACTCCGGCGCGACGCCGATCTCGCCCCGGGGCTCGGGTCGCATCACAGTCGCCTCCCACTCGGTCCACGTGTAGGCAGGCAGACCGCCGAACTCGGCCCAGTCGCTCAAGAGCGACGGACCCATGAAGGTCACAAGACCCGTCCGCGCAGAGATCGCGGCCTGAAGGGCGGTGATGTCTGAGTAGCCGCAAAAGATCTTTGGGCGAGCCGCAACGAGATCGTAGTCGAGCCCGTCGAGCAGCTGATGCGAGTCGGTACCGCCGGTTGTGCAGACGATCGCATCGACCTCTTCGTCTTCGAACAGCGCGTGCATGTCCTCGAGCTTTCCTTCGTGTCCCGTTGGCCGCTCGACGTGCTCGCCGAGCCGAACCTGGAAGCCGTGCCGTTGGAGCTCCGCCGCGCCACGTGCCAGTCGCCGGGGCACGCTCGCAGCGATGCCGGAGGATGGCCCGACGATGCCGATGGTGTCTCCTGGACTGAGAGCAGGTGGTCGCGGAAGCTGGCGCATACGCTCATCAATCTGACAGCTAGGGCGGAGCTACAAGCCGGTGCTGAACGTTGTCGCGGTGAGCAACAGTTGCGAGTACATGATCGGGAGCACAGAGTACGACCGTTGCGCGCTCGGCGGAAGTGTCGCCTCCCTGACAATCCTTCTCGAGCGTATCCCCACGCCGGTGGCGACGAATCAGTAGCGGGTGAGCAGGGCGCGGACCGCCTCTGGATCGGTCGACTCACCCAACTTGGTTGAGCCAGTGTTCCCCGTCGCTCTCGCGCCCACAGTTGGAGCAGATCGGCACATATCGAGCCTAGACCCTCTCGAGATGACACGCGTGCGACCACTGCCTAGTGGCCGCCGGCTACCTGAGTGGGGGGCACGGCGTCTGCGCCGGCGGGCTCCGACCCAGCGCACGGGCGGACGCTCGCGTGACGAGTGTACGGGCGGTGGGCTAACTGCCCAGCCTCGTCCGGCGACGCAGGCCAAGACGCGCCTGCAGTGCCCTGTCCTTCTGTCCGTCTTTCACGGCCGCCCAGACGAACAGACCGATGACGAGGACGGCGGTCAGAAGGACAAAGATGGCGAGAACGATTCCGGCTGCGAGGTCCATGTAAGTGATTCTGCACTCAGTTCAGCCAGACCGTGCGGCAGCTGCCAAGATCTCCGCCACCGTCCGTGCGAGCGCCGGATCACGCGGTTCACGATCGCTCACGTACGAGGGCGACGCCGGCTCGAGAGGCGGTCAACCCAACGGACACGATCGACGCCTTCGGCGGCTGCGCGTTACGGTTCCTCATCGGCGAGCGACGAAAGGGGAAGCGAAATGCACGCGGTTGTTGTAAGGGTGACCATCAATGACGAGCAGGCGGCCACCGAGAGGCTGCGGAGCGAGGTAGTTCCGCGCGTCTCCCAGGCTCCGGGGTTCGTTGCTGGCTACTGGACGCGCAAGGAAGGAAAGGGCCTGTCGATGGTCATCTTCGAGTCGGAGGAGTCCGCGCGGCAAGCTAGCGAGCGCGTTCCGGAGATGGTGTTCGAGAACGTCACGCTGGAGGACGTCGACGTGCGGGAAGTTGTCGCGAGCGCGTAGGTACAAACCACACTCGCAATCGCGAACGCGCGAGAGGCGTCCCGCTCAGACCCGCTCTGAAAACACGAAGGAGGCTCCAGGATGGTTCGCTTGTTTGTCCGTCACAACGTCGGTGACTACGAGGCATGGAGGAAGGCGTACGACGAGTTCGACGCCCAGCGCCGCCCCATGGGCGTCACTGATGACGCCGTCTTCCAGGCGATTGACAACCCGAACGACGTCACCGTGTGGCACGACTTCGACTCGGCCGACGCGGCCCGCGCGTTCGCCTCGTCCCAGGAACTAAAGGACGCGATGCAGCATGCGGGCGTTCAGGGCCAGCCCCAGGTCTGGTTCGTCAGCCCAGCGTAGACTCGGCGTTCCTTGATCGGGCGCTACGCCTCCGCGCCGGCACAGACGCCGGGCGTCTCGAGCTGCGCCGCACTTGCTGGGGGATGTATTCCGACGGGCACGCGGCTTGCGACCGCGCGGCGTTCACTGCTCGGGCGTGGCCCGACTTGGACGGCGTAGACTGAGGGTGTGAACATCCTCACAAAGCTGCTTCGCTGGCTGAATCCCGCTACCGATCCCGAGCAGGAGGAGCAATCCCAGCGGATGAGCAACACGCGAGCGATGATCCGAGGGTCGCAAGATTCGCCGTACTTCAGCGAATCGAACTTACCTCCACCCACGCGGGAAATCACCGAACCGCGCCCGTAGCGAGCGCGGCATCCATCGCGGCCCTCGCCCGCTCCGAGCGCTCGGCGCGTCCGAACTCGTGGCGGCGAGCGCCCGCACTCGGTCGCTCGGGGCTGATCTGCGGATCGTCGGTGAAGGCGATCGCCTCCAGGACGGATCGCCGCTCAGTCGCCATTGCGCTCCGCGCTCATGCGCGCAAACTCCTTTGCCAGCGTCGGGCGTCCGAGCGCAGCTGCCCAATGCGCCCGGGCGTGCGCAGTCATCCCGTGCTGGACGCACCGTTCGCGCAGTTCCTTGGACGCACGCATGCGGATCGAGAGCAGGTCGCGCTTCGGCTTGCCCCGCGACTTGGCGATGGCGTCGTCCAGAGTTCGATCAGCGCTTCCAGCCGCCCGAGTTCCAGCGCGCCAAGCTCGTCCAGGTCGCACGCCGATGGGGCCTGCATCACCAGCTCGGCAATCTCCCGCGCTCGCGGCTCGCGCATGCGCTCCGAGTAGACCCCGTGCTTGCGATTTCGTACCCGAGCGTTACCCGCAGCGCCCCCGGAAAGCCGAGAACCCGCACCGCTCTGCGGGGTCTCGCATGGGCGCACCTGGGATCGAAACCGGCGAGGGTTGTTCCCGCTAGTTCCCGTGCGTCCTGATTTCGCCTAGCTGAGCCGATTTCGGGGCCTGAGCGGAGCTTCGTTTTCCCGCTGGTTCCCGTCCGATGTTGCCCAGATGTTGCCCGGATGTGGCCCGGATGGGGACACGCCTCGGACACGCCGGGGAGCCGTGACAGCCGCCTTGTACTCTCCCGCCTAAGGGTGGCACGCGTGAGCCAGACGAGGGTTGAAGCGGAGGCTGTAGCAGGGCATGACAAGCCGTCTCGCTCTCGGCGAATGGCCCATATCCTCGGTGCGCTCCTCGTGGCTGTTGTCCTTCCCGCCGTCGTGATGGGCGTGCTCGTCGGGAAGTTCGCGGCCACGGCCATGGTCACCGGGGTTCTCCTTGGCGGTGTTGGCGCGAAGCTCGGCGGCACTCGCCGCATGAGCTATCTCGCCCCGTTGATTGGGCTCGCGGCGGGGCTGGGCGCGTTCACGGCCTACGACTGGTGGTGGGCGGCTCTGCTCGCGACCGTGGGGGTGATCGCGGGTGCCGGGATCGGGTTTGGCTGGTTCGCGCCGCTGCTGATGGTTCCGTATGCGGCGACCTTCGTCGTGCCGGAAGCCTCTGCGAGGGACGCGTCTGTCTATGGCCTCATCGTCGGGATCGCAACCCTGTATGGCGTCGTGCTCGCGCGTCGGTTCGGCGTTCCCGAGGTTGTGGACGGTGATCGGCTCTCCGCCCCCGTGGCCGCCGTCGTCGCGCTCGGACTCGGCGCGGTGATGGCTGCCAGCGCGTCGCTCGGTGTTGCGCTCGGATGGACGGAGCCGTACTGGGTTCCCGAGCCTGTGCTCATCCTCGTGCTGTACGTCATCATGGGGAAGCGCGACCGCATACGTGGGAAGGCTGTCGGCACGGCGCTCGGGGTCGCCGCCGCGATTCCCGTGGCGCTTGTGTCGCCTCCCGGATGGGTGCTCACGGCGGTCGGCGTCGTCGTGTTCGTCGTCGCGTTGACGCAGGCCAAGACCTACTGGCTCATGTACGGCCTGTACACGTTCTCGTTCGTGATGCTGCTCGCCGCGCCCGGCGAGGTTGGCTTCGAGGCCGAGGAACGCGGCTTCCAAATCCTGGCAGGCATCGCCCTGCTCGTCGTCGGTCTGGCCGTCGTTCACGCGCTCGCTAACCGGCTCGCCACTCGTCACCCGCAGCCGGAACTCACCATGGCTGCCTGATCGACCGACGACTGATCTACGTCGTGTTCATCCGGCGCGGGCTGGCCTCCGTCGTTGCGCGAACGGCGGGCGCTCGTCCTGGCTGAGGTAGGCGGCGGTGACAGTCGAGCGGATCGCTTACGCCGTCGCCCCGATCGCGGCGTCCATCGCCGCCCGCGCCCGGTCGGCGTGCGCCTCGCGGTCGAACAGGTGCCCGTACACGCGGAGCGTGATCGCTGCATCGGAGTGCCCGAGCGTCCGGCTGACGAACATGATGTTCAGGCACTTGCCGCAGCGAACAACGGTCTCCTCCTCCACCCGCAGCAAGTCTAGGTCTCGTGTTGCCCAACCGCTGCCCAAAGCGCCCCTCAGAGACGCGAAAGCCCGCCGTTTGCAGCGAGTTCTCGCATGGGCGCACCTGGGATCGAACCAGGGACCTCCCGCGTGTGAAGCGGGCGCTCTCCCGCTGAGCTATGCGCCCCAGGGGCGATCTAGATTAGCGCCTGGCCGGCTTGGTACGGTGCCGTCGTGCTGCTTGCGCTGACCACGGGGCACAAGGTCGGTTTGCTCGTCTTCGCCGGCGTGTTCATCACTTTCGCCGTGCTGTCCGCGATCGTGATCCCGCGCTTCCGGCCGAACTTTCCGGGGCGCGGGCTGCCGCTTTTCCTGATCGCGACGGTCGCCCTCTTCATCGCGACGTTCACGGCGGTGCTGATCTTCGGCGCGGAGAGCGAAGAAGAAGGCCACGGCGGCTCGGCCGCCGCTCAGCACCACACGTAAACCTCGAGCCGCGCGGGCCACTTCGCCGATGGCCGGCAACGGCTTGCCGCCGAAGCCGGGCTTTGCCCGGCGAGAGGCGCGCCGCCGGCTGCATCGCCGACCACGCTGAAGGAGGGGGCCCACGGGGGAACCCTGGGTTCCCCCGTGGCTAAGCGGAGAGGGCGGGATTCGAACCCGCGACCCACGTTTCCGCAGGTACGCGATTTCCAGTCGCGCTCCTTAGGCCAACTCGGACACCTCTCCTGGCTCCCTATTGTGCCCGCCCGCGCGAGGCGTTGACGCTCGCGCGGCGAACTGGAGCGCCGTGCCTCGAGTTCGCGCGCAGCTCGCGCTCGACCGCGTCCGTCCGACGTGGCTGACGGGCGGGATGATCCGCCTCGCCATCCTGAGCGCCTTCGTTGTCCTGGTCGGAATGATCAGCTCGCGGATGACGCCGCACCACGCGTGGATCGTCTTTGGCGTCGGCGCGGGCCTGGCCGCCGCGGGAGCCGTCTTCTTCGCCCTCGGCTCGCTGCGTCTCACCGAGCGTCTCGAGCTGGACCACCGCGTCGTGGGCGTCCTGTTCCTCTTCCGCAGGATGGGGCTGCCGCTTCTCGGTCTCGCATTCTTCCTGCTGTGGACGATCGTCTACGTCGGCCTCTGGGCGTTCGATCCCAGCCACTCCTTCGCCGGGCTCGAGCGGCTGCCGCGCTTCGCCGACTTCTTCTACTACGCGGTCTCGACGGCGTTCATCTCGCCGCCGGGCGACATCTTCGCCAAGAGCCGCGGAGCGCGCAGCGCGACCATGATCGAGATGCTGACGGCATTCGCGCTCCTGACCGCCTACCTGTCCAGCTTCGTCGACTGGTACGGCCAGCGGCGCGAGCCCGACGCGCCGCCGCCCCCCTCCTAGTCGGGGGCGAGCAGCGAGAAGAGGGTCGCGTCCACGCGCTCGCCGTCATGGCGGAGGTAGCGACGCTTCACCCCCTCCCGCTCGAAGCCGAGCCGTTCGAGCACGCGTTCCGAGGCGGTGTTGCCGAGGCGGACGTGCGCCTCCATCCGCCAGATCCCGTGCTCGAACGCGTGGTCGACGGCGGCCTGGACGGAGCGCGTGGCGACCCCGCGCCCGCGTGCTTCGCGAAGGAGCCAGTAACCCACTTCGAGCGTGTCGCGCATCGGGTCGAAGTGGTGGAGGGCGAGGCCGCCCAGAAGCGTGCCGTCCGGGCCCTCGATCACGTACGGGCAGAGGAGGCCGTTGTCGCGCATGCGCGGGATCTCGGTCGCGAGCGCCGCGACCAGCATCTCTGGCCCGAGCGGAGGGAGGCCGGCTTCTCCGCCGATCTCCGGGTCGACGAAGGCCGGCGCGATGATCTGGATGTCGGCCGCCGTCGGGTAGTGGACAACGAGCTCGTCGCTGCGGAGCTCGTCCGGGAACCGGTACGACGAAACCTGCATCTGGGCCGGATCCGACCTCAGGCGAGCCTCGCCTTCACGGTCATCTCGACGTTGCCCTTGAGCGCGCCGGACACCGGGCAGCCGTCCTTCGCCTGCTCGGCGGCCTCCTCGAACGCGGCCTCGTCCATTCCCGGAACGGTGCCCTGCACCTCGAGCTCGGAGCTCGCGATCTTCCAGCCGCCCTCGACCTGCTCGAAGGTGACGACGGCGCTCACGTCGAGCTGGTCGGGCGCATGGCCGGCCTGCGCCAGCCCATGGGAGAGAGCCATCGAGAAGCAGGACGCGTGCGCGGCGGCGATCAGCTCCTCGGGGCTCGTGCTTCCGCGCGACTCCTCGGTCCTCGACGTCCAGTTGACGTTGAGACTTGAGAGCGCGCCGCTTCCGGACGAGACGATCTCGCCGCTGCCGCTCATCAGGTCGCCTTTCCAGACGACCTCGGCCTGTCTACGCGCGGTCATCGGGCGGCCTCGAAGCGGCGGCCGACCTCCGCCCAGTTGACGACGTTCCACCAGGCCGCGAGATAGTCGGGACGGCGGTTCTGGTAGTTGAGGTAGTACGCGTGCTCCCAGACGTCGATGCCGAGCAGGGGAACGTCGCTCTGGCTGACCGGCGAATCCTGGTTCGCCGTCGAGTACACCGCGAGCCCGGTCCCGTCCCAGACGAGCCACGTCCAGCCGGAGCCGAACCGCTTGACGCCGGTGTCGTTCACGAGCGTCTTCAGCTCGTCCACGCTGCCGAACGTGTCGGCGATCGCGTCGGCGAGTGCGCCTTCGGGCTCGCCGCCGCCGTCGGGCCCCATGATCTCCCAGAAGAAGCTGTGGTTCGCGTGGCCGCCGGCGTTGTTGCGGACGGCGGTGCGAATGTCGTCGGGCAGCGCGTCGAGGCTCGCGAGCACGCTCTCGACCGAGTTGTTCTCCCACTCCGTCCCCGCCAGAGCCTTGTTCGCGTTGTCGACGTAGGCCTGGTGGTGCTTGTCGTGGTGGAGATGCATCGTCTCTTCGTCGATGTGGGGCTCGAGCGCGTCGTACGGATACGGCAGCTTGGGAACTTCGAACGCCATTTCGTCACTCCCTTTCGGTCGGGCTCCCCCCGTGAAACCTATCGCTGGACCGTGAACCGGACGGGGAGGGTCCCGCTCTTCAGCACGAGTGCGAGCTCCCTCGCCTCGGCCCTGCTGTGGAGGCCCGTGATCTCGGCCCCGTTGGCCGCGCTGATGCCGGTGGGGTACTGCTGGAAGTCGATGCTGGGGAACGAGAGGATCCGCCCGTCGAGGACGATGGCGAAGTGCTGGAAATAGCCCTGCGCCAGCGGCGGGCGTCCCGCGCGGATCCAGCGTGCCTTCCCGCGTTTTGCCTCGGCGGCGGTGATCCGCCGAAAGGCGAGCTGCCCGTGGTTCGTGAACTGCATCAGGACCACGGGCGTGCCCGTGGCCGGATCGGTGTCCGCTCGCGTCTGCGGCCGGGCGAGGTCGGCGCCTGTCAGGTCGGGGCGGCCCTTGGCGCCATAGTAGAACCAGCGCTTGACCGGAGATCCCGGCACGCCGGGGCAGGCGGCGGTCCCGCCACCGCAGCGGAGGACGACGCCGGCCTTGGGCGGTTTTCGCGCCGGCCGCCCGTGGACGTGCGCTTCGAAGTCGTAGAACGCGAGCTGCCCGCGGCTGGCGAGGAGCGACTTCGCGCGGCCGGGGCTCGCGATGCTCGAGATGTGAACTGCGATGCGGTCGTTGCCCCGGCGGCTGACCTGGACGCCGGTGCCGCCGAGGAGCTCCGCCCGCTGCGTGACGATCGCCACCGAGCGGTCGAGCTGGCCGGAGGTCGGCGGGCGGACGGCCCGTAGAACGAGGTCGAGCGAGTCCGGTCGCGCTCCCCAGCTCGCGGCCGGCAGGAGCAGCAAGACGCTAGCTGCGAGAAGGCGGACGGCCCTTCCCATCCTGCGCCTCATCATGACAACATCAGGCGCGTGAACCCTCGCAATCTCTACGTCACCGCGATGGAGCCGGAGAGCGGGAAGTCGATTGTCGGGCTCGGCCTCATGGAGCTCCTCTCGCGCCGGGTGGAACGGCTCGGGTTCTTTCGTCCGATCGTTCCGGAGGAGCCCGATCCGCAGCTCGAGCTGATGCGTTCGCGCTACGACGCCGCGACCGCGCACGCGCTGACGGCGGAGGAGGCGGGCGCCGCCCAGCCCTATGACGAGCTGCGCAAGGTCGTGGTCGCCGCCTACAAGACGCTCGAGGCCGAATGCGACTTCGTCCTCTGCGAGGGAACCGATTTCACCGGCGCCGCGCCGGCACTCGACTTCGGCCTCAACGCTGACCTTGCGAACGAGCTCGGCGCCCCGGTGCTCGTCGTCGTCCGCGGCGGGGAGCCCGAGCAGACGGCGGCGTCCGTCCGCGCCGCGCTCGGTGGGCTTGCGACGAAGGGTTGCGTCGTCTTCGGCGTGGTGGTCAACCGCGCTCCGGCCGAGTCGATCGACGACGTCCTCGCCGCGGTCGGCTCCTCCGATCATCCGGTCTACCTCATCCCGGAGACGGCGGAGCTCACGTATCCGACGATGTCCGATATAGCCGACGCGCTCGGTGCCCGCGTCGTCCTCGGCGGATCGCTGGGGCACGAGGTTCGCGACGTGCGCGTCGCGGCGATGAGCGTCGAGCACTTCGTCGAGCACCTCGTCGACGGGGCGCTCGTGATCGTTCCCGGCGACCGCCCCGACATCCTCGCCGCGACGCTCGCGGCGGCGCTCTCGCCGGAAATGCCGGCGGTGGCCGGCGTCCTGCTCACTGGAGGACAGGGGATGACGGACGGGACGCGCCGGCTGCTCGCGAACTCGCCCTTCCCGGTGCTCGAGGTCGACGCGCTGACCCACGAGGTTGCGGCGGCCGTCCCCGCTGTCCGCGGCCGGCTCGGGCCGGAGGACGAGCGGAAGATCGCAACCGCGCTCGGGCTCTTCGACGCGAGCGTCGACACCGATGAGCTGGCCGAGCGCATCGCGCTCGAGCGGCCGTCGCGGGTGACGCCGATCATGTTCGAGTACGAGCTGATCGAGCGCGCCAAGGCGACGCCGCGGAAGGTCGTCCTGCCCGAAGGAGAGGACGAGCGGGTCCTGCGCGCGGCCGAGATCCTGCTACGGCGCGGCGTCTGTGACCTGACGATCCTCGGCGCGCGCGAAGCGGTCGACGGAGCCGAGATGGTCGATCCGCTCGAATCGCCGCTCCTCGACGAGTTCGCCTCGATCTACTACGACCTCCGCAAGCACAAAGGGATCACCGAGGAGCTGGCGTACGACCGTGTCGCGAACCCGAGCTACTTCGGGACGCTGCTCGTCCAGACGGGCCGGGCGGACGGGATGGTCTCCGGCGCGGCGCACACGACGGCGGACACGATCCGTCCCGCGTTCGAGATCATCAAGGCGCGCGAGGGCGTGTCGGTCGTGTCGAGCGTCTTTTTGATGTGCCTGGCCGACCGCGTGCTCGTCTACGGCGACTGCGCCGTCAATCCGAAGCCGGACGCGGGGCAGCTGGCGGACATCGCCATCTCGTCGGCGGAAACCGCCGCCGTGTTCGGGATCGAGCCGCGGATCGCGATGCTCTCGTACTCAACGGGCCAGTCCGGGAAGGGCGAGGACGTGGATCGCGTGCGGGAGGCGACCGAGGCCGTGCGCGAGCAGCGGCCCGACCTGAAGGTCGAGGGGCCGATTCAGTACGACGCCGCCGTGGACGCGGCGGTCGCCGAGCTGAAGCTGCCGGACAGCGAAGTCGCCGGCCGCGCGACCGTGTTCGTCTTCCCGGACCTGGAGGCGGGGAACGTCGCCTACAAGGCCGTGCAGCGCTCGGCCGGTGCCGTCGCGATCGGGCCGGTCCTGCAGGGGCTGCGCAAGCCGGTCAACGACCTGAGCCGCGGCTGCACTGTGACCGACATCGTCAACACGGTCGCGATCACGGCTATCCAGGCCGGTGGGTAGCGGGCGCCTGCCCGAAGTCTCTTCCGAACTGATAGGTCGGGAAGACGAGCTCGGCTTCTGCCGCGCTCTGCTCGCTCGTCGAGATGCGTCCGGCCTCGTCATGACAGGAGCGGCCGGTGTCGGCAAGACGCGTCTCGGCGTGGAGGTCCTCGAGTTGGCTGCTTCGGAGGGGTATTCCGTTCTGCGCCTGACGGCGGTTGAGGCGGCGCGCTCGATTCCTCTGGGCGCCTTTGCGCCCGTGCTGCCGCCCGGGACTGATGACGTTCCGGGACAGGTGCATCTTCTGCGCGTCGCACGGGAGGCGCTTGGAGCGCGGGCGGCGACGGAGCCGCTCGCGCTGCTCGTCGACGACGCCCACCTGCTCGATCAGGCTTCGGCCACGCTCGTTTCCCAGCTCGCCGCGTCGCGCGAGGCCATGCTCGTGGTGACGTTGCGCGCCGGCGAACCCGTCCTCGACGCGATCGTCGCGCTCTGGAAGGACCACGGCTGCGCCTACCTCGAGCTGGAGCCTCTGTCTGCTCCGGAAACCGGGCTGCTCGTCGAGGATCTCGTCGGCGGAGAGGTCGAGGCGCGCACGCGGCATCGGTTGTGGAAGGCGAGCTCGGGTCTGCCGCTCGTCGTGCGTGAGCTCGTGCTCGACGGACTGGCGCATGGCTCGTTCGCCGCACACGACGGAGTGTGGAGCTGGCTCGGACCGATTGAGCCGCGGGGACGACTGCTCGAGCTCGTCACGGCCCGGATCGGGCGACTCGACGCGGACGAGAAGGCGCTGCTCGAGCTGATCGCTCTCGGCGAGCCCCTTCGCTGGTCGATGCTCTCCGGCCGGGAGCGGGACGTGGCCGACGCGCTGATCGGCCGCGGCCTCGTGGATCGAGTCGGCGGCGGAAGGGAGCTCGAATTGCGGCTCGCGCACCCGCTCTTCGGAGAAGTAGTGCGCTCGGCGATCGACCAGGCTCGGCTCCTCGCGCTCTACCGCAGGCTGGCCACTGCCCTCGAATCCCAGGGATCGACCCGGTCGGACGACGTGCTTCGCATCGCGGTCTGGCGGCTCGAAGCCGGCGACCGCGTCGATCACGTCTTGCTCATCCGCGCCGCGGCACTGGCGGAGCGGTCTCTCGACGCCGTGCTGGCCGAGCGCCTGGCCCGAGCCGCCGTCGATCACGACGGGGGGCTGATGGCGGAACGCGCGGTTGCGCGTGCGTTGATCGGCCAGGGCCGTTTCGGCGAGGCTGAGGCGATTCTCGAACCGCTCGCCGGAAAGGCCAAGGACGAGGAGGAGCGGGCCTGGGTCGCGCTGGCCCGCGCGCGCAACCTGGTCGTAGGGCTTGGGCGCCTCGGCGAAGCCGAAGCTGCTCTGGTCGAAGTGAGGCGAGCAGTCTCCGATGCCGGCCTGCGACGCGAGCTGGACCTCGTGCGGAGCTGGGTTCTCCTGTACCGAGACGCGGCCCGCGCCGCCGAGCTCTCCTGTGCGCTGGCTGAGGACACCCAGGCGGATGACGCCTTCCGCCTCCGTGCTGCCGGGATCGCGGCGCACGCGCTCGTCCAGGCGGGACGTCCGGAGGACGCCCACGAGCTCGTGACCAGAAGTGCCGAAAGGGGAGACGTCCAGCTCGAGGCAGCGCGGATCCTCGCACTCATGCTCACCGGCCGTCTTGGAGAGTCGCAGCGCGCGGCGGCTGCCGCACATGCACGCTCGTTGGAGGAGCCGGCCGCGGAGGTCACTGCGCTGATGGCCCTCGCAAACGGGCGGATTGCCTTGATGCAAGGTCGGCTCGAAGCGGCGTCGAGATGGCTCCGCGAATGTTCCGAGCTCCTGCGCGACGTCGATCCCGGCGGCTTCCGTCCCCTCGCGCTCGCGCTTGCCGCGCAGGCGCTCGCTCAGGCGGGCGAGACCGCCGCGGCGAGAGAGCTCCGAGATGAAGCTGAGAGTGAGCGGCAGCATCGTCTGCCTGCGTTCGAATCCGAGCTTTTCCTCGCGAGCGCATGGGTTGCCGCTTCGGCGGGAGGGCTCACCGAGGCTCGGCGAGCAGCCGCCCTCGCGGTCGCGAGCGCGGGCGAGCACGGGGTTCGCGCGGCCGGGATGCTTGCGGCGTACGATCTCGTTCGCCTCGGCGACCCGGCTGGGCCGAGCCAGACGATGGCGCTGGCGCAAGAGATGCAGGGCAGGCTTGCGCGCGCGTGCGCGGAGCATGCCGAGGCCGTCTTGTCACGCGAGCCGGCCCGGCTCGAGCGCGCCGCCTCGGCGCTCGCCGAGCTCGGCTCGCTCCTGTGGGCCGCGGAGGCCGAGAGTGCGGCGGCCAACGCATATCGCCTGCTGGGTCGCGATGCGAGCGCGCGGGCCGCCGCGGGCAGGGCGGCATTGCTGCTGGAGCGCTGCGGTGGAGCGCGAACCCCGGCTCTCGTGGCGGCCGGCGCGGCCGCAGAGCTGACTCCTCGTGAGCGCGAGATCGCGGCGATGGCCGCCAACGGCCGGTCGAACCGAGAGATCGCCGCGGGCCTCGTCCTTTCGGTCCGAACCGTGGAGAACCACCTGCAGCGTGTCTACCGCAAGCTGGGCGCGAGGAGCCGGCATGAGCTTCCTGCGCTGCTGGGGCCCGACCACTCGATGGAGTAGCCGGCTACTCACGACAGCACCGAAGGCCGGGCGTAGCTTCGCGAGAGTGGCTGAGCCCGAGCTCGTAACGTCGGAAGCCGGCCTGGCCGGCGCTGCAGTCGCCGGCCGGGGCACCGTGCCGGACAACCGGTCGGTCGTCCGCGCCCGAGGGTACTGGGAGCTCGTCTGGATCCGCTTCAAGCGCGACAGGATCGCGGTCGCGAGTGGGATCTTCATCATCCTGCTTTTCGTCGTCGCGTTCGCGGGTGCGCCGATCGCGCGGCATTTCGTCGGGCACGGGCCGAACGACATCTTCACCGGCACGCAGGCGGTCAGCACCCCGGGGCTGCTTCCGGCGAATCCGTGGACGTGGATCGACTACCTGGCGCCGCCGACGTACACCCACACGAATCACGACATCCTCGTCCTCGGCGCCGCCAACCGCCTCGGCCAGGACGAGTTTCTGCGCCTGCTCTACGGCGCTCAAGTTTCGCTCGAGGTGGCCCTCCTCTCCACCCTCGGCGTGGTCTCGATCGGAGTGATCCTGGGCGCGCTCGCCGGCTATTTCCGGGGGTGGATCGACACGCTGATCTCGCGCGTGACCGAGATCACGATGGCGTTCCCGGCGCTGCTCTTCATCGTCGCGCTCGCCGCGACGGTCGGCCCGCGCCTCGACTCGATCACCTTCGGCTTCTTACCACCGGGCGTCATAACCCTCGTCTTGATCTTCACCGTCTTCGGCTGGTTCTTTCCGGCCAGGATCATGCGCGCCCAGGTGCTCTCCATCCGCGAGAAGGAGTACATCGAGGCGGCGCGGATGATCGGGGCGAGCGACCTCCGCATCATCCGCTCGCACGTGCTCCCGCACCTCGTCGCCCCGATCATCGTCTACTCGACGCTGATCGTGGCCAGCTACGTCCTCGCTGAAGCGGGCCTGTCCTTCCTCGGCCTCGGCATCAAGCCTCCGACCGCGAGCTGGGGCAACCTGCTGGCGAGCGCGCCGGAGTACTACACGACGCGGCCGCTCCTGATGATCTGGCCCGGCGTGGCCGTGCTGCTGACGACGCTCGCGTTCAACCTGCTCGGCGACGGGCTGCGCGACGCGTTCGATCCGCGAGCGTCACACACCTGAGCGCGATCAGGGCTGGAGCTGAGCTGCGTGCACGACGATCTCGGCGGCCTGCTCGGCGCCGAGCACGTCGGTGTTGACGACCAGGTCGTAGTGCGTCGGCAGCTCCTGTCCGACGCCGTAGAAATCGCGGAAGTAGTCGGCGCGCGCCTGGTCGCTCTCCATGATGAGGCGCGCCGCGTCCGCGTTCGCGATCTCCTCCGTCTCGACCAGCCGCTTGACGCGCTCCTCGGGTGAGGCGGTGACGAGGACGCGCAGGATCCCCTCCGCCCCCGCGAGCGCCATCGACGCCGCGTGCGCCACGATCACCGCGTTTCCCTCGGCCGCGATCTCGTCGATCACGGCCCGGATCAGCGATCGTTGCTCCTCCTCGCGCGCCGCCCGGATGGACGCCGGCTCGGCGCCGGGCGCGCCCGCCGCCGTCCCCGCATCGGTGAGCAACTCGATCACGCGGCGGATGCGCGACTTCCGCTGCTCGGCGTCCGCGAGCTGTTCCTCGTCGACGCCGCCTCGCTCGGCGGCACGCGCGATCACCTCCTCGTCGACGTACTGCAGGCCGAGCCGCTCCGCCACGGCCCGGCCGACGGTCTCGCCGTCGGCGCCCGTTTCCCGGGAGATGCAGACGACCCGCGCCGCTATCGAGTCCACTTCCAGTCGCGGATCTCGGGCATGTCGTCGCCGTGCGTCGCGATGTAGTGCTTGTGCTCGACGAGCTTGTCGACGATCTCCTGCTTGACGTACGCGGCCTCGCCGCCGAGCCCGGTGACGCGGTCGATCACGTCGTCCACGAGATGGAAGCGGTCGAGGTCGTTGCGCACGACCATGTCGAACGGCGTCGTGGTCGTGCCCTCTTCCTTGTAGCCGCGGACGTGCAGGTTGCGGTGATTGCGCCGGCGGTAGGTGAGCCGGTGGATCAGCCACGGGTAGCCGTGGAAGGCGAACACGATCGGCTTGTCGCTCGTGAAGAGCGTGTCGAACTCCTTGTCGGTCATCCCGTGCGGGTGCTCGGTGTGCGGCTGGAGCCGCATGAGGTCGACGACGTTGATCACGCGGATCTTCAGCTGCGGGAAGTACCCGCGCAGCATGTCGACCGCCGCCAACGTCTCGAGCGTGGGGATGTCACCGCAACAGGCCATGACCACGTCGGGCTCGCCGCCGCGGTCGTTCGAGGCCCATTCCCAGATTCCGACCCCGGCACGTGCAGTGCTTGATCGCCGCGTCCATGTCCAGGTACTGGAGCGCAGGCTGCTTGCCCGCGACGATGATGTTGACGTAGTTCTTCGAGCGCAGGCAGTGGTCGCCGACGGACAGGAGCGTGTTCGCGTCCGGCGGGAGGTAGACGCGGATGACCTCGGCCTTCTTGTTGACGGCGTGGTCGATGAAGCCCGGATCCTGGTGGGAGAACCCGTTGTGGTCCTGCCGCCAGACGTGCGAGCTGAGGAGGTAGGTCAGCGACGCGATCGGCCGGCGCCAGTGGATCTCGTCCCGCGTCACCTTGAGCCACTTCGCGTGCTGGTTGAACATCGAGTCCACGACGTGGACGAACGCCTCGTACGTCGAGAAGAAGCCGTGGCGTCCCGTCAGGAGGTAGCCCTCGAGCCACCCCTGGCAGGTGTGCTCGCTCAGGATCTCCATCACGCGGCCGTCCGCGGCGAGATGGTCGTCGTAGTCGTAGGTCTCGGCGTCCCATGCGCGGTTCGTGACCTCGAACGTCGCGGCGAGCCGGTTCGAGGCGTGCTCGTCCGGCGAGAACATGCGGAAGTTCCTGTGCTCCATGTTCATGCTCGTGACCTCGCGCAGGAACTCGCCGAGCTTGCGCGTCGCCTCGCCGAGCGTCGTGCCCGGCTTCTTCACCTCGACCGCGTAGTCGCGGAAGTCGGGCATCCGCAGCTCGCGCAAGAGGAGGCCGCCGTTGGCGTACGGGTTCGCGCCCATGCGGCGATTGCCCTTCGGGGCGAGCGCGCGCAGCTCCGGCAGGAGCCTGCCGTTCTCGTCGAAGAGCTCCTCCGCCTTGTAGCTCTTCATCCAGTCCTCGAGCACCTTGACGTGCCCGGGCTTCTGCGCCATCTCGGCCATCGGGACCTGGTGCGAGCGCCAGTAGTCCTCGGTCTTCTGGCCGTCGACCTCCTTGGGGCCGGTCCAGCCCTTCGGGGTCTTCATGACGATCATCGGCCACGCCGGGCGCTCGGTGTTGCCGTTCTCGCGCGCGTCTTGCTGGATCCGCTTGATGTCGGCGATCGCGGCGTCCATCGTCCCCGCCATCTGCTGGTGGACGTCGGCCGGGTCGGAGCCCTCGACCCAGTACGGCTTGTAGCCGTAGCCGACGAACAGGCTCTCCAGCTCCTCGCGCGGGATGCGCGCCATGACGGTCGGGTTCGCGATCTTGTAGCCGTTCAGATGGAGGATCGGCAGGACCGCGCCGTCCGTCGCCGGGTTCAGGAACTTGTTCGAGTGCCACGCCGTCGCCAGCGGCCCCGTCTCGGCCTCGCCGTCGCCGACGACGCAGGCGACGATCAGGTCGGGGTTGTCGAAGGCCGCGCCGTAGGCATGGGAGACCGCGTAGCCGAGCTCGCCGCCCTCGTGGATGGAGCCGGGGGTCTCGGGCGCCGCATGGCTGGGGATGCCGCCCGGGAAGGAGAACTGCTTGAAGAGGATGCCGATGCCCTCCTCGTCCTCCGCGATGTTGGGATAGAACTCGGTGTACGTCCCCTCGAGGTACGTGTTCGCGACCATGCCGGGGCCGCCGTGCCCGGGGCCGCAGATGTAGATCACGTCGAGGTCGTGCGCCTTGATCACGCGATTCAGGTGCACGTAGATGAAGTTCAACCCGGGAGTCGTCCCCCAGTGGCCGAGCAGGCGCGGCTTGATGTGCTCGATCGCGAGAGGCTCCCTGAGCATCGCGTTGTCCATCAGATAGATCTGGCCCACCGACAGATAGTTGGCGGCGCGCCAGTACTTGTCCATCAGCTCCAGCTCCTCCGTAGAGAGGACCTGGGCGGCTTCGGGTGCGGCAGTGGTCATCGGGCTCCTTCGTTCGGCTGCGGTCGGCGCGATTATGTCGCGCTTTGCCCCACAGGGAAAGTGGTTTAGGTTACGCCGGATGGCTACGGACCTCGCCCTCGTCGAGAGTGCCGCGCGTCTGTCGCTCTTCGCGAATCTCGATCGCGACGAGCTGGAGGACCTGCTGCCGCGCATGCGAGAGGTCTCGTTCGACGAAGGAGAGTGGGTCGTCCGCCGCGGTCAGGTGGACATCGGCCTGCACGTGATCGTGGACGGAGAGGCCGGTGTCGTGCTGAACGACGAGGAGCTCGCGGTGCTGCCGAAGGGAAGCTTCTTCGGCGAGATCTCCGCGTTGCTGGGCGAGGAGACGGTCGCCGACGTCGTCGCGCGGGCGCCGCTCCGATGCCTGTACGTCCCGCCGGACGAGGTCGCCGACTTCCTGCTCGCGCACCCGAGGGTGATGCTGCGGATGCTCGAGACGGAGGCCCGCCGCCTCCGCACGACGGACGAGCTCAGACTTGGCCGCGGCCGCAGGAATGCTGGTCTGCCCGGCCGGCTGCTTCGTTTTCACCGGCCGGACAGGGGCATCCCCACGGCCGCGCCACTTGACGACAAGAGAGCTGCAGACCATCGGCTGGCGGACGACCGCCCCGTCGATGGACTATCTGCCGATCCACGAGCACGGGATCATCGGCGACCTGCATTCGATCGCGCTCGTGGGGACAGACGGGCGGATCGACTGGTACTGCTGTCCGCGGTTCGACTCGCCGAGCGTGTTCGGCGCCATCCTCGACAAGGACAAGGGCGGCTTCTATCGCATCGCGCCGGTCCTCGACGACTGGGTGCCGAAGCAGCTCTACCTCCCCGATACGAACGTCCTGATCACGCGCTTCCTCACCCCCGCCGGCGTGGGCGAGGTGCAGGACTTCATGCCGATCTCGGAGGGAGCCTCCGAGCATCGCCACCGCCTGATCCGGCGCGTCCTCGGCGTGCGCGGCGAGATGCGCTTCCGCGTGGACGTGCAGCCGCGCTTCGACTACGGGCGCGAGAAGCACGAGACGATCTTCCACGAGGCGGGCGTCCTCTTCCGCTCGCCGCAGATCTCGCTCGCGCTCGAGACGCGTGTCCCGATGGATTTCGCGCAGGACGGCGCGTACGGCGAGTTCACGCTCCGCCCGGGCGAGACGGCGACCTTCGTGCTCGAGCAGGTGCCCGAGACCTATGTCCCGCGCAAGTACTCGGAGGGAGAGACGCGCGAGGCGTTCGAGGAGACGGTGCGCTACTGGCGCCGCTGGCTGTCGCAGTGCCGCTACCAGGGGCGCTGGCGCGAGATCATCTACCGCTCGGCGCTGACGCTCAAGCTGATGACCTACCGCCCGACGGGCGCGATCGTGGCCGCGCCGACCACGAGCCTGCCCGAGCACATCGGCGGAGTGCGGAACTACGACTACCGCTACACCTGGATCCGCGACGCGGCCTTCTCGCTGTACGCGCTCCTGCGGCTCGGCTTCACCGAGGAGGCCTCGGCGTTCATGGAGTGGCTGACCGAGCGCTTCCGCGAGGAGCGCCCCGCCGGCGCCGGGCCACTCCAGATCATGTACGGGATCGACGGCGCGCCCGAGCTCGAGGAGGTGATCCTCGACCACCTCGAGGGCTACCGCGGCTCGAAGCCCGTCCGGATCGGCAACGCCGCGGCGGACCAGCTCCAGCTCGACATCTACGGCGAGCTGATCGACTCGGTCTACATCTACAACAACCACGCGAACCCGATCGCGCACCGGTCGTGGATGGACCTGACCAGGATCGTCGACTGGGTCTGCGAGAACTGGGACCAGGCCGACGAGGGGATCTGGGAGGTGCGCGGCGGGCGCCAGCACTTCACGTACTCGCGGCTGATGTCCTGGGTCGCGATCGAGCGCGCGGTGCGGATCGCGATTCAGCGCGGCCTGCCGGCCGAGCTCTCCCGCTGGCGCCAGTCCCGCGACGCGATCTACCACCAGATCATGGAGCGCGGCTGGAACGAGGAGAAGCAGGCCTTCGTCCAGCACTACGACGACGACACGCTCGACGCGAGCGTCCTCGTCATGCCGCTCGTCAAGTTCATCGCGCCGACCGATCCGCAGTGGATCTCGACGCTCCAGGCGATCTCCGACGGCCTCGTCTCGGACTCGCTCGTCTACCGCTACGACGTCGAGAAGTCGCCGGACGGGCTCGAGGGGGACGAGGGGACGTTCTCGATCTGCACCTTCTGGTATGTCGAGGCGCTCGCGCGCGCCGGCCGCGTGGACGAGGCGCGGCTCGCGTTTGAGAAGATGCTCACGTACGCGAACCACCTCGGCCTCTACGCCGAGGAGATCGGACCGACGGGGGAGGCGTCTGGGAAACTTCCCGCAGGCGTTCACGCATCTGGCGCTGATCAGCGCGGGGCACTACCTGAACCGCGCGCTCGGAGAGCAGCCCGGGTGGGACTGGTGACCTAGACGCCCGCTTTCTCGGCTTTCCTCACGCCGAGGAAGGCCCAGATGGCGAGGATCACGAACCCGCCGCCCGCAACCAGGAACGCATACGGGACGTCGATGTAGTGACCGCCCAGGAAGCCGCGTCCCGATTCGAGAATCCGGGTGAGTGGATTCGCGGTCGCGACGCCGTGAAGCCAGCCGTGCAACAGAACGAGCGGCACGAAGACGGGAGCCAGGAAGAGCAGGAGGAAGATCGGCAGGACCATCCACTGGGCCGCCTTCATCGAGCGTGTGCGCATCGCGAGACCCGCCGCCCAGAGGAGCGCGGACAGCGCCAGCAAGCCGACGAGCGCGTACAGGCCGAGCATCTGCAGTGGGCTTCCGTCCACGCCCATTCGCAGGACGAAGGCGACTCCGGTCAGGACGATCACGGGAACGGCGACCCGGGCCAGCAAGGCGACGCAGTAACCGACGAGGATCGCCGACCGCTTCCGCGACGTCACGAACAGGCGGCGCATGAACCCGGTCTCCCAGTCCTCCGCCAGGGCGAAGCCGCCCATCGCGCCGGTGAACGCCGCCGCCTGGCAGAGCGCGAACACGTACTGGAAGCCGGCGTAGTCGGGTGTCTGGAACTTGCCGGTCTTGTCCACGGCGGATACTGATCCCACGAAGGCGACCAGGAAGAAGACTGGTAGCAGGATCGCCGGGAGGACGAGCGCCGGGTTGCGGAACATGATCTTCACGTTGCGCCAGGCGACGTAGTGGGTGACCGACCAGAAGCTGCTGTGGGTCACGTGCGCACGAGCCTCGTCTTCAGCGCCTGGACCGACCCGAACAGCCCGAGCAGGAGGATGCCGATAGCGACGGCGAAGCCGAGCCCGAGCGCCTGGTAATCCCACCTATAGATCAGCAGGCCCCGCACTCCCTCGACCAGATACGAGAGCGGATTGACGGTGGCGATCCACTTGAACCACTCCTTCTCCATCAAGTTCCGCGGGAAGTTCATCGACGACATGAAGAGAAAGACGGTCATCATCGGCGCGATCGCCTGCACCGCCTCGCCCGAGCCCGTGCGCATCCCGATCATCATCCCGAGCGCCCCGAACGCGACGACGGTGAGCAGGAACAGGACGATGAGGACGACGCCGCCGAGCACCCCGGACTCGATGTGCGCGCCGACGCCAAGGCCGATCCCGAGGAAGATCGCGCCCTGCAGGATCCCGACGACGAGGACGCCGGCCAGCTGCGATCCGAAGAGCGCGTACCGGCGCATGGGCGTGAGGGAGAGCCGGTCGATGAACCCGCTCTCGATGTCGGTCGCGATCGCCTGACCGCTGTTCGCGATCGCGACGAGTGCGCCGTTCACGAACGGCACGGCGAGCGCGAACGTCACGAACGACTTGGTCGGAAAGCCCGGGACCTTTTCGGCGGCGCTCAAGCCGGACGCGAGCACGAAGAAGAGGATGAGCGGGACGGTGAGCGCCGGGATGACGACGCCGGGATCGCGCAGCGTGCCCACGACCGACCGCCGGGACAGCAGCCACATCTGGCGCCCGAACGACGCCCGTTGCGTCATACGGGCCGGTTCGGTGCCATCGTCGCGCCGGCGCCCGTCCGCTCCATCCTCACCTCGAAGGTGCTCGTTCCCAGGGTGACGACGTCACCGGGCGCGAGGAGCGTGGGCAGCTCGATCCTCTTTCCGTTGACCCAGGTGCCGTTCAAGGACTGGAGGTCGTCGAGCACGGGCGATCCGTCGACGATGCGGATGACGGCGTGCTGGCGGGAGATCTCCGGGTCGGAGATGACGATGTCCCCCTCACGCCCGAAGATCTGCTGGCCGTCGATGTCGATCTCCTGGCCGGCGAGCGGGCCCTTGGTCATCACGAGCGTCGTCTTGCGAGCGGCCTGCACAGCCGCGAGCGCCTCGTTCCTGTGGCGCTCGGCCATCCAGTCCTTGAGGAGCCCGGTTGGCAGCTTCTCGATCTTGCTCCGGCCGGCGACGGCCATGTCGAGGTTGACGTCGGGCTGCTTGGCCACGACTTCCTCCACCTTGCGCTCCGCCTCCACCTCCTCGGCGGCCGGCGACTCCGGTTCCTCGGCTCGTTCCTCGAGGGAGCGCCCTGTCTTCGCGAGGAAGACGTCGTCGAGTGAGGGCGCGTGCAGGACGAGGTTCGCGAGGGGTATCCCGGACGAGTCGAGCGAGCGAATGATCTCCGCGAGCGGCGGTCGCGACTCGAAGAGACGGATCGCTACGGCGTCGGGTGCACCGCGGACGGATTCGCCGAAACGAGCCAGCGCCCCTTCCACCCGCGTGAGGTCCTCCTTGCGCTCCGGTGTCACCTCCACCGTCGGCCGCCCGATCTCCGCCTTGAGCGCCTCCGGCGTTCCCTCCGCGACGATGCGGCCGTTGTCGATGATCCCGATGCGCTGGGCGAGGACGTCGGCCTCCTCGAGGTACTGCGTGGTCAGGAAGATCGTGACGCCTTCCTCCTTCGCCAGTCGAAACACCTCGTCCCACAATGCGGAGCGGCTCTGGGGGTCGAGCCCCGTGGTCGGCTCGTCCAGGAAGAGGATGCGCGGCTCGTGGACGAGCGCGAGCGCCAGGTCGAGGCGACGGCGCATACCGCCCGAGTACGTGCCGGCGCGACGGCCGGCCGCGCCCGAAAGCCCCACGCGCTGCATCAGCACCTCCCCGCGCGCGTCCGCCTGCGACGAAGACAGCCCATGCATGCCGCCCTGAAGGCGCATGTGCTCGGTCCCTGTCAGCAAGGGGTCGAGCGCGGCCTCCTGGAGCGCGACGCCGATGATCTCGCGCACCTCGGGCCCCTGGCGGCTGACGTCGAATCCGCCCACGATTGCCGTGCCGCTCGACGGCGGCAAGAGGGTGACCAGCATCTTCACGGTCGTCGACTTCCCGGCGCCGTTCGGGCCCAGGAACCCGTAGATCTCGCCCTCCTCGACATAGAGATCGATGCCGTCGACGGCGCGTGGCCCCTTGGGGTACTGCCTTACTAGGTCGTTGACGTCGATTGCGTGAGGGACGGAGGCCATAGGCGCTGGCGGAGACTTGCGCACGAGAGGGCTAGAGTCAAGTTTGAGTCCGACGGCACGCTAGTAATCCGCGCGCCGAATGATTACGATCGACGCTCCGGCATCGTCGTGACTATCGACTTTCACGCCCACCTCGCCCCGTTCGAGCCGAAGGCGCCCTCCTTCCTGCGCCTGCTTTTCGACCTGGAGGGCTATCTCGAACGGCAGGAGGCGGCAGGCATCGAGCGCACGGTGCTGTCCTACGGAATCTCAGACATCGGAGAGGAGCCGGACGAACTCGGCAACGCGAGGAAGCAGCATGACTTCCTCGCCGACCTGGTCTCGAAGCATCCCGGCCGCTTCTCCGCGCTGGCGGGGATTGACTTCATGGGCGGCGAGGCCTGGATCGCCGAGGCCGAACGCGCGCTCGACGCGGGCCTCGCGGGGATCTGCCTGCCGTCGAGCAGCGGCGGCCGCTATCCCGACGGCCCCGAGGCGCAGGACCTCCTCGCGCTCGCGGAAGAGCGCCGCGTGGTCGTCTTCCTCCATCCCTCCGATACGCCGTTCGGGATCGACCGCGTCGGGGACCCGACGCTGGGGAACTGGATCGGCCGTCCGAGCGACACCGGCATCTGCCTCTCGCGCATGCTGCTCGCCGACACACTGGCGCAGTACCCCAACATCTCGCTGGTGGTGGCTCACGGCGGTGGTGTGCTGCCGATGCTGCTGGGTCGGCTCGACTGGGTCTACGACGGGATGCAGCGCCGCGCCAAGATGTTTGCCGGGGGCGGCCCTCCCGGCGATGGCCCTCCCGGCGATGGCCCTCCCGGCGGGGGGCCGCCCGGAGGCGGGGGTCCGCCGCCCGGTCATGGCCCAGCCGCAGAAATCCCGGAAGACCAAAAGCTCCAGGCTTCGCTCGACGGCGCCAAGCCGAGCGAACGCATCGGCCAGCTCTACCTCGACACCGCGACGTACCACCCGGCGGCGGTCCGTGCATCGATCGAGACGGTCGGGGTCGACCGTCTGGTCGTCGGAACCGACCATCCGCCGGTCGGCGACGATCCGCTGTCGGCGCTCTCCGTTCTCGACGAGGTCGGTCTGAGCGAGGACGAGATCGAGCGCGTCAAGTCGGCGAACGCGCGCAAGCTGCTCGGCGTCGGAGCCACCGCATGAATACGCTCGACTATCGAGAGGAGAACTAAATGGAAGCCGGAACGATGAACATGCAGGACCTGCTCACGGGCTACGTGGAGGATTTGAACGAGGCCACCAAATCGCGTGAGTTCGAGCCGTTCGTCCAGAAGTGGTTCGACGTTCCGCGCTGCTCGTGGACGCTCAACCACGAGGTGACGGGGATCGCCGACGCGAAGAACTTCTGGACGCACTTCCTCCCCGTCGGCCAGCCCGTACCGCGCGAGGTGCTCCAGTTCCCGTACAAGGTCGAAGACGGCCGCGTGTACACCTGGCGCATGCTGCAGGGTGGCGTTGCGAAAAAGCCGTCGTACGGGCTGCAGGAGACCCAGTTCGACGACAAGACCCTGATCTCGCAAATCGTCATCTCCTCGACGCCGGAGAAGCCGGAGGTCGAGGTCGACCCGCAGGCGGAGAAGTCCCGGCTGGGCCGGATCCTGCTCGCCTTCGCCGATGCCTTCAACGACTACTTCAAGGAAGGCGACGAGTCGATCTTCGACGAGTGGTGCGCGCCGGACGTCCACATGGTGCTCGACACGACCGTCTGGGGGATGGGCGTCGTCGGCCGCACCACCGCATCGCGCAGAGCGCGAACTTCACGCTCGGCGAGTGGCAGGATCTCGGCGACGGCCACCTGAAGGTTCGGCTCGACTACACCGACTGGGGCGGCAAGGACGGCTACAACGACTTCGACATGACGGTTACGCCCGAGGGCAAGATCCGCGAGTTCGTCGCGACGCTCGAGCTCGAATGAGCGGCCGCGGCGATACGAAGGGGCGAGTCGTCTTCGTCATCCGCTTGCATCCCGGCAAGCAGGACGAGTTCCTCGCAGCGTACGAGTCGATCCGCTATGAGGTCGCGCAGGGTGTCAAGGGTCACCTGGTCGACCAGGTCTGCCAGTCTCCCGATGATCCAGACAGCTGGCTGATCACGAGCGAATGGGAGTGCCTCGACGACTTCCTCACCTGGGAGTCGACCGAGGAGCACCGTGACCTCGCACGACCGCTGCGCGAGTGCATGGCGGAGGCGAGGTCCTTCAAGTACCTGGTGCGCGAGGAGACGCGTGCCCCGGAACGTTCCGTGACATAACGAGGAGGAGAACCGTGCGCTTCGAGGATGAGTTCACAGTCGACAAAACCCCGGACGAAGTGTTTTGCCTGCTCGCCGACGCCGAGCGTATTCCGGAGTGGATGGTCGAGTTCGAGCGTGTCGAGCAGATCTCAAATGGCGAGTCCGAGCCCGGGGTCGGCACCGAGTACCGCTGTCGCCCGTCAACCCTCCACGCGGAAACTGGACGTTCCAGTGGGCCGAGTACCAGCCGGGCAAGCGGCTGGCGTACACGGGAGACACGAACGGCCCCGTCCAGCGGACAGGGAGCTACGACATCTTACCCATCCGGCGGCGACGACACCACCGTGCGCATGGTGATCGAGCCCCGGTTCGGCTGGCCGATGAAGCTCGTCTCACCGCTGCTCGGGCTTCTGCTGCGCAAACATGCGCGCAGGGATGCAACCGCTCTTCGGCGCTGGCTCAGCTCCGCGGCCGTCGCGCTCGGGGTGATGTACACGAACGCGGTAGAGATGCTGGACGGCTTCTCTCAGTGGGCCGTGGGCCTCTCCGGCGCCTTGTGAATCCGAACGGGTAATTAACCGGAGCGTGCGCTCCAGTCGATGGTGGCGTCGGCGCTGCTCGAAATCCAGCACGTTCTCGGCACCACGGCGTCGGGTGGCGTTCACCGTGCCGCGGCGGCGGGCGGTCGTTCTCGAGCCTGCCTCGGAATTGGCGCCGGGCTAGACGTGTAGCCCAGGAACTTTTATGCTCCGCGTCCCATGGCGAGACGCGTAAGACGCGGGTTCATCGTCGCCAAGATCAAACCCGGGTCGGAGGAGAAGGTGGCCGAGCTGTTCGCGGAATCCGACCGCGACGGCGAGCTCCCCGGCATCATGGGGGTGACTCACCGCAGCCTGTCCGTGCTCGGGACGTCTACATCCACTACGTCGAGATGGACGAGGACCTGGCGACGAGGTCGACGAGCAGGTGCGCGATCACGACCTCTTCCGCGAGATCAGCCGCAAGCTCGACGACTACATCACCCCGTACGACCCCGAGACGTGGCGCTCGCCCAACGACGCGCCGGGCGCGCGTGTTCTACACCTGGGACGCCGAAGCCGAGTGACGCTCGAAGAAGCCAGGGCCAGTCTCGAAGCAGGCGATCTCGAGCGCGCGCGCGAAAGGCTGCAGCGCGCATCGAGGCCGATCCGAACGACTCCTCGGCGCTGGTCGACCTCGGCTACCTCGCGCTCGGAGCGGGGAACAGGACGACGCGGCCGAGCTCTTCCGCCAGGCGCTCGAGCGTGAGCCGGGGAACATCGACGCGCTGCGGGCGATCTCGACCATCCACGGGCGATCGGGACGCTCGGAGGACGCCTTCGACGCCGCCTCGGCGGTGGCGGAGGCGCAGCCCGACGATCCGCTTGCCGTGCTCGAGCTCGCCGAGCTCGCGCTCGACATGGGCCGTCTGGACGAGGCCTCCTCCGCCTTCCAGCGCCTGAGGTCGGTGGACGACGACCCGTCGCACGAGGTGTATGCGTTCCACGGCCTGATCGAGGTCGAGCTTCGCCGCGAGGACTGGCGCCGCGCACTCGACCTGGCCGTCGACGCCACGCGCGTCGACCGCGCCGGGCGCACGACCGACATCCTCGCCTACGTGGTCGCGCAGGTCTTCGGCCAGGCCGAGCGGGAGGTGCCCGAGCGCTCGCAGGTCGAGTCCGCGCTGGCGCGCTCCCGCGACGAGCACCGCCGCCTGCACCTGGAGGCCTGGTAATGGCCAGGCGGCCGCTCCTCCGAAGCCGGGCACCGACGTCCAGTGGACGCGCTGTCCCTCCTGTGACGCGTTCGTCTACTACAAGCGCCTGCAGCGCAATCTCGGCGTCTGCCCGGAGTGCAACTACCACTTCCGCATCCCGGTGGCGACGCGCCTCGAGCAGCTGCTGGACGAGGGCAGCTTCGAGGATCTGAGCGGCGACCTCGAGCCGCTCGACGCGCTCGGATTCGCGGACTCCAAGCCGTACTCGCAGCGGATCGAGGAGGCGCAGCGCAAGACCGGCTACCGCGAGGGGCTCACGTACGGGACGGCGACCGTCGGCGGCAAGCCGCTCGTGATCGCCGTGATGAACTTCGGCTTCGTCGGCGGCTCGATGGGAAGCGCCGTGGGGGAGGGCGTCACGCGCGCCGCGGAGCTCGCGCTCGAGCAGCGGACGCCGCTCCTCGTCGTGTGTACCTCCGGCGGGGCGCGCATGCAGGAGGGCTGCCTCTCGCTGATGCAGATGGCGAAGACGAGCGCCGCGTTCGCGCGGCTGCACGAGGAGGGGGTGCTCGTGGTCTGCCTGCTGACCGACCCGACCTACGGCGGTGTGAGCGCCTCGTTCGCGACCCTCGGCGACGTCCTGCTCGCCGAGCCGCACTCGTACATCGGATTCGCCGGCCCGAAGGTGATCGAGCAGACGATCCGCCAGGAGCTCCCGGAGGGCTTCCAGACCGCCGAGTTCCTGCTCGACCACGGGATGCTCGACCTGGTCGAGCCGCGCGAGAACATCCAGAACGTGCTGCGCAAGCTGCTCGAGCTGCACACGCTCCAGGAGGGCGGGCTGCCTGACACCGAGGGCGCCGAGCCGATTACCGATCCGGACGCGCTGCCGAAGCGCCCCGCCTGGGACGTCGTCCAGCTCGCGCGCAACATCGAGCGGCCGAACACGCTCGAGTACGTCGGCTACGTCTTCGACGACTTCCAGGAGCTGTACGGCGACCGGCTCTTCGACGAGGACGCTGCCATCGTCGGCGGCGTGGGACGGCTCGGCGACCTCGCCGTGGTCGTCGTCGGCCACCAGAAGGGCCACACGACCAGCGAGATGATGGAGCGGAACTTCGGGATGCCGAACCCCGAGGGCTACCGCAAGGGGATGCGCCTGATGGAGCACGCCGCGCGCTTCGGCATGCCGCTCGTCACCTTCGTCGACACGCCGGGCGCGTATCCGGGGCTCGGCGCGGAGGAGCGCGGCCAGTCGGTCGCGATCGCCGAGTCGATCATGAAGATGTCCCGCCTGCCCGTCCCGGCGATCACGCTCGTCACCGGCGAGGGCGGCTCGGGCGGCGCGCTCGCGCTCGCGGTCGGCGACCGGGTGCTGATGATGCAGAACTCGTACTACTCGGTGATCAGCCCCGAAGGCTGCTCGACGATCCTGTTCAAGGACGCGGCGCAGGCGCCGCGCGCGGCCGAGGCGCTGCGCCTGACCGCCGGCGACCTGCTGCGGCTCGGGATCATGGACGCGGTCGTCCCCGAGCCCGAGGGCGGCGCCCACACCGACGCGCCGGCCGCGGCGGCCAACGTCAAGGCGGCGATCGTCTGGGCGCTGCGCGACCTGGTCGGGACGCCCGCCGAGCAGCTGCTCCAGAACCGTTACGAGCGCTTCCGCAAGTTCGGCGCTCCCGGCCAGCCCACACTTCCGCCGATCGAGGAGAGCGAATGACCGATTCGAAGAACATGGATCTGATCCGTTCAGTCTGGGAGGAGGCGCGCGATCTCGTCCAGCGGCTCGAGGGCTCGACCGTGCGCCGCTTCTCGGTGCAGGCGGGCGAGACGAAGATCGAGATCGAGCGGAGCGCCTCCGGTGTCGCCATGGCTCCCGCGGCCGCTCCGGCGGCAGCAGCCGCTGCGCCCGCCGCGGCCGGGGAGCCGGAGCTGGACGGCCGCCATCCGATCGTCGCGCCGCTCGTCGGGACGTTCTACCGGTCCTCGGCGCCCGGCGCCAAGCCGTTCGTCGAGGAGGGCGACGTGGTCGACGAGGGGCAGACGGTCGCGATCGTCGAGGCGATGAAGCTGATGAACCAGGTCAAGGCCGACCAGGCCGGAAAGGTGTCGCAGATCCTGTGCTCGGACGGCGACTGGGTCGAGTTCGAGCAGCCGCTGATCCTCCTGGAGCCCGTCGACTAGATGTTCGAGAAGGTTCTGATCGCCAACCGCGGCGAGATCGCGCTGCGCGTCGCGCGCGCCTGCCGCGAGCTCGGGATCAAGTCGCGTGGCGGTCTACTCGACCGCGGACGCGGAGTCGGCCGTGGTCAAGTTCGCCGACGAGGCCGTCCACATCGGCCCGCCGGCGACCGGCCGCTCGTACCTGCACATCCCGAACATCATCGGCGCGGCGCAGAAGACCGGCGCGGATGCGATCCATCCCGGCTACGGCTTCCTCTCCGAGGATCCGTACTTCGCCGAGATCTGCACCGAGGAGGGCATCACCTTCATCGGCCCGAAGCCGGAGGTCATGGAGCGCGTCGGCGACAAGGCGACCGCGCGCGACCTGATGTCGAAGGCGGGGCTGCCCTTGCTGCCCGGGACGGTCGACCCCGTCATGACCGTGGACGACGCGCAGTCGATCGCCGACGACATCGGCTATCCGGTGATCATCAAGGCGGTTGCGGGAGGCGGTGGGCGCGGGATGACCGTCGTCCGCCGGCGCGAGGACCTCGCGAACGATTACCGCTCGACCCGCGCGACCGCGCAGGCGGTCTTCAAGGATTCGAACGTCTACATCGAGCGCTACCTCGAAGCGCCGTTCCACACCGAGGTGCAGCTCGTGTGCGACACCCACGGGAACGGCGTCTACTTCGGCGAGCGCGACTGCTCCGTCCAGCGGCGGCATCAGAAGCTGATCGAGGAGGCGCCGTCCATCCACCTGACGCCGGAGATGCGCAAGGACATCGGCGAGAAGGCCGTCGCCGGCGCGACCTCGATCGGCTACTCCGGCGCCGGAACGATGGAGTTCCTCCTCGACCACGAGGGCAACCTCGCGTTCATGGAGATGAACGCGCGCATCCAGGTCGAGCACCCGGTCAGCGAGATGATCACGGACTGCGACCTGATCCAGGAGCAGATCCGGGTCGCCGCCGGCGAGAAGCTCTCGGTCACGCAGGACGACGTCGTCTTCAAGGGCCACTCGATCGAGTGCCGCATCAACGCCGAGGATCCCGACGCGGACTTCGCGCCGACCGCGGGCCGGCTCGAGACCTACGTCCCGCCGGGCGGGCCGTGGACGCGCGTCGACTCGCACTGCTATCCCGGGTTGGATGATCAGCCCGTTCTACGACTCGCTGATCGCGAAGCTGATCGTCTGGGCGCCCGATCGCGAGCGTGCGATCGACCGGATGGCGCGCGCGCTGGACGAGTTCGAGATCTCCGGGCGCGGCGTGAAGACCACGATCCCGTTCCACCAGAAGATCCTGCAAAACGAGCAGTTTCGCTCGGGCGACGTCACCACCGACTTCGTCGAGCAGTTCATGGCCGAGGAGCGCAAGGCGCTCGCCGCGGCCGGATAGGAGGCATGAGCATGGCTGAAACGCAGACCGACGCGGCGACCCTCGAGCGGCTGCTCGAGATCTCGTCGCACCTGAACTCGACGCTGAAGCTGGACGAGTTGCTCGGCGAGATCATGGGCGCGGCGACCGAGCTGACCGGGGCGGAGACGTCCTCGCTCCTGCTCGTGGACGAGGAGGGCGGCGACCTGACCGTCGAGGTGGCGACGGGAAAGCCCGGCGAGGCTGTCGAGCGCGCACGCGTCCCTGCCGGCCAGGGCATCGCGGGCTGGGTGGTCGAGAACGGCGAGCCGGTGCTGCGTCGACGACCCGAAGTCGGACGAGCGCTTCTACGGCGACATCGACGAGAAGACCGGCTTCGAGACGAGGAACATGCTCGCCGTGCCGATGACCTCGCGCGACCGGACGATCGGCGTGATCGAGGTGATCAACAAGCGCGAGGGCTCGTTCGACGAGCGCGACCAGAAGCTGGCGACGGCGCTCGCAGCGCAGGCCGCGGTCGCGATCGACAACGCGCGGCTGTACGGACGGCTGGCGGACGCGGTCGTGACGACGCGCATGTCGTATCCCGTCTTCGCCGAGTAGCATCTACGGAATCGGAGGCTCGGGTGTGGCCGGCTCCGGGCCGGCGGCGGTCCGCGCGAACCCGGCGAGCGCGGCCGCCACGAGCGCGAGCACCGCCGGGAACACGAGCCCCCAGTCTAAGGCCGACGCCGTGCGCGACTGCGCCGATGACGGCCGGGCCGAGCACGACGCCGACGTAGCTCATCGTCACCACCCACCCGAGCGCCTGCGCGCCGCTCCGACGTTTCCGGCGGCGCTGAAGACGATGGCGACGATCGGCGCGAACGCCGAGTCCGAGGAGGGCGAACGCCATCAGAACCACCGGCACCTCGACGATGGCGATGCCGACCGATGAGCGCGAGGCCGGCGATGACGCCTCCGGCGCGGACGACCGTACTGGGCCGAAGCGGGCGGACAGGCGAGTCGGCGCAGAAACGGCCGAAGCACCATGCCGATCGGCGAACGCGGTGAACGCGAACGCGGCGAGGCCCGCGCTCGAGCCCGCATCCTCGTGCAGGTAGACGCCGCTCCAGTCCGCGGCCGCGCCCTCGCCGAGGAACGAGCAGAAGCCGATCACGCCGAGGGCCATGACGATCAACGCGAGTCGGCCCACGCCGTGTGACTCCGGCGGGCGCGGCGCTCGATCCCGCGAAGCAGCCCGCGCGGCGCGAGCAGGCCCAGCAGCGCGAGAGCACGGCCGCGACGACCAGGTTCGCACGAACGCTACGCCCCCGGCCGCAAGGCCCGCGGTCGACTCCGGAGGAGGCGAGGAGCCCGACGCTCCAGAACCCGTGGAACGTCGACATGATCGGCCGGCCCGCGGCGCGCTCGACCCGCACGGCCTGTTCGTTGATGGCGACGTCCACCAGCCCCGACGCGATCCCGAGCGGGACGAACGCGATCGTGAGAGTCGCGAGCCCGCCTGCGAGCCCGGGCCCTGCGAGGCAGACGGCGAACAGCGGAAGGCCGACCTGCACAACCCTGCGGCTACCGAACCGGTCGACGAGCCAGGCGGCGACGCGCGTGCCGAGGAACAACCCGGCCGCGAAGGCGGTCAGCGCGACGCCGAGCTGGCCGTCGCCGAGCCCCAGGTTCGCCTTGATCGCCGGGATCCGCGGGGCGAGCGTCCCCGCGATTGCCGCATGGACGAGGAAGACGGCGGAGGTGCTTCTACGCGGGCTCATGGATCGGGACGACCCGGCGCGGCAAGGTGCGGACGTCTCGCACGAGCAGCACGGCGAGCGTCGCGACCAGGCTGATCGCGGCGGCGCCGATCAGCGTTTCGCGCGTGCCGAACACGTCGGCGATCGGCCCCGCCGCCGCGAGCCCGAGCGGGATGAGCGCGAACGAGCCGAGAGCGTCGTAGGAGTAAACGCGGGAGAGCTTCTCCTCCGGGATCTCCTGCTGCATGGCCGTGTCCCACAGGACGCCGAAGATCTCGTTCCCGATCCCGGCCAGCAGCGCGAGCGCGAGCAGGGCGACGAGCGGCAGCGGCACGGCGAGCCCGAGCAGGATCGGGATGCTGAGGAGGTAGCCCAGCGTGGCCGCCAGCAGGATCCGTCGCGGGCGGAACCGCAGCAGCAAGCAGCCGCCGGCGATCAGGCCGACGCTCGTCGCCGTCAGGATCAAGCCCCAGCCGGTCGCGCCGCCGAGATGCTGCTTCGCGATCACGGGGCCAAGGACCGAATTCCGTGCCCGAGACGACGGCGTTGACGAACCCGAACTGAACGACGATCGTCCACAGCCAGGTCCGCGAGATGAACTCGCGCCAGCCCTCGGCGAGCTCGGCGACGAAGTTGCGTCCCTCGATGCGAAGCGTGGCCGGCAGGTGCATCGCGCCGATCAGCGCCGCCGAGAGGAAGAAGGAGACGGCGTCCACGGCGATTCCCGCGCCGGGGCTGGTCAAGCCGACGATCAGCCCGGCGAGCGGCAGCGCCGCCGATCCGGGTCGCATTCACGCCCAGCCGCAGCAGCGCGTTCGCGCTCTGCAGCGACTCGGGGCGAACCGTCTGCGGCACGATCCCGGTCGAGGCGGGAAAGAAGAAGGCGAAGCTCGCTCCGCCGAGCGCGGAGAGCACGATCAGCTGCCAGATCTCGGCCTGCCCGGTGAGCAGCAGCACCGCGGTCGTCGCCTGAACGGCGCCGTTCACGAGGCTCGACGCGACCATGACCCGGTGGCGCGGGAGGCGGTCGGCCCAGATCCCGCCGACCAGCATGAAGATCACGAGCGGGATGGCCTGCGCGGCCAGGACGTACCCGAGGTCGGCCTTCGAGCCGGTCAGGTCGAGGACGGCGAACGCGAGCGCGACGGTCGTGAACGCGTTGCCGGCGACGGAGATCGTCCTGCCGAAGAAGAGAAGCCGGAACTCCCGCTCGCGAAGCGGTGCGAGCGATGCCTTCAGGACGTGTTCCGCTAGCGTACTCGTCCAGCCGTGCGGGCGAGTCGGCCGAGAAGACGTTCGCATCGGGATGGATCTGGCGGACGAGGCCGCCGAGCACGCGCCCGGGGCCCGTTTCGAGGAACTTGTCCGCGCCGGCGCCGACCAGCGCCTGCACGCACTCGACCCAGCGCACGGGGCTGGCGATCTGCTCGACGAGCGCGGCCTGAAGCGACTCCGCGTCGTTCACGAGCGCGCCGCGCGAATTCGAGGCGACCGGGACGCGGGGATCCGACCAGGCGACGTCGCGGACGGCCTCGGCCATCTGATCCTGCACCGGCTTCATCAGCTCGCTGTGGAAGGCGGCGGCGACCTGGAGCTTCACGACGCGCGACGCACCGGCTCCTTCGGCCAGCTCCATCAGCTTGACGACGCCGTCCTCCTCGCCGGAGACGACGATCTGGGTGGGGGAGTTGATGTTCGCGAGCGTGACCATCCCCGTGGCCGACGCCTGCTCGCACAGGGCGGACAGCTTGTCGGCCTCGAGCCCGATCACCGCGGCCATGGCGCCCGGCCGCTCGTCGCCGATCTCGCCCATCAGCCGGCCGCGCAGGCAAACGAGCTCGATCCCGTCCTCGACCGAGATGGCTCCAGAGGCGGCTGCGGCCGTGTACTCGCCGAGCGAGTGGCCCGCGACGAAGTCGGCGCTGGAGACCGCGCGCGCGTGCCGCGTCCGAGACGGCGAGCGACACGCAGAACAGGGCGGGCTGGGCGACCTCGGTGCGCGTGAGCGCCTCCATCGGGCCCTCGAGCATGATCTTGCGGATCGGCTGCCCGGAGGCAGCCTCGGCCTGGCGCAGGTAGTCCGTGAGGAGGTCGCCTTCGCTCTCGCAGCAGCTCGGCTCCCATGCCGACCTTCTGCGAGCCCTGGCCCGGATAGAGAAAGGCTGTAGACACGGCGCGGGCGAGTATGTCACGATCGCGCTCACCAAGCCAGGGAGGAAAAATGGAAGCGCAGGAACAAACTCAACCGGGCGTCCGGAAGGTCGAGGACACCCCGGCAGACAACCGCCGCGGCGGCGACGTGCGCACGCTGCTCAGCCCAAAGAGCGTCGGTTCCAGCTCGGGCTTCATGGGCGTCGCCACGATCCCCGCCGGCGACTGGATCTCGGAGCACTACCACCCGTATTCGGAAGAGTTCATCTACGTCTGCTCCGGGACGCTGACCGCGGACCTCGACGGTGAGGCGCAGACCGTGAACGGCGGGGAGGCGCTCTTCATCCCGATGAACGTCAAGCACCGCCTGCGCAACGCCGGCGACGAGGAGGCCTTCATCGTCTTCCACCTCGGCCCGCTCGCCCCGCGGCCGGACATGGGCCACGTCGACACCGAGGAGCGCAATCCTTGAGACGGAGCGCGATCACCGGGGTCGGGGTCGTCGCGCCGGGAGGCGTGAACCGGGAGGCGTTCTGGGACCGGATCACGTCCGGCAAGACCGCGACGCGCAAGATCACGTTCTTCGATCCGGAAGGCTTTCGCTCGCAGATCGCCGCCGAAGCCGACTTCGACCCGCAGGAGGCGGGCCTGAACGACCAGGAAGTGAACCGCATGGACCGCTACGTCCAGTTCGCCGTTGCCGCGGCGATGGAGGCGGTCACGGACGCCGGGCTCGACCTCGACCAGGTCGACCGGGAGCGCCTCGCGGTCACGCTGGGAAGCGCCGTCGGCGGGACGATGGTGCTCGAGCGCGACTACGTCGTCGTCTCGAACCACGGCGAGAAGTGGCTCGTCGACCACGAGTACGCATCCCCGTTCCTCTACCACGCGCTCATCCCGAGCACGCTGGCGGCCGAGGTCGCGCTCAAGTTCGGCGCCCAGGGGCCGTCCGTCGTCGTCTCTACGGGCTGCACGTCCGGGATCGACGGGATCGGCTACGGCCACCAGTTGATCCAGGACGGCGAGGCGGACATCGTCATCGCCGGCGCCTCCGAGACCGGGATCTCGCCCATCTCCATGGCCTGTTTCGACCCGATCAAGGCGACCTCCCGGCGGAACGACGACGCGGAGCACGCCTCCCGCCCGTTCGACCGCGACCGCGACGGTTTCGTCATGGGCGAGGGCTCCGCGATCCTCGTTCTGGAGGAGTTCGAGGCCGCGCAGGCGCGCGGCGCGCACATCTACTGCGAGGTCGCGGGCTACGCGAACCGCGGCAACGCGTACCACATGACCGGCCTCCGTCCCGACGGCGCGCGAGATGTCGGAAGCGATCCTCGACGCGATGGCGCAGGGCGGAATCGAGCCCGAGGACATCGACTACATCAACGCGCACGGCTCGGGGACGAAGCAGAACGATCGGCACGAGACCGCGGCGTACAAGCGCTCGCTGGGCGATCAGGCGTACAAGATCCCGATCAGCTCCATCAAGTCGATGATCGGGCACTCGCTCGGCGGCATCGGAGCGGTCGAGATGGCTGCGTGCGCGCTCGCCATCGACCGCGGCGTCGTCCCTCCGACCGCGAACTGGGAGAACCCTGATCCCGAGTGCGACCTCGACTACACGCCGAAGGAGGCGCGACGGAGGCAGATCGACGCCGCGCTCTCGACGGGCAGCGGCTTCGGCGGGTTCCAGTCGGCGATGATCCTCGCGCGGCCGAAGGAGCTGCAGGAGGTGGGCACCTGATGGCGCAGAAGCCCGAGTTCACCTCGATGCCGAATTCGGACCGCGGCGCGGTCATCACGGGGATCGGCGTGGTCGCGCCGGGCGGGATCGGCAACGACGCCTGGTGGAACGCGGCCAAGTCGGGCCAGAGCGCCATTCGGCGGATCACGCGCTTCGATCCGTCCCAGTACCCGGCGCAGCTCGCCGGCGAGGTCGACGGCTTCGACGCGAGCGACTATCTCGAGCAGCGGCTGATCGTCCAGACCGACCACTGGACGCACATGGCGCTCGCTGCCACGCAGTTCGCGCTCGACGACGCGAGCTACGACCCGGAGGGCAAGGACCCGTACCGGATGAGCGTGATCACCTCCAGCGGCTCGGGCGGAAACGAGTTCGGCCAGAAGGAGATCGAGAACCTGTGGGGCAAGGGCCCGATCTTCGTCGGGGCCTATCAGTCGATCGCGTGGTTCTACGCGGCGACGACGGGCCAGATCGCGATCAAGTACGGGATGAAGGGGCCGTGCGGGGTCATCTGCCAGGAAGGCGCCGGCGGGCTCGAGGCGCTGTGGCATTCCCGCCGGAACATCCAGCGCGGCGTCGACTTCGTCGTCTCGGGCGGGACGGAGGCGCCGATCGGGCCGTACGCGCTGACCTGCCAGCTGACGAACGGGCGGCTCTCGCTGGAGAACGACCCGGGCGACGCCTACCGGCCCTTCGACGAGCGCGCGAACGGCTACGTCATGGGGGAGGGCGGCGCCATCGTGATCGTCGAGGAGGCTGGACATGCGAAGAATCGGGAGGCGCCGCAGGTCTACGCCGAGATCGCCGGTTACGGCGCGACGAACGACGCCTTCCACGCCAAGCAGGCGAGCGGTGACGGCTCGCAGCTCGCGCGCGCGATGAAGATGGCGCTCGAGCGGGCGGGAGTGGGTCCGGACGACGTCGATGCCGTGTTCGCCGACGCGGCCGGTGTTCCCGAGGCGGACCGCGCGGAGGCCTCGGCGATCAAGGAGGTCTTCGGCGCGCGACGTGCCGGTGACTGCGCCGAAGACGATGACCGGGCGGCTCTACGGTGGCGGTGCTCCTCTGGACGTGGCCGCCGCGGTCTTCGCGATGCGCGACGGCGTTCTTCCGCCGACGATCAACGTGGACTCGCCGGCCGAGGGCTGCGACCTTGCGTTCGTCACGGAGGCGAAGGAGGGGCCGGTCGGCACCGTGCTCGTGAACGCGCGCGGCTTCGGCGGGTTCAACAGCTCGATCGTGTTGCGCAAACCGTGATCGCACGCCTCCTCGAGGAGGCGCCCGCCGACCGTCCCGCGCTCTCCGCCGGGGACCGCGTTCTGACCTACGCCGCGCTGCGCGAGCTCTCGGCGCGGCTGGAGGAGCAGCTCGGAGCGGCCGGCGACCTTCGGGGCCAGCGAGTCGCCTTCGTCGCCCCGAACTCGCCGGAGCTCGTGGCCGGCCTCTTCGCCGTCTGGCGCCTCGGCGCGGTCGCCGTTCCGCTCAGCTCCCGCCTGCGCGAGCGCGAGCTCCAGCAGATGCTGGCGGACGCCGAGCCCGCCGTCGTCGTCTCGGTTGCGGCGCACGGCGGCTATTCGTTCGCCGACGTCCTGCCGCGCATCCTCCCGCCGAGCGTCCGGCGCTGCCTGCTCGGGGCCGACGAGGTGGCATTCGACGAGGCGAGCAGCCCGGAGGCGCTCGAGGAGCAGATCGCCGCCATCCTGTACACGTCGGGCACGACGGGGATCCCGAAGGGCGTGCTCGTCAAGCACGTGCGTGAGGTCGAGGGCTCGCGCTTTCTCGCAGACACGATGCGGCTCACCGAGGACGATCGCTGTGGGGTGATCGTTCCGATCTCGCATGCGTTCGGGCTCACCTTGTTGCACGCAACGGTGGCCGCGGGGGCCGAGGGGATCCTCGTCGACTCGAGCTTCTCGCCCGCGCCGCTGCTACGCGCGCTCGAGGCGCGCGACGCCACCGTGCTGCACGGCTCACCGACGCTCTTCCGCACCCTGCTCAAGGCGCGGCCGGACGGCCTTCCCGGCATCCGCACCGGGCTCATCGCCGGCACCCCTGCCCCTCTGACCTGCTCGCGGCCCTGGACGAACGCGGAACCCGCATCCTCAACTGCTGCGGCCTGTCCGAGACCGGCGCGGTACCTGCCTTCGGATCGCACGACCCGCCCGTTCAGCGCCACGAACCGTCGGCGGCCAGCCCTGCCGACCCGGCCCGCGTGGCCGACACCGAGCTCGAAGTCCGTAGGAGCACCTCGCCCCCGGCTGTTACCGCCGGCCCGATGAAACGGCTGGGTTTTCCGCGACGGCTGGTTCACCGGCGGTCTCGCCGATGGACGACGGCTTCGTCCGCTGGTCGGGCCGCCGAAGGGATGGTCCACGTCGGTCGGCTTGGACGTCGTGCCCGGCGGAGGTCGAGGCGGCGCTGCTCGCGCGCCCCGACGTTGCGAACGCGGCGGTGCTCGGCGTTCCGGACGAACGGATGGGCGAGGCGCTCGCCGCCTACGTCTCGCCGCGGTCGGGCGCCGAGCTCAGCGTGACCGACCTGATTGCCTTCACCCGCTCGCGGATCGCCGGTTATAAGGTGCCGTACGCGATGATTCTCCCCGAGCTGCCGCTCTTGCCATCAGGTAAGCCAGACCGTAAGGCCCTGA
>CAWEIM010000008.1:0-102602 GCA_963809075.1 uncultured Actinomycetes bacterium | reverse complement strand
ATCGCGGCGGTGAGCAACGCGGCGAGCGACCGCTCGGTCTGCTCCGGATCGACGTCGACCTCTGCGCCCGTTCCCGAGACTGCGACGTCGCCGACCGTGACCGACTCCACGGCCGCCTGCGCAAGCTCGAACGAGTCCATACGCCGCAGCGCGGGCTCGTACGCGCCGCGCTCGATCCGGGCGACGAGCGCGAGCCGCTCGAGCAACTCGGCGATCTGGCTCGAGCCCTCGACGATCAGGCCGACGTAGCGTCCCGCCCGCTCGTCGGTGGGCGGCAGCCGCTCGATCGTCCGCGCGAAGCCGTGCACGGTCGCGAGCGGAGTGCGGAGGTCGTGGCAGGCAAGCGAGACGACCTGCGCGAAATAGCGATCTTTCGGCACGGCGCCGCAGAATAGTCTTCTTCCATGGCCGACTCGCACCCCTTGCTCGACCAGGATCTCCAGGCTTCCGCCTCGGAAGTGCGGATCGGGCTTTCCCGCGCCGGCGTCACGGGAGTGCACAAGGCCATCCGGCTCCGGTACGGCAACGCCGAGAAGCTCGTCTTCGCCGCGATCGACTGCACCGTCGACCTCGATCCATCGCAGAAGGGCGTGCACATGTCGCGCTTCCCCGAGCTGTTCGAGGAGGCGATCGACGAGGTGGTGATCGAGGAGGCCTTCCTGGTCGAGGATCTCGCCGACCACATCGCGCGCCACATCCTCGAGCGGCAGGCATCGCTTCGCGCCGAAGTCCGCATCGTCGCCTCCTACCCGGTGGAGCGCACCACGCCCGTGACCGGGCTACGCACCCAGGAACTGATCTCGATCATCGGGTTGGCCGCGGCTTCCGGGGTGGGCGTCCGTCGGCTGGTCGGGGTCGAGGCGACCGGCATCAACGCGTGCCCGTGCGCGCAGGGGCTCGTCCGTGAGAGCTCGCGTGCGCGCCTCCTCGAGGCCGGCTTCGGCGAGGAGGACACAGAGCGCATCTTCCAGCTCGTCCCGCTGGCGACCCACAACCAGCGCGGCCGCGGGACGCTGATGCTCGGCACCGAGCTGAGCGTCAATGCCGAGCGCCTGGCGCAGATCGTCGAGGAGTCGATGAGCTCGCCCGTCTACGAGCTGCTCAAGCGGCCTGACGAGCTGTTCGTCGTCGAGCACGCGCACTTGCAGCCGCGCTTCGTCGAGGATTCGGTCCGCTTTGCGCTCAAAGGCGTGCTCGAGGCCTATCCCGATCTTGCCGATGGAGACTTCGTACACTCGCGCCAACTCAACATGGAGACGATCCACAACCATGACGTAGTGGCGGAGCGCTTCGGCACGATCGGGGAGGTACGGGCCGAGCTCGAACGCGGAGAACGACTCGCGCGCCACACGGAGCTGCGCGAGTGGCTGAGCTAGAGACCCGCCTTCCGGAGGAGATTCGCGAGCAGCAGCGGGCGCTGGGACGCGTCCTACGCGCGGTGGCGCAGGGCGAAGGCCTCCAGCCCGTCCTCGACCAGCTCGTCGAGGAGGCTTCGCGCCTCTGCGCCGGCGAGTACGGCGAGCTGTACCTCGTCGAGGATGAGGTGCTTCGCGCGTTCTCGTACTACGCCGCAAGCGACCCCGACTCACCGATCGCTCAAGGGGCGCTCGAGCAATGGGAGCTCGGGCGTGACGAACCCCTTGAGCGCGACCGATGCACGATTGCCGGACGCGTCGCGTTGCTCGAAGACGTCGTGAACATCCCGGATCTGCTGGCCGACCCGGACTACACGTTCCCGCTGCCGGCCGGGACCAGGGCAGGACTGGGAGTCCCGATCGTCCTCGACGGCGACCTGATCGGCACGATCGGCATCGTCCGCGACGTTCGCCTCCCGTTCACGGACGACGACGTGGAGCTCGTCAAGACCTTCGCCGACCAGGCGGCGATCGCGATCAGGAACGCGCGCCTGCTGGAGACAGTCGAGCGGCAGCTGAGCCGGCAGCGAGCCGTCGGCGACGTCATGCGCCTGGTCGCGCGCTCGCAGGGCCTCCAAGCGGTTCTCGACGAGATCGTCCAGTCGGCGATTTCGCTGACCGGCGTCGAGAACAGCAGGCTCTACCTCCTGAGGGACGGCCTCCTGCACGCCGTCGCCAATAGCGGCTCCGAGGAGAACTTCGAGTACGACCGCGAGCACCCGCACGAGGTCGACCGCTCCAGCCTGACCGGCCGCGCCGCCTTGACGCGTGAGCCTGTCCACATCGCAGACATCATCGAGGATGCCGAGTACACCTACGCAGGCGGCGGGCGTGAGCTGCCCTATCGCTCGGGCATCACGGTTCCGATCTTGCTCGAAGAGGAGCTGATCGGCGCACTGGGGCTCGTGAGCGAGCAACAGCGCGCGTTCTCGGACGAGCATCATCGAGCTCCTGCAAACGTTCGCCGACCAGGCCGCGATCGCGATTACGAACGCGCGGCTGATCGACGCGATCGAGCAGCAGCTCGACGAGCAGCGCGCCGTGAGCGACACGCTACGCGCGGTCGCGGAAGGGGGCGGGCTCCAGCCAGTCCTCGACGCGATCGTCGATGCGGCGAAGAGGCTGTGCCACGGCGAGCATGCTCAGCTGTACCTCCTCGAGGGAGACGTGCTGCGCATCGTCTCGCAGACCTCCGACCTGCACGAAGCATACGACTACGCGCGAGAACATCCCCATCTGCTCGATCGGTCCACGGTCGTCGGGAGAGTTGCGCTCAGCCGGGAGACCGAACAGATCCCCGACGTTCTCGAGGACCCGGACTACACGCACGCGGGGCAAGAGATCATCGGGTTCCGCGCGCTCCTCGGAGTGCCGATCGCGAGGGAGGGCGAGCTGATCGGCGCCATCGCGGTCGCTCGCGATGTACCTGGAACGTTCGCCGAGGATCTCGTCGAGCTCGTGAAGACGTTCGCCGACGAGGCGGCCGTCGCGATCGCCGACGCGAGGCTGATCTCCGCCATCGAGACACAGCTCGGGCAGCAACGTGCAGTCGGCGACATCCTCGCGGCCGTCGCTCGCTCCGAGGGTCTCGAGCAGGTCTTCGACGTGGTCGCAGACGCAGCGACGAGGCTCTGCCACGGCGACTACGGCGCCGTCTACCTCAAGGAAGGTGACGTCCTCGCGGTCGTCGCACAGCGCTACCGGCAACCGGACGTGCACGCCTACGAGAAAGAGAACCCCCATCCGATCGACCGGCACACGGCCGTCGGTCGAGCTGCAGTGACAGGCGAGGTCGTCCACATTCCAGACACGCAGCTGGATCCGGAGTACTCGTGGGGAGCCTCGAAAATCATGGAGTACCGCGGGCTGCTGGCGGCCCCGATCCTGCTCGACGGCGAGCTGATCGGGGCGCTCAACGTCGTCCGCGTGGAGCCGGAGCCTTTCGCCGACGAGCACATCCAGCTCATGAAGACGTTTGCCGACCAGGCGGCCATTGCGATCGCGAACGCGCGTCTCATCGACTCTGTCCGGCGGCAGCTGGAGCAGCAGCGCGCAATCAGCGACGTCCTAGGCGCCGTCGCTCGAGCCGAGGGGCTCGATTCGGTCCTCCATGCTCTGGTCGAAGCGGCCTGCCGGCTGTGCGCCGCGCAGTTCGGCGAGGTCTACCTGGTGGAGGGGGACGCGCTCCGGCTCGCGGTCGGTCACGGAGGCCCACCCGAGCTGTACGAGTACGAGCGCGAGCACCCCCAGCCGATCGCCGGCGACCGGAGGAGCGTGAACGGACGGGTCCTGCTCACGCAGGACGTCGTCCACATTCCGGACATCCTCGACGACGAGGAGTACTCCTGGAGTGCGGCGAACGAGGCGGGCGTTCGCGCGCTGCTGGGCGCCCCGCTCTTGGGGGAAGGGCACCTCGCCGGCGTCTTCAACATCGTCCGGACGGCCCCAGAGCCCTTCTCCGACGACGAGATCGAGCTCCTCCGGACGTTTGCGGATCAGGCCGCGATCGCGGTTGCCAATGCGCGCCTGATGGAGGCGGTCGAGCGGCAGCGCGCGGAACTCTCCCGCTTCGTCTCGCCGCAGGTCGCCGAGCTCGTCTCCTCGGATGAAGGGCAGAAGATGCTCGCGGGCCACCGTGCCTACGTCACCTCGATGTTCTGCGACCTCCGCGGCTTCACGAGCTTCACCGAGCTGGCCGAGCCGGAGGAGCTGTTCGAGGTGCTGGGGGAGTACCACGTCGCGCTCGGCGAGCTGATCCCCCGGTACGAGGGGACGCTCGAGCACTTCGCCGGCGACGGGCTCCTGGTCTTCTTCAACGACCCCGTTCCCGTGGACGAGCACGAGCTCAAGTCCGTGCAGCTCGCCCTCGCCGCACAGGAGCGGTTCGAGGATCTGGCCGCCACCTGGCGGAAGCGCGGTCACGAGCTCGGCCTGGGCATCGGGATTGCCGCGGGATACGCGACTCTCGGCCGCATTGGCTTCGAAGGGCGGTACGACTACGGCGTGCTCGGCACCGTCACGAATCTCGCCTCGCGCCTGTCCACGCAGGCCGCGCCGGGACAGACGCTGATCTCCCAGCGCGTCCTGGCGGCGGTCGAGGATCGAGTGGAGGCAGACGAGGTCGGCGCGCTCGAGCTGAAGGGCTTCGGGCGGCCGGTGCCGGCCTACGAGGTTCGCCGGCTGAAGCCGTGAGCGTGGACGCTCTCGAGGCGGAGCTTCACGGCCGCTTCACCGCATGGGTTGCCGACCACGCGCAGCGCATTCGGGGGATCTCGGACCTCGGGTACGACCCTCGCCGCTACCCCGCTCAGCGAATCGAGGAGTCGAAGACCGAGGCGGGCGCGCTCGCGCGCTGGGTTCCCTCGCCGATCTTCCTGCGGGTGATCGAGCGAAAGCTCGCGGGCGTTCTGCGCTCGAGAGACAACGCGGATCGCGTCATCGGCGAGTTCCGCGGCGTCGCGGCCGAGGTGGCGAGGCTCCTGGACGAGAAACGGAGCGTCGCGCTGGTGGCCGGGCACTCCGACAACCTCTTCGACGTCGCGTACTGCCTCGCCGGGTTGCAGGTCAGCTTCGGCACGACCCGCTACATCAGCCGGACCGGGATCATCGTCAACAAGCTGATGACGCGCGAGGCCTTTCGGGGCACGCCGATGACAGACACGCTGAAGCTTCTCTGCAACGTCTACTGGGTCATCCCGGACACGGCGAGCACGCGCACGTGGGGCGTTCCGGAAGAAGCCTCGCGGGCCGTCAACCTCGGCGCCCTCGAAGCACTGAGGGCAGATCTCGCCCGCGGTGTGCTGGTCGGCGTCATTCCCACCGGGACGTCGGCCCGTCAGGAGATCGTCGACGGCGCTCTGCGTCTGACGATGCCGCCGATCTCAGCCGGGACGGCGCGGCTCCTGAAGCGCTTCGACGCGTTCCTGCCCGTCGCGATGTGGAACGACGTGCCGAGCGCGGCCCCGCTCAGCTTCGACGCGAACGAAGCAATCGGTGTCGTCGCGTCGTTGACGGCAAGGCTCGCGGGTGCCTCGGTCGTCTACCACGAGATGTCGCGCGACGGTCGGTCCGGGGCCGAGATAGTCATTCCCGCTACGCCCTTGCCGGCTGGCTCCGCCGGCGCCGAAAGCTGAAGCGGTTCTCCGTCCCCGCCCGGAGCCGGACGATGTTCGCGCGGTGGACGAAGATGATCCCGGCGCCCGCCCCCGCCGTGTAGGCGACCACGGGCCAGGATTCGCCCAGCGCGACGGCGACGACGGGGAGCGCCAGCGCGGCGAGGATGGACGCGAGGGACGCGTACCTGAACGCCAGGAACAGCCCGATCCAGACGCCGGCGCCGATCGCGCCCACTACCGGGGCTACGCCGAACAGCGACCCGCCGAAGGTCGCGACCATCTTCCCGCCGCGCCGGAAGCCCAGGAAGAGCGGCCGCCAATGCCCGGCCATCGCGGCCACGCCGGCGAGCACGCCGGCCAGCTTGCCTGCGTAAATCGTTGCGAGCAGCGCCGGGACGAAGCCCTTGAGCACGTCGAGCACGACGACCGTGAGCCCGAGCCCCCGGCCGTACGTACGCCACACGTTGGACGCGCCGATGTTCCCGCTCCCGACGGTGCGGATGTCCACGCCTTTGAACAGCCATACGAGCCAGTAACCGAACGGCAGGCTTCCGGCTAGATAGCCGGCGAGCGCGAACAGGGCTGTCTCCACGGTGCCGCCCTTAAGGCTGGACGCCGTACTGCTGAATCCAGCCGTTCACGACGTCCCAGTCCAGGTTGTCGAAGAAGGCGTCGATGTAGGACGCGCGGTCCGTGCGGTAGTCGAGGAAGTACGCGTGCTCGTAGACGTCGAGCGCGACGAGCGGCGTCGCGTTCCAGACCGGAAACGTGTTCTGCGCGTCGCCGATGTAGTTGAAGAGGCGGCGCTCGTCCCAGTCGTAGGCCGTCCAGGCCCACCCGCGTCCGGCCATCCCGGTCGCCTTGAGGTCCATGCGCCAGGTCTCGATCGAGCCGAAGTCGCGGCGGATGAGCGTGCCGATCGCGCCGTCGGGATCGCCGCCTCCTCCGCCCAGGTGGTCGAAATAGACCTCGTGGTTCTTGATCCCGCCGATCGCGAAGGAGAGGTCGACCTTCAGCGCCCTGACCTCCGAGTAGACCTGGTTGGCCGACTCGAGGTCGATGTCAGCCAGCTTGGACAGGATGTCGTTGCGCTTCGCGACGTACCCCTCGTACAGCTTGTAATGCGCCTCGACCGACTCCCGCGAGATCCCGTCCAGCTCGAACAGCGCGGGCTTCAGCTCGCGCGGGGCGATCTCTTCGTGGTTGAACGCAAGCGTCGTCATGGAGCGGCAGCATAACGACGGCGGCCTCTACTATCCGGCAATCCGAGAGGCCCCGAACCCCGTAAGACCGGAGAGCGATGGAGCTCCTTCTGAGTGTCCCCCTTCCGGTTCCCAGAGCCGCCGGCCCGAGTGCGCCCCGGCTCGCCCTCGCCATGCCCGAGCGTGAGGCCAGCGACGCCGAGCTGATCCAGCGGATCGGCGACGGCGACCGGGAGGCGTTCGACTCCCTGTACGGGCGCTACGCGCGGCCGGTGTACGGCTTCGCCCTCCGCCGGTTGCGCGACCGCGGCCAGGCGGAGGACGTCGCTCAGGAGACGTTCGCGTCGATCTGGCGCTCGGCGTCGAGCTACCGGCCCGACCGCGGCCCGGGGGCGGCGTGGCTCTATGCGGTCGCGCGGAACGCGGTCGTCGACCGGATCCGCCTGAACGCGCGGGCGAACCCGAACGTCCCGCCGGAAACCGGCTCCGAGGCGGGCCCCGACGAGCACGCCCAGAACGACTGGCTCGCATGGCGCGTCCACCGAGCCTTCGCCGAGCTCCCCGACACGGAGCGCTCCGTGCTCGAGCTCGCCTACTGGGGCGGGCTGTCGCAGAGCGAGATCGCCGACTTCCTCGGCATCCCGCTCGGTACGGTGAAGACGAGGACGCGAAGCGGGCTCGCCCGCATGTCCGACCTGCTGGAAGGCGAGGATCTACGAGGATGAACGAGCGGACGCCCGAATTTTCCGAGCTCGTCGGCGAGGATGTCTCGCCGGAGGAGCGCTCGCGCCTGGAGCACGTGCACCGGATGATCGTCGACTCCGGGCCGCTGCCGGAGCTTCCGCTCGCGCTGCAGAAGGCTCCGGCAGTCGAGGATGACCCCCACGACGCGTCGGTCGCGTTCTCCTTCCTACCGCGGCGCGGAGGCCGCATCCTCACGGTCGCCGCGGGATTTGCGCTCCTGTGCCTCATCGTCGGCTACGTGATCGGGAACCACCGAAGCGGGTTCACCACAGACTTCACCGTCCCGATGCGCGGAACGGCAGCCGCGCCGCAGGCGAGCGCCGTCCTCAAGGTCGGAAACATCGATGCCAGCGGGAACTGGCCGCTCGAGCTCCAGGTAGCCGGCCTCAAGCAGCTGCCGAACGGCCACTGGTACACGCTCTACCTGACGAAGAACAAGAAGGCCGCCGAGTCCTGCGGCACGTTCCGCGTGCACGAGGGGACGACGACGGTGCGGATGAACGCGCCGTACGACTTCCGGAAGTTCGACGGCTGGATCGTCACCACGGGCAAGAACGCCCCGCCGCTCCTGGCCGAGTTTCGAACCTAGTCAGGGCGCGGTTCGGTCGTTCGCGAGGAACGCAGCGTGCGTAACCGGCATGCGCTCGGCGAAGAACGTCTCCACCGCTTCGGCATAGCGCCGGATCTCGCGTTGCGCGGTCTCCGCGGCTCGCAGCGAGACGAAATTCATCAGCGAACGCGCGTTGACCGTCCAGTAGAACTCGGTGTAGGCGCCGACCGGTAGCGCGGCGCGCGCGAGCTCCCGCGCTACGCCCAGCTCGACCAGCTCCTCGTATGCCGCGTATGCCGCCTCGTAGATCTCGCGCAGGCGCTCGCGCGTCGTCTCGGCCACCTCGTCGGCAACCGGCTCGAAGGAGTACGCACCCGGCTTGCCGGTCTGGGTGCGAACGTCTTCGGTTGCCGGCACGTAGAAGTCGTCCGTCGCGCGGGCGTAGCGCATGCTGAACTCGTTGAACGAGCCGACGCGGTGCCGGAACCACTCGCGCGCGACGAAGATCGGGCAACGGACGTGGAACCTGAAGGCGTTGTGCTCGAAGGGCGTTCCGTGCCTTTCGCGCATGAGGAAGCGGATCAGCCCGGCGTCCGAGTCCTCCATCTCCTGCTTGTGCCGGGCGAAGCTGACGCGCGCGCCGTTGACGACGGAGAGGTCGGAGGCCATCGCGTCGTCCAGGCGGACGAAGCCGTGGTCGAGAACCGGGATGCTGTTCTCGGGTATCACTTCGGTAGCGGTGGACACCGAGCCGAGTGTAACCGGGGCATATGTCGGCACCTCCGGCTGGTCGTATCCGTCCTGGCGGCCGGATTTCTACCCCGCCGGAACGAAGCCGGAGGAGTTCCTGCGTTACTACAGCGAGCGCTTCCCGACGGTCGAGCTGAACACGACCGGGTACCGCCTCCCGCGCGAGGAGCTGTTCGAGCGCTGGGCGCACCAGACGCCGTCCGGCTTCAAGTTCGCGCCGAAGATGAACGCATACCGCAACCTGAACATCGCCACGTTCGAAGAGCGCGTTTCGCTCCTCGGAGACCGACTCGGGCCGATCCGGGCCGTCGTGACCTGGGCGCGTGACGAAGGGCTGCTCGAGCTCATCCTCGGTTCCGTCGACCCGCAGATGAGGCTCGCTTTCGACTTCCGGCACGACTCCTGGGACGGAATCGAGGCCGATCTCCCGCCGAACGCCGTCCGCGTCGGCTCGCTCGAGGGCGCCGCGCCGTTCCGCTACATCCGCTTTCGGGATCCTCCGTACGAGGACGTCGAGTTGGAGGAATCGGCCGCGCGGCTGCGTCCGCTGATCGCAGACGGTGTGGAGCTCTACTGCTACTTCAGGCACGAGGACGAGCCCACCGCGGCCAGGTATGCAGCGCGTCTGATCGAGCTTCTGGGGTGATCATCGCCCGGGGAGATCGCTTTAATCCCTGGCCATGCGGCGAGCAATCCCCATCGTCCTCGCAGCTGCGCTGTGCCTCGCGGCGGCTCCGGCGACCCTCGCGTACGGCTGGCCGCTGAAACCGTTCCACAAGGCGCACCCGATCAGAGGGAACTTCGGCGACCCCCGGACGGTCTTCTCCGATCCCTTCGAGCCGAGCGGCCCGTTCGGCGGCTGCGCATGCTCGTTCCACAACGGCCTCGACATCTCCGGGGCCCCCGGCCAGGCCGTCTATCCAGTCGTCTCCGGCCTCGCCCGTGTTCCCGACCTCTCCGCGGTCACCATCCACGCCTCCGACGGCCGGATCTTCAAGTACATGCACATCACCCCGAGCGTCTACGACGGACAGCGAGTCACCGCCTACAAGACCGTCCTCGGCCACATCGACGCGGTCGCCTCGCACGTCCACTTCAGCGAGATCGACAACACGATCGTGATCAACCCGCTCGGCACCAAGCACCTCAGGCCGTACTCCGACGGAACGAAGCCGAGAATCGCCTCGTTCCTGCTGCGCGAGCCGAACGGGAAGGCCTTCGCGACACGCGGCGTCGCCGGCTCGGTCGAGCTGATCGCACAGGCGTATGACATGCCGGCGCTTCCCGTTCCGGGCTCGTGGTTCGGCTACCCCGTCGGCCCGGCCGTCGTGAGCTGGGCGCTGCTTTCGGGGAACCGCTACGTCGTTCGGCCGACCGTGGTCGTCGACTTCCGCTACACGCTGCCGCTCCCGCGAGAGTTCTGGAAGATCTATGCGCGCGGCACGTACCAGAACAAGCCGCGCTTCGGAAACCAGCAGTACCGGGCCTGGCCGGGCCGCTTCGAGTACAGGCTGACGCGCGGCCTCTTCGACACGCGGAAGCTCGCGGACGGGACGTACACGCTGCGCGTGACGGTCGAGGACACCGCCGGGAACAAGACGACGAACGCGGAGGCGATCACCGTTTGCAACGCGGATCCCGCCTCCTGTACCGCTCCGCCCTCGCCTTAGTAGGCCGCCGCGCGCGCCTTCCGGGCGGCGCCCGTCTCGACGATCTCGACGATCTGCTCGACCGCGAAGCGGAGCTCGTCGTCGGTCGTGAAGTAGTGGGGCCCGAGCCGTAGCCCGGAGTCGGGCCGGAAGTCGCACAGGATCTCGCGCGCGGCGAGCTCGCCGTGCACGGCCTCGAATCCCGGCGTGCGGACGGTGACCGTCCCTCCCCGCCGCTCCGGCTCGAGCGGGCCCGTCAGGTCGAAGCCCGCCTCCGCCAGGAGCTCGACCAGGAGTGCGGTCTGGCGCATCGAGTGCTCGCGGATCCGCTCCACGCCGATCTCCTCGATCAGGTCGTAGCCCGCGGTCGCCGCATAGAGAGCGGGAACGTTCGGCGTGCCGGTGAGGAAGCGCGCCGCACCCGACGCGTACTCCATCTCGGGCTCGAACTCGAACGGGCGCGCGTGCGCCTGCCACCCCGTGAGCGAGGGCCGAAGCCGCTCGACCAGATCCGGGCGCACGTACAGCCAGCCGGCACCGGGGCCACCGCACAGCCACTTCACCGACCCGCCGACGGCGAAGTCCACGTCGAGCGCACTCACGTCCAGTGGCACCGTTCCGACCGACTGGTAGGCGTCGAGGACGACGTGCGCGCCGACCTCGTGCGCGCGGCGGACGATCGACTCGACGTCCTGGATCTCGCCGGTCTTGAACAGGACGTGCGTCACCGGCACAAGCAGGGTCCGCTCGTCGATCGCGTCGGCTACCGACTCGCCCTCCGGCACGACGACGATTTCCGCTCCGCGCTCGGCCTGTGCCTGGTACAGGTAGCGGACGGACGGGAAGTTCCCCTCCTCGTAGACGATCCGCCGGCGCTCGCCCTCGAACTGGAAGCACGAGACGACGATCGCCTCCGCGACGGTGACGTTCTGGTGCATCGTGGTCGTCCCTGGCGCACCGCCGATGATCCGGCCGATCTGGTCGCCGACGGTCAGGGGCATTTCCCACCAGCCCTCGCCCCAGGAGCGGATTCCGCGCTCCTTCCACATGCGCGCGTACTCGAGGAGGCGCGTCTCGGCAGCGGCCGGCATCGCCCCGAGCGAGTGGTTGATCAGGTACGTCGTGTGGGCGAGGATCGGAAACTGGTCGCGGTACTCGGCGAGAGCGCGCATCGTCGGTGAGTATTCCACCGTGACGCAGGAGCAGTTCGACCGGATCTTCGACGAGGCCTACATCGAGATGTACCTGCCTCGGCACGATCCGGAGCAGACCGAGGCCGAAGCGCTCGGAGCGGCGCGCGTTGCCGAGCTCGCGCCCGGGGCGACGGTCCTGGACTGCCCCTGTGGGTTCGGCCGGCACTCGATCGTCCTCGCCCAGGCGGGCTACAAGGTCACCGGCGCCGACCGTTCGCAGGCCCTCCTGGATGAGGCCCGCCGCCTAGCCGCAGACGTCCAGCTCGAGCTCGTCCAGGCCGATTACCGGCAGCTGCCGTTCGAGGACGACAGTTTCGACGCGGTGCTCAACCTGTTCACCGCGCTTGGATACGTGGGCAAAGAGGGTGATGTTCAGGCCCTCGCCGAGTTTCGGCGCGTCCTCCGGCCGGGCGGCCGGCTCGTCGTCGAGACCATGCAACGAGACCGACTCGCCCGCATCTTCTCGCCGCGGACCTGGGACCGCCTACCCGCCGGCTACGTGCTCGAGGAGCGGGCCTTCGACCAGGCGGAAGGGCTCATGCGCGCGAGCTTCATCTACATCCGGCACTCGGGCGAGCAGTTCGAGTATCCGTACGCAATCCGCTGCTACTCGCCCTCCGAGCTCGTCGAGATGGCGCGTGCCGCCGGCTTCGAGAACGTCGAGTGCTACGGCGGGTTCGACGGGGAGGAGCTCACGCTCGACGCGCGGCTCGTGCTCGTCGCCGGCTGAGCGGCCGGCGGCTTCGCGTTCACGAGGATCGCGGCCAGCAAACAGGATGCGTCATCGCGACCGCGCCCTCGCCGACGAGGCTCCGGCCCGCCCAGCGCGTCCGGTCGAGCCGCGGCCGGACGACGAAGTGGTGGAACGCCCCCCAGGCAAGCGCGAACGAGACGAGCCCGAGCTTGACGAGCAGCACCTGGCCGTACGACGTGCTCCAGAGGTCGCTCAGCGCCGGCAGCCGCAGGATGCTCAGGTAGACGCCGGCGGCGATCAGGAGGGCGATGAGCACGGGGGCGAGGCGCGCGAAGCGCAGGAACGACTCCCGCCGCAGCTCGGGCGCCGCCGGCCATACGCAGGCGGCGAGCTGGACGAGCCCGCCCACCCACAAGACGGCGGCGGACAGGTGCACCCAGTCGGCCAACTCGGTGAACCACGAGGAGCCGACCGCAGAGTGGCCCGACAGCGAAAGCCCGGACGCGAAGACGAGCCCGAGCACGAAGGCCGGCCACAGGAAGGCGCGCCGGCCGGTAAACCAGGCCATGAACAGGAGGGCGGCGACCCAGGTGAAGCCGAGGGTCATCGCGATGAAGGCCTTGCCAAAGTTGGTGCCGCTCGCAACCGGTGAGAGGTCCCCGTACAGCAGCCGCGCGAACGGGAGCTGCAGCGCATCTTCGGCCCGCATGATGAAGGCGGCGATTCCGACGTGGATGATCCCGATCGCGCCGATGCCCGTGACGATGTAGAAGCGCCGCTCGAGTCTCGGCGGGATCGAGCGTGGCAGCACGAACAGGCGGAAGCCGAGCCCACCCACCAGCAGCGCGAGTGCGGCGAAGTAGAGCCAGCGGACGATGTCCTCGCTCGCGGGTCGGTCCCGAGGCGCCGTATGCCTCGGTCGGAGGCGGCGCGTTCATGCGGACCCCGAAGGTGTAGACGCCCGAGACGACGTGGCTGTCGCTCGAGACCGCGTGCCAGCGAACGGTGTAGGCACCACGGCGCAGATGTCCGAGCGGGACGACGACCACGCGCGCATCGGCGCCGTTTCGCGCTGTTCGAGACTCGATCTCGTCCCTTCGCGTCGTAGACGACGATCGAGTTTGCGAATGCGTCGACTCCCTGGTCGAAGCGAAGCACGATCCGGGCCGGCGCTTGTATCCACTCGTTGCCGGAACCCGGGTGCTCGGCGATGAGCCTCGCGTGCGCGAGGGCGCCGGCCGGCAGGATCAGCGCGGCGAGCGTCCCGGCAAGGACGAGCCGCCTCATCGATGCGGCTCCCCGGCGAGCGGCGACAGATGGCCGAAGACCGGCGCGACGTCCCGGTCGCAGAACAGGACCACGGCGACCACGACGAACGCGAGCGCGAAGCCGCTCGCGAACACGGCGGAGCGCGGTCGGATCACGCGTCCGAGCGGGAAGATCGCGAATCCGAGAAACGTCCAGCCGAGCACGTGGTGCAGGAAGGCCGAGCGTTGGAAGAACCAGTCGTTCTGCTCGTGGACCAGGAAGGCGATGCCGGTTACGACGAATGCGTTCACGATCGCCAGCCGCCACAGCGGGCTGCGCAGCTTCCCGCTGGCGAGCCCGAGCTCGGCGGCCCCCGCGATCATCATCACCTCGGCCCAGGCGCCGTGGGCGAGCATGTGCAGCGTCGAGCTGGTGAAGAAGACCATGACGGGCCACATCGCCAGGCCCATCCCGAACATCGTCGAGGGCCAGAGATACGCCCGCCAGCGGCGCTTCCGCCAGACCTCCCGGCCGACGACCGCCTCGGCTACCAGGAAGAGGCCGAGCGCGAGGAAGCCGGTCGCGAACAGCCAGTGGACGTGCTCGGGCGGCGGCATCACACCTCCTCCTCTTCCTCCGCCATGTCCTCGAGCAGGCCGGGCACGACGAGGAAGTGGAAGAGCGCGCCGACCAGGATGACCAGAAGCTGCGGCTCGACGAAGAGCCACCAGAACCCCTGGCCCCGCGGGTGGAGAATGGTGAGGCGGTACGGCTGGAGCAGAGCCCAGACGATTCCTGCGGTCACGGTTGCCGGCCCGATCGCCGACAGCACGTAGGCACGCGCCGTCCGGCGCCTCGGCGTTTCTCGCGGAGCTTCGGTTGCGATCTGTGTCATCTGCCTGCCGGATTCTGCTTACTGGCGCTGACGTCTTCAAGGTCAGCTAACGTCGCGGCGTGCCCCGGGCATTCCTGATCGCAGCGGCTGGCCTCGTGGCCGCCGTTCTCGCGTCCTCGGCCGCCGCCACGATCGTCCCACAGCAGAGCATCGCAGGGGTCAAGATCGGCATGACTCAGGCGAAGGTCCGCTCGGTGCTGGGAGCCCCGTCCTCGGTCAAGCACGGCTCGAACGACTTCGGGAAGTACACGATCTTCAAGTACGGCGGGCTCCAGGTGAACTTCCAGGGGAACGCCACCGTGACCGACGTCTCGACCACCCGCACGACCGAACGGACGGCAAGCGGAGTCGGCGTCGGCTCGACCGAGGCGCAAGTCAAGGCGAAGATCAAGGGCGTCAAGTGCGAGACCGACAGCGGGTTCCGGCACTGCTACCTCGGCAAACTCGGCGCCGGCCACCGCGTCACCGACTTCTCGATCAAGCGCGGGAAGGTCTCGCGCGTCGACGTCGGCGTCGTGATCGACTGAGGCTCAGGCCGTAGCCGCGAGCAGCTGCTCGCACTCGTGGATGTAACGCGCCGCGTCGACCGAGCGGTAGAAGTCGAGGGCGCGCTCCACCTCGGCCGGCTCCCGGGAGCGCATGCGCGTATACGCCGCTTCGGGCCGGGCGCGCATGCCGTCGTAGATGACGGCGGCACGGAGCGGCTCGCCGGCGAGGATCGCGCGGGCCGTCTCGACCCACGGCGTCGGATGAACGTCGGCGAGCGCGTGGAGGAGTCTCTCCCGCTGATCGAGATCGGACGCGAGCCACGCCAGCTCGCCGAAGCCGAGCGGTAGGGCAAGTCCACCCGGCTCGAGTTCAGCCATGCTCGAGAGAAGCTCTCGGGCACGTTCCGTCCGACCGAGCGTCAAGAAGACGTACCCGGCGACGATTCGCGTCGGATAGACGACCTGTGGGTCGTGCGCGGCCTCAGCGAGCTCGAGCGCCCGTTCCGCGTCCTCGCCGGCGCCTGGTTCGCCTCGCGCCAGGCGCATCCCGGCGCGCTGGTAGTACGCCTGCGCGGTCAGGTAGTGCACGACGCCGGACTCGGCCTGGACGATGAAGGTTTCGGCCAGACGAATTGCCTCGTCCCACTCGCCGAGCCAGTAGAGGGACTTGACGAGATTCCCCTCGGCCCAGCGGAGGCCGACGCGCTCTCCGGCGCCGTGCGCGACCTCGTACGAAGCGCGCTCCAGCTCGTACGCTCGCTCGAGCTGGCCCGAGATGACCATGGTCACCGCCAGATTGATGAGGGCGCGCCCGTGCTCGTGGACGTTCTTCGCGGCGCTCGCGATCTCGATCGCGCGCTCGAGCTCGTCGATCCCGCGGCTGTCACCGCTGTTCGCCCGTGAGGTGCCGATGTTGTTCAACGCCGCCGCCTGGAGGCCCGCGAGGCCGAGCGTCTCGGCCATCTGCAGCGCTTCCAGGCCGACTTCTACGGCCCGCTCTCCCTCGGAAGAGAGCATGTGAAACCGCGACACCTGGGCGAGGACGTGAGCCTTGGTACGGGAGAGCGGCAGATCTTCGGCAAGCGCGCGCGCCGCGGCGAGGTGGCTGGAGGACCGCTCGTGGTCGCCCTGGTGCCAGTAGACGTTCGCAAGCAGGAGCTCGGCCTCGGCGGTGAGATCGGTCCGACCGGCTGCGCGTGCGGCGTCTCGGGCGGCAAGCGCCCGGCTGTCGAGATCCGCGTGCCCGGCGTACCAGGCGGCCTCCGATCCGCGCACCATCAGCTCGGCGCGGTCGGGATCGTCCCCCGGCCACAGCTCGAGGGCCGCCTCGAAGAAACGGGTCGCCGCCGCGGGCGCGGCGAGCTCGGAGGCGCGCAAGCCCGCCTCGCGCAGGGCCAACCTCCCGCGCTCGGCGAGGTCGGCCGGGTCTTGGCCGGTCGCCTTCGCGTACTCGAGCGCCTCGAGGTAGTGGTGCGCGAGCAGCTCCGCGTGCTCCTCCGCGCGGCCGAGCGACTCGATCCACTCGGCTGCGGCTCGGTGCTTCTGTCCGCGCCGTGAGCGAGGAATCTGGTTGTAGGCGACGTCGCGGACGAGGATGTGGCGGAACGCGTACTCGGTCTCGCCGGCGACCGACGAGTGCTGCTCGCGGCGGACGAACTCCTTGCGCTCCAGCGCGTGCAGCCGCTCCTCCACCGTCCACCGGGCAAGCCCGGCGATGTCGGCGAGGGCTCCGACCCAGACGACCTTGCCCAGCACGGCGGCGTCCTGCAGCACGTCCTTTTCCTCTGCGGTGAGCGCGTCGAGCCGGGCGGCGATGATGCCCTGGATGGACTCCGGCAGCTCCGCCGCCTCCTCGACACCTCGGTCCTGCACCATCCGGACGTACTCCTCCGCGTAGAGGGGATTCCCGCCGGCGCGCGCGAGGAGCGCCGACTGGAGCTCCGCCGGCAGCACCGAGCGTTCCATCAGCAGGCCGATCAGCTTCGCGGTCTCGCTCTCGGACAGCGGAGAGAGCGAGATCGTGGTCGCGTTGCGCTTCCCGCCGCCCCAGCCGGGGCGACGTTCCAGCAGCTCCGGACGGGCGGTGCAGACGCACATGAGCGGAACGCCGCTTGCCCACTCCACCAGGTGGTCGACGAAATCGAGCAAGCCGTCGTCGGCCCATTGCAGGTCGTCGAAAACGAGGACGAGCGGCCCTCGCTCGGCAAGAGCCTCGAAGAACTTCCGCCACGCTGCGAACACCTCGGCCCGCCGGTCGCCCGACGCGTCCGCCTCCGCGCCCGAGACCGACGAGCGGCTTGAGATGTCCGAGCGCCCAGTCGACGTCGATCGGATCGGAGATCACCTCGGCGACTGCCGCGCGGAGCTTCTGCTCGGCGTCGGCGGCGTCGTCCGTCTCGAGGATCGACGCATGCGCCTTGACCATGTCGCTCAGCGCCCAGAACGTGACTCCCTCGCCGTAGGGCAGCGACCGCCCCTGCCGCCAGTAGATCAGCTCGGGATCGTCGTCCACGACCCGCGAGAGCTCGAACACGAGCCTCGACTTGCCGATCCCGGGGACGCCGACCAGCGTCACGAGCTGCGATGCGCGCTCTCGGCGCGCCCGGGCCAGCGCGTCGGTCAGCAGGTCGAGCTCCTCGGAGCGGCCGACGAGGTCGGCGCCGCCCGCCTGCTCGACGTCCACGCCGAAGCGCCACCGCGGCTCGACCGCTTCCCAGACGGCAACGGGCTTCGCCTTCCCCTTCGCCTGCACCGGTTCGGCTTCGCGGTACTCGATCGCGAGGGCCGTCGCGCGATAGGTCGTCTCGTCGACGAGGATCCCGTTGGTCGGCGCCGCCGACTGCAGGCGCGACGCCGTGTTCACGACGTCCCCGGAGGCCATGCCCTCCCCCTCGGCCGGCCGGGCGCTCAGCGACGACCAGCGCCTCGCCGGTCGTGACCGCGATCCGCACCTGGAGGCCGTCGTCCTGCGCGATCCGGTCGCGGATGGTGAGAGCGGCCCGCACGGCGCGCTCGGGATCGTCCTCGTGGGCGACCGGAGCGCCGAAGAGCGCCATGACCGCGTCGCCGATGAACTTCTCCACCGTCCCTCCGTAGCGCTCGATCTCGGCCTTGACCCGCGCCCAGTACGGAGCCTGCAGCGCGCGCACTTCCTCCGGATCGAGGCGCTCCGCCTTCGACGTGAACCCGACCAGGTCGGCGAAGAGGACAGTGACGCGCTTCCGCTCCTCCCGCGCCGGCTCGGCCTCGACGAGCGCGGCCCCGCACGCGAGGCAGAACCGGGCGCGCTCCGGATTTTCCTCGCCGCATTGCAGGCAGGCGGGCATGTGGGGGAGTCTAGGCCGCTACCTGATGATGTTCACTGCCCGAGCGGCCACGAGGAGGATTGCAACCGCCGAGAACGCCGACTCGATGAACATGGCCAGCTTGGCGCGCCGAGTGAGCGGCATCGCGTCGGTCGGGCTGAACGCGATCGAGTTGGTGAACGAGACGTAGAAGTAGTCGAAGAAGTGTGGGTCCCAGTTCTTGTCCTCTTGCCGCGAGGGCCACTGGAACATCTCGTCGTCAGCTCGATCGAGCTCCCAGTAGGCGAGGCCGAAGGCGACGACGTCCGTTCCCCAGACGGTCACCCCCTTGAAGAGCAGCTGGCCGCCGTCCGTCTCGTGCCCGCTGAGGATCGACCCGATCAGCATCACGAGCGCGATGAGGTTCAGGGCGACGATGATCCCGACCAGACGAAGCTCCCTTGGATCCTTGCCTCGCAGGAGCATCATCGTCAACGCCACCTCGGGCACGATGATGACGAGCCAGCACCACCAGGGAAGGATCCAGAGCTTCCAACCCTCGCTTCGACTGACCAGCGCCAGCGTGAGCTGCAATCCGGCCACGCCAAGGACGATCGGCGCGGCTTCGAACCGCGCCTCGTTCCTTTCAATACCGGTCGATTTCTCTGAGCCGCTCATCGCTGATCCCGAAATGGTGCGCGATCTCGTGGACGACAACCCGCCGCACCTGCCGGCGGAGCAGCTCGTCGCTGTGCCCGAAGTGCCGCTCGAGTGGGCCCTGGTAGATCGTGATCTTGTCGGGCGGCACCGCGCCGTACCACGACGTCCGCCGCGTGAGGGGCACGCCCGAATAGAGCCCGAGCAACGGCAGCCCCGCGGGCGGCTCGTCCTCGATGACGACCGCGACGTTCGACATCAGCGAGCTGATGTCGTCCGGTAACGAATCGAGGGCTTCCGAGACTAGCTCGTCGAAGTTCGTCTGCATTAGGCGGATTCTGCTTGCAGATCCGGGAGGAACCTGTTAGTAACGGCGCTCTACAGAGGGAGGACGTGATGACAGAAGTACTGGCCAGCGGCCTGGACGAGCTGCGTGCGGCCGTCAGGGGCGCGGTGATCGGCCGCGACGACGCCGAGTACGACTCCGCGCGCGCGCTGTACAACGCGATGATCGACAAGCGCCCGGAGATGATCGTGCGCTGCGTCGACGTCGCCGACGTGATCGCCGCCGTGAACTTCGGCCGCGAGAACGGTCTCGACACCGCAATCAGGTGTGGCGGGCACAACGGGCCCGGCCTGGGCAGCGTCGACGACGGGCTCGTGATCGACCTGTCCGGCCTGAAGGGAGTCCGCGTGGACCCGGACAAGGGAACGGCCGAGGTCGCCGGCGGTTCCGTGATGGGGGACATCGACCACGCGACGCACGCGTTCGGCATGGCCGTCCCGAGTGGGATCATCTCGACCACGGGCGTCGGCATCATCCTGGGCGGCGGGATCGGCCACCTGACCCGCAAGTACGGCCTTTCGATCGACAACATCCTCGGCGCCGACGTGGTGCTGGCGGACGGGAGCCTCGTGCGCGCCGACGAGAACACCAACGAGGACCTGTACTGGGCGATCCGCGGCGGTGGCGGCAACTTCGGCGTCGTGACCTCTCTCACGATGAAGCTCAATCCCGTGAGCATGGTCGCGGCGGGCCCGATCCTGTGGCCGCTCGACCGTGCCGCCGACGTCCTCAGCTGGTACCGCGAGTTCATCCTCGACGCCCCCGAGGACCTGAACGGGTTCTTCGCGTTCCTGACCGTTCCGCCGGCGCCGCCGTTCCCGGAGGAGCTGCACATGCAGAAGATGTGCGGTGTCGTCTGGTGCTGGACGGGCGACCTGGACGGTGCGGACGACGCGCTCGCCGAGGCACGGGCCCAGCCCGGAATTGCCCTCGACGGTGTCCAGCCGATGCCGTTCCCGATTCTCAACAGCGCCTTCGACGAGCTCTACCCGGCGGGCGACCAGTGGTACTGGCGCGCCGACTTCGTCGAGGAGATCCCGGACGAGGCGGTCGCGCGCCATGTCGAGTTCGGGGAGAAGCTGCCGACCTGGAAGTCGACCATGCACCTCTATCCGATCAACGGCGCGGCGCACCGCGTCGGCCCGACCGAGACGCCGTGGGCTTTCCGTGACGCCAACTGGGGCATGGTCATGGCGGGAGTCGATCCCGACCCGCCGAACGCCGACGCGCTCGGCGAGTGGTGCCGCGGCTATTTCGATGCGCTCCATCCGTACTCAGCCGGCGGGGCGTACGTCAACATGATGATGGAGGAGGGTCAGGACCGGGTCGAGGCCTCGTACGGCGAGAACTACGAGCGCCTCGCAAAGATCAAGGCGAAGTACGACCCGAACAACTTCTTCCACGTCAACCAGAACATCAAGCCGGCGTAGGACCACCAATCTGGAGCTGCCGCGGGAGTAGCGTCCCGCGGGAGCTCCATCTATCCTGTAGCCGGTGATTCGCTGGCTGCCCATAGCGGTCGCGGCTGCCCTCTTCCTGGCGCCGAACGCGCTGGCGGATCCGGTTGCGCAGATCCTGAAGTCGAACGGCAAGGTCATCGTCTCGGCCAAGCCGGGGACGTTCGACTTCCCCAGCAAGACGGGCAAGCTCCTGCACATCGGCTCGTCCTCCGTGACCGCGCGCGGAGTCGAGCTCAAGGACGTCTCGATGCTCAGCGGGCGGATCCGGGCCCTGCGCGTCTTCCTGCCGGCGAAGGCGAAGAGGGCGCAGGTCGCCGGGCTGTTCGTGGACGGTCACGTCGTCCGCGCGCGGGTGAACCGGCTGATCCCGCTGACCGCGTCGGATTACCTGATGACGTCGCAGGCCGCGGTTGGGCCGAAGCGCCGGATCGGCGTCGTGGGCCTCCGCCTCTCGTTCGGCCAGTCGGCGTTCGGGCTTCCGGCCGGGACGCAGTTCCTCGTCGGCATTCCGGCTCGTCCGCAGGCTCCCAAGCAGACGGCGCAGCCGGCTTCCCTGGTCGTGCAGCAGCAGGCCGATCCGCTCGTCGTCCTCGGCTTCGGCGGCCTCGCCTCATTGGCGAAGTTCAATCCGCCGGACCTCGTGCCGGGCGGGTCGATCGGACAGAAGGCCGTCTCGATCGCGATGCGCTACCTCGGCATCCCGTACGTCTACGCAGGGCGCCGATCCGATCACGGGCTTCGACTGCTCCGGCCTGACGATGTACGTGTACCAGCAGCTCGGCATCCACCTGCTCCACTGGACGGGCTACCAGATTCACGAGGGCACGCCGGTGCCGCGCTGGGCGCTCGCGCCGGGCGATCTCGTCTTCTTCTACGACGAGGGCGGCGTCCCCGGCCACGTCGGCATCTACATCGGGAACAACCAGTTCATCCACGCTCCGCACACCGGGGACGTGGTGAAGATCTCGACGCTGGACACCCACTACGCGGGCGTCTACGACGGCGCCGTCCGGCCGTATTGACGAGTACTAACTAGCCACTGATCCGCCGCGCGCCGACGTAGTTCTCGGTGTACCAGGACTCGGACAGGCTCGAGATCTTGACGACGTCCCCGGTGTGCGGAGCGTGGATGAAGTTCCCGCCGCCGATGTAGATCCCCACGTGTCCGAGGCTGTCGAAGAAGACCAGGTCGCCGGCCTCGAGCTGGTCCTGCGAGACCGGCATCCCGTAGCCGTACTGGGACGCGGCGTAGTGCGGGAGTGAGATGCCGACCTGCGCGAAGACGTACATGACCAGCCCCGAGCAGTCGAAGCCGCCACTCGGCGACGCCCCGGCATAGACGTATGGGATGCCGAGGTAACGCTCGGCGATCGCGACGACCGTGGTGCCGATCGATGACGGCGGGACGTGAACCGTCGGCGTGCTCGACGTCGCGTACGGGTTGCCGAGGGCGGCCTCCTGCGCCTGCTGTTGCTCGGCGACGCGGGCCGCGGCGGCCTCGCGCGCGAGCTCCTCCTGCCGCCGCCTTTCCTCGGCCTTCATCTGCACGATCTCCGAGCGGATGGACTCGACGAGCGAGCGCCGGTCGGACAGCTGTGACTCGATCGAGGCTTTCGCATCGGCCCGCTGCTGGACGAGCTCCTGCTGCTCGGCCTCGGCGTTCCTGAGCTCGGCGCGGTGGTGCTTGACCACCGCCTTGAAGTGGATGACCTCGCGGTTGATCCGGATGTCCTGGTTCGCGACGCGATCGGCGGTGTCGATCTGGTTCAGCATGTCCTCCATCGACCCGGCTCCGAGCAGGATCCCGAGCGTCGAGGGCCTGTCCGCCGAGGTGTAGAGCGACACGAGACGCTGCTCGAGCGCCCGCTGCGAGCGCCTCAGGCTGACGCGCGCCACCTGCAGCTCATGGGCGTTCACCCGCAGGTCGGCTTCGATCCCGGCGAGCTTGTCGGTCGCCGCGTTATAGGCCTCGACGGCCTGCTCGAGGTTCACGTCGAGCTGCTGGATCTGGCCGAGGACGTCCTGTACCTGCGCCTGCTTCGCCTCGATCGCCGACGGATCGGCGGACGCCGGAGCGGCGCTCAGGCAGAGCGCGGGCAGCGCGAAGAGCGCGAACGCGAACAGGAACTCGGCGCAGCACGAGCGGGCCACGCTAGCAACAGTCGGGCGGCGACAGCAAGAGGCAAGCCGCGGGAAGTGCCTGCAAATAGGCGTTATGGATGAGCCGCGTCCACCCAGTGCGGGCCGCCCCAGGTGAGGTCGTAGGGGTAGTGGTGAATGACGTGCGCCCAGATGGTCCACGCCACCCACCGGCAGCACCCGTAGAAGAACGCGGCACGGTAGAGCGTCACGAGCCCGGTCAGGCCGATGTACTTGTGCAGCCATCCCCAGAAGCGGTGATCGGCCTTGTAGATGATCTTCGTGAAGTACTCGGTCGTGAGCACGCGCCAGCTGTACAGGCCGTACAGGATCCAGACGAGATCCCACATGCCGCCGAGGCCGCTGAAGTAGGCGGCCGCGTCGGTGAGTCGTCCCGGTCTGGCCGGCGTACGCCCAGGCGCCGATCGTGAAGTGGTGGGTCCATGGGAAACAGCAGCATCGTCCCGACCGTGTCCCCCGTGTCCGTAATGGCATGGGCCCACTGCCCGAGCATGAAGCTGAGGCCCCAGAGCTTGCTGCCGAAGCCCTTCCAGAGGATCAGGCCGATGACTACGCCGAAGAGCAGCGAATGCGTGAACCCCGCGCCGGGCCAGCCACGGTGGAACTGCACGGGTCGGACGCCTTGGCGTTCCAGCCGAAGAAATGGACCCCGTAGACGAACCACTTCGTCACCAGGTCGGGCGCATACGACCCGATCAGCAGCGGGACGAACGCCATCTTCAGCCCCAGGTGCTTCTGGAACGCGTACGGCTCGAGGTCGTGAGCGGCCCAGCTCACCGCGAGAGCAGCCTCCGGATACCCGCGGGGATGAGCCACACCGCGATCAGCAGGTAGACGATCGCGACGACGAGCGAGAACATGAAGTCCGTGAACGTGACGCCGATCGCGACGTAGACGATCGCCGCGATCCCGTAGATCACGAGCGTCTGGGGACGCCCGCTGCGGATCAAGGCATCGCGGTGAGAATGACTTCGAACGCCTCCAACGACCCCTTCCTACCGAGGAGCGCGTTCAGCGACACCGGGCCCGGCGTCGTCCTGATCGAGACCGCCTGTCCCGCCTCCGCGCTGGCGAGCGTCGTCTTCACCATGCCCGTCGATGAGCGATCGGGCCCCGTCAGAGCGATGTCCGCGTCCGAGGCGACGTTGACGGTCAAATTGCGGTTCACGTTCTTGAAGACGAGGTCGCCGGGCCATGCGTGGATCGTCCCCACCGCGAACGTGAGGGTCGTCGCGGTCGAGGAGACGACGTCGCCGTCGACCGTGATCGTGAAGTCGCTGCCCGGGAGCACTGCGAAGAGCAGCCGCTGCGACTTGTTCAGGTACGGGTACGGATTCACGGGGTTTGTCTTGTGCACTTCGAAGTGGACGTGCGGCTGCGTCCCGTTCGCCACTCCCGAGTCCCCGACGTACCCGATCACCTGCCCCGCCTTCACCTTCTGGCCGTCCCTCAACCCGGGGGCGTACGCGGTGCCGGCGACGCACTTGCCCGTGTTGTCGTTCTTGTTCGTCAGGTCGTTGTTCAGATGGAGGTACTCGAAGGTGCGGCCGCTCACGCCCGAGAGGACGATCATGCAGCCGGCCTCCTTGTATTTGTTGTAGAGCTTGACCGTCCCTTTCTCGGCGGCGACGACGAGCGACTTCCTCGCAGCGATGACGTCGTTCCCGGGAAGGATCCCCTTCGGCGTCGAGGCGAACGTGTTCGAGTAGGTCGCGCGGCCGACGACCGGGAAGACGATCCGCGGGCCGAGCCCGTACGGGCGGACCGCACCCACGTAGACCTTGTCGTAGTGCCCCGCCATGGGCGAGATCTTCACGACGTCCCCCGTGTGCGGCGCGTGGATGAACTTGTCCTGTCCGATGTAGATGCCCTCGTGTCCGGGCACGCCGTTTTCGCTGTAGAAGAAGACGAGGTCGCCGGGCAGTAACTGGTTCCTCTGGATCCGATACCCCTCGTGGATCTGGTCGCCCGTGAAGTGGCTGAGGCTGATCCCGAGCTGCGCGTAGACGTACATCGTGAGGCCGGAGCAGTCGAAGCCCTTCTTCGGGATTCGCGCCGGCGTAGACGTACTTGATCCCGAGATAGCGCCTCGCGATCGTGACGGCCTGAGCCCCGATCGACCCGGATCTCGCCGCCGTCGGCTTCGCGCTCGGCTTTGGGTCAGGGATGGTTCCGGGGGATGCCGAAGCCGCCCCGGCCGTCAGGCCGAGCAGAAGCAGAGCGATGACCGCTCGGGCTGTCGACACACGTACTTGCGTAGGTCCCCGGTTTCGCGCTCGGATCGGGGAACCCTACCCATGCCCCCGAAAATCCGCTCGCGCTGCGCGCTCGCATCGCGATTTTCGGGGGAGTTGAGCCTGAGTCGAGACAGCTCATTGCGGAGGCGTGCGGAGCCCGCCTCCGCCGACGTCACCAATCCGGCAGCCAGCCTTCTTCTCCGCCGAAAATCCGCTCGGGCTGCGCGCTCGCATCGCGATTTTCGGCGGAATTGAGGCGGGGTCGAGACCGACCATTGCGGAGGCGAGCGGAGCCCGCCTCCGCCAAAGTCACCGATCGGGCAGCCAGCCTTCTCGGTATGCCGACGGCTCCGACTTTTCCTGCTGGGAATAGGCGATCGAGCCGTCCTGCGTCGTCTCCGGCGGGGAGGCGCCGTACCGCGCAGCCACCTCGTTTTCGGTGTACTCGCCGTACGGTCCGAACTGCTGGTTTTCCCGGGAGCTCATCGCCAGCCCGACGCAGGGGCCGTCGCCGGCGCCGACGATCACATGCTCCGTCTTCGGCGGGCAGAAGGCGAAGTCCCACTGCTTGAGCGGCCGCTCCTGGCCCTCGACGATCAGGAGCGCCTCGCCGGAGATGATGAAGAAGGCCTCCGCCTCCGTCTCCCAGTGGTACATCGAGTTCGGCTCGCCCGGCTCGACCCGGAAGAGATTGACGCCGAGCATCGGGGAGAAGTTGTCCGCCTCCCACTCGTCCGGTCCGGTGAAGGAGATGCCCTGCCGGCGGGAGCGAGCCCGCCACAGCGCGTCCCGCGCGTTGAGGACGAACCACCCGGGGCCGGCGGGCACGAGCCCGTGTTCGGTCTGCTCGAGAGGAGCCTCCGGGATCACGCGACCGATCCTAAGCGGAAGCGCCGGCGAGGCGGAGCATCAGAGACAGCGAACGAGGTGGTCCCGGCCAGTGCTCGCAAATCAGCCGGTCGTCCCCGCCGCGGAGGAGGTAGCGCAACACGAGCGCGACGAGGATCGCGTCGTCGAGCTGTCCCGCCACTGGAATGAAGTCCGGGACGAGATCGATGGGGCAGGCAAGGTAAGCAGCCAAGACGGCGAGCAACGCCTTGCGCTTCTTAGGCACGCGCGGATCGCGCAGTAGGCGCGCCATCAGCACGGCGCAGTCAGGAACGAACGTGGCCGCGGCCCGGGCGTCCTCGCGGCGACCGAGGACGATGAGGGCGAGCACGAACGCCGCGTAGGCGGCCAGCAGCCCGCCGAGGGGCATAAGCAGCCAGACCGGCCAGGTCATCGACCGAAGATAGCATCGGGACGCGATGGAGCAGTCGGACTTGAACGGGCGCCGCCGGCGAAGCCGGCAGCGGCGACGTGGCGATGGCAGTGGGATGGGGGCGGGAGGATTCGAACCTCCGTAGGCTGAGCCGACGGGTTTACAGCCCGTTCCCTTTGGCCGCTCGGGCACACCCCCAGGGCGAGGAAGTCTAGCCAGCGGGGACCGCAGCTCTTCGAGGCGGAGGCGGGCTTTGCCCGTCTCCGCTCGTAGACCTGTTCTTCTCCGCCGAAAATCGCAATGCGAGCGCGCAGCGCGAGCGGATTTTCGGCGGCTGTGAGCCGACGGGTTTACAGCCCGTTCCCTTTGGCCGCTCGGGCACACCCCCAGGGGAGCGGGAATTGTAGCCTTGGCCCGCATGTCGTCTTATGACGCCATCGTGGTCGGCGCCGGCCCGGCCGGCTCGGTGACGGCCTTGCGCCTGGCCCGCGAGGGAGCATCCGTTCTCCTCCTCGACCGCGCGAAGTTCCCGCGCGACAAGCCCTGCGGCGGCGGGCTCACCTACCGCGCGATCCGTGAGCTCCCGGTCGACGTCACGCCTGTGGTCGAGGACGTGGTCGACCGGTTCGAGTTCTCGTTCCGCTACAAGCTCCGCTTCGAGCGGCGCTCGGCGGCGACGATCATCCTGATGACCCAGCGGAAACGGCTCGATCGCTTTCCTGGCCGAGCAGGCGGCCGACGCCGGCGCCGAGTTCCGCGACGGCGCGAAGGTCACCGCCGTCGCCGACGACGGCACCGTCACGGTCGAGGGCGAGACGCTTCGAGCCGGCGTCGTGGTCGGGGCGGACGGGGTCAACGGCGTGACGACGCGCTCGCTCGGGCTCGAGCAGGGTTACCGCTACGGCGTCGCTCTGGAAGGCAACGTCCCGTACGCGCGAACGAGCAAGGCTCGCTTCCGCGGCCGCGCCGTCCTCGAGCTCGGCGTCGTTCCGGGCGGCTACGGCTGGGTCTTCGCCAAGGGCGACCACGTCAACGTCGGCGTCGGCGGCTGGGACTCCGAAGGCCCGCGCCTACGCACGCACCTCGCGCGGTCTGTGCGCCGCGCACAGGATCCCGGAGGGCGCGGTCGAGTCTCTGCGCGGCTACCGCCTTCCGCTCCGACGCCGCGAGGACGCGCTCGGCCAAGGCCGCGTCCTCCTTGTCGGCGATGCCGCCGGCCTCGTCGATCCGCTCTCCGGTGACGGGATGTACGAAGCGTTCGTGAGCGCGCGGCTGGCGTCGGACGCCGTCCGCGCCGACGACCTGGAGGAGTACGCCGGGCGTCTCAACGCAGCGCTCGCCTCGAACGCAGCTGCCTCGTGGGCGGCTAAGCGGGCGCTCGACCGCTTCCCGCGGACGATCTACGGATTCGCGCGAATACCCGATTGTCTGGCGCTTCGCGGACGCGCTGCTACGCGGCGAGCTCAAGTCCCCGAGCGACGCCGCGGGCGCCATGAAGGCGCCCCTCAAGGTCGTAAAGGCCCTCGGTAAACTGGACGAACGCTTGGCGGCGTAGCTCAGTGGTTAGAGCGGCGGACTCATAACCCGCAGGTCGGTGGTTCGAATCCACCCGCCGCTATCAGAAGCCTGCGCCGGACGAACGGCGGCGCAGCGAGGAGCTCTCGTTGTCGGTGTGAATCGCGTCCTCGAGGCCCTCAGGAAACGTGCCCTCGTCTGCCGCCGGCCTGAGCACGACATGGTCATCGTGATCCTCCAACGCGACGAACCGCGTACGCCATCTGTCGGCGATCTCGGCGGGAAGGTTGACGTGGCCTCCGTTGACGATCTTGAATCGCTTCATGCTCCCCTCGCTCCTCCTTGCGATCGCGTTCTTCGCGGCCGGGCCGCCGAATAGTTCGGTTTCCGTTCTACCCGATAGCGGCGACGTAAACACAATCTTTGCTTTTAGGGGCGCCGGGTGGCGGGCGCGCCGAACGATCCGCGCCTCGTACTTCGTCGTCGCCTCTCGAGGCGGAGGTCCGCGCAAGACTTTCACCTTCCGGCCGCGGAAGAACGGCAGCTTCGTCTTCAAGCTCACGCGGCCGATCGGCCTCGTCGATTCCGGCGTCACCTCTCGGATCTGCTTCCGCCAGCTGCGCATGCGTGCGTGCGCCGACTTCTACGTCGCGCCACCGGCCGCTCAGTTCATGCCGGCGACCGGCAGCCCTGGCGACGTCTTCCTCCTCGTCGCCTCCGGCTTCTATGCCGGCCGGCAGCTCGAGGCGACGCTCACGCTCCCGAATGCGACGTCGCGGACCTTCGCGCTGAAGACCCGCCAGACCGCGGCGCTGGTCGAGGGCGGTCCTTTCGGACCGATCCTGGTGCCGCGCGGCGGAGCCGCCGTCCGCTTCGTTCCGAGGTCGACCGATCCCGTCGGGCTCTACTCGATTCTGGTCGTCGATCCGAACGCCGGGAGCCGCGCACGGGCCGCGCTCGTCCTCGAGCCGTAGTCGGTACACTTTCCGTCCCGCGCCGGGGGAGCATCTCTCTCGGCCCGTTCCTTCTTCCTAGAGAGCAGAGATGGCAACCGGAGTCAGAGTCGCAATCACGCTCGCGTGCACGGAGTGCAAGCGGCGCAACTACCAGACGAACAAGTCGAAGCGGAACACGCCCGATCGGGTCGAGTTCCGTAAGTACTGCCGCTGGTGTGGCCGTCACACGCCGCATCGCGAGACTCGCTGATGGCCCGTCAGACCAAAGCACAAAGACGCGCCCGCCGAGCCGAGCGCGGCGGTGTGAGCGCGGGCGAAGCAGCGCTTCCGGGCGGGCCTCCCCCTCCGCCCCGCAGACCGACAGCGCGCGCCGAAGAACAGCCGCAGCCCGAGCGCAAGCACCGGCTTCCGGGCGCGCAGTTCGTCTCCGAGTCCTGGGGCGAGCTGAAGAAGGTCGAGTGGCCGACGCAGAAGCAGATCATCCAGGCCACCGTCGTCGTGCTCGTTGCGTGCATTATCGTTGGGACGTATCTCTGGCTGGCGGACCTCGTGTTCAAGCCGCTGGTCGAGAAAGTGTTCCTCTAGAGGCAAGGGAAAAGACGATGTTTCGCTGGTATGTCATCAACACGTACTCGGGCCATGAGAACAAGGTGCGCCAGAACCTGGAGCACCGCATCCAGTCCATGCACATGGGCAACAAGTTTCGGCGCGTGGTCGTCCCGACCGACCAGGTGATCGAGACCAAGGACGGGCAGAAGGTGCAGACCGAGAAGCGCGTCCTCCCCGGCTACGTGCTCGTGAACATGAACCTCGACGACGATGCCTGGACGTTGGTCAAGAACACGCCCGGAGTGACCGGCTTCGTCGGCGCCGGCACGCCGCCCGCGCCCGTTCCGCTCTCGCAGGGTGAGGTCGACCGCATCCTCCATACCGGCAGCGGCGCAGCCGAACGCGCGCGCGCCCAGGTCGAGTTCACGCTCGGCGAGTCGGTCAAGGTCACCTCGGGCCCGTTGTCCGATTTCGACGGCGAGATCGTCGACGTCAACCCGGATCAGCAGAAGCTCAAGGTCCTTGTCGATATCTTCGAGCGGCAGGTTCCGGTCGAGCTCGGCTTCGACCAGGTGAAGAAGATCGATTAGGAGATTTCGTGGCGAAGAAAGTCCTCACACTCATCAAGCTGCAGATCCCGGGCGGGCAGGCGAACCCAGCTCCCCCGGTCGGCCCTGCGCTCGGCCAGCACGGCGTCAACATCATGGAGTTCTGCAAGGCGTTCAACGCGCAGACGGCGCAGGCGAACGGGCGGATCACGCCCGTCGAGATCACGGTCTACGAGGACCGCTCCTTCACCTTCATCACGAAAACGCCGCCCGCCGCCGTCCTGATCAAGGAGGCGCTGAACGTCGAGAAGGGCTCGGGCGAACCGAACCGCGAGAAGGTCGGCCGGCTGACCCGGAAACAGCTGCAGGACATCGCCGAGGTCAAGCTGGAGGACCTGAACGCGCGCGACGTGGAGGCTGCGATGGAAGTCGTCGCCGGGACGGCGCGCTCGATGGGCGTGGAGGTGGAGAAGTGAGCCAGCACGGCAAGAAGTACCGCCAGGCCTTCGGGCAGATCGACCGGGAGACGCTGTACACACCGGTCGAGGCCGTCCGCATGCTGAAGGCCATGGAGACCGCCACGTTCGACGAGGCAGTCGAGGTGCACTTCCGCCTCGGCCTGAACGTCCGCCACGCCGAGCAGCAGCTGCGCGGCACGCTCATGCTCCCCCACGGGACGGGCAAGGACGTCCTCATCGCCGTCTTCGCCGAGGGCGAGAAGGCGAAAGAGGCGCAGGAAGCGGGCGCCGACGTGGTCGGCTCCGCCGACCTCGCCACCCGGATCGAGGGCGGCTTCGACGACTTCGACGTCGCGATCGCGACGCCCGACCAGATGGGCGTCGTCGGCAAGCTCGGCCGCATCCTCGGCCCGCGCGGGAAGATGCCGAACCCGAAGACGGGCACCGTCACGTTCGACGTCGGCAAGGCGGTCCGCGACTCGAAGGCGGGCAAGCTCGAGTACCGCACCGACCGCGGCGCCAACGTCCACGTCGTCATCGGCAAGAAGAGCTTCGACGAGCGGCAGCTCGTCGAGAACTACGCCGCGCTCGTCGAGGAGATCGTGCGCGCCAAGCCGTCGGCCGCCAAGGGCCGCTACATCCGAACCATCACGCTCACCAGTACCATGGGCCCGGGCCTGCACGTCGATCCGGCCCTGACCAGAGGAATCGTCGAAGAACTGGAGGAACAGGCAGCAGCAGTTCCCGCCTAACCCGCTCGTCGCCTAAGACAACTGGCAGTCGTGAGACAGAAGTCCAGTCGAGGCGGTCAATAGGTACGACTCTGTTGGCCCGCCTCTGCGCGGGTTTTTCATTGCCTGGAGGACACGAATGCTGAAGAGAGACAAAGAGAGGATCGTCGCGGAGTTGGCCGATCGCCTGCGCTCGGCGCAATCGCTGATCGTCACGGACTACCGCGGCCTCTCGGTCAAGGAGATCGACGACCTGCGGACGAAGCTGCTCGAGCACGGCGTCCGCTACACGGTCGTCAAGAACACGCTCACGCGGCTTGCCGCCGAGCAGGCCGAGGCCAAGGACCTGCTCGAGCTGCTCGACGGGCCGACCGCGATCGCGTTCCTCGAATCGGACGCCGATCCGGCCGCCGCCGCCAAGGTCTTGAACGAGATCGCCGGCGCGGGAAAGATCCTCGTGATCCGCGGAGGCGTTCTCGAAGGCAGGACGATCACCGAGGCGGACGTCAAGAACCTCGCCTCGCTGCCGCCCACGGACGTCCTGCGCGCGCAGCTCGTAGGCGCCCTCGCCGCGCCGATGGCCACGATCGTCGGCCTGTTCACGGCACCGCTCCGCGACCTCGTCGGTGTCATCGATGCCCGCATCAAGCAGCTGGAGGAGCAGGGCGAGGCCGTACCCGCTGAGACCGAGCCCGAGGCGGCGCCGCAAGCCGAGGTCCCGAGGCCGAAGCGCCGGCGGAGCCTGAAGCGGCTCCGCCGAGCCCGAGGCAGAAGCAGACGCAGAAGCTTCCGAGCCGGAGGCAGCGGCAGAGCCCGCAGCAGAAGCAGAACCCGACCCGACCCGAAGAACCCGCAGAAACACAGGAGGAGGAGTAATGGCAACCGATACCGCGAAGCTCGTCGAGCAGCTGGGCAAGATGTCCGTGCTCGAGCTCGTCGAGCTCAAGAACTCGCTCGAGGAGGAGTGGGGCGTCACGGCCGCCGCTCCGATCGCAGTCGCGGCCCCCGGCGCAGCGCCGGCCGGCGGCGACGGCGCCGCGGCCGAGGAGCAGACCGCTTTCGACGTGATGCTCACCGGCGCCGGCGACAAGAAGATCCAGGTGATCAAGGTCGTCCGCGCCATCACCGGCCTCGGCCTCAAGGAGGCCAAGGACCTGGTCGACGGCGCCCCGAACGCCGTCAAGGAAGGCGTCGAAAAGGAAGAAGCCGACTCGATCAAGGGCCAGCTCGAAGAAGCCGGCGCGAGCGTCGAGGTCAAGTAGTAAGCACGGGGGAAACCAGGTTTCCCCCGTGAGCCCCCTTCTCTAAAGGCGGCTTTACTCGCAAGCGGTGTGAGCAGAGCCGGGCAGAGCCCGGCTCTGCGTTGAAACTCTGAAGGGCCGATTGGCGGGAAGGGCCTTACAGGAGGGAATAACGAACGCGTTCCGGGCGTTTGGTACTATCGACAGCACATCGGCGCGAGCGTCTCGCCGCTGCTTGCGCTGTCAAGGGTCGTTCCGCTATCCTTAGGGGTTCGGCCCCTTCTGAACGTCTGTCCGCACGCCTGCATCTACACATTTCCATTCGCCGCTAAGGGAGGCTGTATCACTTGACCACCAAGGTTGGCGCGCCGCGCGCGCGTAAGAGCTTCTCCCGCCTGAAGCACGTTCTCGACCTCCCCAACCTGATCGACATCCAGAAGGCCTCCTTCGATTGGTTCATGCAGGAGGGCCTGCGCGAGACGATCGACGACATCTCGCCGATCGAGGACTACACCGGCACGCTCGCCGTGGAGTTCGGGGAGTACTGGTTCGGAGAGCCGCAGTTCACCATCACCGAGTGCCGCGAGAAGGACCTGACCTACCAGGTTCCGCTCTCGATGACCGTCCGGTTCGTCAACAAGGACACGGGCGAGATCCGAGAGCAGACGGTCTTCATGGGGGACTTCCCGATGATGACCGAGTGGGGCACCTTCATCATCAACGGGACGGAGCGCGTGATCGTCACGCAGCTCGTCCGCTCCCCGGGCGCCTACCTGATGGAGCCCAAGGACGCGACCAAGCAGGTCTTCACAGCCAATCTGATGCCGAGCCGCGGCTCGTGGCTCGAGCTCGAGATCGACAAGAAGGGCGTCGTCTACACCCGTATCGACCGTAAGCGCAAGCTTCCGATCACGACGCTCCTCCGGGCGCTGCCCGCCGAGGACCCGTCGACGGGGTTCGAGCTGGACACGAGCTCGAACGAGGCGATTCTCAAGCTGTTCAAGAACTCGACCTACATCGTCAACACGCTCGAGAAGGACATCTCGACGCGCGAGGAAGAGGCGCTGATCGAGGTCTTCAAGAAACAGCGGCCCGGCGAGCCGCCGACTCTCGACAACGCACGCAACCTGCTCCGCTCGCTCTTCTTCGATCCCAAGCGCTACGACCTGACCAAGGTCGGCCGCTACAAGCTGAACCAGCGGCTTGGCGTGGACGTGCCCGAGAACACGCGCGTGCTGACGACGCAGGACATCCTCGCGCTCGTCCAGAAGCTGGTCGAGCTGCCCGATCGAATGGGCGTCGACGTCGAGTCGAAGGACTACGCGGCGGATGCGGCGGGCCTGTCCCGCGATCCGATCCGCGGTGAGCTCGACGAGTACGAGCACTTCGGCAACCGCCGGCTGCGGACGGTCGGCGAGCTGATCCAGGAGGCATTCCGCGTCGGCCTGTACCGGATGGAGCGGGTCGTGCGCGAGCGGATGACGACCGAGGACGTGGACGCGATCACGCCGCAGACGATCATCAACATCCGTCCGGTCGTGGCGGCGCTGAAGGAGTTCTTCGGCTCCTCGCAGCTGTCCCAGTTCATGCAGCAGACGAACTCGCTCGACGGGCTCACCCACCGCCGCCGCCTGTCGGCGCTCGGTGCGGGCGGTCTGACGCGCGAGCGCGCGCCGATCGAGGTCCGCGACGTCCACCCGACGCACTACGGACGGATGTGCCCGATCGAGACGCCGGAAGGCCCGAACATCGGCCTGATCGGCTCACTCGCGTCCTACGCGACGGTCTCCGAGTTCGGCTTCGTCCAGACGCCGTACCGCGTCGTCCAGAACGGCAAGGTGACGGACGAGATCGTTTACCTGGACGCGGCCGAGGAGGCGCAGTACACGATCGCGCAGGCGTCGGAGCGGATCGACGACAAGGGCAAGTTCCTGCACGACCAGGTGCTCTGCCGGTCACGTGAGGGCGAGGCGGTCACCGCGACGCCGAAGGACGTCGACTACATGGACGTCGACCCGGCGCAGATCGTCTCGATCGCGACCGCGATGATCCCGTTCCTCGAGCACAACGACGCGAACCGCGCGCTGATGGGCGCGAACATGCAGCGGCAGGCCGTGCCGCTGATGATCACCCAGGCGCCGCTCGTCGGCACCGGCGTCGAGTACCGCGCCGCGATCGACTCGGGCGACGTCATCCTGGCCAAGCGCGCCGGGCAAGTCGTCGACGTCGACGCGGAGCGGATCGTCGTCGAGGCGAAGGACGGCAAGGACGAGTACCCGCTGACGAAGTTCATGCGGTCGAACCAGGGGACGCTCATCCACCACAAGCCGATCGTGTCGCTGAACGAGCGCGTTTCGGCCGACCAGGTGCTCGCGGACGGCTCCTCGACCGACGACGGCGAGCTCGCGCTCGGCGCGAACCTGCTCTGCGCGTTCATGCCGTTCGAGGGCTACAACTTCGAGGACGCGATCGTCATCTCGGAACGACTGGTCAAGGAGGACGTGCTCTCCTCGATCCACATCCACGAGTACGAGATCGACGCGCGCTCGACCAAGCTGGGCGACGAGGAGATCACCCGGGACATCCCGAACCGCTCGGAGGAGTCGCTGCGCGACCTCGACGAGCGCGGGATCGTCCGCATCGGGGCCGAGGTCGGCTCCGGCGACCTGCTCGTCGGCAAGGTCACGCCCAAGGGCGAGACCGAGCTGACCGCGGAGGAGAAGCTGATCCGCGCGATCTTCAAGGAGAAGGCGCGCGAGGTCCGCGACACCTCCCTCAAGGTCCCGCACGGCGAGGGCGGCAAGGTCATCGACGTCAAGACGTTCTCCCGCGACAACGGCGACGACCTGTCACCGGGCGTGAACGAGCTCGTTCGCGTCTACGTCGCGAAGAAGCGCAAGATCGCGGAGGGCGACAAGCTCGCCGGCCGCCACGGGAACAAGGGCGTCATCGCCAAGATCGTCCCCGAGGAGGACATGCCGTTCCTCGAGGACGGGCGCCCCGTCGACATCCTGCTGAACCCGCTCGGCGTGCCGAGCCGGATGAACATCGGCCAGATCCTCGAGACCCACCTCGGGTGGGCGTGCGCGCACGGCGTGTTCACCGAGGACGGCAGCCGGAACGGCCCGACGCCGATCGCATCCCCCGTCTTCGATGGCGCGACGCCGGAGGACGTGGACGAGGCGCTGATCGAGTGGACGCGGCAGAACCCGGATTCGCCGATCAAGTTCGTCGTCGACCCGAAGCGGCCTGCGGGAATGCGCTGCTCGGGCAAGGCCGTACTGTTCGATGGCCGGTCGGGCGACCCGTTCGAGCAGAAGGTCACGGTCGGCCACATGTACATCCTCAAGCTGCTCCACCTGGTCGACGACAAGATCCACGCGCGCTCGACCGGGCCGTACTCTCTCGTCACGCAGCAGCCGCTGGGCGGTAAGGCCCAGTTCGGCGGCCAGCGCTTCGGTGAGATGGAGGTGTGGGCGCTCGAGGCTTACGGCGCGGCGTTCACGCTGCAGGAGATGCTGACCATCAAGTCCGACGACACGATCGGACGGGTCAAGGCGTACGAGGCGATCGTCAAGGGCGAGAACATCGCCGAGCCGTCGATCCCCGAGTCGTTCAAGGTGCTGCTCAAGGAGATGCAGTCGCTCGCGCTCGACGTCAATGTCCTCTCCGACGAGGGGCGTGCAGTCGAGGTGCGCGAGGAGGACGACGAGCTCCTGCGGGCGGCCGAGGAGCTCGGCATCGACCTGTCGCCAGGCTCGCTTCGCGCCGCGGCGCGCGAGCCGACGGGGCAGGAGGTCGAGGAAGGCGCAGGAGCGCGCCGACGAGACCGGCGAGCTGACGCTGCCGGCCGACGAGGCGCTGGGCGATCTCGAGGAGGTCGAGGTCTCGGGCGACGGAGCTTCGGAAGAGAAGATCGAGCAGCTCGGCGAAGTCGAGCTGGCTGACGCAGAAGAGTGAAGGAGAGGCTGAGAACTTGATCGATATCAACGACTTCGACGCGATCCGCATCGGCCTCGCGTCGAGCAAGCAGATCCGCGACTGGTCGTCCGGCGAGGTCACGAAGCCCGAGACGATCAACTACCGGACGCTCAAGCCGGAACGCGACGGCCTGTTCTGCGAGCGCATCTTCGGTCCGACCAAGGACTGGGAGTGCTACTGCGGCAAGTACAAGCGCGTCCGGTACAAGGGCATCATCTGCGAGCGCTGCGGCGTGGAGGTGACGCGCCAGAAGGTCCGCCGTGAGCGGATGGGCCACATCGATCTCGCCGCTCCCGTCTCGCACATCTGGTTCTTCAAGGGTGTTCCGAGCCGCATCGGCTACCTGCTCGACATCGCTCCGCGGGAGCTCGAGAAGGTGCTCTATTTCGCCGCGTCGATCGTCACCGCGGTGGACGTCGAGGCGCGCGAGAAGGACCTGAACGATCTCGAAGACAAGGTCCAGGCCGAGTCCGAGCGCATCTACGTCGACCGCGACGAGGCGCTCGCCGCGCTCGAGCAGCGGCTCAAGCGTCGCCGCAACTACTTCGCCAAGGGCGCGGAGAAGGGCTTCGACGAGGACGACGACTTCTGGGCCCGCGGTCTCTCGAACTGGGCAGAGGAGCAGGTCCTGCCGACGCTCGAGCAGGCCCGCGACCTGGTCGGCGGCCTCTTCGTCGAGCTCGTCAACGAGATCACGACGGAGGACTCGAAGAAGATCCGCGAGCTCGTCCGCAATGCGGCCATCCGCGACGACCGCAGGCTCTCGCCGCGTGAGCTCGAGAACGTCGTCACCGCCGCGCTCCAGATCCGCGAGGGTCTCGCTCCGCTCTACCAGGAGCTCGAGGCCGCGACCGGCTCGAAGAAGGGCGCGCTCACGAAGCACATCAACCGGATCGTCGCCGCTCTGCTGTCGGGCGAGGAGCTGAAGGATGAGGACGCCGGCCTCGTCGGCGGCGTCGACCAGAAGAACCTCGAGAAGTCACGCGAGCTCGGAAACGGGCTGCTCGGCGAGATGCTGGACGAGGCCGACCCGGCCGCGGACGCGAACGAGATCCGCGAGCTTGCGAACGACCTCTGCCTCAAGGCCGAGGGCCGGACGCAGAAGGAAGACCACGACGCGATCATCCAGTGGGCGCTGAAGGTGCGCGAGATGTACCAGGACATCGAGGCGCGTCGCGCGGACACGCGCGAGGCGGCCGAGGAGTCCCGCAACCGGCTGGCGCAGACGTGGGACACGTTCAGGGCGCTCGAGCCGAAGCAGATCATCAACGACGAGCAGCTGTTCCGGGAGCTCAAGGATCGGTTCGGCTCCTCGTACGGCTTCGGCGTGTACTTCCACGGCGGGATGGGCGCGGAGGCGATCCGCGACCTGCTCCGCGACCTCGACCTCGACGCCGAGGCCGAGTCGCTGCGCGAGACCATCCGCACCTCGAAGGGCCAGAAGCAGCAGCGCGCGATCAAGCGGCTCAAGGTCGTGAACGCGTTCATCAAGTCCGAGAACCGGCCGGAGTGGATGGTCCTCGAAGCCATCCCGGTCATCCCGCCCGAGCTGCGCCCGATGGTGCAGCTGGACGGCGGCCGCTTCGCCACCTCGGACCTGAACGACCTCTACCGCCGCGTGATCAACCGGAACAACCGGCTCAAGCGGCTGCTCGACCTGGGCGCGCCCGAGATCATCGTCAACAACGAGAAGCGCATGCTGCAGGAGGCCGTCGACGCGCTGTTCGACAACGGCCGCCGCGGCCGCGCGGTCACGGGCCCCGGCAACCGGGCGCTCAAGTCGCTGTCCGACATGCTCAAGGGCAAGCAGGGCCGATTCCGCCAGAACCTGCTCGGCAAGCGCGTCGACTACTCGGGACGGTCCGTGATCGTCTCCGGCCCGACGCTGAAGCTGCACCAGTGCGGCCTGCCCAAGCTGATGGCGCTCGAGCTCTTCAAGCCGTTCATCATGAGCCGGCTGGTCGAGCGGAAGTCCGTCCAGAACATCAAGGCGGCGAAGAAGCACGTCGACTCGATGGTCCCGGAGGTCTGGGACGTCCTCGAGGAGGTCATCGCCGAGCACCCGGTTCTCCTGAACCGCGCGCCGACGCTGCATCGCCTCGGGATCCAGGCGTTCGAGCCGCTGCTCGTCGAGGGCAAGGCGATCCAGGTGCATCCGCTCGTCTGCCACGCCTTCAACGCCGACTTCGACGGCGACCAGATGGCGGTCCATCTTCCGCTCTCGGCGGAGGCGCAGGCCGAGGCCCGCATCCTGATGCTGTCGTCGAACAACATCCTCTCGCCGGCGAACTCGCGTCCGCTCGCGACGCCGTCGAAGGACATGGTGCTCGGCGGGTACTTCCTGACCTATTCCGACCTCGATCTCAACGCCATGTCGTCCCAGGAGGTGGCCAAGTCGCTCGGCGTCAAGGGCCTCTCGCGGTTTGCCTCGGAGGAAGAGGTCGAGTTCGCGCTCGGCGTGAGGCAGATCAGGCTCCAGGATCCGATCGAGTACCGCCGGAACGGCGACGTGATCCTGACCACGCCCGGTCGCGTGATCTTCAACGAGGAGGTTCAGCGCGCGCTGGGCGAGTCCATCGGCGACGCGAACGGCGACGTTCCGTTCCTCAACAAGCCGCTGACCAAGCGCGAGATGGACGACTTCATCATGGGTCTCGTCCAGGAGTACGGCGCGACCCGGATCGCGAGCGTGCTCGACACGCTGAAGGCGCTCGGATTCAAGTACGCCACCGCCGGCGGCATCACGATCTCGAAGAACGACATCGTCATCCCGCAGGACAAGGAGGAGATCCTCCAGGGCTACGAGGAGAAGGTGCAGAAGGTCGAGTCGCAGTACGAGTCCGGCCTGATCACCCCCGACGAGCGCCACGAGATGATCACGGAGATCTGGACCGAGGCCACGGAAGCCGTCGCGGACGCGATGGACGCGAACTTCAAGGACACGAACCCGATCAAGATGATGGCCAACTCCGGCGCGCGTGGATCGAAGAACCAGATCCGCCAGCTCGCCGGCATGCGCGGCCTCATGGCGAATCCGAAGGGCGAGATCCTCGAGCGCCCGATCAAGGCCAACTTCATGGAGGGCCTGTCGGTGCTCGAGTACTTCATCTCCACGCACGGCGCCCGCAAGGGCGGCGCGGACACGGCGCTGCGCACGGCCGACTCGGGCTACCTCACCCGGCGTCTGGTCGACGTCGCACAGGACGTGATCATCCGCGAACACGACTGCGGCACGTCCGAGTCGATCTCGATGCCGCTGATCACCCGTGACGGGCTGAACACGTCGATCCTCGGCCGCACCCTCGCCGACGACGTCCGCAAGCCGCTCGCGAGCGGGAAGCCGGGCAAGACCGTCCTCGCCTCGAAGGGCGACGAGGTCACGCGGCCCGTGCTCGAGGCGATCGCCGAGGGTCTCGAGGAAGCTGCAGAGGAGACGCAGATCGCCGTGCGCTCGGTGCTCAAGTGCCGCAGCGAGTTCGGTGTCTGCCAGGCCTGCTACGGCACGTTCCTCGCCACCGGCTCGATGTGTGAGATCGGCGACGCGGTCGGGATCATCGCCGCGCAGTCGATCGGCGAGCCGGGCACGCAGCTGACGATGCGGACGTTCCACTCCGGCGGTGTCGCCGGGGCCGACATCACGCACGGTCTCCCGCGCGTCGTCGAGATCTTCGAGGCGCGGAACCCGAAGGGCGTCGCCACGCTCGCGCAGGTTGCGGGCACCGTCGACATCGAGGAGGCGGAGCGCGGCGCGAAGGTGGTCGTCCTCCCGGACGGCGTCGACGAGGAAGGGAACGCGCTCGAGCCGGTTGCGTACCAGCTCCCGCGGCGCACGCGACTGCTGGTTCGCAAGGGCGACCACGTCGAGCCGGGCGATCCGCTGCACGAGGGCTCGCTCAACCCGTCCGAGCTGCTGGCGCTGAAGGGCTCGACCCGGACCGAGCTGTACCTCGTCGAAGAAGTGCAGAAGGTCTACAAGTCACAGGGCGTCGACATCCACGACAAGCACATCGAGCTGATCGTGCGCCAGATGCTGAAGAAGGTGCGCGTCGACACCTCCGGTGACGCCGAGCTCCTTCCCGGCCAACTGGTCGACCGCGTCGTGCTCGAGCGGGAGAACGCCCGGGTGGCCGAGGAGAAGAAGGAGGCGGCGACGTACGAGCCGCTCATCCTCGGCATCACCAAGGCCTCGCTCGCGACCGAGTCGTTCCTCTCGGCGGCCTCCTTCCAGGAGACGACGAAGGTGCTGACGGACGCGTCGATCGAGGGCAAGGTGGACCACCTCTACGGCCTGAAGGAGAACGTCATCATCGGCAAGCTGATCCCGGCCGCGACCGGTCTGAAGAAGTACCGGACGATCGAGATCGGCCCGTCCGAGAAGGTGCCGGTCGAGGCGTACACGCGCCCGGCGACCGAGGAACAGCTCTTGGCCGCCCTCGAGGAGATCGGCTCCGACGGCGACCCCGAGCTCGCGCTCGGCGCGCTGGACATGACCTTCGGCGGCCAGCCCGACCTGAACGACGAGGCGAAGCCGACCGAGGCCGGCGAGGCCGAGGAAGTTCCCGAGGTGGATTCTCCGCTCGACAGCGAGTGACCAGTTCGTGAATCCAAGAAGAGGGCGGCCTCGAGCCGCCCTCTTCGTTTAAGCGGCGAGCTCTGCCATCGCGCGCAGCGTCCCGACGTCGTGCGTCGAGACGAGCAGGCGCGTAACGCCCGCGTCCCGCCAGGCGCCGAGCCGGTCGCGGATCTTGTCCGCGGAACCAACGAGCGCGACCTCCTCGATCAGCGCATCGGGGACGGCCGCGATCGCCTCCAGCTGCTTGCCCTCCAGGTACAGCTCCTGGATCCGCTCGGCCTCGGCCTCGTAGCCGTACCGGCACATGAGCCGGTTGTAGAAGTTGGCCTCCTTCGAGCCCATGCCGCCGATGTACAGCGCAAGGAGCGGCCGCAGGAAATCCCGGGCCGACTCCGGGTCGTCCGTGACGATTGCCTGGACGGACGGCGCGATCTCGAAGCCCTCGCGCGGCTCGTAGCCGAAGGCCTCCCGCGCGCGGTCGGGCGAGAAGAAGATCGGAAGCCAGCCGTCGGCGATCTCGAACGCAAGGCTGACGTTCTTGGGGCTGAGGGCGGCGAGATAGATCGGGATCTCCTTGCGCAGCGGGCGCATCATGAGCTTCAGCGGCTTGCCGAGCCCGGTCGCGTCGTCACCCGTATAGGGCACCGACGGATCGCGCCGGAGCGCGCGGCGAACGGTCGCGACATATTCGCGCGTCCGCGTCAGCGGCTTGCCCCACGGCTGCCCGTGCCAGCCCTCGACCACCTGTGGCCCCGACGTCCCGAGCCCCAGGATGAACCGGCCGTCCGACATGAGATCGAGCGTCGCGGCCGTCATGGCCGCGTTCGCCGCCGTCCGGGCCGGCATCTGCATGATCGCGGAGCCGATCTCGATCGTCGACGTCGTGGCGGCGAGCCACGCCAGCACCGTGACCGCGTCCGTGCCCCATGCCTCCGCGGCCCACGCAGAGCCGTATTCGAGGCGCTCCGCCTCCTGCGCCAACTCGATCAGCTCGCGCGGGTTCGTCCCGGGCGGCGCGTACCCCATGTAGAAACCGAGTTGCACGATCCTCGGAAGCGTCCCACAGTTCTGCTACACAGGTTCAGGTGACGAAGCCCCTCCTCGCACTTGCCGCCTCGGCGGTGCTCCTCGTGGGATTGCTGCAGTCGGCGCAGGCCGCGCCGTCCGGGCATGCCGCGGCCACGGGCAAGGGCGAAGGCGGTGCGGCTTGCCGTCGAAGCGTCCGCTCTGGATCGACTTCGGCGACGGCTCCGTCCCCTTCTGGGAGCTGTTCGCGCAGCCCGGCCTCGTCTCGGCGGCGGCGAACTTCCGCTACCCGCCGCAGATCCGCGCGAAGGGCGGAAGCACGATCTACTTCGACCTCAACTTCCACCGCCGCCTCGGCAGCCCCGCGAAGCCGAAGCCGCTCGACGAGGTCCTGGAGAGCGCAAACCGGCTCTTCTACTACGCCGCCGCCTCGAGCGGGTGCGACCGTCCCTGGATCGCGCTCAACGAGCTCTTCGGCGCGAACCTCCCGACGCCGTGGTCCGCGACGAACACGGTCTATCGCACCAACGTGCTGGCCTTCATCAAAGTGCTGGCCGAACACGGGGCGCACGTCTTCCTTCTAGTGAACAGCAAGCCGTACACGGCGGACGAGGCGGGCGAGTGGTGGCGTGAGGTCGCGAAGTACTCCGACTTCGTCCGCGAGGTGTACTTCCCGGCGCCTCTGATCTCGAAGCAGGGGCCGATTCTGGGGAACCGGACGATGCGGAACGCGTTTCGTGACGGCATCCTGGAGTTGACCTCCGCCGGCATTCCGGTGACGAAGGTCGGGCTCTTCCTCGGCTTCCAGACGGAGCGCGGGAACGGCGGCCGCGAAGGGCTGGAGCGGCTTGCCTGGTTCCGGACGACCAAATGGCAGGCGCTGGCCGCGAAACAGGTCGCGGCTGAGCTCCACGTCCCGACGCTCTGGTCGTGGGGGTGGGGAGAGTGGGGAGGCCAGAGCGTCGATCCGGACAAGCCCGCCGCAGCATGCGTCTACCTGTGGGCGCGCAATCACAGCCTCTGCGACGGGCCGAAGGTGGCCGGGCCGGGATTCAACACGTCGATGACGGAGGGGCAGATCAACCTCCCGAGCGGCGTCCAGTGCGTCGTCGGCGGAACCCGGCTGACCGAAGGCTCCATCCGCCGGCTCGTCTCGGTCACGAAGGACCGTCAGGTCGCCTACAGCGCGCTGTTCGCGCGCACTGTCGAGGGCAGCTATGCGGACGTCAGCGACCGCGGACGTCCTGGCCCTCGAACGTGCGGTCGTGGCGGCGCACTTCCACGGCAGCTCCTCCGCCTATCGTGCGGCGCTGGCCCAGGAGGGAGCGAACGTCGCGGTCGCGCGCGGGATCCTCGGCGACGAGCTCCGGCAGGCGGCGATCGAGTCGCGCATCAAGGTCTCGCAGCCGAGCTCCTCGGCGATCGCGTCCTTCTATGACGAGTTTGGCAGCCTGCCCGCCCGCCAGGTGGGAGCCGCGAAGGCTCCCTGGTGGCTGGGGGCGCGGAAGACCGGGGTGGCCATCTCCTCGGTCGCCCCCGACCAGGTGTTCCAGGTGAAGGAAGGCCGCTTGACGACCGTCGTCAGCGCCTCGGGCCAGTGGAAGGTCAAGCCGCTCGGCCCGGTGGCGCCGCTCGCCGCCTTCTCTCTTGCCAAGGCGCGGCCGTCGATCGGAGCCGCGCTGCGTCAGAGCTCGCGAACGAGCGCCTACCAGAGCTGGACGGCGGCCAAGCAGCGCTCTGCGCTGAAGCAGACGGTGTGCCGGCGCGATGCGCTTCCGTCCGTGGGCGCGGTCGATCTCACCTCGTACCTCTCGTTCCTCGCGCTGTAATCTGCCGGGCGGTCTCGATCGAGCTGGGCACTGCGCGATTCGCCGTCCACGGCGATCACGCCTGGCGGCGGGAACGTCGCGGCCACGTGAGGACGCTAGCGATCGGCTCGCAACAGGAACCCGCTGCGGCCGGAGTGCAGCGTGATCTTCTCGAAGCCGGAGAAGAGCTCGCGCAGCTGTGACTCGGTGTAGTCGAAGATCCGCACCTTGTTCTTGACCTCGTAGCGCAGCTTGCGGATCGGCCCCTTCGTCCACGTCCAGCGCGGAAAGCTCGCGACGACCGAGCCTGAGCAAAGCTCCGAGATGCGCCGTATGTGCGCCGGGGCGTCCTCGATGTAGTCGAAGTAGCCGAGCGCGAGCACCACGTCGAACGGGCCTTCGAGCGGGGCGGTCAGGAAATCGCCCTGGACGAGCTCGACCTTGTCGCCGAAGCGCTCGAGTCGCTGCCGCGCGAGCTCGAGCATGGTGTCCGACAGGTCGATGTCGACGTAGCGCGACGCGCCGGCGTCGAGTGCGAACTCGCCGACCCGTCCCGAGCCGCCGCCGACGTCGAGCACGGAGGGCGCGTCGTGGTCCCGGACGACCGAGACGGCCAGCTCGCGCCGGTTGAAGAGTCCCGGACGAAGAAGCCGCTGGAGCGCGTGCTCCTCGTCGTATAGGTGGTCAAACGAGAACGCCTTGCGGCGAAAGTGCTCTCGTACCTGCGCCGTGCTCTCGCTCGATCTGGTCATGGGCCTCCTCGAAACTGGTCAGATGGAACTGTTCGGCGACCTTCCGGAGCCGGGCGGCGATCAGGCCGCGGCCCGGATTGCGGAGTGCTCGGCGAGAGGCGGCGAAGACACGCTGCTTTGCACCGAGCCCGTCCGGAAGCTCAGCGCGCAAGGGTAGCGGGTCGAACTCGTAGGGATGGAAGTAGAGGACGGGCCATGGGCTGCGGGCAAGCGCGCGGACGAGCACGGGAGCGGGCATCAGCCGCCAGTACGCCCCGCCGCCCACCGGCACCCGGCCCACCGAAGGCGTCGGCAGCTCCCACAGCGTCCGGCCGGTCGGCAGCTCGAGCCGGTACGGCTGCGCCGGCGGCTCGATCCGGTTCGGGATCCTCCGGTTGTCGTGCTGGCTCGAGTCGTAGCGGAAGCCGAGCTCGGCGAGGACCTCGTAGGCCCACGGCGTGTCGCGGTTGATCGAGAACTCCGGTGCGCGGTACCCAGCCGGCCGCTTCCCGGTCGCCTCGCCGATCGCGTCGATGCTCCGCCGCACGTCATCCCGGAACTCCGCTTCGCTCTGCGTGTACACGCGGCGGTGGGCATAGCCGTGCGAGCCGATCTCGTAGCCGCGCGTCGCGATCTCGCGGCGATCTCGGGGTAGCGGGCGACCGTCATCCCGAGCAAAAACATCGTGGGCTTTGCGCGGAGCTCGCCAAGGAGTTGGAACAGCGTCTCCATCTGGCGAGGGAACTCGGGACGCGCCCGATCCCAGTCGTCCCGGCCTAAGCGGCGGTGGACGAGCTGGTGCCAGTCCTCGACATCGATCGTCAGGATTGCGTGCTTCACGAGGGCAGCCCGTTCTCCACGAGCCAGCCGCCCGTGTAGCGGACGTCGTCGGAGACGTCACGGACTGCGAAATCGGGGATCGGGTGCGCGCGCATCTCGTCTTCCGAAGGAAACTCTGTCTCGGCCAGTATCAGCCCTTCCAGCTCGCCGCCGAACACGTCGATCGAATACCCGGCCGAAGTGGTGACGGCGTTTGCGGAGCTCGCGCGCCGGCAGCGCGGCGAAGACGTCGTATTCCTGGGACGTGAGGTAGATGGTGGTGATCACCGTGAGCGCGTAGTCGGGAGGAGCCGGCGCTTCCTTCTGGGAGAGCTTGAACTGCTCGTGTGGCGGCTCGGCGTGACGGAGCCGAAGTCGAGTCCCCTCGATGTAGCGGTCGACGATCATGCTCCCTGCGTCGGCGCCCTCGGGCAGCCGCTCCAGCAGCCAGCGTCGCTCCAGCTCGTATCTGGCGTATTTCCCCGCTTGCGGAGCCAGGTTGCGGTTCGCTACCATTCGCTGTCCGGTTGGCGGGCACTCGCCCGGCCGACCTTTCTTGTGTGTTCTAAAGGAGTTCCATGCCCACCGTAAACCAACTCGTCAGAAAGGGTCGTGTCGCGCCCAAGTCGCGCACCAAGACCCCTGCGCTCCGTGGCGCGCCCCAGAAGCGCGGCGTCTGCACGCGGGTGTACACGCACACGCCCAAGAAGCCGAACTCCGCGCTCCGCAAGGTCGCGCGCGTGCGCCTGACGAACGGGATGGAGGTCACGACCTACATCCCCGGTGAGGGCCACAATTTGCAGGAGCACTCCGTCGTGCTGATCCGCGGCGGCCGCGTGCGCGACCTGCCGGGCATCCGGTACAAGGTCGTCCGCGCCGCGTTCGATGCCGCGGGCGTCAGCGAACGCCGGCAGGGCCGCTCCAAGTACGGGGCTAAGAAGACCGGCTAATGCCTCGCCGAGCAGAGATCACCCCTCGCAAGCCGACGCCGGACCCGGTGTACCAGTCCGAGCTCGTCAGCCAGATGATCAACCGCGTGATGACGGAGGGGAAGAAGAGCACGGCCGAGAAAGTCGTGTACACCGCGCTCGACCGCGTGGCCGACAAGACCGGCAAGCCGGCCGTCGACGTGCTGGAGCAGGCGGTCAAGACCGTCACGCCGGTGCTCGAGGTCCGCAGCCGCCGCGTCGGCGGGGCCAACTATCAGGTTCCCGTCGAGGTGCCGCAGCGGCGCGGGCGCACGCTCGCCGTCCGCTGGCTGATCACCTTCGCGCGCCAGCGCCGAGAGAAGGGGATGCCCGACAAGCTCGCGGGCGAGATCCTCGACGCGCTCAACGAGCAGGGCGGCGCGTTCAAGCGCAAGGACGACATGTACCGGATGGCGCAGGCCAACAAGGCCTTCGCGCACTACAGGTGGTGAGAGTGATGGCAGCTACGAAAACAGCCGTCGCCCTCGAGCGCACGCGGAACATCGGGATCATGGCCCACATCGACGCGGGCAAGACCACGACGACCGAGCGGATCCTCTACTACACGGGCCGCACCCACAAGATGGGCGAGGTGCACGAGGGCGCCGCGACGATGGACTGGATGGCGCAGGAGCAGGAGCGCGGCATCACGATCACGTCGGCTGCGACCACCGCGTTCTGGCGCGACTCTCGCATCAACATTATCGATACGCCCGGGCACGTGGACTTTACCGTCGAGGTGGAGCGCAGCCTGCGCGTGCTGGACGGCGCGATTGCCGTGTTCGACGCCGTTGCGGGCGTCGAGCCGCAGTCCGAGACCGTCTGGCGGCAGGCCGACCGCTACCACGTCCCCCGCATCGCGTTCATCAACAAGATGGACCGCATCGGCGCCGACTTCTTCCAGTCCGTGCAGTCGATGGTCGACCGCCTTGGCGCGAAGCCCGTCCCGGTACAGCTTCCGCTCGGACGCGAGGACGACTTCCGCGGCGTCATCGACCTGATCGAGATGCGCGGGCTGACGTGGACCGACGCTCTCGGCGCAAACGTCGACGAGATCGAGATCCCGGCCGAGCTCCAGGAGCAGGCCAGCGAGTACCACCACCAGCTGATCGACGCGATCGCCGAGAAGGACGAGGAGCTGCTCGAGACCTACCTCGAGGACGAGGACGCGGTCACGCCGGAGATGATCCGCCGCGCGCTGCGCCGCGCGACCCTGGACGCCGAGGTAACGCCGGTGCTGCTCGGCTCCGCCTTCAAGAACAAGGGCATCCAGCCGCTGCTCGACGCCGTGGTCGACTATCTCCCGAGCCCGCTCGACGTCCCACCGGTGCACGGGCTCGACCCGCGCACCGAGCACGAGCTCTCGCGCCGACCGGCGCTCGACGAGCCGTTCGCGGCCCTCGCGTTCAAGGTCATGTCCGACCCGTACGTTGGCCGCCTGACCTACATCCGCGTCTACTCCGGCCAGGTCAAGGCCGGCGATCGCGTGCTGAACACAGCCACAGGCCGCACCGAGCGGATCAGCCGCATCCTGCAGATGCACGCGAACCATCGCGAGGAGCGCGAGGAGATCGGCGCCGGCGAGATCGCCGCGATGGTCGGCCTGAAGAACACGTCGACCGGCGAGACGCTCGCCGTCGAGACCGCGCCGATCACGCTCGAGTCGATGGACTTCCCCGAGCCCGTCATCTCGGTCGCGATCGAGCCGAAGACGAAGGGCGACCAGGACAAGCTTGCGACGGGGCTGCAGCGGCTGTCGGACGAGGATCCGACGTTCCGCGTGCGTACCGACCAGGAAACCGGCCAGACCCTGATCTCAGGGATGGGCGAGCTCCACCTCGAGATCATCGTCGACCGCCTCATGCGCGAGTTCAACGTCGACGCAAACGTCGGCCGCCCGCAGGTCGCCTATCGCGAGACGATCACGAAGCCCGTCCAGAAGATCGAGGGCCGCTTCGTCCGCCAGACCGGCGGCCGCGGCCAGTACGGACACGTCTACATCGACGTCGAGCCGTCCGAGCCGGGCGGGGGATACGAGTTCATCGACCGGATCAAAGGCGGCGACATCCCCAAGGAATACATCCCGCCCGTCGACCTCGGCATCCAGGAGGCGATGGAGTCCGGCATCCTCGCCGGTTACCCGGTGGTCGACGTCCGCGTCTCGCTCGTCGACGGCTCGTACCACGACGTCGACTCGAGCGAGATGGCGTTCAAGGTCGCAGGCTCCATGGCGTTCAAGGCGGCGATGCAGCGGGCGAAGCCCGCGCTGCTCGAGCCGGTCATGGCCGTCGAGGTGGTCAGCCCCGAGGAGTACCTCGGCGACGTGATGGGTGACCTGAACGCGCGCCGGGGACACGTCGAAGGCCTTGAGCCGCGCGGCAACGCACAGGTGATCAAGGCGCGCGTCCCGCTTTCGACCATGTTCGGCTATGCAACCGCCCTGCGCTCGACGACGCAGGGACGAGCGACATTCACGATGCAGTTCGATCGCTACGAGGAAGTGCCTCAATCGATCGCGGGCGAGATCGTCGCCGCCCAGACCGCGTAAGACAAAGACGGAGGAAGGAAGGCAATGGCAAAGCAGAAGTTCGAGCGCAGCAAGCCGCATCTCAACGTCGGCACGATCGGTCACATCGACCACGGCAAGACGACCCTGACCGCGGCGATCACCAAGGTGCTGGCCGAAAAGGGCACGAACACGACCGTGCGCGACTTCGCGTCGATCGACAACGCGCCCGAGGAGCGGCAGCGCGGCATCACCATCAACACATCCCACGTCGAGTACGAGACGGAGAACCGCCACTACGCGCACGTGGACTGCCCCGGCCACGCCGACTACATCAAGAACATGATCACGGGTGCCGCCCAGATGGACGGCGCGATCCTGGTCGTGTCGGCCGCCGACGGCCCGATGCCGCAGACGCGCGAGCACATCCTGCTCGCCCGCCAGGTCGAGGTGCCCTACATCGTCGTCTTCCTCAACAAGGCCGACATGGTCGACGATCCCGAGCTGCTCGAGCTCGTCGAGATGGAGGTCCGCGAGCTCCTGTCGAAGTACGAGTTCCCGGGCGACGACATCCCCGTCATCACGGGCTCGGCGCTGAAGGCGCTCGAGGGCGACGCGGAGGCAGAGGAGAAGATCCTCGAGCTCATGGCGGCCGTGGACGAGTACATCCCGGAGCCCGAGCGCGACGTCGACAAGCCGTTCCTCATGCCGATCGAGGACGTCTTCACGATCACCGGCCGCGGCACCGTCGTGACCGGCCGGATCGAGCAGGGCAAGATCGAGTCGGGCAACGACATCGAGATCGTCGGGATCCATCCCGAGATCGAGAAGACCGTCGTCACCGGTCTCGAGATGTTCAACAAGACCCTCGACTACGCGCAGGCCGGCGACAACGCGGGCGCGCTGCTCCGCGGCGTCAAGCGCGAGGACGTCGAGCGCGGCCAGGTGCTGGCGAAGCCGGGCTCCATCACGCCGCACACGCACTTCAAGGCGGAGGTCTACGTCCTCTCGAAGGACGAGGGTGGCCGGCATACGCCGTTCTTCAACGGCTACCGGCCGCAGTTCTACTTCCGCACCACCGACGTCACCGGCTCGATCAAGCTGCCCGAGGGCCAGGAGATGGTCATGCCGGGCGACAACACGAACATGGAGATCGAGATGATCCAGCCGATCGCCATGGATCAGGGCCTCCGGTTCGCCGTCCGCGAGGGCGGGCGCACCGTGGGCGCCGGCGTCGTCACCGAGATCGTCAAGTAGAGACAGGAGAGACGGGATGGCGCAGCAGAAAATCCGTATCCGCCTGAAGGGCTACGACCACACGCAGCTCGACCGGTCGGCCCAGTCGATCGTCGAGACGGCGCAGCGGACCGGTGCCACGATCACCGGCCCCGTGCCCCTGCCGACGGAGCGGAACGTCTACTGCGTCATCCGCAGTCCCGTTCAAGGACAAGGACTCCCGCGAGCACTTCGAGGTCAGGACGCACAAGCGCCTGATCGACATCCACTCCCCGACGCCGAAGACGGTCGACTCGCTCATGCGGCTCGACCTGCCTGCCGGCGTGGACATCGAGATCAAGCTCTGAGATGAAAGGCATCGTCGGCAAGAAGCTCGGGATGACCCAGCTCTTCGACCCGGAGAGCGGCGTCGTCACCGCCCGTGACGGTGATCGAGGCGGGCCCATGCCCCGTGGTCCAGGTCAAGACCGCGGACACCGACGGCTACGAGGCCTACCAGCTCGCTTTCGAGCCCGTGGCCGAGCGAAAGGTCACGAAGGGCGAGCTCGGGCACCTGAAGAAGGCGCAACTGGCAGCGCACCGGCACCTGGTCGAGATCCGCGGGGTGACCGAGATCCCCGTCGGGGAAGCGGTCACGGTCGAGGCCTTCGCAGCCGGGCGAGAAGGTCAAGGTCTCGGGGATCTCGATCGGCAAGGGCTTCGCGGGGACGATCAAGCGGCACAACTTCCACCGTGGCCCGGTGTCGCACGGATCGCACAACGTCCGCGCTCCCGGCTCGATCGGCGCGTCGGCGACGCCGTCGCGCGTGTTCAAGGGCCAGAAGATGGCCGGCCGCATGGGCGGTAAGCGCCGCACCCAGGTCGGGCTGACCGTGCACGAGGTCGACGCCGAGCGCAACCTGCTGCTGATCAAGGGCGCCATCCCCGGCCCCAAGAACGGCATCGTCGAAGTGAGAGAGGACAAGGGCCGTGGCCGCGCCTAAGGCACCAGTACTCGACTCGACCGGCAAGAAGTCGAAGGACCTCACGCTCGAGGCCGCCGTCTTCGCCGTCGAGATCAAGCCGCATCTCGTCCACGAGACCGTGCGCGCCGAGCTGAACGCGCGCCGCGCCGGCACGCATGCCGCGAAGACCCGTGGCTTCGTCGCCGGCGGCCGCGCAAAGCCGTGGCGGCAGAAGGGAACCGGCCGCGCACGCGCAGGCACGATCCGCGCCCCGCAGTTCACCGGCGGCGGCGTCGCGTTCCCGCCGATCCCGCGCAGCTACGAGGTCAAGGTGAACAAGAAAGTGCGCCGGGCCGCCATGCGCGCCGCCCTGTCGGCGCACACCGGCGGCGGCACTCTCGGGGTCGTCCCCGACGACGTCTTCGAAGGCCCGTCCACGCGCACGGCTGCCGAGCTGCTCGGCACCTGGGGCAAGGACCTGCCGCTGCTCGTGATTGCCGAGGACGAGCAGGAGAACGTGATCAAGTCGTTCCGCAATCTTCCCGGCGTCTACGTCGTCTCGTCCGCCGAGACCGAGGTCGCCGAGCTCGTCTGGGCGCGCTCCGTCCTCGCGACCGAGAGCGCCCTCGAGCGGCTAGAAGGGAGGGCCAGGTAATGGCGCCCCTCCATTCCCGCCAGGTTCTGCTCGCTCCGGTCGTGTCGGAGAAGAGCTACAACCAGATCGACGAGAACCGGTACACGTTCAAGGTCCACAAGGACGCGCACCGGCTGCAGGTGCGCCAGGCCGTCGAGGAGCTGTTCGACGTCCACGTCCTGAGCGTCAACATGGCCAAGGTGCCACCCAAGCCGAAGCGGCGCGGCATGCAGAAAGGCCGCAAGCCGGGGTGGAAGAAGGCCGTCGTCCAGATCCGCGCCGGCGAGACGATCGAGATCTTCGGAGGAGCACAGGTCTGATGGCTCTGCGCAAGTACAAGCCGACCTCTCCCGGCCGCCGCTTCATGACCGTCTCGACGTTCGAGGAGATCACGAAGACCGAGCCGGAGAAGAGCCTGCTCGAGCCGCTGAAGAAGACCGGCGGGCGGAACAGCTACGGCCGGATCACGACCCGGCATCAGGGCGGCGGCCACAAGCGCCGCTACCGCGTCATCGACTTCAAGCGGACGAAGGACGCCGTGCCGGCCAAGGTCGCCGCGATCGAGTACGACCCCAACCGGTCGGCCCGCATCGCGCTGCTCCACTACGCGGACGGCGCCAAGGCCTACATCCTCGCGCCCGCGCGGCTGCGCGTCGGCGCGGTGGTCGAGTCCGGCCCGAACGCGGACATCCGCCCGGGCAACGCGCTGCCGCTCGCGAACATCCCGACCGGCACCGTTGTTCACAACGTCGAGCTGAAGCCCGGCCGCGGCGGCCAGATGGCGCGCAGCGCCGGCTCCGGCATCCAGCTGGTCGCGAAGGACGACGGCTACGGCGTCCTCCGCCTTCCGTCCGGGGAGATGCGCCGCGTCCCGCTCACCTGCCGCGCGACCATCGGGCAGGTCGGGAACACCGACCACGAGAACATCTCCGGCGGCAAGGCCGGCCGGAGCCGCTGGAAGGGCAAGCGCCCGACCGTCCGCGGATCGGCGATGAACCCGGTCGACCATCCGCACGGCGGCGGCGAGGGCAAGTCGAAGGGCGGCCGGCACCCGGTCACCCCGTGGGGCGTCCCCACTCTCGGCAAGCGCACGCGCCGCAAGCACAAGGAATCCAACCGCCTGATCGTTCGCGGCCGCCGCCGCGGGAAGGAGAAGCGCTAGGTGTCACGCTCGTCGAAGAAAGGCCCGTACGTCCAGGACCGGCTGATGCGCCGGATCGAGGAGATGAACACATCCGGCTCCAAGCAGATGATCCGGACCTGGTCGCGTGCCTCAACGGTCTTCCCGGAGATGGTCGGGCACACGATCGCGGTCTACGACGGGCGCAAGCACGTCCCGGTCTTCATCCAGGAGCAGATGGTCGGGCACAAGCTCGGTGAGTTCGCGCCGACGCGGACGTTCCGCGGCCACTCAGGCGACAGGCAGGCGCAGAGACGATGACGACGACCGAGCTCGAGAGACCGCAGGTCCGCGCCGTCGCCAAGTGGGTGCGCATCTCGCCCCGCAAGGCACGGCTCGTGATCGACCACATCCGCGGACGGACCGTGCCCGAGGCGCGCACCGTCCTCGCCTTCACGCAGCGCGCGGCCGCGCGCGAGATCGAGAAGGTGCTGCGCTCGGCCGTCGCGAACGCGGAGGCGAACCACGAGCTGGTCGGCGACGACCTCTACGTCTCCGAGGCGCTCGTCGACGACGGCCTGATCATCAAGCGCTTCAAGCCGCAGGCGCGTGGGCGCGTCGCGCGGATCAAGAAGCGCACGTGCCACATCACGATCAAGGTTTCTCCGGTGGACGGCGCGAGACGCGCGCCGCGCGCTACCGTCGTCGAGCCGGAGGTGGAGGAGGTCGAGGAGGCGCCGACCACCGAGTCGGTAGGCGCCTTGACCCCCGAAGAGCAGAAAGCGGCGGCGAAGCCGAGGCGCTCGCGCGCGAAGCCGAAGGCCGAGCCCGAGGCCGCCGAGCCGGAGGCCGAGACGAGACCGAGACCGTCGAAGCTGAAGCCGACGTCGCGGAGCCGGCGGCACAAGCTGAGCCCGAGGCTGCTGGCGAGGACAAGAAAGCAACGCCGAAGCGCCGCGCTCCCAGAGTGCGCCGCAAGAAGAAGGAAGAGGAGACCGACACCTAATGGGTCAAAAAGTTCATCCCGGAGGACTGCGCGTCGGCGTCATCCACGACTGGAAGTCGAACTGGTTCGCCGGCACGAAGGACTTCGCCGGCTACCTGCTCGAGGACGTCAAGATCCGCGAGCACATCTACAAGAAGCTGTCCCACGCGGGGCTGTCCGACATCCTGATCCGCAAGGACAAGCAGCGGATCACCGTGGACATCTTCACCGCGCGTCCCGGAATCGTCATCGGGAAGTCGGGCGTCGAGGTCGACGCGCTGCGCAAGGAGCTGCACGCGCTCACCCACAAGAACGTCCACATCAACATCAACGAGATCAAGCGGCCCGAGCTGGACGCGAAGCTCGTCGCCCAGTCGATCGCCGAGCAGCTCGAGAACCGCGTCAGCTTCCGCCGCGCGATGAAGCGCTCGCTCGCCTCGGCCATCCGCTCGGGCGCGCAGGGGATCAAGATCGTCTGCGGCGGCCGGCTGGCCGGCACGGAGATGAGCCGCAGCGAGTCCTATTCCGAGGGACGCGTCCCGCTGCACACCATCCGCGCCGACATCGACTACGGATTCGCCGAAGCGAAGACGACGTACGGCCGCATCGGCGTCAAGGTCTGGATCAACAAGGGCGAGATCATGCCCGAGGGCTACGAGGACACGCGCGCGGACACCCGGCTCGGCGACCAGGATCAGGCGCGCCGCCGTCGCGGTGGTCCGATGGAGGGTCTCGGCGCCTCGCGCGAGTCGGGCCGTGGCCGCGGCGACCGCGAGGGCCTCGGTCCCGTCCAGCGGCGCCGCCCCGGTCGTGGTCGCGGCACGCCGCGCGGCCGCGCCGGTGCGCAGGACAACGTCGAGCGGCCTCGCACCGACGAGACCGCAACGTCCGCCGAAGGCCGTGAGCAGCCCGCGATCGAGCCGGCGGTCGAGGTAACGCCGGAGGCGGTCGCCGACGCTCCCGACACGACCACCACGAAGGTTCAGACCGAAGATCCGACCAAGCTCGACAGCACAGGAGACAAGGGCTAAGTGCTCCTTCCCAAGAAGACCAAGTTCCGCAAATACCAACGCGGCCGCCGCCGCGGCACCTCGAAGGGGCAGACCTCCGTGCAGTCGGGCGACTTCGGCCTGAAGGCGCTCGACGCCGGCTGGGTGACCAACCGCCAGATCGAGGCCGCTCGTATCGCGATGACGCGCAAGATCAAGCGCGGTGGCAAGGTCTGGATCAACGTCTTCCCGGACAAGCCGGTCACGCAAAAGCCGGCCGAGACCCGCATGGGCTCCGGCAAGGGCTCGCCCGAGCACTGGGTTGCGGTTATCAAGCCCGGCCGCGTGATGTTCGAGCTGGCCGGCGTTCCCGAGCCCCTCGCCAAGGAGGCGCTCCGTCTCGCCGGGACCAAGCTGTCGGTCAGGACCAAGTTCGTGAAGCGGGAGGCTGATCTCTTTGGCTAAGGCGACCGACCTCAGAGAGATGACCGACGACGAGCTGGAGCACGAGCTGGCCGAGCGCCGGCAGGAACTGTTCAACCTCCGCTTCCAGGCGGCGACCGGCGCGGTGGAGAACACCGCCCGGTTGAAGCACGCGAAGCGGGAGATCGCACGCATCCTCACCATCCGCCACGAGCGGGAAGCAGGCCTGGAGATAGGTAGATGACAGAAGAAGAGAAGAACGAAGAGACAACCGAAGAGACTCCGGTAGAGGCCGAGGCGACCGAAGAGGTCACCGCGTCCGAGGCCGAAGAGGCCGCCGCGCCCGAGACCGAGTCGACCGAAGAGGCCGCTCCCGAAGCGGAGGCCGAGGCTGACATGCCTGCAGAGCCGCGCCGAGGCACGAGGGCCGCCGCGAGCCCGCTCGAGGCGGCCCGCCGAAGAGGAAGCCGCCGCGGAGGCGGATGCCGCCGCCGAGCCGAGGGACGAGGGCGACACGGCGGCCGAGGAGGATGACGCCGGCGTGCCGGCCGCCGCCCGAGCCGAAGAAGAAGCGGAAGCGCCTGCCGCGTGCGCAACGCCGCCAGCGCCCGAAGGCGAAGCGCGAGCCGTCGACCGAGCGTAAGCCCATTGTCCGGCTGCCTAAGCCTGAGGGGGAGCGCGGCCGACGCCAGGAGCGCCGCGGCGTCGTGGTCTCGAGCGCGATGGACAAGACGATCGTCGTTCAGGTCGAGACGCTGAAAATCCACCCGCGGTACAAGAAGGTCATCCGCCGGGCGAACAAATTCCACGCGCACGACGAGCGGAACGAGGCGAACGTCGGCGACGTCGTCCTGATCATCGAGACGCGCCCGATCTCCAAGACGAAGACCTGGCGACTGGCCGAGGTCGTGGAGGCCGCGAAGTAATGATCCAGCAGGAAACCCGCGTCAGGGTGGCCGACAACTCGGGCGCCCGCGAGCTCCTCTGCATCCGCGTGATGGGAGGCTCGCACCGCCGCTACGCCGGCGTCGGCGACATCATCGTCGGTACCGTCAAGACGGCGAGCCCGCAGGGCACGATCAAGAAGGGCGAGGTCGTGCGCGCGGTGGTCGTCCGGACGAAGAAGCCGCACGGGCGCGACGACGGAACCTCGATCGCGTTCGACGAGAACGCGGCGGTGATCATCGACAACCAGCGCAACCCGCGCGGAACCCGCATCTTCGGACCGGTCGCGCGCGAGCTGCGCGAGCGCAACTTCATGAAGATCGTTTCTCTCGCTCCAGAGGTGCTCTAGATGGCAATGATGAAGATCAAGAAAGGCGACACCGTCCAGATGCTTCGCGGCAAGGATCGCGGCAAGCGTGGGCGCGTCATCGAGGCGGAGCCCTCCAAGGGACGCGTGTTCGTCGAGAACCTGAACGTGGTCAAGCGGCACACGAGGCCGCGGCCGCTCAAGGATTCGAGTCGGATGGGCGGGACGCAGATGTCGCCCGGCGGCGTGATGGAAAAGGCGGGCCCCGTGCCTGTCGATTCCGTGATGCTCGTCTGCCCGACGTGCCAGCGCGCAACCCGCGTCGCCATGACCACCAAGGAGGTCAAGGGCGAGAAGATCAAGGTGCGCCAGTGCAAGCGCGCGGACTGCCGCGAGGAGATCGACCAGTGATGGCGACCGCGACCGAAACCGCCTACGTCCCACGGCTCAAGCAGCTCTATCGCGACGAGCTCTGCGCTCGCCTGAAGGACGAGCTCGGCCTCGGCACGGTCATGGAGGTCCCGCGGGTCACCAAGATCACGCTGAACATGGGCGTGGGCGAGGCCAAGACCGAGGCGAAGGCTCTCGACTCCGCGATCGAGGAGCTGACGCGGATCGCGGGCCAGCGCGCCCAGATGCGCCGCGCTCGGAAGTCGATCGCGGGCTTCAAGATCCGCGAGGGGATGCCGATCGGCGCTCGCGTGACGCTCCGCGGCGACCGCATGTACGACTTCCTCGATCGCCTGATCTCGATCGCCCTTCCGCGCATCCGCGACTTCCGCGGTCTCAACACCGGCTCCTTCGACGGGCGCGGGAACTACTCGCTCGGGATCCGCGAGCAGATCATCTTTCCCGAGATCGACTACGACGACATCTCGTCCATCCGCGGCCTCGACGTCGCGGTCACGACGACGGCCACGACCGACGAGCAGGGGCTCGCGCTGCTGCGCGGCCTTGGGTTCCCGTTCGCCGGCGTGCCGCGAGACGGACAGGAAGAGGAGTAACCGAATGGCCAAGAAATCACTGATCGCGAAAGCGGGTCGCACGCCGCGATACCCGGTGCGGAAGTACTCGCGCTGCAATCGCTGCGGCCGGCCGCGCGCGGTCTTCAAGAAGTTCGGGCTCTGCCGGATCTGCCTGCGGGAGCTCGCCCACGAGGGCGCGATCCCCGGCATGACCAAGAGCTCGTGGTAGGAGGCACTATGCACTGGGTCCCCTCATCTCGATCTCGCACTCGCCAGGGCGCTGCGACGCTCCGGCTCGCGGCGTCCTCAGTCGCGCCCGTAGCCTCGGGCTACGAACGCTCCCTGCGTCCTTGCGAGCCGGGCGTTTCGCGGCCGGCGAGCACGATCTCCAGAGGAGGTGACCCACGATGCTGACCGATCCGATCGCCGACATGCTCACCCGAATCCGCAACGCGAACAAGGCGCTGCAGGACACGGTCGAGATGCCCACCTCGCGCGTGAAGGTGGACATCGCGCGCCTGCTCAAGGAGGAGGGCTACATCCACGATTACCACGTCCGTAACGGCGAGAGCTTCGATACCCTCGTCGTCGAATTGCGGTTCGGCCGGAACCGCGAGCGCATCATCACCGACCTCAAGCGGGTCTCCAAGCCGGGCCGCCGCATCTACGCGCGCAAGGACCGGCTCCCGCGGGTGCTCGGTGGGATGGGGACGGCGATCCTCTCCACGTCGTCCGGCGTGATCACCAGCCGAACGGCTGAGGAGCGCGGCGTCGGCGGAGAGGTCATTTGCTTCGTCTGGTAACGACATGAGCCGAATTGGAAAACAGCCCATCGAAGTGCCCGCAGGCGTGAACGTCTCGCTTTCGCCTGGGCGCGTGATGGTCAACGGCCCGCTCGGGGAGCTTTCCCAGGTCGTGCCGCAGCGGATGAAGATCGAGCAGGACAACGGGACGATCACCGTCACCCGCCCGACCGAGCGCGGCGAGGATCGCGCGCTGCACGGACTGACGCGGACGCTGATCGCCAACATGATCGAAGGCGTCACCAAGGGCTTCGAGAAGCGGCTCGAGATCCAGGGCGTCGGCTACCGCGCTGCGCTGCGCGGGACGTCGGTCGAGCTGAACGTTGGCTATTCGCACTCCGTTACGAAGGACGCGCCTCCCGGGATCAGCTTCGACGTGCCGACCCCGACCGAGATCGTCGTCAAGGGCGCGGACAAGCAGCAGGTCGGCCAGGTCGCCGCGGAGATTCGCAAGATCCGCCCGCCCGAGCCGTACAAGGGCAAGGGAATCCGCTACCAGGGCGAGTACGTCAGGCGAAAGGTCGGTAAGCGGGCGTAATGGCGACTCTCAGCGTCCTCGAAGCCCGCAAGCGCCGCCACCGCCGCGTGCGCGCCAAGGTGCACGGCACGGCCGAGCGGCCGCGCCTCGTCGTTTTCCGCTCGAACAGAGGGATCTCGGCGCAGCTCGTCGACGACGACAGGCGCCGTTACGGTCGCCTCCGCCGGCTGGATGCACCTGAAGAAGAGCTTCAAGGGGGACAAGACGGAGCAGGCGGCCGAGGTGGGCAAGCTGCTCGCCGCGAACGCGAAGAAGGCCGGCGTCGAGGCGGCCGTCTTCGACCGCGGCGGCTACCTGTACCACGGACGCGTCAAGGCGCTCGCCGACGGCGCGCGCGAAGGAGGCCTCGAATTCTAATGGCGACCCCTCCTTGCGCATCTCGCGCCCGTCGGGGCGCTGCAAAGCTCCGCCTCGCGGCGTCCTCGGTCGCGCCCGTAGCCTCCGGCTACGAACGCTCCCTGCGTCCTTGCGACCGGGCTTTCGCGGCCGACGGGCACGATCTACACAAGGAGTGATCGCAGTTGAGCATGAATGACTACACGGACACCCGCGAGCTCAAGGAGCGCGTGGTCGAGATCAACCGAGTGGCGAAGGTCGTCAAGGGCGGCCGCCGGTTCTCGTTCACCGCGCTCGTCGTGATCGGCGACGAGGTCGACCGCGTCGGCGTCGGTTACGGCAAGGCGCGCGAGGTTCCGCTCGCCATCTCGAAGGCCGTCGACGACGCCAAGAAGAATCTCTTCACCGTGCCGAAGCACCGCACGACCATCACCCACGAGGTGCTCGGCCGCTCCGACGCGGCGCGCGTCCTGTTGCGCCCGGCGAGCGAGGGAACCGGCGTCATCGCCGGCGGCGGTGTGCGCGCCATCCTCGAGCTGGCGGGCATCCGCGACATCCTCGCGAAGAGCCTTGGCACGACGAACCCGATCAACATGGCCAAGGCGACCGTAAACGGCCTGCGCAGCCTACGCCGGCCCGAGGACGTGGCCAGGATCCGCGGCAAGACGATCGCCGAGGTGCTGCCGTACAAGCGTCCGGCCGGCGAAGTCCCGCGAGGAGAGCCGCCCCCGCTGAAGAGCAGCCCCCGTCGAAGAGGCGACCGAGGAGACGCCGGTCTCCTGATGGTCAAGGTCACGCAGACCCGCAGCTCGATCGGCCAGAACGCCCGCAACCGCGGCACGCTCCGCGCGCTCGGCCTGGGCAAGATCGGCCGCACCGCAGAGCACAAGGACGGCCCTGAGCTCAAGGGTATGCTCAGGAAAGTTCGCCACCTCGTCCGCGTCGAGGACAAGTGAGAACGGTGCCCGAGGAACTCAATCTCTCCACGCTGAAGCCGGCGCAGCCGCGCAAGAAACGCAAGCGCGTCGGCCGCGGCCTGGGCTCGGGCAAGGGGCGCTACTCAGGCCGCGGGATCAAGGGCCAGAAGTCGCGCTCGGGCTCCAAGAAGATGCGCGCAGGCTTCGAGGGCGGCCAGATGCCGATCTACATGCGGCTCGGCAAGCAGCGAGGCCCCTACTCGGCGGACGCGATGCCGATGGGGCCGCACCGGACCGAGACGCAGCCGGTCAATGTCCGCGATCTCGAGCGCTTCGACGCCGGCACCGACGTGACGATCGAGTTGCTCGCCGAGACCGGCCTGATCAAGAACACGCGCATCGACGTCAAGATCCTCGGCCAGGGTGACCTGACCAAGAAGCTGAGCGTCACCGCGCACCGCTTCTCCGCGAGCGCCCGGGAGAAGATCGAGGGCGCAGGCGGAACGGTCGTTGCGCTGCGCGAAGACACCAAGAAGAAGACGAAGAAGTCGCGCGCGCGAAAGCCGGCCCGAGGCCGAGGCGGAGGCGCAGCCCGAGGCTGAGGCCCCGGCCGAAGAAGCCGAAGCACCCGAACCCGTCGAAGAGGAATAGCGATGTTCGCCTGGCTCGCCAACGCCTGGCGTGTCCCCGAGCTACGCCGCCGCGTCCTCTTCACGGGGATGATCCTGGCGCTCTACCGCCTGGGCTCGTGGATGCCGGCGCCGGGCGTCAACTCCGACCAGATCAAGACGTACTTCAACGGGCAGGGAGGGACGATCCTCAGCCTGCTCAACGTGTTCTCGGGCGGGGCGCTGTCGCACTTCGCGATCTTCGCGCTCGGGATCATGCCGTACGTCACTGCGTCGATCATCCTCCAGCTCCTGACCGTCGTCGTGCCCAAGCTCGAGCAGCTCCAGAAGGAGGGCGAAGCCGGGACGGCCAAGATCAACCAGTACACGCGTTACCTCACCGTCGCGCTCGCCGCGGGGCAGTCTGCGGGCTACGCGTACCTGTTCCAGCGGCAGGGCATCCTCGACGCGAACGCCGGCCGCTTCGTCCTGATCGTGGTCACGCTCACCGCCGGCACGACGCTCCTCATGTACATGGGCGAGATGATCACCAAGCGCGGGATCGGCAACGGCATCTCGCTGCTGATCTTCGCCTCGATCCTGGTGAGCGCGCCCTCCGGTGTGGTCGCCTGGGTGAACGGCGGCCCGACCGAGAAGCTCTTCTTCCCGATCATCGCCCTCGCGATCATCGTCGCCGTCGTCTTCGTCCAGGAAGGACAGCGGCGGATCCCGATCCAGTACGCGAAGCGGGTCGTGGGCCGGCGGCAGGTCGCGGGCGGTACCACGTACATGCCGCTGCGCGTGAACATGGCCGGCGTCATCCCGGTCATCTTCGCCGCGGCCGTTATGGCGTTCTTCCCGACACTCGGCCAGTTCGTCCCCTCGACGCAGAGCTTCGTCAACAAGTATTTCCAGGCCTTCGAGCCTCACGTACCTGCTCTTAGAGGGTGCGCTGATCGTGATCTTCACCTACTTCTACACGGCGGTCCAGTTCAACCCCGTCGACCAGGCTGACAACCTGCGCAAGCACGGCGGGTACATCCCCGGCATCAGACCCGGGCCGCCGACGGCGACGTACCTCGACCGCGTCCTCACCCGCCTGACGTTGCCGGGCGCGCTCTATCTCGCGATCATCGCGGTCGCGCCGAGCATCTTCATCCGCTACGGCGGCTTCTCGCAGGCGAACTCCCGCGCGCTGGGAGGCACGTCCGTGCTCATCGTCGTCGGCGTCGCGCTCGACACGATGCGACAGATGGAGTCGCAGATGATGATGCGCCACTACGAAGGCTTCCTGCGTTAATGAACATCTTGATCCTGGGGCCGCAGGGCTCAGGAAAGGGCACGCAGGCCCAGCGGATCGCGGCGAGCTACGGGATCGCGCACATTGCGACCGGGGACATGCTCCGCGGGGCGATGGCGGCCGTCACCGAGCTCGGCCGGCGGGTCAAGCCGATCTACGACGCAGGCGAGCTGGTCCCGGACGACTTGATGATCGATCTGATCCGCGAGCGACTCGAGCAGGACGACGTGGTAGAGGGATTCGTTCTGGACGGCTTCCCGCGCACGATGGCGCAGGCGGAGGCGCTCGACGAGATGCTGCGCGAGATCGAGCGGCCGGTCACGGTCGTCCTGCAGCTGGACGTGCCGGAGGACGTGTGCGTGGAGCGTCTGTCGAAGCGCGCGGAGAAGGAGGGCCGGGTGGACGACACGCCCGACGCCATCCGCACGCGCCTCGCGCTGTACCGGCGTGAGACGGAACCGGTGATCGAGCACTACCGCGCGCAAGGGAACCTGGTCGTCATCCACGGCGACCGGCCGGTCGACGAGGTGTTCGCAGAAACCCAGAACGCGCTCGAGCAGGCGGCGGTGCGGCAGTGATTATCCGGAAGTCAGCCTGCCGAGGTCGACCAGATGGCCGAAGCCGGCCAGGTCGTCGCGGACGTCATCGCGCTCCTCGCCGAGAACATGCAGCCGGGCGTGACCACGGCCGAGCTCGACGCGTCTCGCCGAGGAGCACATCCGCTCCCGCGGCGGCGTCCCCACCTTCAAGGGGTACCGCGGCTATCCGGCGTCCATCTGCGTCTCGCCGAACGCGATGGTCGTGCACGGCATTCCGGGCGAGTACACGCTCGGGTCGGGGGACGTGGTCTCCGTCGACGTCGGCGTGACACTCGGCGGGTTCGTGGCCGACTCGGCCTGGACGTTCGGCGTGGGCGAGATCTCGCCCGAGGCCGAGCAGCTTCTCCACGCCTGCCAGGCGGCCCTCGAGGCGGGGATCGAGCAGGCGCGCTCCGGCAACCGGGTCGGGGACATCTCGGCGGCCGTGCAGCGCTCTGCCGAGGCGGCCGGCTACGCGGTCATCCGCAGCCTGGTCGGGCACGGGGTGGGGCGCTCGATGCACGAGGAGCCGCAGATTCCCAACTACGGCGAGCCCGGTCGTGGGCCGCGGCTCGACCCGGGAATGACGCTGGCGATCGAGCCGATGATCAGCGCCGGCTCCGACGAGATCTACGTGCACGAGGACCAGTGGTCGATCTCGACCACCGACGACTCGCTCGCGGCCCATTTCGAGCACACCGTGGCGGTGACCGACGACGGCCCGCGCATCCTGACCGCGCCGGCTGAAGTCGGTGCCGGTTTGCTACCATGAACTCCGTGCGGCGCGAGCCGTGCTGTGCTGTGTCCCATGGTGTTTTCTCTGTCCTTCGACCCCGCTCGGAGAGCGCGGTCGCCGTCTGAAGCCCGAGGAGGCAGGTAGTAGCCAAAGAGGAGAAGATCGAACTAGAGGGAGAGATCGTCGAGGCATTGCCGAGCACCATGTTCCGCGTGCAGGTCGACCAGGGCGGCCACGATGTTCTCGCCACCATCTCCGGGAAGATGCGCAAGAACTACATCCGCATCCTGCCGGGCGATCGGGTCAAGGTCGAGCTTTCCCCCTACGACTTGTCCAGAGGCCGAATCACCTACCGCTATCGATGAAGGTACGAGCATCCGTCAAGCCAATGTGCGAGCGCTGCCGCGTGATCAAGCGGCACGGCCGCGTCATGGTCATCTGCACCAATCCTCGTCACAAGCAGAGGCAGGGGTAACGGCGTAATGGCGCGCATCGCCGGGGTCAACCTCCCGAACAACAAGCGGCTCGAGGTCGGGCTGACGTACATCTTCGGGATCGGCCCCTCGACCTCCCGCCAGATCTGCGCCGCGCTCGGGCTCTCGACCGACGAGAAGGTGCGCGACCTGACGGACGAGGAGGTCACCTCGCTGCGGAACTACATCGACTCGAACCTCCAGGTCGAGGGCGACCTCCGTCGCGAGCGCTCCCAGGCGATCAAGCGCCTGGGCGAGATCGGCGCGTACCGCGGCATCCGGCACCGCCGTGCGCTGCCGGTGAACGGGCAGCGGACGAAGACGAACGCAAGGACACGCAAAGGCCCGAAGAAGACCGTCGGTAGAGGGAAGAAGGCGAAGTAGTGGCACCCCCTCGGAGACAGGCCGCCCGCGGGCGGAGCCGCCGCCGCGTCCGCAAGAACATCGCGATCGGGCAGGCGCACATCAAGACGTCGTTCAACAACACGATTGTCACGCTCACGGATCCCGAGGGCAACGTGATCGTGTGGGAGTCCGCCGGCTCGGCCGGCTTCAAGGGCTCGCGCAAGTCGACCCCGTTCGCCGCGCAGGTGACGGCCGACTCGTGCGCGCGCAAGGGGATGGAGCACGGCCTGCAGAAGGTCGAGGTCTTCGTCAAGGGGCCCGGCTCGGGCCGCGAGACGGCGATCCGCTCGCTCCAGGCCGCCGGCCTCGAGATCCTCGGCGTGCGCGACGTGACCCCGCAGGCCCACAACGGAGTTCGTCTCCGAAAGAGGCGCCGCGTCTAGTGGCACGAGACCGTTCTCCCAAGTGCAAGCAGTGCCGCCGCGAGGGCATGAAGCTCTTCCTCAAGGGCGAGCGCTGCCTGACCGAGAAGTGTGCGATCGAGCGTCGCAGCTATCCGCCCGGCGAGCACGGACGCGGCCGGATCAAGCAGTCGGAGTACCTGCTGCAGCTGCGCGAGAAGCAGAAGGCGCGCCGCTATTACGGGCTGCTCGAGAAGCAGTTCCGCACGTACTACGAGAAGGCGGCCAAGGGCTCCGGCATCACGGGCGAGGACCTGCTGCGCATGCTCGAGACGCGACTCGACAACGTCGTCTACCGGCTCGGGTTCGCGGCCTCGCGCGCCCAGGCGCGCCAGCTCGTCCGCCACGGGCACTTCCACGTGAACGGGCGCAGGGTCAACATCCCCAGCTATCGCGTGAAGCCCGGCGACATCGTCACGATGACCCCCGGCAGCTCCGCCGAGCAGGTCATCCGCGACGCAACCGACCTGACCGCATCGGTGGCCCCGTGGCTCCAGGCCGACCACGACGGGCTGACCGGAAAGATTCTCAAGTGGCCTGAGCGAGAAGAGATCGACACTCCGGTCCAGGAGTCGTTGATCGTCGAGCTCTACTCCAAGTAAGCCGCAGGGGCGCCGCCCCCAAACTGGAAAGGAACGTATGGCAACTCGCACTATGAGCCCCACGGAATTGCAGACGAGAATCGTCCACGAGGAGGTCGACGACCTCCGCGGCGTCTTCGTCATCGAGCCGCTCGACCGCGGCTTCGGCTACACGTTCGGCAACTCGCTGCGCCGCGTGCTGCTCTCCTCGCTCGAGGGGGCGGCGGTGACTTCGGTCAAGATCGAGGGAGTCGCGCACGAGTTCACGACGCTCCCGGGCGTCCAGGAGGACGTGACCGACGTCATCCTCAACCTGAAGAACCTGATTTGCACGCTGCACGGCGAGGCGCCCGAGATCGAGGTCTACCTCTCGAAGAAGGGCCCCGGCACCGTGACGGCCGCCGACATCGAGGCGCCGGCCGACCTCGAGATCCTCAATCCGGATCTCGAGATCGCCCACCTCTCCGGCAAGGGCAAGTTCGAGATCGTCCTCACCATCGGCCGCGGCCGCGGCTACGTGCCGGCCGAGCTGAACCGTGGTGAGCAGCACACGATCGGCGTCATTCCGGTCGACTCGATCTTCTCGCCCGTCCGCCGGGTCGCCTACGAGGTCGAGGCCGCACGCGTCGGGCAGCGCACCGACTACGACAAGCTCCGTCTCGACATCACGACCGACGGCTCGGTCAACCCGAAGGACGCGGTCGCCCAGGCAGCCGAGATCCTGATCCGCCAGCTCGCGATCTTCACCGATCTGGAGAAGATCGAGGGCTTCGGCGAGGCCGCGGCGGAAGCGCCCGAGGCGCCCGCGACGCACGCGATGGAGAACTTCCCCATCGAGGAGCTCGAGCTCGGCGTCCGCTCGTACAACTGCCTCAAGCGCGTCGGGATCGAGACGATCGGCGAGCTCGTGTCCAAGAGCGAGAACGAGCTGGCCGCGATCCCCAACTTCGGTCGCAAGTCGATCGAGGAGGTCAAGGAGACCCTGGCCACGCACGGGCTGAACCTGCGGGGGGACGAGGGGTAACGACGTGCGGCACCAGCGCTCGGGAAAGAAGCTCGGCCGCGACTCTGCGCACCGCAAGGCGCTCTACTCGAACCTTGCCGGCGCGCTGATCGAGCACGGCCGGGTCAGGACGACGGTGGCGAAGGCCAAGGCCGTCCGCCCGATCGCGGAGCAGATGATCACGCTGGGGAGGCGGGGAGACCTGCACGCGCGCCGTCAGGCCCTCGCCTACCTCCGCTCCCAGGACGTCGTGCACAAGCTCTTCTCCGATGTCGGTCCCCGGTTCGCCGATCGCCCGGGCGGCTACTCGCGGATCGTCAAGATCGGCCCACGCCAAGGGGACGCCGCCGAGATGGCGTACCTCGAGCTCGTCGACTATCAGCCTTAGAGGGCTTGGCGAAGCATGGCCGGTGCCGCCGGAACGCGCCGCGCGGCCCGTGGCGCATGTCCTCAGTCGCGGCCGTAGGCCGAGACTACGCCCGCTCCTGCGTCCGTGGCCACGAACCACGCGGCGCGTCCCGGCGACGAGCAACGTTCCGCCAAGCCCTCCTAGGCCGTAGTCTCGCCCCATGCGGGCGATCGCTGTGGGCCTCATCGTCGCGGCCGTCGGCGTGGCCGTGTTCTGGGAAGGCGGCTTCGACCCGTCGCCGCAGTGGACGTTCGCCGGGATCGCAGCGACGGCCGGGCTCGTGGCGCTCGCGGCGGCTCGGGCGCGCGCGTGGAGCGCGCCTAGCGTCGTCCTGCTGGGGATGGCGGCGCTCCAGGCGCTCTCGGCTGGCTGGGCCATCGTCCCGCCCGCGGACTCTCTCCGCTCCGCTGCGCTGACGCTCGGATACGCGGCGCTCGTCGTCGCCGGAGCGACGCAGCCGGCGCGACGGATCGCAGCCCTCATCGCGGTCGCCGCCGGCGTGACCGGCCTGATGGGAATCATCTCGGCCGCGCTCTACTCCAGGACGTTCGCGGAGCGGATCGAGGGTGGGTGGCGCCCGGAGGGGCCGTTCGGCTACCCGCCGACGCTCGCGCTTGTCCAGGTGTTCGCGCTCCCAGCCCTTCTGACCGCCATGGCCCGCGCGCGGCCGGCGCTCGCAGGAGTCGCAGCCGCGGGCGCCGTGATCGCCTCGGGAGCGCTGATCCTCGTCGCCAACCGGCTCACGTTGGCCTTCGCGGTGGTCGTGCTCGGGATTGCGCTCGCGCTTGCGAGGCGCCGCGCTCTCCCGGCGCTTGCGATTGCGATCGTCGCCATCGCCGCGATCGCCTTCCACGAGCTGCTGGGCGCCTGGACGCCGCGCTTCGCGACCGCGGGGCCGGGTGGCGCCCTCGCGGCCATCGCCGTGATCGCGGGCCTGGCGCTCCTCTGGGTGCTCGCGCGCCGGCAGCTCGGCGAAACCGAGCTGAACCGAGACCTCCCGGCGAAGCCTGCGCTCGCCGCCGGCGCGGTTATCGCAGCGGTCGCCGTGCTGGCCGGCCTGTTCAGCGGCGGCGCGCTGAGCGCCCGGCGGTTCGAGTCGCACCAGAGCTTCACGCACGGGCGGACGTGGATGTGGAGCGCCTCCTACCGAACCGCGGTCAAACGGCCCCTCCAGGGCTTCGGGGCCGGCTCCTTCTACGAAGCGACCGTGAGCCGCCAACCGGGCCACGGGCGCGTCACGCGCTTCGCGCACGACTTTCCGCTCGAGCAGTGGGTCGAGACCGGAATCGCGGGTTTGATGCTCGTGCTTGTCCTCTACGGCGTCGCCGTCCGCGCCATGTGGCGTGTGCGCAGCTCACCCGCCTTGTGGCTCCTCGGCCCGGCCGTCGCCGCGTTCCTGCTCGCGAACCTCGTCGACTGGCCGTGGCACCTGGCCGGCGCCGGAGCGCTCGCAATGCTCGCGTTGGGAGGGCTCGGCGGAATACGGGAGGGGCCGCCTGGGAGCGCCGTTCCGCCCGAGGCGGCGTCCCCAGTCGCCGTATGACAGGCATACGTGCGCTCCCTGCGTCCTTGCCTCGAACCAAGCGGACGCACCCAACCCAGACGGCGCGCAGCATCCCGCCGATCCCTCCGGCGGCCTCACTCCAGCTCGAGCTCGCCGACTCTGAAGCCGACCTCCAGCTTCTCGTCCTCGCCCGCCACGTAGATCCGGATCCGGCGGATGTCGGTCTCGCGCACGGCGACGAGCTCGGCCTCTTCCTGCGCTAGGTCGCACACCAGGAAAGGCGGGTAGGACTGCACCGCCTTCGGCTCGAGCGTCCGTCCGTCGTTCGTCTCGATCTCGACCACCGCGTGCTTGCCCGCGGCCGACGCGGACGCCATCCGCGTATACAGGTCGTGGATGTACCCCCAGAGAGACTCGTGCGCGGCGGTCAATTCGCGGTGATGCTACCCCCGTGGCCGTCGTGGTCGCGATCCTGCTCGCGCTCTTCGTCCTCCCCTCGCCGTGGGGGCTCGTGGCCATTCTCGCCGCCGTGGCCCTCGAGGTCGGCGAGAGCTGGTTCTGGATCCGGTTCACGCAGCGCCGGCGTGCCGTCACCGGCGCCGAGGCCCTGATCGGCGCCGATGCGGTCGTGGTGGAGGCGTGCCGTCCCGACGGCCGCGTCCGCGTTCGGGGAGAGCTCTGGCGCGCGCGCTGCGCAGGCGGCGCGGAGGTGGGCGAGCATGTGCGCGTGGTGCGCATCGACGATCTCACGCTCCAGGTGGAATGAAGCTCAAGCTGACGCTCGAGTACGACGGCACCGACTTCTCCGGCTGGGCCGCGCAACCCGGCCGGCGCACCGTCGAGGACGAGGTGGGCCGGGCGCTCGCCGAGGTCTTCCCGAGGGTGGGACGTCTCGCGGTCGCCGGGCGCACCGACGCCGGTGTGCACGCGCTCGGGCAGGTCGCGAGCGTCGACGTCGAGGGAGGGCCGCCCGCCAATCACGCCGCCGAGGCGCTCAACAGCGTCCTCGCGCATGACGTCGCCGTCGTCGGAGTGGAGCCGGCGGCGGAGGATTTCCACGCCCGGCATTCCGCCCGCGGACGGAGCTACCGCTACCGCGTCTGGCGCCGGCGAACGCCCTCGCCGTTCGAGTACCGGCGCAGCTACTGGTACCCGCGGCCCCTCGACGAGGCGAAGCTCGGCGACTCTGCGGACGCCCTCCTCGGGGAGCACGACTTCCGCGCCTTCACGCCAACCGAGACGCAGCACGAGGTCTTCTCCCGGGTCGTCGCTTGCCGCGGCCTGGCACCGGCGCGGCGACTCGCTCGAGTTCGAGATCACGGCCGACAGCTTCCTCAGGCACATGGTCAGGACGCTCGTCGGAACGATGCTGGAGCGGACGCCCGACGAGGTGGCTGCGCTACTCGAGGGGAGGCCCCGGTCCGAGGCGGGCCCCACGGCGCCGCCGTGGGGCCTCTACCTCGAGAGCGTGCGCTACTAGAAGATCTTGTACGGACCGGGGGTAGTGATGGTGAAGCCGTGCTGCGACTTGTTCTTGCACGTCGCGGACGAGGTCGTGAACGTGCACGACATCCCGCCGCCCCTCCAGGTCGTCCCCGCCTTCTGAACTTTGGTGTGCGCCGGGTCCGCAAAGGGGCCCGCATCGCCTGAGCAAGGCTGAACCGTGGCCCTGCCCCGTGTGTTGAAGGTGAGCCAGCCGCCCGTGGGGTCGACGCGCCTGCACTTCTTGGTCGGCGCCGGCTTCAGGTGGCCGTTCTTGATTCCGCACACGACGAAGCCTCGAAGGCCGGTGCCCCAGATGCAGTAGATCTTCCCGTTTTGGGTCTTGAAGAAGCCGCTGTTCTTGGCCGCACCGGCATTCGCCGTACCCGCGACCAGCGCAGCTGTAGCGAGCGCGAGGGCGATCGTGGAGAGGATTTTCATGCAACGCTCCTGACGGTTAGTCGATCCTTTATGGGTATTCCCACTCGACGTTACTAACACGTTTCGGATTGCGAAGCAACCAGGAGGGGCTAGCATCGCCCCGATGGTGCAGACGACCTCGCTTGCCGCTCGCGCGGCAGAACTGCGCGAGCAGCTGAACTACCACCTCTACCGTTACCACGTTCTCGACGAGCCGGAGATCTCGGACGCCGAGTACGACCGGCTCTTCGACGAGCTCGTCGCGCTCGAGGAGGAGCATCCGGAGCTCCGCGACCCGAGCTCGCCGACGACGCGGGTCGGCGCGCCCGTCTCCGACCGGTTCCAGAAGGTGCAGCACCTCGAGCCGATGGGCTCGCTCGAAAAGGTCACTACGGACGAAGCGCTCGCCAAATGGGATGCGGACGTGCGAAAGCGCCTCGACTCGGACGAGCCGGTCGTCTACGTGATCGAGCCGAAGATCGACGGGCTCGCGATCAATCTCACGTATGAGGACGGCGTTCTCGTCCGCGGCGCGACGCGCGGTGACGGGATCCAGGGCGAGGACGTGACCGTCAATCTGCGCACGATCCCGACTGTTCCGCTGCGGATGCTCGGCGACGAGCCCCCGGCGCTGCTCGAGGTGCGCGGCGAGGTGTACATGCCGCTTTCGGGTTTCCGGGAGCTGAACGAACGGCTCGTGGGCACCAAGCAGAAGGTCGCCCCTAACCCACGCAACGCCGCTGCGGGCTCGCTGCGTCAGAAGGATTCGTCGATCACCGCCTCGCGCCCATTGGCCGTCTGGGTCTACGGCGTCGGCGCATCTGAAGGGCTGGCGCGGGAGTCCCACTGGGACACGCTCCAGCTGCTCCGCGAGCGCGGTTTCCGGACGAACCCGTTCGGCGAGCGCCACGAGTCGCTCGAGTCGGTGGCGGAGGCGTGCGGTACATGGGAGAGCCGCCGCGTGGAGCTGGACTACGAGATCGACGGGATCGTGATCAAGGTCGATTCCCTCGACCAGCAGCAGCGGCTCGGCGCCCTGCACGGGCGTCCGCGCTGGGCGCGGGCGTTCAAGTGGGCCCCGATGACGGCCCAGACCAAGCTCAACAAGATCAGCATCCGCGTCGGGCGAACGGGCGCGCTGAACCCCTGGGGGCAGCTCGAGCCGGTCGTCGTCGGCGGCGTGACCGTCTCCAACGCGACCCTCCACAACGAGGACGACATCAACCGGAAGGACATCCGCGAGGGCGACACGGTCATCGTGCAGCGCGCCGGCGATGTCATCCCGCAGGTCGTGGGTCCCGTGCTCCCGCACGCGAAGGGCTCGAAGCCGTTCCGGATGCCGGAGCGCTGTCCGCTGTGCGACGCGGAGATCGTCAAGCCCGAGGGCGAGGTCATGCATCGCTGCCCGAACCGGGCTTGTCCCTCGCGCGGTCTGGAGACGCTCATCCACTGGGTGCAGGCCGCAATGGACATCGAGGGCGTGGGCGAGCAGTTCGTCCGCCGGCTCTGGGACGAGGGTCTCCTCCGGTCGATGCCGGACCTCTACCGACTGACGGTCGAGCAGCTCATGGAGTTGGACGGCTACGGCGAGATCTCGGCCCGCAACGCGATCGACTCGATCGCGGCCTCGAAGGAGCGGCCGTTCCACCGCGTCCTTTTCGGCCTCAACATCCCGAAGACGGGCTGGGTGATGGCCGAGAATCTCGCACGCCACTTCGGCAGCGTCGACCGGCTCATGGAGGCGACCCAGGAGGACCTCGTCGAGGTCGAGGGCATCGGTCCCGACCGCGCCGAGCTGATCGCGGAGTGGTTCGAGGACGAGGAGAACCGCGCGCTGATCGAGGAGCTGCGTACGCTCGGCCTTCGGTTCGAGGCGGGGGAGGAGGCAAAGCCGGTCGAGGGACCGCTGACCGGCAACACGTACGTGATCACCGGGACGCTGGAGGGCTTCACGCGGGAGGAGGCCGCTGCGGCCCTCGAGGCGCTCGGCGCCAAGATCGCCGGTTCCGTCTCCGGCAAGACGGCGGCGGTGATCGCCGGCGAGAGCCCCGGCTCGAAGCTGGAGAAGGCGCAGAGCCTCGGCGTCGAGGTGCTGGACGAGGCGGGGCTGCGGGCCCTACTTCGCCGCGGCCGCTAGGACCTGAACGAAGCGATCCTCCGCCTGCTTCGCGTACCACGACGCGAGCGGGAAGCCGTTGTGGACGATCGCGAAGGCGTAGCGGCCCTTGACGTAGCCGGACAGCGCCGAGGAGTCGTCCGTCGTCCCGGTCTTGGCCAGCACGCGGCCCTTTGTCGAGAAGCCGAGCAGCCGGTTACGGAGCGTCCCTGTCTTTCCCGCGACCGCGAGGACGGCCTGGAAGGGCTTCTTGATCGAAGTGTCGGCCCACGCGTTCTGGAGGATGCCGAGGAGCGCGCCGACCGTGAGCCTGTCCTTCGAGGAGAGGCCGGACCCGTCGACGATGCGCACGTTGGCCATCGGGATCCCCTCGTCGGTCAGCACCTTGCGGACGACCGCGGCGCCGCCCGCCGACGTGCCGTGGCCCTGAGAGGCGCCGAGCTGCTTCAGGACGAGCTCGGCGGTGAAGTTGTCGCTCCAGCTGTCCATGTAGCGGAGGATCTTCCAGAGCGGCGCCGAGGTGACGTGCGCGATCGGCACCGAAGGCTCGCCGGCGATGCCTTGCCGCGACTTGCCCCCGACCTTCACGCCGGCGTCCTTCAGCGCCCGCTTGAAGAGCGCGGCCGCGGCCAGGGCCGGCCGGTCGGATAACTGTCCGTTGAAGACACAGCGGTCGACCGTGAGCGCCGATAGCGCCGGCGACTCGCCGTCGTAGAAATACGACTTCCATCCCCACACGCCGCGCTTCGCGTCGAAGTAACTCTCGTCCCCGACGATCGAGCCCGTCACGCGGCGGATGCCGGTCCCGCGCACCATCCAGGCCAGGTGCTTCAGATCCTGGTACGAGAGCGTGGGGTCGCCGCGTCCGCGGAGGACGAGGTTGCCGCGCCAGGTCTTGCCGACCTGCCCGCCGTCGCCGAGCACGTCCGTCGGGATCCGATACGTGCCGCCGAGGACGTGGAGGGCGGCGAACGTGATCGGCAGTTTCTCGTTCGACGCCGGCGCCATGGCGGCGAAGCGGCGCTCCTTGTAGAGGATCTCCCCCGTCTGGAGGTCGACCGCGACGGCCGCTCTCGTCGCTCCGTTCAAGCCGCCGACGGCGAGCGCCCGCGCGAGCTTCGGGGTGAGCGGGCTCGGGTTCGCGGTGCGCGCTCCGGCCGCCGTGGCCGACGAGCAGCGCACACGTCAGCAAGCACCCCAGCAGGGCCCGGCGCATGGGGCGATTGTCATGGAGGTTGCGGATGGTCATGGGACTCGGAGACGAGAAGATAGGCCTTCCGGCCTATAGAAAACGGGTCGAACCTCGCAGATAATCGCTCCCAAGTGTTGCACGAGGTGAACATGGTCCTGGAGCGAATCGACGCCCTGCTCGGCGGGGCGCCGCCCGTGCCCGAGCTCGAGCGGACGCTGACCGACGGGTATGCGACCGCGCTCGCGCTCGAGGGTGAGCGCCTCAGGATCGAGCGCCGGATGGACGGGGTCGCCGCCGCCATCGACACGCATCCGCAGGGGGCACAGGAGCTCTCCGCGCTCGCCGAGCGTCGGGCGAGGCTCGACGGCGAGCTCAGCTACCTGCGCGCCCGTCTCGGATTGCTCAACCAGCGCACCCGCGAGCTGCGCGCGGCCGTCCCGCAACCGAGGCTTCTCGTAGCAGCTAGGCGATCCCGCTCCGGACGGCGTACACGGCCGCCTGGATGCGGTTCTCGATGCTGAGCTTCAGCAGGATGTTCGAGATGTGGTTCTTGACCGTCTTGGCGCTGATGAAGAGCTCGCCGGCGATCTGGGCATTGTCCTTTCCGTTCGCGATCAGCTTCAACACCTGAAGCTCGCGATCGGACAGCTGCGGCCATCAGCGTCTCGGCAGCTTCCACGTCAGGGCTTGTAGCGCGCACGCGCTGAAGCACCTTCGCCGCGATCGAGGGTGAGATCAGCGACTCTCCCCTGCTGGCGGCGGCGATGCCGCGCAGCAACTCCTGGATGGTCGCGTCCTTCAGCAGGTACCCGCAAGCGCCGGCGATCACCGCGTCCATGACATCGGCGTCCTGGTCGGAGATGGTCAGGACGACGACGCGCGTGAGCGGCGCGACCGCGGCGATCTCCCGCGTCGCGTCGATTCCGTGCTTCCCCGGCATCTCGAGGTCCATCAGGACGACGTCGGGCGCGTGCTCCTCGACGAGCCGCACGGCTTCGTAGCCGTTGACGGCCTCGCCGACGATCTCGACGTCCTGCTCTTCGAGCAGCGTCCTCAGACCTGTTCGAAACAGGTCATGGTCGTCGACGAGCAAAACCCGAACGCCCGCGGCGCTCGCATTGATTGGCGCGGTGCCGTTCTCTCCCAATTCGCTAACCCCCACGCCTTGATGGCGCGCCGGGCAGTGTACCCAAAGGCGTTGCTCACACCGGAAAAACGGCCCTAATGCAGGTAAATCGTGATCGTCTTGACTCCCCACTGGTCGGCCTGCGCCTCGCTGGGGACCCAGACGTCGATGCGGGCGCCGACGATCGCCGAGCCGGTGTCTGCGGCGACGCCCTCGCCGTATCCGGGGATCGTCATGTGGGTGCCGAACGGGATGACGGTCGGGTCGACGGCGACGATTCCGGGACCCACCGGTAGGCCCGTGGCAGTCGTTCCGGGGAGCGCGTACGCGGTGGCGACGACGGTCAGGGCGCGACCGTGGCCGCTGACGGGCGGCGAGGGAGCCGCGGGAGCGGCCGGCGCCGGGGTCGGAGCGATCGCCTGCTGCGCGGCGATCTCGTTCGAGCGCTTCTGCGCTGTGTGTGCCTGCTGCTCGAGCGACGAGATCTCCCCCTCGTTCAGCTGGCGTTGGCTCTGGAGGTCGGCGAGGTAGCTCCGCCGCTCGGCCTGCGCGACCTCGAGATCCGCTGCCGCCGCGGACGCCTGTTGCTCGAGCGCGGCCAGCCGGCCTTCCCGCTCGGCCAGCGACGTCCTCAGCCGGACGAGCGAGCCGCTGGCCCGCCGGGCCTCGAGGAACATGCGCTTGTCCTGGCCGGCGAGGGCGCTCTGATGGTCGAGATTCGTGATCGCGTCGCCGAGCGACTCGGCGCCGAGCAGGATCGCCAGTGCATCCGGCCGGCCCTGCTCGTAGATGTGCACGAGCCGCTGCCCGAGGTTCCGCCGCGAGATGCTCAGCACTCGGCGAACCAGGGTGAGCCGGTACCGGACCGAGGCGCGCTCAGCCGCGACGGCGTCCACCTGCGCGCGCAGCGAATCGACGCGGGCCTGCTGTTCGCGCAGCCGGCTCTCGAGCGAGTAGAGCTCGACGAGGGCCGATTGCGACTGCGCGGCGAGGCTCGCATTCTGTTGTTTGAGATCGTCGATGCTGCTCGGATCGGCCGCCGACCGGGGCGGCGACGAAGAGGACGAGAAGCGAGCAGAGCGCGCCTGCCAGGACGCCGACGCGGAGGCTTCGAATCGAGCGCATGGGGCGAAGACGCTAGCAATAGCAGGAACTTTGTGCATGTGCCGGCCAAGTGAGGATTGACTCTATTTTGGCTCATTTACACGGTTGCGCCCATCCGAGAACGTTGCTAGGGTGCCCAACTTGTGACGAACCGAGCCCTCTTCGGGCGCCCGGGAGAGCGGGCGACCGGAGGTCGTCAACGGTCGAAGGTACGGCTTGCGGCACTGCTGCTGATCGCATCGGCGGCGTTTCTCGTAAGTGCAGTTCCGGCCTTCGCAGACCCCTCCAGCATCTCCGCCAAAGAGGCGGAAGTGCAGAGCGTGCTCAGTCAGATCGACGGGCTCGACGCGAGCCTGGAGCGCGCGGTCGAGGCGTACAACCTCGCAACCGACAAGCTCCACGCGATCGAGGGCGACCTGCAGGTGAACCTGCACGAGCTCCACATCGCCAAGGCGAACCTCAAGCGCTCGCAGGCCGCGCTCGCGAAGCGTCTCGTGACGATCTACACCTCGGGCAACGAGGCGAACTCGACGCTCGGGATCCTGCTCGGGGCGGGGAGCATCGACGACATGCTCAGCCAGATCGAGACGAGCAACCGCGTCTCGAACCAGGATCTGAGGATCAACCAGCAGATCATCGGGTTCCGCGCCGACGTCAGGAAGCACCGCATCGAGCTCAAGAACGCCGAGGCGGAGGCGCAGGCGCTGGTGCAGGAGCGGGCCGACCAGAGGGCGTCGATCGAGTCACAGCTGGCCGAGCGCAGGCAGCTGGTCTCCTCGATCCGCAGCGAGATCGAGCAGATGAAGGCCGAGGAGGCCCGCCGCCAGGCCGAGCTCGCGCAGCAGGCGCGCGAGCGCGCAGCCGCAGCCGCAGCGGCTCCCGCGCCGATCGTCTCCAACGAGTCCACCGCCGCGCCCGCGACGACGCCGAGCCCGGTGGCCGCTCCGCCCGACGGCGGCGGCGGCAATGCGACCGTCGTTGAGATCGCGATGCGCTACCTCGGGATCCCGTACGTGTACGCAGGCGCCGAGCCCTTCGGGCTTCGACTGCTCCGGCCTCACGATGTACGTCTACGCCCAGGTCGGCATCTCGCTCCCGCACAACGCGGCGATGCAGTTCGGGATGGGCACACCGGTTTCGTATGACCAGCTCCAGCCAGGTGACCTCGTCTTCTTCTACGGCCTCGGCCACGTCGGGATGTACATCGGCGGCGGCAACTTCATCCACGCTCCGCATACCGGCGACGTGGTCAAGATCTCACCGCTGGCCGGTCATTACGCGTCCGTCTTCGACGGCGCGCGGCGCTACACCTAGTCCTCTTTAGAACCTCTAACTGAATGAAGGGACCCGTTCCGCGGTAGCGAAGTCTGTCGGACCTGTCGTCAACGTTCGGAGGGTTTCGGTGACGGTGAAGCCGTGGGAGGTGCCGGACGAGTTGTGGGAGCGGATCGAGCCCTTGTTGCCGCGCAAGCCGCGTCGGTTCCGTTATCCCGGTCGCAGACCGTTCGAGCCAAGACCGGTCCGAGCCCCGTCGACAGAGGCCGTCTGGGCAGCAAGCATCACCTGCTCGTAGACGGCGGCGGCGTGCCGCTGGCCTGGACGCTCACCGGCGGCAACCGCAACGACGTCACCCAGTTGCTCGTGCTGCTCGACCGGGTGCCTCCTGTCCGTGGCCGCGTCGGCCGCCCACGACACCGACCGCAGACGCTGATCGCCGATCGCGGCTATGACCACGACAAGTACCGCCGCCTCGTCCAGCAGCGCGGCGTCAAGCCGATCATCGCCTGTCGGCAGAGCGAGCACGGCTCCGGGCTCGGCCGCCATCGCTGCGTCGTCGAACGCACCTTCGCCTGGCTGCACAGCCGCCGACGCCTGCTCATCCGAACCGACCGTCGCGACGACATCCACGAAGGCTTCCTCGCCCTCGCCTGCTGCCTGATCTGCTGGCGAAAGCTGGAGACAGTCATCGAGTTACGACGTCTCAGTCCGCACCGTTGCCGCCTGCGTCGTGAGTAGGCTCCGAGCATGGTCGTCTTCAATCTCTACACCGACGCCTGGGATCACACCGAGGAGCGCCCGAGCTGGCGCGCGAAGGCCACCCAGGTCGGGCGACAGCTAAACGCCGAGCTGATCGGCGGGGGCCTTTACGAACTGGAGCCGGGAAACAAGCTGTGGCCGTACCACACCCACCATGCGAACGAGGAATGGCTTCTCGTCGTGAAGGGTCAACCGACTTTGCGCTCTCCAGACGGGGAGCACAACCTTCGTGAAGGTGACGTCGTCTGCTTTCGCCGCGGGAAGGGTGGATTCCACCAGGTCATTAACCGCACGGACGAGCCGGTGCGCGTCCTCATGCTCTCGACGATGATCGCTCCGGACATCATTGAGTACCCAGACAGCGGAAAGGTGGGGGCGAGAAGCGCTGCGGGCGAGCGGATCCTTCTCAGCCGACCGGGGCCGATGCTCGACTACTGGGACGGCGAGGACTAGCGCTTGGAACCTCTAACGCTCTCATTGAGTTAGAGGTTCTTTGGCCGCGTAGAGCTTCTCGATCTCGTCGGCGAAGTGCTGCTCGACGATTCGCCGCTTCAGCTTCATCGTCGGCGTCACCTCGCCTTCCTCGGCTGAGAAGTCGCGCGGGACGATGGCGAAGCGCTTGATCTGCTCGTAGCGCGAGCGGTTGCGGTTGACGTCGTCGACGATCCGCTGTACCGCTTCCTGCGCGTCGTCTGGGGACAGCCCGTCGACCTCGTCCTCGTCCAGCGAGATCAGCGCGACCACGTATGGCCGGCGGTCGCCGACGACGAGCGCCTGGGAAATGAGCTTCGACGACTTGAGTGCGTTCTCGAGGCTCTGCGGCGCGAGGTTCTTGCCGCCGGCGGTGACGATGATGTCCTTCTTGCGATCGGTGATCCGCAGGTAGCCGTCCTCGTCGATCTCGCCGATATCGCCGGAATGCAGCCACCCGTCGGCGTCGATCGCCTCGCGCGTCGCTTCCTCGTCGTTGTAGTAGCCGGCGAACACGGTCTGGCTGCGGATCAGAACCTCGCCGTCCTCGGCGGTCCTCACCTCGAAGTGGGGGAGGATACGCCCGACGGTGCCGAACTTCACGCGGCCGGGGAGGTTGACCGCGCAGGCGGTCGTGCACTCCGAGAGTCCGTACCCCTCGAGGATCAGGATGTCGAGGGTGAGGAAGAACTCCGCGATCTCGGGTGCCAGCGGCGCGCCCCCCGAGATCGCGACCCGCAGCCGGCCGCCGAGCTTGTCCTTCACCTTCGAGTACACGAGCTTGTCCGCGATGCGGTGCTTTCGCGCCGAGGCCGGCCGGAAGCGGCTCGTCGCGCAGCTTGTACGGGATCGCCTCGTGCCCGACCTTCAGCGCCCAGTCGATCAGGCGGCGCCGAAGCCCGACGGCCTCGTCGAACTGTCCCTTGATGCGCGTGTGCACCTTCTCGTACAGGCGCGGCACGCTCGGGAGAACCGTGGGCCGCACCTTCGGAAGCGCGTCGGCTGTCGCGTAGGGGTCGGCGAGAAAGGCGATCGTGTAGCCCTCGTACGCGCCGAGCAGAACGAGGAGGCGACCATAGTTGTGCGCGAGGGGGAGGTACAGGAGCAACAGGTCCTGGTCGAGCGTGAACTCCTCGAGCGTGTCGATCGTCGCCGCCATCTCGTAGTAGTTGCGGTGGCGGATCATGCAGGCCTTCGGCGCGCCGGTCGTCCCGGACGTGTAGATGAAGGTGAAGAGGTCGTCCTCGCCGATCCGGCTCTCCGCCTGGACGAGCGCGTCGGGATGCTCGTCGCGGTACGCGCGGCCCCGTTCCTCGAGCTCGTCGAGCGCTTCCAGCGAGAGCACGTGGGGCAGCGCGGGGACGAGGTCGCGGCGCGCCTCGTCATGGAAGACGCCAATCGCCTCGACCAGGCCGAGCATGTAGGCCGCATCGCCGGCCGAGCTCGTGGGATAGATCGGCGCCGTGACCGCGCCGATTCGGGCGAGTGCGAAGTCCGCCAGCACCCATTCGAGACGCGTCGCGGCCATGATTCCGATCACGTCGCCTTTCTCGATTCCCAGGGCGAGAAGACCGAACGCGATCTCCTCGACGCGGCGCGCGGCCTCCTCCCACGAGACCTCGCGCCAGCCGTCCTCTTCCTCGGCCAGGTAGGCGGGAGCCGCCCGGTTTGCGGCCACTGCCTTCCGCCAGAGGTCGGGGATTGTTCGGCTCATGTGAGAATCGTACGAGGAAGGGAAGGGCTGGTCTAGCGAGAAAGCTTGCGGTCCCAAACTAGACTGGATCACGAATGCGAACCATCTGGAACGGATCGATCAGCTTCGGGCTGGTCAACATCCCTATCGGCCTCGCCGTTGCGACGCAGCGGACCGACGTCGCTTTCCGGACTCTGCACCGCGAGTGCAAGACTCCGATCAAGCAGAAGCGCTATTGCCCGACCGACGAGCGAGACGTCGGCCCGGACGAGGTCGTCAAGGGCTGGGAGTACGTCAAGGGCGAGTACGTGATCGTCGAGGAGGACGATCTCGAGGCGGTCGCGCTCCAGCGCTCGAACTCGATCGAGATCCTTCGCTTCGTCAGGCTCGAGGAGGTCGACCCGGTCTACTTCGACCGGACGTACTACCTCGCCCCTGCGAGCGCCGAGGCTCAGCGCCGTCCGTACGTCCTGCTGCTGCGCGCGATGGAGAGCACCGGGATGGCGGCAATCGGCAAGTTCGTGCTGTGGGGCAAGGAGAACCTGTGCCTGATCCGGCCGCAGGGTGACGCCCTTGCGCTCGAAACGCTGTTCTTCGCCGAGGATGTCCGGGCGAAGCGCGACATCGAGGACGCGGTGGCCGAGAGCGAGATCAAGGACGCTGAGCTTGACCTCGCCCGTCAGGTGATCGAGAGCATCTCCGGCGATTTCGATCCGGAGCAGTTCCGCAACGAGTACCGCGACGACCTCCGCCGGATGCTCGAGGCGAAGCTCGAGGGCCAGGAGATCGTCAAGCCGGAGCCCGCGCCCGAGACGCCGGTGATCGACCTGATGGAGGCGCTCAAGGCCAGCGTCGCCGAGACGAAGAAGCAGCCGGCAAAGAAGGCCGCAGCCTCAGATGGCTCGAAGCGCCGGCGCGCTCCGGCCAAGCCAAGTCGGCCTAGTCGGCTCTCTAGCTCGCCGCCGCCTGGGGAGCGGCGCCGTTCGTGACTTCTCTCTGCGCCTGGAACAGTGTCTTGTCGATCTTGCCGTGGTAGATCGGCACGCCCTCGTCGTAACAGAACTGGATCACTTCGTTGCGGTCCATCCCGAGCTCCTTCGACAATTCCTCTGGCGTCAGGTGATTTGGCACGTTCGTCTCCCTTCGCGTCTGGGCGATTTTGGACATGAAAAAGCCCGCTTGCGCCGGGCGCAAACGGGCACGGTTGCCGGTTCGAGTGTCGCGGCGGGAATCAAAGGACCCGCTGACCTCCTCCAAGCATCTGCCCACCATCATACTCGCCGGACCCGAGGGCTCGCAACGCGCAGGCACACGCCTGCGACGGTCGAGTGGGTGCCCAAGCCGACGTAGCTCACATACGGGCGCTACTCCTCGTCACGAGGGGGCCGACCCGCTCATGCGACGGCCGCCTCGAACGGGACGCCGGCGCCCTCCCCCTCCCGATTCGGCCCCGAGAGGAACTCGACCGACTTGGCGACCACCTCGATCGCGCTGCGCTTCTTCCCCTCCGCGTCCTCCCAGGAGCTGCTCCTGAGCCGCCCCTCGACGGCGACGCGGCGTCCCTTCGAGAGGAACTCGGCGCAGACTTCGGCCTGCCTGTTCCAGGCGGTGATGCGGACGAAGTCGGCGTCGCTGTCCGCCGTCGGCCGATCGACGGCGAGCAGAAAGTTGGCCACCTTCTTGTCGTCGCCGACGTCCCGCACCTCGACGTCGGTGGCGAGGTTTCCGATCAATGTCACGTTGTTCACGCGTCCTCCTTCGTTGTCGATAAAGACAACGTAACGGAGAATCTGTAACCGGATCGACTCGGAAGAGTGACGCCTTCGTTGCTACGACGTGCGAGCGCGCCGATGGGCGAAGCCGGGCTTAGCCCGGCGAGAGCCCAAAGCGACGCCTTGGTCGAGCGAGGCGCAAAAGGAGGGGGCTCACGGGGGAACCCTGGGTTCCCCCGTGGTTTATCGGGGTGCCCAGATTTGAACTGGGGACCTCTCCGACCCGAACGGAGCGCGCTACCAGGCTGCGCCACACCCCGACGAGCGAAGATTAGCGAGTCAATCCACGGCTCTCAGCCACGGGCGCGTCAGCACGACGGCGAACATGGCGGCGGAGATGAGCGCGCCCGCGGCGATGATCGTCCCCGGCGCGGCGAGGCTCGAGATCGCTGCTGCGACGGCCAGTCCGACCGGCATCAGGCCGAACGAGCCGAAGAAGTCGAGGCTGACGACGCGCGACAGCAGGTTCGTGGGGACGAGCTCCATCAGCATCGTCTCCCAGATCGCGACGCCGAAGCCGATGCAGAACCCACGCAGCACCGCGAAGACGCAAGCCAGCCCGAACCACGGCGATAACGCGACACCGGCGATCGCCAGGCTGTTGATCAGCCACACGACGTATGAGATGACCCCGCGGCGGTGCCGAGGCTGGAGTTGTCCGAACGCAAGTGTCCCCGCCACCGTCCCGACGCCGAGCAGCGAGGTCAGCAGTCCGTAAGCGCCGACTCCCTTTCCGAAGTGCTGGTGGATCAGCTTCGGAAGCAGAACCTGCTGAGGAGCGAACTGGAGCATCAGGACGACCGAGAAGAGCGCGATCGTCACCCAGAGCCAGGGCACACCCGCCACGTAGCGCACGCCGGACCAGATCTCGCGCACCGTTCCCTCTCCCGCGGCCGCCTCGACCGCACGTGGCCGAGTGAACCAGAGCAACCCTGCCGAGACGAGGAAGGACGCGGCGTCGATCGCGAACACGACCGCGGACCCGGCGGCTCCGTAGAGCAGCGCGGCGCAAGCCGGCCCGACGAGCAGGCTGCCCCAACGGGCGACCCCGATCAGGCTGTTCGCCGACGGAATGGCGCCAGGCTCGACGACCAGCGGAACCATCCCGCCGAAGGCGGGATAGAAGAGCCCGTCGCCGAGCCCCATGAGGACGGACAGGACGATGATCCAGGTGAAGTTCAAGTGCCCGGAGGCGTCGACAGCCGCGAGAGCGCCGACCGCGACGAACCGGGCGAGGTCGGACGCGATCATCATCTTCCGCCGCGAGATGCGATCGGCGAGCGCGCCGCCGACCAGCAGCGTGGTCAGCAGCGCAGTCGCCTGGCAGAAGAGGACGATCCCGAACCGGCCCGACCCGACGAGCGTGTAGGTCTTCCAGCCGAGAGCGGTCAGGAACGCCGCGTCGCCGATCAGAGAGATGGTCTGGCCGGCGAAGAGCAGCCGGAAGTCCCGGTAGCGAAGCGCACGGAAAATGCGGACGCGGCGCCTCCCCTCCATGGGGCTATCCTCGCCTCGATGAGGACCGCATGCGTTCAGCTGACGAGCCGGGCCGACAAGGGCGCCAATCTCGAAGAAGCAGCGCGGCTCGTCGCCGAGGCGGCCGGTCAACGGCGCCGAGCTCGTCCAGCTCCCCGAGAAGTGGAACGCGATCGGCGATGCCGAAGCGCTCCACGCCAATGCCGAGTCGCTCGAGGATGGCGAGTCGGTTGCGGCGATGGTGGAGTGGGCGCGCACGCACGGCATCTGGCTGATCGGCGGCTCGATCACCGAGCGCCGCGAAGGCCGGGAGAAGCTGTCCAACACGTCGCCTCGTCCTCGACCCGGAGGGGACAATCGCGGCGGTCTACCGCAAGATCCACATGTTCGACGTCGAGGTCGGCGGAATCGTCTACCGCGAGTCAGAGGCCGAGGAGGCCGGCGACGAGCCCGTCGTCGCACGTGCCGGAGACTGGATCGTCGGGCTGTCGATCTGCTACGACGTCCGCTTTCCGGAGCTGTACCGCGTCCTCGCGCTCGAAGGAGCCGAGCTGCTGAGCATCCCGGCCCACTTCACGCTCCACACCGGTCGCGACCACTGGGAGGTGCTGCTGCGCGCTCGGGCGATCGAGAACTCCGGCTACGTCGCGGCCGCGGCGCAGATCGGGGAGACGCGGCCGGGCAAACCGAGCTACGGGCGATCGCTGATCGTCGACCCCTGGGGGCTCGTCGTCGCGCTCGCGCCCGACGAGGTCGGCGTGATCTATGCCGACCTGGATCTGGAGCGCGTCGGGCAGGTGCGGCGAAATCTTCCCTCGCTCGCGTCGAGGCGGCCCGAGGCGTACAGGTGGCCCACGGCGATCTGAAAGCCGTCCTCTTCGACGTCGATTTCACCCTCGCCCGCCCTGGCCCCGAGCTCGGGCCCGAGGGATACCTCCGCGTCGGGCGCCGTCACGGTGTCGAGCTCGACATCTCGCGGCACGACGAGGCGCGGGCGGCTGCGCTCGAGACGCTGCAGAAGCATCCGGACTTCCGCCATGACGAGGAGCTCTGGATCCAGTTCACGAAGCGAATCGTCGTCGGCATGGGCGGAGACCCGGCGACGGCGCGGTCGATCGCCGAGGAGATCGAGCACGCGTGGGAGAACTCCGACAACTTCGACATCTACGAGGACGTCGAGCCGGTGCTCGAAGAGCTGCGCGGGCACGGGCTCAAGATCGGCCTCGTCTCGAACGGCGCGCGCGACCTCCGCGACTTCGTTCGCCACCACCGCCTGGACGCCGACGTGACCGTCGCCTCCCGTTACCACGGCAAGGTCAAGCCGGATCCCACCATCTTCCGCAAGGCCCTCGCACAGCTCGGCGCGGAGCCGCACGAGGCGGCGATGGTCGGCGACCATCTCGAGGACGACTTCGAGGGCGCGCGGGCGCTCGGGATGCGTGCCGTCCTCATCGACCGGGAGAACCGCTATCCGGAGATCGAGGAGCGGCTCACGGATCTGTACGGGTTGCCCGCGGCACTCGGCCTAGTCCGCGCCTAGCTCCTTCCGCCAGGCGTCTGTGTGCTCACCGAGTGCGGGCGCGCGGCCCGGCGGCGGGTCGTACGCGAAATCGGCGGCCGCCTCTTCGAGCGTCGCCACGGGGCCGACGGCGACGTCCTCACCGTCGAAGAGCTCGAGCCATTCGGCCAGCGGCTTCGACCTGATCCGCTCGGCGAACGCGTCCTCGTCGTCGACCTCGGGCACCTCGAGCAGCTCGCACAGCCGGCGGAAGAACTTCGGCTCGAGCGCTGCGACCGTCAGGTGCCGCCCGTCCGCTGTCTCGTAGATCCGGTAGCGGGCGAGGCCGCCCGTCAACAGGCGCGGGACGGGCTCGCCGCCGAGCCGGTGGGCGGCGAAACGGTGCGCACCGTGGGTCATGGAGACGACGAGGTGCCGGCCGCGGCCGGTGCGCTCGCGCTCGAGCAGGGCGGCCAGGATCTCGGCGAGCGCAGTCAGCGCGCCCGCGCCGAGGTCGGCGATCTGGACGGGTGGAAGAGCGGGAACCGTGTCGGCGAGCACGCCCGCGTAGCCCAGGTAGTTGAGGTCGTGGCCGGCCCGTGCGGCGTGCGGCCCTTCCGCGCCGAAACCGGTCAGCGAGCAGTAGACGACCGACTCGGGCAGGTCGGCGCGGGCCGATGCCGAGCCGCTCGGCCACGCCGGGTCGGAAGCCCTCCAGGACGACGTCCGCGCGCGAGCAGAGCGCGCGCCCGAGCTCGGGCTCCGCCTTTCAGGTCGCAGACGACCGACTCCTTGCCGGCGTTCAGCGAGGCATCCCACTCCGGCGCGATCTCGCGCAGCGGATCGCCGTCCGGGCTCTCGAGCCGGACGACGCGCGCGCCGTAGCGCAGCAGCTCCCGGCTGGCGAAGGGGCCCGGCAAATAGCGGGTGAGATCGACGACGAGCATTCCGGTCGAGTGGCTGCATCGCACTCATCCTCTAGAGTCAGCGTCCCTTGACGCAACGGGCACTCGCGGCAGTCGAGCAGTTCGTGAGGGTGCCGGCGGCCCGGCGGAATCTGCTGTGGTCGCTCGGCCTCGGCGCATTCGGGCTCGCATTCTCGATCACCGTCGTTGCGGCATACCTCCCGCCGCTGCTCTCCAAGTTCACGGGCTCGGCGGTGCTGATCGCCGCCGTGCTGGCGTCGGAGGGGATCTTCGCGCTCACGCTCCCGCTCGTCATCGGCCCCTGGAGCGACACGTTCCAGACCCCGATGGGGCGGCGACGCCCGTTCATGGCCGTGGCGGTCCCGCCGATGGCGTTCGCGCTGACCGTGATCGCGTTCATGCCGAGCTTCTGGCTGACCGCGCTCGTCGTCTTCTGCTTCTTCTTCGCCTACTACGTCTACGAGCCGCCGTACCGCGGGCTCTATCCGGACGTCCTGCCGCCCCAGTACTTCGGACGCGGCCAGAGCATCCAGCACGTCATGCGCGGGACGGCGCTCGGCCTCGGCCTGGTCGGCGGCGGCTTCCTCTTCCACGCCTGGAACCCGTCGCCGTTCCTGCTGGCCTCGGTGCTCACCGTCCTCGCCTGCGGGGCGACGATCGCGCTCGTCCCGGAGTCGGGCGGCAACCAACGCGTGTTCGAGGGCGTGCGCACGTACGTGGCCCGCAGCCTGCGGATCCTCAAGACCGACTCGTACGTGCGCCGCTTCCTCATCGCCAACTCCGCGTGGGAGGGCTCCTTCGCCGCCGCGCGCACGTTCGTCGTCCTCTACGTCGTCAAGGGCCTGGGCGAGCCGCTCTCCACCTCGTCTGCCGTGCTCGCGACGATCGCCATCGGTTACGTCGTGGCGGCTGTCGGCTCCGGCCCGATCGCGGACCGGATCGGGATCTCGCGCGTGATCTTCTTCGCCTCCTTCCTGTACGGAGGCGGCTACGTCGTCGCGGGGTTCGCGGAGTCGTGGCACGACTGGTACTACGCCGCGCTCTTCCCGATCGGCATCGCGGGCGGAACGGTTATGACGCTGGCCTGGGCCCTCCTGTTCAAGCTGATGCCGGCGGCCGAGCGTGGGGCGATCGCGGGGCTCGCGACGACGACGAAGGGGATCGGGCTGCTCTTCGGGCCGCTGCTCGCCGGCGCGGCGATCACCCTGGTCGCCCCGTACCTGCCCGAGACGCACGGCTACCAGATCGTCTGGCCCATCTGCGGCCTGCCGATCCTGGCCGCGATCCCGATCGTCTACTCGCTGATCAAGGTCGAAAAGGCTCGTACATGAGCGTCGTCATCGTCGAGCCCTCCGTCCACAGGTCGTGGTGGACGCCCGCCGGCCAGAACACGGTCTGACCCGCGTGGAGCTCGGCGGTCTCGCCGTCGACGCTGGTGAATCCGCTCCCCTCGATGCAGCTCACGAGGGTGTTGTTCGGGCCGGCATGCGGGTTGATGTGGCCGTGCTCGCCGAACCGGAGAAGCGCGAGGACGAGGTCGTCGTCGCCGACGATCACCTTGCCTTCCACGTTGACGAAGCCGTCCATCGGCACGGGCTCCCAGTCGGGCCGTCTTGAACGGGCGGATCTCAGGCCCGGGCATGAACCGGGGAGAGGGCCGGCGCCCACGCCGCGATCGGCGAGACGTCCCCGTCCCGGCCGTTCAGGTGCCGGTAACCGAGCGCGTGCTCTGCCTGCATCATCTTGTGGATCTGCGTCGTGCCCTCGTAGATGATCGGCGCGCGCGAGTTGCGGAAGTAGCGCTCGATCCCGTACTCGGCCGAGTAGCCGTAGGCGCCGTGCACCTGGATTGCGAGATGGGCGGCCTTGAACGCCGACTCGGTCGCGTGCCACTTCGCGAGTGACGTCTCTCGCGTGTTGCGCCGGCCCTCGTCCTTCATCCAGGCCGCCTGCATGACGAGCAGCTTGGAGGTCTCGTAGCCGAGCACCATCTCCGAGATCATGTCCTGGACGAACTGGTACTTGCCGATCTGCTGCCCGAACGTCTCCCGCTCGCGCGCGTACTCGACGGAGCGCTCGAGACAGGCGCGGATGACGCCGCACGCCCCGGCCGCGACCGTGAACCGGCCCTGGTCGAGGCCGTACATCGCGATCTCGAATCCCTGTCCCTCCTCGCCGACCAGGTTCTCGGCCGGCACCTCGACGTCCTTGAAGAAGAGCTCGCCGGTCGACCCGGCCCAGACGCCGAGCTTGTGCTCGGTGTCCGCGGTCGACACTCCCGGCCACTCCCGCTCGACGATGAAGGCCGAGATGCCCTTGTGCTTGGCGGCGGCGTCCGTCTTCGCGAAGACGAGCTGGTGGTCGGCGACGCTCGCGTACGAGATCCAGTTCTTCTGGCCGTTGAGGACGTAGACGTCGCCCTCGCGCCGGGCGGTCGAGCGCATCGAGGCGACGTCGGAGCCGGCGCCGGGCTCGGTCAGCCCGAAGCAGGCGAGCTTCTCGCCCTTCGCCTGCGGGGTCAGGTACTTCTGCTTCTGCTCCTCGGTCGCATAGCGCAGGAGGGAGAGCGAGTTGAGCCCGACGTGGACCGAGATGAGCGTGCGGAACGCCGACTCGCCGCGCTCGATCTCCTCGCACGAAAGCGCCTCGGAGACGTAGTCCAGCCCCGCGCCGCCGTACTCCTCCGGGATCACGATGCCGAGCAGGCCGAGCTCGGCCATCCCCTCGATGATCCCCAGGTCGAGGTGGTGGTTGATGTCGTTCTCGACCGCGTTCGGAAGGACTCGCTCGTCGACGAACGAACGGACGGTTTGCTGGATCAGTTCCTGCTCGGGGCTGAGCGCGAAGTCCACATTGTGAGTGTAATCGGGTACTCTTGACTGACCGGTCAGTCAACCTGCGGAGGACGGCGAGGATGGCAGTGACAGTCGAGGAAAGCGTGGCCACGGGCCTGTCGTTTGCGCTGACGGACGAGCAGCGGGAGCTGCGGAGCCTGGCGCGCGAGTTCGCCGAGAAGGAGATCCGGCCGAAGGCGGCGGAATACGACGAGCACCAGACTCACCCGGTCGACGTCGTCGCCAAGGCGCACGACCTCGGGCTGATGAACCCGCACGTCCCGCAGGAGTACGGCGGGCTCGGCCTGTCCGTCCTCGAGGGCGTGCTGATCGGCGAGGAGCTCTCCTGGGGCTGCGCCGGGATCGCCGTCTCGATCATCGCCAACTCGCTCGGCGCAGCGCCGGTGATCATCGCCGGGACCGAGGACCAGAAGCGCAAGTGGCTGCCGCCGCTCGCTCGAGTCCCCGCTCCTCTGCTCGTTCGGCCTGACCGAGCCGAACGCGGGCTCCGACGTCTCCGGCATCCAGACGACCGCCGTCCGCCGGGGTGACGAGTACGTCATCAACGGCTCGAAGATGTTCATCACGAACGCCGGCCACGCCTCGTGGCTGGTCGTCTTCGCCTCGACCGACAAGACGAAGGGCCACCGCGGCCTCTCCGCCTTCGTCGTCCCGACCGACGCGCCCGGCGTCATCGTCGAGAAGCACCTCGACAAGATGGGGCAGCGCGCGACCGACACCTCGGCGATCGCCTTCCAGGACGTCGTCGTCCCGGTGTCCAGCCTCCTCGGCGAGGAAGGCCAGGGCTTCAAGATCGCGATGATGACGCTCGACGGGACGCGGCCCGGAACGGCCGCCGGCGCCGTCGGCGTCGCGCAGGCCGCCTACGAGTACTCCGTGGAGTACGCGAAGGAGCGCGTCCAGTTCGGCCAGCCGATTGCGATGAACCAGGGCGTCAACTTCATGGTCGCGGACATGGCGACCGAGATCGAGGCCGCGCGTCTGCTCGTCTGGCAGGCCGCCTGGCTGATCGAGCAGGGCAAGCGCGCGACGCTGCAGTCCTCGTTCGCCAAGCGCTTCGCCGCGGACATGGTCATGAAGGTCACGACCGACGCCGTCCAGATCTTCGGCGGCTACGGCTACATCAAGGAGTACCCGGTCGAGAAGCTGATGCGCGACGCGAAGCTCTTCCAGATCTACGAGGGCACGTCGCAGATCCAGCGGCTCGTGATCGCGCGCGAGATCTTCCTCCCGCGACCCGAATAAGCCGGCTCCTCGTCAACTTCTGGTACGCGCACCCGGTCGGGCATGCGATCGAGGCGCTGCGCTACTGCCTCGGCTACCACCTGGCCGATCCGGAGCTGCGCGTGAGCGTTGCGCTGAACGCGGCGACCCCGGTGGAGCTCGCGGAGCTGCTGTCCTTTCGTGGACGAGGCGTTATCCGGTCGGCTACACGGACTTCCTCGGCCGCGCCGGGGACCCGGACGCGGCGCTCGCCGAGATCCCGCGCGAGTGGGACTACGTCCTGGACGACGATCGCTCCCGCCAGCCGGCGCAGCTGCAGTTCGAGGGCATGCGCCGCTACTACCAGGCTGCACACCGCCACTTCCGCCCGCGCATCCGGCCGCCCGTGGCACGAGTGGTTCTTCAACGGCGTTCCGTTCCACTCGGTCCTCCCGGACACCAGCCGCTATCCCGCCTTCACCAGATGGGCGACCAGCCGGACACCGTCGACGACGAGGGCGAGCCGCGCACACCGTCGATGACACGCGCACGGATCGAGGACGACCTGCCCGAGCTGGTCGACGCGGCGCGGGCGCTTGTCGAAAAGCGGCATGAGCTATGAGTAGTCGCTGCGCGCCTACTTCCCGCGGCTGCTGGAGGCGTATGACGGCGACCGTTGGAGGATCTTCTCTTTCGACGGCATCCACCGGCGATTCATTTGACGAGACCTATCATCCAGGGCTCGTAAACCGTCGGCCGAGGAGGACGAGCATGCGCGGCTTCAAGAACTTCCTGATGCAGGGCGACCTGATCGTGATCGCAGTGGGCCTCTCGATCGCGCTCGCATTCAGCACGCTGATCGAGGTCATTCACGACCGCCGTCATCACGCCGCTCGTGAATGCGGCCGGCGGCAGCGGCGACAGACGGGCTCGGGTTCCACGTCAACGGTCAATTCGTCGACTTCGGTGCCGTGATCTCGGCGATCATCTACTTCATCATCTTCGTCGCTGTCATCTACTTCGCGATCGTGGTGCCGTACCGACACGTCAGCGCCAGCCGCGGCGAAACCGCTTTCGGGGATCCCGCGCCGACGAAGACCTGCCCGTACTGCCTCTCCGACGTGCCGGCGGAAGCCTCGAAATGCAAGTTCTGCACGAGTGCGCTCGACGTGGCCGTCGCCCGGCCTCGTAGCGTGACGCTCGAGATCGACCTGAGCGGGCGGGTCGCGCTCGTCACCGGCGGCTCGCGCGGGCTCGGACGCGCCGACGCGCTCACGCTCGCCCGCGCGGGCGCCGACGTGGCGATCGCCGACATCCAGATCGAGTCGGCCGAGGGCGACGAGGCCGACCGCTACGGGCCGCTGGCGCAGGCTGCTCGCCAGACGGGCATGGTCTACACCGAGTCGACCGCGGCGGAGATCGAGGGGATGGGCCGTCGTGCGCTCGCGCTGCGCTGCGACGTGACCGACCGCGAGCAGGTCGCGTCCACGGTCGATCGGGTCGTCTCGGAGCTCGGCTCGGTCGACATCCTGGTCAACAACGCGGGAACGCTCGACCACGTCGGGCAGCTCGGCGACCAGCAGCCGGAGCTCGTGGGCGCGAGACCTGGCCGTCAACCTGACGCGGCGCGTTCAACTGCGCGCAGGCGGTCTGGCCGCACATGAAGGAGCGCGGCTGGGGGCGGATCGTGAACATGGCCTCGGTCGCCGGGACGCTCGGCGGCTTCGGCCAGGCGAGCTACTCGACGACGAAGGCGGGCCTGCTCGGCCTGACGCGCTCGCTCGCGCTCGAGGGCGCCCGCCACGGCATCACGGTCAACGCGATCGTTCCCGGCGTGATCGGCACGGAGGCGTTCAACTTCGGCAACCCGGACATGAACGAGCGGATGATCCGCCGCACGGCGTTCCGCCGGGCCGGCGAACCGCAGGACGTCGCCAACGCGATCGCCTTCCTCTGCTCCGACCTCGCGTCCTACATCACCGGCGTAGGCCTCAACGTCAGCGGTGGAATCGAGCTCTTTACCTTCTAGCCACCAGGAGATCCTCGACCGCGTCGTCGAGTTCTTCCGCGGGCAATCGGGCGTGATCGGGATGTCGGTCGCCGGGAGCATCGCCCGGGGCGCGGCGGACGAGCACAGCGACCTCGACGTGGACGTGTTCTTCGCCGATCCGGCGGAGCGCGAAAGGGTCTGGGCCGAGCGCTGGGAGTGGGACATCGCACCGTGGTTCCACCGCTTCGACGCCGATCACGTGCGGCCGCACTTCGTGATCTACCTGTTCGAGCCGGGGATCAAGACGGACATCCCGCTCCTGCTCGTCACCGATCCGCCGACTCCCGCCGGCGCTCCGTACGAGGTCCTCTGGGACGAGACGGGCGACGTCACGCGCTGGGTCGAAGCCTCGAACTCGGGCCGCGTCGAGCTTCCTCCCGACTGGAGCGAGGCAGCGCACGAGGACGAGCGGCTATGGGCGTGGGCGTACTACTGCATCCTCCACATCCGCCGCGGCGAGTACTACGACGTGGCCTACGACTTCCACATGCTGCGGAACATCGTGGAGACGTGGCACGCGCGGCTTCGCGGCGCGCCGTTCTTCGACGTGCGGCGCGTGCACGAGCGCGAGCCCGAGACAATGGGAGAGTTCGCCGACCTCTTCCCTCGTCCCGAGCGCGAGTCGCTCAAGCGGAGTCTGCAGAAGCTGATCGACCTGCACGAGGCACAGCGTGCGCGCGTCGACGGAGTCGAGTGGACAACGTCCGCCGGACGGGCGCGAGCGGATTCGCGGCTGGATCGAGGCGTTGTAGGTTGGACGCGTGAAGATCTCGGTCGCAGCCGACGAGCGCACAGGCGTCGCCGACGCGCTGGTCGAGGAGCTGCGCCGGCGGGGGCACGAGCCGATCCTGCACGGCGCGCTGGAGCCGGACGAGCGGGACGACTGGGCATGGGCGAGCGAGGCGGCCGCCCGCGACGTGGCCGAGGGCCGCGCCGACCAGGCGATCGTCGCGTGCTGGACCGGAACCGGCTGCTCGATCGCGGCCAACAAGGTTCGCGGGTGATCCGCGCCGCGCTCGCATTCGATGCCGAGACCGCGGACGGTGCGCGCAAGTGGAACGACGCCAACGTGCTCGCGCTCTCGCTGCGCGCGACGAGCGAGGCGGTCCTCGGCGAGATCCTGGACGCGTGGTTCTCCGGCCGGCCGAGCGAGGACCCGGTCGACGTCGACAACGTCCGCCACCTCGAGGAGATCGCGTGAACTTCGAGCTCAGCGACGAGCAGCGCGAGCTGCAGCGAGATCGCGCACGAGTTCGCCGAGCGGGAGCTCCGCCCGATCGCGCCCGAGTGCGACGCGCGCAGCGAGTTTCCCGACGGGCTGCTCGAGCGCGCCGCGCGGACCGGCCTGAGCTCGTACGCGATCCCCGAGGAGTACGGCGGCGGCGGAGTGAACGCGCTGACCGCGTCGCTGATCGCGGAGGAGCTCTCCTGGGGCTGCGCCGGGCTGGCCGGCTCGATCTCGGCGACGATGTTCCCGGTCCGCCCATTGCTCAAAGCCGGCACGCAGCAGCAGTGCGAGCGCTACCTGCCGCTCCTCGCCTCCGAGGAGGGGACGCTCGCCGCGATCGCCTTCACCGAGCCGCATGCAGGCTCCGACCTCACTGCGATTCGCGCGCGCGCCGTTCGCGACGGCGACGACTACGTCCTGAACGGCGAGAAGTGCTACGTCACCAACGGCGGGATTGCGGCGGTCACCGTCCTCTTCGCCAAGGTCGACGGCGGGATGACGGCGTTCATCCTCGAGGACGGCGACCCGGGCGTGTCCGCCGGCCGGAAGGAGGAGAAGCTCGGGCTGCGCGCCTCCTACACCGGATCGATCGTGCTCGACGACGCGCGGATCCCGGCCGAGCGGCGGCTGGGGGAGGAGGGCCAGGGGCTCCAGATCGCGATGGACTTCTTCGAGGCGTCGCGGCCGCAGGTGGCGGCGGCCGCCGTCGGCGTCGCCCGCGCCGCGTTCGAATACGCCGCGGAGTACGCGCGCGGGCGCGAGGCATTCGGCAAGCCGATCGTCGACAAGCAGGGCATCTCCTTCAAGCTCGCCGACATGGCGATGGAGATCGAGGCGGCGCGGCTTCTCGTCTGGCGTGCCTGCGACGCCGTCGACCGCGGTCGCGACGCCGGCCTGCTCGGTTCCTACGCCAAGGCCTTCGCCGCCGACGCGGCGATGCGGGCGACGACCGAAGCCGTCCAGATCCTTGGCGGCGCCGGAATCATGGGCGACCATCCCGTCGAGAAGTGGTTCCGCGACGCGAAGGTCTTCCAGATCGTGGAGGGAACGTCGGAGATCCAGCGCCTGATCGTCGCCGCCTACCTCAAACGAGGCCTGCGCGAGCGCGTTCGCGCGTAAGACAACGGCCTGAGCGGCGGATACAATTTGGCGCTCTTTGAGCCCTCCGCAACGTTCATCTCGGCGTCGCCGGCGAAAGCCGCCGCGCCATCAGCTCGCCCTGAGATGGTCGCTGCTGATCGCGGTCCTGCTGATGTTGCTCGCGAGCATCGTCGGCTTTGCCTTCGCGGGCTCGTCCGACCGGATCGCGAACGGCGTCAAGGTAGCGGGAATCGACGTCGGCGGGATGAGTCCCGCGCACGCGAAATCGCTGCTCGAGCGCCGCGCGGCGAAACTCCAGCATGTCCCGGTGGTCTTCGTCTCCGGGAATCACCGTTTCGAGATCACGCCCGCGCGGCTCGGCGTCAAGGTCGACTGGGACGCGGCGGTCTCCTCCGCCGCGGATCGCGGCGGAGGCTTCGGGCCGCTGCGCGGCCTCAAGCGGCTGGAGGTTCGCCTGTTCGGCGCGGAGGTCGCGCCGCCGGTGCAGGCGTGGAACACGGCGCTCGCCTACCAGTTGACGCTGATCGCTCATGACGTCAACCGGCCGCACCGCGACCCCGCCGTAAAGCTCCGCGGGCTCAAGACGGAAGTCGTCCCGGGCCAGGACGGCAAGGTCCTCGACCGCAAGGAGGCGGCGGACGTGCTCGTGCGCGCCCTGGGGTCGCTCGAGCGCGGAGCGCCGATCTCGCTTCCGGTCGTGATCGACTCGCAGACGGTGAGCGAGGACGACTTGCAGGACGCGGCCGACCAGGTGCAGACCGCCCTTTCGGCTCCGATCAGGTTGCGGCTCGGCCCGACGACGTGGAGGCTGCCGCGCTGGAAGATCGCCCCGATCCTCGACCTTCCCGCCCACGGCTCGACAACGCTCGGCCTCGGAGGCCGAGGTGAGCAGAAGTGGTTCAAGCGGTTGGCGGGCACCGTCGATCGTGAGCCGCGGGACGCGACCTGGAGCGTGGGCGCGCACATCCGCATCATTCCCGACCGGCCTGGCGTGCTGATCCAGCGGAAGGCGACCGAGCAGGCGGTCATGTCCGCCCTCCTGTCCTCGGACGACCGCGTTGCCAACATCGCGGTCCGCTCGCTGGCGCCGTCGCGCACGACCGAGCAGGCGAAGGGGATGGGCATCGTCGGCCTGGTCGGGAGCTACGAGACGATTTATGGCGGAGACGCGAACCGGATCAACAACGTCCAGCTCGTGGCCCACCTGATCGACGGCACGCTGATCGGCCCGGGCGAGACGTTCTCGTTCAACGGGACGACCGGAGAGCGGACGGCGGAGAAGGGGTTCAAGGAGGCCCCGGTGATCATCAACGGCGAGCTCGGCACGGGGATCGCCGGCGGCGTCTGCCAGGTTTCCACCACCGTCTTCAATGCCGCGTACGAGGGCGGGCTCGAGATCACCGAGCGGCACAACCACGCGCTCTACATCTCGCACTATCCGCTCGGCCGCGACGCCACCGTCAACTATCCCGATCTCGACCTCAAGTTCGTGAACGACACGTCGCACTGGCTGCTCCTGCGGACCTTCGTCGGCTCGGACTCCCTCGTTGTGAACCTGTACGGCACTCCCGTGAACCGGCGCGTCGTCTCCGAGACGGACCCCCTCCGCGTCTCGGGGCCCCTCCCGGTCGAGCGGATCGACGACCCGGACATGCTGAAGGGACACTCCTACGTGGAGGAATCGGGAACGCCGCCGCAGGAGACGAGCGTCCACCGCAAGGTCTACAGCGCGAGTGGCGAGCTCCTCCACGACGACACCTGGTACTCCGCCTACGAGGGCGAGAAGCGCGTAATCAAGGTCGGGACGAAGGAGCCTCCGCCTCCGCCGAAGGAGACGACGACGGAGGAGACGGAGACGACCCCGACGACCACGACTCCGACCGAGCCGACTCCGACGACTACGACGACGACGCCGACGCAGCGGAAGCGCCCGGCTCCGACTCCACCCGCGCAAGCTCAGCCTTGAGCTGCTCAGGCATGCGCGTCGGTCGCAGCGTCCGCGCGTCGACGCACGCGTGCGTCGTCCAGCCGTCGGCGATCGGCTCGCCGTCGCGCTCGATCAGGTAGTCGAAGCGGAAGCGCGCGCCGCGGACGTCGCCGCAGCGGGTGCGGATGACGAGCTCGTCGTCGAAGCGGGCCGGCGCCCGGTAGCGGACGTGCGCCTCGAGCGTCGTCGCCTCGATCCCCTGGTCGCGCAGGCCCTGGTAGCCGCCCTCGATCTGCGCCAGGTACTCGACACGAGCCACCTCCAGCCAGTCCAGGTAGGCCGCGTGGTGGGCGACGCCCTGCGCGTCGGTCTCGGAGAAGCGAACTTTCAGCTCCGTCGAGAAACGGAACTCATCCACGTGCGGACACGAGGCCGCCGACCTGCACCCAGTGGTCCTTCTTGTAGCGCTGGAGCTGGACGTGATCGATCGGGTAGTAGTCGCTCGTCTGCACGGCGATCCCCTTGCGCAGGAACGGGTTGTCGCGCTCGTTCAGGTGTGTCGCGGCCTTGAGCAGGCTCGCGCGGGTCGGGTTCTTCCCGGCGTGCTTCAGCGCATCCACCATGCTGAAGGCGACGGCCATCCCGTAGAAGTGCGCGACCGCGTTCGGGTTCGCGCCGTTGCCGTACTTCTTCAGGATCGACTTGTACTGCTTCACCGCCTTGTCCTTGGCCAGCTTGGGGTCGGTCGGATCCTTGAGGAAGGCGAGGCTGATCGCGCCGTTGGTCGAACGGCCGCCCGTGTTCAGGCGCGCGATGTTCATCACGAACGGGTCGATCGACACCGAGGTCATGAACACGTGCGGGTGCCAGCCGTCCTTGTCCGCGTAGATGAACGACTGCAGGGCCTGCTTCGGGAGCGCGAAGATCATGAACGTCTTCGCGCCGGACGCCTTGAGACCGTCCACCTGCGCCTTGACGTCCGGATCGGTCACCTCGTACGTCCGCGTGGCGACGATCCGCGCCTTTCCCTTCAGGCCGGACTTGAGCCCCCGGAGGAGCTCGTTGCCGTACTCGGAGTTCTCGTACAGGACGCCGATCGTCGTCCCGCGCATGTGCTTCGCGATATAGCGGCCGTAGACCGCGCCCTCCCCCGAGAAGCTGGGCAGGTAGCCCATCGTCCACCTGTACTTCGAGTGCTGCTTCGCGATCACGTCTGCGCCGCTCCCGACGAAGAGCTGCGGGACGCCGACCTGGTTGAGGTAGGGACGGACGGCGAGGACGTGCTCCGTTCCGATGCTGTTGAAGATGGCGAAGACCTGGTCCTGCTGGACGAGCTGGCGCGTCGCCTGCACCGTCTTGGACGGGTCGTAGGCGTCGTCCAGCACCTTGTAGGTGATCTTGCGCTTGAAGACGCCGCCGTGCGCGTTCACGTAGGCGAAGTAGGCCTGCGCGCCGCGCGCGACCGGGGCATAGGCGGTCTCCGGGCCGGTCAACGGAGCCGTGCCGCCGAGCAGGATCGAGCTCGAGGTCACGCCGGGAGATCCGCCGGCGAAGGCCCCGGGTAGGCTCAGCGCGAGTGCGCCGACCGCCGCAGCGAACAGGATCAGACGTCTCACAGGAGAGCAACGATAGAGCGATTGCGCGGCTCGCCGGTCTGGTACGGCGCAACCAGCCCTGCGTCGTGCTCACCGGCGCAGGGATCTCGACCGAGTCGGGCATCCCGGACTTCCGCTCGCCGACCGGGCTGTGGGCCGAGTTCGACCCGATGGAGTACGCGACCATCGAAGCGTTTCGCGCCGATCCGGAGAAGGTCTGGCGCTTCTACGGGCCTCGGATCTCGATGCTGACGGAGGCGCAGCCGAATGCGGCGCATCACGCGCTGGCCGAGCTCGAGGAGCTCGGCTACGTGAGCGCGGTCGTGACGCAGAACATCGACCTGCTGCACGCGCGTGCGGGCAGCCGGGAGGTGGTCGAGGTACACGGGTCGATCCGGACGTCGACCTGCCCCCAGTGCGGCGCCTCGCAGAGCCTCGAGCGCGTGCAGGCGATGCTCGCCGCGAGGCCGGAGGAAGCGCCTCGCTGTGCCTCGTGCGCGGCGGTGCTCAAGCCCGACGTCGTCTTCTTCGGCGAGCTCTTGCCCGAGCGCGCGATCGACCGCGCCCACGAGCTCGCCCGCTCGGCCGGCCTGCTGCTCGTGGTCGGCTCGTCCCTCGAGGTCTTTCCGGTGGCCGGCCTGCCGCACGAGACGCTCGACGCGGGTGGAGAGGTCGCGATCGTCAACCTCGGCCCGACGCCGTTCGACGGCCGCTCTGCGGTGAGGATCGAAGGAAGCGCAGCCGACGTCTTGCCGGACGTCGCGCGGATACTCAGGCAGCGGTCCGCTTGACCGGCCGCTCGGACAGAACCTCGCGGCAGGAGAAGCAGAAAGTGCGCTCCACTTCGTACGGAACGCCGTTGCGCTGAAGGAGCACTGCCGTGGTTACCGGCGTATGCTCGTGGGACGTTCCCTCGACGATCTTCACGCTAATTCAGACTAGATCGCGTCCCAGAGGTTAGTGATTGAGCTCGGTAAAAATCCTGTGAAGATCTCGCGCCGAACTGTGATCTTGTTGAGCCTCGGCCTTGCCGCAATGGTGGCGGCGGGTCTCGCGGGACGTGGTGCCGGTAACAAGGCGACGCAGGCAGCTGGTGGCCCCGACTCCCGCACTCAGCCGCTCCTCGACGGGTGCGTCCGCGACCGCGGCGCGATCCTCACGAAGCAGGTGCCCAACTGGGTCTACGTCGGCGGCGGGTGGGAGCAGAATCGGATGCTGACCGGGGTGGTCGACTCGCAGTACGAGCCCGAGCACGCGGCCGCGCCAGCGGGGACGGACGATCCCTTCACTCACACGTCCTACGACTTCACCTTCAACGTGAAGCCAGACCCTCAGTACGAGTACCTCCTGGGGACGGGCAACTTCGAGGGCCAGAGCTCCGAGACCGCGCGGCTGCATATCGAGCGGGAGTCGCTGAGCTTCCCGACTTGGGCGTGGCCGGACCGCGGCGACCGCATCGCTCTGGTCGGTTCATGGGTCTGGGACTGCGACCACACGACCGCGGCAGGCGAGCACACCGAGATCCACCCGTTCCGCGTGCTTTGGGTTGAGCGGAAGCCGGGCGCGCCGTCGCCGAACAGCGCAGCCGGAGACCGGGAGGCGGACCTTTTCGTCACGAGCGAGGGAACGCCCGCTGACGCGCAGGCGATCTGCGCCCACGAGACGAGGGGAGACCGGAGCGCGTTCAAGCAGTGCGTCTCGACGCCGGTCCATGCGGTCGGCAACAATGGGACGTACACGTTCGTCCTCCACGCCGGGAAGAGGCCGTCGCGGAAGGCGCATCTCGTGTACCGCGCGGTCGACCTCGCCGGAGGCGAGGGCGGTGACGTCACGGTGCAGCGGCTGACGGACGGCATTTCCGTCACGTACGACGCGCGGGAGCAGGTCGCCCAGCGGATCTTCGTCGGCTGGCGCCCTGTGAAGAAGCGTCCGGTCCACCTCCGCGTCCGCTTCGACTCGCTGCTCGTACGGCGCGCGATGGATCCCGGTTGCCCGCCCTTCGACCCGAACTGTCCCGACAAGGACGAGTCCATCCTGCTCGGCCAGGTCACGACCTCGCCGGGTGAGTGGAACGTCTACGTCGACGCGGCCGGGGTCTGGAGGCAGTGGCTGCCGCAGGTGCTGAGCGTCCGGGACGGGCAAACGATCCGCTCCAAGCAGACGGTCGATCTGTACGTGCCGAAGGGCAAGCAGTGGCGGCTGTTCGTCCAGACGCGCGAGTGTGATTTCGGGTCCCTTGGAAACGCGTACTCCGTCCAGGGCAGCGTTGCGCCGTGCCCGCACATCAACGAGGTCGGCAACACCGTGAGCGACGACCGGCCCGGAATCGTCGCTGTGCATTTCCGCTCCCCGCAGGCGAGCATCGGCACGCATCGCGTCAACTCGAGCCTCGACGGCTCGACCTGCCCGGCCTCCAATACCAAGGGCTGCTACCGGCTCACGTTCACGATTTCCCGAATCCGGCCATAATCAGGGCAATGGCTACGAATCCGACCGACAACAAGGATCTGGTCTCGCGGCTCAAGGACGCGGGCGAGGACGCGTTGCAGAAGCTCGGCGACGTCCCCGGCGGCAAGAAGGCGCTCGAGGCGATCGACGGCCTGCGCGGCCGGATCGACGACCTCCAGAAGCGCATGAAGCGCATGGACGAGCTCGAGAAACGCGTCGAGGCGCTCGAGAAGAAGGCCGCGGGGACGGGGACGAAGTCGACCCCGCGCAAGCGGACGACGACGTCGAGCTCCGAGTCGACCGAGACGAACTCCTAGCGCGGCACGCGCACCCGGAGCGCCCCCGGGACGATCTCGAACCGCGCCGGCGTCGTACCGGGCTGCTCCCCGTCGAGGACGACCGGCAGCGGAGGGTCGGCCTCCACGGTGACGCTGGCGCCGCGCACCAGCTCGATCTTCGGATGCGAGAGGTGGCGGCCGCTGTAGATCTTCGGGAAGGTGGTCAGGAAGTCGAGCTTGGTCACGTCGCCGAAGATCACGGTGTCGAGCAGGCCGTCGTCCATGGCAGCTTCCGGCGCGATCTTCATTCCGCCGGCCGCGTAAGGCCCGTTCATCGCGACGATCTCGAACATCTGGCCTTGCCGTGTCTCGCCGCCGACGACGGCCTCGGCTCGCGCGCTCTTCCAGCGTGCGAATACCTTGACGGTCGAGACCATGAACGACGCCCTTCCGCCGAACGCCTTCGAGGATGCGTTCGCGTCGCGGGCGATCGCGCCACTGATGCCGGCGCCGGCGAAGTTGGCGAACCAGGCTTCGCCGCTGTGGAACGTGGCGTGGCCCGCGTCGATCGTGCGGACGCGGCCGTTCAGCGCGACGCGGACGGCGTCGTCGAACTTCAGCGGCAGGCCGAGGCTGCGCGCGAAGTCGGTCCCCGTCCCGCGGGAGAGGAGGGCGAGCTCGACATCACCGCCGCCGCCCGCCGAGCAGGCCGTTCACGACCTCGTAGACGGTCCCGTCCCCGCCGACAACGGCCAGTTGGGTCGCGCCGGCGCGTACGGCGTCGGCGGTCAGCTCGCTCAGCTGTCCCGGCCGCTCGGACATGAGCGCGTCGCCGCGCAGGCCGAGCTCGGCCGCCCTACGCGCCAGAACGGGCCATTTACGCCCGGTCGAGCCGTTGGCGGACGCGGGATTGACGAGGAAGACGGTGCTCACGTGATTCCGGCGAGCGCGATCCGGGCCATCCGCTCGACCGCGACGACAAGCGCGTCGTCCGAGATCCGGTCATGTCCGCCCTCGTATGTGTCGCTGACCGCGAGCAGGCAGCCGGCCTGGACACCGCGCAGCGCCGCCACCGTGTACAGCGCAGCCGCCTCCATTTCGACCGCGAGCACGCCGCGCGCCGACCAGCGCGCGATCCGCTCCTCGTCGGGGTCGTAGAACACGTCGCTCGAAACGACGGGGCCGACGTAGGTGATGCGCTCGCCGATCTCCTTGGCCGCGTGGACGACCCCATGGAGGAGGTCCCAGTCGGCGGTCGGCGCGATCGCCTCCCCGCCCGCGTAGCGCATCGACGTGCCGTCGTCGGGGACCGCCGAGAGCGCGAGGATGAGATCGCTGTGGCGCAGCTGCGGCTGGAGCGCCCCGCAAGTCCCGACCCGCAGGAGGCGCTTGACGCCGAGCTGGATCAGTTCCTCGACGACGATCGCCGCAGACGGCCCGCCGATGCCGGTCGCCTGCACCGAAACCGGTTTCCCCTCGAAGGTGCCTGTGTAGCCGAGCAGCCCGCGCTCCGTATTTCGCTCGACCGCATCCTCGAGGAACCGATCGGCAATCAGGCGGGCGCGGTTCGGGTCGCCGGGCAGCAGGCATGCCTCGGCGTAGTCGCCGGGCTGGGCGCGGACGTGGATCGGCATGGCAGGCACCCTAAAGTCTCGGGGGAGATGGAGATTTTTACGCCGGAGCGGCGGGCGCTGCTCGATTTCTGCGCGGAGGACCCGATCGAACGGGTTTTCATCGAGGACCTCGTCCGGCGCGGAGGGGGCCGCCTGAGCGCGATCGGCCACCCCGAACGCCTGCTGGCGGTCGCGCACATGGGCGTGAACGTCGTCCCTTCCGGACGGGGCTGCTCCGCCTTCGCCGGCCTCGTCGACTCCCGGGCCCGGATGATCATCGGCGGCGAAGAAGCGGTGGCCGAGCTTTGGGAGGTGGTTGCGCCGAACCGCCCGGCGCCACGCGAGGATCGTCCCGGCCAGCCCGTCTTCGTGATCGAGGACCCGCCGGAGCCGGGCGGAACCGGCCTGCGCGAGGCGACGCCGGACGACCTCGAGCTGCTCGTGCCGGCCTGCGCGGCCGCGCACGAGGAGGAGCTCGGCAGCGATCCGCTCCACGCCGATCCCGACGGCTTTCGCTGGAGGACGCAGGCGCAGATCGACGACGGCCGATCGTGGATCTGGAGGGAGAACGGAACGATCCTCTTCAAGGCCGAAGCCTCGGCGTGGACGCCGAGCGCCGTCCAGCTCCAGCAGGTCTGGGTCGATCCGGAAGCGCGGAACCAGGGGAACGCGCAGCGCGCCCTGCGCGACCTCTTGCGCCGGCTGCTCGAAGAGAACCCGGCCGTGTGCTTGTTCGTCCGTCCCGAGAATGCGCCCGCGATCCACCTCTACGAAAAGGTCGGCATGCGCCGTCGCGGCAGCTACCGGAGCGTCCTGCTGTGAGGGAACGAGTCGAGGAGCTCATCCGACGGCACGAGCTCATCCCGCCGGGCGGCGAGGTCACCTGCCTCGTCTCCGGCGGCTCGGACTCGACCTGCCTCTGGCACGTCCTCCGCTCGCTCGGCTACCGCGTGAGCGCGTTGCACGTCGACCACGGGCTGCGCGGGCGAGAGTCCGAGGAGGACGCCCGTTTCTGTCGCGAGCAGCTCGGCGCGGAGGTCGTGGACGGCCGTCCGAGCGGCCGCGCGACCGAGGAGGCGCTGCGCGAGATCCG
>CAWEIM010000007.1:5000-49066 GCA_963809075.1 uncultured Actinomycetes bacterium | reverse complement strand
CCTTCCGCCACGCGGTCGTCGCCGGCTGGATCGCCGCCGCCGTAGCGGCGACGCTCTGGCTGCCGCAGCTCCAGCAGTCGCAGGGAGGCGCCCTCTCGGATGTCGTCGCCAAGAGCTCGGAGGCGGTCAAGGTGGGGGCGCGCTCCGCGCAGCTCTTCGGCGCACCGATCACCCCGGACACGATGGTGGTCCAGCGCGACCCGAACGGCCTGTCCGCGGACGAGCAGAAGCGCGTGGTCGCCCGAGCGATCAAGATCGACGCCCACGGCTACCCGGACTTGCTGAGCATTGCCGGAGCCGTGCCGATCATCAACACGCTGGGTCTCATACCGTCGTCGCGCGAGCGATCGACGACGGCGGTCACGTACCTCTACTTCCCGGCTCGTTACGGCTTCGAGACCCGCAACGAGCTCGCGCACACGTTCGCGGGCCACATCCCGGAGGAGGAAGGGCTCGTCGGCGTAACGGGGGCCGGCCCCGCGCGGATCACGCAATACGACTCGATCCAGGACGCGCTGCCGCTCGTCGGCGCGGCGACTGCCGCCCTGATTGCGCTCCTCGTCGGAATCAACTTCCTTTCGCCGCTGCCGGCCCTGCTCGTGCTCTGCGCCGGTGGAATGTCGTACCTCGTCGACATCCGTCTGCTGGGCTGGATCAGCGAGCACAGCGGCATCTCGATCCCCAGCGAGATCGAGCCGCTGCTCGTCGTGCTGCTGCTCGGGATCTCCACCGACTACGCGATCTTCTACCTCTCGGGCCAGCGCCGCCGGTTACAGGACGGAGAGGAGCCGCTGCCCGCGGCGCGGGCCGTCGCCACCCAATTCACGCCGACGATCTTGGTCGCAGGGCTCACAGTCGCATGCGGAACTGCGGCTCTCCTCGTCGGGCGTCTCGACTTCATGCGTGCGTTCGGCCCCGGCCTCGCGTTGTCGGCGCTGATCGGCGTCGTCGTCTCTGTCACGTTCGTTCCCGCCGCGATCGCGCTGCTCGGGCGTGTGCTCTTCTGGCCGAGCCTGGCGCCGCGCGCCAAGCGCGAAGAGCGGGCTCCGCGTCGCTCGCTCCGCGAGCGAGCCGCCTTCTGGTCGACTGCGCGGCCGCTCGCGCTGCTGATCGTCCTCCTCTGCGTGGCCGGCCTGGGCGCCGCGGCCAGCGGCCTGGGCCAGCTGAAGCTCGGCTTCGGCCTCATCGGCGGCCTCCCTCCGGGATCGGAGACCGCCCGCGCCGCGGACGCGGCCGGAAAGGGATTCGCGCCTGGAATCCTCGGACCGACGGAGATCCTGCTTGGAGCGGCCCGGGATCGGGAGCGATCGAAGCGAGCTCTCCCGCCTCGAGGAGCTGATCGGGCAGGAGCCCGGTGTCGCAGGGGTTCTTGGTCCTCGCGAGGAGTCCGCCCTGAATCTGCGCGGTGTCGCGGTCACGCACTCCGGCGACGCCGCCCGCTACGCGGTCGTCTTCTCGTCCGATCCCTTCGAGCCGCCGGCGATCGACAACCTCCATTCGCTCGAGGACCGGCTGCCGGCGCTGGCGAACGATGCGGGTCTGGCCGACCCGCGGATCCAGGTCGGCGGAGCGACCGCGCTCGCGAGCGACACGATCAGCGCCCTCCTCGGCGACCTCACGCGGATCGCGCTGGTCGTCGTGCTGGTCGATTTCCTGCTCCTCGCCGTCTTCCTGCGAGCGGTCATCGCGCCGCTCTACCTCCTCGCGGCGAGCGTCCTCGCGCTCGCGGCCACGCTCGGGCTCACCGCGTATGTCTTCCAGGATCTGCTCGGCCACCCGGGGATCACGTACTACGTGCCGTTCGCGACTGCGGTGCTCCTCGTGGCGCTCGGCTCCGACTACAACGTCTTCGTCGCGGGACGGATCTGGCAGGAAGCGCGAGACCGGCCGCTGCGGGAGGCTGTGGCCACGGCGGCTCCACGAGCGGCCCGGGCGATCACGGTTGCCGGGCTCGTTCTCGCAGGAAGCTTCGGGCTGCTCGGAATCGTCCCGTTGCGCGCGTTCGCGGAGCTCGCGTTCGCGATGGGAGTGGGCGTGCTGATCGACTCCTTCATCGTCCGCTCGTTCCTCGTGCCGGCGCTCATCTCGCTGTTCGGAACGGCGGGGAGCTGGCCCGGGCGGCGGCTGCGTACCCGCGAAGAGCTCGAGACGGCGAGCACTTAGGAGTGGCCGGTTCCCCGGTTTTCCGCGCTGCGGAACGGGGAGTACGACGAGCGGCGCCCGCAGGCCCCGTTGCGGACGAAAGCCGTGCGCGCCGCCGTTGCCGGGGCTGCTCTCGCCGCTGTCGGAGCGCTCGCCTGGCAAGTCAACGAATCGTGACAAAAGCCGGAGGTGGCGCAAACCTACGGCTGAAAGACTGCTTCGAGTAGCTAGAGCCTTCGTGCTCCGTGCTCACTGGGCCATTCGGTCGAGGGCGGCGAGACTGTGGAGGGGTCGCCGCCCCCGGCCGGGGCTACAGCGTCCTTTAGCGTCCTTTCCGTGGTGACAGGCGTCCTCCTGGTCGGCGGCGCGAGCCGCCGCTTCGGCAGCCCCAAGGCGCTGGCCGTCTTTCGCGGCGAGACGCTGGCCGAGCGCGCCTGGCGCCTCGTGGGGGAGGCATGCGACGAGCGGATCGCCGTCGGCAAGCCCGCGGACGAGCTCGAGCTGCCCTTCCCGGTTCTCGACGACGGCTCGCCGGTGCGCGCGCCGCTCGCGGGGCTCGTCGCCGGGCTTCGTGCCGCGACGCACGAGATCTGCGTCGCAGTCCCCGTCGACATGCCGTTGCTCACGGCCGGCGCGCTGCGGCAGCTCGCGTCGTCGTGCCTCGACGCCGCAGTCCCTCAGACGGGCCCGCTCCCCGGCGCGTACCACCGGCGCGCGCTGCCCGTGCTCGAGCGGCGACTCCGGTTCGGGGAGCTCGCTCTCGCCGCAGCGCTCGACGAGCTCGACACCGCGACAATCGAGCTGGACCCGGCGCTACTGGTGAACGTGAACAGTCAGGAGGCGCTCGCGGGGCTCACTTGAGCCAGGGCGCGAGAAACAGCTCGATCTCGCGGCAGCTTCGCGGCAGCTCCAGCTTCCGGCGGACGGCCTTGTCCTCGATCACGACGAGCGTCGGCACGTTGTCCACGCCGAAGCGCGTGAACACCTCGGGCTGCTTCTCCTGAGAGACGGGCACGACGCCGAAGGTCTCGTGGTTGTGCCGGCGCTGCAGCACCTGGGCGAGAAAGCCCTCCACCCGCCGGCAACGGCCGGATGTATCAGAGTGGAAGAAGACCAGCCGCAGGTCTTTCGCGCGCTGAGGCGGCGCGTCACGTTCAGCGAGCTGCGTGGCCATTGATCTCCTCGAGTGCGTCGGTTCGACGCGAGTAGATCTCGAACATCCGGTCGAGTGCCGTGATCTCGAACAACCGAAGGATGTTGCGATCGGAGGTGACGACGAGCACCCGCCCGCCGATCGGCGCCAGCCGCTTGCGCGTGCGCATCAGGATTCCGATCGTGGTCGAGTCGATGAAGGAGACGTCGGACAGGTCGATCAGGAGCTCCGTCGCTCCGCGGCCGATCGCCTCCAGTACGCGACGTTCGAACTCGGGACCGGAGTGCAGATCGAAGTCGCCCGCGAGCGCGATCAGATACGCGTGCTCGCTGATCGGACGCGCGTCTCGGACGAACTCTGTTCCGGCTTCCGACATCGTCCAGACCATGTTCCGAGAGTAGGCAAGCCGCGGCGCAACGTGGTCGGCGTTCGTTGAAGTATTCGTAGGGCTTTCTTGACGACTTAGGAGGGTTCGGCGAAATATGGGCGGTGCCGCCGGAACGCGCCGCGCGGCCCGTGGCGCATGTCCTCGGACGCGCCCGTATTCCCGATACGACCGCGTCCTGCGTCCGTGGCCACGAACCACGCGGCGCGCCCCGACGACGCGCAACATTCCGTCGAACCCTCCTACGCCGGGACGAGCTTGTACCCGATCCCCCGAACCGTCACGACGCGCTCGGGATTGTCAGGATCGCGCTCGATCTTGCGGCGCAGGTTCGAGACGTGCATGTCGGTCGCCCGCTCGTCGCCGACGTACTCGCTCTGCCAGAGGTGCTGCATGATCTCTCGCCGCGTGTACACCTTCTCCGGCTGTTCGGCGAGGAACGCGAGGAGCCGGAACTCCGACGGCGTCAGCCGCACGTTCTGGTCCTCGACGCGCACCTCGTGCCGGACGAGATCGAGCTGCAGCCCGCCGACGCGCCGAACCGGATCGCCCGAGAGGCGGTCGAGCTGGCGGCGCCGCAGGATGGCGCGCACCCGGCTGATCAGCTCGGCCATCGAGAACGGCTTGGTCACGTAATCGTCGGCGCCGACCTCGAGCCCGACGACGCGGTCGACCTCGCTGTCCTTTGCGGTCAGCATGAGGATGGGGACGATGCTCTCGCCGCGCAGGACGCGAGTGACCTCGATGCCGTTGATCTTCGGTAGTCGCAGGTCGAGCACGATCAGCTCGTACTCCTTCCGGCGAGCGCGCTCCAGCGCTTCCTCACCGTCCGCCGCGCGGTCGACCTCGAATCCCTCGCCTTCGAGCGCGTACGCGACTGCGTCCGCGATCGCGTCTTCGTCTTCGACTACGAGAACTGCGTCAGCCATCTGCCGGAGCGGATGGTAGGAGAAGTCGGGCCTTCGTCCCGGTCTCGGTGCCGCTCTCGAGCTCGAGGCGGCCGTCGAGGGCCTCGGCCGCCTGCTGCGCGATCGAGAGGCCGAGGCCGAAGCCGTCCGCGCTGTCGCGGCCGCGGTAGAAGCGATCGGCCGCGCGGGCCTGCTCCTCATCCGTCATCCCCGGCCCGGAGTCGGCAACTTCGAGAACGACCTGCCCATTGTCAGCATGGCCGCTGAGGACGATCTCGCTTTCCGGCGCGTACTTGACCGCGTTCGAGAGCAGGTTGAGCAGCGCCTGCTCGACGAGGTCGCGGTTCGCCAGGACGACGGCGTCCGCCTGCGGAGTCTCGACCCGAACACGTCCTTCCGGCCCGAAGGAGGCAACCGTCTCGAGCAGCACCTGCACGGGGATCGGCTCGCGATCCACCTCTTCCCGAAGCGTCTGAACGCGCGCGAGCAGCAGCAGGGACTGGACGAGCCGCTGGAGTCGTTGCGATTGCTGCTCGATGTGCGCGAGAAAGCGCTCCCGCTGGTGGTCGTCGTCCTTGGCGCCCGACTGCAGGACCTCGACCGCACTGGCGAGCGCGGCAAGCGGCGTCCGTAGCTCATGGGCCGCATTGGTGACGAACTCTCGCTCGATGCGCGAGAGCCGCACCCGCTCGGTGAGGTCCCAGTAGGCGGCAACCGCGCCGACGACGTCGCCCTGGAGGTTCCTGATCGGCGCGGCGCTCGTCTCGTACAGCGCAGTGCTTCCGTCGAGCTTGTGGAATTCGATCTCGGCGCTCTCGATCGACTCGCCGGCGGCCATGGCGCGGAGAAGCGGCCGCTCCCTGGCGTCGAACGGCCTCCCGTCGGGGTGGAAGCCGAGGTTCAGCCAGATATCGAGCGCGTTGACGTCTCCCGCGACCGTCGTCACGAGTCCCGCCGCGTGTTCGTTCGCCGCGACCACCTTGCCCGACTCGGCGTCGGCGATCACGATCGCCGCGGGAATCTGGTCGAGCACCGCCTCGAGGCGGGCAAGCGCCTCGTTCTTCTCGTTCGCGACCGCCTCGAGCTCCGCGGTCCGCCGCGCGACGCGCCGGTCGAGCTCGATGTTGGCCGACCGAACCCGCTCTACCTCGGCGTGCCGCTCGCTCACGTCACGGACGAGCCAGCGCAGCCCCACCAGCGTCTCGTCGCGGTCCCGAATCGACGACACGGTCACGGCCGCGGCGAAGACGGAGTGGTCGGATCGCTCGAACGAAAGGTCCCAGTCGCTGACGAGCTCGAGCGTGGCCAGTCGGTCGAGCATGATCCGGAACGCCTTGCGTTCGGAGCGGGCGAGCAGTGTGGTCAGCGGTTTCCCGATCAGGAATTCGCGGTTGCGGCCGAGCAGGCGTTCGGCGGCACGATTCGCTTCGCGCACCGTTCCACGCGGATCGGTCACCAGGTACGAATCGGGGGCCCATTCGAAGAGATCGCGGTAGCGCAGGCGCTCCGCCTCCAGGAGTTCCCGCAACTCGTCCGCCTCGGCGGCCACCTCGACCTGCGCGTTGCGGAGGCGCTCGACCGCTTCTGTTACCGCCTCGGCGGCAGCCGCGTCGGGCGCCGCGAGGCTGCTCAAGCGGCGCGTCACATTCTCGATCTCGTCGGCGAAGGCACGAATGCTCTCGTCCAGCATCGTGTGCGGGTGCTCACCCGATCTCACGTCGGCAGCTCCTCCACGATCAGCATTGCTCCGGTCGAATGCTGTCCGGAAGCAAGTGGCGCGCAGACGACGCGGCAGCGGATCTTCCGGCCGAGCCGGTTCACGGCGTCCACCGCCGTCTCCTGCCACTCGGTCCCTGACAGGCAGGCGGTGAGCGCGCTCTCGAGGTCGGACACCGGGAGCCCGATCTCGAGCTTCGGAAAGGCCTTTCCGACCGCGCGTTCGGGCGACAGCCCCCAGAGCTCCTCGGCGCGCTCGCTCCACGCCTCCACGATGAGCTCCGGATTCACGAGGATGACCGCGACCCTCAGCTGGTTCAGAACGCTTTCGAGCATTGCGTTCGCCTGGTCGTACTCGCTCGTCCGTAGCACGAGCTCGTCGTTGATCGTCTCGAGCTCCTGGTTGGTCGACTGGAGCTCCTCGTTCATCGTCTCCAGCTCCTCGTTCGTCGACTGGAGCTCCTCGTTCGTCGTCTCGAGCTCCTCGTTCGTCGACTGGAGCTCCTCGTTCGTCGTCTCCAGCTCCTCCGCGCTCGACTGTGCCTGCTCGTACGCGGCCGACAACTGCGTCTGAGCGGTCTCGGCGCGTTGCTGCATGTGCTTGTAGCGCGTGATGTCGGTGAAGGCGATGCTGGTGCCGACGTCACCATCGAGCTCGTTCATGCGGAAACACCTGCACGTCATAGAACGCGCTGCTCCCCGCTCACCTGGAGGGGCACCTCGACCTGCCGATACGGGCCGCCGTTCGGAGTGGGCGCGGTCGATGCAGCGAGCGCAGCTCGACGGGGCGGTACGAGACCTCGAGCTCCGGAGAAGGGTCGCAGCAGGTCGCGCTGACCGATCGAGAAGAGTTAGCCGGGCCTGCGCATTGGCAAAGGCGAGCCGTGCCGTCGCCCTGCACGATCAGGTGCGGCACCGGGGAATGCTCGAACCCCGTCTCGCGCAGACGCTCGGTCGGGTGGACGCGCTCCCCGGGTCGCCGTCCTCGGCGTCGCGGACGAGGTGCAAGAGCCGGTTGCGGAAGTCGCCCATGCGAGGCAGCGGGGCGAAGACCCGCCGCTTGAGGTCGACCGGCTCGAACAGCTTCGAGCCCCTCGTCACGACCTCCGACCGACCGAGCACGAGGTACCCGGTGTCGTTGAGGCTGAAGTGGAAGTCGCGCAGAATCGACTCCTGGGCGCCCGAGCCAAAGTAGATCAGCGTGTTCCTGGCCGTCAGCAGGTCGATGCGCGAGATCGGCGGGTCCTGGATGAGGTCGTGCCGCCCAAAGATGATCATCCGGCGAAGATCCGGCTGAACGCTCATCCCGTTTTCGTTGTCCGGCTCGAAGTACTTCTCCCTCAGCTCAGGCGGGACGGGCTCGAGGTCCTCGGCGCTGTACGAGCCGTGCCGGGCGAACTGCAACGCCTCCTCGTCCACGTCGGTGGCGTAGATCTTGACCCGCCCTTGCAGCTCGTCCTCGCCGAGCGTCTCCCCGAGCAGCATCGCCATCGTGTACGGCTCCTGACCAGAGGCGCAGCCTGTGCACCAGACCCGGATCACCTCGGACGTGGCCTTTGCCTCCAGCAGGTGCGGGATGATCTCCTCGCGCAGGTATCCCCAGGTCTCCGCGTCGCGGAAGAAGCTGGTGACGTTGATCAAGATCGTGTTGAAAAGCTGGGCGAACTCGTCCGGCTGCGCCTCGAGGAACGCCAGGTAGTTCTCGAATCCCTCGACCCCGACCTCTTGCATCCGGTGTGAGATCCGGCGCGTCAGGCTCGGACGTTTGTACCCGGTGAAGTCGAAGCCGCGCTCGCGCTTGATGTAGTCGAGCAGCTCTTCGAGTGCCGTGTCTTCCTGCGTCTCGGTCACCGCTGCCCGGCCGTCCTACCCTGGGCGGCGGACGCGATGTCGGCTCCGCGCGGCCCGGCCTCGGCGGAGGCGTCGAAGTCCTCGACGAGCGTGCGGAGCGTGTCGAACTGGCGGCGGGTCTCCTCCGCGGTGCGCCGAAAACGTTGGCCCGCGAGGTCGGCGCCGCGGCGCTCGAGCCGCACGGCCAGCCGCAGCGCGAGGTCCTCGCGCTCCTTGAGCACGCGGATCGCCGTCCACAGCGCCGACTCGAACGCGTCGGCCTGCTCGGCGAAGAGACTCGGGGTCGAGAACCTGTGGCCGACCCGGCAGGCGTAGAAGGGCATGCGCCCCTCTCGCAGCTCCGACAGCGGCCCTCCGCATTCGGGACAGCTCATGTTCGCAAGCTCGCCGCCGGCGGGCTCGGCCGCCTCGACCGGGCGGATGGCCCGGAACGGAAACGGCACGGGCTGCTCGGCCAGCCGCACGATCAGATCGGCGATCTCGGCCGCCGGTAGGACGTGTTGGGGCTCGGCCTCCTCGATCGCGCTCCCGGGCATCCCGGGGTGGAGCGCGTCGGACGGATCCTGGACGACCGTGACGCCACCGTGGTCGTCCACCGCCTTGAGCCCGACCGCCCCGTCGCTCAGGTTTCCGGAGAGTACGACTCCCACCACCCGCGGCCCGTACTGTCGCGCCGCCGTGCGGAAGAGCGGGTCGATCGCCGGCCGGTGACCGTTTTCCCGCGGGCCGTGGCTCAGCCGAATGTGTCCGTCCTCGACGAGCATGTGCCTGTCAGGCGGCCCAACGTAGATCCTGCCCGGCTGGATCGGCTCCTGGTCTGCCGCGGTGTCCGTCGAGAGCAGCGTTCCCCGGGCGAGGATCATCGGCATGGAGCTGGGGGCGTCCGGCGCGAGGTGCACGACGACCAGCACCGCCGCGGGCAGGTTCTCGGGGAGGCGGGGGACGATCGCGCGGAGCGCCTGGAGGCCGCCCGCCGAGGCTCCGATCACGACGATGTCGCGCCGCCCCATCTCCCCCCTCTCGGGCCGGGGGCCCGCGGTCTCGGCGTCCAGCTCGGTCACGTCTCTCTCGCTCGAATGTTACTCGCGCCACTCCGTTTCAAACGGCGTTTTGGCTGCGGATCGCGCGGGGAACGCCCCGGATCCGAAAGGGGGTATGTGATGCCGAGCAAGAGTGCGAACGTCAAGAACGAGAAGCAGTACGAGAAGCTGAAGGAGAAGGGCATGTCGAAGGAGCGTGCGGCGAAGATCGCGAACTCGCCGGGCGCCTCCAGCCGGGGCGGCAAGAACTCCGGCGGCGGCAGCTCGAAATCCAACTCGAAGCAGGGCGGGACGACGGCGCAGAAGAAGGCGGCCGGCCGCAAGGGCGGCAAGGCCAGCGCCAAGAAGAGCTAACCCTTTTCTTACCCGCTGTGGGCATACTGGCCCACTGGTGCGCGCGCTCGCTGCGATCGGGGTCGTCGCCGCGGGTGCGGCGCTCCTTGCCGCGTCCGCATACGGGCGGAGCTTCTCGCCGCGGGTCGCATCGGGACTGGCGGCGGCGCGCGCTCCGCTCGCCGAGCTGCAGCAGACGAGCGAGCTGCGGAGCCTCGGGACGACTTTCGTGCGGGTTCGCCAGCGCGTGGGCGGCGTCCCCGTCCTCGGCGCCGACGCGACGCTGACCCTCGGCGCCGAAGGCGAGCGCCTGTTGCTCGACCACACGTGGGGCGTGATCGCGCGGCCGGCTCCCGCGCGTCTCTCGCGGGCCGAGGCGATCCGCCGCGCACGCGGCTACGTCCACCTGCGCGCCCTGCGCGCGCCCCTTCGCGCCTCGCTCGTCGTCCTGCCGCGTCTCCACCGGCTCGCCTGGCGTGTGCTCGTGCCCGGAGCCCGACCGCTCGGAGATTTCGAGGCACTCGTCGACGCACGGAGCGGTGCGCTCGTGCGGCTCCGCAACCTGGTCGAGAACGCGACCACCCCCGCACTCGTCTTCGACCCGAACCCGGTGGTCGAGCAGGGCTCCCGCACGGGCCTGGCGGACAACAACGACACGAACTACCCGGCGCTGGATCCGCTCTATCGACCCGTGACGCTGCTCGACCTCGGCACCGTGGGTTGCCTGCAGGGCCAATGGGTGAACGCGATCGTCCTCCCCGCGTCTCGCTGCCCTGCCGGGCGAAACTTCGGCTCGGTCAAGCGCTCGAATAAGTGCCTGCTTCGACGCCGCGATGGCCTACTTCCACATCGACCGGATGCAGCGCTACCTCCAGGGCCTGGGCTTCGCGAACGTCGTCCACCGCTCGATCCCGGTCAACCTGCACGCGACTGTCGAGGACAACTCGTACTACAGCCCGACCACCCGCGCGCTCAACTTCGGGGACGGCGGCGTCGACGACGCACAGGACGCCGACGTCATCTCTCACGAGTACGGGCACGCGATCCAGGACAGCCAGGTGCCGGGGTTCGGAGTCACCACGGAGGGCGGGACGCTGGGCGAGGGATTCGGCGACTACTGGCAGGCGGCCATGTCGGCGAACCAGGGCAACGCAGACATCTTCAACACCTGCTTCGCCGAGTGGGACACGAGCGCGGTGAGTGACGATCCGCTCCCGTGCCTGCGCGACGTCGACCATCCGTGGACGGTCGACGAGGCGGTGAACGAGTGCGGAGGCCACGAGATCCATTGCGTCGGCCAGGCCTGGGCGAACCTGCTCTGGACGATCCGCAAGCAGCTGGGCGGGGCGACGGCCGACCGGTTGGTCGTCCAGTCCCAGTTCAGCTACTCCGTCGAATCCGGGTTCCGGGACGCGTCGCTCGCGCTGCTCTTCGCCGACCGGCAGCTGAACGGCGGCGCGAACCGGGCCTTTCTGCAGAACCTGCTCGTGGCGCGCGGATTCCTGACGCTCGACGAGCTGGATGACCAGCCCTCCGGCGCGCTGCCGCTCGTCTTCCCCGGCGATGCTTCGGGCGCTGCCGGCGTCAACACCGACGAGCGCGACGTCTTCGCCGTCCAGCTTCCAGCCGGCGCGGGCGTTGTCTTCCAGCTGCATTCCGCCGGGAACGCCTTCTTCACCCTTGCGCTGTACGGGCCGGGGACGACGACGATCGAGGGCGGAACGGCCGTGGCGCACACGGCGGCGGGCTCGGCGAGCCCGCGAATCGCCTTCGCGCCTACCATCGCCGGCACGTACTACCTCGTCGTCGGAGCGGATGCCGGAGACGGGACGTACACCGTCTCGGCTCTGGTCGACGTCGATCGCGACGGTGCCGCGAACGCCGCTGACAACTGTCCGTCGATCTCGAATCCAACCCAGGCCGACTGGAACAAGAACGGGAAGGGCGACGCCTGCGACCGCGCCTCGAAGACCGCGATCGTCCGGGTCGCGGTGCGCGGGCACACGATCACCGTCACCGGCGACCTGCTCCCGCGCGACGCCAGTGCGACTGCCTGGGTCGTCGAAGTGCGGAAGGGTGGGAAGGTCGTCGCGCGAACGCGCGGCAGCGGCGGGAAAGGCGCTGGGCGCGCCGTCGCGATCGTCAGCGTTCCGGCGCGGGTGCACGGCCGGGTGCAGGTGCGCGCCCTTCTGGCGGATCGTCGCTACGACCGCGCGATCAGCAAGACCGTCGTTGCGACACTCAAGTAGGGCAGGGCTACGTACACTCGCTCCGCGCGGCGCCGTGGCCGAGTGGTTAGGCAGGGGCCTGCAAAGCCCCGTACAGCGGTTCGAATCCGCTCGGCGCCTTATTAGACTCTGCCTGTGACGCGGGACATCCAGCGCGCGAGGAACGAGACGCTCTTCCGCAACCTGAACGAGCGCCTGAAGGAGCTCGACGACCGGCTCGACACCGCGTCCGTCGGCGCCCCCGCAATCGACCGCGAGGAATTCTTCTGCGAGTGCGGGCAGCTCGAATGCATGGGCCGATTCGAGATGAACCGTGCGCAGTACGAGGCCGTTCGCGCCCACTCGGAGCGTTTCGTCGTCCTCCCCGGCCATGAGGACGAGGAAATCGAGAGCGTTGTCGACAAGCAGGACCGGTTCTTCGTGGTCGAGAAGTCTCCCGGCGGGCCCGCCGAGGTAGCCCGCGAGAACGACCCGCGCGTTTGAGGCTCGTTCGACCCGGCTAAAGACCGCAGTGTGGACGTCCAACGGGGCGTGCAGTCGGTTTTCCGTGCCGCCAACGAACGACTACGCACGCATGTCGAGAAGATCACCCACCGAGGCCCGCGCCCCGTCCTCTGCGAGTGCAGCGACCCGAGCTGCATGGAGCTCCTCCATCTCCCGCCCGACGAATACCGGCGCGTTCGCGACGGCGGCAACTTCGTCGTGTTGAACGGGCACGAGAGCCCTGAGATCGAACGCGTCGTCGGTCGTGAGAACGGCTATCTGATCGTCGACAAGGACCAGTAGGGACCTAGCGCAAGCCCGCCGCGTTCGTGGTGGGCCTTGAAGAACTCGCGTGAGCCCGCGGTCGCCATTGCGGCCGAAGCGGAGATCTCGAGCGCGAGCGTGGCCGCGGCCACGATCTGCGCGAAGCGGTACACCTTGCCGGGGCCGGCGCAGCCGAGGAGCGAGAGCCAGGAGCGCGCGTAGGGGAGGGTCGTGCCGCCTCCGACGGTCGCCACCTCGAGGCCCGGGCAGCCGGATCGAGACGTTGACTCCTCCTTCGACGCGCCGCGCCGCGACGTGGGCCATCGAGCTCGTCCCGACCATGCCGATGTCCTGGCCGGTCGCTGTGAACAGCGCCGCGATCGCCGTCGCCGGCGTGAAGGCGACGGACTGCATGCCCGAGGCGACGGCGCCGTGCGTGCCGATCCAGGCGAGCTCGAGGACGTCCTCCGGCGTCGTGCGCAGGACGCGGCGGATCGCGTCGTCGGTCAACGTCGTCTCGGCGATCACGGTCTTTCCGTGCCCGCCGCGCTCGAAGTAGCGGTGCGACGGCTTCTTGTCGCCGCCCATGTTCCCCTCGAGCATCGTGCGTACGGGCTGCACGGGCGCGCGCTCGGGCACGTATGCCTGGTTGAGTGCGTAGCTGTTGCGCGTGACCATGTTCAGGCCGACCGCGTCGCCGGTCGTGAACGCGTACATGACGTGGCACATCGACCCGACCACGTGCGTCTCGATCTCGCGCAGCCGGGCGAACCGGGACAGCCCCTCGATCGGCATCGTCTCGAGCCACGCCTGCATCTCGCCGGCCTGGCCCTCGACCCAGCGGGCGAACTCGGCCGCCTCGCCCGTGCTGTCGAAGAGGAATGCGCTCGCGCGCGTCATCCGGTCGCGCAGGACGTACGTGCGGAACTCGCCGGACTCCATGACGGCCCTTGCCCCGCGGTGCAGCGAGATGGCGAGACCGCCCTCCGTGTTGGCGAGTGGGACGAAGACGTCCTCCTGCGCGCGCGAGCGTTCTTCGACCCGCCCCTGCGGTTCCGTCAACTCGTACTCCGCGAGTGCGACGCGGAGCGGCCCGACGACAGCGACCGGCACGACCGCGACGCCGGTCAGCGCCTCGGTCGCATTCGCGAACGGCTCGAGGTCGTCCCAGAAGACCTCGCCGTCCTCCGTCTGCGCGCGCAGCCCGTCCTGGCGGGCGCGGATGGACTCGGCGTCGTTCTTGCGGGGCCAGCGTGGAGGTGCCACGCGGGGAGCTTAAGGCGCTCCTATGTGCGAAGCGCGATCTCGATGAAGATGGCCGCGAGGCCCAGCCACGTCGTGAAGAGCCCGAGCCGCGTGCTGTAGAACTCGCCGCGCAGGCGGTCGACCGATTCCTGGAGTCGATCCATCTTGGCGGCCAACTCGTCGTACTGCCTGTTCACGCGCTGCCCCAGGTCATCGAGTCGCTCGCTGTCCACCTCGTGCGCTCCACTGCCATGAGCTCATCGTAGGAGTGAATTCTGCGCGAATGCGTGCCGACTCCGCAAATACACTCTGCGCGTGACCACGACGGTCGATCCTCCCGCGGCCGCGCCACCGCCCAGCACCGAGCACGAGGGCGTCCTTCGCTACTACGAGCTCGCGAAGAAGGCCGAGTGGCAGGTGCGCGACCTCCCGTGGGGCGATATCCCGCCGGTCCCGGAGACGACCAAAGGCTCGCCGGAGAAGAAGGCGCGCCGGCTCGACCTCTGGCGCTCGGTCATCACCCAGCAGTACCAGGCGGACGTCTTCGCAGTAGCGATGGCCACCCAGCTGCTCGACGGGGCCCGACATTTCGAGGCGAAGCTCTATTACACGACGATGGTGCAGGACGAGTCGCGCCACACCGAGGCGTGGCTCAAGCTGATCGCGGAGACGGGCGGCGCGACCGAGCGCGACCCGTACCTCGACCAGCTCGCGCACATGTTCCTCGAGCTCGACTCGCTCGAGGAGAAGGTCTTCCTGATGCAGGTCTTCTTCGAGCGGCTGATCATCCCGCGCTTCCGGCTGATCGCGCGCTCGGCTCCGGGGACCGTGCTCGCCGATCTCTGCAACAGGCTCACGATCGACGACGGCATCCACCACCGCTCAGGGGTTGCCTACGAGCGCGTCCTGCTCGACGAATCGGGCAAGAAGGTGCACCGCCAGCTGGTCAAGGTGGCGAACGAGATGCTGCCGATCTTCGCCAAGCACGTGATGTGGCGCCCGAAGGCGCGCGAGTGGATCGGCGGGATGATGGCCGCACGCGACGCCGAGCGCCTGCGCGAGGACCTGGAGGAGGGCGTGAAGATGGCCTCCTCGCTCGGCATCGACGTCAGCGACGTCCAGATCCCCAAGTAGTGGCCGCGACGGTCATGGACGGGAAGGCGCTCGCCGCGCGCGTGCGCGAGGAGGTCGCGGCCGGCGTCCGGGACCTCGGCGGCGTCGGTCTGGCGACGGTGCTGGTCGGCGACGATCCCGCCTCGGACATCTACATCACGCTCAAGCAGAAGGCCGCCCGCGAGGCCGGCATCGAGGCGCTCGACAAGCGGCTGCCGGCTGAGATCACGCAGGAGGAGCTGCTGGCCGTCGTCGCGGAGCTGAACGCCGACGACGCAATCGACGGCCTCCTCGTCCAGTCGCCGCTGCCGCCGCATCTGGACGAGACGGCGACCATCGAGGCGGTCGACCCGGCCAAGGACGTCGACGGCCTCCATCCGGTCAGCGCCGGGCTGCTCGCGCTCGGGCGGCCGCACCTCGTCGGCGCGACTCCGCTCGGGATCATGCGGCTGCTGGAGGAATACGGGATCGATCCGGCCGGGAAGCACGCGGTGGTCGTCGGCCGCTCGAACATCGTCGGCAAGCCGGTCGCGCAGCTCCTGCTCCAGGCGAACGCGACGGTGACGATCTGCCACTCGCGCACGGCCGATCTCGCCCGGGAGACGCTCGAAGCCGACATCCTCGTCGCCGCCACCGGCGTCCTCCACCTCGTCTCGGCCGACATGGTCAAGGAGGGCTCCACCGTGATCGACGTCGGGATGAACCGCACCGACGACGGCCTCTTCGGCGACGTCGACCCGGGCGCGATGGACCGCGCCGCGTACATGACGCCGGTACCGGGCGGCGTCGGGCCGATGACCATCGCGATGGTGCTGCACAACACGGTGCGCGCGGCGCAGCTCCGGCGCGGTGGCAAGCGACCAGCTGTTATCGTGCTCGCGTATCTGTAAGTGTCGGCGGCTCGGTGCCTGGGCCGTCGTTGTTGTGGTAAGGAGGGTTTTAGTTGGCTCAGGGCACCGTGAAGTGGTTCTCGAACGAGAAGGGCTACGGCTTCATCGAGCGTGAGGGTGAGGACGACGTGTTCGTCCATTTCACCGCGATCGCCGGTGAGGGCTACAAGTCGCTGACCGAAGGCCAGCGGGTGGAGTTCGACGTCGTGGAGGGCACCAAGGGCCTCCAGGCGGCGAACGTCCAGCCGGTCTAGGGTCTCTCGCAAGAGATGTGAGCGAAGGGCCCGTAAGGGCCCTTCGCCGTTAACGGGGGAAACGGTCCCCCGTTGCCCCTTCTCTGGGGGTGGCAGTGCCGGCGTTTGGTGCGGCTCTCGCCGGGCAGAGCCCGGCTTCGCCGGCAAGCGGTGGCGGCCCAAGAACGTTTTGGAAGGATGATCGATGGCAATCACGAGAGATGAGGTGCTCCATGTCGCGCGGCTCGCGCGCCTTGCGCTCACCGAGGAAGAGATCGCGAGGTTCCAGGAGCAGCTCAGCGCCATCCTGGAGGCGGTCGGGAAGGTGGCCGAGCTCGATCTGTCGCAGATCGAGCCGACCGCGCATCCCCTCGATCTTTCGAACGTCTGGGCCGCGGACGAGGCACAGCCCTCGCTCCCCGTGGAAGACGCTCTCGCCAACGCGCCCGACCAGGAGGACGGCTACTTCCGGGTGCCGGCGGCATGATCGACACGCTTCGCCTGACCGCGAAGGAGCTCGAGGCGCTCTTGACCTCGGGGGAGGCGTCTTCGCAGGAGATCTTCGCCGCCTACCGGGACGCGATCGACGAGCGCGACGCGGAGCTGAACTGCTTCCTCCGCGTCTGCGACGACGCGCCGGGAGAAGGCGTCCCGATCGCGCTCAAGGACGTGATCTCGACGCGCGGGATCGAGACGACCGCCGGCTCCAAGATCCTCGAAGGCTTCAAGCCCGTGTACGACGCGACCGTCGCCGAACGCTGTGCCGCGCGCGGGCTGCGCACGATCGGCAAGACGAACATGGACGAGTTCGCGATGGGCTCGTCCACCGAGAACTCGGCGTACGGGCCGACGCGCAATCCCTGGGATCCCACGCGCGTCCCCGGAGGCTCCTCCGGCGGCTCGGCGGCGGCGGTCGCCGCCGGTCTCGCGCCGTGGGCGCTCGGCTCCGACACCGGTGGCTCGGTCAAGCAGCCCGCCGCTCTGTGCGGCGTCGTCGGCCTGCGGCCGACGTACGGCACCGTCTCCCGCTACGGGATCGTCGCGTTCGCCTCGTCGCTCGACCAGATCGGGCCCGTCACGAAGACCGTCGCGGATTGCGCGTTCCTGTACTCCGTGATCGCCGGACGCGACCCGCGGGATACGACCACCGTCGAGTTGACGCAGCCGGTCGAGATCCCCGAGGCCGAGGACCTGCGCGGTCTGCGGGTCGGCGTGCCGAAAGAACTGAACGAAGCAGAGGGGATCGAGCCCGGCGTCTCGGAGTCCGTGAACGCCGCGATCGAGCTCTGTCGCGAGCTCGGCGCCGAAGTGGGGGAGTGCGAGCTCCCGCGTTCGGTCGAGTTCGGGCTGCCCTGCTACTACCTGATCGCCCCCTCCGAGGCGTCCTCCAACCTCGCCCGTTACGACGGCGTTCGGTACGGGCTGCGGGTCTCGCCCGACGGGATCCGCGAGATGTACGAGCAGACGCGCGACCACGGCTTCGGCGACGAGCCGAAGCGGCGGATCATGCTCGGCACCTACGCGCTGTCGTCGGGCTACTACGAGGCGTACTACGGGCAGGCGCAGAAGGTGCGGACAGTGATCCGGCAGGAGTTCGCCGCGGCCCTCGAGCGCTTCGACGTCCTCGTCTCGCCGACGTCGCCGACAGTCGCGTTCCCGCTCGGCGCGAAGACCGAGAACCCGCTCGCGATGTACCTGTCCGACGTGCTCGCGATCCCCCCGAACATGGCGGGCCTGCCCGGGCTGTCGATTCCGTGCGGCCTGTCGGAGGGCCTTCCGGTCGGCCTGCAGCTGATCGGGCCGCAGTTCTCCGAGAACGTGCTCTTCCGCGCCGGGCACGCGCTCGAACGGGCGCTCGGCTTCGACTACGTCCCACCGAGGCTCGCCTCATGAACCTCTCGCCCACCTGGCCGGCGCCGGCTCGAGCCGGGCGGAGCCCGGCTCCGCCGACGCCTGACGTCGCTGGACGGCACCGAGCTCTCCGGGGCCGTGTTGGAAACACTGTCCCCTCCGGCTCGGCACCACCAGCGACGCCCCAGGAGGCCGAGAGGTGATCTGGGAGCCCGTCATCGGCTGCGAGATCCACGTCCATTTGAAGACCGAGACGAAGATGTTCTGCCGCTGCCCGGTCGGCTTCGGCGCCGGCCCGAACACGCAGACCTGTCCGGTCTGCCTGTCGCATCCCGGCGTCCTGCCGGTGCCGAACGAGAAGGCCATCGAATGGACGATCAAGCTCGGGCTCGCGCTCGGATGCGACATCGCCGACCACGCCGTCTTCCACCGTAAGAACTACTTCTATCCGGACAACCCCAAGGGCTATCAGATCTCCCAATACGACGAGCCTCTGTGCATAAGCGGTTCTTTCCTCGTCCCCGGGGCCGAAGAAGACATGTCCGTGGGGATCGTGCGCGCGCATCTCGAGGAGGACGCGGCGAAGAACGTGCATATGGGCGGCGGCACGGGCCGGATCCACGGCGCCGACCGGACGCTGGTCGACTTCAACCGCGCGGGCACGCCCCTCGTCGAGATCGTCACCGAGCCCGACCTCCGATCGGCCGAGCAGACCAAGCGCTTCCTCCAGCTGCTTCGCCAGACGATCCGGGAGCTCGGCATCTCGAACGCGGAGATGCAGGAGGGATCGATGCGCTTCGACGTCAACGTCTCCGTCCGGCCCGAGGGCTCGGACGAGCTGCGCACGCGCACGGAGCTCAAGAACATCAACTCGTTCAACTTCGCCGCGCAGGGGATCGAGCGGGAGATCCGGCGCCAGGTCGCGATCTACGAGTCCGGCGGCCAGATCGAGCAGGAGACGCTCCACTTCGTGCCCGGCCAGGAGCACGCGGCGCCGCTCCGCTCCAAGGAGGAGGCGCAGGACTACCGGTACTTCCCCGAGCCCGATCTCGTCCCGATCGAGCCGCCGGCCGAGATGGTCGAGCGAGCCAGCGCGGAGGTCGTCGAGCTGCCGAGCGCGCGGATCAAGCGGCTGGAGGACGAGCTCGATTTCGGCCTCGCGGAGGAGCTCGTGACGTCGGGGCGCGACCATCTCTACGAGCAAACGCCCGGAGACCGGCGCGCCGTTGCGAACGTGCTGATGAACGAGCTCACCGCGGCCGGCGTCGATCCGTCCGCGGTGAACGCCGACGAGCTCGGGAAGCTGATCGAGGCGCGCGAACGGATCCCACGCGATGCCTTCACGAAGGCGCTGGCCGCCAGCGCGGACGCCGGCTTCAAGGCCGAGAACTACCTGGGCGAGACGCTTGTCGCCGACGAGGCGCAGCTCGACCCGGTGATCGACAAGGTCCTCGCCGCCCACGAGGAACAGGCGGCCGCGTACCGCGCCGGCAAGGAGGGACTGCTCGGCTTCCTTGTCGGACAAGTGATGAAGGAGACGCGCGGGAAGGCGAACCCGCGCGTGGTCAACGAGCGGCTGCGGGAGAAGCTGAAGACCTGACTTTCGGCGATGCCGCGCGTTCGAGCGCCGCTAGAGCAGCCCGCACATGCGCGCGGTGTTGGGCCATGGCTGGTATCCGAGCTCGCGGTACGCCCGCTCGGCGACCCAGATCTGCTCGAGCGGCGTCCAGTGGTTCGCCGTCCCCTTGCTCCTGAGCAGCTCCGGGCCGTACATGCGCTGGAACTCCATGTTCATCTGCAGCCCTCCGTAGTACGGGCCGTCGATCAGGCGCCAGCCCCCCTCGTAGCGATGAATGCACATCCACTCGCTGTAGCGGCGCGGATGGGACGCGCTACGGCGCGCAGCGGCTGCACGTTGACTCCACAGCCGGTTGACCCAACGCCGGTATTCGTGGCTCGGGTCGAGATGACCCTTTCCGGCCGGCGTCGGGCGCTTGCCCATGAGCTTCTCCCAGCGCCAGGTCTCGTGCCGGTAGGAACGGATCGAGGAGACGAGATACCCGTCATAGGGGACCGCGCGCTGCCCTTCCTGCGCGCCGGCAGAGGGAGCGAAAAGGCCCAGGAGGACCAGCAGTATGAGAACGACCGCAGGCACAAGAACGCGTGATTGCCGCTGTCGCACCGAGCCAAACATCGGGACCCCACCCTCGGCGGCGCGCAGCGAGTTGTGAATTCAGCGGGCGATGGTAGCTGACGCATGAGCGAGCGCCGCTGGCAAACGTCTAGGTCTCGCAGCCAACGCTCGAGTGACTGCCAGGGCACCAGCCGCAGCAAATATGCCCAGACGGGACACCCGTCAAGATCGCACTGTTCGAAAGCGACAGCAAGTTGTAGGCTCGCAATCCTCTGGTGAAGCTGCGTCCCCTCCTGATCGCCGCCGCCCTCGTGGCGCTCGCGGTGCCGACGCTCGTAGCCGCGTCGTCGAGCGCGAAGGCGCCGAAGGACTACGCCTCGATCGCCCTCAACGTCTTGCCGCCAGGGGAGGCGGCGGACAGCAGCGCGAACTCGACCGACCAGCTCGCCCTCTATGACGCGCTGACCCCGCTCTGGAACGCCGTCAGCCCCTCGAACGTCCACCGCTTCTTCAAGCCCGAGACGTTCGGGCTCCAGGGAAAGGCGCAGCGCGTCGAGGACACCGGCCGGAAGGGACTGAAGATCGTCCGGGACAAGTGGGATGTCGCGCACATCACCGGCAAGACGCGGGCAGACGTCATGTTCGGGTCGGGCTTCGTGACCGCTGAGGACAGGAACCTGTTGATGCAGCTCGTTCGCGGCCCCTCGCGCATCGCCGCTCTGGACGTGCCGGGCCTGGACGCGTTCAGCCTGGCCCTGTCCGGACGGGTCTTCATCCCCAGCCAGCAGGCCGAGGACTTTCTCGCCGCCCAGTACCAGGTCCTGGAGAGCCAGGGCGCGAAGGGACGGGCGATCATCGCGGACATCGACGCGTTCGTCGCGGGCGTGAACGCCTACATCCAGAAGACCGGCCTGCAGATCCCGCCGTGGAACCGCAACGACTTCGTCGCCTCGGCCGCGCTGATCGGAGGGATCTTCGGCGTCGCGGGCGGCGACGAGGTGCGCCGCGCCGAATACCTGGACGCGCTGCAGGACAAGCTGGGCCCCGCCGAAGGCCGTCAGGTCTGGGACCAGCTCCGCCAGGTGAAGGATCCCGACTCGCCGGTGACCGTGCCCGGCACGTTTTCCTACGGCGAGGCGTCCGGCTCGGCCATGCCCGGAAACGCGGTGGTCGACGACGGGAGCTTCACGCCGTTCGAGCCCGGCGGCCCGAAGCTGGCGAAGCACCGCTCGACGAGCATGAGCAACGCGCTCCTCGTCGCGGCGAAGAAGTCGGTCACCAAGCACCCGATCTTCGTGGCCGGCCCGCAGGTCGGCTTCTACTGGCCCGAGTTCCTGCTCGAGCTCGACATGCACGGCGGCGGGATCGACACGCGAGGCGCGTCCTTCCCGGGCATCGGCTACGTGGTCATCGGCCGCGGCAAGGACTACGCCTGGAGCGCCATGTCGTCCCACTCGGACATCGTCGACTCGTTCGTCGAGACGCTCTGCGGCGGCGACGACCTGCACTACACGTACAAGGGCGAGTGCCGCGCGATGGGGACGTTCGACGCCGGCCTGCTCAAGGGGCGCGGCGACATCCTCGACCAGCAGCTGATCTTCCACACGACGGTGCACGGCCCCGTGATCGGCTACGCGACTGTCGGTGGGACGAAGGTGGCGATCTCGCACCAGCGCTCCACCTACGGGCGCGAACTGGCCAGCGCGCTCGCCTTCGCCGACCTCGACCGGAACAAGGTCACCTCGGCGAAGAGCTTCTTCACCGTCATGAACCAGGAGGAGTTCTCCTTCAACTGGGTGTACGCCGACAACAAGGACATCGCGTTCTTCTCGGCCGCGCGGCTGCCGAAGCGGGCCCCTGGCGTCGACATCGGCCTGCCGGCGATCGGCACCGGCCAGTACGACTGGCAGGGAGTCGAGCCGCTGGGAGCGCATGCGCGCGGAACCAATCCGCCGAACGGCTACATCGTCGCCTGGAACAACCGGCCGGCCAAGGGCTACTCCGCCCCAGACGACCAGTGGTCATGGGGATCGGTGCAGCGCGTGCAGCTCCTCCAGAAGGCGCTCTCGCGCTTCAAGAAGCACAACGTCGCGAGCGTCGTCGGCGCGATGAACCAGGCGGCGACGCAGGATGCCCGGGCGGTGCTGGTCTGGCCGACGGTCAAGGCGATGCTCGCGAGGCAAACTCATCCGCCGATCGTCAATGCTCGCGACCTGGAGATCGTCGGGATCCTTGACGCCTGGCTCACCCGCGGTGCAAGCCGGCTGGACGGTGACCTGGACGGGAAGATCGACGATCCAGGTGCCGCGGTGATGGACGCCCTCTGGCCGAAGATCGCCGACGCAGTGATGTCGCCGCGGCTCGGGTCGCTCACCGATCGGCTCGCTGAGCTGATCCCCGTGAGCGACAACCCGAGCTCCCACGGCTCGTCCTTCGACTCGGGCTGGTACGGCTACGTCAAGGACGACCTTTCTTCCTCGACGCCGTTCTACTGTGGCGGCGGCGACGGGGACGCATGCACCGCCTCGCTCTGGGGTGCAGTCCACGCAGCCGGCGACCAGCTCGAGGCGGCACAGGGCTCGAATCCGGCCGCCTGGCGCGCGGACGCGAACGCCGAGCGGATCCGCTTCGTCCCCGGCCTCCTCGGCAAGACGATGCGCTGGACTAATCGGCCGACGTTCCAGCAAGTCATCTCGTTCTCGCGCCATCGTCCGCGCTAGTTAGTCTCAGGCGCAGTGCCCGAGAAGCGGTACCTGATGACCCCGGGGCCGACACCCGCGCCGCCGCAGGTGCTGGCCGCGCTCGCCGCTCCCGTCATCCACCACCGCGCGCGTGACTACCGCGAGCTGTTCGAGGAGCTCCTGAGCCGCCTGCAGGAGGTGTTCCAGACGCGCAACGACGTCCTCGTCTACACCTGCTCCGGCACGGGCGGGATGGAATCGGCGATCGCCAACCTGTGCTCGCCCGGCGAGCGCGTCCTCTGCGTCTCGGCCGGGTACTTCGGCGAGCGCTTCGGCGAGATCGCGCGCGCCTACGGCTGTGACGTGGTCGAGCTCCGCTACGACTGGGGCGAGACGCCCTCGGCCGACGATCTGCGCGCGCGGATAGACGAGACCGCTCCTGCGGTCGTCCTCCTGACGCAGTCCGAGACATCGACCGGAGTCGTCGCCGACGTCCAGGCCCTGTCGGCCGCGGCCGGCGACGCGCTCGTCGTCTGCGACGCGATCTCGAGCCTGGGCGCCGTCCAGCTCGAGACCGACGCGTGGGGGGTGGACGTGGTCGTCTCCGGCTCGCAGAAGGCGCTGATGACCCCGCCCGGGCTCGCCATCGTCTCCGTCTCGGAGACGGCGTGGCAGAAGGCGCCCGACGCCGGCCTACCCGCGCTACTACTTCGACTGGGAGCGCGTGCGCAAGGCGCAGGCGAAGTTCGACGCCGCCTTCACGCCGGCCGTGTCGCTGGTCGGCGGCCTGAACGTCGCGCTTGGCCTCATCCTCGAGGAGGGCCTCGAGGCGGCGTTCGAGCGGCACCTCCGCCTCGGCCGGGCATGCCGTGAAGGGGTCAAGGCCATGGGGCTCGAGCTGTTCTCGCCCGACGAGGACCGCTCGGCCGTCGTCACCGCCGTCAGCGTCCCGGAGGAGATCGACTCCGGCGAGCTCGTCGCCACCATCCGCGACCGCTTCGGGATCACCCTCGCGCCCGGTCAGGGGCCGCTCAAGGGCCGGATCTTCCGCATCGGCCACATCGGCTACTACGACATCTTCGACATCACGACCGCGCTCGCCGGGATCGAGCTCGCGCTCGCGGAGATGGGCGCTGACATCGCGCGCGGCGTCGCCGTCGGCCGCGCGCTCGAAGTGTTCGAGCGAACGACGGTGTGAGCCCGAAGGTCCTCGTCCGGGAGAAGATCGCCGACGCCGGCGTGGAGTTCCTGCGCGAGCGCTACGAGGTCGACGTCGACTCGAACGGCGACCTCGCGCTGAAGATCGGCGACTACGACGCGATCATCATCCGCTCGGCGACCAAGCTGACCTCCGACCTGATCGAGCGCGCCGACCGGCTCAAGGTAATCGGCCGCGCCGGAGTCGGCGTGGACAACGTCGACGTCCAGGCGGCGACCCGCCGCGGGATCGTGGTTGCGAACGCGCCCGAATCGACCGTCATCTCGGCCGCCGAGCACGCGATCGGCCTGCTGCTCGCACTCTCGCGCAACATCCCGCAAGCGCACGCGGCGCTCAAGGACGGCCGCTGGGAGCGGTCCCGCTACGGCGGGCTCGAGTTGGCGGACAAGACCCTCGGCGTGCTCGGCTTCGGACGGATCGGGCAGCAGGTTGCCCGTCGCGCGGCCGGGCTGCAGATGCGCGTCGTCGGCTACGACCCCTTCGTCTCCAAGGAACGATTCCGCGAGCTCGGCGTCGAGCGCGCCGAGTCGCAGGAGGACGTCCTGGCCGAGGCCGACTTCCTCACCCTCCACCTGCCGCTCACGCCGGAGACGCAGGGCTCGATCGACGCCGGTGCCTTCGCGCGCATGAAGCCGGGCGTCCGCGTCGTCAACGCCGCGCGCGGCGAGCTGGTCGACGAGGACGCGCTGCTCGACGCCCTGCGCTCCGGCCACGTGGCCGGAGCGGCGCTCGACGTCTTCTCGGCCGAGCCGTACTCGGGGCCGCTGCTCGAGCTCGACAACGTGGTGGTCACGCCGCATCTCGCCGCGTCCACCGAGGAGGCGCAGGACCGCGCCGGCGTGATCGTGGCGCAGCAGGTCGCGGCCGCGCTGGAGGGCGAGCTCGTGTCGAACGCGGTCAACATCCCGGCGATCCGCGCCGAGGACATGGAGCTGCTCGGGCCGTACATCCCGCTCGCGGCCACGCTTGGACGCCTGGCGATGGAGGTCGCCGGCGGTCGCGTGGAGCGAATCGCGCTCACCTACTACGGCGGCCTGTCCACCTACGACACGCGGCTGCTGACCGTTGCGGCGCTGAACGGCGCGTTCCAGGGCCGGGTCGACCGTCCGGTCAACTACGTGAACGCGCCGGTCGTCGCGGAGGAGCTCGGCGTGGACGTGTCCGAGGAGAAGCGCCGCTCGGCGCGCGACTTCACCAACCTGATCCGCGTCTCGGTGCGCAACAACGGCGACGAGGTCAAGGTCGCCGGGACCACGATCGGCCGGGATGCACCGCCGCTGGCTCGTGGCCGCGCTCGGCTTCCAGGTCGACATCGAGCTCTCGCCGCTCATGGTCTTCCTCCGCTACGACGACGTGCCCGGCGTCATCGGCCGGGTCGGCACGCTGTTCGGCGAGGCCGGGGTCAACATCGCGAACATGGCCGTCTCGAGCACGCGTCGCGGCGGCAAGGCGCTGATGGCGCTCTCGATCGACTCGGAGGCGCCGCCGGAGCTGGTCGAGCGGCTGCACGGCGGCGGCTTCGACGACGTGCGGTTCGTGTCCCTGCGGTGATCTGGGTCGCCGCCCAGACGGCGCTGATGGTCTCGATCCTGCTCTCGTGGCTTTTCGAGCCGCGGCCGCACGGGCCGGCGGTGCATATCGTCGGTTGGGTGCTCATTGCGCTCGGCCTCGCCCTCACGATCTCGACGCGGATCGCGATGGGCCGGTCGTTCACCGTCCTGCCCGAGCCGCGCGCGGGGGCCGAGTTGGTCACGCGCGGCCCCTTTCGGATCGTGCGCAATCCCATGTACCTCGGCGTCCTCCTGCTCTTCGGGGGAGCCTCGCTCAACCGCAACTGGATCGGCCTCGGCCTGACCGTTGTGCTCGGTCTCCTGTGGGCGGGCAAGGTCCGCGTCGAGGAGCACCATCTCGACGAGCGGTTCCCCGAGTACGAGGACTATCGCCGGCACGTCCGCTACCGCCTCGTCCCCTTCGTCTACTGATCGACAATACGTCGGTGGAGCGCGAGCTTCCGACCGGCACCGTCACCTTTCTGTTCACGGACATCGAGGGATCGACCACGGTCCTGGACGAACTTGGTGCCGAGGCTTACGCGGACGCGCTCGCCGAGCACCGCCGGATCATTCGGGAGACGAGCTCACGTAATGGGGGCGTCGAGGTGGACACGCAGGGCGACTCGTTCTTTCTCGCCTTTCGCACCGCGCCGGCGGCGCTCGAAGCTGCGATCGAGGCTCAGCGCGCGCTCGCCTCTGGCCCGATCCAGGTCCGGATGGGCATCCACACCGGCACACCGCACGTCGCGGCCGAGGGCTACGTCGGCATCGACGTCCACCGGGCGGCGCGCATCGCCGCCGTAGCGCACGGCGGCCAGGTACTCGTCTCCTCCGCGACCGCGGAGCTAGTCGACCCGGCGAGCCTCCGGGACCTCGGCGAGCATCGACTGAAGGACCTGACACGCTCGCAGCAGCTCCATCAGCTAGTTCGGCGACGGCCTGGCCTCCGATTTCCCTCCGCTGCGGACGCTCGACCGGCGGACGACCAATCTCCCGGTCCAGGCGGCGCCGCTGGTCGGGCGCGAGCGCGAACTTACGGAAACGCGCGGTCTCCTGTCACGCGCCCGGATCCTGACGCTCACGGGTCCGGGAGGGGTGGGCAAGACGCGCCTCGCGATTCAGCTCGCCGCGGACATGTTCGATGAGTACGAAGACGGCGTCTTCTTCGTCGATCTGGCCGACGTCGAGCGACATTGCGCTGGTTGTGCCGGCGGTTGCGCAGAGCTCTCGGCCTGCAGGAACGCGGGAGGCCGCGAGCTCTCGGAGACGCTCTCGACTACCTGCGCGATAAGGAGGTCCTGCTCGTCCTCGACAACGTCGAGCGCGTCGTCGAGGCGGCCCCCGAGCTCAACCGGTGGCTTGCTGCCGCACCTCGCGCGAAGATTCTCGCACGAGCAGGATCCCCTTCAGGCTCGGCAGGGGAGCAGGAGTACCCAGTCCCACCGCTTCCGAGCGACGCCGCCGTAGAGTTATTCGTCGAGCGAGCGCGCGCAGTCAAGCCCCGACTTTGCCCTGGACGGCGACCGTGCGCGTCGTCGCGGAGATCTGCGCGCGCCTTGACGACCTTCCGCTTGCAATCGAGCTCGCAGCCGCGCGGGTGAAACTGCTCCCGCCCGCGAAGCTGTCTCGAGCGGCTCGACCAGCGGCTGCCGTCCTGACCGGCGGCACGCGTGACGCGCCCGGAGCGCCATCGCACCCTGCGAGCGGCGATCGACTGGAGCTTCGGCCTGCTCGATCCCGACGAGCAGACGTTGTTCGCGCGCCTCTCGGTCTTCGCCGCCGGTTTCACCCTCGAGGCGGCAGAGGCCGTCTGCGATGCGCGCCTCGAGGCGCTTGCGTCGCTCGTGGAGAAAAGCCTGCTCACGCAGCGGCAGGGCACGGGCGGCGATCCTCGATTCACGCTCCTCGAGACGGTGCGCGAGTATGCGCGCGAGCAGCTGGAGCAGCGAGGCGAGGCTGACACGATGGCCGCTCGGCACGCCGATTACTTCCTCGCACTCGTCGAGGGCATCGCGCAGGGACCCGACCAGCTCCGCTCTGCTGCCAGCTCGGAGATGGACAATCTACGCAGCGCACGAGAGCGTCTGCAGACGACGGACATCGAGCTCGAACTTCGTTTCGCAACCGCGGCCTTCTGGAGCCTCTGGACGCAAGCAAGCCTGCGCGAGCTGAAGGCATGGGTCGACGAGGCCCTCGAGCATTCAGCGGGCGTCGAAGCGCCGCTGCGTGCGAGAGCGTTTGGCGCTCTGGCGCTGGCCACCAACAACCTCGGCGAGATCGAGCTCGCACGCGAACACGCGCGTACGAGCCTCGAGCTTGCCCGCCAGCTCGGCGACCAGCGCCAGATCGAATGGGCGCTTCGTGTGCTCAGCTTCAACGAGCCCGACCTGGCGGAGCGACGCCGGCGCCTGCAGGAGTGCGAGCGGATCTGCCGCGAGCTCGGTAACGAGCATGGACTTGCCTGGGTGCTGTACAACCTCTCGATCCTTGCGTTCGACGAGGCAGACCTCGACGAGGCTGAGGAGTCGGTCGAGCGAGCCGCGTCGATCTTCCGCAGCCGGGGCCGGCAGTGGGAGGCCGCGATGATGGATCTCTGGCTCGCGACGGTATTGATCGAGGCCAAGAGGCCCAAGCAGGCCGAGGCGATCGCTCAACAGGTCTTGGAGACCGGCACGAAGATCGACTCGGTGACGCTCCTGGCCGAATCGTTCGTCGTGCTCGGCTCGCTGCGCGTCGAGCGTGACCCCGTCGGGGCAACGCAGCTTCTCCGTGCGGCGCAGGCGCTGGCCGATCAGGCCGGACGCCCGCTCGACCCCCAGTACACGGTGCGCTTCGCGCAGGCAAGCCTCGATGCCGCGCAGACAAAGCTCGGAGATCGTTTCGAGCGCGAGCTCGAGACCGGGGCTGCCCTGTCGCTCGAAGCCGCGATCGAGCTCGCTCGGAGCTCGGCATGAGCGCTCCGTGGCCTGAGCCGGTCGAACGGGTCGCGCGGTTCGCCCGCGAGACCGGGGCGGAGGTGCGCATCGAGGAGTTCTCGGAGGAGACGAAGACCGCGGTCGACGCCGCGAACGCCGTCGGCTGCAGCCTGGCGCAGATCGTCAAGTCGCTCGTCCTGGACTGCGACGGCCGGCCGGTCGTCGCGCTCGTCCCGGGCGATCGCCGGGCAGACCCGCGCAAGATCGCCGCCGCCGCGAAAGCGGAGCGCGCCAAGGTCGCGGGGCCCGCGCGCGTCCTCCAGGTGACCGGATTCGAGGCGGGGGCCGTCGCGCCGTTTCCCCTGCCGGAGATCGACCGCGTGCTGATCGACCCACGGCTGCTGCGCTACGACCGCCTATGGATCGGTGCGGGCTCCCACCGGCACCTCGCCTCGCTCCCGCCCTCGGAGCTCGTCCGGCTGAGCCGGGCAGAAGCCGCGGACGTGTCCGACGACGCCTCAGGATAAGATTCGTCCCGCGGTGCAGGCCACGGAAAAGATCTGGATGAACGGTGAGTTCGTCGACTGGGCGGACGCAAAGATCCACGTCGGCACGCACGGGCTCCACTACGGCTCGGGCGTGTTCGAGGGCATCCGCGCCTACGAGACGCCCAAAGGGACAGCCGTCTTCCGACTGACCGAGCACCTGAAGCGCCTGCACAACTCGGCCAAGATTCTGTACATGGGGCTCCCGTTCTCGATCGAGGAGCTCCGGGACGTCTGCCACGAGCTGATCGGCATCAACGGGCTGCCCGAGTGCTACCTGCGCCCGATCGCGTTTTACGGCTTCTCCGAGCTCGGCGTCAACCCGGGGCGGGACCACCCGGTGGACGTCGTGGTCATGAGCTTCCCCTGGGGCGCGTACCTCGGCGCCGAGGGGCTGCAAAGCGGGATCCGCGCGAAGATCTCCTCCTGGCAGCGCGTCGACATGAACACCGTCCCGCACGTGTCCAAGGCCACCGGCGTCTATCTGAACTCGATGCTGGCGGTGCTCGAAGCGACGCGAGCCGGCTACGACGAGGCGATCCTCATGACCGACCACGGGCACATCGCCGACGGCTCGGGCGAGAACATCTTCATCGTCAAGGACGGTGTCATCTACACGCCTGACCTCTCCGCCTCGATCCTCCCCGGAGTGACCCGCGACACGATCATCCAGATCGCGCAAGATCTCGGGTATCGCGTCGAGGAGACGAGCTTGATCCGCACCGACCTCTATCTCGCCGACGAGATGTTCTTGACGGGCACCGCGGCGGAGGTGACGCCCGTCCGCTCGGTCGACGATCAGGAGATCGGCCCGCCTGGTCCGATCACGCGCGAGATCCAGTCGGCCTTCTTCGACACGGTGCGCGGCCGCAGCGAACGGTGGTCGCACTGGCTCGAGTACTCCACGCGCGCGCCCGCCGAGGCGTGATCCAGGCGACAAGGACCATTCCGCTCTCGCGTCCGTGGCTGGACGAAAACGAGGCGCGGATGGTGCTCGAGGTGCTGCAGTCCCGGCACCTCTCGCTCGGGACGCACGTCCCCCGCTTCGAGGGGATGTTCGCCGAGCGTGTCGGCGCGCCGTACGCGGCCGCCGTCTCGAGCGGGACGGCGGGTCTCCACCTCGCTTGCCGCATCGCGGGGATCGGGCCGGGAGATGAGGTGATCACCTCGCCGTACTCGTTCGTCGCCTCCGCGAATTGCTTCATGTACGAGGGGGCAACTCCCGTGTTCGCCGACGTCGACGCGCAGACGCTCAACCTTGATCCGCAGGCTGTCGAGGCCGCCGTGACGCCCAAGACGCGCGCGATCGTCGCCGTGGACATCTTCGGCTACCCCTGCGAGCTGGACGAGCTGCGCGCGATCGCCGAGCGGCACGGCCTCGCGTTCATCGAGGACTCCTGCGAGGCGCTCGGCGCCGAGTACAAGGGCCGCGCCATCGGCTCCCACGGGCATCTGGCGGTCTTCGCCTTCTACCCGAACAAGCAGATGACGACGGGGGAGGGCGGGATCGTCACGACCGGCTCGGCGGAGGAGCTCGAGCTGCTCGTCAGTCTGCGCAACCAGGGCCGAGCAGACACTGACGGCTGGCTCGACCATTCTCGCTTCGGCTTCAACTACCGGCTGAGCGACGTCCATGCCGCGATCGGGATCGCCCAGCTGGAGAAGCTGGACGAGCTGCTCGAGCGCCGCGCCGCCGCCGCGGCCCGCTACGCGGAGCTGTTCGCGGACGTGGACGGAGTGTCGACCCTGCTGGTCGACGACGAGAACCACCGCCGTTCCTGGTTCGTCTACGTTGTCCGGCTGGCCTCCGGCATCGACCGCGACCGTGTCATCGGCGTCCTCGAGGACCAGGGCATCCAGTCGCGCCCGTACCTCCCTTGCGTCCATCTGCAGCAGTACATGCGCGAGCGCTACGGCTTCCATGAGTGGATGTTCCCGGTGGCTGAGGAGGCGAGCCGGAAGACGCTCGCCCTGCCGTTCTACTCGGGGATCGACCCCGAGGACCAGGAGCGCGTCGTGGACGCGCTCCGCACCGCGATCGTCTGAACCAGCGCGAGGCCGCCTGCGACGGCGAGCGCCAGGGCTGCGAGAACCGTGAGCGCGAACACCAGCTTCGTCCGGTCCTCGACGCGGACCGTTATCCCAGGATGCTCGACGACGGCCACGGCTACGGCGACGGCGAAGCCAACGACCGCGAGAATGGCCGCCGCGATGCCGGCTCGCCGTGACGCCCTCCGCTCCGCCGCCCGCGCTTCGGGTAGAGCCACCGCCACCGCGCCAGCCCACGCGCCGGCGACCAGGTAACCGGCCGCGACGTCACTGGGAAAATGGGCCGCTTGGATCACGAGCGAGACGCCGACGCCCGCGGCGTACGCCGCTCCGGCAAGCCCGGCGACGACCTTCCAGGCCGGCGGCGCGACCAGCACCGTCGCCACCGCCAGGGACATCGCGACCGTCGCGTGGCCGCTCGGGAAGCGGTGATCGTCGAGGGTCGGCTTGAGGAGCTGGGTCGTCGCATTGGCGCCCGCGATCGTGATCACCGCCGCACATGCCGCCCGCGTCCGGCCGAGGATGAGCGCCACTGCAACGAGGCCGCCGCCGAGCAGCACGATCGAGCCGATCGAGATCGTGTCGACCAGTCCTCGGCTCGCTTCCTGGACGGTCGGGATGCCGCGTCCGCCGGTAGCCGCGTGAAGGATCTCCGCGTCCCAATGGGCCCCGCGCGCGGTATGGAAGGCGAACGCGAAGACGAGGACGGCGAGCCCTCCACAGAAGACGGAATAGAGGAGTAGCGCACGCCGCACCGAGACAGTGAAGCAGCGATAATCGGGACATGGCCGACGGGCAGCCGAAGATGGTCTTCCTGGGCTTCGGCAAGTACGCGCGCGCCGACAAGATCTACGCGCTCGAGCCGCTGCGCGGCGACGAGCGGGGCGACGGCAGGCGCACGCGAGTCTGGATCGAAGGCGTCTCCGACCCCATTGTCGCCTCCCGCACCGAGCGGACGATCCTGGACGACATGGGCTCGGACGCCGCCGTCGGCGTCGCGCTGGTCGACGACGCCGTCGATCTCGCGAACCGCCTCGTCCAGCAGGCCGAGTCGGGCCGCGTCGACCTCGGCGACCTGAGCCGGCGTGCCCGGCGCCTCCTCGAGGCGACGGCGGGCGACGCCGACGCCGACCAGCTGTTCTAGCGCCGCTTGGAACCGTCTGAAGTCAGGCTTCCCCCGAAGGGCTGGCGGCGGCTGGCCATCGATCTCGGGCCGCTGCGCCGACACCAAGCCTTCAGGCGGCTCTTCGTCGGCCAGACGATTTCGACGTTCGGCAGCGAGATCGCCGCGGTCGCCGCGCCCTTCCAGCTGTACGAGCTCACTCATTCGACGCTCCAGGTCGGGTTGCTCTCGATCACCGAGCTCGTCCCGCTGCTGACGCTGACCATCGTCGGCGGCGCGATCGCCGACGCGATCGACCGGCGGCGGCTCCTGCTGTGGACGGAGGCGCTCCTCGCGCTCGTCAGCGTCGGGCTGGCGCTGAACGCCTCGCTCGATCAGCCGCGCGTGTGGGCGCTATACGTGCTCGCGACGCTCTCGATGTGCATCTTCTCGTTCGGGGTCGCAGGCATGACCACCGTGATTCCGCGCCTGGTCGAGCCGGAGGAGCTCGCCGCCGCGAACGCGATCGAGAGCGTGTACTCGAGCACGACCTCGGTCGGCGGGCCGGCCGTCGGCGGCCTCCTGATCGCCGCGGCCGGGATCAGCGGCGCGTTCTGGATCGACGCCGGCACGTTCGCCGCCTCCCTGTGGTCGATCTGGATGCTGCCGAAGCTCGCGCCCGCGCCGGACGCCGACCGGCCGAGCGTGCGCTCGATCGTCCAGGGTTTTCGCTTCGTGGTCAGCAAGAAGGTGCTGCTGGGGATGTTTCTGACCGACTCGAACGCAATGGTCTTCGGGATGCCGCGCGCGCTCTTTCCCGCGCTCGCGAAGAAGTTCGGCGGAGGGGCGGGAATCGTCGGCGTTCTCTACGCCGCTCCCTACGCAGGCGCGCTGCTTGCGTCGCTGCTGTCCGGCTGGATCGGACACGTCCGCAGGCAGGGGCTGGTGGTCGTGATCGCCGCGGGGCTCTGGGGTGCATTCATCGTCGCCTTCGGTTTCGCGGACTCGCTCTGGCTCGCGCTGATCTTCCTCGCCGGCGCCGGCGCCGCCGACAACGTCAGCGCGGTCATGCGGCAGACGATCCTCTTCAGCGTCACGCCCGACCGGATGCGCGGGCGGGTATCGGGGATCGAGTTCGCCCAGGTTGCGTCCACGCCCGCGTTGGGCAATCTCGAGGCGGGTGTGGTGGCCTCGCTGACGAGCCTGCGCTTCTCGATCGTCTCGGGCGGGATTCTCTGCGTCGTCGGGACGCTCGTGATCGCCGCGCTCTTCCCGGCCTTCGTCCGCTACGACGCGAAGGAGCGCGATGCCGCTCGCGCGTGACTTCTTCGCGCGCTCGGTCCACGACGTGGCGCCGGACCTGGTCGGCGTGACGCTGCTCGTGGACGGAGTGGGGGGCCCGATCGTCGAGGTCGAGGCCTACGACCACGAGGATCCGGCTGCGCACGGCTACCGCGGCATGACCCCGCGCAACGCGTCGATGTTCGGCCCACCTGGCCACGCCTACGTCTACCGCTCGTACGGGATCCACTGGTGCCTCAACTTCGTGTGCGAGGGGGAGGGGGTGGCGAGCGCAGTCCTGATCCGGGCGCTCGAGCCGCGGCAGGGTCTTGAGGAGATGCGCCGGCGGCGCGGCCTCGACAACCCCCGGCTCCTGTGCGCTGGGCCGGGCCGGCTTTGCCAGGCGCTCGGCGTGACGCGAGAGCATGACGGCCTCCCGCTGGACGAGCCGCCCTTCGAGCTGCGTCCGCCGCGGGAGCAACCGGAGATCGTCACCGGCCCACGGATCGGGATCACCCAGGCCGCCGACCGGCCGTGGCGCTACGCGCTCGCGGGCTCGCGCTTCCTCAGTCGGGCGATCCGGCCACGATAAGGCGGATCTCCATCCCCGGAGACGCTGCGACGCCGCCCCGAGGCGCCTGGAACAGAACGCGACCGAGCCGCTTCGGCTGCGGTACCTCCTTCACCACCCGCGGCAGCAGCTTCGCCTCCTCCAGCTTCGACCGGGCCTGTTCGAGCTGCAACCCGGTCACGTACGGGACGACCCCGTGTAGCGGCTTGCCGAGGAAGAGCGTCACCGGGTCGTAGGACGAGAGCGTCCCGCCCTTCGGATATTGCTGCAGCACGATTCCCGGCCGCTGCCGGGCGGTCAGAGGCTTGTACAGGATCCGCGCCTTGAGCGGCTGCACGGCCAGGCGTGCCCTCGCGAGCTCGATCGGCTTGCCGATCACGTTCGGCACCTGCACCTCGTTCGGCTTGCAGTTCGCCTTTTTCGTCGGCGCCTCGCCGGGGAGGTAGACGACCATCCGCGGGTCGAGGCAGTAGCCGTTGTCCGCCTCGACCCGTCCGTTCCGGTTGAGGACGAGCGCCGAGGAGCCCCAGGTACTCGGCGGCGGCTGGAAGGTTGCCGGCGAGTCCTTCAGGTAGGTGAGCGCCCGCTCCATGAACGCCTTCCAGATCAAGGCGGGATAGGTCCCGCCGGCGACGGGGTCTCCGTTGAACTGCGTCTGCATCGGCCTCAGCTTGTCGGGGTAGCCGACCCAGACGGCGGTGACGAGCTGCGGGGTGTAGCCGACGAACCAGGCGTCGCCGTAGTTCTCGGTCGTCCCGGTCTTGCCTGCGACCTGCCGCCCGTCGGAGAGCTGCGCGCGCTTGCCGGTTCCCTGGGTGACGACGGTCTGAAGGATGTAGTTGATGACCTTGGCGGTCGTCGGGCTGATCGCACGGTTCGCGACCGCCTTGTTCTCGCCGCCGCACCCGCCCGAGGCGTTCCCGCCGACCGAGACGATCGCGCGCGCGTGGTTGCCGGTGATGGCGCCGTCAATTCGGTAACCGCCATTCGCGAGCGTGGAGTAGGCGCGTGCCATCTCGAGCGGGTTGACCGCCTGCGCGCCGAGCCCGATCGAGAAGTAGTCCTTGAGCGGGCTCGTGATCCCCATCGTGTGGGCCGTCTTGACGACCGACGCCGGACCGACGAGGTCGGTCAGCTGCGCGTAGATCGAGTTGTCGGAGTAGGTCGTCGCCGTCTGGAGATTTGCGCGGCCGATGTAGTCGCCTTCGTAGTTGTGGACGACCCAGACGCGATCGCCGGTGAAGATCTCGACCGGCTTCGAGTCGAACTCGCTCACCGGAGAGATCCCGTCCTGCAGCGCCGTCGCAAGGACGAACGGCTTGAAGGACGAGCCCGGCTGGCGTTCTCCCTGCACGGCCAGGTTGAACTGGCTCTGCCGGAAGTTGTCGCCGCCGATCATCGCCTTCACCTCGCCGTTCCGCGGGTCGATCGCGACCAGCGCCGCGGAGGGGCCGCCCGGATGGGTCAGCCATTTCGAGATCGCCGTCTGCGCCAGTTGCTGGAGGCCGAGGTCGATCGTGGTCGTCACGCGCAGGCCGCCGCCGAACACCTGGCTCGACCCGCAGCGGTCGACGAGCTGCTGCTTGACGTAGTTCACGAAGTACTGGGCCGGGCCCTGCGTCCCCGGCAGGTGGACGTCGCCGGGGGACGGGAGCGCCGCGCTCGTCGCCGTGTGCAGCTCCTCGGCGGTGATGTCGCCTTGCTCGTACATCGCGCGCAGCACGTCGCCGCGCCGGCCCGCGGCCTCCTTCGGGTTCGCCACCGGGTCGTACAGCGTCGGGTCCTGCGGGATCCCGGCGAGGAGCGCGGCCTCGGGCAGGTCGAGCGTCTTGGCGCTGTGGTGGAAATAGGTCTCCGAGGCCTGCTGGATCCCGTAGGCGCCGTTGCCGAAGTAAATCGTGTTCAGGTACGCGGTCAGGATCCGGTCCTTCGACCACTTCTGCTCGAGCTGCCAGGCGAGCGCCGCCTCCTTGAGCTTGCGGCTGATCGAGGGGGCGCTGTGGACATAGGCGTTCTTGATGAACTGCTGCGTGATCGTCGATCCGCCCTGGACGACGTTGCCGGTCGTGACGTCCGCCCAGACGGCGCGGAAGATCGCGTGCAGGTCGACGCCGCGGTGCTCGAAGAAGCGCCGGTCCTCGATCGCGACGATCGCCTGCTTCATCACCGGCGCGATGTCGCGCGGGGGGACAATCACGCGGCTCTCGGCGCCTCGGAGGACCGCGAGCACGCGTTTGCCGTCATCCGCGTAGATGAACCCGTTCTTGGAGATCCGCTGCTGGTACGAGGGATCGAGCTTCGGGATCTCCTCCGCGATCGCCGTCACGACCCCGAAGACGAACGCCCCGAGACCCAGGATCCCGAGCACGAGCATCAGAGTGAAGAGGCGAAGCCTGCGGATCTTGCGCCGGGGCTTGCCGTCCTTCTCCTTGCGTTTCCACAGCCGCACGACTGAAAAGAGTAGTAGCCGCGCGCGGGATCGCTACGCGGTAGCCGAGATGAACGGCGTCTGCGTCGGCATGTCCACACCGCCGTTTCGCTCGACCGTCACCGCCACGACCGACCCCGGCTGCACCAAGCGCGAGAGCGGGACGACGGTGCTGCCGCCACCACCGAACAGTCCGGCCGGCGACGGCTTCGAGCCACGGATCACCCACGCCTCGTAGGTCTTCCCGGCCGGTGCTTTCTTCAGATCGGAGATGACGAGCACCGCCCGTCCCGACTGCCCGACGGCGAGGGTTCCGTTCGCTCCGGCCAGGTCGACGTGCGCCGTTCCCGGCGCGGCCACGATCGCGAGCGCGTCCGCCGCGCGGTTGTGGGCCGAGCGCTCCGCGCCGAGGTCGTTGTGCAGGACGGCCGCCCAGATCCCGAGGCCGATCGCGGCCGCTGCAGCCACGGCTGCGGCCGCTCCGAAGGCCCACGTCGTCCGCCGTCGGCTCCGCGGGAACGGGATGACGTTCGAGCGCTCCGCGCGAGCCTGCTCGAGGATCCGGCCGCGCAGCGCAGCCGGAGCCGGCTCCGAAGGAGCGGCGTACGCGAGCAGCGCCGTCGTGCCCTGCAGCTCGGCGAGCTCCGCCTGGCAGCGCTCGCAGTGCCGCAGATGCTGCTCGAACTCCGCAGCCTCGTCGGCGTCGAGTGCATCCAGCGCGTACGCGGACGTCAGGTCGTGGATTGCCTCGGGCTCCATGTCTCTTCCTCGATTCGGACGTCGCTGAGGAGGTCGCGCAGACGCGCGAGACCGGCGAACATCCTGCTTTTGATCGTACCCAGGGGCTGGCCGAGGCGTTCCGCCAGCTCAGACTGCGTGAAACCGCCGTAGTAGGCGAGCTCGAGCGCCTCGCGCTGCTCGTCCGGGAGGTGGCGGAGGGCCTCCTGGACGCGTTCGCGCTGCAGCCGCAACCAGGCCTCGTCCGCCGCGGAGCCTTCCGCCGAAGCGAGCTCGGCACCGACCGCGAACGGCTCTGTCCGCCTGCGCTCCTCTCGCCGCACGAGGTCGACCGCGCGCCGGTGGACGATCGTGAGCAGCCAGGTGCTCGCCTTCGCCCGTTCGGGGACGAAGCGGGCGGCGTTCCGCCAGACCGTCAGGAAGGCCTCTTGCACCGCGTCCTCCGCCAGCGTCTCGTTCCGGAGCATCCGGTAGGCGAGCGAGTACGCGACCTGGCCATACCGGTCGTACAGCTCGGCGAGCGCGTCCTCTTCGCCGCGCTCGAGCAAGGCAATCAGCGCTTCGTCTGACAGGTGGGTCAGGTGCACAAATCTACTTCGGCTCGCGGCTGCCGTCGGTTCGGTGAACCGAACGAGTGGGCGGGACGAACAACGCCCGTCGGGAGTCACCCCTCAGAGAGGAGAAGCACCATGCGAAGAAAGTTGCCGGTCCTCGCGTTGCTCGTGGCCGGCTCCTGCGCTCTCGTGCTCGCGGTCGGACGCGGGTCGGGGCCGGGAGCCGCGCTGGCAGCGAGTCACCGCGAAGCGCCGCTCATCTCCCTCGATGCCCCTGCCGACATCTCGGACTTCTTCATGTTCCGCAGCTACCAGCCGGGGCACGAGGGCAACGTCGTCCTCATCATGGACACGAATCCGGGCGAGGAGCCGAGCTCCGGCCCGAACTACTACAACTTCGATCCGAACGTCACCTATCGGTTCCGGATCGACAACAACCAGGACGGCAATCCGAACGACGTCGTCTTCGAGCTCAAGTTCCGGAACGAGATCCGCGGCGACACGGCTGCCCTCGGCCTCTTCCTGAACCAGGTCGCGATCCCGCCGATCACCGAGCTCGACGGTCCAGGCTCGGAAGGCCTGGGCTTCCGCCAGCGCTACTCGCTGACGATGATCAAGGGCTTCAACCGCGTCGACCTCGGCAAGGACTTCATCGCCGTTCCCTCCAACGTCGGGCCGCGGACGATGCCGAACTACGACGCTGCTCGCCCAGAAGGGCACGTACTCCCTCTCGAACGGGATCAGCGTGTTCGCCGGCCAGCGGGACGACCCGTTCTACATCGACCTCGGCGGGCTGTTCGACACGCTGAACCTCGGCCTGTCGCCGCTTCCGATCGAGACGAACGCCCAGGACGCGAACGACGGAGCGAACGCCTTCGGCGTCGACATGCTCTCCGGCTTCAACGTCCAGGAGATTGCGCTCGAGATTCCGGCCTCAATGCTGACGCTGGACGGGAAGGGCTCCGACCAGACCGAGACCCCGCTGCTCGGAGGAGTGGCCGCCACGTACCGGCCGCTGTTCACCTCGCACGGGCGCGGCGAGGGCGGTCAGATCCAGCAGGTCGAGCGTCTCGCCAACCCGCTGGTGAACGAGGCGGTCATCGGGACTCCTGACAAGGACGCCTGGAACGCGATCGACAACCAGGGCAGCCGGTTCGGCAATCAGGAGAACCACTACCTCGACTACTACCTCAACCCGAGGCTGGCGCTGGCGCTGCAGCTCGTGTACGGCGTGCCGGCCGCGACCACGAACCGCACGGATCTCCGTGACCTGCTGCTCACCTACGGCTACCCGCCGCAGTCGGGCATCTACTCGGACCTGCTGCGGCTCAACCTGCACGTCCCGCCGACCCCGCTCGCGGGCCAGAAGCGCCTTGGCCCGCTGGCGCACGACGCGGACGGGCACTCGACGCCCGATGCGGCCGCCTTCCCGAACGGGCGACGGCCGATCGACGATGTCACCGACGTCGAGACTCGCGTCATCGGCGGCGCGAACTACATCAACGCGCACGCCGCCGACGGCATCAACGTCAACGACAAGCCCCTCCCTGCGGCCTTCCCGTTCCTGCCGGCTCCGTGGGATGGGCGCAACCGGATCCATCTCAACCGCCCGTTGGGATGAACCGGAGCACGAGCATCATCGGGAGGAGCCTGCGTCCGCGCAGGCTCCTCCTCGTGCTCGTCGTCCTCTGCGTCGCGGTGGGGGCGACGATGTTCGGCGGGATCCTCTCCGAGTCGTCCGGCGCGCCGCCCGCAGCCGGCCGCCGCCGCTGCGGCGCCTCTGTCCGGCGCTGGTCCCGTCCCTTCCCGCGGCCCGCGACACGGCCGCCACGATTCGCAAGCTTCAGGCAGAGCTCCGAGCGCAGCCGGACGACGCGGGCTCGCTGACGCTCCTCGGGCTCGAGTACGAGCAGCGCGCCCGTGAGACCGGCGATCCCTCCTACTACTCCAAGGCAGACGGCGTCCTGAACGACGCGCTCGGCCTCGCGCCGCGCAGTCCCCTGACCGAGAGCGGGCTCGGCTCGCTCGCGCTCTCGCGGCATCTCTTCGGTGAAGGTCTCCGGTGGGGACGGCGCGCGATCGCCGACGGTGAGGCGGCGCACGTGCCGAACGCGATCCAGTCCCGCTCGTACGGAGTCGCCGGCGACGCGCTGGTGGAGCTCGGCCGCTACGGCGAGGCATTTGCGGCGTTCGACCGCATGACCCAGCTCGAGCCGGGGCTCGCCGCCTACACCGCGCGTCTCCTACGCCCGGGAGCTCCTCGGCCACCCGCGCGCCGCGCTCGCGCCGATGGCCGCCGCCGTCAACGCGGCCGGAAGCCGAACCGGAGCCGCAAGCGTGGGCGCGCGTACAGCTGGGGAAGCTCTACTGGGGGACGGGACGGATCGACGAGGCCGAGCGGCAGTACCGGCTCGCGCTCGCCGCCTTCCCCGGCTACGTCTACGCGCTCGACGCCCTGGCGCTGGTGCGGGCCGCGCGGGGACACCTCCCCTCGCGATCCGGCTCGAGCGCCGCGCCGTCGCGCGCATCCCGCTGCCGCAGTTCGTCTCGACGCTCGGCGATCTCTACCGGCAGGGCAGGGAACCGAACGGCCGCCGCGCGCGAATACGCGCTGATGGACGCGATCCGGCGACTGCTCGCAGCGAACGGCGTGCGCACCGACCTCGAGATCGCCCTGTTCCGCGTCGACCACGGAATCGCAGCTGGCGCCGTCGCTCGCGCTCGCCCGGTCCGCTCAGCGTGAGCGCCCGAGCATCGACGGCGACGACGTGCTCGGCTGGGCGCTGGAGCGGAACGGCCGATGCGCGGAGGCGCTTCCCTACTCGAAGCACGCGCTGCGCCTCGGCACGCAGGACGCGCTCAAGTTCTTCCACCGCGGGATGATCGAGCGGTGCCTCGGCCATGCGACGGACGCGCGCGGCTGGTTCCGCCGTGCGGTCGCGCTCAATCCACATTTCTCGCTGCTCTGGGCTCCTCTCGCGCGGAGGCTCGCCCGGTGAAGCGCGCTCTGGTCGCGCTGGCCGTGCTCGGCGCGCTGGCCGTGCCGGCCGTTGCCGCCGCGCACCCGCTCGGCAACTTCACCACCAACCACTACAGCCGCGTCGTCGCCTCCGGCGACCGCGTCTACGTCCTCTACGTTCTCGACCTCGCCGAGATCCCGACCTTCCAGGAGAAGCCGACTGCGGCGAACCTTCTGCCGAAGATCGAGCGTGGGATCTCGCTGCGGGTCGACGGGCATGCCGTTTCCCTCCGTCCCCTCCGGCATGCCCTCGCTTTCCCGCCGGGCGTCGCCGGCCTGCGCACGTCCCGGTTCGAATCGGTGTATGGCTCACCGCGCCTGCGGCCGGGGAGCCACCGTCTCGAGTACCGGGACAACACGTTCCCCGGCCGGGTCGGCTGGAAGGAGGTCGTCGTCCAGCACGACTCCGGCGCGCGTGTTGACTCGACTCCGCGCCGGCGCAGTCGGTCAGCGACGAGCTGCGCGCGTACCCGAAGGACCAGCTGTCCAGCCCGCTGGATGTTCGCTCCGCCCGCCTCTCGATCGTTGCCGGAACCGGGCCGGGAGCGGCGCCCTCGCCCTCGCAGGGCAAGGCGCTCGACTCCCGCGTCACCGTCCACCAGGGCGGCGACGGCGGGTTCGCGAGCCTCATCTCCCGGGAGAAGCTGAGCGCCGGCTTCGTCGCGCTCGCGCTCCTGCTCGCGTTCTTCTGGGGAGCGGTGCACGCGCTCAGCCCCGGCCACGGCAAGTCGATCGTGGCCGCGTATCTGGTCGGTACGCGCGGGACGCCGAAGCACGCGGCCATCCTCGGCCTGACCGTGACGATCACCCACACCGTAGGCGTCTTCGCCCTCGGCCTCGTCACGCTCGCGCTGTCGGCGTTCATCTTCCCGGAGCAGCTCTACCCGTGGCTCAACCTCGCCTCGGCGCTGCTGGTCGTCTTCGTCGGCTGCGGCGTTCTCCGCTCCCGGCTGCGCCACCGGCAGCTGCACCGGCACGGACACGACCACCGTCACGGCCACGACCATCACCACGACCACGAGCTCTCGATGCGTGGACTGCTGGGCGTCGGGATCTCGGGCGGCTTGATCCCGTGCCCGACGGCGCTCGTCGTGCTGCTCGCGGCGATCTCGCTCCATCGCGTCGGCTACGGCCTCGTCCTCATCCTCGCTTTCAGCCTTGGCCTTGCCGCGGCCATGACCGGAATCGGACTCCTGGCCGTTTCGGCCAAGAAGCTGGCAGGGCGCCTGCGGCTCGAGGGACGCGTCGTGCGCGCGCTACCCGCGCTCAGCGCCGCGGTCATCCTCGTGCTCGGTCTCGTCATGACCGTGCGCGCCCTGCCGGGAGTCGTCTGAACGTGTGCCGGGCTCGACCACTGGGTGGCGGGCTTCTCGGATCGGGACCACGGTGCTGGTCGTCGCGGTCGTCGCGCTGTTGCTCGGGCTTCGGCACGCGACCGATCCGGACCACCTCGCGGCGGTCACGACGCTGCTCGCCGGCCGCGAGCGCGGGCGCGGCGCGCGCCAGGGCTTCCGGCTCGGCGCCGCCTGGGGCGCCGGCCACGCGACGACGCTCTTCGCCCTTGGCCTGCCGCTCGTCCTGTTCAAGGCGTACCTGCCGGAGAGCGTCCAGGAGGGAGCGGAGACGCTGATCGGCGCCGTCATCGTCGCGCTCGCGGTCTGGCTGCTGGTGCGCTGGAGGCGTGGACTCTTCCACGTTCATGTGCACGCCCACGAGGGGCGGCCGCACGCGCACGGTCACGTTCATTCCGGAGACACGCATCCGCACCGCTCGCGGCGCGCGCGGTCGCCGTTGCAGGCCTACGGGATCGGGCTCGTGCACGGGATCGGCGGCAGCGCCGGCGTCGGCGTCCTGCTGCTCGCGACGATCCACAGCCAGCCGATCGCCGTCCTCGCGCTGACCGTCTTCGCGTTCTTCACCGCCGTCTCGATGGCGATCCTGTCCGCCGGCTTCGGGCTGACGCTGGCGCGGCCCGGCGTCCAGCGCGGATTCAACCGCGTCGCCCCGGTGCTCGCCTGCGCGAGCCTCGCCTTCGGGATCTGGTACGCGCTCGGAGCTCAGGGGCTCGCGCCCTACTACTTTTAGAGGAGGCCCGGCCGGAACCTAGCCGGTGCTGTCGGGACGCGCCGCTCGGCCCGAGGCGGCGTCCTCAGTCGCGCCCGTAGCCTCCGGCTACGCGCGCTCCCTGCGTCCTTGCCTCGAACCAAGCGGACGCACCCCGACAGCGAGCGAGGCCCCGGCCGGGCCTCCTAGACTTGGGCGCCTGGCCCTGGAATTCCTCAGTCACTCCGTCGACGTCCTCCCGGAGGGCGAGCTGGAGCGCAAGCTCGCGCTCGGCCGCCCCCTGCGCGTCAAGCTCGGGATCGACCCGACCGGCCCGGACATCCACCTCGGCTTCGCCGTCGTCCTCCGCCGGCTGCGCGCCTTCCAGGACGCGGGGCATGTCGCCGTCCTGATCGTCGGCGACTACACGGCGCGGATCGGCGATCCGTCCGGCCGCTCGAAGGAGCGTCGGGTCCTGCCGGACGAAGTGCTCGACAAGCAACGCCGAGCTCTTCGCCGAGCAGGCCTTCCGCATCCTCGACCCGCGACCGCACCGAGATCCGCTTCAACGGCGAATGGCTGGGGAAGCTCGACTACGCGGAGCTCGTCCGGCTGACGCGCACCGGGACGGTCGCCCGGCTGCTCGAGCGCAACGATTTCGCCGAGCGCTTCTCCCAGGGCAACCCGATCTCGGTCTCGGAGCTCCTCTACCCGTTCGCCCAGGGTTACGACTCGGTCGCGATCGAGGCCGACATCGAGGTGGGCGGCACCGACCAGCTCTACAACCTGCTCATGGGGCGGGACGTGATGCAGCACTACGGCCTGGAGCCGCAGTCGGTGATGACGTACGAGCTGCTGGTGGGGACGGACGGCGTGATCAAGATGAGCAAGTCCGAGGGGAACCTGATCGGGATCGACGACCGTCCGGACGACATGTTCGGGAAGGTCATGTCCATTCCCGACGAGGCTCTCGACCAGTGGTGGCGGCTGACACTGGATCGCGATCCGCCCGGCGGCGACCCGATGGCGTCGAAGCTTGCACTCGCGCGCGGAATCGTCGAGCTGTGGCATGGGGAGGAGGCCGCCGCCGCCGCGGAGGACGCATTTCACCCGTGTCGTCCGTGAGGGCAAGCCGCCGGAGGAGATCGAAGAGGCGGAGCTGCCGCCGGGCGAGGTCATCCACCTGCCGGCGCTGCTGGTGGAGCGCTTTGGCATCCCCTCGACGAGCGAGGCGCGTCGCCTGATCGCCCAGGGCGGCGTGCGCGTCGACGGCGTGCCGGTGGAGGAGCTCGACCTCCCGCGTGAGCGGCTCGCAGGACGGCTTGTTCAAGCGGGAAAACGCCGCTTCCTGCGCTTCCGCGCCGCTTGACCGCCCGTGGGTGATTGTTGCTATCATGGC
>CAWEIM010000006.1:0-62881 GCA_963809075.1 uncultured Actinomycetes bacterium | reverse complement strand
CCGCCACGGCGACTCGGAACGGCTGCGGTGCGAGGTGCACGGAGCGGAGCTCGAGATCCGGCCCGTGACCGGAGAGTCGCGACGGATCCTGCTCGGCGAGGACCTCCGCGACTTCGGTGCCGCGGCCGCGGGCATTCACGTCGAGGCGCTCGGCGGCTCGGTCGCCCTTGAGGAGGATGCGCTGGTCGTCCGGCTGCCTACTTCAGGAGACGGGACAGGCGGCGGTCCTTGAGCACGCGTCCGCCCGTCTGGCAGTCCGGGCAGTAGTAGATCGTGTGCTCCTCGAAGTCGACCTGGGCGATCGGGTGCCCACAGGCGTAGCAGGGCTCGCGGAGATGCTTGTGGACGCGGTACGTGCGCTTGTCGTTGGCGCCGCGCTCGCGTAGCTCCAGCCCGCGCAGGAGCTCCGACCGCATCGCGGCCGCGAGCCGGTCGATCTCCTCGTCCAAGAGCTCGGTGGTCAGCGCGTACGGCGAGAGCTTGGCCGCGTGGAGGATCTCGTTCGCCCAGGCGCGGCCGATGCCGGCGATCGCCCGCTGGTCGCGGAGCAGTGAGTGGAGACGCCGCGAATTCTCGTGGACGATGCCGGCGAGCACCGCGGCATCGAGGTCGAGCGCGTCGGGGCCGAGGTGCGCGAGCTCCTCGTCCGCCTGCTCGGGCGTAAGCAGCCAGATGCCGGCGCGCTTCTTGGAGCCGGCCTCCGTGAGGACGAGCTGCGAGCCGTCCTGGAACGCGAGCCGGAACGCAGGCTTCTTCGGGCCGGCCTCGCCGAAACCGAGCCGGCGGAGGCGCCCGGCGGTCATCAGGTGCACGAGGAGAACGAGCTCACCGTCGTCGGTCGGGAAGAGCAACCGCTTGCCGCGGCGGTCGACTCCGGCGAACCGCTTGCCCTCGAGGGCGCTCAGCGGCGGGTCGAATGTCTTCAGCGTCGCGACGTGCGCCGGGCCGGCGCGCGTGATCGGGAAGGCCGACGCGGGATCGTTCAGCGCGCGGCGCCACGCCTCCATTTCCGGGATTTCTGGCATTGATTCCTCCGTGAAGGCAATGAGCGTAGCCGTGCGCCGCGGCGGGGTCGTCGAGGCCGTGCACCGGGTCCACGCCGTCGCCTACCAGGACGGCAAGGTCGTCGCGTCCGCCGGCGACCCGGGGCTCATGTCCTTCCTGCGCTCGTCTGCGAAGCCGTTTCAGGCGCTCGAGCTCGTCCGCTCCCGCGACGACCTCGACGAGCGGGACATCGCAATTGCCTCAGCCTCCCACCGCGGCGAGCCGGTGCACATCGAGGCCGTCCACGCGCTGCTCGACCTCTCCGGCGTCAAGGAGGACGACCTCGAGTGCGGCACCCAGGAGGGCCGCCCGCCGCGCCGGATCTACCACAACTGCTCGGGAAAGCACGCAGGCATGCTCGCCACCTGCCGGGCGCGCGGCTGGCGAACCGAGGGCTACCGGATGCCGGGCCACCGTATGCAGCGGGCGAACGGCGCCGACATCGCAGCCGCGGCCGAGGTGGACGAGGAGGGAATCCCGACCGGGACGGACGGCTGCGGCGTCGTCACGTGGGCGCTTCCGCTCGAGCGGATGGCCGCCATGTTCTCGCGGCTCGAGGCGAGCGACGAAGGCGCCCGCATTGCGGCGGCGATGCGCGCCCGGCCGGAGCTGATCTCGGACGAGGGCGGCACCGACACCGAGCTGATGCGAACGCTCGACGGCTTCGCGGCCAAAGGCGGCGCCGAGGGCCTCCTGTGTGCGGCCGGTCCGGACGGCCTGGGGATCGCGCTCAAGTCCGAGGACGGCGCCTATCGGGCAGCACGGCCGGCGGTCGCATCCTTCCTGGGCGACCTCGGCTTCGATCCCGGCTCCTACGGCGAGGTCGTTATCCACAACAGCCGCCGAGAGGCTGTGGGCGAACTGGTCATGCTTCGGTAGGAATCCCCAAGAAATCAGTCTTTTCTTTTTCTTTGCTCCTGTATAAGATTCGGCTCCTTTCGAGCGGCACGGATTCACACGAAGACCCGGATGCTGACTGTCGATATCGCCCTCCCCGACGTCGAAGAGCTGCAGAAGCTCGTCCTCGATGGCCAGGAGAAGGGCTTTCTCACCTACGACGAGATCGCGGCCGGCCTGGACGACGTCGAGCTCACGAAGGAGCAGATCGAGGACTTCTACACGTACCTGATCGACCACTCGATCGATCTGGTCGAGGGCGAGCAGCACAAGCATCCGCCGCACGAGCAGCCTCCTCCTGAAGAGGAGAAGGTGCCGAAGCTCGACCTCAGCGTCGAGCCTTCGCTCGACTCCCTGCGCCTCTATCTGCGCGAGATCGGCAAGGTCGACCTGCTGACGGCCGACCAGGAGGTCACGCTCGCGAAGCGGATCGAGCGCGGCGACATGAGCGCGAAGACGGCGATGACCGAGGCGAACCTCCGCCTGGTCGTGTCGATCGCGAAGAGCTACCTCGGGCGCGGCCTCTCGTTCCTCGACCTGATCCAGGAGGGCTCGCTCGGCCTGATCCGCGCGGTGGAGAAGTTCGACTACCGCAAGGGCTACAAGTTCTCGACGTACGCCACCTGGTGGATCCGCCAGGCGGTCACGCGCGCGATCGCGGACAAGGCGCGGACGATCCGCATCCCCGTGCACATGGTCGAGAAGCTGAACAAGGTGGTGCACATCGAGCGGCAGCTGGTGCAGCGGCTCGGCCGCGAGCCGCGGCCCGACGAGATCGGCGCCGAGCTCGAGATGTCGACCGACGAGGTGCGGGAGATCCTGCGCATGTCCCAGCTCCCCATCTCGCTCGAGAAGCCGATCGGCGAGGAGGAGTCGGAGCTCGGCGACTTCGTTCCGGACGACATGGCCGAGTCGCCGTTCGACACCGCGACGCTCTCGCTCCGGCGCGAGGACGTGCAGCGCGCGCTCGACTCGCTGCCCGAGCGCGAGCGCCTCGTGATCGAGCTTCGTTTCGGGCTGGGCGGCGAGCAGCCGTACACGCTCGAAGAGGTCGGGCAGGCCTTCGGCGTCACACGCGAGCGCATCCGCCAGATCGAGAACAACACGCTGAAGAAGCTCGAGACGCTTCCCGAGGCCCAGGGCCTCCGGAACTCCGCCTAGCCGGTGGAGAGGCAGCGCGCGAAGGGCGAGCGCTTCCGCGCTCTGCACGAGGGAGAGCCCTTCGTCATTCCGAACCCCTGGGATGCCGGCTCGGCTCGCGTCTTCGAGCGGCTCGGCTTCAAGGCGCTCGCCACCACCAGTTCCGGCTTCGCGTTCACGCTCGGCCGGCTGGACGGAGCCGTGACGCTCGCAGAGGTCGCCGCGCACGTCGCGGCGCTCGACCAGGCGAGCGACCTTCCCATCTCGGTCGACCTCGAGAACGGCTACGGCGACGCGCCCGAACATGCCGCGCGCGCAGTGGTCGCGGTTGCAGACGCAGGCGCCGTCGGCGGCTCGATCGAGGACTACGACGGCCGCCGGCTCTACGGCTTCGACTTCGCGGTCGAGCGCGTCGCCGCCGCAGTCGAGGCGGCGCGCGCGCTCTCGTTTCCCTTCACGTTCACCGCTCGAGCCGAGAACCACATCCGCGGCAACCCGGATCTCGACGACACGATCGCGCGGCTGCAGGCGTTCGAGGCAGCGGGCGCGGACGTCCTCTATGCACCGGGGCTCGCGACGGTGGAGGACATCCGCCGCGTCTGCGACGCGGTCTCGAAGCCTGTGAACGTGCTGGCGCGCCCAGAGCTGACGTTCGGCGAGATCGCCGGCGCCGGCGCGCAACGAGTCAGCGTCGGCGGGAGCCTGACCTGGACGTCAGTGGACGCCCTCGTCACGGCGGCGGAAGCCATCCGCGACCGCGGCGATTTCTCGGTGCTGCGCCCCGCCCCTCCGCTCGGCGACTGGTTCTAGGAACTACTCCGTCGGCTTGACGAGGTCCTGCTCGTCGGCCCGCCCGTACGGGACGAACAGCCTGCAGTGCGGGCACTTGAACCCCTCGTAGCGCGGCGCCGAGCCGGCCATCAGCTCGGCCTCGAAGCTCTTGCCGCAATGAGGGCAGTTGACCTCGAAGCTCGTTTCCTCGGTCACGACTCACCTCCGTACTGCCGTCGAAGCGCGTCGCCGACCTTCACTAGGACCCGCGCCATTGCACCAACCATAATCACGCTGGATGAGGCTCGCGCTGCTGTCAGACCAGCACGGCAACGACGTCGCCTTTCGGGCCGTCGTCGAAGACGTCCAGCGGATCGGGGCGGACGCCCTGGTCTGTCTCGGGGACGCCGTCCAGGGGGGAGCCCAGCCGGCGGAGACGCTCGAGCGCCTCATGTCCCTTGACTGCCCGACGGTGCTCGGAAACGCCGACGCGTTCCTGTTCGGGGCCGACGTCGCCGAGGAGACGACGCCCCAGCAGGCCGAGGTGCGCGCCTGGACGCTCGAGCAGATCGGCGATGCCGGCGTCGAGCGGCTCCGTTCCTTTCCGCCCACCGTGGAGCTGGAGCTCGAAGGACAGACGGTGCTCTGCTGCCACGGATCGCCGCGGTCGTACGACGACATTCTCCTGCCCGAGAGCGACGCCGACCTCGACCCGTGGTTGGTAGACACCGACCTGCTAGCCGGCGGGCACACGCACCGTCAGTGGACGCGGCGCATCGGCGAGGCACTATTCGTCAATCCGGGCAGCGTCGGCCTTGCCTACGACCACCACCGGCCGGAGGACGAGATCAGGTTCGCTCCCGTGGCGGAATACGCGCTCGTCTTCATCGACGGACGCGGACCCGCAGTCGAGTTTCGCCGGGTCGGCTACGACCTCGGCGAGCTGCGGGAGGCGGTGCTGGCGAGCGGCCGGCCGCATGGTGAAGATCACCTGGCGATGTACGAGCAATGAGCGACCTCTCGCCGATCACCTTCGAGTACCGGCTCGCCTGCACTCCCGAGCAGGCATTCGACACCTACGCGGAGCAGATCGGCGAGTGGTGGCACCCGGACTACACCGCCAGCGCGGAGACGTTGGAGAGGATCACGATCGAGCCCGGCGTCGGAGGGCGCGTCTACGAGAGCCACGCCGGAGGCGCGACGTACGAATGGGGCGAGGTGACGACGTGGGAGCCCGCCCACAGACTCGTGCACTCCTTCGCCCTCGCGCAGGATCCGGCGAACCCAAGCGAGGTCTCCGTCGAGTTTCTCCAGGAGGCGGACGGCTGCCTCGTCCGTTTCGCGCACGGCGGCTGGACGGAGGCGAACGTGTCCGACCGGCGCAAGTTCGGCGACTGGCCCGAACTGCTCGATCGCTTCGCCGCGCTGGCGCAGCGCTAACGGCAGTCGCCGCACGCGCCGCGCAGGACGACGTCGTGGTGCCCGAGCGCGTAGCCGTGTGACCCTGCGACCTCGGAGATCGCCCGCTCCAGAGCGGAGTCGTCGAACGTATCCACCTTGCCGCAGCTGCCGCAGACGAGGTGATGGTGGTGCTCGCCGCCGGGCTGCGCCGGCTCGAAGCGGGTGAGCCCCTCGCCGAGGTCGATCCGGTGGACGAGCCCGAGCTCGGCGAGCTGGTCGAGGGCGCGGTAGACGCTCGCGATCCCGACGCGGCGGCCTTCCGCGCGGAGGCCGTCCAGGACCTCCTGCGCCGACACGCAGCACGACTGGCCGGCGAGGTACGCGATCACCGCTTCGCGCGCCGCGCCCGAGCGGGCGCCGGACCGGCGAAGCGCATCGTGTGCGAACGTAGCCCACTCCATTCTGATAACGATACTGATTATCAGATGACATGGATAGCTATCCCCCTCGCGGCCGTAACCGTCGTCTCGACGTTCTGCGGCGGGCTCGTCGCCCTCCGGCTGCACCGGGAGGTCATGACCCTGATCGCCTTTACCGGCGGAATCGTCGTGGCGGTCGCGCTCTTCGACGTCCTCCCCGGAGGCCATGGACTCCGGCAGCTCGTCGCGCGTCATCGCAACGCTGATCGGCGCCGGGTTCATCGGCTTCTTCCTGGTCGAGCGCATGCTCGTCCTCCATCACCGCGACGAGCCGGAGCAGGCGCGCGCCCATGCCCGGGTCGGCGCCTTCGGTGCTGCCGGCCTCTCGCTGCACAGCTTCATCGACGGCCTCGGCATCGGCTTTGCCTTCCACGTCAGCACCACGACGGGCCTGCTCGTCTTCCTGGCCGTCGTCAGCCACGACTTCGCGGACGGGATGAACACCGTCAGCTTCATCCTGCGGCAGGGCGGCGACCGCAGGCGCGCCCTCAAGTGGCTCGCCGTCGACGCCATCGCGCCGCTGCTCGGAGCGATCGTCGGATCGGGAATCGACATCTCCGAGAAAGGGCTGGGCTACGTGCTGGCGCTCTACGCGGGCTTCTTCCTCTACATCGGCGCGACGGATCTCCTCCCCGAGGCGCACAGCCACCCGTCGTGGCGGCGAGTCGGGCTCACCGTCGCGGGCTTCGCCGGAACGTGGGCGGTCGCCTACGCGGCGACGCGCTAGGAGGGCCGAGCCCTCCTATCAACCCGTGTAGTCGAAGTCCCGCTCGAAGCCGCACGTCCCGCGCAGCTCGAACGAGAATCGGCCGTCGTCGACCACGACCTCGTCGTTGACGAGCTCGGTGCCGAAGCTGGTCGTGGCCGGGGACGATGCACGACACGGTCGCGTCGGTCCGGTACGGCTCCGTCGCGCGCACGTGGATCTCCCCGCCGACGCGGATGTCCCCGCTCCGAACTCGATCGCAGCCTCACGCACCTCGATCGAGGTGGTCGGCTTCCGCACCCACGGCAGCTCGAGCACGTGCTCGCCGCCGCGCCGGCCGAGCAGGATCTCGCCGAGCTCCGCGCGGCCCGTCGACGTGCAGCACGAGCGTCCACGGAGAGCCCGGCTCGTCGTCGTCGTACGAGTAGGTCATCACCGCGCCGCTGCCGCGAAAGGTCGACGCCGTCCGCGTGGCCCTCGTCCACGCGCCAGGTGAGCGCGCCGAAGCAGACCCCGTGCGTCGAGCGGCCGCCCGGGACGCCGTTGATCCGCCGGCATGGGCAGATCGCCTCGCAGTTGCAGACCTCCAGGTAGTGACCGGCGATGCGGAAGCTCATACGGCGATCCACACCGCCGTACCCGCGAGCCCGGCCGCGACCAGGACCGGAGCGCGCTCACCCAGAGGCGCGACCTTCTCGACGAGAACGACGACCGCCAGGGCCACCATCCACAGCATGCTGCCGATGCCGAGCGCGATGAGGGCCAGCATCAGCGCCCAGCAGCACCCGAGGCAGAGCACGCCGTGCTCGATGCCCGCGTGCAGCGAGCGGCGTCTCATGAGCGTGCCCATCGGACTGCGGCAGCGGCGGAGGCACGCGTCCTTCAGCGGCGTCAACTGGTAGACCGCGGCGAGCAGGACGGCCGCAACGGCGAGCCAGCGGGCCGCGCCGTCGAGCGCACGCGCGGCGCCGAACGCGAGGAGCCCGGCGGCGGCCCACACGGCGGCATAACCGAGCACGAAGAGCGTCGCCGAGCGGCCGAGCGCGGCGGCCAGGTACGTCGCCGGGACGACCGTGGGAAGCATCATCGCCGCGCTCATCGCGAGCCAGAGCCACAGAAAGGACGCGAGCGGCCACGGCGCCGTCCATCATCTCCATCCCGTCCATCAACCGGGCGGTCACCAACCACCCGGCCAGTGCGAGCGCCGTCAGCGCTGCAGGTGCGCGAAGGGTGCGAGCCAATGTGCCGGGATCGTACGGCCGATCCAGGCCCCGACGCTCGCGAACAAGCCGGGCGCGAACGTGTCCGAGCGCAGCATCTCCGAGGTCAACCCGGTCTGGGTCTCGACGAGAGCGTGATTCGCGTGCGGGAACGTCTCGATCGTGAACGCGCGCCCCGGCTCGCCCGCGATCGGCTGGAGGCGAGCCGCCGAGAGGCGCGGTGGGATGTGCTGGTCGAGGCCGCCGTAGACCCAGAGGACCGGGATGTGGAGCGCGCGGATCCAGGGGATCGGGTCGACGCCGCCCGGCCCGTCGGCAAGCACGCGCGCGTCGATCTCCGCCTCGGAAAGGGACGGCGCCGTAATGCCCTCGCCCGTCAGGTTCTGGTAGTCGTCGTTCTCGTCCGCCGTCACCGCCGGCCCGGAGAAGATGAGGCGAACCGCACCGCCGGCTCGCGCGACGCGGCGAGCGGGATGATCCAGCCGGCCTGGCTGTGGCCGGCAAGCCCGACGCGGTCGCGGTCGATCTCCGGACGGGCGGCGAGGAAGCGCACCGCGGCGTCCGCGTCGCGGGCGAGCACGTCGATGGTCGACGGATAGGGCGACTCGCCCGGATAGCTGCCGCCGGACTGGCCGATTCCACGCTTGTCGTAGGCGAGGACGGCGATGCCGTGGTGAAGGAGAAGCGCCTGCAGGTCGGGGAGATAGGCCCGCGCCGTCCGTCCGGAGCCGTGCACCCACGCGACGGCCGGATGCGCCCCGGCGCCCGGCGGCACTGTCAGCGTTCCCGAGAGCGTGACGCCGCCGCTGGGAAGCGCACCTCCAGCTGGCGGAACGGGAGCCGCGCGAAGGAGCTGTCCGTCGATGACCGCAGAGCTCGCGCCGAAGCGCGCCGTGCCGCTGGTGGGCGCACGGGTCGCCCATCCGGAGCCGACGACGAACCCGCCGCCGGAGGGATAGAGGCCGTGGACTTCACCGGTGTCGAGATCGAGCAGACGGGCCGGGCCGTAGGGATCGTCGACGACCGCGAGGGTGCGACCATCGCCGGCATAGATGCCGGGCGCCGCGAGCGACGGCGCCCGTCCGCGCCGCGCCTGGAAGGTTCCGCGGATCGTCCCCTGCCTCACGGTTCCACGAATGCGGCCGCGCGTAAGCCGGCCGGAGAAGACGAGCGGCGCGGGCGCGCCCGGCAGCCGGAACGTGACCTTTCCCTTCGCGGTCGAGACAGGGACGGACTGCAGGCCGGCGTGTCCGACGCCGAGAGCGACATTGGCCCGTTTGCCGGAGATGTCGAATGCGACCTGAGCGGAGCCGCCGAGCGAGTAGGTCCCCGTCCAGGGGCCCGAGAGCGACGCAGCCAGTAAGAGCGTGAGTATTCCCATTTACTGCGTCGGCGCACTATATCTGATCGCCCGCCTATGATCAACGGCATGCCGGACCGCCACCTCTTCCTGCAACTGGCGACCGCATCGCACTACGTCGGGCAGGTGATCGACCGCGAGCTCGAGGAGATCGGGCAGCCCACGTACCTCCTTGCGCTGCTGACGCATGTCCGCGACCACGCTCCGGTCACGCCGTCCAAGCTCTCCGCAGCCTCGGGCATGCCGATGACCACGCTGCGCGACAACATCCAGCGGCTCGTCGACCGCGGGCTCGTCCGCCGCGTCGAGAACGCGGAGGACGGCCGGTCGTACCTCGTCGTGCTGACCGCCGCGGGGAAGCGGGCGATCAAGGCTGCAGATCCCGCGCTGCTACGGGCGTACCTCGCGGTCGAGCGGCGGCTGGGACGCCCGCTCGAGGACTACCAGCAGGCACTGGACGAGGTGATCGAAGCGCTCGCCGGCGCCGTCAACCGTCCTGCTCGCCGTGCTCGGCGAGCCACGCCTTCGCGACGCGCTTCTGCGCGCGCGTGAGCCAGGCCTCGGCGACGAGGTCGCGGAGCTCGGCGCGGCCCATCTTCTTCAGCTGCGGGATGCGCATCAGCACAGCCGGGTAGCCGTTGAAGTGCGGCGTGGTGAAGAAGAGCCCGCGCTCGTCCGCGAGGAAGAGCTCCTTCACGTCCTGGTCGGCGACGCGGAACATGAGGACGTCGTCCATCCGCTCGCCGGTCTCGGGATCGATCGCGTCGGGACGGCGGCTGCGATGGAAGCAGTACATCTTTCCGTGGACGAGGTAGGAGGGCCGGCCGTCCTCCGAGACCTCTTTCGTCGTTTGCGGCATCGCCAGCGCCAGCTTGTCCAGGTCGGCCATCGTCGCCACGGGATGACCCTAGAGCGGACCGCCGCATCCCGCAAGCGCCTTCTGCCACACTGGCTGCGCGGCCCTTTACAGGTGATCCGCGGCCGCAGGCGGGTCGCCTTCTTCTACGGGCCACAGGTCGGGCGGCCGCCCGGTCCAGTCGGTGTCGGCCGCCCTACCGCCTGGGGGCAGTCAGGCGGCGACGCGTTCCGCGCCGCCGCCCTCCCTGACGAATGAGCCGGTCGCGGACCCGCTCGATCTCGGCGTCGTACATGCCGAGCTCGTCCGCTTCCGCGCCCCGCTTCTCCTGGAGCTCGCGCACGAGCACGAGCCCCTTCAGCTGGAGGACGAGATCGTTGAGCTCGCTGAAGCGGCTCATGCGGCCTTCGCGAGCTCGACGTCGGCGACGACCGGCGCGGTCTCCGCCGCTCGGCGCGTCCTGGATGAAGACTCGCGGCGACGAGCGCGCCCAGTGCCGCCAGTCCGGCGAGGACGTAGAACGCGATCGAGAACCCGTACGTCAGCGCGCCTGCGCTGAGCGCGTTCGTCCCGGGATGCGAGTCCGACGTAGTGGCTCGTCAGCGTGGTCGCGATCGTCGTCGCAACGGCGACGCCGATCGCCCCGCCGACCTGCTGGCTGGTCGTGAAGAGCCCCGACGCGACGCCCGCATCCTCCTCGCGGACGCCCGTCAGCCCGCCGATCACGAGCGGGACGAACGTCGAGCGCGAGCCCGATCCCGCCGATCAGGAACTGCGGGAAGATGTTCCAGAAGTAGTGGCCGTGCACGGGCAGCTGGGCGTTCATCACGAGCGAAACCGCTACCAGCGTCAGGCCAACCGGAAGGATCCGGCGGATGCCAACCCTCGTGACGAGCGCCTGCGCCACGTTCGAGACGAGGATGATCGCCAGCGTGAAGCGCGATGTACGCGACGCCCGTCTGCATCGCCGAGTAATGCAGGACCTGCTGCATGTACAGCGTCAGCAGGAAGAACTGCGAGAAAAGCGCGGCCGCGACGAGTAGCTGGGTCGCGTTGGATGCGGCCAGCGTCCGCAGTCGGAAGAGCCGCAGCGGGAGTAGCGGCGCCTTCGAGCGCAGCTCGATCACGAAGAACGCTCCGATCAGAGCGGCGGATCCGGCCAGGAGTCCGATCGTCGAGACCGTCCCCCACCCTGCCTGCGTCGCCCGAGTCAGTGCGTAGACGAGCAGCATCAGCCCGCCGGTGATCGAGGCCGCGCCGAGCGCATCGAAATGCCGGTGGTCGAGAACGGCCCGGCTCTCGCGCAGCAGCCACGGGCTGACCGCGAAGAGCAGCGATGCCGACCGGGATGTTGATGAAGAAGATCCACGACCAGCCGAGCGAGCCGGTCAGCGCGCCGCCGAGCAGGACGCCCGCGGCGCCGCCGCTTCCGGAGGCGGCGCCCCAGACGCCGAGCGCGACGTTCCGCTCGCGTCCCTCGCGGAACGTGGTGGTCAGGATCGAAAGCGCGGCCGGGGAAAGCAAGGCTGCGCCGAGACCCTGAAGGGCGCGGAACGCGATCAGCGATCCTGACGACCAGGCGAGTCCGTCCAGCAGCGAGCTGACCGTGAAGAGCGCCAGGCCGGCCATGAACAGCCGCCTGCGCCCGAGCAGGTCGGACATCCGCCCGCCGAGCAGGAGCGCGCCGCCGAACATGATCGCGTACGCGGTGACGACCCACTGCAGGTTCTCCTCGCTGAAGCTGAGGTCGGTCTTGATCGACGGAAGGGCGACGTTCACGATCGCGACGTCGAGGACGACCATGAACTGCGCGGCCACGATCACGGCCAGCGCGATCCAGCGCCTGTTGTCCGGCTGGGATGAAACAGTTGGTAGTGCAACGGTTGCCGAGCTCATTTCTTGTCCCCCTCTATCGTTGAGATCTGCAACGGTATATCACATCAACGATAGAACGCGCTACACTTATTCCGTCATGATGATGAACACGCCCCCGAAGTGCATGCCTCCCGAGCTCGTGAAGAGCATGGTCTTCCTGCTCGGCCGGTTGGGAATGACGGTCAAGAAGCAGGCGGTCGAGGAGCTGGAGGCGGCCGGTCACAGCGCGTACGACTACGGCGTCCTCACGCTGGTGGCCGAGGGCGCGTGCCAGACGCAGGGCGCGATCGCGGATGCCCTCGAGCTCGACCGCGGACAGCTCGTCGGGCTGCTCGACGGCCTCGAGGAGCGCGGCCTGATCGAGCGCAAGCGCGACCCGAACGACCGGCGGCGCCACTCCGTCCTGCTCACAGCGGAAGGCAAACGCCAGCTCGCGCGGCTCCGCTCGATCGTCAAGCGGATCGAGGACGAGTTCTTCGCGCCGCTGGACGGCGACGAGCGCGATCAGCTCCACCAGCTCCTTGTCACCGTCGCGCGCTACCACGACCCGCGCTTCGCCGCGCCGGCCGAGGCGCTGGCGACCACCGCTTCCTAAAACCGGCTCCGGCAGTCAGTATCCACGGCGGGTGGACGCACTCCGCGAGGCCTTCCAAACGCAGGAACGGGGCGTCGATGTGCGCTCGGGGCTCGCCGGCGCGTTTGCCGTCGTCGCACCGCTCGTGCTCGGGCTTGCGTTCGACGAGCAGATCGCGGGGGTGATCGCATCGATCGGCGCGCTCAATGCCGCCCTCTGCGTCCCGCGGGCCAACACGAAGGCGCGTATCTCGTGGGGCTCGTTGTGCGTCGTCGGCGGAGCGGGCGGCCTCGTGGTGGCGGACGCGGCGAGCGGAAGCGATGTCGCCCTCGTGCTGGCGACGTTCGCGTGGGTGGCGGCCTCGGGTCTGCTTCGTGCCGCCGGCCCTTCCGGAGCCATCGTCGGCTTCGGGACCTCGGCAATGCTCGTCGTCTACGCCGGACTGCCAATCACTACGCCGCTCGATCAGAGGCTGCTCTGGTACACGGCAGGTGCCGTCCCTGGAGCGCTGCTCATGATCGCGGCGCGCGCCGGTGGCTCGGGCTCGATGCCGCGCGTGGCAGGACGTGATTCGCGGTCTCCACGACCACGCGCTCTTCTGGCACGTCGTCCGGCTAGCGGTTGCCGTCAGCGCCGGCACGCTCGTCTACCGCCTCGCCGATCTCGCGCACGGCTACTGGATCCCGCTCACGACGCTCGCCGTCCTCCAGCCTGGCCGCCACGCGACGGACGTCCGGAGCATCCAGCGGGCGGCGGGAACGATCGTCGCGGCCGTGCTGGTCATCATCATCACGGTCCTGACGGCACAGCGCTGGCCGCTCGTCGCGTGCGCCGGCGCGACGGCGTTCCTCATGTACGCGCTGCGCGAGCGTGGGTACTTCTGGCTGGTCGTGATGATCACGCCCACGGCCTTGCTGATGCTGAGCGCCGTCGATTTCGAGGGCGACACCGTCGCTTTCGACCGGGTCTCCAACAGCTTGATCGGCATCGTCATCGGCCTCGCGTTCGCAGAGCTGGCCCGTCTCGGAGCCAGGATCTGATCGCGTCCGCGATCGCGGCGCGGTCTGCCTCGAGGCCATGGTCTCCCTTCACGCGCGCGACCGTCGCGGTTCGGCGCGTCGGGAGGCATTCCGAACGGGTCGCTCTCGCCCTGGACGACCAGCACCGGGAACCTCGACCGCGTCGAGCTCGGCCAGGCGCGACTTCTCCGGGCGGCCGGGCGGATGGACGGGGAAGGCGAGGCAGAGAACGGCGACCGCTCCGGTCTCCTCGGCCGTGCGGCACGCGACCCGCGCGCCGAGCGACCGCCCGCCGACGATCAGCGGCAGGCCCAGCGAGCTCGTCTGCGCGCAGCCGCTCGAGCACCGCGCGCCAGGCCGCGTCCAGCTGGTTGCGCGGGCGCAGGCGAGCGCCGGCCCGCGACGCGGTAGGGCTGCTCGACGAGCGCGACCGAGATGTCCTCCTCCAGCGCGACCTCGGTTGCGACCGTCAGGTCGGGAGCGGTGACGCCGCCTCCGGCACCGTGACCGAGCACGAGCGCCGCCCGCGGCTCGGCCGCAGCATGCAGATGCACGCGTGCCGGGCCGTATGGAGTCTCGATCTCAGTTGCCATGGCTTTGCATAGGTAGGATTCGGGCGTGCCCAAGGAGGTCTATACCGCAAGCGAGGCCGCCGCCGCGCTCGGGATCAGCCTCGACACGCTGCGGCGCTGGGATCGCGCCGGCCGCATCCAGGTCGAGCGGGACGCACGGAACCGCCGAGTGGTCTCTGCCGCCGAGGTCGACCGGCTGCGCGGCGACGGCGCGGGCTCGCACCTGAGCGCGCGCAACCGGCTGCCGGGAATCGTGACCGAGGTCAAGACGGACGGGCTGATGGCGCAGGTCGAGATCGTGGTCAACGAGCCCGTGCGCCTCGTCGCGCTGATCACCCGCGACGCGGTCGAGGAGATCGGCCTCAAGCCGGGAATGGCCACGACCGCGATCGTCAAGTCGACGAACGTGATGGTGCAGAGCTGGTGATCGCGCGCCGTCGCACCGGCGGTCTCGCTCGCCGCCGTGTCCACCGTGAGTGCCGCCGCGCCGCCGCAGGTCACGGTGTTCGCCGCCGCATCCCTGACGGACGTCTTCCCGAAGATCGACAAGCACGCAGCGCTACTCGTTCGCAGGCTCGAACGCGCTCGCGGCGCAGATCCAGGCGGGGTGCGCCGGCGGACGTCTTCGCCTCGGCGAACATGGCGCTTGCCGCAGCAGCTCTACGACAAGAAGCTCTGCTCCGAAGCCGGTCGTCTTCACCCGCAACAAGCTGGTCGTCATCGTCCCGCGCGAAGAACGCGGCCAAGATCAAGCACGATTCTCCGACCTGACGCGAAGCCGGCGTCAAGATCGTCATCGCGCGCCAAGGGTGTCCCGGTCGGGCAATTACACGGTGCAGGTGCTGCAGCCGCTCCACCTTACGACCAGGTGATGGCGAACGTCGTCAGCAAGGAGAACGACGTGCGCGAGGTGCTGGCCAAGATCGTCCTGCGAGAGGCCGACGCCGGCTTCGTCTACTCGCACCGACGCGAAATCGGTCGCCGGCGGACGTGAAGATGATCACGATCCCGAAGGAAGCGCAGCCGCGGTCCAGTACGGCATCTGCGTCGTCCCGAGGGCAGTCACATCCCGTGGCCGCGCGCGCCTTCGTCAAGAAGGTGCTCTCGAAGAAGGGCCAGGCGAAGCTGCGGGCCTTCGGATTCCTGCCGCGCAAGTGAAGCGCGTCCTGCTCGCCGTCCTGCGGGCATCGCCACATTCGTGCGCTCGGCTTTCCTCGTGCTGCCGGTCGTCGCGATCTTTCTCCACACGAGCCCGGCCACGCTCGATCGACCAGCTCTCGAGCAGCGTCGTCGAGGACGCGTTCGTGGTCACCCTCGAAGACGAGCCTGATCGCGCAGGCGCTGATCGTGCTCTTCGGGACGCCGACCGCCTACCTGCTCGCCACGCGCCGCTTCCGCGCCCGGCCGCTTGCCATCACGCTCGTCGAGCTCCCGCTCGTGCTGCCACCCGCCGTCGCGGGCATCGGCCTGCTGACCGCCTTCGGCCGCAGTGGCCTCCTCGGCACTTCGACCCTGGCTTCTCGATCCCGTTCACGAAGACCGCCGTCGTCATGGCCGTGGCTTTCGTCTCCTCTCCCGCTCTACGTCCGCCAGGCGATCGCCGCATTTCGAGACGGTCGATCCCGATCTCGTCGCCGCCTCGCGCACGCTTGGCGCCGGGCACCGTGCGCACGTTCGCCCGCGTCATCCTCCCGCTCGCCCGCGCCGGGCTCGCTCGCCGGCCTGGCGCTCTCGATCGCCCGCGGCATCGGCGAGTTCGGCGCGACGATCATGTTCGCCGGCAGCCTCCAGGGCGTCACGCAGACCGTGCCGCTCGCGATCTACTCCGAGTTCGGGGCCAGCCACTTCGACGCGGCCGTCGCCATGAGCGCGGTACTCGTCGTCTTCAGCCTCGCCCTGCTCCTTACCCTCCGACTCCTCCTCTCGTGGCCGCGCTCCTCGACCAGATCCTGGTTCCGCTTCGGGCCTTCGACCTCCGGCTGACGCTGGAGGTCGACCGGACGGTCGCCCTGGTCGGCCCGTCCGGCGCGGGCAAGTCGACGATCCTGCGTGCGATCGCCGGGCTCGTGCGTCCACGGGAAGGCCGGATCGAGGTCGGCGGAGAGGCCTGGTTCGACGCGACGCGCAGGATCGACCGACCGGTGGACGAGCGCGCCGTCGGCTTCCTCTTCCAGGACTACGCGCTCTTCCCGCACCTGACCGTTCGCCAGAACATCGAGTTCGCGCGCCGTAACAAGGCCGACGCCTACCTCGATCGTTTCCGCATCGGGCACCTCGCCTCCGCGCGCCCCACCGAGCTCTCCGGGGGAGAGCGGCAGCGGGTCGCGCTGGCGCGAGCCCTCGCGCGCGACCCGAAGGTGCTGCTGCTCGACGAGCCGCTGGCGGCGCTCGACAGCCGCACCAAGGCGACCGTGCGCGGCGAGCTGCAAGAGCTCCTGGCCGAGCTCGACATCCCCACGCTCTTCGTCACACACGACTTCGAGGACGCAGCCGCCCTCGCGGGACGAGTCGGAGTCCTCGTGGACGGCCGCCTACGGCAGATCGGGAGCACCCAGGAGTTGGTCGCGCGGCCGGCCGACCCATTCGTCGCGTCCTTCACCGGGGCGAACCTCCTGCACGGGACGGTCGCGGGGCTGAGCAACGGAATCGCGCGCGTCCGGCTCGAGGACGGAACGGTCATCTCGACCACCGATGCCGCCGAAGGAGACGTCGTCGTCGCGGTCTACCCGTGGGACGTCGTGGTCGGCACGGAGCCGCCGCACGATTCCGCGCTGAACGTGATCCACGCTCCGATCCGGAGCATCACCGAGCTCGGAAACCGCGTGCGGCTCGGCGTCGGGCCCCTGAGCGCCGAGATCACGGGCGAGTCGCTCCGTCGGCTGGGGCTCGGCGTCGACCAGGTCGTCTACGCCAGCTTCAAGGCGACGGGCACGCGCGTTCTCAGTCGGGCAGAAGCGGCACCGTGAACCCCTGCTCCCGCCCGAGGAGGACTCCGCGGGTCAGCGACGCGATGCCGAACCGCTCGCGAACCTCGTCTACGGCCGCGTCCAGCGCCGATCTGCTCGTCGTGCTCGAGCGGCAGCATCAGCTGGGGAGAGTCGTCGAGATTGGCGACCGCGAGCCCGAGCAGCGTGCATCCGCGCTCCTCGATCAGCGGCAAGGCCGCGGCCAGCAGCCCGCGAGCGGCTGGCTAGAACCGTCTCCGTGTGGAACGTCGCATACGGGAGCGTGACCGAACGCGTGGCGCGGGTGAAGTCGGCGAAACGCAGCCGCAGCACGACCGTGCGTCCGGAACGCCCCGCCTTGCGCATGCGCCGGGTGACTCGGTCGACCAGGCCGATCAGCACCGGGTCGAGCTCGCGGGGCGAGCGCCGCCCGGCGGATTGCGATCCGATCGAGCCGCGCCGGCGGCCCACGCGGACGCGACGGGGATCGCGGTTGTGCGCGAGCGCGAACAGGTGACGGCCCGCGGCGCGTCCCAGCAGGCGCACGAGCTCGTCCTCCTCGAGCCAGGCGACCTGGCCGACGGTCTCGATCCCCCGCGCGCGCAGCTTCCCGGACGTCACCGGGCCCACGCCCCAGAGCCGCTCGACCGGCAGCGGATGCAGGAACCCGAGCTCGCCCCGCGGCGGGACGACCAGCAGCCCGTCCGGCTTCGCGACCGCGCTCGCCACCTTCGCGAGGTGCTTCGTCCGGGCGACGCCGACCGTGATCGGCAGCCCGACACGCTCCCGCACTGTCGCTCTTCAGCCGCGAGGCGATCTCGCCCGGCGTGCCGGCGAGCCGCTCCATCCCGCGTACGTCGAGGAAGGCCTCGTCGATCGAGAGCCCCTCGACCAGCGGGCTCGTGTCCTCGAAGACGCGGTAGACGTCCTTGCTCGCCTCTGAGTACGCCGCCATGCGCGGGGGGACGACGACCGCCTGCGGGCAAAGCTGCCGCGCCTGGCGGCCGCCCATCGCAGTGCGGACGCCGAACGCTTTCGCCTCGTAGCTCGCTGCCAGCACGACGCCGGCGCCGACGATCACGGGCCGGCCGCGCAGCCTCGGATCGTCACGCTGCTCGACCGACGCGTAGAACGCATCCAGGTCGGCGTGCAGGATCGTGCCCTCGTCCAACACGAACACATGTTCGCACAAGTAAGAAACGGCGACGCCCCGTCACTAATTCATCGCAGTACGAACAACGGGAGGAGAAATGCCACACCACCGCCTCGTCGACCTCGTGATCCTGAGCTGCGCGGTCAGCGCCGGCATCCATGCCGCTCTCGTGCCGGAGCACTTCGACGAAGGCATCGGGCCGGGAACGGGATTCGTCCTCTCGGCGGTTCTGCTCGTCGCCCTTGCGGTCGGCCTCACCCGCCGCCCGAGCCCGCTTGCGCTCGCCGCCTCGGCCGCCGTGCTTCGCGGGCCTCCTTGCCGCCTACGCGCTCGCAGTGACGACCGGCCTCCCCGTTCTCCATCCCGAGACGGAGACGGTGGACGGGCTCGCGCTCTTCACCAAAGGAGTCGAAGCAATCGGTCTCGCCGCCGCGCTGCTCGCGCTCGCCCGGCGCTCCATCCTCGTCCACTCGCAACCGAAAGGAGCACGATCATGAACAGGACACGCGTCTCGCGCCCGATCCCGATCGCTCTGACGGCCCTCGTGGCCTTCCTCAGCGCGATCGGCGCGCTCGCCGTATCGAACGGCGCAGCCATGGGCCACACGAACGACATGCACCACCAGGCGATCTCGTCCAGCAAGGCGGTCGCCCTGCGTATGGACATGCGCAAGCTCTGGGAGGATCACATCACCTGGACGCGCATGGCCATCATCAGCCTCGAGAGCGGCACCCCTGACACGCAGGCAACGGTCGGCCGGCTGCTGAAGAACCAGACCGACATCGGCAACGCGATCAAGCCGTTCTACGGGAAGGCGGCCGGCAACGCCGTGACGAAGCTGCTGCGCGAGCACATCCTGATCGCCGCGGACGTGATCGCGGCTGCGAAGGCCGGCAACAAGGTGCAGCTCACGGATGCGCAGAACCGCTGGACGGCGAACGCGGACCAGATCGCCGCCGCCCTGCACGGGGTCAACCCCCGCTACTGGAAGCTCGGAACGATGAAGGCGGAGATGCACCGCCACCTCGCCCTCACGACGAACGAGGCAGTGGCGAGGCTCCAGGGGAACTGGGATGCCGACGTCGCCGCCTACGACGCCGTGCACCGGCACATCCTCCACATGGCGGACATGCTCTCGTCCGGGATCGTCAAGCAGTTCCCGGCGCGCTTCCGGTAGAGGCGTCTCCTCTCGCGGTGGGGCCTACTGGGCGGCCCCACCGCCGAGGCGCTCAGGCGTAGCGTGATGTTTGCGTCCACGCTCCTGCTGAGAGTCGCGCGCGTCGAGCGTCTTATACGCCGCGGCCGGATTGGGCGGGGGCGCCGTCGAGTCGCGGACGACCAGGCGCGTCGCCAGCTCGACGTGGAGCGTCTCGTAGCGCTGGTCCTCCAGCAGCCGCCCCAGCAGGCTGACCGCGGTCCGCCCCATTTCGGCGAGCGGCTGGCGCACGGTCGTCAGCGCCGGCGTCACGATCGTCGCGTACTCGACGTCGTCGAAGCCGACCACCGACAGGTCCTCGGGCACGCGGACGCCGCGGGCGCGGGCGGCCTGGATCGCGCCGATCGCGATGTTGTCGTTGAAGGCCAAGATCGCGGTCGGCGGGTCGGCCAGGTCGAGCAGCCTCTCCGCAGCTTTGCGGCCCGGCTCGAACTCGGGGATCGCCTCGACCTCGAGCGCCGGATCCGGGAGGATCCCCGCCGCCGCGAGCGCAGCGCGGTAGCCGCGCCGGCGCCCCTCGGTCGCCACCCAACCGGCCGGGCCGGTGATCTGCGCGATCCGCCGGTGGCCGAGCTGGAGCAGGTGTCGCATCGCCTGGTCGGCGCCCGATGTGTTGGCCGCGGAGACGGAGGGAATCCGCTCGTTCAGCGTCATCAGCGGGTCGAGGACGACGAACCGGTAGCCGCCGGTCGAGCAGCCGCTCGAGCTCCCAGGTCGACTCCTCGGGGTTGATGATGAGCGCGCCGTCGGTGAGCCCGTGGAGGCGCTCGAGCACGGAGACCTCGCGCTCGTGCTCGCCCTGCGTGGGCGAGAGCACGATCTGGAGGTCGCGCTCGGCGAAGCGCCTCGGCGGCTCCGGCGAGCAGGCCGGCGAAGTAGGCCGGAAAGACGAGCGGGACGAGGACGCCGACGAGGCCGGTGCGGCCCGCCGGACAGGCCGCGGGCACTGCGGTTGGCGGTGTACCCGTTCTCCTGGATGACGCGCTGGACGAGGTCGCGCGTCTCGGGCGCGACGTCGTCGCGGCCGTTCAGGACGCGCGAGACGGTCGCGATCGAGACGCCGGCTCGGTCGGCGATCTCGCGGATGGTCACTCGAGGGGCGACGGCCATGGCCTCTATTGAAGCATGTTCCGGAACGTTCCGGAAGAGTACTTCGCACATCGGCTGTCGCAATGTGAGAGCATGCCGCTTGACAAAGATGTTGCGACTATGTAACGATCCCGGAAACGTTTTCGGCCACACCGACTCTGTGACCTCCGCCCGCAGGGGCGAGAAAGGAACGAAAGCCGATGCGACGCAGCTTCCAGCCTCAAAGCTTCGCTCGCAGCCGCCGTCGCCGTGGGAGTCATTGTTCCCACGGTGCTTCTGATCGGGTCAGCCCCGGCAGCGGTGACCGCGAGTAGCACATCCACGGCACACAAGTGCCTGGTCATGACGGGATCCGGAGATCCCGCCTTTACGAAGAACTTCAACCCCTATACCGCGACGGGACTTCCGAGCGGAACCATCGTGCAGGGCGCGTTTTACGAGCCGCTGCTCATCACGCCGCTGGGCGGCCTTCCGACCGTGCCCTGGCTCGCCCGTACCTGGAAATGGACCAACGGGGCCAAGACGCTCACGCTCAACCTCGCGCGCGGCGCCAAGTGGTCCGACGGCAAGCCGCTCACCTCGACCGACGTCGTCTACAGCCTGAACGCCGGCAAACAGGACAAGCTCATGGACCGGATCGGCCTGACGGGCGACGACAACAACATCGCCTCGATCAAGGCGAAGGGAAAGTACGGAGTCGCCATCAACCTGAGGACGCCCGACTCGCAGTTCATCTCCTCGATCCTCAACCGCGCGTTCGTCGTGCCGAAGCACGTCTGGACCAAGGTCAAGGACGTCGCGAACTACACGAACTCGAAGCCGGTCAGCTCGGGGCCCTTCAACGTGATCAAGCGCTTCACGAGCCAGGACTACGTCCTCGGAAAGAATCCGCACTACTGGAAGAAGGGCGCGCCGAAGATCGCGTGCCTCGAGTACGTGCAGGCTTCGTCCAACGACTCCGCGCTGGCGCTGATCCAGAACGGGCAGGTCGACTGGACGCACAACTTCGTCCCGAACGTCGAGAAGGCGTACGAGTCGAAGGACAAGAAGCACTACCACTCGTTCTATGCGACGAACGCATACCCGGTCTCGCTCCTGCTGGACACGACGAAGTACCCGTACAGCATCGTCAACTTCCGCAAGGCGCTCAGCCTGGCCATCGACCGGAAGACCGTCTCCAAGCTGGGCGAATACGGCTATGCCCCTCCGACCGACGCGCTCGCCCTTCGCTGGCTCTTCCCAAAGTGGGTCCAGAGCAAGGCGATCAAGGCCCGCGCGGCGAAGATGGCGAAGTACAGCCCGAACGCCGCGAAGAAGATGCTCACCGACGCCGGCTTCAAGTACTCCGGCGGCAAGCTCATCGACCCGCACGGCGACCGTGTCAAGCTCGACATCCACGTGATCTCGGGCTGGTCGGACTGGGTCGCGTCGAACCAGATCATCACGCGCAACCTGCGTGACATCGGGATCGACTCCAACGTCGCCCTGGAACCGGATTGGGGCGCCTGGCAGCCGAGCGCGTACGCGACGAAGTTCCCGACCCTGCTCTGGCAGGGCGGCTCCGCGGGATCGCCGTACGGCTACTTCTACGCGAACCTGTCCAAGAACGCGTATGTCCCGCCGGGGCAGGACGCGTCACGGACCGGAAACTGGTCGCACTTCACCGACGCAAAGGCCACCAATCTGCTCTCGCAGTGGAAGGTGACGCTCAATCCCAAGAAGCAACAGTCGATCGCAACGAAGCTCCAGGGGATCTTCCTGGACAAGCTGCCGATCGTCCCGCTGTTCATCGGCCCGCGCTGGTCGACGTACAGCACCAAGTACTTCCACTGCTTCAACACGCCGAGAAACTTCTACGGGGACCCGATCTTCACGACGTTCCCCGACAACATCCTTTCCTTCACGCGCATCTGCCCGGGAGGGAAGGCCGGCTGATCCGAGGGTAGGAACCGACAACCGGTGGGCGGGGGCCCGTCCGCCCCGCCCGCCGGTCTATCCTCCCGCCACCGCTCATGCGCTGGTTCGCTAGACGGCTCGCCTTTTACGTCTTCGCGCTCTGGGTCGCGCTGACGATCAACTTCCTGCTCCCGCGGCTCATGCCCGGGGACCCGATCGGCGGGATCCTGCAGCACCTCACCCCGTCGCAGGTTCAGGCGAACCCGGGCATCGTGCAGACCTACAAGATCCTGCTGGGCGGCGGCAACCACTCGATCTGGCAGGACTACGTCACGTATCTCGGCCGGATCGTCCACCTCAACTTCGGCATCTCGACCTCGAACTACCCGGCGCCCGTCTCAGAGGTCATCGGCAAGACGCTTCCGTACTCGATCTTCCTCGTCGGCGTCGCCTTCCTGCTCGCATTCGCAATCGGGATCGGGATCGGGATGGTCGCGGCCTGGCGACGCGGCAAGATGGTCGACAACACCGTCGTTCCGGCGTTCATGGTGCTCGGCGCGTTTCCCGCCTTCTTCACCGCGCTCCTCTTCATGTACGTCTTCGGGCTCAAGCTGCACTGGTTCCCGATCCAGCACGCTTACGACAGCGATGTCGTCCCGGGCTTCAGCTGGACGTTCATCTCGAGCGCGTTCCGCCACGCGCAGCTTCCGATCATCGTGATCGTGCTCGCATTCACAGGCGCCTGGGTTCTGAACATGCGCACGGTGATGATCAACACGATCGGCGAGGACTACGTGACGATGGCGCACGCCAAAGGCCTTCGTGACCGCCGCGTGATGACGCGCTACGCGGGACGGAACGCGATCCTCCCGCCGCTGAACGGCTTCGCGCCGCTCTTCGCGAGCGCCGTCGGTGGGCTCGTTTTCATCGAATTCATCTTCAGTTATCCCGGCGTCGGGTTCACGCTTCAGCAGGCCGTGCTCGGAAACGACTACGCCCTCGCCCAGGGAATCCTGGTCGTCCTCTCCGTCTGCGTGATCCTCGCCAACCTGTTCATGGACCTCTTCAACTTCGTCCTCGACCCGCGATTGCGAACTGGATAGATGTCTCAGTTCGAGCCGACCATCGATCTCCCGCTCGCGGCGCCGCCGGCACGGGTGCGAGGCCGGTTCCGCGTCCCCGGCTGGCTGTTGCTGCTGCTGGAGAACAGGAAGTCGCGCATCGGGCTCACCATGGTCGCCTTCGTGATCCTCATCGCGATCATCGCGCCGTGGATCTCGGTCGCTCATCCGAACGACTTCGACCTCTTCGCCGCGCACCAGGGGCCATCATGGAACCATCTGTTCGGGACGACCGACCAGGGCAGTGACATCTTCTCGCAGGTCGTCGTAGGCGCGCGCCGCTCGCTCCTGCTCGGCGCTCTGGCCGGGGCGCTCGCGACCACCCTCGCCGCCGTCCTCGGAATCACCGCGGCCTACACCGGCGGGCTCTTCGACGAGGGCGTCAATCTGCTCATCAACGTGTTCCTGGTCATCCCGGCGATCCCGCTGCTGGTCGTCATGTCCGCCTACCTGTCCGACCGGAGCATGGGGACGATGGCCTTCGTGATCGCGCTCGTCCTCTGGGCCTTCGAGGCGCGCATCCTCCGCGGGCAGGCGCTGACGCTGAAGAACCGCGACTTCATCGTGGCCGCGAAAGCGTGCGGCGAGTCGACGCGCCGCGTCGTCTTCGGCGAGCTGATGCCGAACATGATCAGCCGGATCGCCGCCGCCTTCGTCCTCGTCTTCTACATCGCTCTCCTCACGGACGCCGGGCTCGAGTTCCTCGGGCTCGGCGACATGACCAAGACGAGCTGGGGCGTCACCCTCTACTGGGCGCAGGTCAACTCGACCGTGCTCCAGGGAGAGTGGTGGCCGTTCTTCTTCCCCGGCGCCGCGCTCGCGTTCACCGTCCTCGGGCTGGTGCTGCTGCTGGCCGGAATCGACGAGGTCAGCAATCCGAAGCTGCGGACCGAGAAGCGGCAGCGCAGCCGGCTGAAGACGCTCGTCCTTCCCGGACGAAAGCTGGCTCCCGAACGATGAAGACGCTTATGGTCGAGTCCGTGCCCGCGCCCGCACCGACGCGCACCGAGACGCTGCTCGAGCTCCGCGGGCTCGCCGTCGAGTACGGCTACGGGGAGCTTCGCACCAGGGCAGTCGACGGGATCGACCTCGACATCCACCCAGGTGAGATCCTCGGCCTCGCGGGGGAGTCCGGCTGCGGCAAGACCACCGTGGCGGGCGCGGTGATGCAGATTCTCCGCCCGCCCGGCCACGTGGCCGCCGGCAGCATCCTCTTCCGCGGCGAGAACCTGGTCGGGAAGAAGGAGAAGGAGCTCCGCCAGTTTCGCTGGCGCAACGTCTCCATGGTGTTCCAGAGCGCGATGAACGCCCTCAACCCCGTGATGCGCGTGGGCGACCAGTTCGTGGACATGATGCGCGCGCACGAGAAGATCTCGAAGCGGAAGGCGCTCGCGCGCTCCGCCGAGGTGCTCGAGTTCGTCGGCATCGACCGGCAGCGGCTGCGCTCCTACCCGCACCAGCTCTCCGGCGGGATGCGCCAGCGCGTGATCATCGCCATGGCGCTCTCGCTGAAGCCGGAGCTGATCATCATGGACGAGCCGACGACGGCCCTCGACGTCGTCGTCCAGCGGGAGATCCTCCAGCAGGTCGAGGCGCTGAAGCAGGACTTCGGCTTCGCCGTCCTCTTCATCACGCACGACGTTTCGCTCCTGCTCGAGTTCGCGGACCGCATCGCGATCATGTACGCGGGAGAGATCGTCGAGACCGCGCCGGCTTCCGAGCTGGCCGAGCGTCCGCGCCATCCGTACACGCAGGGCCTGCTCGAGTCGTTCCCTCCGCTCAGCGGCCCGCGCGTGCGCCTGAAGGGAATCCCGGGCTCCCCGCCCGACCTGCGCGACCCGCCGAGCGGGTGCCGCTTCCACACGCGCTGCCCGCACTGCCTGCCGGACACGATCGATCTCTACCGCCGGCAGACGACCGAGAGGCCGGTCCTGCGCGAGGTCGAGCCCGGGCACCTCGTCGCCTGTCACCTCGTCGAGCAGGACGTGGGATGAGCGCCGCGCCGCTCGAGGTCCGGGAGCTGAGCAAGCGGTTCCCGGTCGGAAGCTCGCTGCGCCGCCGGGCGCAGGTCCACGCGGTGGACGACGTCTCGTTCGAGCTCCACCCCGGCACGATCACGGCGCTGGTGGGCGAAAGCGGAAGCGGCAAGAGCACCGTCGCGCGGCTGCTCGCACAGCTGTACGCCCCGACGGAAGGCTCCGTCCTGTTCGAAGGGACCGACGTGGCCCGGGTCAAGCGGCGGCGCGACGTCCTCAACTACCGCTCGCAGGTGCAGATCATCTTCCAGGACCCCTTCGACTCCCTGAACCCAGTCAAGACCGTGCGCCACCACGTTGAGCGGCCGCTGCGCATCCATCACGTCGTCCCGCGCGGACAGGTGCGGGCGCGCGCGCTCGAGCTCCTGGACACGGTCGGGCTCGTGCCGGTCGGAGGAGGTCGCGGCCAAGTACCCGCACGAGCTCTCCGGCGGACAGCGGCAGCGAGTTGCGATCGCCCGCGCGCTCGCGGTCGAGCCGCGCATCGTCCTCGCCGACGAGCCGACCAGCATGCTCGACGTCTCGATCCGCATCGGGATCCTGAACCTGATGCTCCGGCTGAAGGAAGAGCGCGACCTCACGTTCCTGTACGTCACGCACGACCTCGCGAGCGCGCGCTACGTCGCCGACGACATCCTCGTCATGTACGCCGGCCAGATCGTCGAGTCGGGGCCGGTGGACCAGGTGCTCGAGAGCCGCTGCACCCGTATACGCGACTGCTCCTCAGCGCCGTTCCCGACCCCGCGAAGAAGCTCCATACCGAGCGGATCGAGATCCGCAAGGCCCAGGCTTCGGCTGCGATCGACCCAGCTGAGGGCTGCCGGTTCGTCACGCGCTGCCCGCTCGCCGTCGACGTCTGCTCGAGCGTCACCCCTCTTCTCGTCGAGGCCCGGCGCGGCCAGTCTGCCCGCTGCCACGTCACGGCACCTCAACCCGCAACCGAAAGGATCTAGATGCCTACCGCCAACGGCTCGTTTCCACAGGACTTCATCTGGGGCGCGGCTACAGCCTCGTACCAGATCGAGGGAGCCGCGCGCGAGGACGGCCGCGGCGAGAGCGTCTGGGACCGCTTCGCGGCAACGCCCGGCAAGGTGCGAAACGGTGACAGCGGCGCGGTCGCGTGCGACTTCTACCACCGCTATCCGCAGGACGTCGCGCTCATGCGCGAGCTCGGGATCGGCGCCTTCCGCTTCTCGATCGCCTGGCCGCGCGTCCTCCCGAACGGTCGCGGCCGCGTCAACGAAGCGGGCCTCGACTTCTACGACCGGCTCGTCGACGAGCTTCTCGCGAACGACATCGAGCCGTTCGCGACGCTCTTCCACTGGGACACGCCGCAGGCGCTCGAGGACGACGGCGGCTGGCCGGCGCGCTCGACCGCCGCGGCGTTCGTCGAGTACACCGAGGCCGTCGTGGCACGGCTGGGCGACCGCGTCCGGCACTGGATGACGCACAACGAGCCCTGGGTCTACGCCTGGATCGGGCACTCGTGGGGCAAACACGCACCCGGCCGCACGAACGAGGCCGACGCGGTTGCGACCGCGCATCACCTGCTCCTCTCCCACGGCTGGGCGACGGAGGTAATCCGGAGCGCCTCGCCTGACGCCCAGGTCGGGATCGCGCTCAACCTCGCCCACACGTATCCGTCCTCCGACTCACCGGAGGACGAGGCGGCCGCCTGGCGCGTCGACGGCGCCGGCAACCGCTGGTTCCTCGACCCGATCTTCCGCGGGTCGTACCCAACCGACCTGCTCGACCGGAGCGAGCTGGTCGCCCCCTTCGTCCTCGACGGCGACATGGAGGCGATCGCGGCGCCGATCGACTTCCTCGGCGTCAACAACTACTTCCGCTTCGTCGTGACCGCCGCCGACGAGGGGCCGCGGCTGGTCAACCCGCCGGGCTCGCCCGTGACCGACATGGGCTGGGAGGTCTACCCGGACGGGCTGCGCCGCCTGCTCGTGCGCCTCCAGGAGGAGTACGAGCCGCCGGCGATCTACATCACCGAGAACGGTGCCGCCTTCGGCGACGTGCGCCTGCACGACGGGCGGGTCCACGATCCGGAGCGCACGTCCTACCTCGAGACGCATATCGACGCGGTCGCGAGCGCGGTCGCGGCGGGCGTGCCGGTCCGTGGCTACTTCGTCTGGAGCCTGCTGGACAACTTCGAGTGGGCGGAGGGGTTCTCGAAGCGCTTCGGGATCGTCTACGTCGACTATCCGACGCTCGAGCGCGTGCCCAAGGACAGCTTCTACTGGTACCGCGACTTCATCGCCAGCATGCGCGGCGCGCCGCGGCCTTCCCCGATCGCGGCGCGTTGACGTGAAGGCGGCCGCCGTCGGCCTCGCACTGGCCGCGCTCGCCGTCGCCGGCGCGGCAGGCGGTGCGCGTGCCGACCGCTTCTCGGTGCGGCCGCTCATCTCCGACCGCGCCGACCACCAGCTCGTGAACGCGTGGAGCCTCGCCGCCGCGCCGGGAGGCGTCTGGTGGGTGACGAACGAGTCCACAGACACGAGCACGCTGTACGACGCCGCCGGCCGCAAGCAGCTGCTCACCGTTAGGGTCGACGGCGGCCCGACCGGGATCGTCTACAGCGGCGGCGACGGCTTCCTCGTCCACGGCGGAGGCCGGACGGCGCCAGCGCGCTTCATCTTCGCGTGCGAGGACGGGATGATCCGCGCCTGGGCGCCGACCGTCCCGCGGGGCTGGTCGACTCGGGCGCAGGTCGCTGGTCGACTCCGGAGCGTCAGGCGCGCTGTTCCGCGGCCTCGCGCTCGCACACGGCCGCCTGTACGTGACCGACTTCCACAACGACCGCGTGCTGATGTTCGATTCGCACTGGCGGCCGGTGCGGCGCCCGGGCGCCTTTCGCGACTCCGGCATTCCGGCCTGGTACGCGCCGTTCGGCATCGCCGCCTTCGGCGACCGCGTCTTCGTCACCTACGCCTACCGCGCACCCGTCAACGGCAACGACGCCCCCAGCGGCGGCTACGTCGACGAGTTCGACCTCGACGGCCGGCTCGTCGCCCACGTGGGCCATACGAGCGAGCTCGACCAGCCCTGGGGGCTCGCGCTGGCGCCGGAGGGATTCGGCCGGCTCGGAGGCGACCTCCTGGTAGCGAACTTCGGCAGCGAGCGGATCAACGTCTACGCCACGCAGGGACACGGCTGGGCGTTCCGCGGCCGGCTTCCGGTCAAGGTCCCCGGCGTCTGGGGGATCGCCTTCGGGAAGGGGGGCGCCGGCGGCAAGCCGACGACGCTCTTCTACGCAGCCGGCCCGCACCGCTGGCACGGCGCAACCGAGGTCGATGTCGGCGGCGTCTTTGGCTCGATCGGTGCGCGTTAGGAGGACGAGGACGCGCGCACCACGAGCTCGACCGGCACGGCGGTCGGCGGCGGGGATGCCTCTGGATCCTCGATCAGCTCGATCGCCTTCGCAGCGGCGAGCGTCCCGAGCTCGCGCCGGTCCTGGCGGATCGTGGTGAGCGGCGGATACGCCAGGGCAGCAGCCTCGAGGTCGTCGAACCCGATGACCGCGACATCTCTCCCCGGCTCGAGCCCGGCCTCGCGGATCGCCTGGAGAGCAGCGAGCGCCATCAGATCGGATGCGGCCACGATTGCCGTCGGCCGCTCGGAGAGCGCGAGCAGCGCGCATGCCTCCCGGTAGCCCGACGGAGACGAGAAGTCTCCCCGCCGGATGTAGTCGGCGGGCACGTCCACCCCGAGACGCGCCGCCTCATCGCGAAACGCGCTCAGCCGCTCGATCCCTGCAACGGTGTTCTGTGCGCCGGCGACGTGCGCGATCCTACGGTGCCCGAGCACGTGTAGGTGCGCAAGCGCGAGGCGAACGCCCCCCGCATGGTCGGAGCCGACATAGGCGGTGCGCTTCCCCGGACACCTGACGTCGACGCCGACAAGCGGCACGTCTCGTGCGGCGAGCTCGGCGACCAGCGGGTCGTCGTTGTCCACGCCGATCAGGATGGCCGCGTCGAACCGCTGGTGCGGATCGACGTCGAGCGGCTGGAGCAGCAGCGGGTCGTAGCGCGACTGCGCCAGCCGGTGCGAAATCGCGGCGAGCACCTTTCCGAAGAAGATCAGCGAGAGGTCGCGGTGCCCGGCGTTGTCGCCCACGACCGCCGCAACGAGCCGCGTCTGTTGCGTGACGAGCGCGCGCGCCGTCCGGTCGACGCTGTAGCCCAGGGATCGCGCCGCGTCCCGCACTCGCTCTCGAGTCCGCAGGCTCACGTCCCTCTTGTCGTTGAGCGCGCGTGAAGCCGTCGCGACGGAGACGCCCGCGCGCTCCGCCACGTGACGGATCGTCGGTCGTGCGCTCACCTACCGAACGCTACTTCTTCAACTATCCTCGCCGCATGCGAGGAGAGCGCGTGCTTCTCGTCGACGACGAGCCGGCAATGCGCGCGGTCTGCCGGATGAACCTGGAGCTCGAGGGCTTCGACGTGCTCGAGGCGGCCGAGGGCGCAGAGGCATTGAGGCTCGCCCTGCGCGAGCGTCCCGATCTCGTCCTCCTCGACGTGATGATGCCGGCGATGGACGGGTACGACGTTGCCCGCCGGCTCCAGTCGAACCCCGCCACGAGCAAGATTCCCGTCGTCTTCATGACCGCTCTGGCGGCGAGCGACGACCGACGCCGAGGGTTCGACGCAGGCGCCGTCGGCTACGTGGTCAAGCCCTTCGACCCCCTCTATCTCGGCGAGACCGTCCGGCGTACGCTCGAGCGGCTGCGGAAGGGTGACCGCGAGGGCTTGCGCGACGACCTCCTGGGGGCGCGATGAAGGGAGACTGGAGGCGAAACGCGGTCGCGGCCCTGATCGCGGTCGGGGCACCCGGGCTGATCACCCTCCTCGCGCTGACGACCACCGACGAGCTCATCCCGGGCCTGCTCTACGTGCTCGCGGTCGCGTCGGCTGCGGCCGCGGGCGGGATCTGGTCAGGGCTCCTGGCCGGCGCCTGCTCCTTCATCCCCTTCAACTATTTCTTCACCGGCCCGAGCGAGGGCTTCAGTTTCAGCGACGACGACGTGGTCGCGCTCGTCGTCTTCGCCGCGACCGCGCTCGGCGTCGGCTGGATCATCGAGCGCGAGAAGCGCGCCCGCCGCGAGGCCGCGACGTCGGCACGGGCGGCCGCGCGGCTCCAACGGGCCGCAGAAGCGCTCTCCGGTGCCGTCTCCCCTGACGATGTCCTCGACGCCGTTCTCACGTCGGGCGTGAAAGCCGCCGAGGCGAAGGCGGGAATGATCGCGCTCCTGAGCGACGACAGGAGCGAGTTGGTTCCGGTCGCCTGGCGCGGGTTCCGGCCGGGCCTGAGCGAGCAGTGGCCGCGCTTCCCGGTCGACGCCGAGTACCCCATGTCCGAGGCCGTGCGAACGGGAGAGCCGGTGTTCATCGGCTCGCACCGCGAGCTCGAGCAGCGCTATCCCGCCCTGGGGCAGAGCGCGGATCCGACATTCGCCAACGTCTGCCTGCCGCTGATCGTGGACGGCGAGCCGATCGGCGGCCTCGTCTTCTCCTTCGGCTCCGACCAGGACTTCGACTCCGAGCGCCGCGGCCTGAAGATGGCCCTCGCTCGCCAGGCCGCGCAGGCCCTGCAGCGGGCGCGCATGTACGAGGCGATCCAGGAGGCCGAGGGGCGCGTCTCGTTCCTGGCCGAGGCGAGCGAGTTGCTCACCCGCTCGCTCGACTACGAGGAACAGCTGCGGCAGCTGGCGCAGATCGCCGTCCCGCGCCTCGCGGACTGGTGCACCGTGGACGTGCTGGACGAGCGCGGCGAGATCGACCGCGTCGCGGTCGCCCACCAGGACCCCGACAAGGTCGAGTGGGGCTGGGACGTGCACCGGCGCTTCCCCCCGTGGCGCGACGCGCCCGGCGGGGTGCCGTACGTGCTCCGCACCGGCGAATCGTTCTTCTTCCCCGAGATACCGCAGGAGATGCTCGACGCCGCCGTCGGCGAAGAGCCGGCGCTGGCGGAGGTCATCGAGCAGCTCCGGCTCCGGTCGTGGCTGTGCGTTCCGCTCGCGGGGCACGACCGCGTGCTCGGTGCCCTCACGATGATCCGGGCGGAATCGGGCCGAGCCTTCACCCAGGCCGACTTCGACCTGGCGAAGGCACTGGCAGACCGCGCCGGCGTCGCGATCGAGAACGCGCTCCTGTACCGCGAAGCGGAGCGTCGCGGCGATGCCGCTCGGGCGCTCACCTATGTCGGCGATGCGGTCATCCTCATCGACCGGGACGAGGTCGTCCGCTACTGGAATCGCGCCGCCGAGCTGCTCCTGCAGGTCCCGATCGAGGAGGCGGTCGCCGCGCCGGTGGCCGATGTCGTCCCCGGCTGGGAGGCGCTGACAGCTCATTCGGTTCCCGCGGATGCCTCGGACGGCACGCTCGCAGAATCGGTCACGGTGCCCGTCGTGATCGCCGGCGACGAGCGCTGGCTCTCCGTCGCCGCCGTCGACTTCGGCGAGGGCCGCGTCTACGCATTGCGCGACCGGACGCAGGAGCATGCGCTCGAGCAGGCGCGCACCGAGTTCGTCGCCACCGCGTCCCACGAGCTCCGAACGCCGCTCGCGGCGGTCTACGGATCCGTTCGAACACTCAAACGGGAGGACGACGTCGGCGAAGAGAACCGCGATCTCCTGCTCTCGATCATCGAACGAGAGACCGAGCGGCTGACCGCCATCGTCGGCCAGATCCTGCTCGCCGACCAGCTCGGAAGCGAGACGGTCGAAGTGAGGAGCGAAGCCTGTGATCTGGAGCAGCTGGTCGACGAAGTGGTGCGATCGGCGCGCGTACGCGCTCCGGAAGGCATCTCAGTCGACATCGAGGGCCGGCCCTCGCTCCCGCGCGTCCACGCGGACGAGGACAAGCTCCGGCAAGTGCTCGTGAACCTGGTCGAGAACGCGATCAAGTACTCGCCCGAGGGCGGCAGCGTCGTCGTCAGCCTCGACGTCAGCAACGGAAACGGACGGGTCGCCGTCAGCGATCCGGGCATCGGCATCGCCGCCGCCGACCAGCAGCGCATCTTCGACAAGTTCACCCGTCTCGACCCGGGCCTTTCGCGCGGCGTCGGCGGGACCGGGCTCGGGCTCTACATCACGCGGGAGCTGCTGGCGCGCATGGGCGGAACGATCTCGGTGGACTCCGTGCCCGGAGCCGGCTCGACATTCACGGTCGAGCTGCCGGCGGTGACGTAAGACCTTCCGCGTTTCCGACACTCATTCGGTATGCGCGCCACGATCAAGGAGAAGCGCGAGGTCGCGAAGGGAACGCTCTTCGTCCTCTTCGACCTGCTCGGTGAGGAGGTCGACTTTCGCGCGGGCCAGTACTTCTGGCTCACCCTGCTCGACCCGCCATACGACGACGAGAAGGGGCCGCGCCGCCACATCTCGGTCGCGACCTCCCCGAACGAGCGCGGCGCGCTCGGCCTGGCCACCCGCCTGCGCGACACCGCGTTCAAGCGCTCGCTCGCGGAGCTGCCGGTCGGAACAGAGGTGGACGTCGAACATCCGAAGGGCGAGTTCGTCCTCCCGCCCGAGACCGATCTCCCGTACGTCTTCATCGCGGGCGGAATCGGGATCACGGTCTTCCGCAGCATGCTGCTCTACATCGCCGAGGAGCGTCTTCCCCACCGGGTCACGCTCGTCTACTCGAACCGCGACCGCGAGTCGACCGCGTTCCTCGACGAGCTGACCGAGCTCGCGCGCCGAGCACGAGAACGTCGAACTCGTCCTGACGATGACCGAGGACGAGGGCTGGGACGGCGAGACCAGGATCGTCGGCCCCGACCTTCTGGCGCGACCACCTGGACGGCGACCTCGCCGGCTACCGCTACCTGCTCGCCGGGCCGCCGGGAATGGTCGAGGCCGTGACCGGCTCGCTCCGCGAGGCGGGCATTCCCGAAGAACAGATCCGTCCCGAGCGTTTCAGCGGCTATTGAGTGGCTACGGTTCAGCTCATGGAAGCGCCGGCTCACACGGGCGGCGCCGCGCTGGACAAGGAGTCGCAGGAGTGGCTGACCGGCCTTCGCGAGCGACGGGACGAGTCGGTGGCGCAACTGCACGCCCTGCTCCTGCGCGCGGCGCGATTCGAGGTCGCGCGCCGGCGGCCGACGTTGCCGCACCTGCGCGGGAACGAGCTCGAGGACATCGCCTACGAGGCGGCGGACGACGCGCTGATGAGCGTGCTCGCGCGGCTGGACGACTTCCGCGGCGAGAGCCGCTTCACGACCTGGGCGTACAAGTTCGCGCTCCTGGAGGCGGCGGTCAAGCTGCGCAAGCGCGCGTGGCAGGGACGCGAGGTGCCGCTCGAGCCCGAGAGCTGGAGCCTCTTCACGACTGCCGACCTCGGGCCCGAGGACGAGGCGGAGCAGAGCGAGCTGCTGCGGACGGTGCAGACCGCCGTCGCGGAGGAGCTCACGCCGCGCCAGCGGGAGGTGCTCGTCGCGCTTGCGCTGAACGGCGTTCCGATCGACGTCCTCGCCGAGCGGCTGGAACACGACGCGCGGCGCGCTCTACAAGACGCTGCACGACGCGCGGCGCAAGCTGCGGAAGCACCTGGACGAGCAGGGGATCTCCGTTGAAGCGGCCTGAGCTCAAGCAGGCGCTCGGCCGGCTGCTCGGCCCCGCCGAGGCGGAGATCGGCTGCGACGCGTGCTTCGACCAGCTCGACCGCTACGTCGAGCTCGAGCTCGCCGGCGGCGACACGGACGCGAAGCTCCCCGGCTTCCGCGCGCACCTGGACGGCTGCCCCGCCTGCCGCGAGGAGCACGAGAGCCTGCGGGCGCTCGTCGGCGGCGAGCAGGTCCTCTAGGTAAGAAACGCCGCTCCCGCGACACCAAGTAGTCGTGACCCAGACGACCTTCTACGGGCTGCCGCTCCAGGTTCCCTCCGGACGAGTGATGCGCCCGCGGCCCGCCAGCGAGCAGCTCGTCGCCACGGCGCTCGCGTTCCTCCGCGGCGGGCCGGGGAAGGTCGTCGACGTCGGCACCGGCTCGGGCGCCGTCGCGATCGCGATCGCGAATGCGGCGCCCGAGGCCGATGTGTGGGCCACGGATACGAGCCCCGAAGCGGTCGCGGCCGCTCGCGAGAACGTGGCCGCGCACGGGCTCGAGGGCCGGGTCGAGGTGCGTCTCGGCGACCTGCTCGACCCTGTCCCCGGCGAGATCGATCTCGTCGTCGCGAACCTCCCCTACCTCCCCGCCTCCGATGCGGGCCTCTTCCCCGATCTGGCCGGCGAGCCGGCGGGAGCGGTGTTCGCGCCTGGCGACGGCCTCGATCCGTATCGCCGGCTCATCGCGGCCAGCACGCACCGGCTCGGCGCCGGCGGAGCCGTCGCGATCCAGCTCCACCGGCGCGTGCTGAGCGCCTCAGCCGAGGGACTGTGCGGTCTGCTCCAGGAGGTCGAGCGCGTCCTGGAGCCCGTCCTCCATCCCGGACTCGATGATCGCGTCGCGGGAGGTCTTGTTCGCAGCCTGGATGAGCATCGTCAACGTCGTCCGGCCGTTCTCTTCGGTGAGGGTGACGGTGTTGACGGTGCGCCCCTGCTCCTCGGTCACGCCTTCGGGTAGACCCTCGTAGACCTCGGTCGAGACGATCTTCTCGCCGGGGACGATCTCGAGGTACTCGCCGTGGAAGGCGACCTCGAACCCGCCGGCGTCCATCGCGAAGCGGTAGGCGCCGCCGACGCGCAGGTCGATCTGCGAGTCGGTCATCTCGCCGCGCTTCGCATGCCACCAGCGCCGCACGAGCTCCGGCGTGGTGAAGGCCTTGTACACGAGCTCCCGCGGGGCATCGAACTCGCGCGTGATCAGGATCTGATCGTCCGCGGGGAGCGTGACCTTCGCCGATCTAGTCGTCACTTGCATCTCCTTCCTCCTTCTCGATCTCTTCCAGAACTCCATCCAGCAGGTCGAAGCGGTCCGACCACGTCTGCTCGTACCGTCTTGATCCAGTCGTGGATCGGCCTGAGCGCCTCGCCGTTCAGGCGGTAGAAGCGCTGCCGCCCGTCCTCGCGGACATCGACCGCTCCGACCTCGCGCAGGACGCGCAGGTGCTTCGAGACCTGCGGCTGGGACAGGCCGAGTCAGCTGCACGACGTCGTTCACCGGCAGCTCGCCGCCCGAGAGGACGTCGAGGATCTGCCGTCGCCGGGGCTCGGCGACGGCGTTGAACGCGTCTGTCGTGGTCGCTGACTCGTGCCATGCGGACCATTATATTCCTATATAGGAATATGTCAAGCGGATAGGCTCGACCGATGGAGAACAAGGTCAACCTGGCGGAGAAGCTCGCGCTGCTCGAGGGGCCGTTCCAGCCCGGGATCGTCGGCTACCTCAACGACTACAAGCTCGCGGTCGCCAAGGTGCAGGGTGAGTTCGTCTGGCACGCGCATCCGGAGACCGACGACTTCTTCCTCGTGCTCAGCGGCCGGCTGACGGTCCAGCTGCGCGACCGGGACATCGACCTCGGCCCCGGCGAGCTCTTCGTCGTCCCGGCCGGCGTCGAGCACTGTCCGCGCTCGGACGAGGGCGCGGAGATCCTCCTGATCGAGCCGCGCGGCACCGTCAACACCGGCGACGCCGGCGGCGAGCTGACCGCGCGCGAGCGGGAGGTCTAGTCCTAACCCTCGTCCTTCGGCTCGAGCCGGAGGATCACGACCTCGCCGGCCGGCCGCGACTCGACGACGCTGAGCGGCTGGCGGACACCGTCGTCGGCGAAGAGCTTCTTGCCGGAGCCGAGGACGACCGGAAAGACCATGAGCCGGTACTCGTCGACGAGCCCGCGCGCGACCAGCGCCTGGACGAGCTGGACGGATCCGTTGACGAGGATGTCTCCGTCGTGCCGGTCCCTCAGGTCGGCGATGTCGTCGACGCCGATCACTGTCGAGTTGCTCCATTCGGGATCCTCGAGCGTCGAGGAGACGACGTACTTCGGCATCGATGTTGAACTTGTCGGCGAAATCGCCCTCGCGCGAGGGCCAGGCCGCGGCGAAACCTTCGTACGTGACGCGGCCGAGCAGGAGCGCGTCGCTCGACATCACCTCGTCGAGCTTGAACTTGTCCCCGTCCGGCCCGCGCTCGAACTGAAACGCCCAACCGCCGTGCTCGTGGCTCTCGGACCCGCCCGGATCCTCGACGACCCCGTCGAGGGTGATGAACTGGGAGACGACGATCTTGCTCATGAGGTTCCTCCTGTACGAAAGGTCAGATGGGTGACGTACGGCGCTCGACGCCGCGCCGGCCGGCTCGAGCCGGAGCGGCTCGGTCCCGAGCGGCTCGAAGAGGCGGGTGCCGTCCCCGAGCAGGATCGGCGCGACGTGAAGACGCAGCTCGTCCAGCTGCCCGGCCCTCAGCGCCTGCTGGATGACGCTCGCACCGCCGCCGATCGCAACGTCCTTGCCGCCGGCTGCCGCCCGAGCCTGCTCGAGTGCGGCCTCGAAGCCGTCGGTGACGAAGGTGAACGACGTGCCGCCTTCCTTGTGCAGCGGCTCGCGTGCATGATGCGTGAGGACGAAGACCGGCACGCGGAAGGGCGGGTCGTCGCCCCACCATCCGTCCGCGTTCGGGTCGTCCTCCCAGGAGCCCTCCCCGCCGCTGAACATCTTGCGGCCCATGACGACGGCGCCTGTGGCCGCGACCGACGACGCAAGCAGCTCGTCGTCCTCGTCGCGGATACCGCCGTCCATGCCGTGCCGCTCACGGAAGCTGGCGAGGCGGAAGACCCACTCGTGCAGCTTCTCTCCACTCTCGCCGAGCGGCTCCTCGAGCGACGGATTCGGGCCGGCGACGAAGCCGTCGAGCGAGATCGATATGTCGGTGAATACCTTGGTCATGCCATCTAGACCTCCTCCGAGCGGAAAACTCATCGATGAGAGTCGAGGCGGCGAGCAAGTCTTACCGGTAACGACCGAAAGGAGCACACCATGCAGAAGATCACCCCCATGCTGTGGTTCGACGACCAGGCCGAGGACGCGGCGAAGCTCTACACGTCTCTGTTCGACGACGCGAAGATCCTGAACGTGTCCCGCTACGGCGAGGCGGGGCCCGGCGAGGCGGGCTCGGTCATGACCGTCGAGTTCGAGCTCGAGGGGCAGAAGTTCGTCGGGCTGAATGGCGGCCCGGCGCACTACGGATTCACCGAGGCCATCTCGTTCGTCGTCAACTGCGAGACGCAGGAGGAGGTCGACAAGTTCTGGGACGCGCTCACGGACGGCGGCGAAGAGGGGCCGTGCGGCTGGCTGAAGGACCGGTTCGGCCTCTCGTGGCAGATCACGCCGACCGCGCTGCCGCGGCTACTGACCGATCCCGACCGCGAGAAGGCGAACCGCGCGATGAACGCGATGATGGGGATGAAGAAGCTCGACATCGCCGAGCTCGAGCGGGCGGCCGCCGGCGACGAGGTGACGGCGTAGCATCAGCCCTCTGCCCATGGCGCCGTCACGACCTGCAGGTCCTCATCTATGGGCCGTCTCCGGGGCGGTTAACCCCCGGTAACACGCCACTGGGTACCCAGCTAGCCACGAGTCCGCACAGAGTGAGAAGGTATGAGGCGGAATGAAGGCGAGGTTTATCCACGGCCCACCTCAGGAGGTAGGGACGATGTGGAACCAACTCAGGAAATCTCCCCCGATGACAAGCCTGAGGGTCGTCAAAGAGGGCTCCTCGGCTTGCGACCGGACTTGTCTTGCTGGCCGCTCTCGGGCTCTGCGTATCGGCTGCATCCTCTCAGAACCAGGCGCCCCGAAAGACGAAGGCATTCCACGCGACGAAGGACTGCTCGGGCTTCAAGGGGGCGTCGGCGCCTACTGCACGATACGGACCTCGAACGTCAAGGCGCTCAAGGCGGGCTCGAAGATCTTCTACGTCCAGCCGAGTCGAGTCCGACGCACGCTGGACAGCGACATCGTCATCTACGTGAAGCACGGCACCGCCGCGACCGGCCATTGCTTGCTTCATCTCGCGAGCGGGATCGGACTGTGCACGATCTCGGACGGGACGGGAACGCTCGCCGGGTTCCACCTCCGTGTACGTGTCACGGCTGATACGTCGACCCAGAACCTCTGGCACTGGGACGGGACGTACAGCTTCGGTAAGGGCTAGATCCGGTGGGTGGTCGGCCGGTGAGCAAGCAGATCGCCCGGTGGCTTTCATCGCTCTCGGCCAAGTACATCGCCGTGTTCGTCCTGCTCGTGGCCGTGCCCGCGATCGGGATCAGCGTCTACCTGCTCGACTCCTCCTACAACGACAACAAGGCGGCGCTCATCCGGCTGCAGCAGGAGAAGGCGAAGTCCCTTGCGAAAACGATCGACCAGTACTTCCTGGACCTGAAAGAGCGAATGAAGGCGATGAGGGGCCAATACCTGAACTCCGACGCACTGAGCGGGGTGCTTCAACCCTTGCTCGAGCGCCAAGGCGGCCGATGCGTTCTACGTCGACGGTGTCGGGCACGAGACGCTCGCAACTCCGGGCGGCGGGCTGAACCCGGTGAAGGGGAACCACTTGCATGATCGTTCGATTCAGCAGGCGAGGGAGACGGGATCCTCCTTCGGCTCTGTGCAGGCGCCACTCGGCGCGTGCCGACAACGAGGCAAGAGTGATGAAGGTCGTCGTCTCGGAACCTGGCGGCGCGGGACAACGTAGGGCAGGAACCGGATTCTTCGGCCAAACTCTCCGTCTCGACGTCACTCAGGACATCGTCAGGCAGACGCGTCTCGGGACGTCCGGATACGCCTACGCGGTCGACGACAGAGGCACGCCCATCGAGCACCCGAGCAGCGCCGCTTTTGCACATCGCTCCTTGTCTCTTCCCCAGGTGACGAGAGCCCTGGCCTCGTCGAGCACCGGATCGACCGTCGGCCGGAACCTCCAGGGCGTAAAGGTGCTGACCGCCTGGGCCACCGTCCCAACGACCGGTTGGAAAGTGTTCGTCGAACAGCCCGAGAGCGCCGCGTTCGCCCCCCTGCGCGGGAAGATCTGGAAGACCGCACTTCTGATCGCCGCCTTCGTCCTGGCCGCCGTCGCGCTCTCGATCCTGCTCGCCCGCCGGCTCGTGCGCCCGATCAAGCGCCTGCAGGTGGCGGCCGAGGCGATCGGCGCAGGCGCCTACGACGAGCGCATCGAGCTCGAACCGACAGGACGAGCTGGGCGCGCTGGCGACGGCCTTCAACCAGATGGCCGAGCGCGTGCAGGAGCTGATCGCAGGCCTGGAGCGCAAGGTGGCCGAGCGCACGAAGGCGCTCGAGGTGGCGAGCAAGCACAAGTCCGAGTTCCTGGCCAACATGAGCCACGAGCTGCGCACGCCGCTGAACGCGATCATCGGCTTCACCCAGGTGCTGCAGCAGAAGCTCTTCGGCGACGTGAACGACAAGCAGGAGGAGTACCTGGAGGACATCCACGGCTCCGCCAACCACCTGCTCGCCCTGATCAACGACGTGCTCGACCTCTCCAAGGTGGAAGCGGGGCAGGTGGAACTGGAAGTGGCCCCCTTCTCCGTGCGCGAAGCGCTGGAGCGCGGGGTGGTGATGGTCAGGGAGCGCGCCGTCAAGAACGGCGTGCGGACTCACGCTTCGAGCCCAACGCAGAGATCGAGCTGGTCGAAGGGGACGAGCGCCGCATCCGCCAGGTCGTGTTCAACCTGCTCTCGAACGCGGTCAAGTTCACGCCCTCGGGAGGAAGCGTGGAGGTCAGCTCCGCCCAACGAAACGGCGAAGTGCTGGTCTCGGTGAAAGACACCGGCCCCGGGATCGCCTCCGCGGACCAGGAGCGCATCTTCGAGGAGTTCCAGCAGACCGACGTCGGACAGCGAGCAGCGCGAGGGAACCGGTCTCGGGCTCGCCCTCTCCAAGCGGCTGATCGAGCTGCACGGCGGGCGCATCTGGGTCGAGTCCGAGCCAGGCAAGGGCTCCACCTTCACCTTCACGCTGCCGGTGGAGACGACCGCCCGGTCCAGCTCGGCCTAAGGAGCCGCGACGACTGCGTCGCGCTTGCGGCGCGAAGCGGCGCTCTGGCGCGCCGAGGCCGACAGCTCGACCTTGCGCAGCCGGATCGACTTCGGTGTCACCTCCACGCACTCGTCCTCGCGGATGAGCTCCATCGCCTGCTCGAGCGAGAGCGGCCGCGGCGGGATCAGCCGGACGTACTCGTCCGCGGCGGCCGCGCGCATGTTCGTGAGCTTCTTCGGCTTGGACGCATTCACGTCGAGGTCGTCGCGGCGCGCGTTCTCGCCGACGACCATCCCCTCGTACAGCTCGTCCGTCGGGGCGATGAAGAGCGATCCCCGCTCCTGCAGGTTCTCGATCGCGAACGCGGTCGCCTGGCCGCGCCGGTCGGCGACGAGGCTGCCGGTCGGTCGCGCGCGCAGCTCGCCGTGCCACGGCTCCCAGCGGTCGAAGACATGGTGCAGGATCCCCGTCCCACGCGTTTCGGTGATGAACTCGGTGCGAAATCCGATCAGGCCGCGGGCCGTCACGAGGTACTCCATCCGTGCCCAGCCCGTGCCGTGGTTGACCATCTGCTGGAGGCGGCCCTTGCGCAGGGCGAGCAACTGCGTGACGACCCCGACGTATTCCTCGGGCACGTCGATCGCGACGCGCTCGACCGGCTCATGGCGCTTCCCGTCGATCGCGCGCACGAGCACCTCCGGCTTGCCCACGGTCAGCTCGAACCCCTCGCGGCGCATCAGCTCGACGAGCACCGCGAGCTGCAGCTCTCCTCGGCCCTGCACCTCCCACGTGTCGGGCCGCGCGGTCGGGAGGACGCGCAGCGAGACGTTTCCGACGAGCTCCTGGTCGAGCCGCTGCTTCACCTGAGTCGCGGTCAGCCTCGTCCCCTCGGTGCCGGCGAGCGGCGAGGTGTTGATCCCGATCGTGACGCTCAGGCTCGGCTCGTCCACGGTCGACACGGGCAGCGGACGTGGATCGTCGGCGTCGGCGATGGTCTCGCCGATCGTCACGTCCGGCAGGCCCGCGAGCGCGACGATCTCACCCGGCCCGGCTTCCTCGGCGGGAACGCGGTCGAGCGCTTCGGTGATGAGGAGCTCCGTCGCGCGCGCGTTCGAGATCGTCCCGTCCGCCCGGCACCATGCGATCTGTTGGCCTTTGCGAAGCGTCCCGTGCCGGACGCGCAGGAGTGCGAGCCGCCCGAGGTACGGGCTGGCGTCGAGGTTTGTGACGAGCGCCTGCAAGGGATGCTCCGGGTCGTACGACGGCGGCGGGATCCTGTCGAGCAGCGTGTCGAAGAGGGGCATCAGGTTCGCCTCGAGCTCCTCCGGGTCGAGCCCGGCTCGACCCTCCCGAGCGACCGAGTAGACGATGGGGAACTCGATTTGCTCCTCGCTCGCGTCCAGATCGAGGAAGAGCTCGTAGACCTCGTCGACCACCTCCTTCGGCCGCGCATCCGGGCGGTCGACCTTGTTGACGACGAGCACGACCGGCAGCTTGGCCTCGAGCGCTTTGCGGAGGACGAAGCGCGTCTGCGGCAAGGGTCCCTCGGAAGCGTCGACGAGGAGGAGGACGCCGTCGACCATGGTCAGCCCGCGCTCGACCTCGCCGCCGAAGTCGGCGTGGCCCGGCGTGTCGACGATGTTGATCTTCGTCCCGCCGAGCCGGACGGCCGTGTTCTTGGCCAGGATCGTGATGCCTTTCTCACGCTCGAGATCCATCGAATCCAGAACACGCTCGGCAACGTCCTGGTTCTCCCGGAAGGAGCCCGACTGCCAGAGCATCGCGTCGACGAGCGTCGTCTTGCCGTGATCGACGTGCGCGATGATCGCGACGTTACGAAGGTCGTCTCGTTGTTCGAGCCGGCGATTGGGCACGGCTCGACGATAGCCGCCGGCCAACAGGGGTGCCGCTACGCACAGCGCAGCCGGCGAGAGCGCCGCGCAGGAGTTATAGAGGGTCTCGCAAGAAGTCGTCAACCGGCGGAAGTGTCGTCATCTCGTGACCGATCCGCCTGGCCGCGGCCGCGTATGACTCGTCGGCGAGCACGCGCTCGACGGCGCGCCCCACCGTCTCGGCGGATGCGACCACGCCAGCGCCGACGATCCCTGCCCGCGCGGCGTTGAAGGGCTGGTCGGCGAAGAGCGGCACGATGACGAGCGGCCGGCCGGCCGCGAGGGCGCCGAGGGTCGTGCCCGAGCCGCCGTGGCAGAGGACGAGGGCCGCGTGCGCGAGGACATCCGCCTGCGGCACCCACTGCTCCACGTGGACGTTCGGCGGCACCTCCCCCAGCTCGAGCTCGCGGCCGACCGTGAGCAGCACGCGCACCGGTAGGTCGGCGAGCGCCGCGAGCGCACTGCGATACGCGGCGGCCGCGGCGGGAAAGGCCGCGGCGACGCTCCCGAACGTCATGTAGACGAGCGGGCGCTCGTCGCCGGCCCACCAGTCCGGAAGCGGCTCGGGCACGGCGTCCGCGGCGGGGTCGCGGTAGCGGCGGACCGGGAACGGAGCCGGGTCGAAGCTCTCGGGGAAACAGGTCACGTACGGCGAGGCGGCGATCGCCGCGACGATCCCGGGCTGGACGTCCTCGAGCGCGGGAGCGGCGTAGGCGAGGCCGCCCTCCTCGGCGAACGCCTGGCTGATCCCGACGCGCACATGCGGGAGGCCGGCGCGCTCGGCCGCGATCGCGGACGCGTACTCGTTCACCTCGCGGACGACGAGATCCGGCTTCCAGTCGGCGATCAGCTCCTCGGTCGGCGGGAGCATCGCCTCGACGTTGAGCCCGGCGAAGATCGTTCCGACCGTGATGACCTCGCCCTGCGCGGGAGGCTGACGCGGCATGGCATCCCACATCGCGCGCAGCACGTCCGCGGGCGGAGAGGCGCCGACCCGGAAGGGGTAGCCGCGCGGATCGAGCGTCGGCGGCCCGGTGACGAGCACCTCGAGGCCGCTTCCGCAGGCACGCGTCGATGAACGGGACGAGCGGGCCGAAGTGGCCGGCACCGTGGGTCGACGCGAAGAGGACGCGCACGGGCGGATGTCTATCGGAACTACCTAGCCCGGGTGGATGCGCCAGATCTTCTTGCCGCCCCAGGCCGGCGACCACACGTCACCGAAGCCGACCGTCAGGACGAACGGCTTCGGACCGACGCGGAACGTCCCGACCACGCCGGCCGTTGCGGGATCGATGCGCGTGATCGTCCCGTCGCCGAGATTCGGGATCCAGACCAGGCCGTCGGGCGCGACCGTGCCGTCGACAGGCTGGGTGCCGACGCGCACGGTCGCCGTCACCGCGCCGGTCACAGGGTCGATGCGCGAGACGGTTCCGTCCAGGACGTTCGAGACCCAGAGGACGTTCCCGCCGTCGCCCGAGAACCAGACCGGGTTCGTATGGCCGATCGGCACACGCGTCACGGCGTTCGTGGCCGGGTCGATCCGGTAGACGCTGTCGCCACCGGTCGAGCCGACCCAGACCGTGCCTGCGGCAAACGTCAGGCCGGCCGGCCCGTCCGGAACAGGGATCGTCGCGGTGACGCGATTCGTGGCCGGGATCCACGCGCGAGACGGTGTTGTCCGAGTTGTTCGTCACCCAGACCGACTCGGCGGCGAAGAGGACGTCGTACGAGCCGAGCCCGATGCGAATGCGCTTGACCTTGCGGGTGCGGGGATCGATCCGGGCGAGTCGATTCGTGCCGTAGGAGTGCGTCCAGACGCTCCCTGCACCGGCCACGATCCCACACGGCTGGGAATCGACCTTGATCGGCTTACCCAGGACGCGGTTCCGCTTCGGGTCGACGACGCTGACCGTGTGGCTGGTGAAGTTGGTCACCCAGAGGCGTCCGTTCGCCTCGACGGCTGCGCAGGGATGCGTGCCGACGCGGATCTTGGCGAGCACCTGCGGCGCGGTCGCCTGCGCGCCGGCGATGCCGGCGAAGGCGAGAAAGAGGACGGCAGCGAGGCGCTTCACGACTACTGCCGGATGGTACTAGATACTACCGAGTGGCAGCAAGTCGTTCTGCGACGACGCGCTTCGCCGCGTCCTCGAGCGCCGCTAGCGACGCCGCGATCTCGGGCAGCGGCTGCTCGGACGCCGCCCCCAGCGCCTCCGACGAGCTCCGCGATCCGAGGCGCGATCGTCTCGACGATCTTGCCGCCCTTTTTGGTCGAGCGGAGGAGGTATGACCGACCGTCATCCGGATTCGGCCTCCGCTCGGCCAGGCCGTCGCGCAGGAAGCGGCGCAACGTGGCGCGAGACGGTCGTCGGCGGGATGCCGAGCGCGCTTGCGAGCTCCGTCGGGGTCCGGTCGGGGAAGAAGTGCAGCACGCCCAGGACGCCGTACTCCTCGCCGGTCACGCCGGTCCCGTCGTAGGTGTGCTCCATGAGCGCTCGCAGCGCCATCTGGGTGCGAAAGCTCTGGAACAGAACGTTCGCTGTACCCTCGGGTGGAAGACGCGGGGGAAGCGGTCTACGGGGATCCATGCGCGACGATACTGCCACATGGAAGTAACTCTGCTCGCCGACGTCGTCACCGCGTCGGACGAGGTCGCGCAGACGAGCTCCCGCTCGCGGAAGATCGGGATCATCGCCGAGCTGCTCCGGCGACTCGCTCCCGCCGAAGTCGCGACGGTTGCCGGCTTCCTGTCCGGCGTGCCGCGGCAGGGCCGGGTCGGGGTCGGGCATTCGACGATCTACTCCATGCGGGTCGACACCGCGGCCGAGCCGTCGCTCACGGTCGCCGACCTGGACGGGGCGATCGGCGCGATCCAGGACGCGACGGGCCCGGGCTCGGCGGGACGGCGGCGCGAGATCCTCGGCTCTCTGCTGGAGCGCGCGACGGAGGCCGAGGCGAGCTTCATCCGCAGGCTCTTCACCGGGGAGCTGCGCCAGGGCGCGCTGGCCGGGCTGATGGCGGATGCAATCGCGAAGGCGGCCGGCGTGCCCGGCGAGCTCGCGCGGCGGGCGCTCATGCTGTCGGGCGACCTCCCCGGCACCGCCCAGCTCGCGCTGGCTGAGGGCGAAGAGGGCCTGCGCGGCGTCGGCTTCCGCATCTTTCAGCCCATCCTCCCGATGCTGGCCTCGACGGCGGAGAGCGTCGAGAACGCGCTCGAGGGATTCGAGCGCGGGTCGGTCGAGTGGAAGCTGGACGGGATCCGCATCCAGATCCACCGCCGCGGGGACGAGGTGCGCGTCTATACACGCAATCTGAACGACATCACGCTCACCGTTCCCCGGACGGTGGAGGCGGCGCTCGGGCTGCCCGTCGAGCAGGCGGTGCTGGACGGCGAGGCGCTCTGGCTCGACAAGGAGAGCCCGACCTTCCTCTTCGACGTCCTCCATCTCGACGGCGAGGACCTGCTCGACGTCCCGCTCGCGCAGCGCGCCGAGCGGCTCGCCGCGGTCGCGCCCGAGCTGAAGGTGCCGAGCGTCATCACGTCCGAGCCGGAGGAGGGACAGCGCCTCCTCGACGAGGCGCTCGCGGCGGGGCACGAGGGCGTGGTCGTGAAGGACGCGTCGTCGCTGTACGCGGCCGGCCGGCGCGGCAAGGCGTGGCGGAAGGTCAAGCCGGTACGCACGTACGACCTGGTCGTGCTGGGCGCGGAGTGGGGCCACGGGCGGCGCGAGGGCTGGCTCTCCAACCTGCACCTCGGCGCGCGCGATGCCGAGTCCGGGTGAGTTCGTCATGGTCGGAAAGTGCTTCAAGGGGCTGACCGACGAGCTGCTCGACTGGCAGACCAAGGAGCTGCTGGCGCGGAAGACGACGAGCGCGGCATCGCGGTCTTCGTCCGCCCCGAGCTGGTGGTCGAGATCGCGCTCGACAGCGTGCACACCTCGAAGCGCTACGCCGGCGGGATCGCGCTTACGGTTCGCGCGCGTCAAGCGCTACCGGCCGGACAAGGACGCGGCCGAGGCGGACACGCTCGACGACCTGCGCGCGCTGCTGCCGGCGGCGTAGGCCGGGGCGTGCCGCTACGCGGCGGCGACCGGCGAGGACCGGAACGTCTGCCGGTAGGCGCGCGGCGAGGTGTGCAACCGTGAGGCGAACTGCGCCCGCATCGTGACCGCGGCGTCGTAGCCGGCGCGCCGCGCGACGACCTCGATCGGGTCGTCCGTCCGCTCCAGCAGCCGTTGGGCCAGCCGCAGGCGCTCTCGGTGCAGCCACTCGCCCGGCGGCATGCCCGACGGCGGCGCGGAAACGGCGGGTCAGCGTCCGCGGGCTCACCGCCGCCCGGCGGACGAGGTCGTCCACGGTGATGCCTGTCGTCGAGGTTCGCGCTGGCCCCAGTCGAGCAGCGCCGCGAGCCCACCCGGGATCGGGCGCGATCGGCGTGTCGACGTACTGCGCCTGCCCGCCGAGCCGGTACAGCGGCATGACGAGGCGGCGAGCGACCGTCGCCGCGACCTCCACGCCGTGGTCGAGCGCGACGAGGTGCAGGCACAGGTCGATCCCGGCCGCCGTGCCCGCGGAGGTGTACACGCGCTCGTCCGCGAGATAGAGGACGTCCGGATCGAGCTCGACCTTCGGGTACCGACGGACGAGCCGCTCGGCGTACATCCAGTGCGTGGTCGCACGCCTGCCGTCCAGGAGCCCGGCCGCGGCGAGCACGAACGCGCCGGTGCACACCGAGACGACCCGTGCACCACGCGTCGTAGGCACGCGCAAGGGACTCCTTCAGGGCGTCCGAGGGATCCTCTTCGGGGTCGGCCCAGCCCGGGACGACGATCGTGTCCGCCCGCTCGAGCGCTTCGAGCCCGTTCGGCGCCTCCAGCACGAAGCCGGTCTGCGTGCGTACGCGCCGGTCGCCGGCCGCGACGACGAGGAACTCGTACCAGGGATCGACGATGTCGCTGCGGTCGAGCCCGAAGATCTCGCACGGAATCGCGAAATCGAAGGTGAGGGCTCCCTGATCGATGACCGCCGCGACTGTACGCATGTGGCCGAAACCTAGCGAAAGTCGGCTGAGGGCGATCGCCCGACACAGGCACGCTCTCGGGATGAGCGAAACGACGGTCGCTGTGGCCATCTGGGACGGCGTCGAGGAGCTCGACGTCGTCGGCCCGTACGAGGTGCTCACCGCCTGGGGAGCGCAGGCGAACGGCCGCTCCATCCACGTCCACACCGTCGCCGAGCGCGCCGACGAGGTCCGCTGCGCGCATGGCCTGCGGCTCCTGCCGGACCGCACTTGGGACGACGTCGGCGAGATCGACGTCCTCGTCCTCCCCGGCGGGAACGCCCGGCCGCAGGCGGAGGACGAGCGCGTGCTCGGCCGCGTCCGCGAGCTCGGCGAGAACGGAACGTTGATGACGAGCGTGTGCACCGGCGCGCTCATCCTCGCCGCGGCCGGTCTGCTGGAGGGCCGCCCGGCCACGACGCACTGGAGCGCGCTCGAGTCGCTCGCCGCCTACGACGGCGTCGAAGTACGGCCGGACGCCCGCTTCGTCGACGACGGCACCGTCGTCACCTCGGCCGGCGTCTCCGCCGGAATCGACATGGCCCTCCACCTGGTCGCACGGCTGGACTCGCCGGAGCGGGCGAAGGACGTGCGACGCTACATCCAGTACGACCCCGAGCCTCCCGTATGAGACGCGTGGCCGCGATCGCCGCTCTCCTGGCGCTCGCGGCCTCGTGTGCCTCTGCCAGCAGCGGCGGCTTGCCCGGCGCGCGCTCGATCAAGGTCTGCGCCGCGGCGGGCCCCTTCTGGCCGACGATGACCCTCGCGCTCCAGGGTAAGACGGCTTGGGTTGCCTGCAAGACGCAGTCCCGTATCGTCCGCGTCAGCACCAACACGGGAAAGACGACGAAGTCGATCCGGCTGCGCGGGCCGGCGATCGCGGTCGTCTCCGGCCTGGGCTCCGTCTGGGCGCTCGACTCGGGCGGGACGCTCTACCGGCTCCAGGGCGGCAAGATCGTGAAGCGCATCGCGCTGAATGTCGCGGCCGCGTACAACATCTGGATCGGCGGAGGCTCAGTCTGGGTCGCGGCCGACCAGGGAGCAAGCGTCGTCCGCGTCTCCCCCGCTTCAAACCGTGTCGTCGCGCGCATCGAGGCCGGCGACGGGCCGGCCAGCATGGCGTTCGACGGCGGGACCGCGTGGGTCGTGAACCACCGCGACACGACGATCGACCGGATCAACCTGGCCACGAACGAATCCAGCCTGCTGACGACCCTCGGCGGCGTGAACGACCGCGCGCCCGAACGGATGACGTTCTCCCACGGCAGCCTGTGGGTGACGGGTCGCGGCACCGACCTGCTGAAGGTGAATCCGGCGACCGGCGCCGTCGAGCAGACGATCGAGATCGGCGCAAGCGGGATCGACCTCGTCGCCACCGGGGACGACCTGTGGGTGCCGACGCGGAGCGCCGAGATCGACCAGAGCGGCTTTCCGACGATGGACGCGCTGAAGCGCGTGTCCATGTCGACCGGAGCCGTGACGACCGCCGCGCGCCCCACGAACCGGCTGGACGTGCACGGTCTCGTCGCAGACGGCGCCGCCGTCTGGATCGCGGACAACCGGAGTGGCCGGCTCTACCGGGTCTCGGCGCAATGAACCGCCAGAGCTCCTGGCGACCTCGGCCGTCACGGCCGGCGCGGTGGCACCGTTCGCGGCCCTGGCGATCGCCGAGCGCAAAGAGTGCGGGCAGCCCGAGCAGCGCCGACCGGCCCGCCCGATCCCGATTCCAGCGGGCGGCTCCATCCGCACGGCGTTCGCGATCGGCCCCGGCGCGAACGTGATCGACACGGCCGGGCCGTGGGAGGTCTTCTGCGACACGGCCGTCTACGGGGCAGCGGAAGCTTCGACCTGTACACGGTCGCGAGCGCCACGGAGCGGCTCGCGACCGCCGGAGGACTGACGTCCGGCATCGACCTCGCACCACGCGTGGTGGAGCGCTATCTCGGCAGCGACGGGGCCGTCTCGACCGCGCGCTATCTCGAGTACTCGAACCGCGCCTAACAGGCGGGCCCCCTCGGATCTCACATACGCTCGCGCTGCGATGGGTCGCCGGCAGCTCGCGAACGGAGTGGCACTTGCCGCGGTCGTACTAGTCGCGGCGGCCTCAGCCGGAGCAGTCCCACTAGATCGCACAATCGGCGTGCTGAACCGCGAGGGCCTCGACGCGAAGGACAACGCGAACCTCGGCGCGGTGCCGGACACGACCGCCGCGATCGGCCGCCGGCACTACCTCGAGGCGGTGAACTCCCGCATCGCGCTCTTTGACCCGAAGACGCTGAAGCTGGTCCGCGCCCGCGACCACTACGCCTTCTGGGGAAGAGCTCCGACTGCGGGCGCGATCGAGGACCCGCAGGTGGTCTGGGACGACGGCGCCCGCCGCTGGTACTACGCAGCGCTCTCCACCGGAGCAGCCGGAAACCGGCTCCTGCTTGCCTGGACGAGGAGCGGCGATCCTGCCGACCTGGGACAGTCGTGGTGCCGGATGTCGATCAGAAGCGGGAAGTTCATCGATGACTTCCCGCACCTGGGATTCAACCGCAACCACATCCTGATCGCCGTCAACCGCTTCACCCTCGACCGAAAGTTCGTCACCAGCAGGATCCTGGCGATCGGGAAGCCCTCAACCGGGCGCAACGCGTGCGCGCGCCCACCCGTCACCGCCTTCGGAAGCAAGGCCGAGCCGATCCACCGGGCCGACGGGAGAATCGCCTTCACCCTGGTTCCGGTCGATCCCCTTCTCGGCGGGGACGCCGGCTACCTCGTCGCAGCCGACTGCGTCTTCGATCCCGACCCCGGCACGGAGGACGACTGCGGCACGCGGGACCGCCGGGCGAACCAGCTCACCCTGTGGCACGTCGACGGCTCACGCGGCTCGCCGCGCCTGACGCGCGACGGCGGTATCGACGTGCCCCTCTACCGGCTTCCCAGCCCGGCGCCGCAGCGGGGCACGAAGACGAAGCTCGACTCCAGCGACACGCGCCTGTACCAGGCCGTATCCGCACCCGATGCGGAACGAAACGTCGAGGCGGCGATCTGGACGCAGCACACCGTCGCCGGGCCCGGCCGCCGCTCCGAGGTGCGCTGGTACGAGCTCGACCCGAGTGATCTGACGATCGTGCGCCGCGGGACGATTCGCGACGCCCTCAACTGGGTTTTCGGCGCCGCGATCTCGCCGACGGCGCGGGGAGATGTCGCCGTCGCCCATTACAACATCAGCGGTCCCGGGCTGACGCCGCAGCTGCGTATCCGGTCGCGCGGGCCGGACACGCCTGAAAGCGAGATGACGGGCGAGGTGACGATCGCGCGGAGCAGCACCTCGGATCACTCCTGCGACAAGATGCCGAAGGAGGCCTGCCCCTGGGGCGACTATGCCGCGGCGACACCCGACCCGAGAGGAACCCAGCTCGTGTGGGGCTCCAACGAGCTAGTCGGCTCGGCGAAGGGACCGCTCGGAACCCACTGGCGGACGCGCAACTTCGCCGTCCGGCGCGGCTGAAGCTTTGCCTCTTCTAGGGCTCGGCCACGGGCTCGGGGCCGCGGCCGGTGGCGATGACCGTCCCGGCGAGGACGAGGACGAAGCCGACGATCATCCCCGCGGTCAGCTTCTCGTCCAGCAGGAGCACGCCGACGACCGCGGCCACCGCTGGATTGACGTACGTGATGACGGTCGCGCGGACCGGACCGACCTCGCCGATCAGAGCGAAGAAGAGGATGAATGCCAGCGCCGTGCAGACGATCGCCAGGCCGAGGACCGACTCGACGACGTGGGCCGACGGCATCTCCGTCGGCCAGCGAAACGCGGCCAGCGGGGCGTAGACGACCGCGGTCAGCACGAGTGACGCGACCACAACTCCGAGCGGCGGTGCACCGCTCAGGCTACGCGCGAAGATGATGCGGGCCGATCGCGTAGCAGACGGCCACGCAGGCCATCTCGAGTAGCGGGACGACGTGCACCTGTCCCACGTCGAGCCCGACGATCGCGGCCACGCCGGCGATTCCGACGGAGAGCCCCAGCCAGCGCCGCGTCCCCTGTCGTTCTCGCTCTCCCGTCAGCGCTGCGACCACCGCTCCGACGAGCGGCACCGCCGCGATTAGCAGGCCCGTCAGCGAGCTCGAGAGCTTCGTCTCCGCCTTCGCGAGCAGGAACCAGGGAAGCGCGACCTCGATCGCGGTGTAGACCAACAGAGCGCGCCAGTGCGGGAGCAGGGCGCGGAGCTCCTTCCGCCACAGCGCGAACGGCAAGAGCAGCAACGCGGCGATCCCAGTGCGCAGGAAGACGAGAGTGACGGGCGCGAGCTCGCGTACGGCAACGCGGATCATCAGATACGGGATCCCCCAGATGACGCACATCGCTGCGAAGAGGAGGGCTCCCCGGCGGCTCATGCCCCTATCCTCCACATGTGCGCGCCATCCGGGTTTGCGTCGCCGGCATCACCGGCTGGACCGGCAGCGCCGTCGCCGAGGCGGTCGAGTCGGCGGAAGATCTGGAGCTCGTCGGCGGCGTCGCGCGCTCGGACCAGGCTGCCTTCTCCTCCGTCGCGGAGGCACTCGACTCCGTCGAGGCCGACGTGCTGGTCGACTACACACATGCCGCCGTCGTGAAGGAGAACGTCCTGGCCGCGCTCGAACGTGAGGTCGGCGTCGTCATCGGCTCGAGCGGGCTTGCGGCGGATGACTACGAGGAGATCGAAGCGCTCGCCGCGGAGAAGCGAGTCGGCGTGGTCGCGGCGGGGAACTTCTCGGTCTCGGCCGCCCTTCTCCTGCGCTTCGCGGCCGAGGCCGCGCGTCACCTGCCCTACCGGGAGATCATCGACTACTCGAGCGCGAGCAAGCCGGACGCGCCGAGCGGGACCGCGCGCGAGCTCGCCGAGCGGCTCGGCGAGGTCTGTGAGCCGGCTGTCGGTGTTCCGGTCGACGAGACACACGGCGCGCGGGAGGCGCGCGGCGCCACGGTCTCCGGGACGCAGGTGCACTCGCTGCGGCTGCCGAGCTTCACGGTCTCGACCGAGATCGTCTTCGCCGCCGAGGGCGAGCGCCTCTCGCTCCGCCACGACGCGGGCGACAGCGCGGCACCGTACGTCGCCGGGACGCTGCTCGCGATCAGGGCAGTACCGGGCCGGGTCGGCCTGACCCGCGGGCTCGATCAGCTGCTGTCGTAGTTCCTAGGAGGGCTTGGCGGAATGTTGCGCGTCGTCGGGGCGCGCCGCGTGGTTCGTGGCCACGGACGCAGGACGCGGTCGTATCGGGAATACGGGCGCGTCCGAGGACATGCGCCACGGGCCGCGCGGCGCGTTCCGGCGGCACCGCCCATAGTCCGTCAAGCCCTCCTAGTGGTGGAAGGCGGGGGCGTCCGCTTCGCTGTGGATCGGGGCCGCCTGCGCCTGCAAGCGGGGGAGCTGGCGCTCGAGGTCGGACATCAGGAGGTCGGCCATGTCGTGACCGAAGCCCTGCCGCACGACCACGCGCAGCGCCGCGAGGTCCGTCCGGTTCTTCGGGAACGTATAGGCGGGCAGCTGCCAGCCTCGTTCCCGCATCGCATTCGAGACGTCGAACACCGTGTAGTTGTCGATCCCGTCCTCGAGTTTGAACGCGAAGACCGGAAGCTCGTCTCCCTTCGTGATCAGCTCGAACGGGCCCAGCTCGGCGATCCGCGACGACAGGCTCGTGGCGACGTCGCGCGCGTACCCCTGCACCCGCCGGTATCCGTCGAACCCGAGGCGCAGCAGGTTGTAGTACTGCGCCACGACCTGGGACCCCGGCCGCGAGAAGTTGAGCGCGAAGGTCGGCATGTTGTCGCCGAGGTAGTTGACCCAGAAGATCAGGTCGTCCGGCAGGGCCTCCGAGTCGCGCCAGATGATCCAGCCGACTCCCGGATAGACGAGGCCGTACTTGTGGCCCGACGTGTTGATCGAAGCCACGCGGGGCAGGCGAAAGTCCCACTCGAGGTCGGGGTCGATGAACGGGGCGATGAAGGCCCCGGATGCCCCGTCGACGTGAACGGGGACGTCCAGCCCCGACTGCTCCTGGAGCTCGTCGAGCGCCTCGCAGATCTCCTTGACGGGCTCGTACGAGCCGTCGAACGTCGAGCCCAGGATGGCGACGACGCCGATCGTGTTCTCGTCGCACTGCTTCACCGCCTCCTCGGCCGAGAGGTGGAATCGATCCCCCTCCATCGGCACGAGCCGCATCTCGACGTCCCAGTAGTTGGCGAACTTCTCCCAGCAGATCTGGACGTTGATGCCCATGACGAGATTCGGCTTGTCGGCCGGCTTGCCGTCCGCCGCGCGCCGCTTTTGCCAGAGGCGCTTGAGCGCAAGGCCGCCGAGCATGGCCGCCTCGCTCGAGCCCGTCGTGGAGCAGCCGGTCGCCTGATCCGCGTCGGGGGCGTGCCACAGGCGGCTGAGCATGCTGACGCAGCGCATCTCGAGCTCGGCCGTCTGCGGATACTCGTCCTTGTCGATCATGTTCTTGTCGAAGCACTCGGCCATCAGCTTCTCGGCTTCCGGCTCCATCCACGTCGTGACGAACGTGGCCAGATTCATCCGCGCATTCCCGTCCAGCATCAGCTCGTCGTGGATCACCTGGTAGGCGACCTCGGCCGGCATGTCGTTTTCGGGTATCTCGTGCCGCGGGATCCGGTTCCCCTCGAGCTCGAAGATCGGCAGGATGGAGACGCTTCTGCTCAGCGTCGGCGGGCGCTTTGGATGCTTGAGTGTCATTCACGGGCTCCTTCTCGCTGGGTTCGCTCATGTTCGGGACCCGACGGACGGTCCTGCTTCGCCCGAACAAGGTGAACCGGCTGACGCTCAGTCCTGCTCGGGAAGCAGCAGAACGCGCGCCGATCAGGAAACAGAGCGCTCCGAAGGCAGTGGTGACGTTGGCGCGGGCGAGATCGAGCGCGCTTCCGGTCGCCGGAATGACGTAGGACGCGATCGCCGAGACGCCGAAGGCGACGCAGCCGAGGAGGTTGATGGCGGCGATCCACCATTCGCGGCTTCGCCGCGGCCGGCAGAAGGGGTGTCCGCATACCGAGAAGTAGGCGAGGTAGCCGGAGACGAGGAAGCAGACCGAGCCGAAGGCGTCAGGCGCCCAGACCAGCCGGTTGTACTCGGTCGTATCCAGGCTCTTCTGGAGCGCCTCGAACGTGCTGATGTTGAAGAAGATCGTTCCCGCGACCTGCACGGCGGAGCTCCACCAGTCGAGCCCTCGACCGGGATTGCCCGTCGTCACCAGCTGAAGCGTCGCCGCCGAGGTGAAGAAGATCGAGCCGACGAAGAAGACGATCCCGTCGACGGTCGAGCCCACGAGCTCGACGAATCCGGGAAACGGCCCGACGAGGAAGCAGGCCGAGCCGATCGCGAAGAGGACGCCGACCCACCAGGTCGCCCGGCGTGGTCTCCACCAGGTCCGGTGCACCGAGCGACCGTACTAGGTCATCCGATCAGGGCGATGACCCGCGGCGGAGCGCGCCTTCCCGATGGCAGCTGCCTACGAGTGGACCGCAGAGCCGGGTGCGGGAGGGAGCCGGGCTGAGACGACGTAGGAGACCACGACGGCGACGATCACGAGCGGCATCAGACTGAGGCCGTCGGCCTGGAGGAACACACTCACGACGAGAACGGACGTGAGCGGAAGTCCCAGCATTGCGACCATCAGCGCGCCGATACCCATTGCGGCACCCGCGATCATCGGCAGCCCGGGAAGGTGGGAGAGCGCAATGCCGCCGGCAGCGCCGATGAACATGCTCGGGAAAATTGGGCCGCCTCGGAAGCTGCTCAGCGAGAAGCTGTACGCGAGGCCTTTGCAGAGGACGACCATCAGGAGCGCGCCCACGGTCCAGCCGGCGGCGCCTTCGATCAGGCCCGGGAGCTGATCCTGTCCAGAGAAGAGCACCTCGGCCGAGCTTCTCCCGGTTACTTCGACGAAGATCAGCACGACAACACCAATCGCGACGCCGACGACGGGTGTCAGCAGCACCATTCGGCGTTCGACGATCGGCTGTAGCAGCAGCGCCAGCCGCTTGATGCCGGCGCCGAGGATCGCCGCGATGACACCAATCACGATCGCCCACAGAAACTCGGACACACCGGGGCTGCCGGCCGGAGGGATGTCCGGGACCGCGAGCGAGAAGGTGCCGAAGCCGGTCCAGTTGTCGAGCCCGATGAAGATCAGCGAGCCGACACCGGCAGCGAGCAGACCGGGCGCAAGCACCACTCCGAGCATCGGGCCGCCGATCCCGGCCACCTCCATCATCAGGAACGCGGCCGGAAGAGGTGAGCCGAGGAGCGTGCTGATCGCGGCGAAGCTCCCGGCGGCGCCGATCACGGCACTGGCCATCTCAGGCGCGTCGCGCTTGACCAGGTGGAGGGCGAGGACTCCGAGGCCGCTGCCGATCGCGATCAGAGGCGCCTCCGGGCCAAGGACGACCCCGAGGCTGAGCGTGGCGAACGAGGCAATGACGATCCCGGGGAGCTCGATCGGCGGCACGGGCCCGGATGACTTGAACCCCTCCGCCGGCTTGTGCCCTGCCGTTCCCGGCAGGTACCGGATCGTGAGCGCCACCAGCAGGCCGCTCAGCGCAAGCAGCGGAATCGGCCACCAGGCAGGCTGGCTTTCGAAGCCGAGGTCGCCGGGCAGCGTGCCGAACACATACTGCTGCAGCTCGCTGACACCCTTGAGAAAGAAGTACGCGGCCGCAGCCACCGGCACACCGATGATCGCGCCCAACACGAGCAGCACGACGTACGAGCGGCTCCGGAGAAGCTCGAGCGGACTCGGCGCAGCCGGTGTCGAGGGCGCCGTGTCCGCGTCGGAGCGGCCCTCTTGGTTCACAGCTGTTCTCTCTTCCGGCGGTGATCAGGCATTCGTCGAGACGGCGATGCGATTCCGAAGGCCCGTGAGGGTACCTCCACCAGGACGACGGCCAAGTCACTGACTGGACGCCGGTTTTCGGTCCAGATGTTATGAGAATCGGGGTTGGCTTGCCGTCCTCCAGCGGCGGGCGTATTCGGTGGGGGTTCCTCCCGCGGCGCCGGCTCCGGCATCCACCTGATCCGCGGCTCTTGCAGGCATCTCGAGGCTGTGGTATGCCCGCTCCAGGGAAGTGGCGAAGACGAGCTCAGCCGCCGGGCACATCGTCGGTCGCGAGGCGGAGCTGGCGATGCTCGAAGCGCTCCTCGCATCGGACGGGACGCCACGCGCGCTCGTGCTCACCGGCGGGCCGGGCGTCGGCAAGACCTCGCTGTGGGAGGCCGGGGTCGAGGCGGCAAGGGACCGCGGGCTCTGCGTCCTGCGCGCGAGCGGCAGCGGGGCTGAGACCCAGCTCTCGTTCGCGGCGCTGATCGACCTGCTGGACGGGATCGACCTCGACGTCGATCGACGGCCTTCCGCCTCCGCAACGGCAGGCGCTCGAAGTGGCGCTCTACCGGGCGGAGGCGGCCTCGCCGCCGGATGCATCCGCGCTCGCCCTCGGGCTGCTGAGCACACTCCGTTCGCTTGCCGCCGTCCAGCCGGTCCTGGTGGCGGTCGACGACCTCCAGTGGCTCGACGAGACCTCCGCCGATGCGCTCGCCTTCGCCGCCCGGCGGCTCGATGCGGAGCCCATCGCTGTTCCTGCTCGCCCGGCGACCCGGACCGTCCTCCACGCTCGAGCGGGCGCTCGGCACGCACCTGGCGAGCACCGAGGTGGGGACGCTCTCGATCGGCGCGATGCGCCGGATGCTGTCCGAGCGGCTCGGGCTCTCGTTGCCGCGCCACGTCCTGCGCCGCGTCTACGAGACGACGCTCGGCAACCCGCTCTTCTCGCTCGAGGTCGGCCGGACGATCGCGGGCAGCGGGGCGCCGGCGCTCACCGAGGACGTGCCGCTGCCGCAGGCCGTCGAGGACTTGCTCGGGACGCGGGTGGCGCAGCTCGACGCGCCGCGTGCGCAGGCTGATGCTCGCACTCGCGCTCGATCCCGACCTGCGCGTATCGACGGCTCGCCGCGATCGCCGACGAGGGCGTGCTCGAGGACGCGCTCGACGCGGGTGTGGTCGCACTTGACGGCGACCGCCTCCGCCCGGCGCATCCCCTCCTGGCCGCTGCGGCCAAGTCCGGCTCGCGGGCACGTGACCGCCGCGCTCTCCACCTGAAGCTCGCGGACGTCTCCAATGACGACGAGCTGCGCGCCCTCCATCTGGCGATGGCCGCGCAGCTCCCCGAGGAGGGCCTTGCGGACACGGTCGCGGCAGCGGCAGCAGGCGCCTCGGCCCGAGGCTCGGCGCAGCAGGCCGTCGTCCTCGCCGAGCACGCGCTGCGGCTGACTCCCGCCGACTCTCCGGCCCGCAGCGAACGCGTGCTCGACCTCGCGGGATACCTCGAGGTCGCCGGCGAGCGCCAGCGTGTGACCGACCTGCTCGAGCCGGAGCTCGACTCCTTCTCGCGCCCCGACCGCGTCCGCGCCTGGCTGCGCCTGTCCGAGGGCGGGGGCATCAGCAGCGTCTACGACTCGATCGCGTACCTCGATCGCGCCCTCCCCGAGTGCGAGGACGAGCCCGAGCTGCGGGCTCTCGTGCTGGCGAAGAAGGCGCACCAGCTCCCCGCCTACGCCACGGCGGTCCGCGAGACGGAGGCATGGGCCCTCGAGGCGCTGCCGGCCGCGCGCGAGGCAGGTCCCGAGCTCGAGCGCGCTGCGCTTCACGGCCTCGGCTGGGCGCGCGCCCTGCGCGGGCTGCCGATCGACGACGTCTGCGAGCGCTTCCGCGCCTGCTCCGACGCGGCAGCACATATCACCGACTCTCCGGAGCCCGTCGAGGGCCTGAGGCTCCTCTGGCGCGGAGAGATCGAGCCCGCGCGGACGATTCTCACGAACTTCCTGGCCGAGTCGGACGTCCGCGGCGAGGAGGTCTCGTACGCGCTCCAGCGCCTCAACCTCTGCGACCTCGAGCTGCGCGCGGGGAACTGGGACGCAGCCGAGCGGCTGCTCGACGAGTGGCAGTCCGCCGACCGCCAGCTCCTGATCGAGGAGACCTACCTCCGCTCGCGCGCGCTCCTTGCCGTCGGGCGCGGGTTTCCGCAGCAGGCCGAGCCTCTGGCCGCCCGTTCGCTCGCGGGGGCCGAGCCCCGCGGCTACTACTGGCAGGTGAACGAGGCGCGGCGCGCGCTCGGCGTCGGGGCGCTCCTGGCGCACCAGCCCGAGAGCGCGGCCGAGAGCCTCGGCGCGGTCTGGGAGCACACGCAGCGGGAGGGAGTCGACGAGCCTGGTGCGTTCCCGGTCGCGCCCGACCTGGTCGAGGCGCTCGTCGCGCTCGACCGGCTGGACGAGGCGAGGGCGGTTACGACGCGGCTACGCGACCTGGCGGAGGCGCAGGAGCATCCGTGGGCGCTCGCGGGGGCGAAGCGGTCCGGTGCGCTCGTCCGCCTCGCGGGCGACTACGACGACGAGGCGCGCCGCCGATCTCCAGGAGGCCGCCGACGCCTACGGCGAGCTCGGCCTCCGCTTCGACCGCGCCCGCACCTTGCTCAGCCTCGGCAGGGCCCAGCGGCGCGTGACGGAAGTGGGGCGCCGCGCGCGCGTCGCTCCAGACGGCCGAGGCGGAGTTCGACGAGATGGGATCGCCGGGATGGGCCGAAGAGGCCCGCTCGGAGCTGGCGCGACTCGGCGGCCGGCGCCGCCAGGACCCCGACGAGCTGACCGCGACGGAGCAGCAGGTGGTCGAGCTCGCGGCCGACGGGCTCGCGAACAAGGAGATCGCGAGCGCCCTGTTCATCACGGTCCGGACCGTCGAGGAACACCTGAAGAACGCCTACGCCAAGCTGGGAATCCGCTCGAGAACCCAGCTCGCGCGACGCCTTTCCGAGCTGAAGTAGCGCCTTAAAGACTGTGGGTCTTCGGTATTTCGCCGAAGAGCCGCTCCCTCGTACGGTCGGTGCATGTCACAGCAACCGAACGTCGTCGCGCTTTAAGGCCGGCTTTAAGGGCCGGCCCGGAAGATCGGCGGCGTCAAGCGAAGGGAGCAACACATGAACAGCAACAGCACGTGGACGTGGCGGCTTCCCGTCGTCCTCTCTCACTAACCAACAAAGGAGGAGCAGTGACCGAAGTAATGGAAAAGATCCGCAACGGCGTCGACACCGAGGTGCTGTTCGGCACCCTCGACGCAGTCAAGGCCGATCCCTCGATCGCGACCTTCCAGTTCCGGGCGCGGAACCGCTGGATCGACGGAGCGCACAACCGCTCCACGATCCGCGACTTCTACGCCGCGAACCAGGAGGACACCTCGCGCACGAAGGAGTTCGTCCTCGACGCAGGCGAGCCGGCGATCCTGCTCGGAAGCGACACCGGGCCGAACCCGGCCGAGTACCTGCTGCACGCGCTCGCCGCCTGCCTCACGACCTCGCTCGTCTACGTCGCCGCCGCGCGCGGCGTCCGCCTCACCGAGGTGGAGTCGACGCTCGAGGGCGACATGGACGTCCGCGGCGCACTCGGGCTCGACGACGACTACCGGAACGGCTTCACGCAGATCCGCGCGACCTTCCATGTCGCCGGCGACGCGCCTGAAGAGAAGCTCCACGAGGTCGTCGATCGCGCCACGAAGCGCTCGGCCGTCTTCGACATGGTCACCAACGGCGTGCCCGTCGCGGTGTGCGTGGAGACCGCCTGAGCGACATGGTCGCTGACCTGAAACTCGTCAAGGAGCCGGCGCGGACCGCCGTGCCGGCTCCCGAGTTCGCCGAGGCGATGAGCGCGCTCGCGAGCGGCGTCGTCCTCGTCACCTGCCGCGTCGGCGGCCGCCCCTGGGGTCTGACGGTGACCGCGTTCACCTCCGTCTCGGCCGACCCGCCGCTGGTGCTCGTCTCGCTCCGCTCCTCGACGGCCAGCACCGGCGCGATCAAGGCCTCCCGGCGCTTCGGCGTCAGCATCCTCGCCGACGACCAGGAGGCCGTCGCCCGCCACGGCTCCACGCCGGGCGCGCCGAAGTTCGTCGACGACCTCGCCGTCCCCGGCGCGCTCGCGCATCTCGACTGCGAGCTGCACGAGGCGATCGACGTCGCCGACCACACCCTTTTGCTCGGACGCGTCGTTTCCACGCGCGTCACCGACGAGGGCGCGCCCCTCGTCTACCACCGCCGGGCCTACCGGACGGTTTCCGACCCCGAGATCACGAAGGAGATGAGATGTCTCTCGAGCTGACCGCCAGAACCGAGACCGGCGCGCGCCTCGCAGCGCTCGCCGACGAGCTCGCGGCTCGAGATCGCGCCGCATGCCGCCAGGCACGACCGCGAGGCGAGCTTCCCGTTCGAAAGCTTCGACACGATCAAGGAAAGCGGGTACTTCCTGGCTCCGATCCCGGAAGAGCTGGGCGGGCTCGGCGTCGTCTCGCTGCACGACCTCGTGGTCGCGCAGAGCCGCCTTGCCCGCGGGGACGCCGCGCTGGCCCTCGGCGTGAACATGCACTTCGTCCTCGTGCTCAGCATGGCCCAGCGCTGGGAGCTCCTACGTGCAGCCGGTGACGAGCGGCGAATGGCCGCGTTCGGCGAGTCGCTCGAGGAGATCGTCCGCGAGGGCACGGTACTCGCGGCGGCGATCAGCGAGCCCACGCAGGATCTGACCCGGCCGGCGACGCAGGCCGCCAGGACCGAGGACGGCTGGATCGTTTCCGGGAAGAAGATCTTCTGCACGATGTCGCCCGCCGCCGACGTCTTCTACACGTCGGTGATGCTGCCGAGCGACAACGGCCGCGAGCGCTACGGCTACGCAGTCATCCCCCGGGACACGCCGGGCGTCGTCGTCCACGACGACTGGGACGCGCTGGGCATGCGCGCCTCCGGCAGCAATTCCGTCTCGTTCGAGGACGTGGCTCTTCCGGCGTCCGCGATCCGCGGCGGCTTCGCGGCCGGGGAGGCCGTCGAGTACATGGAGCGGACGCTGAACTCGGGCGCCTTCCATGCGGCCGCCGCGCTCGGCGTCGCCGAAGCGGCGCAGCTGAATGTCACCGCACGGCTCGGTGGGCGTGAGGTCGACCCGCGGGCGCTGACGCTCGCGGCCGAGAACGTCGTCGATCTCGCCGCCTGCCGGGCCATCCTGGCCCGCTCCGCCGCCTTCGTGGACGAGCGGCAGGAGCGGCTCAAGGCGGGACAGCCCATGGACGTGACCGAGGCCTACGCCGAGGTCCAGGCGGCAAAGACGTTCATCGGCGAGACGGCGGTGCGCATCGTCGACCGCACGCTCGCCCTCTCGGGCGGGGCCGGCTACATGAACGGCAGCCCGCTGGCGCGCGCGTACCGCGACGTCCGCGCGACCTCGTTCATGCACCCGCTCGGCGCCAACCGCGCCTTCTCGTTCCTCGGACAGCTCGCGCTCGGCCGCGAGCCGAGCCTCCACTGATGACCGAGTTCATGATCGAGCTCTACGCGCCGCACGGCGACTGCGACGTCGTCGCCGCAACGACCGCTCGCCTGAGCCGTCACATCGAGGTGGTGCGCTCGATCTTCGTCGCCGAGGACGAGACCTGTTTCGTGTTCGTCAAGGCCGCGGCCGTCGGAGACGTGCATGCCGCGGCCGCCCGAGCACAACTCGAGCTCGAACGCGTCGTCGAGACGACGTTCGACACCGGAGAACGACCAATCCTGAAAGGAGAACGATGAGAAACGCACTCAAGGCAACGGCCCTGGCGCTCTTTGCCGCGGCCATCGTCGCCGGAACGGCCGTGGCCGGCCCGGCGCCGCAGACCGCGGCGGGCGACACGCTCGACCCGCGGACCTACGACCCCGGCAGCAAGCTGGCCCTCGTCGCCCACGCGACGGGCGTGCAGAAGTACACCTGCCAGGCCGACGGAACGTGGCTTTCACCGACCCGGAGGCGACGCTGTTCAAGACGACCGGCGTGCCGAAGGAGATGGGCAGCCACTTTCTGAACTTCGCCACCGGCCGGCCCGTCTGGATGCTGAACGACGGAAGCTCGGTCGAGGCCGCGCGCAAGGCCGCCGCCGCGGGCGGAGCCGGAAACATCCCGCTGCTCCTACTGCAGGCCGTCGCGAACCCGGGCGACCGCCTCGGCGAGATGACGTACGTGCAGCGGCTGAACACCTCCGGCGGGACCGCTCCCGCAGGAACGTGCACGCCCGGCGACCACGCCGCCGTGGCGTACTCCGCCGACTACTTCTTCTGGAGCTCCGGCGACTGATCGAGACGGCCGGGGCGGCTCAGTCCGCCCCGGCCTCTCGCACCTCACCCTCGAGCCGATCGACCTCGGCCTCGCGGGGGAACGCGAGCGCGAGGCGGCCGGGGACTCCCGGAGGCGCCGTCTGCGCGAGCAGTTTGTCACTGTCCGGAAGCTCTGCGACCTCGGGGTGAGCCCGTGGTGCTGACGACGAGCGCACGCACTCGCTCGCCGGTGTCGTTCCGGAGCTGGTGGGCGCCATCCGGGCCTGCCGGGCAGGCCACGACGTCACCGGGCTCGAGCTGCGCGTTCCTCACTCGTCCTCAGCGTCGGCCGTCCGGCGAGGACGATGATCATCTCCTCGTTGGCGTGGTGGATGTGGAACGGGGATCCGACCCCGCCGGGATCGATCTCGTACAGCGTCGCTCCGAGCCGTTCGGCGCCGGCCTGTGCGCCGACCCGTGCCGCCCGGCCGACGATCGGC
>CAWEIM010000005.1:0-391098 GCA_963809075.1 uncultured Actinomycetes bacterium | reverse complement strand
GAGGCCGGTCATCCGCCGGACGACCTCGTCGTTGATCTCCGCCGCCGCCTCCGGCAGGCCGAGCTCGTCATGCATGTACCGCGACCACTCGTTCGAGCTCATGCCCATCATGTCCCGCTGCGCGCAGTTGTGCCAGCGGCCGCCACGCTCTCGGACGAGCTGTTCGCGGGCCGTGTCCCACACCTGCTCGGAGTCGATCAGGATGCCGTCCAGATCGAAGACGACGGCATCGATCACAACGGCCGGTACCGGCGGTCCAGGTAGAGCAGCGGCGGCTTCGCATCGCCGAGCTCGCACGAGAGCACCTCGCCGGCGAAGAACGTGTGGTCGCCGACCGGCCACTCGCTCCACAGAGCGCATTCGAGCCAGCCGAGCGCGCCCTCGATCAGCCGCGCGCCGTGCTCTCCCTCACGGGTCTCGATCCCGTGCCAGTGCGCGATCGGGGGCACGCCGCGGGCGAAGTGCTGGGCCACCGCTTCCTGGCCGGCGGCGAGCAGGCTGACCGCGAACCCGCCCGCCTCGCGCAGCAGCTCGTGCAGCGCGGCCTCGCGCGCGACCGAGATTCCGACCAGCGGGGGCTCGAGGGAGAGCGAGACCAGCGTCCCGACGGTCAACCCGAGGCCCTCTCCGTCGGCGTCGACGCTAACCACGGCGACGCCGGCCGGGAACCGCTGCATCAATGCTCGGACGTCGCCCACAGGGCGAACTCAATCAGCCACAGAGGCGGGCGGCCTGCGCGAGCACGCCGGTGAGCTCGACCCCCGCGCCTGGCTCGGCGCGGCCGACCCACGAGACGATCGGGGTCACTCCCGGCCCCAAAGCCGTCGCCCGGTAGAGCGTGCCCTTTCCGTGGGAGGGCCCGAGGGCGTAGCAGAAGATCCCGGTCGGGTTCTGTGAGAGGAAGCCGCTCTCGCGGTGCCATCCCGAGCCGTACGCGGAGTCGTACGTGTCGACGTAGACGTTGCGGGCAAACGTGTCGAGCGGCGCTCCGCGGCGCGTGACGTGGAACCCGTAGACCGGGCGGCCGCGGTATGTGTACTGACCGAAGAGGACATCGGCTCCGCGGCGTGCGTCCACACGAATCCCCAGTGACGCGGGAGTGCCCCTCCAGTGCGAGAGGTGAAGCTCCCATGTGCCGACGGCTCCGCCGACCGGGATCATGCGCTGCCAGCGCTGCACGGCCCAGAAGGAGCCGTCCGGAGCCGTGCACGCCGCGACCAGCCACGCAAGCCTCGGGCCCCGGTAGGGCCGGCACGCATTCCTGTCCTGCCAGAGGGCGCGCCCGAACGTGCCCCAGCCGCCGGAGTAGTCGAGGTGGAGCTTCACCTGCGCCCGCGATTGCGTCGGCGCGATCGCGTCGCGGGCGCCCCAGGCGATCACGTGCCTGCGGGCCTCGTGCGCCGTGTAGCTGAGCGCGGCGACGCCACGGGCTGACACCGTCAGGTGGACATCCGAGGCCTTGCGATCGATCAGCTGCGACGCGCCGGCCGAGTCGCACACCATGAATGTCAGGACTGCGAAGACGAGCGAAACTCGAAGCAACTCCCACATCCCAACGCAGGGGAGAAGAAGCCGCAATAGGTCCTGCGGCCCATTCTCGGGGTCGAAGGGTCCTAGCTCAGGCTGATCCCGAAGCCGCCGAACAGGAAGATCGCCAGGAAGGAAATGGCTACCACGATCCCGATCGCGACGGCGATGGTCTCCTCGAGGTTCATGGAACTGAGTTTCTGCGGCGGCCCGCACGTTCCTGCCGCTGTGTAACCATCGGAGGATGCCTGCGTCCGCAAGCATCGAGGGCGCCCCGGCTGTCCGCCCGCCGCCCGGGCGGACCCGGTTCCGCCCGGTCGTCTTCGCGTTGCTCGTCGCGACCGTTCCGACCGCGATCGTCACATGGGCGGTCAGCCGCAACGAGGGGAACCACATCGGCGCACGGCCAACGATGCCGTGGTCGCGGAGGCGCAGGCCGGGCGGCAGGAGGCCGAGGCCGTCCTCGCGGTGGCGCGCAGACGGGCGCTCAAGATCGCGCACCTCATGCCCGTGCAGCACGCGCTCGCGCGACGGGACCGCGCGGCACTCGTCCGGCTCGCGCACCGCTATCCGGGTTCGTACTACCTCGTCCGCGGCCGGGCGATTCCGGGCCGGCCTGCGGAGGCGGCTCGGAGGACGGTCGTCGTCACGCTTGGAAAGAAGCCGATCGGGACGGTCGCCGTTGCCGTCCCCCGTTCGTCGCTGCTCGAGGCAACCCGACGGGTTGAGCTCGTTGAGGGCGACCGGCTGCTGCTCGCCGATCCGGGGACGGCGCCCGCGCACGGCGGCGACGTCCGCCTCGCAGACCGCCGCTACCGCGCGGCCGGCGCTCCCGTGTCTTCGCGCGCCGAGGTCGTCGCGGCCCGGCCCGCCAGCGCGATCGACGACGATGTCCGAGAAACGTGGCTGACGGCGCTCGGAGCCGCCCTCGCCACGCTAGCGACCGTCGCGCTGATCGCCTGGGCGGCCTCGCCGCTCGTCGTCCGCGGACGCATGGTGCAGCGCGAGCGCTCGGAGGCCCTGCGCGTGCTCTCGAGCGTGCGCGACGGCGTCTTCCTGACCGACGACCGCGGGATCGTTCGCTTCTGGAACCGCGCGGCCGAGCTGATCACCGGGCTCACGCGGCGGGACGTCTGGGGCCACGCGCTTCCCGATCTGCCGGGGCTGGGAAGCATCGCCGGTGAGATCCCCGTCGGCGAGGAGGGGATGGTCAGGCCCGAGGTCTTCCCCGTCCAGCTCGGCCTCCGCGAGCTCTGGTTGTCGCTGGCCGGCGTCGAGACGGGCGAAGGGACGGTCTACACGTTCGCCAACGTGACCGAGGAGCAGCGGCTGGAGCAGATGAAGAACGACTTTCTCTCCACCGTCTCGCACGAGCTGCGCACGCCCTTGACGGGCGTATACGGCGCAGCGCTGACGCTCCGCGAGCGGGGTGAGCGGCTCACGTCGAACGACCGCTCCCTGCTGCTCGCGTCGCTGACCGAGCAGGCGGAAGGGCTCACGCGGCTGGTCGAGGATCTGCTCGTGGCCAGCGGCCTCGAGTCCGAGCGGCTCCTGCTCGCGCAGGAGCGCTTCGAGGCGGTCAAGCTCGCGCGCGAGGTGGTCGAGGACGCGCGTCTCCGGCACACGACCGCGCGCGTGCAGCTCGTCGAGGCCGAAGAGGCCTTCGTGCTCGCCGATCCGGCGCGGACGCGGCAGGTGCTCGAGAACCTGATCGACAACGCGCTCAAGTACGCGGGAAGAGGCCCCGTCCGCGTCGCGGTCGAGGTAGGTCAAGGCGTCGTCGCGTTCAGCGTCTCCGACGAGGGGCCTGGAATTCCGGAGGATCGTCAGGAACGAATCTTCGAGAAGTTCTACCGCTCGGACGTGCAGATGGAGGGTGGAGTGGGCGGCGCGGGCCTCGGCCTGTACATCTCGCGGGAGCTCGTCGAACGCATGGGTGGGCGCCTCTGGGTCGAGTCGACGCGGGGGGCAGGCTCGCTCTTCACCTTCGAGCTCCCTTCCCTTCCGGCCTGACGCGTGCGATCATGGAGGCATGTGGGCGAGAGCCGGCCTAAACGCAGTGCTTATAGCCGCGGGATTGCTTCTTTCGGCATTCCTCTGGCTGTCCGCTTCCGGAAACTCTCCGGGATTTCTGCCTCTGAGCTCGGCGACCGCACGCCCGGCTGAGGTGACGCTGGCACGCGCGCTGCCTCCGCGGCACCGAGCCGCCGCGCGCCCGGCACGTGCGCCGCACGCGGACGAACGTCGCCGCGCCGGTCGTTGCAATTCCCGCCAGTAGCGTCGTGTCCGTCTCTGCTCCGGCGCGGCCGGCAGCTTCCCGTCACGTGCCGGCGCACCGCCCCGCGACGCCGACCGCTGCGACGCCCGCTCCGGCCGCCACGCCGCCCCCGCCGCCACCTCCTCCGCCCCCCTCCACTGGTGACCGGGACGGGAAACCCGGTCGCGGCGGCGCCGACGCCGACGACCGCTTCTGACAAGAATCCGGCGCTTTCGACGCCCCCTCCGACGCCTCCGCCGCCCCCGCCGGGCAACTTCCAGCCGCCCACGACCCAGAAGCCGTCGCCGCAGCCTCCGCCTGCGCCTGTGACCGCTCCGCCTCCGGCGGCCACGCCGCCCGCCGCACCGCCGCCGCCTCCTCCTCCGCCGGACAAGCACGACCACGGCCACGGGCGCGGCCCGAAGTAGTTGGCCGAGCTCGAGGGTCAGGTCGCGCTCGTCACCGGCGGCGGGCGCGGAATCGGCGCGAACATCGCGCGTGAGCTCACAGAGGGTGGCGCGCGTGTGGCAGTCGCGGCCAGGTCGCGCGGCCAGGTCACGTCGGTCGCCGAAGAGATCGGGGGAATCGCCCTCGAGCTCGACGTGACGGACGCGGCCGCGGTCGAAAGCGCCGTGGACGAGACAGAGCGCGAGCTCGGCCCGCTCGACCTCCTGGTCGCGAACGCCGGAATCGGCGGACCGGAGGGTGAGACGTGGGAGGTCGACGCCGACGAGTGGTGGCGCGTCTTCGAGGTCAACGTGCTCGGCGTCCACGTCTGCTGCCGGGCCGTGATCCCGCGGATGCTCGAGCGCGGGCGCGGGCGGATCGTCATCACCGGCAGCGGCGCCGCGTATCTGCCCGGCGCGAGCAACACTGCCTACACCGCGAGCAAGGCCGCGGTCGTGCGCTATGCAGAGACGCTCGCGAACGCGCTTCGCGGACGTTTACCGGTTTTCGTGATCAGCCCCGGGCTCGTCCAGACGGCCATGACGGGCGGCTTCTTCGATGACGACGCGCCGTGGACCCCGCCGGAGCTGGCGCCGCAGCTCGTCCGCGTGCTGGCCTCGGGCCGCGCCGACGCGCTCGCGGGGCGGTACCTCCACGCCGAGCACGACGACATCGAGGACCTGATCGAGCGAGCGGACGAGATCCACGAGAACGACCTGAACGCGATTCGGCTACAGAGGTAAGAGCGGCGGGGGAGAGATTCGAACTCTCGGAGGGGTTGCCCCCTCAACAGTTTTCAAGACTGCCCCGTTAGACCGCTCCGGCACCCCGCCGGAGGCAATTCTGCCCTAGACCGAAACGCGGTCGGGCGCGCCGAAGTCGCGCAGGACGTCCGGCACGTCGCCCTGGAAGTTCTCGAGGACCGCGAGCGCCCAGCGGTCGGTGACCGCGGTGCCGTTCAGCGTGTGGACGTACTCCGGCCCCTTCTCGCCGCGGTAGCGGATCCCGAGGCGGCGCGCCTGGTAGTCGGTCGTGTTCGACGCCGAGGTGAGCTCGCGGTAGCGCTCCTGCGACGGGAACCAGGCCTCGAGGTCGTAGCGCTTCGCCCCTGCGGCGCTCAGCTCGGACGCCTCGATGTTCACCACGCGGTACGGAAGCCCCAGCTCGCGTGCGAGCGACTCCTCCGTCTCGAGCATCCGCTCGTGCTCGTCCCAGGACTCCTCCGGGCGCACGTACGCGAACATCTCGACCTTGTTGAACTGGTGGACGCGGAACATCCCGCGCGTGTCGCGTCCGGCTGCGCCCGCTTCGCGCCGGAAGTTGGTCGAGAAACCCGCGTAGCGAAGCGGGAGCTCGTCGGCGTCGAGGATCTCGCCCATGTGCAGGCCGGCGAGCGCCACCTCGGACGTCCCCGTCAGGTACAGATCCTCGTCGGCGACCTTGTAGATCTCGAACTGCTCCGCCGGGAAGAAGCCCGTCCCGTACATCGCCTCCTCGCGCACCAGAATGGGCGGGATCACCGGGATGAACCCCTGCGCCGTCACCCGGTCGAGCGCGAACCAGTACAGGGCGAGCGCGAGGCGGGCCGCGTCGCCGAGGATGTAGCCGAAGCGCGAGCCCGAAAGGCGTGCGCCCCGCTCCATGTCGAACCGGCCGAGCACGAGGTGCTCCTTCGCCCCCGTCAGCTGCGGCGGCTCGCCGACGATGCGGACGATCGCGCCCTCCGCGTCGTCCTCCGCGCCATCCGGAACCGACTCATGCGGCGGATTAGGGACGACGCGCAGCAGCTCGTCGCGCGCGCTCTCGGCCTCGGCCAGCTCGCCCTCGAGGCCGCTGCAGGTCGGCCTTCACCTGCTTCAGCTCCTCGACCTGCTCCGGCGTCGGCTTGCCCTTCAGCTTCTGGCGGCTGCGCAGCTCATCGACCTGCGGGACGAGCTCGCGCCAGCGCTCGTCAGCCGCCAGGAGCTCGTCGAACTGCTGCGCGTAGCCCTTGCGCGCGATCGCGGCGCGGTACGCCTCGGGGCCCGCGCGCGCGGCGCGAAGGTCGATCACTTCGACTGCAGGAAGGCGACCAGGTCGGCGAGCTGCTTGTCGGAGAGCTGCGAGCCGTAGGTCTGGGGCATGATGTTCGGCTGGAAGCCTTCGGCGACCACGGCGTTCGGGTCGACGATCGACTGTTGGATGAAGGCGGCGTCCTTGTCCTTCAGCGCTTCGCTCAGGTTCGGCCCGACGTTGCCCGTCGAGCCGGCCGGCTCGAACGCGTGGCACGAGCCGCAGCCCTGCGCGTCGAACACCTGCTTGCCAGCTGCCGGGTCGCCCTTGACCTCGGTCGTCTGCGTCTGGACCGTGCCGATCACCGTCTCCGGCACTGCCTTCGACGTACCTTCAGAGCCGCAACCGGCCGCCAGAAGAGCCACCAGTGCGAGGAGTGGGATCAGCCGGCGCACGGGCGCGAGTGTATCTGGTCGCCGCCCACGTAAACAGGACGAATCCGGAGATCGCGCCTGCTCCGGCCACGTCGATCGGCGCGTCGTTGACGAGGAACGAAACGGCGACCCCGAGGAGCAGGGCATCGAGGCCGGCGTAGCGCGGACGCTGGAGCGCGAGCCACACGAGCGCGACGAGCTCGACCGCCACGAGCAGCGCGATGGGAGCGGCGTTCAGCTGGTCGAAAGACAGGTGGAGGCGGTGGCCGAGGTCGCCGAACCACGCCCCCGGGCCCTCCTCGAACGTCCGCGTCACGTGGCTGTGCCCGCCGCTTGCCTCGTCGATGCCGATGAAGGCGAGGACGAGCGCGACCCCTGCCACGCCGGCGACGGCGAGCCGTTTGACGGTGATGCGTCCCGCCAGGCGCAGCGCGAGGAAGGCGAAGGCGGCGGCGAACACGATCAGCCCTCCTCCGTCGGCGCCTGTCCGGCTCCAGCCGACCGTGACGAGCGCGAGCGCCGCGATGGGGAGGACGCTGACAAGCCCGAGCTCGGCCGCCGAGATCAGGGAGATGGCCAGCAGGACGGTCTCGACGAGATTGTTGACCCCGTAGAAGCGGCCGCCCTGCTCGGGCCGCGGGCCGATCGACGAGAAGCCGGCCGTCTCCGGCCACGCCCACAGGACGACGAAGAAGAGCAGCAGCACGGCGGGACCCAGGTAGACGACCGCGCGGCGCGGCACCGCGATCGCCGCTGCGAGTGCGATCGAGCCGAGCGCGAGGAGCGGCAGGACGACCTCCGGACGCGCCGCGCCCGCAAGCGCCAGGAGGAGGGCGACCGACGATCATCACCGGCGCGATCGCGACGCAGAACCGGCGCCAGAAGCCTGTCCGCCGCCAGAGGGCGAGGAGGATTGCGCCGATCGTCAGCGCCGCGAGCATCGCGTAGGCCCAGCGCCGCGCGTCGTGGAGTTGCTCGAACCTGCGCTGGAGCCGGGCCACGCGGGCCGCCGCGTCCGGAACGGCGAGCGCGCCGAGCCGTCCGCGGTGGTCGAGATCCGTCGCCGCGATCAGACCCGGGATCCGAGTCGAGGTCGAGGTGACGAGCCCGCGCAATCCGGGTACGACGATGGGGCGAAGAGGCTCTCCGGGGGTCGCAACAAGTGCCACTCCCGCGCTTGCAGGACCGGCTGCCAGCGCGAACGCCGACGCTACGATTAAGGCAATCCACTTCAAGGAGCGCGATTTTCGATGAAACGCAAGTCCTACGGTCGCGACGCCGGTCTTTCCTTCCGGATGCTGTTCACAGGCGCGCTGCTCGGCGCGCTGTACGTGGGCTTCGCCGTAGTCCTGTTCCAGGTTCTGAACGTCGGCCTGATTCCGATGCTCCTGATCGTCGTCGGGCTCGCCGTCTTCCAATACTTCACGTCCGACAAGCTCGCCCTCGCTGCCTCCGGCGCGAAGGTCGTGAGCGAGCAGGAAGCGCCGGAGCTGCACACCATGATCGAGCGGCTGTGCGCGATGGCCGACCTGCCCAAGCCCAGGGTTGCCGTGATCGACACGGACATCCCGAACGCCTTCGCGACGGGGCGCAGCCCGAAGCACGCGGCCGTCGCCGTGACGACCGGTCTCTGGCAGCGGCTCGAGCCGCACGAGGTCGAGGGCGTGCTGGCGCACGAGCTTTCGCACATCGCCAACCGTGACGTTCTCATCATGACCCTCGCGAGCTTCTTCGCCATGCTGGCCGGCCTACTGACGCGCTTCGGCCTGTACGGCGGGATGTTCGGCGGCGGCCGGCGGGACGACAGCGGCGGCGTGCCGATCTGGCTGATCGTCTTCCTGGTCTCGCTGCTCACGTACTTCATCAGCTACCTGCTCATCCGCGCGATCTCGCGCTATCGCGAGTACGCGGCCGACCGCGGCTCGGCCCTGATCACGGGCGCGCCCGAAAACCTGATGAGCGCGCTGCAGAAGATCGCGAGCGGGATCATGCAGATCCCGCAGCAAGACCTGCGCCAGGTGGAGACGATGAACGCGTTCTTCATCGTTCCCACGAGCGTGAAGTCCACGGCCGCGGAGCTGTTCGCGACCCACCCGCCCCTCGAGAAGCGGCTCGCCCGTCTGGCCGAGATCGCGCGCGAGATGGGCAAGCCCGTCGCGTAATTGGGCTTCACAGACGTCCTCTTCGGACGGAAGAAGCTCAAGGACGCCAAGAGCGAGCGCCTGTTCGCCATCTCGACCGCGCGCATAACGCTCGAGGCCGAGCTCGGGCTGAAGCCGGCCGGCGCTGCGGCGCTCTGTTTCAAGCCGCTGTCGGCCGGTGAGTTCGTCCGCGCGGAGAACGAGCTCCAGGAGCTGCTCGACTTCGCGGCGCAGAAGTCGGAGTCGAGGATCGAACGGAAGTCAGACGACTTCGGCTTCGAGTGGCTGGTCATCCGCGACCCGGACTTCGAGGATCTCGTCACGACCGTCCACCTGATCGACTCGGAGCTGGTCACGCGCGGCTTCGGGACGCAGCTCCTGGCCGCGGTCTTCCGCTTCGATGGGAAGAAGTCGGTGTACTGGATCTACGGGTACAAGCAGGGCACCTTCTGGCCGTTCGTGCCGAAGGGCGAGAAGGAGCGCGACAACGCGGAGGAGCTCGAGCTCAAGGCGAAGCTCGAGGGCGAGATGCCGATCGAGCCGGATCTCTCCCGTTGGTTCGCGTTGTACGGCGCACCGCTCTGACGCAGAGTCGTCCCAAAGCCGTTACAAGGCTCGGCGTAGAATTCCCCCGGGGTAATGGAAGCCGGACGCACACGCTGGACCGACGAGCGGATCGACGATCTGCTTCTCTCACTGCGCGAGGAGATGCGGGACATGCGTTTGGAGATGCGCGAAGGCTTTCGGGAGGTCCGGGCCGACATTCGCGACCTCCGAGGTGAGATCGGTGGAGTCCGCGCCGATGCGGACGCGAGCTTTCGGACGGTCTATGCGCAGCTCGGCCTCGAGCGCCGCTGGCTCGTCGGGATGTGGTTGACGACGGCGCTCGGCTTCGTCGCGCTCCTCGTCGAGCTTCACGTTCGCTAGCCGAGCAGCTGAACCCTTCCCGAATCCAGCGAGTAGACAGCCGGCACGACCTCGAGAGCATTCGCCTCGACCGCATGCCGAACGATCGCGCTCCGCTCCGGGAGCGAGCGCGCCCCCGCCAGCGCATTTACGCGTACCGCCTCGTCCACGCTCATGCCCGGCTCGAGCACGGATCCGAGCGCGTCCACGACCGCGTGGATGCTGCCGCCCGGGCTCCCGCCGCCGTTCACGAGCTCGACCGCCGCGGTGACGGCGCCGCAGCGCTCATGCCCCATGACCACGACGAGCAGCGGCGAGAGGTGGGCAACCGCGTACTCGATCGATCCGACGACGAAGGGGTCGAGGACGTTGCCGGCGACGCGGCAGACGAAGAGATCGCCCAGAGTCTGGTCGAACACGAGCTCGGACGGGACGCGTGAGTCCGAGCAGCTGAGGACGACCGCGAAAGGCCGTTGCTCCTCCGCGACCTGCTCGCGCCGGGCGGCGAGATCGTGCCCGGTGGCCCTTCCCTCGGCGAAGCGCGCGTTCCCGGCCAGGAGCAGGTCGAGCGCTTCCTCCGGCGTCGTCGGAGGCACTCAGCTCGGCAGGTCCGGAATGAAGCCCTCGTCGGTCATGAGCTCTTTCGTCTCCTCGAGCGTGAGGTCGCTGGGCGGAACCAGGGCATCGGAGGGGAGAACCTCGTTGTCGCCGAGCGGTGTCCCCTTGCTCTTCACGAGCTCGAACATCTGCTCGAGCACCTGGTCGAGGGTCTCCTCGTCGTCCGCTCCGGCCGCGGCCGTCGCCCGTTCGTCGAGCTCGTTCAGCTCCGTGAGGACGGAGTCGTCGATGCGGTACTGCCCCTCGCCCATGAGGCGGACGATCACTGCTCGATCTCCTTCGGCTTCTCGCCGGCGCCGATCTCGGCCTTCATCTTTGCGAGCTCGTCGTCGACCTTCGTGGTCGTCGTGAGCTGCCTGAGCTCCCGATCGAGATCGGTCTCGCCGCCGGAGGTGAAGTCCTCGAGCGCGCCCGACTCGACGAGCTCGTCGACTGCCGACGCGCGCGCCTGCATCTGCTCGGTCTTGTCCTTTGCGCGCTGGATGGCGAGACCCGTGTCCGCCATCTGCTCGCCGATCCCGGTCGCAGCCTCGCCGATCCGGACCTGAGCCTCGGCGGCCGAGTACTGCGCCTTGATGACTTCCTTCTGGGAGCGGAACGCCTCGATCCTGGCGGAGAGCTGCTTCTCGCTCGTGACGAGCTTCTCCTGCTGCGCCTCGAGGCCCTTGACCTGCTGGTCGAGCCCCTGGAGCTGCTCCTGCGCGACCGCCTTTCGCTGTAGCGCCTCCTTCGCGAGATCCTCGCGGCCGGCCTGCAGCGCTGTGCGCGCCTGGCCGTCCAGCTTGACGACGCTCTGCTCGAGCGTCGCCGTTTGCATCTCGAGCCGCTTCTTCGACGTCACGACGTCGGCGACGCCGCGCTTGACGTTCTGGAGGAGCTCGAGCTGCTTCTCGTACGAGTAGTCGAGGGTCTCGCCCGGATCCTCGGCCCGGTTGAGGAGCTTGTTGATCTTGGCTTTGACGATCGTCGAAGCCCTGTTCATCATCCCTGGCATTCCGTCTCCCTTGGTCTTGGTGAGGCCGTTAGCCTATCCATCGTGCTGGTGGCGAGAAGCATGGATCCCGGGTGGTTGTCGAACGCCTATCTCGTCGCCGACGAGGAAGGCGGAACGGCCGTCTACGTCGACTCGGGCGCGCCGCTGGAGCCGTTGCTCCAGGCGGTCGAGAAGTGGGGAGTGACCCCGACGCACGTGTTGCGGACGCACGCGCACGCCGACCACGTGGTGCACGAGGACGAGCTCGGCCTCCCGGTCGTGACGGGTGCTTTGCAGGCCGGAGGACTCGAGGTGGAGGCCATTCCGACGCCTGGCCATTCCGACGACATGATCTGCTTTGTCGTCAACGGCGAGCTGGTGTTCTCCGGTGACACGCTGTTCAAGGACACCGTCGGCGGCGGCAACGTGGAGCAGATCCGCAGCTCGGTCATGGACGTCTACATGACGATGCCGCACGACCGCCGCGTCCTTCCCGGCCACACCGACGAGACGACGATCGGGCGCGAGTGGGAGGAGAACCCGTTCGTGCGGGTCTGGCGCGGGGTGGAGCCCGAAGGTCAGGAGCCCGTGCGCGTCGGCGGGGAGGACGCGACTCTGGTCGTCTGGTCACCGGACTATGACGGCAAGGGCAAGGCCTGGGTGCGCTTCGCGGACGGTCGCGATGCGATCGTCGGCGGCTCGCGCGTCGAGCGAAAATGAAGCTGCTCGCCGGTGCCGCGGTAGTGCTCGCGATCGGCGCCGGTCTGGGGACGTACTTCGCTTTCGGCGGGTCGTCCGCTCCGGGATGCCGAAGGCGCAGCAGAGCGCCATCCTCGAGCAGGCACAGGCGGAGGGCGTGGTCAGCGGGTACCGCGCCCGCGGGTCGGGCTACGACATCGTCGGCGGACGGATCCATCTCCGCTCAGTGCGCGGTTTCTGCGCCGGCGAGTCCGTTCAGTCGTGCGCCCTACCCGTATTCATCGAGTATCAGCATCCGGCGGAACGACAGGCGGAGGCGATCTACCGGATCGCGCGGTCCCGGCTCCCGCACGCAACCATCAACCTGTTCGAGATAACTCCCGGTGTCACGGAGTCGCACGCCCCCGACGCGCGCATCATGGTCATCCCCAAAGCCGGGGCCTAGACGAAAGGAGACGGCATGGCCGTCAAGCTTCACCGCTGCAAGAACGAGTGGGTCAAGATCGGGGGCCATCCGTGCTGGCGCGTCCAGAAGGCGCTCGACGAGGCGCAGGTCGAGTACGAGATCGTCCACGAGGGCCCTACGTTCGCGCGGAGCAAACGCGAGAACACGATCAAGCGCACCGGCGGAAGTGCGCTGCCGTGGATCGAGTTCGACGACGGCGCCGTCTACCGCGAGGAGTCGAGCGACATGGCGGAGGCGATCAAAGCCGGCGAGCTCGAGGAGAAGCGCGGCCACGCCGGCGAGGCGGTTGCGCCGGGCGCCTCCTAGCTACACTCGGCACGCGGGGCTATAGCTCAGTTGGGAGAGCGCCTGGATCGCACCCAGGAGGTCGCCGGTTCGAGCCCGGCTAGCTCCATCCCACGAAAGCCCTGCTAACGCGGGGTTTTCGTTTTCTGAGGAGACGGCAAAAGACGGCGCTCGGGCGCTCGTGCCCACAGAATGCCCACAACTGGGGTGCGTCGCCCGCCTCTTTCACCGGCCCCGAGCCCACCTAGAATCCGTGCGTGGCTAGAGCGGCCCATGCGCTTGCGTTGCTCGCTGCGCTCGCCGTCGCGGTGTCGGCTGGCGCGGCCGGCGCTCACAGCGTGAGTGCGACGCCGGTCGAGCCCGCGGCGGCCGCTCCGGAGCGACAGTCACTACCTCGCATCCGGTCTTCCGCTTCACGCTGCCAGCCAACGAGGAAGCCGACACGCTCTACATCGCCGACGCGCCGGACACGACGCCGTCGGGCGAGTTCTTCTCCGAAAACGTCGTAACCCTCGGGCTGCTTGAGGACGATGAGCTCGAGTGGGCGCCAACCTTGCCTCTCTACGCGGGCGCGTACTGGTGGACCGTGAGATCGCACGATCGCGACACCTTCCGCGACTACTACAGCGCGCCCTCGCCGTTCAGCGTCGCGGCCACCGCTCGCGTCATCACGATCGGCTCGCAACGGCTGACATACATCCACGTCCTCCACCTCACAGTCCGGTGGCAGACGAACGCGAAGACGCAGCGTGTCAGCGTGAGCATCTATCGCGGGCAGCGCCGTCTATGGACTACCGGCCGAACTGAGGAGACGTTGATTCAGGGCGAAGCGGACGAGACCGAGTTTCAGTGGCAAAGGTCGCGAGGCGTCAAGCGCGGGGCGAAGCTGCGGGTCGTCGCGACCGTGCGCGCCCTCGATGCGAAGGCGACGAAGACTCGAACCGTACTCGCGCCGTAACTTCGGCAGCGGTTGCCGAAGTCTCTCTCCCGGATGCGGGCCGCTGTCAAAAACCGCGCGGCGGGTACTCGGGCCGCGCCTGTGGAAGCTCATCAGCGTGGAGGAAGTCCGTGAGGATGCTGCTCACAATCCTGGGGCGCGAGGCGTACCAAGTGCCCACCGAAGGGTCCGGCTCGCGATCACGCACGCCGGGGGAATGACGGGAGCCTTCATCGCACCCACGGTCGCCGCCTCGCGCTGGGCGGGAGAAGCCTCGCTGAACAACATCCTGCTCGACCGAAGGTCTTTGTAGAACCGGACGAAGGCATCAGGCGTTGGGCGGCAGTACGCTCGGGGCGTCACCCTGTGTAGAGCGCCACAGTTGCCTGGCCGCGGGTGGGTCCGGGGCCCGGCCGCGACCAGGGTGGTGGCCTCATCTCCCCGCCCGCTACGTCCAGATACTCGTCGGAGATGGCCATCCGGTTGGTGGGGATGACGAGGTAGGCCTTGTCGGGCGTCTCCTCGATCACCTCGATCGCGATCGATTCGGGCACGGTGATACCGGTCTCCTCGGCGACCGCCGCTCGGGGGTCGGCCTTTAGCCGCTCGCGGAAGCCTTCGTCCGCCCAGGCGCGGGCGACGATCTTCTCCTCTAGCTCGCGTCGGTAGGTTGCTTCGGTCTCGCTCATGGTCTCCATCCTTTCGGTAGACCGCGCAATTGTCTCAGGCCACGGCAACGGTGTCATCGGCACCGCACCCGTTTCCTCACTGCGTCACAACACACCACCCCGCTACGGCGCGGAGAGAGGCGGCGACGGTCGCGCCGCGCTATCTCGGTGAACGCGTGCCCTCGTCGTCCTGAGCTAGACCGAGTTGCACACGTAGCTCGCTGAGATCTCGGACGGCCTCCCGATAGAAACGCTCCGCAAGCTCTGTCTCCGCAGGATTCTCGCTCTGAGCGCCGCATCGTGCGTCGCCCGAGACGCAGATGCTCGGCGTTGGACGATAAACGGTAGATATGGAACCCGATGAACGGCTGCTGCTCACAGCCAGCGAGGCGGCAAAGGCGCTCGCGGTCGGGCGCTCGACTCTCGCTCGCGTGCGCCGCGCGGGCATCCTCGAGTCCGTCTACCTGACCGGCCGCTCACACCCGCGCTTCCGCCGATCCGACATCGAAGAGCTCGCCGGCGTACGACGCTCGAAGGAGGACGGATGACACCGCGCCCAGGGCACAAAGTCATCTCCCAACCGACCTCGGTGACGGCCGCATCGAATACCGCTACGACCCTCGCAGCAGCGCGCCCCTGATTCGACCGGGCGGCGAGTGCCGAATCCAGGCCACGCTGCCCGCCTCATCGCGCGGGCCAACGTCGCCCACACCCCGCTTCCGCAACGATGCCGCGGCCTGGCCGATCCGCCTGTCAGCTGAGGCAGCCGAGGTGATCAACCACGCGGCCTGGCTCGCACGGCTTGAGTGCGTAGAGTCGGGCGGCTACCTCTTCGGCGGTCTCGAGGACGGCACCCTGTTCGTCGACCAGGCGACCGCCGACGACGAGGACCGCACCCCGACCTCCTGCAGACTCGGGCCGACGCCACCGGACGCACTCGGCTGCTGGCACACGCAACCCGGTGGCAACTATCGTCCGTCCGCCGCCGACCTGGGAGCGTGGGGCTCGCTGGCGACGACTCGCGCCGCTTGGCTCGGTGTCGTCGTGTCGCCTGCGGGTGATCGCACGCTTGGCACCGCCTATGTGATTCGCCAGCTCGGCGGCGAGGTCGTCGCCGACCCGACCCGACTGCTCGACTGAGAGGACCTTGATGTCGACAAAACCCTTGATGCGCGCACTCACCGGCATTAGCCGCGACGTCGAAACGATTCCGGAAGATGCCCGCCTCGCACCCGATCACCCGATCGTGAAGGCGCACCCGCAGTTGTTCGCGCCTGCCGACCTGGATGACCACGAGATCGACCGACGCAAGCGGGCGCTCCGGGCCGAGGCGGACGCCGCCGCAGCAGGGCCCGCGCCGCGAGACGAGGCGCTGACCTTCAAGGTGCTAGGAAAGGCGGTCGTGAGCGCGAACGGTCGCGTGTACCGTCAAGACGAGGAGTTCGTGTTGTCCGGTCCGGCGGCGCAGGAGTTCGCCGCGAGCCAGCGCGGCGTAAGCGTCGAGCTCGTGAGGTCGCGCCTCCGACGAGGTGCGTGAGGTCCTGGGCGTCCAGAGCCAGCAGGCCCGCCCAGGCGGCCCGATCAGCCGCACCACGGCCCGCTGGCATCCTTCTTCGTCGACGGAGGGGGGCGAGGTCGCGACGCACGCGCAGAGATTCGCCCACCCCCCAGCCGCTGCGGGCGAGTGAGCGTGACGTAAATGACCCGGCGCGGTAGACCGTCCAAGTCGCTTGCCTCGATCGTTGCCGCGGGCGAGTTCACCTGGACTAACGCGCGTCACCGCCGCAAATTGCTCGAGGAGGACGTCGCCGACCCCGGGTGCAGCACGGAAGACGGAGCCGCGCTACCTGAGCGGCGACGAGATCGAGCGGCTGCTCGCCCGTATGGGCGATACCTTCCGCCCCGTTGCCGCCGTCTGCGCCTACGCCGGCCTGCGGCTTTCCGAGTCGCTCGGCCTGCGCTGGCGTGACGTCGACTTCAAGGGCGGCACGCTCACGGTGAGCGCGCAGCTCGGACAGGACGGCGAGCGGGTGCCGCTCAAAACGGCTGCGTCGGCGGCGACTGTGCCCATGCTTCCGGCGCTGGCCGCCGAGCTTCGCGCGCATCGCTCCCGCGTGGCGGAACAGGCGCTGGCGCGAGTCCGGCCGGATGCGCTCATCTTCACGACCTCACACGGCAAGCCCCACGGCCGCCGCAACGTGCTCCGCGCCGTCTACGCGGGCGGCGACGCTGCCGGGCTGAACGGGGACGGCCTCGAGCGCGTGGGCGTCCATGACCTGCGCCACTCGTTCGTGGCCGTCGCGCTCGCGGCTGGCCTCACGCTGCCCGAGGCCGCGGCGCTGGCGCGGCACGCAAACCCGCGCGTGACCGCGACCGTGTATGCGGGGCTGACCGAGCAGAGCCGCGAGCAGCTCGCCGGGAAGCTGTCGGAGGCGTTCGGAGGCCGCTGAGCCGGTCATCAAGCTGCTCAGTTCCAATCGGTAGACCGGGTCGGCCCTTCGGGTGGTGCTGGCCGCCGCATGTGGAGTAACGGAAACGGTCGACCATCGCCGTCGAGGGGTGAGCGGCTGACGACTACGAAGCCGAGCGCCTCGTAGAAGCCTCGCGCCGCGGGGTTCTGCTCGTTGACGTCGACGGTCAGGGAGCCACCGCGCAACTGTTGGGCGTGTTCAACGAGCCGGCGCCCTCCTCCCTGCCCGCGGTGCACTGGCTCGAGGAACAGCGCCGCGATGTCATGCTCGACGAGCCCCATAAAGCCGACCGGGACGTCTGCTCTCTCCGTCAGAACCCAGAGCTCGAGCGCCGCATCACTCAGCGCCTCCCGGACGTGGGATCGCAATGCGCCGATGTCGTCCTCGGTCAGGAAGTGATGCGTCGCCCGCACCGAACGCTCCCACAGCTCGACCAGCGTGTCGTAGTCCGCGGCGCGCGCAAGACGGATGTGCCAGCTGTCCCTCATCGACCGGCTCTTCCTAGGCTGCCAGACCGCGTGCCGTAGAGGTTCGTCACGCGACGCCGCCGTTTGCCGGTTCCTGCGCGACAACCATTCGCTCGCCACGCTCGTAACAATCGCAGGGCACCCGCAGGCCGCTGAGCCGTGCCCACAATGCCCACAGATTCGGTTCGCTCGGCTTCGCGCCCGTTCGGAGGCTAGGCGCGGAACCCCTGCGCACGGGCGGTTTCAGCGAACGGGCGCGAACGGGCGCGAACGCCTGCCTCTGCATCGCACCCAGGAGGTCGCCGGTTCGAGCCCGGCTAGCTCCATATCCGCCGAAATTCCGCTCGCGCTCCACGCTCGCATCGCGATTTTCGGCGGTGATCACGCCTCTTGCACCTGTCAGTGGACGCGAGCAGAGCCCACGTCCGCTCCGGGTCACGGGTCGGGTTCAAGTCCCGTTAGGTCCATCGCCCGTTGCAGGAAATACAACGAGACACCTGCAAATTGGCTGTATCTGATATTTCGATCGTTCGAGAAGGAAACCGGTCTAGTTCAAACCCTCGGCAAGCCATCGCACCACTTGCCGTACCTGGCTCGGTGGTGGTGATTGGGCCCTCAGCGAACCGATGCGAACGCGGCACGTAGCTCCTCCGAGAAGAGCTCCGGTTCCTCCCAGGCGGCGAAGTGGCCGCCCCTGTCGACCTTGTTGAAATAGATGACGTTCGGGTAACTCGCCTCGACCCAGCTGCGCGGAGTCCGCCAGATCTCGCCGGGGAAAGTCGTGAAGCCGACCGGGACCGAGGTCGGCGGCAGAGGCGGGCGGTCTGCGGCCGGCGCGTCAGTCCCATAGGCCTCCCAGTACGACCGGGCTGCGGAGGCGCCGGTGCCCGTCAGCCAGTAGAGCGTGACGTTGTCGAGAATGTGGTCGCGGGTGAGATTTCCGACGGGCTCGCCGTCGATGAAGGCCCGGGAGATCTTGTAGTAGCTGTCGGTGTCGTGGTCGATCATCCAGGCCGCGAGTGCAACCGGCGAATCCAGCAGGGCGTAGCCGATCGTTTGCGGACGCGTGGCCATCTCGATGAAGTAGCCGTTTCCGGACTGCTGGAAGGTGGCGATCTGCGCCGCCGCGGCGCGTTCCCCATCGGTGTCCATGGGCATGGTGCCGCCAAGCGCCGGAACGAGCAGGTTCGTGTGGATTCCGAGCAGGCTCTCCGGTGCCTGGCGACTCATCGCGTCGGTAACGCCGGCGCCCACGTCGCCGCCTTGCGCGACGTAGCGGGCGTACCCGAGGCGGCGCATGAGCTCGGCCCAGGCCCGTGCGGTCCGACCCAGTTCCCAGCCGACCTCGACCGGCTCGCCCGAGAATCCGTATCCGGGTAGGGATGGCAGAACAACGTGGAATGCGTCCTCGGCGGTGCCGCCGTGAGAGATCGGATCGGTGAGCGGGCCCACTGTCTCGAGCAGCTCGATCACCGAGCCCGGCCAACCGTGGGTCATGATCAGCGGCAACGCGTCCTCGTGCTTGGACTGCACGTGAATGAAGTGGATCCCGACCCCATCGACCTCGGTCGTGAACTGCGGAAGCGCGTTGAGCTTGGCCTCGGCCTTGCGCCAGTCGTACTCGGTCGCCCAGTAGGTGGCGAGCTTCTGAATCGTCGCCAGTTGCACGCCCTGCGACCGGTCTTCGATGAGTTCCTTGGAGGGCAAGCGGCTCGCCTCGATTCGGCTGCACAGGTCGTCCAGCGTGTCTTTCTGAATGTCCAACTTGAACGGACGTATCTCGGTTGCAGTCTCGACAGCTGTCATACCCACCTCCTGATGGTCGGTTCGACCCTGGATCGTGGAGGCCGTCGCGCTACGGCGACGTGTGAGATTTCGTCGAGGCCGTCGCACTACGGCGACGCGGTGAACGATCCAGTGACCCACACTCTCAGATAGCCCGCTGCGAGTCAATGGTGTTCACCAGATGTGTACAGATTGGGCTGGCTCGGGCATGCCGCCCTAGCCGTCGCCGCCCTGTAGGGGAGGCGCTCGGCGGAGGCCCGAGCGTTCTCCAGTCCGACCGGGTCGCTAAGCCGCCTCCCAACCATCGGCATCGCTCATTTAGGCCGTGCGAGCAACTCGCTGACGGAGCGCTACCGATTAGCGCCGCGACCCGTGGAGCGTGGTGCGCGAACATGCGACCGCAGCGATCCTCCTCCGACGCTTCCCGCGTCTTCGTGACTGGCAGCGGCAGGATGTAGTAGGTTTTGCCAAGTGAATTTGATCACAAGTTTGCTCGCCTGTGTCGCGTTCTCGCTTCGGCGATTGGCTCCGCGGCGGGAGCAGTCGATCCATTGCACTCGGGAGAGCCTGGCGAACTGTCGCTTCAGATGGCGCTTTCCGTTCGGTCCGACCTGTGGCGTGCCCGGCCGGGACCCCGCCGGAAGCTGACGAATGCTACTCGCGCGCGGGCGGCGGAGTAGTCCCCGGTCTGGGGTTTGTCTCGGAGGCCTACACGTTCATCGTCGACACGAATTCCCCCAGTTGCATCGATGGCGACGTCCTCTACGCCTCGAAGGGGACGCTCACCGTCACAGGGAAGGGTGCGCTCGATGTCGTGCTCGCCAGCCCAACGGAGGGTGCTTCCTGCCGGCGCCAGCGGTGCTGAAGGCGAAGCGGTCTTTCACGATCATCGGCGGGACAGGGGTATACGCCGGGGCTTCGGGCAGCGGGATGCTTCAGCATGACGTGACTGCCAGCGCGACGGGCGGCGCTGGAACTGATTCCTGGGTCGGCACATTGGCCGTTCCAGGACTTACCTTCGACCTGACGCCGCCGGTGTTCAGCGGAGCAGTCAACAAGGCTGTTCGCGCTCCGCGTGGCAAGAAGAAGGCGCGTGTGGTTTACAAAGTGACGGCGCGCGATGCTGTGGACGGCGCTGTACCGGTGGCCTGCCGACCGCGTTCGCGTAGCTTGTTCAAGCTCGGTCGCACGACTGTGAAGTGTTCGACAGTGGACACGAGCGGAAATACCGCGACGGCCGCTTTCACGGTCACTGTCAGGCGCTAGTAGCGCGAACCCGGGGGCCGCCATGGAGGTCCTCGTGGAAGTGTCAGGTGGCGACGGAGGGCCAAATCGGCCCGTAGCCGCTGGGAGCGAAGTGGTGGATCTGCAGGGATTCCGCGACTGACGGCAACACGCGGCGAACCCCGCGCTCGTATCGCACCCCGGAGGTCGCCGGTTCGAGTCCGGCTAGCTCCATTCACGAAAGTCCTGCAAATGCAGGACTTTTCGCTTTCTCATGAGAGAGTGCGGTGGCCGCGTGGTCAAGTGGTGGTCAAATCCGCAAATCGACTAGGTCGTACACCTCCTCGCGCCAGGACCCAGTGCCCCGTTTTGTGCGGCTATGTATCCCCGAACCGCGTCCACTTCCACGCAGGCCATAAGGGCACCGGCACATCCGCCCAGCCTGCGCGCCGTCGCGCGGTTGGCTGGAGAGGCAAAAGGGGAGTACGCGCGCCCAACGTAGCTAGCGAGCCAGGCCGTGGAATGAGGAAGACCACTGGCCCGTCGCGCGTCTATTGAACATGACAGTAACCGCCGCTCCGAGAAGGACATGCGACTGCGGCATCCGATGTCGAAGGACTGAGAGAGAATCATGAGCGCTCGGGCCCGAGTTGCCGTCACCGCCACGGCGCTCGCCGCCGCAACCGCTTTCGTCGTCGGCACACCGGGAGCGATCGCATCAGATCTACGCACCCCGTCCGCGAACGAGCAGGTTGGGAAGTTCATGGCCACGATCGCACGCCGGAAGCTCGCCCGTCAGTTCGATGTCGCCTGGGCGAGCCTGTATGCGCCCCACCAGCTGGTAGCAACGCGCGAGGCATATGTGGCATGCGAGAGCCTAATCCCGTGGTCGGGAACCGTGACGGCCGTTCACATCGTCCATGTGTTCAATGAGCGGATCTCGATCGCGGGCGCGACGCGCAAGCTGCCCACCAAGGCCGTCAGCATGCGGATCACCGTGGTCGCGACCTCCACGCCGATCCCGGTGGTGATCGAGCACACGTTCCACGCGCTTCGAGTCCGCGACCACTGGACGTGGATCCTGAGCCAGGAGCAATACGCGAATTACAGCGCCGATACCTGCCCTTATGCCTGATTCAGCCGACTGAAAGGCGTCTTCCGGCTATCGCGGAGCGTGCGTGCCCGAATCGCTCACGATCCCTCGAGACACGCGAACCTGACATACGGTCGCGTGCTGGCCCGAAATTCGTCTCCCGGACCCCGCGAGGCGAGGCGAGCACCGTAACCCGTGGTCAAATCAAGGTGGAAGACGGTGGCGAAGGACGGCGAAACGCCCGATCCGACCCTCCGCATTGTTGAGCAACGGCGAAGGAAGGAAGCTGGTGGCGAAGCGATTCGGGGAAATCGCACCCAGGAGGTCGCCGGTTCGAGCCCGGCTAGCTCCATTCACGAACTACCTGTAAACCAGCCAGTTCCGTTCTCTTCTTGGAGAGAACGCCGGGTATCCGATCGAAGATCCGGACGAGGCCGAGTTCGCCGGACTTCTGGCAGCAGGGACGACTGAGGACGCTTCGAAGAGCGCGTCCTACGGGTTTAAGCCGAGTGGCTGGCCGGGCGAGAGAATCTCCGCCAACCGGTTGCCGATCACGATCGCGTCGTTCTGATCCTTGGTGTGGCGGCGGCCGTCGGTCGTGTAGACGACGATCGTCAGCGGCGAGTCTCTGCGCTGCGCCATCAGGCCGCGGTAGCCCTGCAGCTGCGGATTCCCGATCAGCCAGTTTCCCTGGGCGCCGATCCCGTATGTGAAGTAACGCTGCTTCGTCAGCGGCCCCAGGCCCGCGTTCGCCGACGAGAGCTGCTCCTCGTGCGCTTTCGTGCTCAGCAGCTCTCCGCTCCCGAGGGCCCGGGCCCAGCGGCCGATGTCCTCGACCGTCGAGTTCAGGTTGCCGCTGCCGAGCGCCCAGGTCGGATTCCAGTAGGTGGAATCCTCGTAGCGCCCGCGCTCCGACGTATACGCGTGGAACGTCGGCGCCGCGATCGCGGTCGTGTCGGCGACGGCCGTGTGATCGAGGTCGAGCGGATCGAAGATCCGTTTCTGCAGGAGCTGAGCCATCGATTTCCCCGTGGCGCGCTCGAGCACCTCGCCGAGCACGAGCAGGTCGCTGTGCGAGTAGGCCCAGCTCGTACCCGGCGCGAACACGGGGGGATGCTTGTTCGCGTACTTCATCAGCGCGTCGTAGCTCCACTTCCTGAACGGGTCGGAGTAGAGCGCCTCGGCGAAGTTGTGATCGGTGATGTAGTCGGCGATCCCGGCGGTGGAGTTGGCGAGCATCCGCGGCGTGATCTGATCGCCGCGTGGCAGATCGGGCAGGTACCGGGCCACCGGTTCGTCGAGGCCGATCTTCCCTTCAGTCGCGAGCTGGAGGAGCACCGTCGTGGCCATCGACTCCATCGGCTGGCCGACTCGGAAGGCGGCGTCTCTGTTGGCGGGCGCGGTGCCCGGCTGCAGGTCGATCGCGCCGCGGGCAAGCTCGCGGTCGCCGTCCCAGACGCCGAAGACGACGCCAGCGAGCCGGAGGCGGCCCGCGACGGCTCCGACGGCGCGCACGACCCGCTCGGCTCTGGGATCGGACGGGTCGAGCACGACATCGGTCCGGTCACCTTCCACCTGCTGGAGCCGTCTTGTCGCACTGTCACTCGACCCGCAGGCCGCGAGGGTCGCTCCGGTCGCCACAAGCACCAGTGCAAGGAGGAGTGTCCGTCGCACCGCCGGCCCAGATCCGGGCTCTCGAGCTCTCAAGGAAGCGGCTCGCCGAAGTGCGGGTCGAAAGGCTGGTGGTTCGAGGGGCAGACGGTGCCCCGCGACGGCACGACCAGATCGGTGAGATACCTGCTGGTCGCTCGCTTCACACATCTGCTCGGGTCCGATTCGCTGGTGTGGCTGTAGCCCTGGTGGGTGAGCAGGACCGCGTTGCCGAGCCGCCGGGCCGCCTGCCTGGCATTGGTGTACGGCGTGTTCGGATCGAACCGAGTGCCGATCACCAGGATCGGGTTCTTGGTCGAGGCATTCCACGGTCCCGTATACCGGTCCGCGCTGCGCACCGGCCAGAACGCGCAGGGCGCCCACCGCCACCAGCTGAGCACCGGCCCGTAGATGAAGCTGACGCCGGTGAGCCGATCGATGACCTTCCGCCACGCACGCGGGCTCTGCCGGGCGGGGCTATCCGCGCAGATGAGCGCCACCGCGGCGAGACCGGGAGCAACTCGCTGCGAGGAAAAGGCCTGCGTGAGTATCCGACTCCTGGTCAGGAGCTCGGACCCGTCACCGCGGACGGCCTGGTCGAGTTGAGCGGCGAGGCTCGGCCACTCGGCCGGACCCGCGCTCAGGTCGACGACGATTGCGGAAAGAGCGTCGCTGTAGGTCAGCCGGCCGGGCGGATTGGCCGACGGCGCCCCGATCGACGCGCGCCGCAACCGTCTGAAGAGGGCGTCCACGCGGGGTGCGACCTGGCCGTCGCCGGCGAGGGCGCACCGGGTCGGCCCCGCATTCTCACAAAGCGACATGAAGCCTTTGAACGCTCGATTGGTGTACGTCAACTGGTTTGCAAACCCGGCCTCGTTTCCCTTCGTGAAGGCGACAGGATCGACGACGCCGTCGAGGACCATCGCGCGAACGCGGCGGGGAAACATGTTGGCGTAGGTCTGGCCGATGAAGGTGCCGGCCGAGATGCCCATGTAGGTGAGCCGCCGGTCGCCGACCAACCGGCGCAGGTAGTCGAGGTCCCGGGCCGTATCGGCCGTCGAGATGTGGCGCAGAAGTGTGCCGCTGACCGCGCTGCAGCCGCGCGCGAGCGCCGCGCTCTTCCGCAGGTAGCGTCGCGAGGCCGGGCTCGTCGTGGGGATCGACCAGTGGTCGAAGAACTTCGCCAGGCGCTTCTCGCTGCGAAAGCACCTCACGTGGGCGCTCTCGCCCGCGCCGCGGATATCCCAGCCAACCACGTCGAATCGGCCCCCGCCCGCAGAGTCGAGACTCGCGCCATCGTGTCTCACCTTCTCAATGGAGCCGCCTGGGCCGCCCGGGTTTATGAACAGCGAGCCGATGCGCTTGCCGGGGCGGCTCGCCACGTGACGGATCACTGCCAGCTTGATCTTCCGGCTGTGGGGGCGGTCCCAGTCGAGCGGCACCGGCACTCGTGCGCATTGGAGGCGATCACCGCACGCGCGCCACGCGATCGCCGGTCGGCGGCTCTCCGTAGGTTCGGACGAGCGCTGCGGTGCTCCGGGGGCGCTCGCGGGCGTGAACACCACGGCGGCGCCGGCCCCGGCAGGTCTCACCATCCCTCCCAGAAACAGGGCGGCGAATGCGAGCAGAAGCGCGATCGAGCCGAGCAGGCGGGGTCCGGTCGGCGCTAGCCGAAAACACGCGCTCGGGGCGGAGCTGCGAGTGGCGATCGATCGGGAGCTGCGGAACACGCGTTTCCTCCTGGATTCGGGTGCGCTGAATGGGCGCCCGCACGAGAAGGAACGCTCGATCGGCAGGCAAGGGTAGCCGCTCGCGTCCAGGGTACTGCGGGCAGGTGTTAGGAGGTCAACAGCTTCCAGTGGCCCTCAGAGACGACTTCGACGATCCCGTCGGACACGGTTATCGCGGTCTCGTCGTCAATCGCATACGCCGGTACCGATATCCCGGCGGCCCATTTTTCGATGTTGGCCAGAGTGGTATCCGGCATGTCCTCGCGCTCGAGGTGCGGAAACACCGAGAAATCGACCAGGCCCAGCGCTTTGTCGCTCCCGGTGAGCGGTTCACTGTCGTCATAGGTGGCCCCTCCGAAGTCGGGAGTCGCCACCATTGCCCCGCCGCTGGTGCCGACATAGACCGTCTCGGGCCGGAGCGACGGCAAAAGGTCCGCGAGCCCGGATTGCCGCATCCAGTAGCACAGATACAAGGGACTGCCGCCCCAAACCAGCAGAGCGTCAACCTCCTGCACCTCAGCGGTCCAAATCTCTTCTCTGATGCTGGGCAGCGCGGTGAGCTCGAGCACTCCCAATGACTTCCAACCCAATCGGCAGATGTGGCTGGGCGCTGAGCCGGTGATGAACCGGTAGACGTGTGAAGGACCGCCGGGGAAGGGCTGCACCCCGGTCGGAATGCAGAGTGCGCTGGACTCGGCAATCGGCTTACCCAGGAGGTCGACCAGCGCGTTGTGGATGGTCGTGTTGATGGTGCCAGTGGAAGTGAGAAGAAACTTCAATGGTGCTCCTTCGCTCGCGGTCTAGGTGGTGCTTCCCTCAGAGAGACTGAGCAGAGGCTCACAAATCATCGTTCCCGGCGGGCGACCTAGGAAAGTCCCTCAGATTGAAGCCGCATTCTCGAGATACCGGGCGATCGGCCACGCGCCATCGCTCGTGTTCGCGATCACTGTGAGCGTCACGCCCGCGCGCGGATCGTGCACGGACCGGAAGGAGACACCCGCGTCGTGCCCCTCCAGGAGAACCGCGTCGCTCGACGCGTGGAGCCAGAAGCCGAGCCCGTAGCGCTTTGAGTGTTTCGGCGCGTCGCTGCGCGGCCGAACCATCTCCGAGACCCAGTCCGTGGAGACGATTCGACCCGCGAAGAACGCCTGCCAGAACGAGCTCATGTCCGCGGCCGTGGAGTAGATCCCGCCGTCTCCACTGCCCCGCACGGGGAGATGGAAGACGTTGCTCCTCCACGTGCCGTCGATCTCGACGTACCCGAGGGCGGTCCGGGCGGGGAGCTCGTCGGAGCGCAGGAACGCCGTGTCCGTCAATCCGGCGCGCCGGCACACGCGCTGCTCGACGAGGTCGTGGAACGGCACTCTGCTCGCGCGTTCGGCGATGAGCGCCAGCACGACGTAGCCGGCGTTGCAGTACGCGAAGCGCTCGCCGGGCGCGAACTTGCTCGCGTGGCCATCGAGCACGGCAAGGTAGTCCTCGGTGGTCGCGAGCTCGTGCACCGGTACCGGCATCACGTAGTCCTCGACCTCGAAGCCGGCTTCCTCGTCGAAGTAGTCGCCGATGCCCGAGCGGTGCGAGAGGAGGTGCTCGACGGTCACGCCGTCGTCGATCAGCGGCAGATCGCTGCCAAGGACGGAGCGAGCGGGCGTCGAGAGCTCGAGCACGCCTTCCTCGATCAGGCTCACGACGGCGAGCGCGGTGAAGCCTTTCGCCGCGCTCGCGGTTCCGAAGCGCGTGTCCACCGCGTTCGGGATCTCGAAGCCGCGATGCGCAAGGCCGTACGCCCTCGCGAGCTCGATCCGGTCGCTTTGGTCGATCCGAACCACACCCGAGAACCCTGTCTCGGACGCAAGGGCGTCCAGCTCGCCTCCGAGATCAGCCATGCGGCAGACGCTAGCGGGTGCGGCTATCTCGGCACCGCGTTGCGAACGCCCTAAGCGAAGGCCCGCCGACCTCGTATGCGGAGATTTGCCGGGGGAAGCCCTTGAGCTCGCAGTCGTACCGGCCTCACGGTTTCACCGGCAATGACACTAACGCGTCGGGCATGGCGGGGAGCGTAGACGGAGCGAAAGAGCGTCCTTGAGGCCGGAGCTATCCGAGAAACGCAGTCAAGCGGATCGAAACGAGGACACCCGGAATGTCGACGCCGAGCTTGGCGACGTAGCGCGCAGGCGGCTGGGTGGGGAACCAGGTCGCGTACTCATCGTTCATGCCGGCGAAGTCGGTCGGGTTCGTCAGGAGGACGCCGACCTCGACGACGTCGTCCATCGTCCCGCCTGCTGCGCGCAAGACTGCCCGGCAGTTGGTGAGCGCCTGCCGTGTCTGGTCCTGGATCGTCGAGCCGGCGAGGCTTCCGGTGCTCACGTCGATGCCAACCATGCCCGAGATGTAGACGTGTTCCCCGGCTTTCACTGCCTGGCTGTACAACGGGGAACTAGGAGCGTCGACGGAACTGATGACCTTCCGCATTTGCGCAGGATGCCTCAACCGCTCGCGCTACGCGCTCGGATCGCGATTTTGGCGGAGATCCGCCCCGAACATGCGGCCTATGCTTCAGTCCTGAGCGAGCCCAGAATCGATCAGCTGACAGCGGCGCAGCGGCAGGCGCTGGCCGACGAGCTTGCCGAGCTCGAGGGCCCCGCGCGAGCGGCAGTCGTCCAGGCGATCAAGACGGCGCGGGAGCACGGCGACCTGTCCGAGAACTTCGAATACCACGCCGCGAAGAACGAGCAAGGCTTCCTCGAGGCGCGCATTCGGAAGCTGCGCGCGCGGCTCGACAACGCCGTGCTCGTCGACGCGTCGGAGCTCGATCCTGACGAGGTCGGGATCGGCTCGATCGTCGAGATCGACAACGAGGACGGCGCGCGCATGGAGATCGAAATCTCGAGTGTCATGGGCGCCGGAACCGTTTCTCCCGACTCGCCGCTCGGGCGCGCGCTCGTCGGGCGGGTCGTGGGCGAGACCGTCGAAGTCGACGCACCACGCGGCGCATGGCGCGCCACGATCGTGTCGATCGGCGGCCGCCGCGCCGCATCGTGAAGCTCCTCCTCACTTCCGCCGGTATCAAGAACGCGAGCATCCAGGACGCGCTGCTCGACCTCCTCGGCAAGCCGATTGCCGAGTCGAGCGCCCTCTGCGTCCCCACTGCGATGCACGCCAATCGCGATGGTGCGGCCCACGCATGGCGGTTCATCAGCGGACGAGAGCCCAGAACCCCCATGTGCGAATTGGGTTGGAAGTCCCTGGGAGTGCTCGAGCTCACCGCGCTCCCCAGCCTCGATGAGGAGCATTGGGTCCCCATGGTGCAGGAGACTGACGTCCTGCTGGTGGGAGGCGGCGATCCCCTGTACCTGAGCTACTGGATGCGGCAGTCTGGACTGGCGGACATCTTGCCGTCGCTGCGCGAGGCGGTCTACGTGGGACTGAGCGCCGGCAGCATGGTGATGGCGCCCAGGATCGGGGAGGACTTCGCTCGCTGGAAGCCGCCCACCGGCGGCGATGAAACGCTGGGGCTGGTCGATTTCTCGATCTTCCCGCACCTGGACCACGAGGATCTGCCGGAGAACACGATGGCCGACGCAGAAAAATGGGCCGCCGGGATGCCCGTGCCGTGCTACGCAATCGACGACGAGACCGCCATCAAAGTGACCGACGGCACCGTCGAAGTCGTCTCCGAGGGGCACTGGAAGCTGTTTACCCCCTCGTACCCAGAGTGAGGAACTACGCCCAGGGCAGACGAGCCCAGCTCGGCGGCCGCTCTCGCCGGAACCACTCGACCGTCGCGTACGCCTGCCTCCAGTCGGAGGTCTCCTCCGCCACGCTCGCGCCGTAGCGCGCCCCGAGCTCCGACACCGGGTAGCGCACTCCGGGGCCCGAGCGCGCACCGGCCATCACGATCACGCACGGCCCCTCCCCGGCGCCGACGAAGGCGTGCTCGGTCCACGGGGAAGCGTGGAAGAAGTCCCAGGGCCGCAGGCGTCGCTCCTCGTCCTCGACGAGCAGGGCGCACTCCCCTGAAAGGACGAGGAACGCCTCCTGGTTCGACTCGGCGTGGTAGAGGGTGGTCTGTCCCGGTTCCAGGACAGTGACGTTGATCCCGAGCTGGGCGAACTCGACCGGCGGATCGCCGTACTCGCTCTCGAAGGCGCACCTCGCGCCCCTCGTCGCCGCGAACCACCACTCGGCGTCGCGCACGTTGACCACGAACCAGCCCTGGGTCACGGGGGTGAGCCCCGATCCGAAGTCCTCGAGCCGTGCTTCGGGCACGGACGCGATTCTCGCACGCGAAAGCGTTACCGATCGTCGCGCGGCAGCGCGCTCTTCGTAATCCGCCCGTTTCGGAGAGCACGAATCCGCGTTCGCCGGCTGCCTGCGGACCCGACACTGGGCTACGCTTCCCCCTCTTCAGTTCTCGAAGAGGGGGAGTTTCTCCATGCGCTACATCCTTTCGTTCGTCGTGGCAGCCATCGCCCTTGCCGCCATCCTCGTGGGCTCGGCCTCGGCGACGAAGCCCGGTCCTGGTGGGACGACCGGCGTGGCAGCCGTGTTCGTGTCGAACCCCGTGCAGAGTCTGGGTGACGAGTCTCTGACCGACCAGAAGGACTCCGACGTGGCCGTGCCTGACGCGGCGTACTACCAGGTCACACTCACGAATCTCGATGGCAGCGGGTTCCTCAAAGGCGACTACGCCAACGTCTACAGCGAGACGGGCAACGCGGCGTATTCGCCGACGAACACGTTCCAGTACACGCGAAGCCAGGACGAGTTCGAGCAGGTGATGGCCTACTACTGGGTCACGGAATCGCAGAAATACATCCAAGGCCTCGGCTTCGGCGTCTCGCGACGGCCGATCGACAACCAGCCGCAGCGGGTGCGGATCAACCAGCTCGGGTACGACAACTCGTTCGAGACCGATCATCCGACGCTTGAGCTGCGCTTCGGAAAGGGCGGGGTCGACGACGCGGAGGACGGCGAGGTGATCCTCCACGAGTACGGCCACGCGATCCACTCGTCGCAGAACTTCTCGTTCGCCTCGGAGCAGGCCGGCGCGATCAGCGAGGGCTTCGGCGACTACTGGGCGGTGACGGTCTCCGACGTCGTCGCGCAACAGCTGGGCGCCGCGGAACTGGAGCCCCTTCCGTGCGTGGCGGACTGGGATTCGACGTCGTACACCCGCGGAGTTCCGCACTGCCTCAGGCGGATCGATCTCGATCTCCACTATCCGGGCGACCTGAGCGGAGAGGTCCATCACGACGGGCAGATCTGGTCGCGCGCGCTCTGGGACATTCGGCAGGGCCTCGGCAACGTCAAGGCCGACACGATCATCCTGCAAGGGTCGTTCGACTTCCCGGGCACGACGATGCCCGACCTGGCGCAGCGAACCGTTGACGCTGCCCAGCAGCTCTATGGAAACGCCGCGCGGAACGTCGTCCGCCGGGCGTTCGTCGACCGCGGGATCCTCAACTGAGCTAACGAGCTACGGCCGGGGCCGCCCTCGGGCGGTCCCTGGCCGGGTTACCCTCAACGCGTGGCTGTTTGCCGAGAGTGCGGGCACGACAACCAAGAGGGTGCGCGGTTCTGCAGCGCGTGCGGCGCGCCTCTCGAGGCGGCCGGCGATAGCCGGGAGCAGCGCAGGACGGTAACCGTTCTCTTCTGCGACGTCACCGGATCCACCGCCCTTGGCGACTCGAGCGATCCGGAGGCGTTCAGGTCCCTCCTGGCGCGCTACTTCGAGAGGATGAGCGGGATCGTTGAGGCCCACGGCGGGAGCGTCGGAACGTTCATCGGTGACGCTGTCATGGCCGTCTTCGGCATGCCCGTCGCGCACGAGGACGACGCTCTGCGAGCGTGTCGCTCGGCCCTGGACATGCGAGACGCGCTCCCGAACTTGGGCGTCCAGGCTCGCATCGGGATCAACACTGGGGAGGTCGTCGGCGGGATTCGAGGAAGCCTGGCGACCGGGGACGCCGTCAACGTTGCGGCGCGTCTGGAGCAGGCGGCACAGCCGGGCGAGATCCTGATCGGTGCCAAGACGCTCGCGCTCGTGGACGACGTCGCCGTCGTCGAAGCCCTCGAGCCGTTGGCGCTCAAGGGCAAGTCGCAGCCGGTGCCCGCCTTCCGGCTCGACGCGATCACGGGCACCGCCGAGCGCCGGCACGACAGCCGCTTCGTCGGCCGCGGTGCTGAGCTCCAGGCGCTGCAGCAGACGTGGCAGCGTGTGCTCGACGTGCCGGGGTGTGAGCTGGTGACCATGCTCGGCGACGCCGGCGCCGGAAAGTCGCGGCTGACGATCGAGTTCACCTCCTCCGTCCACGCCCGCGTGGTCAGAGGCCGGTGCGTGCCGTACGGCGAGGGAATCACCTATCGGCCGGTCGTCGAGGTCCTGAAGCAGCTGGACGCATTGCCCTCGGACCCGGCCGCTGCCGCGGCGCTCCGGTCGCTGCTGCGTGAGACCGAGCACGGGACATCGGCGGAAGAGATCGCCTGGGCCTTCAGCAGGGTGCTCGAAGAGCAGGCGCCTCTGGTGGTCGTCTTCGACGACATCCACTGGGGAGAGGAGACGTTTCTCGACCTCCTCGACGGGGTCGCCGTGCTTTCGTCCGGCGCGCCTCTCCTTTTGCTCTGCCTCGCGCGGCCGGAGCTGGCCGAGCGCCGCTCGGAGTGGCCTGTCGCGCTCAGGCTGAAGCCCCTACCGGACGAGGAGGTGCGAGAGCTGCTCCCCGAGACGCTGCCCTCGAAGCTGCGCCGGAAGATCACCCGAGCGGCGGGTGGAAACCCGCTCTTCGTCACCGAGATGGTCGCGATCGCGAGCGAGGGCGACGCCGACGTTGTCGTCCCGCCGACTCTCCAGGCGCTCATGGCCGCCCGCCTCGACCAGCTTCCGAGCGCGGAGCGAGCTGTGCTCGAGGTCGGAGCAGTCGAAGGCGAGATCTTCCACCGCGGCACGGTTCAGGCGCTCTCCGAGGAAAGCCGGATCACGCCACATCTCGCCTCGCTGGTTCGCAAGGAGCTGATCCGCCCCGAGAGATCGTCGTTCCCTGGCGAGGATGCGTTTCGGTTTCGCCACCTCCTGATCCGGGACGCGACGTACGAGGCTCTCCCGAAGTCGAGGCGAGCGAACCTGCACGAGCGTTACGCGGAATGGGTCAGCGAGCACGGGCGGCATATGGCCGAGCAGGACGAGATCCTCGGCTACCACCTGGAGCGGGCAGCCCGCTGCAGGCGAGAGCTGGGCGAGTTGGATCCGGAGCTCGCACTGCGGGCCGGCGATCGATTGGCCGCCGCCGGCCGGCGCGCGCTCGCGCGTGGCGACAGCCGCGCCGCCCGCGGTCTTCTAGAGCGCTCGCTCGCGTTGACGCGCGAGCTCCGGCTCGATATCGAGCTCGAGCTCGACCTATGTGAGAGCGAGTACCTGCGATCGCCGGAGACCGCGGCGGCAATTGCCGAGGCGGCGGCCAGCGGTGCGGATCGTCTGGGAGATCGAGCGGGCGAGGCGATCGCACGAGTCGTCGCGGCCGACTACCGCTCGCACGTCACGACCGAGTCGAGGGTCAAGGAAGTCGAGGAGCTCGCGCTTCGCGCTGTCCCATTGCTCGAGACCACGGAAAATCATGCTGGCCTCGCACGCGCATGGGGGGCGCTCGGCGGAATCGCGAACCTGCGCGGTCGACACGAGGAAGCGCTGCGGTCGGCCGAGAAGGTGCTGCGCCACTCGCGTCTGGCCGGACGTCCGCGTACGGCGCTGCTCCTCCTTGAATACGCGCTCGTATACGGCCCTTGCCCCGCTGACGAAGCCATACGGGTGCTCGACGAATCGTTGCCGGGGACGTCTCATCCCGGTCCGCTCTTGCACCGCTCGCTGCTGCTGGCGATGCTCGACCGCTTCGAGGACGCGTGGTCGACGGCGCGCGAAAGCAGCGGACGCGCCCGAGCGCTCAGCGGCAACAGCCAGGCGCAGTTTCTCGCGCAGATCGCGACGCTCGCGGGCGATCACGTCGCCGCGGCCGAGTGCTGGCGGGAGCACTGTGATCTTCTCGAGCGCCACGGAGATCGCGCCGCTCTCTCCACGGCGGCCCCGCTGCTCGGGCGCTCGCTCTGTGCCCTTGGCCGGCACTCCGAGGCAGAGCCGTTCGCGCAACTCGGGCTCGAGCTCGGGGACCCGAGCGACATCGTGACGCAGTCCCTCTGGCGGCAGTTGGAGGCCGTCGTCCTCGCATCGCGCGGGGAGAGCGTCGCGGCGCAGAACCTCGCGCGGGAGGCTGTGGAGCTGACCGATCGAACGGATTGCCTCAACCTGCAAGGGGACGCGCTGTGCGACCTCGCCGAGGTGCTGGCCGGCGGCGGCCGCGACGACGAGGCCGCGGCAGCGCTCGAGCAGGCACTCGACCGCTACGAGCGCAAGAAGAATCTCGCAATGCTCACGCAGGTTCGCCCGAAGCTCGAGGCCCTGCGCGAGAAGATCCCGACCTAAGAGCGAAGGGGGGACTATGCGCGCGACTGTCATGTACGGCGCCTTCGACGTTCGGGTGGAGGACGTTCCTGACCCCAAGCTGCTCGAGGAGACCGATGCGCTGGTCGCCGTCGAGCACGCGGGCATCTGTGGGAGCGACCTGTGGCCGTACAAGGCGATGGAGTCGAGCGAGACCGGGCGCCGCATGGGTCACGAGTTCATCGGCGTCGTCCAGGAAGTCGGGGTCGACGTGAGGACGATGAAGCCGGGCGACCTCGTGCTGTCGCCGTTCCTCTGGTCGGATGGCAACTGTGTGTTCTGTAGGCGGGGACTGCACAGCTCTTGCTTGAACGGCGGCCGATACGGCTTCGACAACGTCGACGGCGGACAGGGCGAAGCCGTGCGCGTGCCTCAAGCCGATGGGACGCTCGTCGTTCTGCCGGTCGACGCCGAGGACCGGCGGATCCCGTCGCTCCTCACCCTCACTGACGTGATGTGCACCGGGCACCATGCTGCTCGCGCCGCCGGCGCCGGCCCTGGCAAAACCGTCGCGGTCGTCGGAGACGGAGCGGTCGGGCTGTGCGGCGTAATCGCGTCGAGCCGGCTCGGTGCGGAGCAGATCATCGTTCTCGGGCGGAATCCCGAGCGGATCGCGCTGGCGAAGGAGTTCGGCGCAACCGATGTCGTGAGCGAGCGTGGGGAGGAAGCGGTCGAACAGGTGCGCGAGTTGACGGACGGGTTCGGCGTCGACTCCGCGCTCGAGTGCGTTGGTGTGCAGGACGCGGTCGTCACGGCGATGGAAATTGCGCGTCCCGGTGGCGCAGTGGGCCGTGTCGGCGTGCCCGAGGAGGAGTCAGCCCCTACCGGGATCTCTTTCTGGAAGAACGTTTCGGTTGCGGGCGGCCCCACGCCGGCGCGTGCCTACATCGAAGAATTGCTGACCGACGTTCTCGACGAGAAAATCGAGCCAGGTCGCGTCTTCGACCGCGTCACCGACCTCGACGGCGTGCCCGACGGGTACCGGGCTATGAACGACCGCGAAGCGATCAAGGTCCGCATCAAGCTCTGAGACGCCCGACGCGCGAATCTGCGAGCGAGAGGGCGGACCGAGGATCTCGCAAACATGGGTGCGAACAGGCGCATCAGCTCGTCCCATCGGCGGAAGGACCGCATCGGACGAAGGCTCGCTCCGAGGATATGATCGGCGGCGATGAGCCGCACTGTTCGCTCGCCCGACGGCCGCACCTGGACGCTCGAGCGCGCCCGGCCGGAGTCCGTCATCTCCGCGGCGAAGAAAGAGCCGGTCTTCTGGGGCAGCATCATCCTGACGGCGCTGATGATCGGTTTCATCGTCTGGATCACCATCCGAATACGGGGTCGGGACATTCTTCATCCTCACCGTGGTGGTTTTCGTGATCTGGCTCATCGAGCGTGGATTCAGCTCGGCGAGACCGAACCTGAAGGCGCACACGGACGGACCACCGCCTCAGACCTTCACCTGGCGGACGACGCATCGCTACGGGTTGAGCCGGATGGAGGACAGGATCGCCGCGCAGATCGAGAACGGGCAGCTGGGAGACGAGCCTCCCGGAACCGTTCTGGTCGGCGTCTAGCCGAGCCCCTGGTCAGCACGACGTACGTGTGACGTGCGATCAATCCGGCCATGCGCCGGCGGTCATCACAGCCTGGGCGTACTCCGCGAGCCGTTCGTCTTCGTGCCCGCGAATGTGCGCCAGAAAAGGAAAGTCGTCGGGCGCGACGCGAAGACGTGCAAACGGGGTGACGGGTACGGGGCTCGCGAGCTGGGGGACGCGGGCGGAGTGACCGCCGTACTCGCCTGCCGGCTGCTCGACGAACGTGTCGGCAGGCAGAAAGTAGACGTAGCCGTCTCGCCAGGGTCGCTCCTCCAACGCACCGCGGCTGATCGAGAAGTAGTAGTGGGGTGTGCCGGGACGGCCGTTCGCGTCGAGCACCAGGATGCAGCCGTTGTTGAGCGTGATCTCGTAACGATCACGATCGACGATCGCGTAGAACATCGCCCAGACGGGGTCGCTCGTCGCGAACACGGCCTTCTGGTCGCCGAACGGAGCAAAGTCGATCGGCTGGCGAGGCTCGAACGACTCGATGTCGAGGGCACCCGTTCCGTGAAAGGCGATCGCGCGGCGCTCGGCGACCCCGCACAGAAACTCCCAGGGCTCGGCGTCCTCGTAGCGATCGAGAAGCGCATTGGCGTCCAAAAGATTCGGGGCGTCGTCCGCGACCGAGAGGAGCTCGTCGATCGCGGCCCGAGTGGAAGGGCTCAGCGTCATGGGGGGTCGCTCGATCCAGTAGTCGGGGAGCACCTCCCGATTGTTTCAGGGCCCGACGTCAACAGCGATCATGAGCTCGGTGTACGAAGGAGTTTTGTTCGACCTCTTCAGCGGGCTCCTCGACTCGCAGCCCGCCTACGACGAGGTCGCCGGGAGCAGATCGCTCGGCAGTCGCTGGCGCAGTGAGCACAGCCGTCTTTGCTATTCGGCAGGTGACTATCGGCCGCATGACGACGTCGTCGCCGAGGCTGCCGAGCGAGCCGGTCTTTGCGCAGATCGTGCCCCGGCGCTCGTTGCCCGCCTGGGGGAGCTCAACCCCTGGCCGGAAGCCGAGGGTGTTCTGGCCGAGCTTCGCGCGACCGTGAAGATCGGCGTCGTGACGAACTGCTCGGAGCAGGTCGGCCGCCGGGCAGCGGGCCAGGTTGGAGTTCCCTTCGAGGTGGTTGTCACGGCGGAGGCGGCGGGCGCGTACAAGCCTCGTGCCGAGCCCTATCGGCTCGCGCTCGCGGCGCTGGAGCTCGACGCGGCGCGCACGCTGTTCGTCGCCGGCTCTCCGGATGACATCGCAGGCGCGAACGGAGTCGGCATGCCGGTGTACTGGCACAACCGGCGTGGGCTCGACCTCGGCGACGGCATCCGGCCGCTCGTCGAGCGCGATTCCCTGGCCGCCCTTCTCGACACGTTGGCCTAGGCGTTGCTCTGCGCCTCGAGCGCGACCGCCGCGGGGTTCAGCGCCGCCACACATGACTCGGGCAAGGCGGCGCAGCCGAGCCAGGCCACCTGCGGGCGAAGGGCGACGACGAGCAATCCTCCGACGACGACGGCGAGGCCGTCGACGATGACCGCGCCGCCCGGCCCGATCACCGCGGTCAAGCCCGACGTGATCAGCGCGCCGAAGGGCAGCATCCCGACGAAGGCGGCAGCCCACAGAGCCAGGACGCGTGCTCGTATGTCGTCGCTGCTCATGGACTGGGCGACGACCGTCGAGAGCCCGACGAAGAGCGCTCCGCCGAAGCCTCCGACGAGGGCGAGCACGAGCGAGAGCCAGAGATTTGTCGATGCCCCGATCGCGGCCAGGGCGGCGCCGGTGACGATCAAGCCGAAGAGCAAGGGCTCCCCCTTGTTCGGCCTGCGCGAGAAACGCAGGAGGGCGACCGACCCGAGCAGAGAGCCGAGCCCGATCGAGGCCAGGACGGCGCCGAGCGCGCCGGCTCCGGCGTCGAGATTGTCCCGGACGAGCGCCGGCACGAAATACGCGACCGGAGGAGCGGCGAAGAGCCCGGCGATGAGCAGCAAGAAGATCATCGCGCCGAGGCTGCGGCGGCCGAAGACGTAGCGGAGGACTTCGCGGACGGCCCCGGTTGTCGCGGCGGCGATCCTTTTCGCCGGGCGGGAGTGGGGAGCGTCGCGAGCGCTCCGAGCACGACGACGAAGCTGGCCGCATTGGCGCTGAAGACCCATGTCGGCCCCGCCACCGCCAGCAGGAACCCCGCGATCGCCGGTCCGACGAAGCGAGCGACCTGGAGAGACAGGCTGTTGATCGCGACCGCGCTCTCGAGATCTCGACGCGGCACGGTCGTCCCGATCATCGCCTGGAACGGCGGGAAGCTCAGCGTGCCGAGCGTCCCACCCACGACGGCCAGCGCCGCGAGCAGTCCGACCGTCAACGTGTCCGTCGCCCACGTGAGCGCGAGCACGGCCGCCAGCACCAGGTTCAGCGACTGGAAGACCAGCAGCAGCGTGCGGCGATCGAACCGATCGGCGAGCGCTCCGGCGGGTGCGGCGAAGACGATGTTAGGAATCGAGTTGAGGAACCCGATCAGGCCGAGCGTCGTCGCGGAACCGCCCAGGAGGAGCACGACGTACCCGTAGGCGGACGCTTCGACCCAGCTCCCGATCATCGAGATGAGCGAGCCGGCGGAATACCGGCGGAAGGTCGCCGAGCGGAGCGCCGCCAGCACGCGCGGCACTTGCGATGGGACGCTCTCCGGTTCCGACCCCGGCCCCTCCTCGGCCGAGTCGCCGGCGAGCGCGGCGATCCCGCCGCGTACCGCATACGCCTGGAAGCCTCTGTCCCTCAGCCAGTGCGCCACACGGACGCTCGTCGCCTCGCGCAGTCAGCCGCACGCGAGCACGATCGGCACGTCGCGCTCGAGCTCGCCCAGGTGCTGTGGCAGCTCGTCGGGAGAGATCCGGACTGCCCCCGAAAGCGTCACCGCCGGGTCGTCGAGCCGGCGAACGTCCACCAGCCGGGCGCCGGCCGCGACGAGCTCCCGCGCACCCTGCGGTTCGATCCGCGCCGGCGAGCTGCGCGCGGCCGAAGGCAGGTGGAATCGCCTGGTCGGGACGCGGCTTTCCTTCCTCCGGCCCGCCATGGGGACGAACCTACACGGCTAGGCGTCGCCGGAAGCGTCGATCCCGCGCAGGAGCTCGAGCACACGCTCCTTCAGCTGGGCCGCCGCCTGCTCGTCGTAGTCGGCCAGGCTGGTGTCCGCGAACAGATGCCCGTCGCCGTGGTACAGAAACAGCTCCGCGCCGTCGATCGCCTCGACGAGCTCGCGCGCCGCAGGCAGGTCCTCGAGTGCCCACTGGTCGCCCTCCATCATGTGGATCTGGAGCGGGACGCCCGGCGGCCAGGAGTCGCCGAACTCGGAGAGCGGAAAGGCCGCGTGGAACAGCAGCGCCCCCTTCGCGCCGGGGCGGTTCTGCGCAAGGTTCTGTGCGGGAGCGGCGCCGAGCGAGAAGCCTCCGTAGACGAGGCCGTAGGGCAGGGCGTCGGCCGCGGCTACGCCACGACCCGCGACCGTCGCGAATCCGAGCTCGCGGGCGTAGCCGACGCCGTCCTCGAGCGAGTCGAACGTCCTTCCCTCGTAGAGATCCGGGGTATGGACGGTATGCCCGGCGGCGCGAAGCTCGTCTGCGAACGACAGAAAGCCGGGAGTCTGTCCCTGCGCGTGGTGAAAGAGCAGGATCTCCGCCACGGCGGCCAGCCTACTCGACGAGAATTGCGTCGAATGGATGCCCGCATCGTCCGGCCCGACCCCGCGTCCGAGTCCCCGACCGAGGAACGGTGCTTCGTCCTCGAGAGCTGGAACGACGAAAGCGACCGCGCGGTATCGATCGCGCGGGCTCGCGTTGCTCCTGGCGTAACCACGCAGTTGCACTCGCTCGACGTCGACGAGCGGTATGTGATCGTCGCCGGCGCGGGCCAGGTGGAGGTCGGCGGCCTGGCCACGGCCGAGGTTGCGCCCGGTGATGTCGTCGTCATCCCCGCCGGCGTGCCGCAGCGGATCACAAACAACGGGGACGAGGACCTCGTCTTCTACTGCATATGCACCCCGCGTTTTCGGCCGGGCGGCTACGAAGCGCTGGCCTAGGAGCCTCTGCCCCTGCGCTGGCGGCTCTGCTCGTCCTTGCGGCGGGCTCCGCTCAGGCCACGCCGGCGCGGTCCGGCCGCGACGCTGGGGCGCCGCGGCGACGTCACGACCACGTTCGGGTTGAAGACCGACGACCTCGCGCAGGCGGTCGCCGTCCAGCCGGACGGGCGGATCGTCGCGGCCGGCTACAGCTCGGGAGGTTCGGGTCCGGTGACTCGAGCTTCGCCCTCCTCCGCTACCGGCCCGACGGCACTCTCGACTCGACGTTCGGCTCGGGCGGCAAAGTGACGACCGACTTCGGCGCCGGCGGGAGCACCGCCCAGGCCGTCGCGGTCCAGCCTGACGGCAAGATCGTCACGGCCGGCGAGACGGTCGTCACCCGCCCCGACTTCGATTTCGCCCTGGCCCGGTACAACGCGGACGGCACGCTCGACTCCGGTTTCGGCTCCGGCGGGAAGGTCACCGCCACCTTCGGCCCGACCGGCGACTTTGCCGGCGCCGTCGCCATCCAGCCCGACGGCAAGATCGTCCTCGCTGGCGCCAGCGGCTCTCCTCAACAGCGGGACGAGGCCTTCGCCCTCGCGCGCTTCAAGTCCGACGGCTCGCTCGACTCCAGCTTCGGAAGCGCCGGGATGGTCACGACTCGGTTCGCCGCGCCCGGCGACGAGGCCGCGCAGGCGCTCGTCCTCCAGCCGGACGGAAAGATCGTCGCGGTCGGCTCGGAGCTCGTCGGCTCGCGTGAGGGGCCTTCGGACTTCGCGCTCGCCCGCTACACGGCTGAGGGAGTGCTCGACCCGACCTTCGGCTCGGGCGGCAAGGTGACGACAACCTTCGGCAGCGCCAGCGACTTCGCAAACGGCGCCGTCCTCCAGCCCGACGGGAAGATCGTCGTCGCCGGCTACAGCTTCCAGGGCCGGGTCGGCCCGTCCGCCTTCGCACTCGCTCGGTACATGCCCGACGGCTCGCTCGATCCGCGCTTCGGCTCGGGCGGGAGGGTGATGACCGATCTCGGGGCCGACGGAACAGCCTGGGCCGTCGCGCTCCAGCTGGACGGGAAGATCGTCGCCGCGGGCACGGGCCGCGGCGTCTTCGCGCTCGCCCGCTACAACCCGAACGGCTCGCTCGACCAGAGCTTCGGCACCGGCGGCACGGTCTCGACCGCCGTCGGCACCGGCGACGAGGCACTGGCGCGCGCGGTCGCGCTGCAGCCGGGAGGAAAGGTCGTCGCCGCGGGGTCGACCGTCACCTGCACGTACGACGACTTCGCGCTGGCGCGCTACACGCCGGCCGGCGCCCTCGACCGCACCTTCGGCACCAACGGCAAGCGCTGCTTCGTCCCCAACGTCGAGCGGATGAAGCTCGACGCCGCCAAGCGGGCGATCAGGAGCCGGGACTGCGCGGTCGGGCCTATCACCCGGGCGTTCTCGCGCACCATCCCGACCGGGCGCGTCATGGGGCAATATCCGCTCGGAGGACGGCCGTGCGACGTCAAGATCAAGGTTGTGCTCCAGGTCAGCAAGGGGAGGCGTGCTCGGCCCTGATCCCGTGAGGCGCCTCGCGCTGCGGCTCGCCGTCGTCCTGGCGGGCGTCGCCGTGCTCGCCAACCTCCCGTCGCTCGCCGCCGGCTCGCAGGAGCGCGCCGTCGCCTACCGGGGAGGCCCGGTCCACGTGAGGACGTCCGCCGTCGTGAACATGCGCGTGCTGGCGCGGCACCCGAACGTTGCGGCGCTCGGACGGTCCGTGAACCCCGCGCCGCAGCCGAAGGTCGAGCCGGAGGCGGACGAGCGGGCGGAGCCGAACCTGTTCTTGACGACTCCGTCTCTGCCCGCCTACCCGTTGTCGGCCGGCAAGAGCGTTTCGCCCGAGCCGTCGCCGGCCCCCTCGGCCAGCTTCCTCGGCCAGCCCGGCGGGCCGCAGCTCGGGTTGACGAAGCCGGAATCCCCGCCCGACACGAGCGGTGCCGTCGGACGCGACAAGCTGATGGTGACGCTGAACAGCAACTACGTGATCCAGCGGAAGTCCGACGGCGCCGACCTTCAGCACCGTGTCGATCACGTCCTTCTGGAGCGCGGTCGGCGCCCGTGATCCGTTCGACCCGCACGTGCTCTACGACCCGTACAGCGACCGCTGGCTCGTGTCGGCCGCCGACGACCCGCTGCTCGCGACCTCCACTATCTACTACGGGATCTCGGACACGGCCGACCCGCAGGGCAGCTGGCATCTGTACGCGATCGACGCCGATCCGACCGACGCGACCTGGGCCGACTATCCGACCATCGGCTTCAGCAGGGGGAGCGTGGCGATCGGCGTCAACATGTTCGCGACCGGCACGCTCACGTACGTGCGCGGCCGGGTGATCGCGCTCGACTACGACGCGCTACGGGCCGGAGGAGCAGGCAATCCGGTCGACATCAGCGTCCCGGGCGGCTTCGCGCTCCAGCCCGCGATCACGAATTCGCCGACCGAGAAGACGCTGTACGTGGTCGAGCACGTCGAGAGCACGGCCGGGACCTACCGGCTGTGGTCGCTCGACGGCAAGACGCTGACACTCGTCGGCAGCGCGGCCAAGGTGAATCCCCTCGGGGTCTGGACGTCGCCCGGGCCGGGGAACGTCCTGCCGCAACAGGTCAGCCCGGGAATCGACACGGGCGACTCGCGGATCGGCGACGCCGTCTTCCGCAACGGTCACATCTACTACGCGCAGACGTTCGGGATGCCGGTCGGAGGCCTCGCCGGCTACGTTCTCCACTCCGGCGTCCAGTGGGTCGAGATCGACACGAGCGGCAACTTCGTCCAGGGCGGGCGGATCGAGGACGAGTCGGCCAACCCCTGGAACGGCGGCCATTCGTACGCGTTCGGGACGCTCGCGGTGAACTCCCGCAACGACGTGCTCGTCGGGTTCTCGGAGTTCCAGTTCGGCGACTTCGTCGACGCGGGGTACGCGTTCCGGGCGGGTACCGATCCGCCGAACACGATCCGCGCCCCCGTCATCTTCAAGGACGGGGAGGGGCCCTACGACAAGAAGCGCGGCGGACGGAACCGCTGGGGCGACTACAGCAGCAGCCAGGTCGATCCGTCGGACGACCTCTCCCTCTGGACGCTGCAGGAGTACGCGCGCGCGCCGGTCGGTACGGAGCGGGCTCCGGGCGCTGGGGCGTCTGGTGGGGCCGAGTCGGCGGCGGGCCTGCGGTGGCCCATCGCGAGTGCGTTGTGCCGAGGCTGCAAGGAAAGAGCCTCGCCCAGGCGCGCCGGCTGCTGGCGGCGGGGCAATGCAGGGTCGGTGCGGTCAAGCGCACGAAGTCGGCTCCGAGCCGAAAGGGCAAGATCGTCCGCGAGCGGCCCGCGCAGGGGACGACGCTCGACGCGAACTTCAAGGTCGACCTCTGGCTCGGGAAGGGCCCGTAGCTAACGAACCACGCAGGTCTTGCTGGGCGGCTCACCGGCCGGGTACGCGTGGGCGAGGGCGCGGGCGGTGAGCCGGGCCTTCGCGATGTTGCCGACCGTGTTGTAGTGAATCCCGTCGTACTCGAAGTGGCCGTCCGAGTCGAGCCATTGCGTTCGCACCCAGGCGCCCCAGTCGAAGACGCGCATGTTCGGGTATCGGCCGCAGAGGCCGAGCAGGGTGCGGTTCCACTTCTGCATGTTCGCCTCGTTGTAGCCGCGTGACAGGTAGGTGTCGCCGGAGCGAAGGAGTGAGACGACCGAGACCCACATGGCCGGCTGGCCGTGGATCGCCTTCATCATCCGGTTGATCCGCGCGGAGTAGCCGATCCCTCCGTCGTACACGTTGTCGACGTCCTGCGTCCCCATTGCGACGATCCAGCACCCGCGGTAGCCGCTCGAGATGTGATTCTCGGCCACCGTCGGGGCGTTCGGATAGCCCTCGAAGGTCTCGACGATCGAGCGCGCGCCCTGAATCTCCATGTAGGGGTGCTTCACCCCGACGCTGGCGAGCTGGGCCGGCAGCTGCTGCCGCTCGTTGGGGATGAACTCCGTCTCGATCTCGCTGGCCGAGGTCGAGTCGCCGATGTAGACGACGGACTCGCAGGAGGTCCGGGCTCGGCAGCCGCTTGCGGACGTGCACGGACGCCTTCTCGGTGTGGCCGGAGCTGAGCGCGCGGACGTGCTTCACGCGCCCTGACGCGCCGACCTGGTCACCCGCGGAGGCCGCGGGCAGCATCCCGCTCAGTCCGAGCGCACACACGAGGAGCACCACCGCGGCCGGCGCCCGACAGCTCGAGCACGTGGCGGCGTGCGTCGAGCCGCCCCGCGCCGGCACGCGCTCCCTTCCAGAGCCGGCCGAGCGCGCCCCGGCGGATCGGCTCCTCGACGAATCTCCACGACAGCGCCGAGATCACAAACGTGAGGGCGACCGCAAGTGCGGCCCACGCGGGGTCGAACGTGTTCGACCGCGGAAGCAAGAGGACGACGATCGGCCAGTGCCAGAGGTAGATCCCGTAGGAGCGGACGCCGATCCAGCGGAGTGGTCCCCAGCCGAGCGCGGCGCCGAGCCTGCTGGCGGGACTGACCACCGCGGCGACGACCGCGGCGGTCGCGAAGGAGAGGAGCAGGAACCCCCACGGGTAGAGGAACGGCGAGAGCGTGCTCGTCCCCGCAGCCAGCGCGAAGACTCCGAGCAGCCCGGCGAGCCCGATTCCGTCCAGCACCTTCGACGCCGACCGGCCGAGGTTCGCGGTCACGGACCGCATCGGCCAAATCATGGCCAGGGCGCAACCGATCAGTAGCCCGAACGCGCGCGTGTCCGTGCCCTCGTAGGCGCGGGTCGGGTCGTAGCCGCGCTGGTAGACGAGGCCCATCGCCAGGGCCGACGCGCAGGCCAGCACGAGCGTGACGAGTGCCATCTTCCTGCGGCTGCGGACGAACCAGATCAGCGCCAGCAGCAGGAACGGCCAGAGGATGTAGAACTGCTCCTCGATCGCTAGCGACCACAGGTGGTCGAGGGGCAGCGGGGGGGCGAAGCGGGCGAAGTAGGAACCGTTCTGCTCGATCGTCGACCAGTTGCTGACGTAGAGCACCGCCGTCCACACCTGCCGGCGCACGCCCGAGAGCTGCGACGAGTCGAAGAACGCCACCCACAGGCTGACGGCCGCGAGCATCAGGAACAGGGCCGGGAGCAGACGGCGCGCGCGGTGAAGCCAGAAGCGGCCGAGGCGGAGGTCGCCGTGCCGCCGCCAGGAGTCGAGCAGCAGGTCGGTGATCAGGTAGCCGGACAGCGTGAAGAAGACGCCGACGCCCAGCATCCCGCCACCCGCATGCGCGACGTTGAGGTGGTAGGCGATGACGAGAAGCACCGCGATCGCGCGGACACCGTCCAGCCCCGGGACGTAGCGGCGATCGGGGACAACGGGCTTCGGCACTGACGTGCAAGTGTGCCGCACTCCCCGGTTACCGAGGGCCGGTCAGGCGTGGAACAGCCGCAGCGCGCCGAACATCCCGCCGATTCCGAGAGCCGATCCCACGGCCCATGCCGCGACGGCGTCGCCGTTTGGCTTGGCCAGTTCGTAGAAGTCGCGCAGGAACGGCACGGCCAGCGCGAGCCCGAACAGCAGGGCCATGGCCAGGCAGAGCGCGCCGACCGCGATGCTGCGCCGGTGCCGGCCCTGCGCCTCGAGCCGGAGCACGACCGCCAGGCCGCAGACGACCACGATCCCGGTGGCCACCGTCCGCGAGTGGCTCACGTCCAGTCCGAAGACGTAGTCCGCGAGGAGGTAGCCCGCGGTGATTCCGATGCCGATCGCCACGCCGGCGGGAAGCGCGAACCGCGCGACGGAACGCAGGAATCCCTCGACTCTCCAGGGCCCGGCGCTGGGCGCCAGCGCCAGCACGAATGCGGGGATGCCGATCGTCACCGTCGACGCGATCGTGAACTGGCGCGGGAGGAGCGGAAAGGTCGCGGTCGGAAGGGCGATCGCGAGCCCGGAGACGGCGACGAAGACGGTCTTGGTCACGAACAGCTGGGCGACGCGCTGGATGTTGCGCAGGATCTGCCGTCCCTCGGCGACCATGCCCGGGACGACACCGAAGTCATTGCGGACGAGGACCAGGTCGGCGACCGTTCGCGCCATCTGCGTTCCCGAGCCCTGGGCGATCGCGAGGCGCGCCTCCTTGAGCGCCGGTACGTCGTTGACCCCGTCGCCGATCATCGCCACGTAGCGTCCGGCTGCCGTCAGCGCGTCGACGACGGCGCGCTTGCCGTCCGGCGAGATCCGGCCGACGGCCGGCGCCGACAGGACCGCCTCCCGCAGCTCCTCGGGCTCGGACGGGAGCGCCTCGCCGTCGAGCGCGGGCGCCGATCCGACCACGCCGGCGTCGCGCGCGATCGCGCCTACGGTCGCGGGCGCGTCGCCGGAGAGAACCTTCAGCTGGACGTCCTGCTCGGCGAAGAAGGCGACCGTCTCGGACGCGTTCGGCCGCAGCCGCTCGGCGAGCACAACGAGGCCGAGCGCCTGCACGTCAGCCGGGAAGGAGGGCTCGGGGTCGGAAGGCGGGAGCGGCGCCTCGGAGCGGCCGAACGCGAGCACGCGCCGGCCGCTGCCGGCCTCTCGAGCGGCCTGCTCGACCAGCGCCGGGTCGACGGCCTCGAAGCGCTCCGGCGCGCCGAGCACGAGGCGCTCGTCGCCGAGGTCGAGCGCGCTCCAGCGCCGGCGCGACGAGAACGGGACCTGGCCGGCCACGTCGCGTGGCTCGACCTGCGCGAGGCCGGCATCAGCGATTGCCTGCAGCGTCAGGTTGCGCGCGGGCGCGCTCGCCGCGTAGGTCGCCACCGTCTGAGCCAGCGTCGCCTCGTCGACCCCACCCGCCGGCAGCAGTCCCACCACCCGCAGCGTCGCCTCGGTCAGCGTCCCCGTCTTGTCGGTGAAGATCACGTCCACGGAGGCCAGCGACTCCACCGCGTTCAGCTGCTGGGCGAGCACTCCGCGCTTGGCCACCTTGAACGCCGAGACTGCCGCCGTCAGGCTGATCAGGAGGATGAGCCCCTCGGGGACGAGGTTCACGACCCCAGCCGTCATCAGCTGGATGCGCTCGGCCGCGGTGTCGATGCGCGTGAAGGCGGTGGCGACGAGGCCGGCCGCGAGCGGGATCGAGCAGGCGAAGAGCACCAGGAGAAGCCGGTCGTTGACGCGCTCGAGCGGCGAGCGCGGGTGACGGAACGCGCGTGCGGTCGCGGTCAGGCGCGAGGCGCGGCTTTCGGCTCCGACGGCCGTCGCCTCGTAGGTGGCCGCGCCCTCGACGGCGAACGAGCCCGACCAGACCGGCTCGCCCTCGTGGCGTACGACCGGCTCGGACTCCCCGGTCAGGTTCGCCTCGTCGAGGGCGATCCCGTCGGCCGTCACCAGCGTCCCGTCCGCCACGACCTGGTCGCCCGCGGCCAGTCGCACCAGATCGCCTGCGACGACGTGGTCGACCGGCACGTTCGTGTCGGCGCCGTCGCGGACAACCACGGCCTGCGGCGCGACGAGCGCAGCGAGCCGGTCGAGCGCACGCTTGGAACGGATCTCCTGGAACGACCCGATCCCGATGTTCGCGAACAGGATCCCGAGGAAGAGCGCGTCCTTCCACGAGCCGAACGTGATGGTGAGGACGCCGAAGACGAGAAGGATCCCGTTCGGGATCGTCAGCGTGTTGGCGCGGATGATGCTCGCGTAGCTGCGGCTCGACCGCTGGCGCGGAGCGTCCCCGCGCGCCTGCAGACGCGCCGCCGCCTCGGCTTCGGTCAGACCCACCGGCGCGGTTGCGGGCGTTGCAGAGATGGGGCCAACGGTGACACAATCAGCCAGGTCGTGTCCACAACGCCGCCAAGCGCAGATCCACCACCGCCCAGCGCAGATCCACCACCGCCAGCGCAGCTCCACCACCGCCAGGCGCAACTCCACCACCGCCAGGCGCAGCTCCACCACCGCAGCGCTGGACCGCGGGTCGCATCATCGCGATCGTCTTCGGCGCGATCTCGCTCCTGCTGGGCGTTGTCGGGCTCGCCGCCGGAGTTGCGGGGATCGTCTACGACCAGACACAGCGCGATTCGAGCGGGTATCTCATGACCGGGCCCGAGACGTTCTCGACGACTGCATATGCCCTCGTCTCGAATAGCTATCAGGCCGGCACGAGCGGGGACATCGCCGCGATCCGCGACATCCTCGGCACCGTCCGCGTTCGGGCGGAGACCCCCGGTCGCGCCTTTGTTGGAATCGCCCGCGCGACGGACGTCGCCTCGTACCTCGGCAGCGCCCGCCACGCGGTCGTGGACAGCTTCGACAGCGGCGAGCATCTGGACGTCATCGGGAGCGGCGAGCCGGCGACTCCGCCCTCGGCACAGACGTTCTGGGCAGTGTCGTCGGAGGGAGCGGGGCCGCAGACGGTCTCGTGGGACCCCCAGGGAGGCTCGTGGCGCATTGTGGTGATGAAGGCGAGCGCGGCGGCCGGCGTGATCGCCGACGTCGAGATCGGAGCCAAGATCCCGAATCTGATCTGGTTCGGAGTCGGGTTCCTCCTGGCGGGGCTGTTCCTGCTCGCGCTTGGCGGATTTCTCGTCTACGTCGGCGTCCGGCGTCGCTAGGCCGCGGGAGGACTGCGATGCAGATCACGAGAGACTCCGGCGAGACGGTGGCCGGCCCGCCCGAGTGGTTCACGGGCTCGGTGTTCATCGACTCCGTCGCGAAGCCGTCGGGCCCCTCTCGCCTGAACGCGAGCAGCGTCCACTTCACGCCCGGCGCCAGGACGGCCTGGCATACGCATCCGAACGGTCAGACGATCTACGTGCTCGAGGGCGTCGGCCTCTGCCAGAGGCGCGGTGGGCCGGTCGAGACGATCCGCCCCGGCGACTCTGTCTTCTTCGACCCCGGCGAGGAGCACTGGCACGGCGCCGCTCCCGATCGGCTTCATGACCCACCTCGCGATGGTCGACGTCGACGACGACGGCCACCCCGCGACGTGGGGCGAGCACGTGTCGGACGACGAGTACGGCGCCGGCCGCGCGCAGTAATCAGGCCGCGGGGTCGGGATACCTGATCCGGAGCCGGTGCTCGCGATAGCGGAGCGCCTCCCACGCCACCACGAGCGCGCATACGACGCTGACCAGGCCAAGGGCCGCGAGCGCAGGGATCGATAGTGCTGCCGGAATCAGAGCGAGCAGGACGATTCCCCCGATCGTTCTTCGCCGGAAGATCCGACCCGTCGCTCGGACGAGGAACGCAACGTGGCCGAGAAGGTAGAGCGCCGCGCCGCCGCAGAGGCCGACAGCGGCCACCGTGTCGAGGGCGTCGTCGACCTGGCCGAGTGTCGTCTTCAGACCCAGAGCGAAGAGGACGATGCCGGCGATCATCGGCAGGTGGAGATACCCGTACGCGTCGCGAGCTAGGCGCCCCTGCTCGATCCCGCTCGCTTCTGCGAGACGCGTGCGGACGAAGATGGCGGCCACGTCGAAGTAGAGCCACCAGAGAGCGGAGACGACCGCGAAGCCGAGCACCGCGGCGATGATCTCCTTCGTGCCGAGGTCGAAGCCGGCACCGACGCCGATGGCGATGATCGACTCGCCGAGGGCGATCAGGATGATCAACCCGTGCCGCTCGGCGAAGTGCTCGGGCGCGACGCGCCAGCCGCGACCCATCCCGACAACTGCCGGCCCGAGATAGTCGATCGCAAGCGCCACAAACCAGACCGCGATTCGGGCTTCGCCGTGGAGGAAGCCCGCTACCACGAGCAATGAGGCACCGGCCAGTGCGGTCGGTGCGAAGCGCAGGAGCGCACCCAGCCGGTCGGAATCGCCGCGCCCGACGATGACGGACAGAAGCAGATGGAGCACCCGGACGAGGAAATAGGCGACGCCGAAGAGCAGCGCGTTGGCGCCGAATGCCTCCGGGACCGCGAGCGCGACCACAAGCATGGCCGCCATCGCGGCGAGCATCGCAAGCCGGACACCGCCCTCGTCCACATCGGCCGCGCTCGTCAGCCAGGCGTAGGTGTCCCATGCCCACCAGACCGCCGCTAGTACGAGCATCCCGTGCAGGACGCCGCGCCACGTGGCGTCGTGGGAGAGCAGGCTCGTCACCTGGGTGATGGCGAAGACGAAGACCAGGTCGAAAAACAGCTCGAGAGGAGTGACCTGGTGCCCGGCCTCGCGCCGCGTCCACCGGAAAGTGGAGACGGAGGTCTCGGGCATCGAGTGGCCATGCTAGTGCGCCGTCAGGTCGAACTCGTTGGTGTTGGGTAGCGTCGGGCCGTGGCCGATCGGATCCTGAGCCTGCGCGAGCTGAACCGCGCGACGCTGGCGCGCCAGCTGCTGCTCGAGCGAAGGCGCCTGTCGGCCAGGGCGGTGATCGAGCGACTCGTCGGCGTCCAGGCCCAGTTGCCGCAGTCCCCGTACATCGGCATCTGGACGCGGACGACGAGCTTTCGCCGCGAGACGCTGGAGCGCGAGCTGCGCAAGGGCGCGATCGTCAAGGCCACGGTTATGCGCCAGACCCTGCATCTCGTCACGCGGCGCGACTACGCGCTCCTCCGCGCCGCGTTGAGCGAGACGAACTTCCCGGATCAGACGGAGGAGGCGAAGCGTCTTGCTCCTGCTGTCCGGGCGTTCGCGACCAACCGCCCCGTCACGACCGGCGAGGCGCGCGCGTACCTCGAAGAGCAGCACGGCCTCGCGGGGTTCGAGGCCCTGCGCGCCTGGCGCGGCGCCCGGGTGCGTGCCCACATCCTCCACCACCACGAGACCGCGCTCTGGGAAGCGCGTCCAGGCGGGCGCTTCGCCGCAGTCGTTGAGCCCGAGGAGCACGATCCGACGAAGGCCCGCGCAGAGATCCTCCGGCGCTACCTCGCCGCGTTCGGGCCCGCGACGCGGCGGGACATCGGTGCCTGGAGCATGATGCACGTGCCCGAAATCTCCCGGGCGCTCGAGCGGCTCGAGCCGCTGCGCCGCTTCCGGGACGAGGAGGGCCGCGAGCTCCTCGACGTCCCGCGAGCTCCGCTCCCCGCTGCCGGGACGCGGGCGCCGGTGCGTTTCCTGCCCAAGTGGGACAACGTCCTTCTCTCTTGGGTCGACCGCGCCCGCGTCCTGCCCGAGGAGTACCGCAAGACCGTGATCCGGATGAACGGCGACGTCGCGCCGACCTTCCTCGTCGACGGTTTCGTCGCGGGGACGTGGCGCGTCGAAGGCGAGCGCGTCCTCGCGGAGCCGTTCGAGCCGCTTCCTGCCACGGGCCGGCGCGAGGTCGCCGACGAGGCAGCGCGCCTTACGGCCTTCCTCATTCCGACGCTGTAGGTCAGGGCCGCGGGACTTGGAGCGGAAGGACACGAGCGCTCGGCCGCGCCTCCCGCACCAGGCCCAGTCTCCTAGTTGCCCCAGAGCGGGCGGACCTCGATCGCCCCGGCTTGCGCCAGCGGATGGCTCGCGGCGATCTCGACGGCATCCTCGAGGCTGTCGCACTCGAGCAGGTCGAAGCCGCCGACTGCCTCCTTCGTCTCCGCGAACGGGCCGTCGGTGACGGTGGTCTTACCGTCGCGAACGCGAACCGTCCGCGCCCGGCGCGGCGGAGCCAGTTGGTCGCCCGTCAGCCAGATCCCCCGCGCCTGCAGGTCGTCGACCCAGGGGAAACCCTCTTCCTCGTCTTGTGACTCGGCGGGATCCGGCTCGGTCTGCGCGTTCATTCGCTCGCCGTCCCAGCACACGAGCAGCAGGTACTTCATCGTCGCTCCTTTCGTTGGCTGTCAGCCTGACGACGAACGGACGCCGCTCAGATCGACATTTCACGCGCGCCGGACGGCGAACAGCTTCCGCGGCTCGGACAAGCCCTTGAGGACGTGGAGCCCGCGATCCTCGAACTCGATCCCCGATCCGGCGACAAGGTCGCGCACGGTTTGTGAGACGAGCACCTCGCCCGCACGCGCCTCGGTGGCAACACGAGCTCCGATGTGGACGGCGATCCCGGCGAGCTTGTCGCCGACGACCTCGCATTCGCCCGTGTGGAGCCCGCCTCGTGCGGGCAATCCGAGCCGTTCGAGCGAGTCGAGGACGGCCTGCGCGCAGCGGATCGCGCGGGCCGGCCCGTCGAAGCTCGCGAAGAACCCATCGCCGGCCGTGTCGATCTCGTGGCCGCGATAGCGGGTGAGCTCGGCGCGCACGGCGTCGTGGTGGCGCTCGAGGAGATCGCCCCAGCGACGGTCCCCAAGCGCTTGCGCCCTTTCGGTCGATCCGACCAGATCCGTGAACAGGACGGTCGCGAGCACCTGCTCGGGCTCGACGGGCTCGCGAGAGCCGGTGAGGAAAAGGCGGGTCTCCTCGATCACCTGGTCGGCGCAGTCGAACTGGGGCCCGTGGTCCTGGCCGGCGAGCTCGACAAAGCGCGCGTCGGGAAGCGTCTCGGCCAGCCACCGGCCCTGCTGGTAATTCACGACCGTATCCCTCGGGGAATGCATCACCAGTCCCGGAACGTGGACGGAGGGAACCACCGCGCGGACGTCGATGTCGCTTCCCAGGCGCATGAAGGCGGTGGCCGCAGCCGGCGAGGCCGACGAGCGCTCCAGCCGGCCGCGCCACTCCATCAGAGCGGGGTCGTCCGCCCGGCTCGGCGCGAAGAACGCGCGCGCGGCCTTCCCCCAGGTGTCCGACGCGAGAAATTCGTCCAGATAGCGGTCGTACTCCTCCCTGGTCAGCTGGCCCCACGGCCAGTCCTCTGTGGTGACCTCCTTGACCTCGCCGCCGACGAAGATCAGCGCCTGCGTCCGCTCGGGATGACTGGCCGCGAACAGAATCGAAAGGGGCGCGCCCTCGCTCACTCCGAACAGCACCGCGCGCTCCGAGCCGATCGCATCCAGCACCGCGCGCACGTCGTCCATCCGCTCCTCCAGCGTCCCGACGGTGGTCCGGTCTGACAGGCCCATGCCGCGCTTGTCGAAGAGGATCACCCGCGCGAACGCCGCGATCCTCTCGACGAACCGACGGAAGGCTGGCTCTTCCCAGTAGACCTCGAGGTTGGTCAACCAGCCCCAGACGAGCACGAGGTCGACGGGGCCGGTGCCGACGCTGGTGTACGCGATCTCCACGTCCCCGGAGCGTGCGTAGCTGACTTGAGGGAGGAGATCGGCCACCGCTATGTGTAGCTCTTCGGGTCGAGGGAGACCGATCCGTCTTCGACGCCCTTCTGGACCTTCTCGAGCTCGCGCCGCAGCCGCTTCGGCACCCGTTTGCCGAGCCCGTAGTACGGCGCGAGTGCGACGCCGCCGTCGGCGAGGTTGCCCCGGATCGGGCCGCTCTCGAACCGGCCGAGGACCGTCTCGCCGATGGCGAGGTAGACCATCCGGCGGTAGACCTTCAGGACGCTCGTCAGCCAGAGGTCGACGAACTGCGGCGCGGCATAGTGCTGATCGGTATCGACGCCGATCAGCAGAACCGGCTGCCTCGATGCCCGGACCGCCCGGCCGGCTCCGACCTCACCCCCGTTGCCGGCGACGGGCATGATCACGTCCGCTTGAGCCCGGATGAAATTGCGCGTGAGGATTGCGGAGCGGGTCGGATCCCCAAAGACGTCGTTGTCCCTTGGATCCTCGGTGACATACACGCCTGTGCCGCTTTCGGTGTACCAACCCAGAAGCTTCACGTGGGCGGCGTGCTCGCGGCTGTAACGAAGGACGCCCGCGGCGAAGCCGCGCAAGTACGGGGTGACGGTCGTAGTCGCACGGCCGCCGAAGGTGGCCACCGTTCCGGTCCTTGTCACGCCCGCCGCGAGGTACCCGGCGAGGAACGCCGCCTGATCGACCTCGAATACGACGCTGGCGAGATTGTCGAGGTGATGGGTCGCAGTGTCATCCGTGGTCAGAAAGTTCAGGTTTGCGTTTCGGCGCGCGAAGTCGGCAGTCAGCGACGCCATGAACCCCCCGACGGTGACGATGAGGCCGCAGCGCTGCTTCACGAACGCCTCGACGTTCTGCTTGGCCGCCTGTTCGTTCGGCGGGTCGGTGACGCGCGCGCGGACGCTGATGCCCCACGTGGTCGCCGCGTCCGTGAGCCCGTCATAGACGGCCTGGTTAAACGAGCGATCGTTGAGCGGTGGGAATGCTGTGACCTCGCAGCCCGTCCGCGACAGTGCGGACGACTTGCCGCCCATCGTGAACACGAGCGCCAACGCGACGCCGGCCACGACTGCGACGGTTCCGGCAGCGATGCCGACTAACCGCGTGCTCCGTCTCTTCACGAGGGGCGGCGGCTGGATGGCGTCGCGGCGCGCGCGTGCCTCTTCCGCCGAGGGAGGCGCGGCGCGCGGCGTGCCGTCGACGGTCGTCACCTCGAACAGCTGCCACTCGCCCTCCAGCCCGCGCAGCTCGTGGACGCCGCGGCTTTCGAAGCCGAAGCCGCTCCCCCGCACGATGTCGCGGACACTCCCGGTGACGAGGATCTGGCCGGCGCCCGCCAGGGCCATCGTCCGCGCGGCCGCATGCACGTTGATCCCGCTCAGCTTCCCCTGGAGAACCTCGGCCTCGCCGATGTGGATGCCGACGCGGATCCAGATGCCGAGCTCGCGAAGAGCATCGACGGCGGCGCATGCCCACCGGACCGCGGACGCCGGTGAGTCGAAGGTCGAAAAGACACCGTCTCCTGCGGTATCCCGTTCCTTGCCGTCATGCTCGCGCAGCGTCCGGTGGATGATCTGATAGTGGCGCGAGAAAGCTCTTGCCAGCGCCGGTCGCCCATCTCCTCGGCGATCGCCGTGGAGGAGACGATGTCGGTGAACACGAGCGTCGTGAGAACGCTTGCGCGCCTGTCCCTCCGCATTCGAGAAGTGTGACTCCCGCTCGGGCAGCGGGCAACCGCCTTAGCTCAGCCGCTCGACCTCTTCCTCGGCCTCCGCCAGGATTTGCGCCGCCTCCTCGGCGCGGCGGCGTGCGGCGCCGGCCTCCTTCGTGGCCCGCTCCGCCTCGCGCTCGGCCGCGCGAACGGCAGCGTCCGCCTCGCGCGCTCCCGTGCGCAGCTCCTTCACGCGGTCGCGGGCCTGCTTGAGCCTTGCGCGCTTGTCCTCCTTCGGCGGCTGCGCGCGTTTCGGCGGCGCGGGCCCGACCAATCCGGCGAGTGCCTCGAAGCCCGGCGGCTCCAGCTCCTCCGTCAGCCGTCCGCGCTTGAGGAGCCCCCGCCCTTCCTCGGTCAGTGACGCCGCCCGCAGCGTCTCGAGCGCGCGATCCGCAGCAGGCGCGCCCACCTTCTCGCGCGATGCAAGGTCGCGCGCCGCATGGCCGAGTCGGGCGAGGGCCCGGTGCTGTTCGTGTTGGGCCTCGAGAAACTCGTCGGACGAGCGTCCCGCCGTCGCCTTCGCCAGCGTCTCGCCCGCCTTCCGCAGCCGCTGCACGTCGAGCTCCCGTTCCTGCGCCAGGCGGTTGACGAGCCACACCGCGACGGTCGGCTTCCGCAGCGCCCTGACCTCGTCCGCTTCCTCGGCGCGTCCATCCGCCTTCAGCTTCTTCGCCAGCTCGTTACGCGCGGAGGTGAACTCGGAAAGTGGAAGCCGGTAGAGCTCGTCGACGTCCGCCTCGGCCACCTCAGGCCGCGCGGAGCGCCTCGATCAGCTCGTCCTTGGACATCTTGGAGCGCCCTTCGACCTTCGCCTTGCGCGCGCGCTCCTCGAGCTCGCCCTTCGACAGCTCGCCGAGATCGTCGCTCCTCGACCCGTTGGAGGAGGCAGCCGAGCGGCGCGGACGGCGCCGGCCGCCCTTGGCCGACTCGAGGCTGGCGCGGAGAGCTGTCATCAGGTCGGCCGGCTCCTCTTCCTCGACCTCCGCGGCGACGTGCACTTCCTTGCCCTTGCGCTTCGCCTTGATGACCTCCATCAGCGCGTCCCGGTAGGTGTCCTCGTACTTCTCGGGCTTCCACTGCCCCGAGAAGCTCTCGATGAGCTGCTGCGCCATCTGGAGCTCTTCCTTCGACACCCGCTCGCGCTTGGGCTTGATCTCGTCCACGGGCCGGATCTCGTCCGCGAAGTGGAGCTGTTCCAGCGTGATCACTCCCTCGCGCACGCGCAGCGCGCCGAGGTACTGGCGGTCCCGCATGACGAACTTCGCGATTCCGGCGAGCTCGGAGTCCTCCATCGCGCGGACGAGGAGCGAGTAGACCTTCTCGGCTCCCTCCTGCGGCCCGACCAGGTAGGTATGGGCGAAGAAGATCGGGTCGATCTGGTCGTACGGGACAAAGTCGGTGATGTCGATCGCCTTGTAGCCCTCGACCCGCGCGGCGGCGAAGTCCTCCTCCTCCATGTACACGTACTTCCCCTTGGGTACTCGAAGGCCTTGACGATCTCCTTGTCGGGAACGGGCTTGTCCTCGAGCTTGCAGATCTTCTGGTAGCCGATCGGGCTTTCGTCCTTCTCGTGAATGAAGTTGAAGTGGAGCTTGTGCTCCGAGACTGCGCTGTACAGCCGAACCGGCACGTTGACCAGGCCGAACGTGATCGCACCGCTCCAGATCGCGCGAGGCATGGGTGCGTTTTGCCCAGTATCCGCCTTGCCAAACGGCGTTTCGGCGCCCATCTCGGGGGAATCCGGGCCCCATGGGCTTTCTCGACGCGATCAGGGGCGTCCTGTGGGTGCATCGCCGTAGCCCCGAGCAGGTTCGCTACTTCCTTTCGCTCGCCCATGAGCGCTTCCAGCCGGACGAGCTGCTGCGCCAGGCGGTCGCCGGCGAGGAGGCGGAATTCGACGGGATCTGCTGCAGCGACCACCTCGAGCCGTGGTGGGCGCCGGACGCGCCGACGCCCCCCGCATGCGGGAACGCCTGGGTCTGGCTCGGCGCGGCCGGCCAAGCGACGCAGCGGGTCGCGCTCGGCACTGCCGTCACGGGCCTGATCCACCGCTACAACCCCGTCGTCGTCGCCCAGCAGGTTGCGACGCTCGAGCAGCTTTTCCCCGGGCGGGCGTTCCTGGGTGCGGGAACGAGCGAGGCGATGAACGAGATCCCGGCCGGCGCGGACTGGCCGACTCCCGCGGACCAGCTGAGGCGGACGGAGGAGGCGCTGACGATCATCACTCGGCTGCTGGACGGCGAGCGCGTCGACTTCGAAGGCGAGTTCTTCCGCGCCAAACGCGCGCGGCTCTACCTGAAGACGCAGCGGCGCCCGCCGCTCTACCTCTCCGCGTTCAACGTAGGCGCGGCCGAGGTCGCGGGCCGCCTTGCGGACGGCCTCTGGACGCTCGGCGACCCGAAGAAGGCCGCTCCCGTGATTGCCGCTTACCGGCGAGGCGCCGAGGAGGCCGGCCGCGAACCGGGCGAGATCATCCTCCAGACACTCGCCGGCTGGGGCGCGACCGACGACGAGGCGCTTGCGAGCGCGCGCGAGTGGAAGGGGACGCTGGTCGACGAGCACTACACCGATCCGATTGCCGACCCGACCGAGATCGGCCGGAACGGCGAGGAGGTCTCCGACAAGCAGTTCCAGGCGATGGCGATCATCTCCGCCGACCCCGATACGCACGTGAAGAAGATCCGCAGGCTGGAGCGCCTCGGCGCCACAGTCGTCTGCGTGATGAACGTCTCCGGCAGTGATCCGGAAGGGCTGATCCGCATGTACGGCGACCACGTCCTCCCGCAACTGCGCGGCCAGGACGGTTCGGGCGTTTCGCGCCCCTCCGCGGGGGAAGCCACGACGGTCCCGACCGGAAGGAGTAACGCATGAAGGCGCTCGTTTGGAACGGCCGGCGCGACGTGCGCGTCGAGCAGGTCCCGGATCCCTCGATCCAGGAGTTGCTGACCGGCGTCGGCGCGCGCGACCAGTGACGGCCGTCCTGGACGGACGCTGGAACGTCCGCCGCACCGGCGGGCTACTCCCGCCGCTGATCGGCGTGGGGAAGACGATCGACGGCGATCGTGGCCACACCACGCTCGGCCCGCTTCGCGTGCCCTTTCGAGTCGAAGGGCTCACGCTCCGCTACACCGGCCCGCTGAGCGCCTTCGAGGACAGGCTCGAGCCGGCCGGAACCGGCTTTCAGGGGCGCTCGTACCTCGGTGGCATGGAGCTCGGCCGCTTCGAGCTCCGCCGTCCGTCGCCATAGGCTCCGGATGTGCGGCTCGGCTCGGTCCTCTGCCTGACGCTGTTTGCGCCGTATGCGGTGAGTCGTTCCGCCTCGGCGCCGCTCCTTCGCCCGCGCGGTCGACGCGTTCCTTAGGGTGGAGCCCTGATGGACGAGAGCCACCCGGGCGTCCTCGTGCTCCGCGACGCGCGCGAGCTCTTCGAGCAGCCCGACCGGAGCCCGCTGGACGAGGACTACGAGCCGTGGTGCGTCGTCCCGGCGGCCGAGTATCTCGTCCAGGTCCTCCGCGCCGACGCGGCCAGCCACCTCGTCGTCGAGACGCCCGATGCCGACCAGGCTCGCGCCGGCCTCGCCCGCTACGCCGCCGCGCGCGCCGGCGAGCTGACCCGGGAGATGCACGGCGAGTTCCGGCGCGCGCTGTGGGCGCTCGTTCCGACGGGAGCGATCTTCGCGTTGACGGTCGTGCTCTCCCGGCTCGCCGACCGCTCGAGCAGCCACTGGTTCTCGACGACGATCTCGGAGGCGCTCGTCGTGATCGGCTGGGTCGTGCTCTGGGCGCCGATCGCCATTCTCGGCACCGACATCTGGATGGTGCTCGGTCGCCGGCGCGCATACCGGAAGCTCGCCTACGTGGAGGTGCGGCAGGCGTGAGCGCGACCTCGACGTCCCCATCCGCACGGGGCAACCACCCGGCGCTCCGCTCCTGCTGGCACCCGGTCGCGTACGCGGCGGAGCTCGGCGACGGGCCGCTTCCCACCGACCTTCTCGCCGAGCCGCTCGTCCTCTGGCGCGACTCGTCGGGCACGGCCCATGCCTTCTCGGACCTCTGCATCCACCGCGGGACCGCGCTCTCGCTCGGCGCCGTCGAGGGCGACGAGATCGTGTGCCCCTACCACGGCTGGCGGTACGGGACGAGCGGCGCGTGCACCGCCATCCCGCAGCTGGCCGACCCGACGCGCGTTCCCGCCAAGGCGCGCGCGACCACGTTTCGCTGCCAGGAGCGCTACGGGATGGTCTGGGTCGCGCTCGAGGAGCCGCGCTGGCCGCTGCCCGACGTTCCCGAGCTCGAAGCCGAGGACTGGCACACGGTGACCTGCGGGCCGTATTCCTGGCAGTGCGACTCGTCGCGCCAGGTCGAGAACTTCACCGACTTCGGTCACTTTCCGTTCGTCCACCCCGGGCTGCTCGGCGATCCGGAGCGGCCCGTCGTGCCGAGCCACGACGTACGCACCGAAGGCCACGTCCTCCACTACGAGATCGTGCGGCCCGAGGCGCCGAACACCGACGACTTTCCCGTGTTCGCCAACGAGGAGGCGCAGGCTCCCGAGCGCCGCAGCCGCTACGAGCTCCACCTCCCGTACACCATCGTGCTGCGGCTCGGCTGGGGCGGGGAGGAGGGCATGCTCTACTTCTTCGCCTCGCAGCCGCTGCGCGAGGACGAGTGCAAGGGCTTCCTGCGGATCGGGCGGAATTACAACCTCGAGCAGCCCGACGCGGTCCTGCGCGACTTCGAGGACGTGATCTTCGACCAGGACAAGCGGATCGTGGAGTCGCAGCGCCCGGAGCAGGTGCCCTTCGACCTCGCCGACGAGCTGCACCTGAAGTTCGACGCGGTCGCGGTCGCCTACCGGCGCGCGATGCGGGCGGAAGGTTTGGCTCTGTAGCCTGACCGCTCCGATGCGGCTGAAGCTCCTGCTGATGATCATGGCCGGCGCGGTGCTCGTCGCGTGTGCCGGTCCCGGGCCGGGTGCGGCGGTCAAGAGGCAGCCGACGCGGCCGAACACCGCGAGCCGCTGGGTCGATCGAACGCTCGCGCACATGACAGTGCGCGAGAAGGTTGGCCAGCTCTTCGTCATCAACGGCTACGGGGAATCCGTCGAGGATCCGAACCCGCAGATGGTCGCGCTCAACAAGCAGTACTACGGCGTGAGCACGATCAAGCAGCTCATCCAGAAGTACCACCCGGGCGGGATCATCTATTTCAACTGGACGAACAACCTCCTGAACCCGCCGCAGATCGTCGCGCTCTCGAACGGAATCCAGCGGCTCACGACGATCCCGATGCTGATCTCGACCGATCAGGAACAGGGGGAGGTGCTACGCATCGGTCCGCCGGCCACTGTGCTGCCCGGGAACATGGCGCTCGGCGCGACTCAGCAGCCCGGCCTCGCGCGGCAGGCGGCCCTCATCACCGGCCAGGAGCTGCGTGCAATGGGGATCAACGTCGACGACGCGCCGGTCGTGGATGTCAACGTCAACCCGCTGAACGAGGCAGACGGGATCCGTTCTTTCGGCGACCGCCCGCCGATCGTCTCCGCCTTCGCGGCCGACGCGGTCACGGGGTACCAGACGAAGCAGAGCACCGCCGGCGTCGCGGCCACCGCGAAGCACTTCCCCGGCCTTGGCGACACGACGATCAACAGCGACAACGGCAAGTCGATCTCGGAGCAGACCCTCGCGCAGATCCGGGCAACCAACTTCCCGCCCTTCAAAGCCGCGATGAAAGCCGGGGTGGGCCTGGTCATGGCCGGGCACATCGTCTTCCCGAACGTCAAGCCGCCGCGCGGGATCTCGAGCTTGAGCCGGTTCTTCGTCGGAAAGCTCCTCCGCCAGGAGCTCGGCTACAACGGCGTCGTCATCACCGACGCCCTGAACGCCGGGGCGCTCGCGGGCCTCTCGTCGCAGACGATCGCCCTGGGCGCGATCCGCGCCGGCGACGACCTGCTGCTCGAGATCGGCCAGACGGGCGTGGACAACGGCAAGGCGGATCTCGTCACGGCCTACCCGGCCGTGCTCACCGCCGTCCAGACGGGAGACATCGGGATGCGACGGCTGAACGAGTCGGTGCGCCGGATCCTGCGGCTGAAGTGGCGGCTCGGGCTGGCAGCGCACAGGACCACCCCGCCGTCCCGCGTCGCCAAGGTCGTTGGGACGCCGGCGCACCTCGCGTTCGCCGACTCGGTCTCGAACCGGTCGATCACGCTCTTGAAGAACAGCGCCGGCCTCCTTCCGCTCACGCCGAATACCGGCAAGAAGGTTCTCGTCACGGGCTTCGGCCAGACGACGACGGCGACCCTCGGACAGGATCTGGTCGCGCGCGGATGGGTCGCACAGGTGATGGACACCGGCTCGAGCCCCTCACCCGCGCAGATCCAGACGGCGGTCGCGGCGGCGCAGGCGAGCGACCTCGTCCTCGTCACGACCTTCAACGCCTGGGGCTCACCGCAGCAGGTACAGCTCGTGAATGCGCTCCAGCTGAGCGGGACGCCGATGATCGTCTACGCGGTCGGAACGCCGTATGACATCGCCTACTTCCCGACCGTCAGCACGTTCATCACGAGCTACGACTACCAACCGGTCTCGCACGACGCGGCCGTGCGGGCCATGTTCGGTGAGATTCAGACGGAGGGCAGGCTGCCGGTCACCATCGCCGAGCCGCCGCCGTCGACCAAGGTGCTGTACCCGTTCGGGTTCGGCCTCCGCCTCCAGAAGGTGGAGTCGGGCCAGCGCCGCTCGAGCCCGTAGTACTCCTCGCGTAGGGCCAGGTGCTCCTCCAACAGGGACGCGTACTGGGCCTCGTACTCGTCAGCACTGACGATCCCCGCTGCGACGCGCGCGGCTTCGCGGCCCATGACGAGGGCGGTGACGATTCCCTGGGAGGAGAGCGGATCGAAGGCGGCCGCGGCATCGCCGGTCGCGGCCCACCCGGGGCCTGCGATCCGGTCGAGCCACGACGTGGACGCGTCGGTAACGCATCCGGTCAGGCGCGGAAGCAGATCGGCGTCCGTCAGGAACGCGCTGATTCCCGGTGACGTATAGGTCCACCCGTTCTCTGCCGCAACGACCGTGGTCGTCGAGCCCGTGTGGGCGGTCTCGCGGAAGACTGCGACGAGCCCGTCACTGCGCATTCGCCGCGCGCCGCGGGTGCGGGCTATCCGCGCCGAGCGGCCGCTCGCGTCGATGACGAACGCGGCCGCGGGAGCCGTGCGCAGCCGCCGTTCGAGGACCCGCACGCCCATCGTCCGCACGGCGTCGAGCAGAGCCGCGTCGAAGGCGGGACGCCTGACGTGCCAGCCGTGGCCGAAGGGGTTGAACACAAAGTCGGCCGTCTCGAGCTCGTTGCTTCCCCAGCGGCTGCGGTTGGCGTAGGCCGGGAGGTGGTCGTCGGGCCGGAACACGCCAGGCCCGAAGATCTCGTTCACCAGCTCCGCTGTTCCGGGCGGAAGGCTCTCGACGGGCCGCATCCGCGGGGAGGGCCCCGCCGTGTACAGGACGACGTCCAGACCGTCGGCGCACGCAGCCGCTGCGGCCGCGCATCCGGCCGGCCCGCCCCCGACGACGACTAGTCCTGGGGCACCCACAGGTCCGCTCCGTACTCGTGCTTCGGCTCGTGCTCGAACCCGACGTACGACTCGACCTTGAACGACGACGGAAACTCGGCGTCGCCGGGGCCGGGGCGCACGGCGACCATGCCCATCTTCGGCCACTCCGTCACCATCAGCTTGAGCGTCGGCGGCCTCGTCGGCCGCGCCACGAACCGCTCCCAGTCGTGCCGCTGCCGGAACGCGGCCTTCCGATCCTGGAGCGGCCGCGATCGATCCATCACGATCCGGTAGTCGGCCTCGCGCAGCACCTGGTTCGGGATCCGCGCCGGCCAGAACGTGGGGAGGACGGTGGAGATACGGCGCTGATAGCCCGATCGGCAGCTGGCCGCGTCGTTGTGCCACGGGACGCCGAGCCAGCCGGTGAGGTCGCCCGGCGCCGAGCCCTGGAGCGGGCCTTTCTTCGCGAAGACGACGTCGCGCGTCAGCATCGGGCCGTAGTCGACCTTCGGCTCGGTCGAGCGCACGCGCATCCTGAATGGACGCTCCCACATGCTGGCGATCCTCAGCGTCCACGGGGCTTCGATTCCGGGGTGGAATGCGCCGCCGAGGCAGGATTCGAGGGCCGCACGGTCGAGCGCGCGCACCTGCTCCTCGGGCGGCAGGCTCGCGAGGTCGGGCGGGACGGTGAACGCGCTGTCGCGATCGTCGACGTAGCGGCCGTCCGCCCACGCGCCGAGGCGCGCGTACTGGAGCGGCGTGACCGTGAGCCACTGCCGGACGTTCTCCTGCGGGATGCTGATGTGGTCGCCGTACATGTCCGGAATCGCTCCGGGCTGGTCGGTCAAGTAGGCCGGGTTGCGGAACCGCTTGAACAGCGCGCGATGGAACGTGCGCGCGCCGGGGTCGGCGAGCCGCGCGACGTTCTCGTCGGTCACCCAGTCCTCCTTGCTCCCGAAGCCGTTGCTGAGGAAGAAGCCTTCGTTCACCCACTGCATCTCGCTCATGCGCGCGAAGATCGGGAGGATGTCGTCGGCGAAGCTGACCTCGCCGGGGTCGAGCCCGCCCGACGCGACGAACATCGACCGGACCGCGTCATACAGCGTGACGAGGCCGGTCGACATCCCCGGGCCGTAGTTCGGCGGCGTGACCAGCGCCCAGGCCGGCTCCGCCTCGATCGTGCGGCCGTCGATGCGGACGGTTGCGTGGACGGGACCGTCGCAGACGTCGTCCGTCCAGCCGTCGTTGCCGGAGAAGGTCGTCAGTGGATGGTTGCCCTTCGAGTAAGCCCGGCCGGGACCGGGGAGGAGGACGAGGCGGCCGTCCCCGTCTGTCATCAGCTCCCCGAGATCGACGTCGACGCCGAGAAACGAGCCGTGAAGCGGAACCGGACGTGCACCGGCGCCGTGAACGCTGCGTTCGCCCGGGAAGACGACGAGCCTCTCCCGCTTCGCGACGTCCGGATTGCGTAGCCCCGCCGGCGCGGCGTCGGGGAGGTCGTAGGCGACCGAGAAGTCGTACCAGGCGGCCTTGGTGTTCGCGACCGAGACACGCCAGGTGATGTCGGCTTCGACCACGGTCAGCTCGCGGACGGGACGGCCGTCCGCGTCGAGGCCATAGACGCGGAAGCGGGCGGCCTGCTTGGCGACGGCGCCGTTCCCGTCCTTGAAGCCCCCGGAGGCGCGGGGAAGCGCCCCGGGCACCTCCGGGCCGAAGAAGAAGGAGTCAGGACTGTTGCCGACGCGCGCGATGCCGATCGTTGGGTGGATCGCAGCGCGGACGATGCGCCGGTCGGATCCACTCGCACAGCCGGCGGCCCATGGAAGCGCGAGCAGCCCGGCGGCGGCGGCGCTGCGCTCGAGGAACTCACGCCGAGTGGTCAGGCCGGGAGGGGGCGGCACCGCGGGGAGCCTACTGCGCGACCGGGTCGAAGACCTCGTTCAGGAGCGCGTCGAACTTCTCGGGGAGCCGGCCCGAAGCGTCGGCGAACTCGCGCAGGTAGAAGACGTAGGACTGCCACTCGTCGTAGCGGTCGGGGAACCGGTCGGCGTGCTGCCGGATCAGCTGCTCGAGCCGGTCGATCGTCCACGAGCCGGGAGATTGGGGAATCCGCGCCCCGAGCGCGGCATCGAGGTTCTCGGTGGGTCGCGGCCCTTCGACCCGCTTGCGCTCGAGGGCGTCGTACTCGAGCGCGGCCTGCCGACGGCGGCGGTCGACGCTCACCTCCCGCGTCGCGAGGACGTCCGCCCGACGCGCGTGCGTCGGCTGCGCGGGCTTCGAGGTCGCGGCGGAGCTGCTCGAGCCTGAGCGTTTCCCTCTCCACGCCGGCTACGGCGGCCGAGCCCTCACGCCGCGCGGCGGCGAGCTCCTCGCGCTCGCGTCGCAGCTCGTCCTCGACCCGCCTGCGCTCGGCCGCTCCGCGTTCGGCCTCGGCGGTGAGCGCAGCTTCTCGCTCCGCGAGCTCGCGCTCGTGCTGGTCGACTTCGGCCTTCCGCCTTTCCAGCTCGCGTTGCGCCTCGGCGGTCAGCGCCGCCCCGCGTTGCGCGAGCTCGCGCTCGCGCCGGTCGACCTCGGCCTTCCGCTTTTCCAGCTCGCGTTGGGCCTCGGCGGTCAGCGCCGCCCCGCGTTGCGCGAGCTCGCGCTCGCGCCGGTCGACCTCGGCCTTCCGCTTTTCCAGCTCGCGTTGGGCCTCGGCGGTCAGCGCCGCCGCGCGTTGCGCGAGCTCGCGCTCACGCCGGTCGACCAAGGCCTCGCGCTTCTCCAGCTCGCGCTCGCGCCGCGCCGTTTCTGCCGCCTTCTGCTGTAGCTCGGCTTCGAGCGAGCGTCGCTGCGAACCGAGCGCCCGCCGCTCTTCGTCGAGCTCCTTGCGGTCGGCGGCGGCGGCCGCGTGCGCCTCCGCGAGCTCCTCCTGAGACGTCCGCAGGGCTTCCTCCCGCTGATCGAGCGCGAGAGCCCGGCGAGTGAGCTCGGCCGACTTCCTCCTCTCGGCTTCGACCGCCCGCTCGCGCGCGGCGAGCGCCGCCTCCCTGTCGTCCAGCCGGTGCCGGTGGGTATGGATGCCCTCGCGCTCGCGCTCGACCGCTGAGGCGCCCGCGTCGAGCTTCGCTTCCCGCTTCTCCAGCTCCGCAACCTGCCGCGCCAGCTTCTGCCTCGCCGCCTCGAGTGCCCCGGCGCGAGCGGACAGCTCCGCCTCATGCTTGCCCGACTCGGCGGCCTTACGCCTCGCCTCGTCGCCGAGGCGGGCCAGCGCGTCCCGCTCCCGGACGACGGCCTGCTCACCCGCGGCGACATGCTCTTCGCGCTCGGCTGCGGCAGCCTGCGCCGCGTCGAGCTGCCGCCGCTCCTCGGCCTGTGCCTGGCGCGACGCAGCCTCGTCCTCACCGGTGCGGCGAATCTGCTCCGCCAGCGCCTGCCGGTCCGCCTGGAGGCGGGCCTCGCGTTGGGCGAGAGCTTCGGCCTGCTGATCGAGCTCCACCTCGCGCGAGTGCAGCCTTCGCGTCTCCTCGCTCGCACGGCGCTCGAGGTCGCCGACCGCCCGCGCTAGGCCGGCCGCGCGCTCGTCCAGCTGCTTGCGGAGCGAGACCTGCTCCGCTCGTGCGGCATCGAGCTGCGCGTCGAGTTGCTCCTGCTTTCGTCGTGCCTCGGCGAGAGCGCTCTCGTCGGCCTCGAGCGCGGCTCGACGGGCCACGACCTTCTTCTCCGCGGCGCCGAGGGCCGCCTCGCGGTCGGCGAGCGCGTCTCCTGCCGCCTTCGCCGCTGCCGCCTGCCCTTCGACGGCCTCCCGCTCCGACTCGTGCCGCGCTTCGCGGGCTGCCAGCTTCTCCTCGCGCTCGGCCACTTCGGCCCGCGCGCGTTCGACATCCGATTGGAGGCGCCGAATTCCCTCGGTGTGTTCCCGCTCGCGCGCAGCGAGCTCCTTCTCGCGGCTAGCGACAGCGGCAACCCCAGCCGCGTCCTTTGCAGCGATCGCCTCCTCGAGCTCCTTCAGCTTCTCGCCACGTTCTCCAAGCACCTCCTCGCGCCGGCCCAGCGCGCGCTCGCGGCCTTCGATCCCGCGGCGGCCACCCTCCAGCTCTCGCTCGGCGCGCGCCAGCGCCCGCGTGCGCTCCTCGACGCCTGCCGCGCGCTTCACCAGCTCGGCCTCCCGTTCCCCCAAGCCGGCCTCGCGGTCGGTCAGCGCGGCCTCGCGCTGCTCGGCCGCGGAGGTCGCCCGCGCGACCTCGTCCTGCCGCTTCCGCAGCGCCTGCTCGGCGCGCCCGACCGCAGCTTCGCGTTCGGCAATCGCTGCCGCGATCTCGTCCAGCTTCTGCTCGTGCTCCGCGAGCGCGGCGGCCTGCTCGGCCAGCAGAGAACCGAGCTCGTCCTTCAGACCGCGCTCGTGCTGGAGCAGCTCCTCGCGCGCTGCTGCGAGCTCGCGCTCCTTCGCGCCGACCTGAGCTGCCTCCTCGCGCAGCCTCCGTTCCCGCTTCAGCAGGTCGGACAGCGCCGACCGGTGCTTCTTGACCTCGTCGAGCTCCGGCACGAGCGGATCCTACTGCGGATTTGCAGGGCTTTCCTAACCGGGGTCAGACCCCTCGGATTAAAGGGACACGTGGTCGAGGATCAGCTCGAGCATCCGGCAGGAGTGGAGGACGTGCTCGCGGGCGACCGCCCGCGCGCCGGCCGCGCTGCGCGCGACGATCGCGTCCTTGATTGCGCGATGCTGCCGGACGTTCTGCTGGTACAGCTCGTCGATCTCCGGGCCCCCGGGCCGCCACTGGCTCAGGAACGTCCGCCGCGCGCTTTTCGCCGCACGCGCGACCTGCGGTGCCCGGGAGGCCTCGTAGATCACGTCGTGGAATCCATAGTTGGCGCGCATCCACTCGCCGGTCAGGCGCAGCCGCTCGCTCTCCGGACGCGAGCGGTCGAGCAGCGCCGTCGTCACCTCCGCGAACCGCGCCTCCGCGTCCTCGAGCGCGGCCAGCCCTTCGTCGTCGATCAGCGGCGTCGCGAGCTCGGTCGCGAGCGCCTCCAGCTCGGCCCGTATGAGGAAGGCCTCGCGGAGCTCGTCGCGCGAGATCTCACGCACGCGCACGCCGCGATTGGGGACGAACGAGACGAGCCCGGTCGCGGCGAGCCGGCGCAGTGCCTCGCGCACGGGCGTCCGGCTGACCTCGAACTGCTCCGAGAGCTGCTCCTGGCGGAGGACGGTGCCGGGCGGGACCTCGCCCGAGACGATCGCGTCCTCCAGGGCCAGCGCGATCTCGTCTGCTTTCGTCCCGTGCTCGGCGTCTGTCAGTGGCGAAATTGTGCCGACTCCGTCGAGCCTTCGAGGGCGAGCGTGGAGGACGTGCCCTGGCTGACGGCCGAGGCGACGAGGTCGAAGTAGCCCGCGCCGACCTCGCGCTGATGGCGCACCGCCGTGTACCCGGCCTCCTCCAGCTCGAACTCGCGCTCCTGGACGCGGACGTACGCCGCCATCCCCTCCTTCGCGTACGCGCCCGCCAGCTCGAACATCGCCGAGTTGAGCGAGTGGAAGCCGGCCAGCGTGACGAACTGGAAGCGGTAGTTGAGCGCCGCCAGCTCCTCCTGGAAGGTCGCGATCGCGCGGTCGTCGAGGTGCGCGCGCCAGTTGAAGGAGGGCGAGCAGTTGTAGGCGAGGAGCTTGCCCGGGAAGCGCTCGTGGATCGCCTGCGCGAACTCGCGCGCCTCTCCGAGGTCCGGGGTCGAGGTCTCGAACCAGACGATGTCCGCATACGGCGCGTACGCGAGCGACCGTGCGATCGCGGCCTCGATCCCTTCCCGCACGCAGAAGAACCCCTCGGGCGTGCGCTCGCCGGTCAGGAACTCGGCGTCGGCGGGATCGGCGTCGCTCGTCACCAGCTTCGCGCTGAGCGCGTCGGTGCGGGCGATCAGGACGGTGGGGACGCCGCACACGTCGGCGGCGAGCCGCGCCGCGTTCAGGGTGCGGACGAACTGGTTGGTCGGGACGAGGACCTTGCCGCCGAGGTGGCCGCACTTCTTCTCCGACGCGAGCTGGTCCTCGAAGTGGACGCCCGCCGCGCCCGCCTCGATCATCGCCTTCATCAGCTCGAACGCGTTGAGCGCGCCGCCGAAGCCGGCCTCCGCGTCGGCGACGATCGGCGCCATCCAGTGGACGGAGGTATCGCCCTCTGCGGCCGTGATCTGATCGGCGCGCAGGAGGGCGTTGTTGATCCGCCGCACGTGCGCGGGGACGCTGTTCGCGGGGTAGAGGCTCTGGTCGGGATAGGTCGCGCCGGCCAGGTTCGCGTCGGCTGCGACCTGCCAGCCGCTGACGTAGATGCCCTCGAGCCCCGCCTTGACCATCTGCACCGCCTGGTTGCCGGTGACGGCGCCGAGCGTGGGGAGGAAGTCCCGCTCGCGCAGCAGGCTCCAGAGCCGCTCGGCCCCGAGCCGCGCCAGCGTGTGCTCGATCTCGACGGTGCCGCGCAGCTTGCGGACGTCCTCGGGCGTGTACACGCGCTCGATTCCGTCCCAGCGGTCGGCCTGCAGCTTCCCGTTGCGATTCGTGGTCATTTCCCCTCCTGGATGAGTTGGTCGTAGGCGGGCAGGGTCAGAAACTCGATGAAGTCGTCGCCCAGGGCGACCTGCTCGAAGAGCACGCGCGCCTCGGTCGAGACCTCGTCGGCGGCGCTCTCCTCCTCGATCACGCGCAGGACGTGCTCGCGCTCGAAGCGGCCGTTTCGCACCCACTGCCAGACCTGCGAGCGCGCGATCTCGGCCGTGGCTGCGTCCTCCATCAGGTTGAAGATCGCGACAGCGCCGGTCCCGGCGAGCCACGCGCTCAGGTAGCGCAGCCCCACGCTCACGTCGTTGCGCAGCCCCTCCTCGGTGATCTCGCCCGGCGTGGACGCGACGTCGAGCAGGTCGCGGGCTTCCACCGACACGTCGTCGCGCTGCCGGTCGAGCTGGTTCGGCCGGTCGAACTCCGCGAGCGCAACCGGGACGAGGTCGGGATGCGCGACCCACGTGCCGTCGAAGCCGTCGCCGGCCTCGCGCACCTTGTCCTCACGCACCTTCGCGAGCGCCCGCTCGTTCAGGTCCGCGTCGCGGCGGCTGGGGATGAAGGCGGCCATCCCGCCCATCGCGTGCGCGCCGCGACGGTGGCAGGTCTTCACCAGGAGCTGCGCGTACGACCGCATGAACGGCGCGGTCATGGTCACGGCGTTGCGGTCGGGGAGGACGAACTCGGGCCGCTCGCGGAAGATCTTGATCACGCTGAACAGGTAGTCCCAGCGCCCCGCGTTCAGGCCCGCGCCGTGGTCGCGCAGCTCCCAGAGAATCTCGTCCATCTCGAAGGCGGCCAGGATCGTCTCGATCAGGACGGTGGCCCTGATCGACCCATGCGGTAGGCCGAGCGTCTCCTCGGCGAACGTGAAGACGTCGTTCCAGAGCCGCGCCTCGAGGTGGCTCTCGAGCTTGGGGAGGTAGAGGTACGGCCCGGAGCCGCGGTCGAGCAGCCGCCGCCCGTTGTGGAAGAGGTAGAGGCCGAAGTCGAAGAACGCCCCTGCGAGGGGGCCGTCGTCGACGTCGACATGCCGTTCCGGGAGATGCAGCCCGCGCGGCCGGACGAGGAGCGTCGCGACGTCGTCGTTCAGCCGGTATGCCTTCTCCGGGGTGACGAGCTCGATCCGTCGCTCGATGGCGTCGATCAGGTTCGCCTGACCCTCGACCAGGTTCGACCAGGTCGGCGAGTTCGCGTCCTCGAAGTCCGCCATGAACATGCGCGCGCCCGAGTTGAGGGCGTTGATCACCATCTTCCTGTCGGTCGGGCCCGTGATCTCGACGCGTCTGTCCCGCAGGTCGGCCGGCACGGGGGCGATGGCCCACTCGCTCGCGCGGATCTCGGCCGTCTCCGGCAAGAAGTCCGGGAGCTCGCCGGCGGCGAGGCGCTCACGCCGCTCGGCGCGCGCGGCCAGCAGCTCGCGGCGGCGTGCGTCGAACCGCCGGTGGATCTCGGTGACGAATTCGAGCGCTTCCGGCGTCAGGATGCGCTCGGTTGCGGCCTCGGCCGCGGTATCGACCGTCATCTAGTCGTTCTCGTGATCACGTTCGCAGGCCCCCGGACAGGTGCAGGGTGCCGATTCGGCTCTGGTGACGACATGCCCGCGGCGCTCCTGGCGCTGGGTGCTGCGCCGTTCGCCTCCTCCGTGGGGCGGGCGACGATCTTGGCGATGAATCGGTTCATTTAGGATCCCTCCGCTCGCGATTTCGGATCCGAAGTCTACTACTATTGGGACGACACGGCCGAAGAATTGGCTGAGACTGTGTATATGGGATCCAATGTTCCGCAAAGGTGGATCCATAAACATCCGCCGGTAGCCTTCAGCGCTTGCGAATCCGGCTCGTCCTCGTCGTCCTCCTCGCCGCCGTTCTGGCCGGCACGACGCTCGCCGCCGGCGGCGCGAGCGTCCCGCGTCCGCACATCGTCTGGAAGCCGATCGTCTTCGGCGCGAAGCGGAAGTCCGAGATGGCCGCATACTCGAAGCGGCACTACGGCACGGCTCAGTGGCGCCTCGTCCATCCCCGTGTGATCGTCGAGCACTACACGGCGTCGAGCTTCGGCTCGGCGTACGCGACCTTCGCATCGGATGCTCGAGACTCCGAGCTGCACGAGCTTCCCGGGACGTGCGCGCACTTCATCGTGGACACGGACGGGACGATCTACCAGCTCGTCAACCTCTCCACCCGCTGCCGGCACACGGTCGGCCTCAACTGGACGTCGGTCGGGATCGAGCACGTCGGGTACACGGACACGGACATCCTGCGCAACCCGCGCCAGCTCTCGGCGTCGCTGCGCCTGACGCTCTGGCTGACGCAGAAGCTCGGGATCAAGCTCCGCAACGTCATCGGCCACAACGAGAGCCTGACGAGCCCGTTCCACGAGGAGCTCTACCCCGGCTGGCGGTGCCAGACGCACGGCGACTGGACCTACGCCGACATGACGGTCTACCGCGGCAAGTTGCGCTCGCTCGCGCGCCGCTACGGGATCAGCATGGGCGCGCTGCCCAAGCAGGGCCACACGGACTGCTGAGCGAGCTACCGCCCGAACCGGCGCGTGCGGTGCTGGTACGTCCGCAGCGCGCGCAGGAAGTCGAGCTCGCGCAGCTCGGGCCAGTAGACGTCCGTGAAGTAGAGCTCGCTGTGCGCTCCCTGCCAGGGGAGGAACCCGCTCAGACGAACCTCGCCGCTTGTCCGGATGATCAGGTCCGGATCGGGCTCGCCCGCCGTGTAGAGATGTGACGCGATCGCCTCCGGCGTGATCCGCTGGGCCATCGTCGCCGGGTCGAGCTCGTCCGCCGCCAGCCGCTTGACCAGCGCCCGGGTCGCGTCGACCAGCTCGTCGCGGCCGCTGTAGCCGAGCGCGATGTTCAGGCGCAGGCCGTCGTTCTCGGCGGTCGCCTCCTCGGCCGAGCTGATCGCGACGCGCAGACGTTCCGGGAACTCCTCGTGCCGGCCGTAGACGCGGATCCGCACCGACTGCCGTCCGTGCAGCTCGGCCAGCGACCGAAGCTTGTCCGCGACGACGTCCAGCAGGCCCGAGAGCTCGGCCTCGGAACGCCCGAGGTTCTCGTTCGAGAGCGCCCAGACCGTCACCTGGCGGATCCCGATCCGCACGCACCAGTCGAGCAGCTCATCGAGTTTGTCCGCGCCCGCGCGGTGTCCTTCGGCCGCCTCCTGCAGCCCGGCGAGGCTGGCCCAACGGCGGTTTCCGTCCAGGATGACGGCGACGTGCGCGGGCAGCGGGAGCCGCTCGACCTCGTGGCGCAGGCGCGCCGTGTAGAAGGAGTAGACCGGCGCGGCCAGAAGGTGGGTGAGGCGGCGGGTGCGCGTAGGAGCTGCGCTCGCTGTGCTGGTTCTCGCCACCTCCGTCGCCACGAATCTGTAGTATCTCGATACCTCGCCGGGCGGCGCGGTAATGGCACGTCTTGCCGCTCGCTGGAATACGCCCTCCCAGTAGGTCGTTATAGGTAGTGCGGCCGGGCGGCCGCCGAAGGAAAAGGCGCCGCTGCCGCACGACCGAGAAAGGAAGTGAAGGAACTGAACGTTTTCGTTGATCTGCCTGTCTCCGAGCTACTCGACGAGATCGAGGAGCGGGGGACGATCGAAGAGAGTGCTCTCGAGGCGCTCGCGCTGGAGCACGACCTCGGCGAGGACGAGGCCGCTGCCGTGCGCACCGAGCTCGAGGAGCGCGGCGTCGAGATCACCTCGCCCGAGATCCAGGCCGAGGCCGATCACTCGCACGTCCCGACCGATTCGCTCGGCCTGCTGATGCGCGACGCCGGCCGCTTCCCGCTGCTCACTGCGGCGGAGGAGGTCGAGCTCTCGAAGCGCGTCGAGCGCGGTGACCTCGCGGCGAAGGAGCGGATGATCAATTCGAACCTCCGCCTCGTCATCTCGATCGCGAAGCGCTATCAGGGCCACGGCGTGCCTCTGGGCGATCTCGTCCAGGAAGGCGTGATCGGGCTGAACCGCGCCGTCGAGAAGTTCGATTGGCGTCGCGGCTTCAAGTTCTCGACCTACGCGACCTGGTGGATCCGCCAGGCCTGCCAGCGCGCGGTCTCGAACCAGTCGACCACGATTCGCGTCCCGACGCACGTGCACGAGCGCCGGCTCAAGCTGAGCCGGGCCGCGGCACGGCTGGAGACGAAGCTCGGTCGCCAGGCCACCCGCGAGGAGCTGGCCGAGGCCGCCGGTCTCGAGCTGCGGCACGTGGACGAGGCGCTGGACGCAGCGGAGGCTCCGGTCTCGCTGAACCAGAGCCTGGGCGACGGCGCGGACGGCGGCGAGCTGGGCGATCTGTTCGGCGATCCGACCTCCGGCGATCCCGCCGAGGAGGCGTCCGACTCGATCACCCGGCTGGAGGTTCGCCGGGCGCTGGAGAAGCTCCCCGAGCGCCAGCGCCGCGTGCTCGAGCTGCGGTTCGGCTTCGACGGCGAGGCCGCGTCGCTCGAGGCGATCGGCAAGGAGCTCGGGCTCACCCGCGAGCGGGTGCGTCAGCTCGAGTCCGCTGCGATGACGGCGCTGGCCGCCGAGCTCGACGCGGATCTCGCCCGGGCCGCCTAGAAAATGGATAGGGCCGGTTGCGCAAACCGGCCCTATCGTCCCGCCGTAAGATCCGTGAACTCCGAGTGAAAGGGTCTTGTATGAAGACAGCTCTCGCAGCACTTGCCGTGGCCGCGTCGCTCGCGATCTCGTCTGCCGCTTTCGGCAGCTCGTCCGCGACGACGCTCAACGGCACCGTCGGCCCCGGCTTCACGATCTCGCTGAAGATGGGCGGGAAGACCGTGAAGAGCCTCAAGGCCGGCACCTACAAGTTCAAGATCGCGGACAAGTCGAACATCCACAACTTCGCCCTCAAGGGCGCGATGAGCAAGACGCTTGACCGGCGTCAGCTTCACGGGCACCAAGACGGTCACGATCAAGCTCAAGAAGGGCAAGTACACGTACTACTGCCAGCCGCACGCTTCGACGATGAAGGGGAGCTTCACCGTCAAGTAATCGCGTGAGCCGGTTGTCGGGACCGGCTCGAGCCGGTCCCGACTAGGCTCCGCCGGATGTCTTACCCCGAGGCTGTAGTCCTCGGGATCGTCCAGGGGCTCACGGAGTTCCTTCCGATCTCGAGCACGGCGCACCTGCGGATCGTCCCGGCATTCGTCGGGTGGTCCGACCCGGGCGCCGCGTTCACGGCCGTCGTGCAGCTCGGGACGCTGCTCGCCGTGCTCATCTACTTCCGCGCCGACCTCCTGCGGATCGTCGTCGCCTGGTTCGCGGGGCTCCGCAACCCCGCGCGGCGCAACTTCGACTACCGCATGGGCTGGTACCTGATCATCGCGACGATCCCGATCGTGATCTTCGGCGCGGCTTTCTCGCACTCGATCGAGAAGGGCGCCCGCGACCTCTTCCTGATCGGGTCGACGCTGATCGCGCTCGGATTCGTGCTGTTGCTGGCCGATCGGATCGGCAGCAAGCGCCGGCCCTTCGAGAGCATCCGGCCGAAGGACGGCGTGGTCGTCGGGCTCGCCCAGGCCCTGGCGCTGATCCCGGGTGTCTCGCGCTCCGGCGCCACCATCTCCGCAGGGCTTTTTCGCGGGCTGAACCGCCAGTCGGCGGCACGGTTCGCCTTCCTCCTGTCGATCCCGGCCGTGCTCCTCAGCGGCGTGTACGAGCTACGCCACTACTTCGAGGGCGGCCACCGGACGATCGGCGCAGGACAGCTCGTCGTCGCGACCGCGCTCGCGTTCGTCGTCGGCTACATCTCGATCGCGTTTCTGCTCCGCTACCTCGCCCGGCACAGCCTGATCCCGTTCGTCATCTACCGGGTCGTGCTGGGCTGCCTCGTCCTCGGCCTTGCCGCGGCCGGGACGATCCACTGAGGATTACGAGGGGTTCGCGGGGCGGTTCGTCAGCGTGACGGTGACCGTGTGGCTCGAGCCGCCGCGGGTGTAGGTGAGCGTCGCCTCGTCGCCCGGCTGCTTGCCGGCGATCGCTGCCTGGAGCTCGACGCCGGTGGTGACCCTCTGGCCGGCGATACCGGTGATCACGTCGCCGGCGCGGAGCCCGGCGTCTGCGGCCGGCGTCCCGTCGACGACGGAGGCGAGCCTCGCGTTCGAGGCGGTCGAGTCGAGCTTGACGCCGAGGTAGGCGTGCTGCGCCTCTCCGGTCGAGAGGATCTGCGAGACCACCGACTTGATCGTCTGCGACGGCACCGCGAAGCCGACGCCCTCGTTGCCGCCCGAGTCGCTCTTGATCTGCGTGTTGACGCCGATCACGTGGCCGTTCGAGTCGAGCAGCGGCCCGCCCGAGTTGCCGTGGTTGATCGCGGCGTCGGTCTGGATCGAGTCCGCGATGGCGAAGCCGCTCGGCGAGGTCATCTGGCGGTGCAGCGCGCTGACGATCCCGCTCGTCACGGTCTCCTCGAGGCCGAACGGAGATCCGATCGCCACGACCGGGTCGCCGACGGCGAGCTGGCTGGAGTCGCCCAGGGTCAGCGCATGAATTTTGGACGACGGCGCGTCGACCTTGATCACCGCGAGGTCGGTCGAGGCATCGGTGCCGACCAGGCTTGCGGGATAGGTGGAGCCGTCGGGGAAGGCGACCTTGATCGAGCTCGAGTCGGCGACCACGTGGTCGTTCGTGACGATGTGGCCGCTGGCGTCGTAGACGAAGCCGGATCCCTGGGCCCCGCCGCCCGGCAGGGACACCGTGATCTCGACCACACCCTTGTACGAGCCCTGGTAGATCTGCGCGATGCTGAGGCCGGATTCGTTGACCGCCGGCGCAGCCGACGGAACGGTCACCTCGCGAACGACCGTCTTCGTGGAGTCGTGTCCGATCGCCGCGTACACGGCGACGACCGCTCCGGCTCCGACGGCGATCGCCGCGAGGAATGCCCCGAAAAGGATGAGAGTGCGTCGCATTGGATTCAATGGGAGCAGCGGTTTCTAAGAACCAGATGAGAAGTCGCTAAGAAGACGATGAGAGCCCGGTATTTCACAGAGTTCTTACACCTCTCTTACTCCGCTCTTAGGGGCGACTGAGAGTTTGCCAAGCGCGTGAGACGCATCCTTTCCGTGACCGTAGCTGTCGCCGCCCTCGCGGCGGCGGCAGCCTTCACCGGCGCAGCGACTGCGGAGGCGAAGACGCCTGCCCTCTCCGCGCTCTCACGCTACGTCCCGTTCAAGGACTCGGCGCTGTACCAGGCGAAGAGGGCGGCCGACCTTCCCGACACGTGGCCGTTCTCCGAGCTGACCGCGACCGGCGAGACGGTCAGGATCCATCTGTCCAAGCGGCTCTACGTGACGCCGGACGAGACGGTCGCCCAGCAGTGGGCGGACTTCTTCGACACCCTCGTCCACGGGCCGGAGCTGGCGACGCTCGACGCGTATCTCCTGACGCTCAGCCAGGTTCAGGCCGTCTGCGGGCAGGGCGCGCTCGCGTGCTACGGCCGGAACGAGATCATCGCGCCGGCGGAGGATCCCGCGTTCGATCTCTCCGCCGAGTCGGTCGTCGCTCACGAGTACGGGCATCACGTCGCCGCCCATCGGATCAACACCCCGTGGGAGGCGATCGACTACGGGACGAAGCGCTGGGCCACGTACGAGAACGTTTGCTCGAAGGCTCGGAAGGGCGTCTACTACCCCGGCGACGAGACCGAGGAGCACTACTTCTACAACCCCGGCGAGGGCTTCGCCGAGGCGTACCGCCTGCTGAACGAGCGGAAGCTGGGGCTTTCCGAAGCGCCGTGGGACATCGTCACCAACGCGCTGTATCCGGACGACAACGCACTCACGCTGCTGGAGCAGGACGTGACCGCGCCGTGGACGAAGAACACCGCCCTGACGCGCGCCGGCTCCGTGTCGGCCTCCGCCAAGTCGCGCGCGTTCGTGGTCTCGACGCCGTTCGACGGCCGGCTGACCGTGAAGCTGACCTCGTCGGCGGCGAAGGCCAAGTTCCGGCTCGACGTCCTCTCGCCGAACGCAAAGAGCATCGCGGGCGCGTCGGGCAAGAACAAGACCGTGTCGAGCACGATCTGCGGCGAGCGCGCGCTGCGGGTGCGGGTGAACCGCATCAGCGGCGCGGGCGCCTTCAAGCTGTCGATTTCCCGTCCTTAACTGGGAGGGCTTGGCGGGATACGGTCGGCGCGCAGCATCCCGCCAATCCCTCCTTTCTTAGCCGGCTCATAGAGTCATCGCGCACAATTGCGGCGATGAAGATCTTGGTGGTCGATGACGAGCGGGCGGTTCGCGAGTCGCTGCGGCGCGCCCTCGCGCTGGAGGGCTACGACGTCGACCTGGCGGCCGACGGGGAGGAGGCGCTCGAAAGCGTCCGTCGTGCCGAGCCGGACGCGCTCATCCTCGACGTGCTCATGCCCGGGGTCGACGGCCTCGAGGTCAGCCGCCGCCTGCGGCGCAGCGGAAGCAAGGTTCCGATCCTGATGCTGACCGCGCGCGATGCGATCGAGAACCGCGTCGAGGGCCTCGACGCCGGCGCCGACGACTACGTGACCAAGCCCTTCGCGCTCGAAGAGCTGCTCGCGCGGGTGCGGGCGCTCCTCCGCCGGACGACCGGCGGGGAGGAGATCCTGCGCTTCGCCGACATCGAGCTCGACCCGAGCATGCGCCAGGTGACCCGCGGCGGCGAGCCGGTCGAGCTGACGCGCACCGAGTTCGCCCTCCTCGAGCTGTTCATGCTCAACCCGCGCCAGGTGCTCACCCGCTCCGTCATCTTCGAGCGGGTCTGGGGCTACGACTTCGGGTACGCGTCCAACTCCCTCGACGTCTACATCGGCTACCTGCGGCGCAAGACCGAGGCGGGTGGGAAGCCGCGCCTGATCCAGACCGTGCGCGGCGTCGGCTACGCGCTGCGCGGGCCATGAGCTTCCGGGCCCGGATTGCGCTCGTGTCGGCGACGGCAGTGGCGCTGGCTATCGTCGTCGCCTCGATCGTCGTCTACTTCGTCGTCCGAGGCCAATTGCTGAGCTCGCTGGACGACACGCTCCGCGACCGGGCCAGCGACCCCGGCAGGGCCCTCTTTTCGAGGTCGGACGTTGCCGCGCAGGGATACGTCCAGCTCGTATTCGGGGACGGAACTTGCCGTTCCGGTCCGAATCCGGATCAACCATGCCGGCTGCCCGTGACGCGTGGCGCACGGGAGGTGGCACGCGGCGTACGGGATGAGTACTTCTCGGAGGCCACGGCCTCCAACGCCGAGCACACACGCCTGCGCATCCTCACGGTGCCCATCCTTTTCCCGGTACCCACAGGTGGGGTTGCCCCAGCGGCCGTCCAGGTCGCGCGGCCGCTGACGGAAGTCGACCACTCGCTCTCGCGCATCCGCTGGTACCTGATCCTGATCGCGGTAGGCGGCGCAGCGGTCGCTGCAGGGCTCGGGCTGCTCGTCTCCCGTGCCGCGCTTGCCCCCGTCCGCCGGCTGACCGGGGCGACGGAGCGCGTGGCGGACACGGGCGACCTGTCCGAGCGGATCGACGCGCACGGCGAGGACGAGCTCAGCCGGCTCGCCGGGAGCTTCAACACCATGCTCGGGGCGCTGGACGATTCGCGCCGCGTGCAGCGGCAGCTCGTCGAGGACGCCTCGCACGAGCTCAGGACGCCGCTCACGAGCCTGCGTACGAACATCGAGGTGCTGGCGAGCGAACGCACGCTGCCTCCCGATGACCAGGAGCGCCTGCTTTCCGACGTGGTCGAGCAGCTTCAGGAGATGAGCCTGCTCGTAGGGGACCTGATCGAGGTCGCCCGCGGCGAGCAGCACGGCGTCGAGCCCGAGGACGTCCGTCTCGACCTCGTCGCGGCGGAGGCGGTCGAGCGCGCGCGGAGGAATCGGCCGGGGGTGACGTTCACGTCCGACCTGGAGGAATCGTTCGTCCGCGGCGTCCCCGCGACGATCGAGCGCGCGGTCGGGAACCTGCTCGACAACGCGGCCAAATGGAGCCCGGCCGGCGGCGAGGTCGAGCTGGCGGTCAAGGACGGGACGGTCGTCGTGCGCGATCACGGCCCTGGGATCTCCGACGAGGACATGCCGCACGTGTTCGAGCGCTTCTATCGCGCGAAGTCGGCTCGAGGGATGCCCGGATCGGGGCTTGGGCTGGCGATCGTGCGCCAGGTCGCAGAGGCGCATGGCGGAGAGGTCGAGCTCGCACGCGGCAACGGCGGCGGGACGGTCGCCACGCTCACCTTCCCGCGCGACGGCTCTTAAGAAGTTCTTAGCGGCCTCTTATGGGGCTCCTAAGGCCGGCTGAGAACCTGGTCGTATGACAAGCGGCGAAAGGAGCGAGAGATGAAGATGAGCCGCAAGCTCATCATCGGCGCGGTCGCCGGGCTTGCCGTAGTAGGCGCGGGCGCAGCGGTCGCGGCCACGCAATTCGGCGATCCGAAGGCCGAGAGCGAGGCGATCATCAAGGACGCGGCAGGCCAGCTGGGTGTCCAGCCGGCCCAGCTGAGCGACGCCCTCAAGAAGGCATACAAGAACCGGATCGACGCCGCGGTTGCGGCCGGCCGGCTGAGCAAGGAGCAGGGCGACGCGATCAAGGCGCAAATCGACGCCGGAAACGTGCCGCTGCTCGTGCCCGGAGCTTCCGGCTTCCGCGGCGGTTTCGGCCCGATGGGCGGGGGCGGCCCCGGTCCGATGGGCGGCCCCGGCTTCGGCCATGACCTGCGCGGCCTCGGCGCCGCAGCCGACTACCTCGGCCTCACGGCGTCAGAGCTACAGACCAAGCTGCAGAGCGGCAAATCGCTCGCGGACATCGCCAAGGATCAGGGCAAGTCCGTCGACGGGCTGGTCAACGCAATGGTCGCCGACGCCAAGACGCACCTCGACCAGGCGGTCAAGGACGGTCACCTGACGCAAGCGCAGGAGGACCAGATCCTCGGCCAGATCAAGCAGCACCTCACCGACTTCGTCAACGGGACGGCCCCCAAGGGCTTCGGCCCCTCGTTCCGTGGCGGATCCGGATTCCCGGGCCCTGGGGGTCCTCCCAGCTTCTTCCGACAAAGCGGGGGGATGGGCACGGGCTCGGGAGCCAGCGCGTAGTCCCCCAAGGAGAGGGGCCGGCACCTTCCCCGGCCCCTCTCCGCGCGTAACGGACGGCGCTTTCGCAAGACTGTTCTTGCGATGACACAGATCAAGAAAACCGAAGCCGAATGGAGATCGGAGCTGACATCTGAGCAGTTCCGCATCCTCCGTGAGAAGGGAACGGAAGCGCCGTTCAGCGGCGAGTATGACCACGTGTTCGAACCCGGGACGTACCACTGCGCCGGCTGTGGCGCTGAGCTGTTCGTCTCGGGCGCCAAGTACGACTCCGGCTGCGGCTGGCCGGCCTTCTACGCGCCCGCGTCCGAGGACGTGATCGACGAGGAGACCGACGTCAGCCACGGCATGCTCCGCACGGAGGTCATGTGCGCGAGCTGCGGCGGCCACCTCGGCCACGTCTTCCCGGACGGGCCGCACCCGACCGGACAGCGCTACTGCATCAACTCGGCCGCGCTGCGGCTCGAGGAAGAGTGAGCTGACCGACCTTCTGTTCGGATCGCGGGGCGGCCCTCGGGCCGCCCTTGCCACTTTTGCGATTCGCGTCGTATCCGGCGCGATCTTCGCCGTCTTCGGGATCGCCAAGTTCACCGACCACGCCCGCGAGACCGAGTCCTTCGACACCTACGGCCTCCCGAGCCCGAGCTTCTTCGCCTACGCCGTCGGGGTGCTTGAGATCGTGGGCGGCGTGCTTCTGATCGCGGGACTGCTGACTCGGCCGGCCGCTGCGCTGCTCGCCGGCGACATGGCCGGGGCAATCGTGACGGCCGGACGGGTCGAGGGCGGGGCGATCAACCTCGTGCTCGCTCCGACTCTGCTCGTCGCGATGCTGTTCCTGCTCTGGGCGGGGCCGGGTCGTTGGTCAGTCGACAATCGTGTGGCAAGATCGAAGCCGTGGTCGCGCATGCCCTCGCGTTCCTCGGCGTCTCCGCCCTCGTGATCGTCACCCCGGGCCAGGACACCGCCCTCACGATCCGCAACACGCTCCTAGGTGGGAGGAGAGCCGGCGTCCTCACCGCGGCGGGCGTCGCGTGCGGCCAGGCCTTCTGGACGCTGGCGGCGAGCCTCGGGCTGGCCGCGGTCCTCAGCGCGTCCGAGCCCGCGTTCCTCGCTGTCCGGGTCGCGGGAGCCGCGTATCTCGTCCTCCTCGGCATCCAGACGCTGCTCGGTGCTTCTCGACACGGCGCACGGCGGCCGCGCCGCGCAGGCAGCTCCTTCCGCCAGGGCCTGCTCAGCAACCTCGGCAACCCGAAGATGGCCGTCTTCTTCACCAGCCTGCTGCCGCAGTTCGGCGGGCACGCGTTCCCCACACTGCTCGGCCTCGGCCTGGTCTTCTGCTCGATGACGTTCGCCTGGCTGAGCGGGTACGCGTTCGTGGTCGCGCGTGCGGGCGACTTCCTGCGCCGCTCGCGCGTCCGCCCGTGGCTCGACCGCGTCACGGGCGCCGTGCTGGTCGCGTTCGGAATCGGGCTCGCGACCGAGGCCCGCTAAGTAGCACGAGGAGGCTGGCCGTCGCAGCGCTCGTCGACGCCGCCTGGCAGGTCCATTGCAAGTGGGCCTCCGCGCGCTAGGCAGCAATCGGCTATAGCACCCCACTCGGGTCGCTCCGAAGAAGAGCCGTAGCCTCGGGGGTCTCCCCCGGCCAGCAAATCCGCTCCCTCGGAGATGTCGTCGGGGGGTAGCCGGCGCAAGACGGAGGAAGCCGGCTGAGGCCAGCTTCCTCCATTTCGCGTCGCTTACGCTGTGTTCGCGACAGTCAGGATCGACGGTTAGCTTGCGCGGGCGAACTGCTCGCTATAGGCGTGCCACGAGCCGTCGGGGCTGTCCCAACAGAACTGCACGTAGACAGTGCCGGGAACGAGGGAACCATGCTGACCGTAGTTGTCCGGGAACGGCTCGTGCGAGGAGATCTGCCAGGTGCCGGTGTGCCAAGTGCCGTCGCAAGTGAACTCGGTCGGGCCGGGGTGGCGAAACAGCCAGGCGCCGTCCGGGTACGTAAGCCCGCTGCTGCCCTCATCCTTGAGGCCCGAGTCCGGCTTGCCGCCGGCGACCTGCTTCACCGAAACGAACAGGTGCGCAGGATCGGATGACGCTGGACACGTGTACCTGCCCGTCACAAAGGCGACGGACGGGTCGTTCGGATCGATCCGGACAACACCGGTCTGCACCGGCATTTGCACCCCCGCTGTGGCTGCTCGTCGGAACTGCCCACGCTACGGAGGTCATGCCGATGACGCCGAAAGTTGCCGCAGCTACTGACAACGCGAAGAACCGCTTCTTGTTCATCGAACTCCTTATCTCTTGTCTGTCCGCTGAAAAACGGCAGCCCTCGCACAAATCTTTCGTGCGAGAAGCTGCTTCGATTCGATCTTAGCTATCCCTAATCTTCCGCAGGAATACTTGTGCAAAAGTTCCCTTTCCCGCGGACAGCCCAGGAATGGGCGTTCGTCTACTAGGCAGCAAGCGCACGCTCGAGCGCGGCTCGGTCGGTCGGCGGCCCGTGTGTCGGAAGCACCAGCTCGACCGGAAGCTCGAGCAGCGGTTTCATCGCCTCGAGCACCTGCTCGCGCGTCACGCCCTCGGGTAGCCAGGCGTCCACAAGCTCGACGCCATGGCCGCGGTCGACGAGGGAGTCGCCAGCGACGAGCGCCTTGCGGCTCTCGACCCAGAGCATGAGATCGAACGGCTCCTCCCTTCCTGGGAATGCCTCGACCCCGACCGGCAGCCGGTCGCCGGCCGTAAACACCTGCCCTTGAATCGGATCCGGATCGCGGTCCGGAGGCGGCACGAAGATCGGTGCGCCGAGACGCTCCGCCAGGTCCATGGCGTCGCGCTGATGCCACGGGCTCGTCAGCACGATCGCCGTTTCGCGGCCTGCAGCCAGCTCTTCCATCTCGCTCGGGGCGGACAGCGGGTCGAAGAGCAGCAGCCGCTCGCCGTCGTCCATCGCGTAGGACGAGACGTCGCCCATCGCCCAGTCGTGCGGCGGCGTCCACTCCGGATGTGGCGCCGTCCAGTACCAGATGCCCGGCTGCACCTCCTGCATGCCGCGATGCTAACTACCGAGGCGCGATGACCTCGATCACGTCGTCATCCGCGAGCTCGTGCTCGCGGCCGACGCGCTGACCGTCGAAGCGCGCCGACGGCCCCCACACGTGCGCGCCGAGACACTGCTCCTCGAGCTGGTGATGGATCGAGCGCGCCGCGTCGGCGACCGTGGCGGGCGGATGCAGGGCGACCGCCTCCGACACATCCTCGCCGTGCTTGCGCAGGAACACGCGGATCAGGCCGGTGAGCCGCCAGATCGCGGCACGGAACCGCTCGACGCTCCCGTCGTCGAGCACCGAGACCGGGACGATCTCGAGCCCGAGCGCGCGAAGTCGCGCGACCGCGCCCTCGTCCGCCTCGTCTATCTTGGTCGCTGCCAGGATCGCGGGACGCGCGATTCCTGCGGCCGCGACCTCCGCCATCACCGTCTCGAGCTCACGCGGCGGAGCGGACGCGTCCTGGCAGAAGACGATCGCGTCGGCGCTGCGAAGCACCCCGAGCAGCGCGCGTCCGCCTCCGCGGTCCTCGCCGGCGCCGGCGATCAGCCCCGGGATCTCGACCAGCTGCACGAGCACGCCGCGGATCCGCGTCAGTGCCGGAACCGGCCGCGTGGTGGTGAAGGCGTAGTCGCCCGTCTTGATCTGAATGTTCGACAGCGCCTGCAGGAGCGAGGACTTCCCCGCGTTCGGCGGCCCGACGAAGGCGATCTGCGCGGCGCCCTCGCGCCGGACCGCGATCGAGTCGCGGTGGACGACCTTCGCGCGTGTCCGCGTCTCCTCGAGCTGCGCGTTGACCCACTTGCGGATGTCGGCGTACGGGCCGCTCCGGTAGCCGGGCAGCTCGTCGAGGATCCGCCGCAGCTCGCGGATCCGCTCGCTTCCTTCCTTGCCGACAAGTCGGCGCTTGATCACCTGCATCTGCGTGCGATGAGGCATCGGCATCGCGTTCATCTCCTTCGTGACAGGCGGGCAGGTGCGTCCTGTCCCGCCGCTTCCGTAGGACGCTCTGTGTGGAAGCGGCGGACTAGCCGTGCTTGTTGGAGATAGTCGCGCGCCAGGCGCTCTCGGCAGTCATCGCGGCGACTGAGACTAGCGCACGAGGTGGCCGGAGGGCGAGACCACGAGCCAGAGCCCGCCGTACTCGCGCACGTTCTGGCAGCTGATCGCGCCGGGGCTCGTGTCGCCGACGTAGTAGTAGAGCGGCCAGCCGCGTACGTGATCTGCCGGCGGCCGTCCTTGCGCTTGACCGTCCCGAGCAGATTCGGCTTGACGCCTTTTCCCGCGCGGATCGCGCGACGCCTTGAAGTAGACGGGCCACGCGCGCGCGCACGGGCCGTAGCACGTGCTCGGCTTGCCTCGCTTGTCATGTGTGAAGCCGTAGAGGACGCGGCCCTTTCCGTCGAAGAGGACCGTTCCGTAGCGGGACTTGGCGGCGATGAGCGTGTTCTTCGCCTGCGGCGAAGCCTGGGCGGAGCCTGCGGCGATCGCGACAGAGCGAGCAGAGCGACCAGTGAGGATGGCCTTCATGCCTCTCAGTCCCGCGACGAACCGATCCGTTACGGGTTCTCGAGGATGCCCGCGAGGTAGGCGAGCACGTCGGCCTCCTGCTTCCCCTTGACGAGGCCGGCAGGCATGGAGCCCCCGCCGTTGTCGATCTGCGCCTTCACCGCCGCGAGCGGGATTGCCGCGCCGGCCAGCTTCGGCCCGATCCCGCCGCCCTTGCCGCCCTGACCGTGGCAGCCGGCGCAGGTCGTCGAGAAGATCGTCTCGCCGTTGTAGGGGTCGCCGAGCTCGACGTTGCCGCTCGTCTTGGGAGTGCCCGGCTTGGCCGGATGGAGGAGCGCGAGCGCCAACGCGGTTCCGGTGAAGACGAGGAACAGCAGGGTCGGCGCGACGACGAGACGCAGGAAGCGCTCCCTGGACACGGCCCGATCGTACGGGATAGTGTCGCGCCGCATGCTCGCGAGCGTCTCGTCGACCTACTCCGACATTCTCACGTCAGTCTTCTCGTCGACGATCGCCGCCAAGGCGTGGCTCGCCAGCGCCGCGGCCGTGCTCGCGATCGTCCAGATCTCCACCGGCGCGCGCATCTTCGGGAAGATCAAGCGCTTCGTCCCGATCCCGCCGCCGTACGTGAACCGCATCCACCGCTGGTCTGGACGGATCGCCGTGCTGCTGACCCTGCCGGTCGCCTTCCATTGCATCTTCATCCTCGGCTTCCAGACGGCCAACGCGCGCGTCCTCGTCCATTCGATCCTGGGGACGCTCATCTACGGCGTCATCGCGGTCAAGCTCTGGTTCGTCCACGACCGCGACCACCCGCGCAAGACGCTGCCGTTCATCGGGAGCGCGGTCTTCCTGACGCTCGCCGCGCTCTGGGTCACGTCGAGCCTCTGGTACTTCACCAATGTGCGATTCGGTTTCTGACCTGCCGCCGCTGGCGGAGGACGAGTACGTGCTGGACACGCCGCGCGTCCGCGGCTTCGTGGCCGACGTGCGCGCCGTGATCGCCCGCGCAGGCTCGCCCCTGGAGTCGGTCGAGGAGCTCGAGCCGCTGTTCACGGAGCTGCTCGCCGACGAGACGTGGCTGCCCGCCGAGTTCCAGGCGCCCGCCCCCGAGAGCGGGATGGGCGGCGGGATCGGACAGTGGCTCGTCTTCCGCGCGGCCGACCGCTCGCTCTCGCTGTTCAGCCTGGTCGTCCCGCCCGGATCGATGACGCCCGTCCACGACCATCTGGCCTGGGGCCTCGTCGGCCTCTACCGAGGCAACCAGGACGAAGAGTTCTACCGGCCCCGGGAAGGTGGCCTGGACGTCCTCCGCCGCCGGCCGCTCACGCGGGGCGACTTCTACGCGCTGCTACCACCCCAGAACGACGTCCACCGCGTCCGCACGACGTCCGACGTGACCTCCGTCTCGATCCACCTGCTCGCGAACGACACGGGCTGCGTCGCCCGCCACACGTTCGACGAGCATACGGGCGAGGCGCGGCCGTTCCGGTCGGGCTATGTGAACGCGGAATGCATCGACGGCTGAGCGCGTGTACTTCGAAACCGAGCACACCGAGCCGATCTCGCGCAGCGGCTCGCTGAACGGCGCCGTTCGCTCGGGCGAGCGCGCAGCGCTACAGGTTCTCGATCTCCAGCGGCTGTAGCTCGTCCGCCGGCTCGAAGCCGAAGACGCGCGCGAAGAACGTCAGGCAGGCCTCGTTCGAGCGACGGATGTTCTCGGCCTTGCGGAAGCCGTGTCCCTCCCCCTCGTAGGCGATGTAGGCGAACGGGACGCCGTTCCGGCGGAGGGCGTCGACCATGATCTCGGCCTGCGACGGCGGAACGACCTTGTCGTCGAGCCCCTGGAGGAGGAGGACCGGCACGCGCAGGTCGTCCGCGGCGGTCGCCGGCGAGCGTTCCTCGTACAGCTTCGTGTCCTCCGGGTCGCCGATCAGCCAATGGTCGTACTGCGACTCGAACTTGTGCGTCGTCTCGTTGAAGGCGATCAGGTCCGTGACGCCGAAGAAGCTGGCGCCGGTGGCGAAGAAGTCCTCGAACGCGAGCGCGTAGAGCGTGGTGTAGCCACCGGCGCTGCCTCCGGTGATCGCGACGCGCTCGGCGTCCACGTCGCCGCGCTCGGCCAGATACCGCGCAACGGCGATCGAGTCCGCCGTGTCCACGGGTCCCCAGCGGTGCTTTAGACGCTCGGTGTATTCGCGGCCATAGCCGGTGCTGCCGCCGTAGTTCACGTCCACGACGGCGATGCCCCGGCTGGTGAGGTACAGGAAGGACGGGTCGGGCCCGGCGACGCTCTGGGCCGTTGGGCCGCCGTGCACGTTGACGACGAGCGGCGGCTTCTCGCTCGCCGGCGCGGTGAACTCTGGATTCGTCGGCGGGTAGTAGAAGGCGTAGCCGGTGCCGCCGTCCTCGGTCGGGAACTCGATCGCCTCGGCGGTCGAGACGAACGCATCGTCGATGAGCTCCTCCACGCTCCTGCTCAGGACTTCCAGCTCGTTCGACACGGCGTCCAGGAGGGCGAGGAGCGGCGGCTCCGTCGCCGAGGCCGCGACCCAGGCGAGCTTGCTCCCGTACCCGCGTAGGTTCGGAGACCCAGCGCAGTCATAGGGCACGCCGGCGTCTTCGTACTCGCCGTCGGCGATGAAGGTGAGGGGCTGGCGCGACCCACGGTTGAGGATGCAGGCGATCCTCCCGTCCGGGAGGAAGACGTAGCTGGACATCGCGAACACCCATTGCATCCAGCCGAGCTCGGCTTCGATCGGAGCCACCGCCTCGACTTCCCCGTCCCGCTCGCGGTAGAGGTTCCACCAGCCGGAGCGGTCGGAGACGAAGTGCAGCGTCCCGTCCGGGCTCCACGCGGGCTGAAAGATCGACTCCGCCGGGCCCCCGGCCACGTGGCGCGGCTCCCCGTCGAGCTCTCCCACCCACAGGTCGGTCCCGATGAATGGGAGCTGCGGATGGTCCCAGCTCAGATACGCGAGCTGCGTTCCCGTCGGGGCTCATCGTGGGCGAGGAAAAGAAGTCGTGGCCCGAGGCGATGATCGTCGGCTCGGCCGAGCCGTCGGCGGGCAACGAGACGAGCTCGTTGACGACCTCGTCCTCGTGCCGCTCGCGGACGCAGACGATCGTCCCGTCCACGACGATCCCGTCCGCGTAGCGCAAGCGAGCGCGGCTGCGGCGGCTCGGGCGTTATCGGCGCGCGGCTCGGCCCCGACCTGGTCCACGCGTAGACGCGCTGGTCGTCGAAGTTCGTGAAGAAGACCGTCTCCGCCGTCGAGCCAGTAGGCGCCGCCGCCGTACTCGTGGACGCCGTTGCGAACGTTGAAGCCTGCCGGAACGACGTCCTGCGCCTCTCCCTGCCAGGCCTTGAAGACCAGCACCGTGCGGCCCTCGTGTGGCCGCGACTCGAGCCAGTACACGCCGTCCTCGGCCGGTTCGGGCCGATCGAAGCGGCGCCACGCCGAACCGGTGGAGGCGACGAGGTCCGAGGTGATCGGGGACGACCACGGTTCCGTACGGGGCTTCCGGCACGGCCGTAGGCTATGCACATGCTGGCGCACGACGTCGAAGGCGAGGGCCCGGTGGTCGTCCTGCTGCACGAGGGCATCGGTGACCGCCGGATGTGGGATCCGCAGGTCGGGCCCGCTCGTCGACGCCGGCTACACCGTCGTCCGCCCGGATTTCCGCGGGTTTGGCGACTCGGCCCTTGCCGCCGGGCCGTTCTCGAACCTCGCGGACGTTCGCGAGCTGCTTCGAGCACCTCGGCGTCGAGCGGGCACGGATCGTCGGCGGATCGCTCGGCGCGCGTGTGGCGCTCGAGTACACGCTGACCTATCCCGCAGTCGGTCGAGGCGCTCGTGCTCGTCGGCCCGGGACTGCGCGACATGAATCCGAACGAGGCCGTCCGCAAGTCGTGGGAAGAGGAGGAGGCGCTCGTCGAAGCCGGGGACGTCGACGGCGCGGTCGAGGTCAATCTGCGGGTGTGGGTGGACGGCGTCTCGCGGGCGCCGGACGAGGTGGATCCCGATGTGCGCGAGCGGCTGCGCGAGATGCAGCGGCGGGCATTCGAGGTGCAGATGGCCGTGCCGGACGCCGGGCCGGAGGAGCCTTTCGAGCCGCAGGCGAGCACGCGGCTCGCGGAGATCGGCTGTCCCGGTCCTGATCCTCGTCGGCGATCTCGACCAGCCCGCGATCCGGAGGTCGCCGACCAGTTGGCGGAAGGGATCTCCGGCGCGCGCAAGGAGGTCATCGCCGGGACGGCGCACGCTCCGAACATGGAACGGCCGGAGGAGTTCAACCGGCTGGTACTGGGCTTCCTACAGGCAGCTTGACTTCGACGTTCCCGCGCGCGTGCGCACGGTGCGCAGGTGCTTCCATCCTCCGGACGCCGTCGTCACGAAGTCGTACAGGCTCGCCCCGGTGACGCCGCAGTCGCGCGTCGCGCGCACGAACGCGCCGACCTGCGCCGAATTCACGTTGTCGCCGACCCCACCGATCGCGTGGATGGCGACCTGCGGATCTCCCGTGCCGCGCCTGATCAGCGCGACGTTGCGGACGGTGTAGCCGTAGGCGCCGCCGAGATCCGTCGGCCGGTAGCTGAAGTAGCCCATCGGCAGGAAGACGTCGTAGGTCAGACCGAGATCGGCGTAGGGGAAGCTCTCCCAGTACCCCTTCACGAGCTGCATGCCGCGCGGTGACGGGATGATCGCGCCGAGCGTGTACGCAGGCGCCGACGGCGTCGCGGATCTGCGACGAAAGCGCTGAGCAGCCTCCTGTTCCGGAGCGCGACGTTCTTGACGACGCTCGCCTCGATGTCGAGCGCGAACGAGTCGAACTGGCCGCCGGACGGTGTGCGGAAGTTGATCGCGGCCAGCGAGCGCCGCAGATCCTTCTTCGGCGCCGCGAACGACGGCAGGTACCAGGCGACGACCTTGATCCCCCGCGCGTGCGCGGCGTCGATGAACCGGGACTGGCCGGACGGCCGCACGACGTCCACCGACTGGCTGTAGTTCCCCGTCTCGAGGAAGAGCGTGCGGACTCCGCGTGCCTTCATCTTCGCGACCATGGTCTCCGGATGGGCCCAGGAAGCGGCGTCGTAGATGTCGACCCACGTCCCCAGGCCGCGGTAGGCGGCGAGGCTTGGCGCTGCCACGCTGCGCCGACCCGGCCGCCGTGGCGAAGAACAGGTAGATCGCGATCGCGGCGAAGGCCAGCCCGGCAAGGCGCTCGAGCTGCTGCCGGGGCCGGCGCCCCAGGTTGCCCTTCAAAAGTGCTCCGAACCATGACCCCACTGCTACCAGCACGCCGATCATGATGACTGCAGCGACGGGTGGCGGGTCGAGTAAACCGATCGCGAGGCCCACCGTGAAGGCGATCGGCGCCAGGCCGCCCTCGGTCGCGAGCAGGAAAGCGGCCGCGAGGGCGAGCGCGATCGCAGCCGCGTATTCGGCCGGATCGCCGGTCAGCCGGGCCAGCCCGAGGCCGATTCCGAAGCCGGTGAGCGGTGCGACGACGCGGCCAACGTCCATCGCCGCCTTGTGCTTCAGGCGCGCCGAGACGGCAGTCGTGGCGACGAAGAGCGGGACGGCGACGGCGATCAGACGGGCCACGGGTGCCTCAGCCCGGCACTCCGGCGGTCAGCTCGTCCAGTGAGTCCTCGAGCCCCTGGGCGAGGACGACGAGGTCGGGTATCGCGTCAGCGTCGGCGCAAAGGCCGATCGACATCCGGCCGCCGAACGAGTTGGCGCTCATCCGCAGTGCGTGGTGCGGAGCGATCTCCGCCAGCGAGTACATCTGCTCGATCCGGCCTCCGGCCAGGTAGAGGTCGCCGGCCGGGCCACGCACGTTCGACACCGATAGGGCGAAAACGTGTGGGTTGGACGCGAGCTTGTGCGCGAGCCGGAACAGGCTCTTGGAGACGTGGCCGACATCGGCGAAGAGCGCGTACAGCTCGTCCGCATCCTGTCCTTCCTTGCGGGCCCGAGTCTGCTCGCTGACCGCGAGGACGCGTCGCGTCGCGTCGGGCTCCTGGACGGGCAGGTCGATGTTGATGAACGAGTCGCGGTTCGGGACGGCTCCAGGCGCCTCGTCCTCCCGGTGCATGCTCACCGGAACCTGGACGCGCAGCGGGCCGATCGAGCCGTGCCTCGCCTCGAGCCAGCGGCGCAGCCCGCCCGCGACCGCGCCGAGCAGGAGGTCGTTGATCGTGACGCCGTCCCCGGTCGCATGAGCGGCGCGGTGCACCCGGTCGAGCGCCTGGTGGACGAACGCGACGTGGCGCCGCCGCCCGACCTCGGCGTCGAGCGGCGAGGCGGACTGCATCGGCCGGAGTTCGCGCCGGAGGACGGTCGGCGCGCGACGCAGCTCGTGGAGACTTTCGCGCCAGCGGCCGCTCGAGACGAGGCCATGACCGACCGGTACGCCGCCTCGCCGATCGCCTGCGCGTGGTCGGAGAGCGCGGTGGCGACGAGCGCGCTCTGCGGCGGAAGCGGCTCGGCCGGCGGAGGCGGGGGTGGGTCCGGTTGGGGATCCGCGGAGTCGCTCCAGAGGAGCGCGGACCCGATCGCCATCGTCGCCTGCCCGTCCGCCATCGCATGGTGAATCCGCCAGATCAGCGCGGTCCTGTCCCTCTCGAGCGGCTCGACTACGTCGATCGCCCAGAGTGGACGGTCGCGCGGCAGGCGCTCGGCCATCAGTCGCGCGACGATCTCGCGGAGATGCGCGTCGTCGACCGGGCCTTCGACCGGAACGGCGCGCACGTGGCGGGCGGGGTCGAAATCCGGATCGTCGGCCCACACCGGAGCGGCGAGGTGGAGGGGAACCGTCGCGATGCTCTGCCGGCAGCGTGGGACCAGGCCGATCCGCCGGGCGATCCGGTCGCGCAGGTAGGTGACCGTGTCGCCGGTGCGCTCGGCGATCAGCACCTTGCAGGTGTGGCCGACGATCGCGCCCGACTCGAGCGCGAGAATGCGTGAGTCCTCCGGGGTCAGTCGTTGCATCGCGCTGGGTTCTATCATCGTGCCGTGCGGCCGTTCGACAAAAAGTCCCTGGACTCGGCGGATTCCGCCGAGACCGAGAAGGCGGAGGCGCGCGAGCGCAGGCGTCCGCGGCGCCGCAGCCGCGTGGACGACTCGGCCGACGCGGAGGAGCTGCGCAGCATGCTGCGCGACCATGCGCGCGAGGCCGAGCGGAGCCGCCAGGACTGGCTGCGTGAGCTCGAAGACCTCAAGCAGTTGCTGCGCGAGCGGGTGGAGGAGGTCGAGCTGCGCGAGGCCGAGCTGGCCGAGGCGACCCGCCGGGTCGAACGCAACCGCGACGGGCGAGGGCGCCGCAGCCGTCAGCGCGAGGAAGCGCTGAGCGAGCGCGCGGCCGAGCTGGAGAAGCTCTCGCGCGAGCTCGACGAGCGCGCCGAGGCGCTCGAAGAGCGGGAGCGCGAGCTGCGCCGCCGCGAGAAAGAGCTCTCACGGCCGCCGAGCGGCAGCTGATCCGGCTGACGCCGGCGGCATAATCACTCTCCCTCCGCCCGTGAAGCTCCCGATCGTCATCGTCTCCGCGCTCGCGGCCTTGGTGCTGTGCGCATCGCCCTCCGGCGGCCAGGTCGCTGCCGTGCCGATCGTCGCGCTCAAGGTTTCGCCGCTCGCGTTCAGCCCCAACGGAGACGGCGTAAAGGACACGCTGCGGGCTTCGATCGACGTCGACGTTCCGGTCACGCTGCTGATCGAGATCAGCGACGCTCCGAGGCAACGTCGTCTACACGAACGCTCCAGGCGCTTCGGTGAACGCGGGGACGGCGTCGTTCCACTGGAACGGCAAGATCGGCGTCGACGGCCAAGAGCGCGGTAGCGCCGGACGGGAGATACACGCTCACGGTGACGGCGACCGATGCGGTCACGGCGACGAGCAGCGAAGCGTCGACGAAGTTCGTGCTCGACACGAAGCCCCCGCTGATGCTGTGGGGAAGCGGGGGCGTCTCGCCGTCCATCCTGACGGGCGGGCCGCTGCGCATCCGCTTCCGGCTCTATGACCTGACCGCCGCCCGGGTCACGCTCGACCTCGTCGACCAGGGCGGACGCAAGCTGAAGACACGCGGTGGCTACGCGCTGAAGCCGGGAAAGGCCGACCTCCGCTGGCCGTCGACCCACGGCGCCAGGCTCGCGCCGAGTACCTACGAGCTCTCGCTCTCGGCAGTGGATGAGGCGGGAAACGCCGCGACATCGGCGCCGAAGCGGTTCCTCGTCGTCCGGCCCGTGCACTCGCGCGTGTCTGGGCGAATTTCAGCGGCGTCGGCCGCCGGATAGCGCTCACCTTCGACGATTGCTACGTCGGCAGCGCCTGGGCGAGCATCCTCGACACGCTGAAGCGGTACGGGGTGAAGGCCACCTTCTTCTGCCCCGGCCAGGCCGTGCTCGCGAATCCCTCGCTGGGGCGCCGAACGGTCCGCGAGGGCCACGTGATCGGTAGCCACGGCTGGGACCACGCCAACTTCTCGCATCTCTCCTTCTCCTCGTCCACCGCGCGGCTGAACGACGATCGCGACGTCTGGTGGAAGCTGGCGCGCGTCACGCCGACGCCCTACTTCCGCCCTCCGTACGGCTCGTACACGGCGACGACCGTGGCCGCGGCCGCGCGCACGGGCTACTCGGCGGTCGTGCTGTGGGACGTCGACCCCCGTGACTGGACGAGCCCCGGCGCCGGCGTGATCGAGAGCAGGATTCTCTCAGCCGTGCGGCCCGGGCAGCATCGTCCTCATGCACACGCTCGCGCAGACGGCCTCGCAGCTTCCGTCGCTGATCCAGGCGCTCCGCGCGCGGCACTACACGCTGCTCACGCTGCCGCAGCTCGACGAGCTGGGAACTCCCACTTCCGGGGGATGGCCCGCGTACAGCGCGCGCCGCTCAGGGGCCTGACGGCCCGGCGCTCGCGCAGGTCGGCTTCGCCACGCCGGGCGGAAGCTGCTTGCCCGGTGGAATCACGTAGATCCGCTGGTCGGTGAACTGCTGGTCGCCGCCGCGCAGCCTGGGCGGCGAGCGGTAGACGTCGATGTGCAGCCCCTGGATCGCGCCGCCGGTGTCGCCGGCGACCATCCATCCGTGCTTGGGGCAATAGGCGGGGACGAAGACCTTGCTGCCCATCGGGATGACGCTCGGATCGACCGCGATGTTCTTCCACGGCTTGATCGGCAGTGACATCCCGTCCTTGAACGAGACGCCGGCCGCCTTGACGTAACGGACGCTCTTGCCGTCGAACCAGCCGCCCGCCTCGAGCGGGAAGGTCACGTGCCGCTCCTTGTTCCGCCAGCCGCCGAAACGCCAGAACGGCCAGCCGTTCGTCCAGCCGCTCGCGCCGGGTGCGGTCGCGCGGCCGTCCTGCGTCACCCAGCCCGGAGTGCCGATCGCCGACAGGTGGACGTGCTTGCCGTCGAGGTCGATCCCGTCCCCCTCCATCGAGATCCCGGCCGAGGAGTAGAGCCAGTCGACGCGGTGCTTACCGGAGATGCCAGGCGCGGTCACCTTGCGTCCGACGAACCAGCGCTCCGGCGCCGAGTAGTACTCGGTGATCTGGACGCCCTTCAGCCAGCGCGGCTTCGTGACCGGGTACGCGGATCCGCCCGCGGTCGAAAGCGCAGCGAACAGGAGCGCGGCCAGCGCGCCCAGCACCAGGATGCCCCGTCGCATCGGGGGAAACTAATACCGGAACTTTGTAAGGAGTCCTCTAGGACAGCTAGGCGATCGAGACAGCTGTCTCGAGCACGTGCGCAGGCGAGAGCGCCTGAGCGGCCTCGGCAAAGACGTCGCCGCCGTCCGAGGGAGTACTCGTGCGTGAAGTCGACGGCGCCGTTGATCTCGAGCACCGTCCAGCCCCCGCGTCGGTCGGGGAGCAGGTCGACGCCGACGAGGTCGCCGCCGAGCGCTGCCGCGGCCTCGACTGCGAGCGCGCGCGCCTCCTCGGGCGGATCCGTCTGACGGCGCCAGCCGCCGAGCGAGATGTTCGTGCGCCATTCGCCGTCGCCCGCGACTCGCTCGATCGCGCCGGAGACGATGCCGCCGGCGACGATCACGCGCAGGTCGTAGCCGCGCGGCGGGATGAGCTCCTGGACGAGCACCCCCTGCCGCTCGAACCACGGCCGCCCGGCGAGCGAGCCAGGCACGCGGCCAGCTGGAGGCTGTCCTCGCAGCGGTACACGTCCCGTCCCCAGCTGCCGAAGCGTGGCTTGACCACGTACGGCGGCGTGAGCGACGGGAGGAGGGAGCTGCCGTCCACGTGCGCCGTCCGCGGATGGGGGACGCCGGCCGCGGCGAGGCGGATGGCGGTCATGAGCTTGTCGTGCGAGGCGAGCAGCGCTCCGGGCTCGTTGAGGACGTGCACACCGCGCTCCTTGGCGCGCCGGAGATGTCCCATCCCGGGCTCGACACCTTCGAGTGTCGGCATGACGTCGAGGCGTCCGAGAACGACGTCGCCGGCATGCGCTGCGCCGAGGTCGGCCGGCATGGTAAGTCGGGCGTCGAGCCCAACCCCGCGCAGCGCGTCGAGCAGCGAAGCGTTCGTCGGACTGAGAGTTCCGGAGGCGAGATGGAAGGCCATCGACACGTCAAGCATCGCGAAGCGGACTCAGTGACGACTAAGAGTTGCCTCAAGATCCGCTGAGCGTTTTTCCGGCCTTTTGCAGCGACTCTGGCGGCAGGGCCATACTTGGTGTCATCGTGGCCTCCAGCAGGTTCCGCAGCCACTTCCTCCGCCTTCGCGCGCATCCGATTCGCATCGGGATGCGCTTCTGGCTGCCGCTCGCATTCGCGGTGATCGCGGCGGTCACCGCCCTGATCGTCTCGTGGGTCTTCTCGGGCCGGTCCGAGAACGCGCTGAGGGGGAGTGCCGAGGAACTGGCGCTCGCCAACTCCTTCGGGGCCGTCGGATAGCGTCACAGATGGCCTCAGGCGCGGGAATCTTGGCCCGACGATCGATCGGATCTCCAGCCGTCGCAGCATGTCGCTCTTCTACTACAACGAGGAGGGAAATCTGGTCTCCTCCGACTTCTCACGCGGCATCCGGCTCCAGCACATCACGCCCGCCAACGACGCCGTCAAGACCGCGCTTACGGAAGGGGGCCGCTACACGTCGCCGATCGACCACGGCCATGCGACGCTGATTGCGCTTCCCGTTCCCAAGGTTGGCGGCGCATTGCTCACGTTCTCGCCGCTCCCGCAGCTCGAGGGGCAGCTGGGCATCGTGCATCGCCAGGTCGTGCAGGCGGCCCTGTTCGCGTCTCTCGCCGGAGCCATCGCAGGGTTGCTCGTGGCCATGTTGATCGCGGGACGGTTGCGCCGGATTGCCCACGCCGCCGACGCGATCGAGGGCGGCAGCTTCGACACGCGTCTCCACCCGTGGCTGAAGGACGAGCTCGGCGGCCTGGCCGAGACGATCGACCGAATGCGCGCCAGGCTGCGCGAGTCGTTCGGGCGGGTCGAGGCGGAGCGCGACCGCCTTCAGCGCCTGCTGGGGCGGCTCCACGACGGTGTTATCGCGGTGGACTCGAACCTGCGGATCGAGTTCTCCAACGCAGCCGCCAGGCGGCTGCTGCGCGTCTCGGTCGACGAGGGCGACGAGCTTCCGGACGCGTGGGGCCAGCCTGTGCTGAAGGTGCTCGCCGACGCGCCTGTTCGAGCCGGGCGCGCGGGCGATTCAGGAGACCTTCGAGACCGACCACGGCCGGGCGTACTCCATCGCCGGGCATCCCTCCGCGCGGCCGGTCGAAAAACGTGATCCTGGTCGTCACCGACGTCTCCGTCCGCGAGCGGCGCGAGCGCGCCGAGCGGGAGTTCGTCACCAACGCGGCGCACGAGCTCCGGACGCCGCTCGCGACCATTACCGGCGCGATCCAGGTGCTCCAGTCGGGCGCGAAGGACGATGTCGTCGAGCGCGACCGCTTCCTGGACCACATCGAGCGGGAGGCCGCGCGGCTCGGCAGGCTCACGAACTCGCTGCTGGTACTGGCGCGAGCCCAGACGCGGGAAGAGGCGCCGAATCTCGCGCCGGTCGAGCTGCGGCCACTCCTCGAGGCGATCGTGGAAGACGTCCAGCCGCCGAAGGAGGTCGCCGTGACCGTGCGTTGTCCGCCCGGGTTGGAGGTTCTCGCCGAGCGAGACCTCGTCGAGCAGGCCGTCTCGAACCTCACGGCGAATGCGCTCCAGAACACCGAGCGCGGAAAGATCGAGATTGCCGCACGGGCGCTTCCTGGAGGTTCGGTCGTGCTCGAGGTGACCGACACCGGCAACGGCATCGCGCCCGAGCGGCAGGACCGGATCTTCGACCGCTTCTATCGTCCTGACGGACGCGACCCAAGCCGCTTCGGGCTCGGGCTGGCGATCGTCCGGCAAGCGGTTGCCGCGCTCGGCGGACGGATCGAGCTCGAGTCTGTGGTCGGCAGCGGCACGACCGTCCGGATTACGCTCACGGGAGTGCAGAAGGAAGCGGTCGCGTGAGCCGGGTCTTGATCGTCGACGACGATCCGGGGATCCTCGACGTCGTGTCCTACGCGCTGCGGAACGAGGGCTTCGAGGCGGACGGCGTGGCGAGTGGGGAGGAGGCGCTGTCCGCCGCGCGCAGCGACTCGTACGATCTGATGATCCTCGACCTGATGATGCCCGGGATGTCGGGGCTGGAGGTCTGCCGGCGGCTTCGCGCCGAGAGCAAGATCCCGATCGTGATGCTGACCGCGAAGGATGCGGAGCTGGACCGGGTGCTCGGGCTCGAGATCGGCGCCGACGACTACGTGACGAAGCCTTTCTCCGTTCCGGAGCTCGTCTCCCGCGTGCGCGCGATCCTGCGCCGGCGCGAGCTCGACCGCGCCGACGCGGACGGCGTCGTCCGCCAGGTCGGCGGCCTGCGCATCGACCTCGGCCGGCACCAGGTCGTGGTCGACGGCGCGCCCGTGCAGCTGACCCCGTCGGAGTTCAAGCTCTGCTCGCTGTTCTCCCAGCAGCCGGAGCGCGTGTTCACGCGCAGGCAGATCATGGAGTACCTGTGGGAGAGCCCGTACGTCGGCGACCAGCACGCGTGTGAGGTGCACATCTCCAACTTACGCCGTAAGTTGGAGCGCGACCCCGCGAAGCCCGAGCGGATCATCACGGTGCGCGGCGTCGGCTACAAGCTCGTCGCCTGCCCTGGCCAGACATCGCGTGAGGAGCCCGGGGGCGCGATGGAGCTAGTCTTGCGCGTCCGGGGCCCACATGGCATCACTCTCGGTCGACCCGTGGCTCGAGAACGATGGCGTAGTTGGGTTCGTCGTCCTCGGGCCCTTCTTCTGGCTCGTCGTGCCGCTCGTCTGGCTGCTGGTGCAGCCCGGAGCGCGTCGCTGTTCTCGGCCATCCGCGGGTCGAGGCCGTGTCGGTATGGCCTAACGACCGGTCTGAAGACGCTCGGGGCGAGGCAGGGCGGTCGCCGACGTCGCTGGCGCTTCCGCGCGGCTCGACCCTCCTGCCGAGCCTCTCATGGCGTCCACCGGGCTCGACGTCTCGATCGCTAGCGCGGCCGCAGCGCCGCGAACGGGTCGGTGATCTCGAGCCCGCGGGAGCGGAAGCGGAACAGCGCGGCCGGGCGCCCGCCGGACGGCCCGGGGTGCGCAGCTCGCCGGTCGGCTCGAGCACGCGGCGGCGCAGCAGCACGCGCTTCAGGTTCGTCGCCGACACCGGGTGGCCGAGCGCGGCCACGTAGATCTCCCGCAGCTCCGAGAGCGTGAACTCCGGCGGGGCGAGCGCGAACCCGGCGTTCGTGTACGAGAGCTTTCCGCGCAGCCGCTCTCGTGCGTCCAGCGTGAACTCGCCGTGGTCGAACGCCATCCGCGGCAGGTCGTCGACCGGGAACCACTGCGTGTCCTCGGGCAGGGCCGGGTCGAGGTCGCGTGGAACGAGCCCGAGATAGCCCGGTCGCGAGCTGCCACTCGCGCGGGTAGCGGTCGGGATCGCTCAGCGTCTCGAGCTGCTCGAGGTGGGCGACCTCGCGAACGTCGACCTTCGCCGCGAGATGGCGGCGGATCGACTCCTCGAGTGTCTCGCCGGGCTCGAGATAGCCGCCGGGGAGGGCCCACGCGCCGAGGTCGGGCTCCCTCGCGCGCTCCCACAGCAGCACCTGCAGCACGCCCTCGCGCACCTGGAGGATCACGGCCAGCGTGACGTGCGTCGGCGCAGGCCGGGCGCGATGTTTTCGCCTCGGGGTTGGAAACTCTGGTAGACTGACCCACGAGTTTTAGACTATCAGTCACAAACCTCGAACGTGACCAAAACGTCCACCGATCTCGTCATCGTCGGCACCGGCGTCGCCGGCCTCTACGGAGCGTTGTGCGCCGCTTCGGAAGCAGACGTCGAGCTGATCTCGAAGGGCCCGCTGCTCTCGTCGGCGAGCTATCTCGCCCAGGGCGGCGTCGCCGCCGCGGCGCGTCCCGGCGACTCGCCGGTGCTGCACGCGGAAGACACGTTGCGCGCCGGCCGCGGCCTCAGCCGACCGAGCGCCGTGCGCGTTCTGACCGAGGAAGCGCCGGCGCGGATCGTCGACCTTGTCGACCTGGGCGTCGACTTCGAGGACGAGCCCGGCCGGGAAGGCGGCCATTCGGTCGCGCGCGTTTTCCACTCGGGCGGCGCGGCGACCGGGAAGGAGATCGCGCGCGTCCTCGCCGAACGGGTGCGCGCGCACCCGCGCATCCGCGTCTCCGAGAGCGAGCGGGTGGTCGGCCTGTGGACGTCCGGCGGCCGCTGTGTCGGCGTCGTCACCGACCGGCGCGTCGTCGCCGCGCGCGCGACGCTGCTCGCGACCGGCGGAGCCGCCGCGCTCTGGGAGCGGACGACCAATCCGGCTGGAGCCCTCGGCCAGGGGATCGCGCTTGCGTATCGCGCGGGCGCGGCCGTCGCCGATCTCGAGTTCATGCAGTTCCATCCGACGGCTCTCTCCGGTTCGAGCCTGCTGCTCAGCGAGGCGCTGCGCGGAGCGGGCGCGCTCTTGCTCGACGACCACGGCGAGCGCTTCACCGACGAGCTCGCGCCACGCGACGTCGTCGCCCGCGCCATCGACGCGCGCGGGACGGCGCTTCTCGACCTCCGGCCTATCGAGCGGGCACGGTTCGCCGGGCTCATGGCCCGCATCGAGGAGGAGGGCTACGACCCCGGCGAAGAGCCGATTCCCGTCTCGCCGGCGGCCCACTACACGATGGGCGGCGTCGTCACCGATCTCGAAGGGCAGACGGAAGTGAACGGTCTCTATGCCGCCGGTGAGGTTGCCTGCACCGGCGTCCACGGCGCCAACCGCCTCGCGTCGAACTCGCTGCTCGAGTGCCTCGTCTTCGGCCGTCGCGCCGCTCTGTCGGCGCTCGGCGAGCCAGCAGCAGGCCTCCGTCGAAGCCGCCGCAGGCGCCGGCGGCAGAGGCCGAGGTGACGCCGGAGCTTCGTCGAACGTTCTGGCGCGACGCGGGCCTCGTCCGCGACCGCGCCGGCCTCGAGCGGCTCCGCGGCTCCGACCATCTGATCGCGCGCCTCGTCGCCGAGAGCGCGCTCACCCGTGAGGAAAGCCGAGGCGCGCACTTCCGCGTCGACTTCCCTGAGCAGGATTCGCGCTTCGAGGCGCACGTCGTCCTCCGTCCCGGACAGGAGCCGGTGCTCGAGCGATGGCAGTGACCGGGCATCTCCCAGGTCGCGGCCTGGCTCGCGGAGGACGTGGGCGACGGCGACCTCACGACCGAGCGCGTCATTCCCGGCGGATGCGGCCTGCGAGGCGGCGATCCTGGTCAAGGAGCGCGGCGTCGTCTGCGGCCTCGACCTCGTGGAAGAGCTCTTCCGCGAGCTGAACGAGACCGTGCGCTTCCAGGCGCTCGCCTCCGACGGCGACGAGGTCGAGGGCCGGGTTGCGCTGCTCGACGGCCCCGCCCGCCCGATCCTGACCGGCGAGCGGACGGCGCTGAACATCCTCGCCCGCCTGTCCGGCATCGCCACGCTGACGCGGCGCTTCGTCGACGCGATCGAGGGAACCGGCGCCGAGATCCTCGACACGCGCAAGACGACGCCCGGGCTGCGGGAGCTGGAGAAGTACGCGGTCGAGTGCGGCGGCGGCCGCAACCACCGGTTCGGCCTCTACGACGGGATCCTGATCAAGGACAACCACCTCGCGGTCGCCGGCTCGATCACGACCGCGGTCGAACACGGCGGCAGGCGCGGGCGTGCCCGTCCAGATCGAGGTCGAAGACCTGGACGGGCTGCGCGAAGCGCTCGCGGCAGGCGCCGACGCGATCCTGCTCGACAACATGCCGCCCGCGCTGATGCGCGAGGCCGTCGCGATCACCGCCGGCCGCGCGACGCTCGAGGCGTCCGGCGGCGTCACGCTCGAAACCATCCGTCCCATCGCCGAGACCGGCGTGGACTTCATCTCGATCGGCGCGCTGACCCACTCGGCGCGCTCCCTCGACGTCTCCCTGGAGGTTCTGTGAGCACGACCCTGACAACCGTGATGCAGGACGAGGTCAAGGCGCTGGCGCGCGAGCGCGACGCCGTGATCCTCGCGCACAACTACCAGGTGCCCGAGGTGCAGGACGTGGCCGACTACGTCGGCGACTCGCTCGGGCTGTCGCGGGAGGCCGCGGCGACCGACGCGGAGGCGATCGTCTTCTGCGGCGTCCATTTCATGGCCGAGACCGCGGCGATCCTCTCGCCCGACAAGACCGTCCTCATCCCCGATCTCGACGCCGGCTGCTCGCTCGCCGCCTCGATCACCGCCGACCAGCTGCGCGAGTGGAAGGCGGACAACCCGGACGCCGTCGTCGTCTCCTACGTGAACACGACCGCCGAGGTGAAGGCCGAGACCGACTACTGCTGCACGTCCGGCAACGCGCGCGCGGTGATCGAAGCCATCCCGGCCGACCGCCAGATCCTGTTCCTTCCGGACATGTACCTGGGGATCTGGCTCGAGCGCGTCACCGGCCGCAAGCTGAACATCTGGATGGGCGAGTGCCACGTGCACGCCGGAATCCGCCCGGCCGACATCGAGCGCTGGCAGGACGAGGCGCCCGACGCGGAGCTCCTCGTCCACCCCGAGTGCGGCTGCGCGAGCCAGTGCATGGCCTTCGGGAACGGCCGGACGCACATCCTCTCGACCGAGGGGATGATCAACTTCGCCAAGGAGTCGCCGAAGAGCCGCTTCCTGGTCGCGACCGAGACGGGGATCATCCACCGGCTGAACAAGGAGGCTCCCGGGAAGCGCTTCGAGGCCGTGTCCGAGCGGGCCATCTGCAAGTACATGAAGATGATCACGCTCGAGAAGCTGCGCGACTCGCTGCGCGACTGGAAGCACGTCGTGACCGTCGAGCCCGAGATCGCCGAGCGCGCCCGCGGCGCGATCGAGCGGATGGTCGCGATCAGCTAATCGTCGTACCCTTTGAGGGTGGCAGTCCGCAAGACGGTCACCGTCGTCTTCTGCGACCTGGTCGGGTCGACGGCGCTTGGTGACACCGCAGATCCGGAAGTCCTGCAGGAGGCGATGTCGCGCTACCACGCCGAGCTGCGCATAATCCTCGAACGCCACGGCGGCACGGTCGAGAAGTTCATCGGCGACGCCGCCATGGCCGTCTTCGGGATCCCGCGAGTGCACGAGGACGACGCGCTACGGGCATGCCGGGCAGCGGCCGCGATCCGCGAACGCGTGGAGGAGCTCGGCCTGCAGGTGCGAATCGGCGTCAATACCGGCGAGGTGGTAGCCGGAACGGGCGAGACGCTGGTCACCGGCGACGCCGTGAACGTGGCCGCGCGCCTCGAGCAGGCGGCTCGGCCCGGCGAGATCCTGCTCGGCGAGGGGAGCCAGCGACTCGTGCGCGAGGCCGTCCGCTCCGAGCCAGTCGAGGTGCTCGAGCTCAAGGGGAAGGCAGAGCCCGTCCCGGCCTACCGCTTGCTCGAGCTCCTCCCGGACGTCCCGGCCTTTACGCGCCCGATCTATGCGCCGTTCGTGGGCAGGGAGCAAGAGCTGACCGCCGTCGAGCAGGTGTTCGCGACAGCAGTGGAGAAACGCCTACCCCAACTGGCTACGGTTGTCGGCCCTCCCGGAATCGGCAAGTCGCGCCTGATCCGGGAGCTGATCCAGCGCTGCGATGCACGCGTGGTCGTCGGTCGCTGTCTCTCCTACGGCGAAGGCATCACCTACTGGCCGCTCCAGGAGATCGTCGAGCAGCTCGCCGGGGTCGAGTTCCTCGACGACGAGCTCGCCAGGCTCCGTATCGGGGCTGCCTTGGGGGAGGGGACCGCCTCGCGGGAAGAGATCGCCTGGGGCTTCCGCAGGCTGTTCGAGACGCTTGCCGGCGAGCGACCTCTGATCGTCGTGCTCGATGACATCCACTGGGCCGAGCCGACGCTGCTCGACCTGATCGAGTACGTCTCGACCTTCGCCGCGGCGCCGTTGCTCTTGCTCTGCAGCGCCCGCCCCGACCTCTTCGAAGAACGCCCGGCCTGGTCGACTCCGAAGCCGAACGCCATTTTGGTCGCGCTCGAGCCGCTCGTGGGCTCGGAGGCGGAGGCCCTGGTCGAGGGACTGCGAGACGTCCCGGCCGAGACGAGGGAGCGCATCGTCGCGGCGGCCGAGGGCAATCCGCTCTTCCTCGAACAGCTGCTCGCCCACCAGGCGGAGTCGGGAAACGGCGTGCTCGATATCCCGCCCACGATCCACGCGCTGCTGTCCGCGCGCATCGACCGGCTCGAAGAGGACGAGCGCGCCGTGATCGAGCGTGCGTCGATCGAGGGGCGTCTCTTTCATCGCGGTTCGGTGCAGGAGCTCGTTCCCGAACCGGTGCGGGCGGATGTCGGCGGACACCTTCTCACGCTCGTACGCAAGGAGTTGGTTCGTCCTGACCGGTCTCAGCTTCCCGGCGACGACGGCTTCCGCTTCGGACACATCCTCATCCGAGATGCCGCGTACGAGTCGGTCCCCAAGCGGCTGCGGGCCGAGCTCCACGAGCGCTTCGCCGACTTCATCGCGCAACGGATGGGCGACGAGGCACCAGACGAGATCCTCGGCTATCACCTGGAGCAGTCCTACCGCTACGGCGCCGAGCTCGGCGTTCCCGAGCTGGCCGTTGCTCGACGCGCGGCCGAAAAGCTCGGCGCGGCGGCCTACGCGGCCGCGGCCCGGCAGGACGTCGCCGCTGCGGTGAAGTTCTTCGAGCGGTCCCTCGCCCTTGCTCCCGAGGAGGACGAGGGGCGCCCGATCCTGCTCGTCGGATACGCCCGCGCTCTGGTGCACACCGCCCAGCCGGAGCGGGCAGAGGCGACCTTCCAGGAAGCGGCGCGGATGGCGAAGGAAGCTGGCGACAGCCATGTTGAGTGGCTCGCGCGCATCGGCTACCGGGATCAGCGGATGCTGCGCGAACCGGAAGGAGCCGTCGAGCTCGCGCTCGAAGAGGCGCGGGCGGCGATCGCCGAGCGCACGCCCGCAGATGACCACGAGGTGCTGGCGCGAGCCTGGTTCCTGATCGCCGAGGCGCACAACATCCACGCCCGTGGAGCCGAGCAGACAACGGCGATCGAGCGGGGCCTGGAGCACGCACGGCGGGTGAGCGAGGCGCTGGAGCTGGAGATCCTGGCCAGGGCTCTTCCACCGATCGCGTTCGGCCCGATCTCGGTCGAGGACGGCTTCAGCTGGGCCGAGGACGTGCTCGAGCGGCTGCCGGGCAACCCGTCGGTGCAGAACCTCGCGTTGCACATACTCGGCCACCTGAGGGCGAAGCTCGGGCAGTTCGATGCAGCACGTGAGGCGATGACCCCGTGGCGCGAGCAGTTTCGCGAGCTGGGCCAGGAGAAGCTGTACACGACCACCGCCGTTTGCATCTGGGAGATCTGTTCGCTCGCCGAGGAGTGGGAGGAAGGCGAGCGTGTGCTCAGGGAGTCGTACGAGAAGCTCGAGCGGATCGGTGAGAAGGGCGTTCGATCCACGGTCGCGGCGCATCTGGCCGAGGCGGTTTACCGGCAGGGGCGGCTCGACGAAGCCGAGCGGTACACCGAGATGAGCAACGAGCTCGGCTCGACCGACGACGCGGTCACTCAGGCTGCGTGGCGAGCCGTCCGAGCGAAAGTGCTGGCTGCACGTGGGCAGCGCGGGTCAGCCGAGTCGCTTGGCCGTGAAGCGGTCGAGATCGCGGCTGGGACTGACTTCTTTGAGTTGCACGGCGGCGTCCTGCTCGATCTGGCGGAGATCCTGCGCGCCGCCGGCCGGTCCGAAGACGCCCAGGCTGCGGCCCGGGAGGCGCTGGCCCTGTTCGAGCGCAAAGGCAATCTCGTCCTCGCCGAGCGCGCCCGCGCGCAGCTGTAGTTACTTCGCTTCGTCCCAGTCGTCGCCGACGCCGACGTCGACGGCGAGCGGCGGGTCGAGCGGGTACGCGCCACACATCTCTTCGCGCACCAGGTCACGCACCGCCGAGACCTCGGTCTCCGGCACCTCGAGCAGCAGCTCGTCGTGGATCTGCAGCACGAGCCTCGCACCGCGTCCCTCCGCGCGCAGCCGCTCGTGGATGCGGATCATCGCCACCTTGATGATGTCCGCGTTCGATCCCTGCATGACGAAGTTGACCGCGAGCCGCTCGCCGAGCGAGCGCGTCTGGCGGTTCGAGGCGCGGATCTCGGGCACCGGGCGCGCGCCGCCCGAGCAGGCTCGTGACGTAGCCGTCGCGCCGCGCCTGCTCGATCGTCCGCTGGATGAAATCCTGGACGAGCGGGAAGCGCGCCAGGTACGCGTCGATGTATTCCTGCGCTTCCTCGCGCGGGATCTCCAGGTTCTCCGACAGGCCAAAGGCGGAGATGCCGTAGATGATCCCGAAGTTGATCATCTTGGCGACCGAGCGCTCTCCGGTCGTCAGCGTGGCCGGATCCTTGCCGAGCACCTCCGCCGCGGTCGCCGTATGGATGTCGTCCCCTCGCGCGAAGGCCTCGCGCAGCTTCGGCTCGCCGGAGACATGGGCGAGGATGCGCAGCTCGATCTGCGAGTAGTCGGCCGAGAGCATCCGGTGGCCGGGCTCGGCGACGAAGGCCGAGCGGATCTCGCGGCCGAGCTCGGTGCGGATCGGGATCGACTGCAGGTTCGGGTTCGAAGTCGAGAGCCGCCCGGTCGCGGCGACGGCCTGGTTGAAGGTCGTGTGCAGGCGGCCGTCCTCCTCCGAGATCAGGCTCGGCAGCGGGCCGAGGTACGTGTTCAGCAGCTTCGAGTACTCGCGCCACTCCTCGATCACCGGGATGATCGGGTGCTCGTCGCGGATCGAGCGCAGGACGCGCGTGTCGGTCGAGTATCCGGTCTTGCCCTTGCGGCCGGGCGTCAGCTCGAGCTTCTCGAACAGGATCCGCGCCACCTGCTGCGTCGATCCGATCATGAACTCCTCCTCGGCCAGCTCGTACGCCTGCGACTCCAGCTCTTCGACGCGATCGGCCAGCCGGGCCGTGATCTCGCCCATGCGGTAGGTGTCGATCTTCACGCCGGCGCGTTCCATCGCGGCGAGCACGGCGGAGAGCGGGAGCTCGACGTTGCGGTAGAGCTCCTCGGCTCCGCGCTCGCGGACGCGTTCGAGCATCGGATCGCGGAGGCGGAGCGTCGCGGCGGCGCGCCGGACGAGTGTCGCGGTCTCCTCCTCTGCGTTCGGGCACGGGCTGCAGCTCGATCCCGTATTCGGCGGCCAGCTCGTCCAGCTCGTAGGACGCACGTCCGGGCTCGATCAGGTACGCGAGCAGCATCGTGTCGTCGGCTGCGTCGACGCCCGCCGACTTGGCGTCGTGGACGGCGAACGTCCCCTCGACGCGGCTCGGCCGCGGTGCGACGACGACCGCGTCGTCGGCGGCGACCGCGATCCGGCCCTCGTCGAAGGCGATGCCGACGAGGCCGTGCAGGGAAACGGTCAGCTCCTCGCGCCATGGGATCTCGACTCCGACGACCGTCGGCGCGGCCGCGGGAAGCGCCGAGTCGAGCTCGTCCACGCGCTGCAGCAGGTTGCGGAACTCGAACCGCCGGAACATCTCCTTGAGCGCCGAGCGGTCGGGCTGGCCGCGAACGATCTCCGCCGCGTCGAAGTCGAGCTCGAGGTCGCGCCGCATCGTCGCGAGCAGCTTCGACTGCCGCGCCTGGTCGGCGTACAGCCGCAGCGTTTCCTTGCGCTTCGTCCCGGAGACCTCGTCGATGTTCTCCAGCAGATTCTCGAGCGAGCCGAACTGGGCGATCAGCTGCCCCGCGGTCTTGTCGCCGATTCCGGGGACGCCCTCGATCTGGTCGGAGGTGTCGCCCTTCAGCCCGATGAAGTCGGGGACGCGGTCGGGCGGGATGCCGTAGCGAAGCTCGACCCGTTCCGGCGTGTAGACGTGGACGTCCGAAACGCCGCGCGGCGTCATCATCAGGCAGACGTTCTCGGAGACGAGCTGGAACGCGTCCCGGTCGGTCGAGACGACGCAGGTCTTCACTCCGGCTGCGTCCGCGCGGGTCGCGAGGGTGGCGATCACGTCGTCGGCCTCCCAGCCCTCGAACTCGAGGTTGCGGTAGCCGAAGGCCTCGACGATCGGCCGGAAGTACGGGAACTGCTCGCGCAGGAGATCGGGCATCGGCCGGCGGTCAGCCTTGTACGTCTCGGAGATCTCGGTGCGGTGGACGGGCCGCGTGTCCCAGGCGACGGCGACCCCACGCGGCCGGTAGTCGGTCAGCAGCTTGAACAGCATGTTCGTGAAGCCGAGGAGCGCGTTGGTCGAGAAGCCGTCGCTCGTGGCCAGCTCCTCGGGAAGCGCGAAGAAGGCCCGGTAGGCGAGGTTGTTGCCGTCGACGAGGAACAGCTCGGAGTCGCGCGCCGGCGCATCGTCCAGCTGGAGCTCGACCCCGGTTAGTGTCTTCGGCATCACTGTCGAGCCTACCGCGTGCCCCTTCTGTCAGTTCCTCGCCGGGGAGGAGACCGAGCACAACCGCCGGACCGACGTCGTCTGGCGCGACGAGCGGACGACCGCGTTCGTCTCGCCGCGCTGGTGGGAGAGCAATCCGGGGCACGTGATCGTGGTGCCGAACGCGCATTTCGCCGACCTCGCGTCGATCCCGGAGGACGAGCTCGGGGCGGTGTACTCGACCGCGAAACGCATCGCGGCCGCTCTCGAGGACGCGCGCGACTGCGACGGGATCTCGACCAGGCAGCACAACGGCTCCGGCGCCGGCCAGGACGTCTTCCACTTCCACGTGCACGTGTTTCCCGCGCTTCGCCGGCGACGAGCTCTACGCGCGGGACGCCGAGTTCCGCTGGGCCTCGCCGGAGGAGCGCGCGCCCTACGCGGACCGGCTCCGGGAGGTGCTCGCGTGAAGATCGTCCCGTTCGCAGAGGCGCACGTCGAGCCGGCCGCAGCGCTCCTCGACGAGCGGCACCGGCGGCACCGGGAGGCCGAGCCGCTGCTTCCGGCCGAGGTCGACTACACGGCGGAGGTGCGCGCGCTGTGGGACAAGGACGGCGCGTCGGGCGTCTTCACGGAGGACGGCTACCTGCTCGCGACGCGGTTGGACGAGAGCTGGGGGCCGAATGCGTGGATCGAGCTCGCCGGGCATGCGGTGCGCGAGCCGGAGCTCGTCCGCGACCTGTACGCCCAGGCCGCCGCCGCGCTGGGTCGAGGAGGGGCGCACGCGGCACTACGTCTACGTTCCTGCCCACGACCGCGAGCTCGTGGACGCCTGGTTCCGCCTCGGCTTCGGCGCGCAGCATGCTTTCGGCATCCGGGAGCTCACCGACGAGCCGTCGCCGGAGATCGAGGGCGTGGTCGCGCGAGTCGCGAACGAGGGCGACGTCGAGGCAATGGTCGAGATCGGGCCCGAGCTCTCCGGCCACCAGTCGCTTTCGCCCGTCTTCTCCGAGTTTCGAGCCGGGCGACCCCGACGAGGAGCGGGAGGAGATCGTCGAGGACCTGACCAAGCCCGAGATCGGCAACCTGGTGGCCGAGCTCGACGGCTGTATCGTCGGCAACTTCGTCGTCGTGCCGATCGAGATGTCCGGCGCGCACAGAGGCCTCGCGCGCCCTTCCGGCTTCGCGCATCTCGGCTACGCGGCCGTCCTTCCCGAAGCTCGCGGTTCCGGGGCCGGCCTCGCGCTGACCGCGGCGTGCTTAGCGTGGGCGCGCGGAGCAGGGCTACCGGGCGATGGTGACCGACTGGCGGGTGACCAACCTCCTCGCCTCGCGCTTCTGGCCGAAACGCGGGTTCCGCACGACGTTCCTGCGGCTGTACCGATCCATTCCGTGAAGATCCCTCTGCTGTCGGGATCGGGGGTCGCGGTCGTCAACGTGCCCGACGACGCGGTCGTGCTCAGGCCGCCGCCGCCGGTCGAGACGGTGCCGGAGATCGGCGCGGCCGTTCGGGACGCCGTCCGCTTCCCGCTCGCGGGCGAGCCGTTGGAGACTCTGGTCAGACCCGGCGGCACGGCGACGATCGTGCTCGACCATCCCTCCCTGCCGATGCCCTCGGCGCAGGCCGACCCGCGCCAGGACGCGCTGTTCGCCGTCGTGGACGAGCTCGAGCGCCTGGGCGTCCCCTCCCAGCGGCAGACGCTCCTCGTCGCGGGCGGCCTCGAACGGCGGGCGGCGGGCAGGCGGGAGCGCGAGCGGCTCGGCACGCACGAGCTGGCGCGCAGATTTCGCGGCCGCGTCGAGGTGCACGACGTCGAGGACCCTGCTCTGGTCGAGATCGGGACGATCGACGGGCTCCCGCTGCAGGTCAACCCGCTGCTTCTGGAGAGTGACCTCGTCCTGACGCTGACCTCGGCCGAGACCATCCTCCACGGCGGCCCCGCGGCGTTGCTGGCCGCGGGCGGAGCCGGCGGCACTCCGGGAGGCCGGCGGCCGGTCGCTCCTCGAGGCGACGGGGTCGCGAGGATGGGATCTGGGGGTCGTGCTCGAGCGCGCGCTCGCCGAGCGCGTCGCGCTGCTCGGGATCTCGCTCGTGCTCGACCATCCCCGCCTCGGCGGCGCGCTCCGCGGCTTCCCGTACGACCGCGGGGTCGCCGAGCGCATCGTCCGGTCGCCGCTCGCCACAGCGTTTCGCGCGCTCCCTTCGCTCGCGCGCCGTCAGGTTCTGCGCTCCGTGCCGGTCGAGCTGCGGATGGCCGCCGCGTACGCAGGGCCGCCATCGGTCGCGCACGCGGAGGCGCTCCTCCGCGCGGTCGAGGCGCGGTCGGTCGTGCTCGACGGCAAGCTCGACGCGATCTGCATCGGGATCGCGCCGTCCACCGCTCATCTCCCGCGCGAGTCCCCGAACCCGCTCCTGGCCGCGTACCTGGCGCTCGGCATCGTCCTGCAGCTGTGGCGCGACGACTTTCCGGTCGTCGACGGGGGCACCGCGATCCTCGTCCACGACTTCAACCGGCGCTTCCCCGGATCGCAGCGGCCCTACCGCGCGTTCTTCGGCGCGGCGCGGACCGCGGAGCGTGAGGCGCGGGCGCTGGCCGACTATCGAGCGGGGCGCAGCGCGCACCCCCTGCTGCCGGAGACCGATTGGGAGGCGTGCCAGCCGGCGCTCGAGCGGCTCGGCGCCGTCATCGTCGCCGGTTGCCGCGACGCGGCCGCGGCCAGGATGCTCGGCTTCATCCCCGCGCACGGCGTGAGCGCCGCGCTGGACATGGCGCGCGGGCGCGCCGGCCGCGACCCGCGCATCGGCTTCATCCTCTCCCCGCCGTACTTCCCCATCCGAGTCTCACCGGTGCCAGGCACGCTTGAGGGTGGTTGAGGGTTACCAGGTAGATCCCTCTGCTCGAGCCAGTTCTCACCGGTGCCAGGCACGCATGAGGGTGGTTGAGGGTTACATCGCGCCGGGGTAGGTCCAGGGGCCCCGCAGCACTCGACGTCGAGCGTGCCGCATCGCCCTCTTCGGCCGGTGCCGGCTTAGCCGGCGCCGCCGACGAAGCTGTCGGAACCGCGGCTCTCCGCCGCCCAAAGTCGCAAGACTTTGGGCGGAACTACTCCTCGCCGAGATAGGTCTTGCGCACCTGCTCGTTCTCGCGGAGCGACTTGGCGTCGTCGGCGAGCGCGACTGCCCCCGTCTCGAGCACGTAGCCGCGCTTGGCCACGTCAAGCGCCATGAGAGCGTTCTGTTCGACGAGGAGGATCGTCGTTCCCTGCTTGTTCACCTCGACGATCGTCTCGAAGATCCGCTCGACGAAGATCGGCGCGAGCCCCATCGACGGCTCGTCCAGCATCAGCAGTTTCGGCCGCGCCATGAGCGCGCGCCCGATCGCGCACATCTGCTGCTCGCCGCCGGAGAGCGTCCCCGCCTTCTGCGTGCGCCGCTCCTGCAGCCGCGGGAAGAGCTCGAAGACACGGTCCATGTCCTCGCGGATCGAGCGTCGGTCCTCGCGCTGGAACGCGCCCATCTCGAGGTTCTCGTGCACGCTCATCCGCGGGAAGAGGCGGCGACCCTCGGGCGACTGCGCGATTCCCATCTTCACCACCGAGTGCGGGCTCGCGTTCGTGATGTCGCGCCCCTCGAAGCGGATCGAGCCTTTCCGCGGATGGTTGAGGCCGTTGATCGAGCGCAGCGTGGTCGACTTGCCGGCGCCGTTCGACCCGATCAGCGTCACGATCTCGCCCTCGCGCACGTCGAACGTGATCCCCTTCAGCGCCTCGATCGCACCGTAGTAGGTGTGCACGTCCTTGAGCTCGAGGATGACACCGTCGGTCTGGGTCATGTCGCGCTCGCCGCCCCGCTGCCGAGATAGGCCTCGATCACTCGCTCATCCTTCTGTACCTCGGTCGGGGTTCCCTCGGCGATCTTCTCACCGTAGTCGAAGACGGTCACGCGGTCGGAGATGCCCATGACGACGCGCATGTCGTGCTCGATCATGAGGATCGTCAGCTCGTGCTCCGCCTTCAGCTTGGCGACGAATGCGGTGAACTCGAGCGTCTCCTGGGGATTCATTCCGGCCGTCGGCTCGTCGAGCAACAGCAGCTTCGGCTCGATCGCGAGCGCGCGCGCGACCTCGAGCCGGCGCTGGTCGCCGTAGGAGAGGTTGCGGGCGTACTCCTCCTCGTCCACGTCGCCGAGCCCGGAGAACTCGAGCAGCTCTCGTGCCCGCTTCGCGCGCCTTGACCTCCTCGCGCTTCACGCGCGGCGTCCGCAGGACGCTCTGGACGATGCCGCCCTTGAGCTGTGTGTGCATCCCGACGAGGACGTTCTCGAGCGCGGTCATCGTCTCGAAGAGGCGGATGTTCTGGAACGTCCGCCCGACGCCGCGCTCGGTGATCGCGTGGGGAGGCTTTCCGGTCACGTCCTCGTCGTTCAGGACGATCCTGCCCGCGGTCGGCTTGTAGACGCCGGTCAGCATGTTGAAGAACGTCGTCTTGCCGGCGCCGTTCGGGCCGATCAGGCTGACGATGGTGCGCTCGGGGATGGTGAAGTCGACGTCGTCGACCGCGACCAGGCCGCCGAACTCCTTGCGCAGCTGGTCGACGAGGACGATGTCACTCATGCTCGAGGTCATAGAGCGGTTGGTCGTGGACGCCCATCTCGAACTCGGCTTTCCGCCGAGTGCTGGGTATCAAGCCCTCGGGCCTGAACAGCATCACCACCACGAGGATGACGCCGAAGATCCCGAACTCGTACTTGGGTACCTCGATGTTCAGCGACAGATGCTGGTTCAGCCAAGCGCCCGTGTTCGCCAGCCCCTCGCGATCGAGGTACGACAGGAACGCGGCGCCGAGGATCACGCCCCAGATGTTCCCCATGCCGCCGAGGATGACCATGCAGAGGATGAACACGGAGATGTTGAAGAAGAAGTCGCCGGGGAACGTCGCGCTCTTGAAGCTCGCGTAGTAGGCGCCCGCGATCCCGCCGAAGAACGCGCCGGCCGCGTACGCCCAGGTCTTCGTGCGCATCAGCGGGACGCCCATCGCCGAGGCGGCGGTCTCGTCCTCGCGAATCGCGATCCAGGCTCGGCCAAGCCGCGAGTCGAGCAGCCGGAGGCTGCAGAAGATCGTGAACAGGACGAGCAGGATCGCGGTCCAGAAGAACAGGCGCTCGGAGGTGAAGAACGTGCCCGAGCCGGTCAGGTAGTTGAGGCTCCCGAACCCGGGCGAGTCGATCGGGACGATCCCGTTCGGCCCGTTGGTCAGGTTGAACCCGGTCCCGAAGAAGTTGTCGCCGTTGCGCGCGATCTGGGGGAGGATCTCGCCGAAGCCGAGGGTGACGATCGCCAGGTAGTCGCCGCGCAGCCGCAGTGTGGGCAGGCCGATGAGGATCCCAACGAGGGCGGTGATGATGCCCGCGAGCGCGAGCAGGAGCCAGATCGAGATGTGGATGCCCGGGACGGTTGCGGCGACTCCGGTGTCCCAGAAGTGGACGTTCAGGCCCGCGAACTGGCTCGAGGCGAACCACGCGACCGTATAGGAGCCGATCGCGTAGAAGGCGACGTACCCGAGGTCGAGCAGGCCCGCATACCCGACCACGATGTTCAGGCCGATGGCCATCATGATGAACACGAGCATGTACACGCCCGTGGACACGTCCGGCCACACGCCGAAGATCGGGATGTCGAACATGTTCGAGACGTAGAACGGGTAGGTGAACGCCAGCCCGAAGGCCATCGCGGGGCGGATGTAGGGCCCGATGGTGGGGATGCGCTCCCACGGCGGGACGTAGAGCACTACGAAGACGAGCCAGGTAAGGAACGCCGCGCCGCGCCAGAGGCCCGGCTCGCTGGTGGCGAAGTTGAAGATCGGCGCCAGGATGACGAACGTGATCAGGAAGACGATCGCCGCGACGATCGCCCTGCGTACGGTGATCCGCGCAACGGGTCCCGCCGTCTCGGGCAGGATCCGGTCCTCGAGCTCGCTTATCCAGCCCCGGATGGGATCGAGGAATCCGGTGCGACGACGTACGGCTACGTCAGCCTCCCTCCGGCGTCCGTTCGCCGAGCAGGCCCTCCGGCCTGAAGACGAGGATCAGGATCAGGATCGCGAACACGATCGACTGGGTCCAGTCGCTACCGGGGGCACCCGGCAGGCCTTCGTTGAACGCCTGGATGAGCCCGATACAGATCGCGCCGAGGACCGCGCCGGGCAGGTTGCCAATTCCGCCGAGCACGGCGGCCGTGAACGCGATCAGGCCGAGCTGGAAGCCCTGGTCGTACCGGATGTTGGTCACGTACAGCGCGTAGAGCAGGCCGGCCGCGCCCGCCAGCGCGCCGGCGATCAGGAAGGTGAACGAGATCGTCCGGTTGACGTTGATGCCCATCATGGCCGCGGCGTCGCGGTCCTGGGCGGTTGCGCGCATCGCCTTCCCCTGGCGGGTGCGCTCGACGAGCCAGACGAGCAGGAGCAGCACCGGCACGGTGATCAGGACGACGATGAGCTTGTTCCACTGGTAGTCGACTCCGCCGATGCTGAAGACATTGGAGTGAGGCAGGACGTCGACGACCTCGATGTAGTTCGGGCCCTTCCAGGCGAGCGCGACGTTCTGGAGGATGAACGACATGCCGATGGCGGTGATCAGCGGGGCGAGTCGTGGTGCGCCCCGCAACGGCTTGTAGGCGACGAACTCGATCGACGCATTGAGGACGCCACAGAACGCCATCGAAACGATCAGCGTCCCGAACACCGCGAGCCACACCACCACGCCGGTGTCTCCGCTCGCGACGCCGAAGAAGGCGAGCACGCTGGCGGAGACCATCCCGCCGAGCATGAAGACGTCACCGTGAGCAAAGTTGATCAGCTCGAGGATGCCGTAGACGAGCGTGTAGCCGAGCGCGACGAGGGCGTAGATGCACCCTGTCGTCAATCCGATCAGGAAGATCTCGACGAAGTCGGAGGGCTGCTGGACGAACTTGTAGATCAGCCAGATGACGAGCAGCCCGACGAGGACGAGCCCGACGAGGGACGTCACGCTCACCGGCATCTTCCTTCGGGTGCGGGGGAGAGGTCGCGCGTCCGTTGCCATTGGCTTGTGTGGAAAAAGGGACGGGGGAGGCCGTACCGGCCTCCCCCGCTATGTGCTCTTCCTCGTCCGCTAGCCGGCCTGCACGAGGTTCGACGGCGGGACGATGGTCTTGTACGTCTTGCCGGTTCCGCTCGATCCGGAGCCCTGCTGAATGTAGACGGTGACCGGGTTGGCGGTCGTGTCCCCGTTCTCGTTGATCGAGAAAGTGCCGAGGATCCCGTCCTTGATGTTCGTGTTGAACAGCTCATCGGTGACCGACGCCCTCGTGCCGTCGGACCGCTCGATGGCCTGCAGCATGACCACGGCAGCCTGGGCCGCATACGCGGCGTACGGATTGACCTGGGTGCCGATCTGCGCACCGAAGTCGTCCACGAAGGACTTGCCGGGCCCGCTCAGCTTCTCCGGCGGGATGCCGGCCACGCTGACGTACATATCCGCGGCGGCCGGGCCGTTTGCGGTGAAGTCGCTGAAGCCGTCCGGAGAGATCAGCGGGTACTTCGCGCCGAGGACGCTCCGCAGGTCCTTGATCAGCTTCGCACCGTTCTCGCAGATGAGACCGCCGAGAAACACGGTCGACGCACCCGTCTGCTTGATCCGCGTTGCCAGCGCCTCGTAGCTCGACGCCTTCGGATCCCAGGCCGTGAAGCCTGCGATCTTGAGGCCCAGGGCCTTCGCCGAGTTCTGATAGTCGTTGGCGACGCCGAGGCCGTAGGCCTCCTTGTCGTTCAGGATGAAGACGCTCTTGTAGCCGAGCTGCTTCGTCAGCAGAGCATCCGCCGCACCCTGGAAGTCGTCCGCGGCGACGATGCGGGTGTAGTTGCGCTTGCCGGTCGGGTAGTACTTGTCCGGCTCGCCGGGCGCGATCGCCGGCCCCTTGTGGGTCAGTCCCACGTAGGTGTTGGCCGGGCTGACCATCCCGACCGGCCCGGGATTGGCCCGGTTCAGGATCGGGATGATGATCTCGGCGCAGCCGGAGTTGAACGTCCCGATCACGCCGATGACGCCCTTGTTGGTCGCGTACGAGTTGGCGTTGGTCGAGCACTTACCCGAGTCCCACTTCCCGGCCTGCGCGGTCGAGTCGTCACAGGACTGGAAGCCGACCGTGTACTTGCCGGCCTTGAAGTTCTGCTGCTTGAAGATGAACTTGATCGCGTTCACCATCTGCTCGGTCTGCGTCCGGCCGGATCCCTGCAGCGGAAGGTCGGAAGCCACGATGAACTGTGGGTCCTCGCTTCCCTTGTAGATCCCGCCCGGACATGACGATGCCGGGAGCGCGGTTGCGCCGCCGCCCGACGTCGTGGAGGTCTCGCCGGTCGTCGTCTCGTTTCCGCCTCCACCACCGCCGCAGCCCGCCGCCACCAGCGCGAGAACGCCGACGACGCCGAGGAGCGCGACGATCGAAAGTCGTTTTCTCAACTTCTTCCTCCTCTTCGCTCGTGGGCTTGACCGAACCAGCGTCGAGAGGTCTGCACGCTGCTCGGGGCAGTATCAGGGTAACGGGGGTCAGTTTCAAGCGACAATCATGGGAAATCCGCCCTGGCTATATAGGGTTTTGGGCATGCGCTGGCTGGCCGCGACGGTCGCCGCCGCCGGGTTTCTCGTCCTGTTCGGCGCCGGCTGCGGCGGCATAGACACGGGGAAGCTCGAGTCGGCGATCAAGTCGCAGACGAACGACCAGTTGGACAAGGCGGGCCGCTCCGAGCGGGTCGCGACCGTCTCGTGCGCGAAGAGCGGCGATGCCTACCACTACGACTGCGATCTGAGCAACGGCGGCGGCAAGACGTTTCTGCGCGTGCGCGCCACCTGCACGAAGAGCGGTACCTGCAGGTGGAAGCCGGCTTAGATGCGCCTCAGTACGCGACGGTGAAGCGTGCGCGCCGGTGGCGCGGGCTCTCGGCCTCGTCGAGGATCGCAGCGGCGAAGTCCTCGAGCGAGATGCGGCTCAGCCCATCGGCGTCCAGCAGCAGGTCATCGGCGGCTTTGCGGTAGGAGCCCGTCCGGCCCGAGTCGTCGAAGTTGCGCGGCGGCGTGACGACCGTCCAGTCGAGCGGCGTGTCGGCCTTGCGGAGGAGCTCGAGCGCGTCGGCGTGCGCGAGCGCCTCGGCCTTGTAGTCGGGATTGAAGTCGTCGAGGTCGACCACGCGCTTCCCTGGCTCGACCTCGAGCGTTCCGGCCCCGCCGACGAGAATGAGCCGCTCGACGCCGGCTCGCGGGAGCCCGTCGAGGAGCGCCTCCAGAATCTCGAGCAGCGAGTCCGGCCGCGACCGGTCGAAGGCGGCGCTGATCACCAGGTCGTGTCCCGTCGCCGCAGCGGCGACGGTGTCGGCGTCTCGCACGACGTCCCGGCCGGCGCCGGTGACGTCGTGGCCGCGGCTACGCGCTTCGCCGACGATGCGCGAGCCCACGCCACCGCCGGCGCCCACGATCAAGACCCTCATCTATGCGGCGGGTGGGATTCGAACCCACACGGGGCTAAGCCCCCACGGATTTTGAGTCCGCGTTGTCTACCAGTTCCAGCACCGCCGCCCAGCCGCAATGATAGGGCGCGTGGCCACGAAGCTCGGCATCCTCACAGGCGGCGGTGACTGCCCCGGGCTGAATGCCGTCATCCGCGCCGCCGCTCGCCGCTCGATGGACCGCGGGTACGAGGTCGTCGGCATCCGCGAGGGCTGGCGCGGCCTCGTCGAGGGGATCTTCGAGCCGCTCGGGCCGCGCGAGATCTCCGGCCTCCTGCCGCGCGGAGGGACGATTCTCGGCACGACCAGGACGAACCCGTACAAGATCGACGGCGGCGTCGACGCGGTGCTCGGCTGGTTCCGGGACGAGGAGTTCGACGCCCTGGTCGCCGTGGGCGGCGAAGACACGCTCGGCGTGGCAGCGCGACTCCACCGGGAGCACGATTTCCCCGTCGTCGGCGTCCCGAAGACGATCGACAACGACCTGTCCGCGACCGACTACACGTTCGGGTTCGACACGGCGGTCGCGGTCGCGACGGAGGCGATCGACCGCCTGCACACGACCGCCGAGTCCCACAACCGCGTCATGGTGCTGGAGGTGATGGGCCGGCACGTGGGTTGGATCGCCGTGATGAGCGGGATCGCCGGGGGGGCCGACGTGATCCTCATCCCCGAGCAACCGGTCACGGTCGAGCGCGCCTGCGAGGAGATCCGGCGCCGCCACCATCGCGGAAAGGACTTCTCGATCGTCGTCGTCAGCGAGGGCTACGAGCTCCGGTACGAAACCGGCGAGGCGCGGACGGTCGCGCAAGAGGAGCGCGACCAGTTCGGCCACGTCCGCCTGGGCGGAGTCGGGGAGGTGCTCGCGCGCGAGATCGAGGAGCGCACCGGCTACGAGACCCGTGTCACCGTCCTCGGTCACGTCCAGCGCGGCGGGACGCCGACGCCGCGCGACCGCGTCCTCGCGACCCGGTACGGGCTCAAGGCGGCCGACCTCGTCCACGAGCAGAAGTTCGGGCGGATGGCTGCGCTGCAGGGCGACGCGATCGTCGACGTCTCGCTGGAGGAAGCGACGTCCGAGCTCAAGACGGTGCCGCAGGCGTGGTACGAGGTCGCGAGCGCGTTCTTCGGCTAGGCCTACTGCCTCGCGCGTCATCACGACGAACTCGTTCTCGTCGTTTCGCAGCGTGTTCTCGGCCTCGAACCCCAGGGCGTGCGCGACCATCTGCGCACGGTCGTTGAACGAGGCGATCACGACCCGGAACCGCGAGGGCTTGTAGAGCTCGCCGCCGAAGCGGCAGGCCTCGCGCAGGAACGGCCCGCCGAGGCCGATTCCGGTCAGGTCGGGACGCAGCCCTGCGCCGACGTCGAGCACGCCCTCCTCCTCGTCCAACCCCGGCACGCGGGCGTCCTCCCCGAAGCAGCAGAACCCGACGAGGCCGCCCTCCTCGTCCAGGCCCGCGAAGTACTTGTACTTGAGCAGCCTGTCCGCGTCGCCGCTCCCGTCGTAGAGGGAGTATGGATGCGGGTACTTCCAGCGCGAGATCGCCTCCGCGTCGGCGCGCGTCAACTCCCGGAATCTGAAGCCGCTCTCGCTCATGCCAGAAGCTCCACCAGCGGGAAGGAGCGGTGACGGCGGGGCGGGACGAGGAAGTTCTGCCGGTGCGTGGTCTGCAGCACCGAGTTGAGCCCCTGCCCGCGGGCCCCGCGCTGGAACGGAAGCCGCGTGCCGTCGGGCAGGACGCCGTCCATGGCGAGACGGTTGCGCTTGAAGTCGTCGCTCGTCGGATTGAAGACGACGAAGTGAACGCCGGCCTTCGGCCCGTCGGCCATTCCGTCCACTTGCGGCTGCGCGCTCCAGGCGAACGGGTTGTCGAGCGTGTTGAAGTCCGCGCGGTGCGGAATCGCCGTTCCCTTGGCATAGAGCGTGCCGTCGCTTCCACGCGTGTCCCGGAGCAGGCGAGACGTTGTCTGGAGCGAGGCGCTGTGTCCGATCGTTCCGGTCTTCTCGAAGCTCCGCTTTACCTTGCGAACCGACGCGACCTGCCGCGGCCCCTGCGGGATCGTCTGCGCGCCCGGCTTTGCCTTCATCCCGGGGTCGAACGTCGTGTCGACCCGGTCACGGAAGTCGAAGGTGAGGTACCACGCCTCCAGGTCCTCGAAGATGTGCGAGAGCGCGAGGTGCGTGCCGCCCTCGAAGTATCCGCCCTTCGCGTCCGTGTATCCGAGCGTCTCGAAGTTCGCGATCCGCGTCGGGCCGAGGCCGGCTTTCTGCGTCGAGGTGAAGCCGAGGAACAGCTCGGAGGTGTGCGGGACGAGGTCGGCGCCCGGAATGCCGGCCGCGAGCGCCATTCGCTTCGGCAGGCTCATGCCGCCCTCGAACCCGCCGCCCGCGAAGCCGATCCGCACGCTCGTGGGCTCGAGAAAGTCGAGGGCGAGCAGTCTTTTGGCTCCGTCCGCGACCGCGTCCTTGTCGTCGCTCCGCAGCAGGAAGGCGACGTCGTTCGCCTCGAGGACGACGTCGCGCGGGTCGCTGGGAAAGCGGATCGAATGGGTCAGCGCCTTGATCGTGTGCCCTTTGGCGCGGGTCGCACGCAGGTCGACCGGGATATGCGCGGCGGCCTCGTCCGGGACGAAGCGGTCGAAGTAGGGGAGGCCCCAGGCGGCGGTGACGCCGATTCCCGCCGGGGTCGGCTCCCGTCCGTCCTCGATCGCGGCGAGCGTGCGCTCGAGCTCCCTTTGGGCGGACGCGAGCGACGCTTTGTCGCCGTCGACCCTCAGCTTCGCGGTGACGATCCGGTGGTGGAGCGGCGGGACCATCACCTCGATCCCGTCGTCTTGGACGACGCGGACTCCGTCCAGCACGTGCTGCTCGGTCGGGAAGCCGGCCGCCGACGCGCGCGACGGCGTTCGGCCGAGCCGGTCGACCAGCTCGTACAGCGCGCCGCCTGCAACGGCGCCGGCGGCAGCGCCGGCGAGCAGCTCCCGTCGTGTCAGCCGGGGCACTAGGAGGGCCGAACCAGCACGAGGCTCTGCATCATCTTGTTCAGGTTCTGCAGGACGCGCTGGTATCCGAACGGCGGCGCGACGTGCTCGCTCACGGTGTAGAGGGAGCCGTTCCGGCGCCACGCGTACAGGAGGTGCCACTGGTCGGCGTCGCGGTTGACGGTGTACAGGGTCACGTGGTAGCCGGCGACGGTCTTCGGCTTCTTCGCGTCGGCGAAGCACGGGATGTACGTCTTGACCCGCTTGCCTCCCGCCTGCTCGTCGTTGCGGCATTTCGGGATAGCCGTGCGGCCGGGATAGCCGCGCAGGTTGATGTGCACCTCGCTGCCCTTCTCGAACCAGATGAAGCCGGCGAGGTAGCTGCGGTCCTTGCCGACCGAGGCGCCGCTGCTCCAGCTGGCCGCCGATCTTGGCGTCGAGCGGGCTCGGCACCCAGGACGGGCAATAGACCGGTGCACCGATCCGGTTCGCGAGCTTCTGCCAGCCCGGGCGCCACGCGGCCGGGCAGGAGGCCTTGGTCGTCTCCGCGCGGGCCTTCGAGCTCGAGTCGACTCCCGAGCACGCGGATCCCGCCGTGAGCAGGACAAATGCCAGGGCGAGAAGGGACCGCTTCACGCGCAGAGGGTAGCGCTAGGCTCCGCGACATGGAGGCTCCAACCACTGCGCTCTTCGGCTGCCGGGACATGACGGGCACGCTGCGGCGCGTCCTCGTGCGAACGCCGCAGGAGGACGTCAGCTCCTGGCGCGGCTGCGGCTGGCGGTCCGAGCCCGACTCCGTGCGCCTGCGGCAGGAGCACGAGGACTTCTGCGCCGCTGCTCGAGGAGGCCGGCGCGGAGGTCGTGCTCGCGCCGCCGGTCGATGGCGGCAACCTCGACGATGTCTATGCATTCGACCCGGCGCTGGTGACGGAGCAGGGCGTCGTCCTGCTGCGGCCGGGCAAGGAGTGCCGGCGCGGCGAGCCGGCGGCGCTCGAGCGCGATCTCGCGGCGGCCGGCATCCCGATCGCGCGACGGCTCGACGCTCCCGCCGAGGCCGAGGGCGGCGACCTGATCCGCCTCGACGACGAGACGCTTCTCGCGGGCTACACCTACCGCACGAACGAGGCTGGGGTCGAGGCGCTCGAAGGCGTCGTGCCCGAGGTCGTCGGCTTCGACGTCCCGCATCTCCACGGCCGTGGCGAGATCCTCCATCTCCTCTCGCTCCTCAGCCCGCTGGATCGTGATCTCGCGGTCGCGTTCCTGCCGCTGATGCCGGCTCGGCTGGTGCAGCTGCTCGAGGAGCGCGGCGTCCGGCTGGTCGAGGTTCCCGAGGAGGAGTTCGAGACGATGGGCCCCAACGTGCTCGCGCTCGGCCCGCGGCGGGCCTTGACGGTCGAGGGGAACGTCGAGACGCGCCGCCGGCTCGAGGCGGCCGGCGTCGAGGTCGTCACCTACCGCGGCGAGGAGCTGTCGAAGGGTGACGGCGGCGCCACCTGCCTGACGCTCCCGCTCCTCCGCGACTAGGAGGCTTGGCGAAACATGGCCGGTGTCGCCGGAACGCGCCGCGCGGCCCTGGCGCATGTCCTCGTCGCGACCGTAGGCCGAGACTAGCCCGCTCCCCGCGTCTGTGGGCACGAACCACGCGGCGCGCCCCGCGATGAGCGACGTCCCGCCAAGCCCTCCTAGATCCGGTAGAGCGCCAGCCAGGGGCCGGAGAGGTCGCCGCCCGGGCGGATGTAGTACGCGCGCTCCGCCGACGCGGCGAGGTCGGCGTAGAAGCGGCTCTCCCGCGGGTAGTTCGAGCGCGCGGCGAGCACGCGGTCGGCCACGCCTCCGTTGATGAGGACGTAGCGCACACCCTGCCGCTCCAGCCGCTGCACGTTGCGATTCGGATCGAAGTCGAACGCCGGGCCCGGGAGCTCGAGCGGGACGACGTCGAGACCCGGGAGCGGCGCGCTCGATGACTCGGTTGCGATCTTCGTCCCCGGCGGGAGATGCGCCTCGATCCAGTCGTGGGCGACGACGCGCGTGTCCGTCTTGACCAGCTGGCGGTCGCGCTGGATCGACCAGACGAGCGGGACGACGAGGCAGGCCGCGGTGACCGGAGCGAGGATCCGGATCCGCCCGGCCAGCACGCCGAGCGGCGGGATGAGCGGGAGCACGAACCGGTCGAAGTGCGACTTCAGGGTGAGCAGGTTGATGAAGTAGACGAGGACGAAGGAGGCGAGGATCAGGTCCGGGCGCCGGCGCGCGACGAGCGCGGCGACCAGCCCGGCGACCGCCAGGACGAGCACCGGGCCCATCCCGCTCCAGAGCCGGTGGAGGTAGCCGACGAAGGAGCTGCCGTCGTGCTCGAAGCCGAGCCAGCCCGTGTGGTGGAGGTTCTGCGTGTCCCACGCGTCGTGGAACGCCTTCCCCGGCTCGACCAGCACGAACGGGCTGGTGGCGACGAAGGTGACCGCGCCGAGCAGGACCGCGTAGCCGAGGCGCCGCCATTGCTTCCAGGCGGCCACGACGAGCGGAACGATCAGGAGGAAGCCGGGCCATTTCGCTCCCATTGCGAGCCCGGCGACGACGCCTGCGAGCTCGATCCGTCCGGACACCATCAGCGCGAGCGCCGCCGCGATTCCGAGCGTCAGCGGGACGTCGGTCACGGCCATGTGCGAGTACGCGACATGCGTCACGTCGACGGCGACGACCGCTGCGCCGATCGCGGCTGCGACCTTCCCGTAGGCGCGTAGGCCGAGCCACCAGGTCGCGGCGACGGCGCCCACGCCGAGGAGCGCGACCAGGATCCGGGCATCCAGGTACGCGGGCGCGGCGTGCCACGCCTGGAACGGCGCCATCAGGTAGAGGACGACGGTCGGGTAGTTGAACCAGTGCGGGTTCGGGCCGCCGCCGTGGACCATGTGCCAGGCCCGCGGGACGATGACCTGCTCGTCCGGGTTGAGCAGCCCGAACGGGAGCGCGTGCTCGATTCCGACGAAGCGCAGGGCGGCCGCGAGCGCAAGGATGCCGCCGAGCGTGAGGGCGGCGACGCCGACGCGCCTGGTGATTCGCGGCGTGGAGGATTCGACGGGGGCCGGCGCGGCCTCCGGCGCTACGACTCCGGTGCTCACACCTCCGGAGCGGCCTCGCCGACCAGCCGCGAGACGTCTGCGGGCTCGACGATGACCGCGTCCACTCCCGCGCGCTCGAGGGCGATGACGTCGTCGCGCGAGCGGATCTGCAGCTCGGCGATCGCGAGCTTGCCGGCCGGAACGTCGGGTAGCAGGTCGAGGACCTGCTCGAGCGGGTCGTCGTCGTCCTGCTCGGGCGAGAGGAGCACGATCTCGGGGTCGAGCTCCTCGAGCGCGAGCTCGAGCTCCTCGTCGTCGCGGACGCCGATCACCGGCTCGAGGCCGAGCCGCGCGGCTTCGGTGTGGAGGTCGCGCAGGCCGTCGCCGTTTCCGGCGCTCTCGACCCAGAGCAGGCACGCATCTGCGCCCGCGCCGGCGGACGTGTCGCGGCCGAGGTAGAGGACGGGGAGAGTGGTCGCCTCGCGCAGCCCGTCCAGGTGCCGGTTGACGACGATGCCCTCCGCGCCGTTGTCCTCCGCCCGGCGGGCGTCGTCGGCGGCCTCGACGGGGACGAGAAGCGAGATGCCGTCGCCCTCCGAGATCGCCTGGCTGAGTCGGCGGCTGTAGTTCACGGTCGGGGTACCGGGCGGGCAGCGGCTGGTGCCATCGGCGCCCGTGATGGTATCCGCGATCGCGCAAAAGCTGGCGCGAAACCGGCGCATTCGGGTGCGCGTCGCCGCGATACGCTCGCAGCGGGTGGCGGGTGGAACACCTCCCCACCCAGGGTGGGGTGTGGACGGATGGTCAATTGAGCCGGGGGTCCGGGGCGGTCGGTCAGGCGTCCCGGCGGCTCAGAGCCCCAGCTGCTCGAGCATGCGCTCGTCGCTTCGCCACTTCTCCTTCACCTTGACCTGGAGCTCCAGGAAGATGCGCCGTCCGAGCAGGGCCTCGAGCTCGGGCGCGCGCGCGTCCCGATCTCCCGCACCACCCGCCCGCCCTTGCCGACGACGATTCCCTTCTGCGACGTCCGTCTCGACGTAGACGATCGCCCGCACCACCTTCTCGGCGAGCTCGTCGACCTCGACCGAGATCGCATGCGGCACCTCCTCACGGGTCAGCGCGAGCGCCTTCTCGCGGACGATCTCGGCCACCTGCACCTCGAGCGGCAGGTCGCTCACCTGGTCGGTCGGAAAATACGCCGGCCCGTCCGGCAGCAGCCCCAGCAACTCCTCGCGCAGCTCCGCCACACCCAACCCGGTGCGCGCGCTGACGCGGGTAAAGCTCGTGGAAGTCGCCGAGCTTCGACGCCGCGTCGATCTGCGCCGCGATCTGCTCCGGCTTCATCCGGTCGACCTTGTTCAGGACGATCACGACGGGCATGCCGAGGCCGAACAGCCGCTCGGCCACGAAACGGTCGCCGCCGCCGATCCGCTGGCGCCCGTCGAGGACGAGCACCGCGGCATCGACGTCCTCGAGCGACTCGTCGACGGTCCGCTGCATGTGCTCGGTCAACGGGTCGAGCGGACGCTGGAATCCCGGCAGGTCGACCAGCACCAGCTGGGAGCCCTCTCCGTTCACGATCCCGCGGATTCGCCGGCGCGTCGTCTGCGGCTTGTCCGAGACGATCGCGACCTTGCCGCCCGCGAGCGCGTTGACGAGCGTCGACTTGCCGACGTTCGGGCGGCCCGCGATGCCGACAAAGCCGCTCTTCACGGGGCGACTTGGAAGAGGACGAGGGTCACCAGCGCGCCGAGCGCCGCGCCGTAGGCGACCTCGAGCGTCGAGTGGACGCCCGACTCGACCCGCGTCTGCGCCACCAGGAGCGCCATGATCAGGGCAAGCGAGGAGACGAGGAACTGGTGGCTCGAGTCCTTGAGGACCAGGGTCACAGCCATCCAGCCCGCGAACGCGAGCGCCGCGTGCCCGGACGGCAACCCTCCCCGCAGAGGCGTGCCTCGACCCGTGATCGCCTTGGTCGCGAGCACGGCGAGGATGACGATGACGAGCGCGATCAGCGTGAGCTCGGCGGGTGCGTTCGCGAGCCTGTGCAGGAGCCGCTCGCTGCGATGCGCGATCGCCTCCGAGAAGACGAGGTAGCCGACGACGAGCGCGTTCACCGCCGCGATCAGCACGGCCCCGGCGGCGACGTCTTTCGCCAGCTTCGCCATCGGGTCGAACGACGTTGTCGTAACGTCGATCGCGCTCTCGATCGCGGTGTTGAGCATCTCGGCGACCAGGACGAACGTGATCGAGATGAGCAGGACGATCAGCTCGAGCCTGGAGACGCCGAGAAGGATCGCTGCGACCAGGACGGCCGCCGCGATCACGACGTGGACGCGCATGTTTCGATGCGTGCGCAGCGCGTGCACGACGCCCTGGAAGGCGTAGTTGAAGGTCTCGATCACCGTCGGCGCCGGACGGCGCGGGGGCGGCGGCGCCTCCACCGGCGGCGGCGGCCGCTCCCTGACCGGCGCGCTCACGCGGAGGCCTCCGTACGAGCTCTCCCGCTCCTCCATCTCCCGCCCGTGCTCGTAGCCGAGCAGGTGCAGGAGCCCGTGGACGAGCGGCGCGCGCCACTCCGTGCCCACAACCTGCGGGCAGAGCACGGCATCGCCGAGCTGGCGCGGCACTCCCTCTGGGAGCTCTTCGCGGCCGTCGAGGGGGAACGACAGCACGTCGGTCTCCTCGTCGATGCCCAGATGCTCCCGCTTCAGGCGCCGGATCTCGTCCGGCCCGACGAAGGAGATTCCGAGCTCGCCCTCGTCGATCCCCTCGGCCGAGAGAACGGAGCGAGCGAGCTCCGCGGCGGCCGCCTCCTCGACGGCGACCCCGCTTCGGTTCGCGAGCTCGATCGCCACCGTCATCTCCGCCGCTGGGTTCCGGTCTCCTCCGAGTGGCGCTTGTACGCCTCGACGATGCGCTGGACGAGCTTGTGCCGAACGACGTCCTCGTGCGTGAACTGGATGAACCCGATCCCGTCGATCGAGCCGAGCACGTCCTGCACCTGGATCAGCCCCGAGGCCTGCTCGCGCGGCAGGTCGATCTGCGTCACGTCGCCGGTGACCACGACCTTCGAGCCGAAGCCGAGCCTCGTCAGGAACATCTGCATCTGCTCGGGGCTCGTGTTCTGGGCCTCGTCGAGGATGATGAAGGAGTCGTTCAGCGTCCGGCCCCGCATGAAGGCGAGCGGAGCGACCTCGATCGTCCCGCGCTCCATATAGGCGGCGAGGCGGTCCGGCTCGAGCATGTCGTAGAGGGCGTCGAACAGCGGGCGCAGATACGGGTCGACCTTCTCCAGCATCGTGCCCGGCAGGAAGCCGAGCCGCTCGCCCGCCTCGACCGCGGGGCGGGTGAGAATGATGCGGCCGACTTGCCGTTCCGAGAGCGCGGCGACGGCGAGCGCCATCGCCAGGTAGGTCTTGCCTGTGCCGGCGGGGCCGATCGCGAAGGTGACGGTGTGATCGCGGATCGCGTCGACGTAGCGCTTCTGCATCACCGTCTTGGGCGCGATCTTCTTGCCGCGGTGGCGCAAGACGACGTCCTCGAACACCTCGCGGATGTCCCCAGACTGGTCGAGCGCACGCACGACCGCGCCGACCGTGTCCGGGCCGATGTCGTGGCCGCCCTCGACCAGCTCGACGAGCTCGTCGACGACGGCGCGCGCCTCGTTGACCTGGCTTTCGTCGCCTTCTAAGGTCAGCACGTTGCCCCGCAGGCGGATCGTGCAGTGCAGGCCGTTCGCGCAGCGCGTCGAGGACGCCGTCTCCGACGCCCGCGAGCTCCGCCGCGACCTCGTTGGAGACCGGGAGTGTCTCTTCCACCTGCGTCAGTCTAGGCAAGGGCCTGGATCCACCGATGCCCCGGATGGACGAGCTCGAGCGCCTCTCTGAGCCATCCTGCGCGTCCCGCCGAAAGCCGGGGTACGGCGAGGCTAAAGTCGTGCTCGTTCTTTTCGGCGCTGTGCGCTGCCTTGTACAGCAGCTGCACTTCGGGCACAACGATGGGCACGCCCTCCGGTGTATCGTTCGGCGAATTGCCGCACGTGGAGCCTGATCCGCGGGTCGCGCCGGCTGATCCAGACCCCGCCCTCGCCCTCGTTCAGGAAGAACTGCCGCTCCTCGTAATTCGGCTCCCAGGGCTCGGGAAACCCGCTTTCCGGTCGCCGGAAGAGGATCTGGTGAATGGGGAACTCGAGCCGCTCCTTAGGATCCCACGGAACCCAGCGCCCGATCGACTTGTACGCGTCCCAGCCTTCGTAGTGCGCATGGAGCGCGGCCTGATGGTGAAGGAAGACCCCCACCTCGAGGTCTTCGTGCTCACGGGTGACCTCGCCGACGAACAGGTCGATCGCCCAGCCGCCGCACACGAACCACGGATGCGGGTAGCGCTCCAGCTCGGCGAGCGCGGGCCCGATGACCTCGAAGGAGCTCAGGCGAGCTTCTCGCGGACGAGCTGGCTGACCGCCGAGCCGTCCGCCCGCCCCGCGATCTGCGGCATCACGTCGGCCATCACTCGCCCGATGTCGCGCATGCTGGTCGCTCCGACCTCGGCGATCGCGTCGTCGACGATCTCCTCCAGCTCGGCCTCGCTGAGCGGCTCGGGCATGAACTCCTCGAGGATGTCGAGCTCGTTCTCCTCGGCCTCCGCCTGCTCCTCGCGCCCGGCCGCGCGAAATGCGTCTGCCGCCTCGATCCGCCTCTTTCGCTCGCGCTGGAGGACCTGCAGCTCCTCGTCGTCGTGCAGCGGCCGCTGCAGCTCCTTCTCCGCCGAGCGCAGCGCGGCCAGGATCAAGCGCAAGGCGTCGCGGCGCTCGGCCTCGCGCGCCTGCATCGCCTCCTTCAGCTCGGCCTCGATGCGGGCGATCAGGCTCATGGCGAACCGAGAATGTGCCAGTGGAGGTGGAAGACGGTCTGACCCGCGCGGGGACCGACATGCACTGCGAGGCGGTAGTCCTCGAGCCCCGCGCGCTCGGCCGTGTCGGCGACGAACTCCAGCATTCGCTTGGCCTCCGCGGCCGGGAACTCGCCGATTTCCTTGAAGCTCGAGATGTGGCGCTCGGGCAGGACGAGCAGGTGCACGTCAGCCTGTGGGTTGATGTCGCGGATCGCGACGAACCCGTCGCCGGAGTGAACGTGGTCGCCCTCGGCGTAGAGGTTGCAGAAGAGGCAGTCGTCAGGCAGCGAGGATCCCCTCCTCCGTGACGGCGCCCGCCTTCGCGCGGACGAGCCTTCCGGGCTCGCCGTCGACCAGCCAGGGCGAGTAGTCGTCGCCGTAGCCGCGACCCGGTCGGTCGACCAGGACGACGTCCTCGCGTCCGAGCTTCCGACGCCAGTGGGCGAGGCACGCGACGCGGGAGGCCTCGCGTAGCCGCGCGCCGCGTTCCTTCTTGACGGTGGGCGGCACCGTGTCGGCCGCGGCGGTCTTCGTTCCGGGGCGTGGCGAGTAGGGGAAGACGTGCACTTTCGTGATCCCGGCGCGCTCGACGACGCCGAGCGTCCGCTCGAACGCCGCCTCGTCCTCGCCGGGGAAGCCGACGATCACGTCGCTCGTCAAGTTGAAGCCCTCGGCGTGCTCGACGCGGCGGAGGAACGTCTCGGCCGTGTACCGCCGGCGCATCGCACCGAGAACCTCATCGTCGCCGGACTGGAGGGGGACGTGCAGGTGCCGCGAGACCGTCGGCGTCTCGCGCATTGCGTCGATCAGCTCGCGACTGACGTGGTTCACCTCGATCGAGGACAGCCGCAGCCGGGCGATGCCCGGGACGCTTCCCGCCTCGCGGATCAGCCGCGCGAGCGTGTACCCGGCGGCGCGGTCGCGATAGCAGCCGAGGTTGATCCCGGTCAGGACGATCTCGCGGTGCCCCTGATCGACGCGACGCTCGATCTCGGCGAGCACGGCCGTCGCGGGCCGGCTGCGAGATTCGCCTCGGACGAGCGGCACGACGCAGAACGAGCACGAGAAGCTGCAGCCGTCCTGCACCTTCACGAAGGCGCGGACGCGGTCGATTCGGGCATCGGCCTGGACGCAGCCGATCGGCCCGACCGCGTGGGCGACGAGGTCGGGCGTTGCCTCGCTCCGCCCTTTGACGACGCTGATGTTGTCGGGAAGCCCCGCGAAGCCGTCCCCGGCCAGGTTGGCGCCGCAGCCGGTGACGAAGACGCGCCGATGGGTGCGCGCCGCGCGCGCGGCGGCGTGCCGAGACTTGCGCACCGCCTCGTGCGTGACGCAGCAGGCATTGATGACGGCCACATCGGCGCCGTCGGCGACCTCGTTGTGACCGTCCCGGAGCAGGCGCGCGCGGATCTCCTGCGCATCGGAATAGGAGACCTTGCAGCCCAGGAATCGAACCGAGAACGCGCTCACGTGGAGCCGAACTCTACTCGGGTGCGCCCCACAAGTCGGCCGCCCAGCCGTCCAACTCTCGCCGCTCGACGTGGCGGTAGCAGCTCTGCCTCGGGGACGCTCGCAGGCGAGGTAGCCGGAGGTGATCAACCGGTTCGCTCGGACTCGTCCCGCGACGGTCTCGATCGCCGTCGCCGAGATGTTGGCCGCAGCCGTGTCCGCCTCCGGCAGTTCGTCCTCGAGCGCTTCGATCAAACGGAGGTCGATCGTCACGTCGTTCGCGCGGGCGTTTGTCGCCGCCGCCTCGAGCGTCATCGGATCGTGGTCCAGCGCGATGACCGGCTCGAAGCCCAGCTTGGAGCGGCGATGGCGAGCACGCCCGAGCCGCAGCCGATGTCGAGCACGCTTCCGTGGTCGGCCACGTCGATCAGCAGCTGCAGGCAGAGCTGCGTGGTCGGATGGGCGCCCGTGCCGAAGGCCCGTCCGGGGTCGATCACGACGGGCGTAGCGTCCGCCGGTGCGTCGAGCCAGGGTGGGCCGACCCACAACCGGCCCACGCGCACGGCACGGTGGAACTCGCGCCAGCGGTGCTGCCAGTCCTCGGGGACCTCCGACCACGAGTACTCGCCGAAGGCGCGCCACAGCCGTGCCGCTCCGGCGGCGTCCGTGTACGCGGCGAGCTCGAGGACGCCCGGCCGGTCCGCCTCCTCGAAGCCGTCGGGGAAGAGCTCCAGCATCGCCGCCCGCGCCTCCTCGGCCCGATCGGCCGGCACCGTCACCGAGACGCGGCGGATATGGGTCAGCGGAACGCGCTCTTCAGCTTGCCGAAGAAGCTCTGGTCGACCTCGTACATGCCGGCGTCGCTCCGGGCCTCGAACTCCTGCAGCAGCCGCTTCGCGTCGTCGTCCAGCTGCCGTGGGATGAGGACATTGACCAGGATGCGGTGGTCGCCGCGGCCGAAGCCCTGGAGCACCGGCATGCCGTTGCCCTTGAGGACGCGGATCTCGCCCGGCTGCGTCCCGGCCTCGAACTCGAGCTCGGTGTCTCCGTCGATCGTCGGGACCGTGATGCGCGTCCCGAGCGCGGCCTGCGTCATGGTCAGGTCGACGGTCGAGAAGAGGTCGTTGCCCTCGCGCGTGAAGCGGGGATCGGAGCGGATGCGGACGAGGACGTAAATGTCTCCGGCTCGTCCTCCCAGAGCGCCTGCGTGGCCCTCGCCGGAGATGCGGATGCGCTGGCCGTCGTGAATTCCCTTCGGGATGTCGACATCGAGGGTGCGCTCGTCGAGTTGCTGGCCGCTTCCACCGCACTCCTTGCAGGGATGCTCGACGACCTGGCCGCGTCCACCGCAACCGGGGCAGGTCGAGGAACGGACGAGGTCACCGAACACTGTCCGCGAGACCTGCTGGACGACTCCCGCGCCGGCGCACGTCGGGCACGTTGATCGCTCGGTCCCAGGCTCGGCGCCGCTCCCCTGGCAGACGGTGCAGGCCGTCACGACCTCGAAGGAGACTTCGCGCTTCGTTCCGCGCGCGGCCTCGACCAGGTCGATCTCGACCTCCGCCGCAACGTCGGCGCCGCGCGCGCGCCGGCGTCCGCCCATGGCGCCGAAGACGTCGTCGCCGAAGAACGCCGCGAACAGGTCGGAGAGGTTGCCGAAGTCGAAGTGGCCGGGCTGGAAGCCTCCTCGCTTCAGCCCGGCGTGCCCGTACTGGTCGTACAGGCGCCTCGTGTCGGCCTTCGACAGCACCTCGTACGCCTCGACGACCTCCTTGAACCGCTGCTCGGCGTCAGGCTCCGCGGAGACGTCCGGATGGAGCTCGCGCGCGCGCTGGCGGAAGGCACTCTTGATCTCGCGGTCGTCTGCGGTGCGCGAGAGCCCGAGGACGTCGTAGTAGTCGCGCTCGGTCGTCGCCATCGTTCGAAGCGTAGCGCCGGGGCCTGCCGCCTCAGTCTTCCGTATACATGTCGCCGACGAAGCGCGAGAGCGCGAACGCTGCGCCCCGAACCGAGTGGATCGCCGTCGCGTAATCCATCCGCAGCGGGCCCAGCAGGCTGACCGTCCCGAGCATCCGGTTCGGGACGCCGTACGACGCGCCGACGAGGGCGACGTCGTGGAGCGCGGGATCCTCGAGCTCCTCGCCGACGCGGACGAAGGGTCGGTTGGGCGCGAGCTCCTGACTGAGGAGCTCGACCAGCGCCGCCCTCTGCTCGAGCAGCGCGAGCACGTGCCGGTAGGCGGCCAGCTCGTCGGCGCGCACGTCGTCGAGCAGGCCGGCCGCGCCCCCCACGAAGAGCCGGTCGGAGCCGGACAGGAGCTCGATGAAGGCCGGCGCGATCGCCTGCATGAACTCGCGCTCTCGCGCGCTGAACCCCGGGTCGTCGAGGCGGTCGCGAAGCATCCGGCTGCCGAGCCGGACGCCGGCGATGCGCTCGTTCAGGTACTCGCGCGCCCAACCGGCGATTCCCGCGTCGACGGGCTGTTCGAAGTCGAACATCCGCTTGGTCACGCCGCCGGTCGAGGTGATGACGACGACCATGACGAGCTCGGGCTGGAGGAGCAGTACCTCGGCGTGCCGGACGGTGGTCGCCTCGAGCGGCGGGCCGGAGACGAGTGCCAGAAGCCGGGTCGCAGTGGCCAGCTTCTCGGTCGTCGCCTGCAGCGCGAGGTCGATCTCGGTGCGCTGGTGGGCGAGCTCGAGCTCGAAGACGCGTGGCGGCGACTCGAGCCGCTCGAGCACGTCGGCCGCGAAGAAGCGGTAGCCCTGTTCGGTCGGCACTCGTCCGGCAGACGTGTGCGGATGCGTGAGCAGACCACGCGCCTCCAGCTCGGCGAGCTCGTTGCGGACGGTGGACGCGGAAACCGACATCGACCAGCGCTGGACCAGGCTCTTCGAGCCGACGGGGATGCCCGTGGTGACGTACTCCTGGACGACGCGGCGCAGGATCTCCTGCTGGCGCGTGGTCAGGCGTATGGGTTCCGGCGCCATTTGCAGGAATTTTAGGCGAGGAGCTCGGCCGTGACGCCGCCGCCGAGGAGCCGCCCTCGCGGGGTCAGCGTCAGCGTGTGTCCTGGCCGCCCGCCGCCCGCGACCGGCTCGACCAGGCCGAGACGCACGAGCCGGGCAAGCGCCTCCTCGTCCACGGCCGACCAAACACGGTCGAGCGGCAACGGATCGTCCAGCCGGAGCCCCAGCATCAGGCGCTCCCGCGACCGGACCTCCTCGTCGAGCTCTTCCACCTCCCTGGCCGGTGGGGAGCCCGCCGCGAGCGCCGCGATGTAGCGCGCGAGCCGGGACGTGTTCCGCCTGCGGACACGATCGATTGTCGAAACCGCACCGAGCCCGATGCCGAGGTAGTCCCGTCCGAGCCAGTAGCCGAGGTTGTGCCGGGCGCGCAGGTCGCGTCCGCCGGCGCGATCGCGCGCGAGGCAGAAGTTCGCCGTCTCGTACCAGCGGTAGCCGGCCTCCGTGAGCGTCTCGACCACCCGCTCGAAGTAGGTCTCCATCGACTCGGCCTGGCGCGAGAGCTCGGCGCCGTGCGCATGCGTGAAGCGCGTGCCGCGCTTGGCCTCTAGCTCGTAGTAGGAGAGGTGCTCGGGGCCGAGCGTAAGCGCCTCGCTCAGGTCGCGATCGAGGTCGGAGGCGCTCTGGCCGGGGATCCCGTACAGGAGGTCCAGCGAGATGTTGTCAAAGCTGGCATCACGAAGATGGTAGAAGGCGCGACGGACGGCGTCCGGACCGGCGCGGCGCTCCAGCATCCCGAGCAGCGCGGGCTGGAAGCTCTGCGCTCCGAGCGATACGCGGGTGACGCCGCTTCGGCGCAGCAGGTTCGCGAGCTCCGGAGTCACTGTCTCCGGGTTCGCCTCGACGGTCACCTCCTCCGCGGGCGGAAGGCTCGCGAGCAGCCACTCGAGCTGCGCCGGATCGGTGAAGGTCGGAGTCCCGCCGCCGAGGAAGACCGTCTCGAGCTCGGGGGCGAGCGCGCCGCGCTCGAGCTCGAGCTCGGCAAGAAGCACCTCCACATAGGGAGCGTGCTCGCCGCCGCGGCCGACGACGGTCACGAAGTCGCAGTAGCCGCAGCGGTGCGCGCAGAAGGGGAGATGCACGTACAGGTGTCGGGCGCCGCCGCTCACTTCTTGTTCGTCCCGTCCAGATTGAGAACGGCGAGGAACGCCTCCTGCGGCACCTCGACGGCGCCGACCTGTTTCATCCGCTTCTTGCCCGCCTTCTGGCGCTCGAGCAGCTTGCGCTTGCGCGTGATGTCGCCGCCGTAGCACTTGGCGAGCACGTCCTTGCGCTTGGCCTTGATCGTCTCGCGGGCGATGACCCGCGAGCCGATCGCGGCCTGGACGGGGACGTCGAACATCTGGCGCGGGATCTCCTCCCGAAGCCGCTCGACCAGCTGCTTTCCGCGGGCGTAGGCGCCCTCGCGGTGGGCGATCAGGGACAGGGCATCGACCGATTCGCCCGCGATCAGCACGTCGACCCGCACGAGCTGGCCCTCGCGGAACCCGGCCAGGTCGTAGTCGAAGCTGGCGTAGCCGCGCGTCCGTGACTTGAGCTGGTCGTAGAAGTCGATCACGACCTCGGCGAGCGGCAGCTCGTACAGGAGGAGCACGCGCTGCTCGGACAGGTACTCCATGTGGTCGAACGTGCCACGGCGGTCGTTGCAGAGCTCCATCACCGCTCCGACGTATTCGCGCGGGACGATGATCGAGGCCCTGATGAACGGCTCCTCGATCCGTTCGATCTCACTCGGCATCTCCGCGGGGTTGTGCACTTCGAGCTCCTCGCCTGCCTTGGTCAGCACCCGGTAGGCGACGTTCGGCGCAGTCACGAGCAGGTCGAGGTCGAACTCCCGCTCGAGCCGCTCGCGCACGATCTCCATGTGCAGGAGGCCGAGGAACCCGCAGCGGAAGCCGAAGCCGAGTGCCTGCGATGTCTCGGGCTCGTACACCAGCGAGGCGTCGCTCAGCTTCAGCTTCTCGAGCGCATCGCGGAGCTCGGGGTAGTCGTCCGAGTCGGTCGGAAAGAGCCCGGCGAAGACCATCGGCTTGACGTCCTTGTAGCCCGGCACCGGCTCGGTCGCCGGACGAGCCTCGGAGGTCAGCGTGTCGCCGACCCGCAGCTTGCTCACGTCCTTCAGCCCGGTGATCACGTACCCGACCTCACCGGCCTCGAGGGCCGGCGTCGGGCTCATCGTCGGCGAGAAGAAGCCGAGCTCTTCGGCCTCGAAGCGCGTTCCGAGGGCCATCGCGCGAAGCGGCTCGCGCGTCCGAAACGACCCGTCGACGACGCGGACGAACGCGACGACGCCCCGGTACTGGTCGTAGGAGGAGTCGAAGATCAGCGCCCGGGCCGGAGCCTCGCGGTCGCCCGCGGGCGGCGGGATCCTCTCGACGATCGCGTCGAGGACGGCTTCCACTCCCTGGCCGGTCTTGGCCGAGAGCCGTAGCACGTCGTCGGGCGAGCCGCCGATCAGCTCGGCCAGGTCGGACGCGGCCTGGTCGGGATTGGCCTGCGGGAGGTCGATCTTGTTGACGACCGGGACGATCTCCAGGTCGTTCTCGATCGCCAGGTACGCGTTCGCGAGCGTTTGCGCCTCGAGGCCCTGCGCGGCGTCCACCAGCAGGAGCGCGCCCTCGCAGGCCTGGAGCGCACGCGAGACCTCGTACGTGAAGTCAACGTGTCCCGGCGTGTCGATCAGGTTGAGCTGGTGACCCTTCCAGGACACGCGCACGGCTTGCGCCTTGATGGTGATCCCGCGCTCCCGCTCGAGGTCCATCGAGTCGAGCAGCTGCTCGCGCATCTCCCGCCCCGAGACGGTGTCGGTCACCTCGAGCACACGGTCGGCGAGGGTCGACTTTCCGTGGTCGATGTGCGCGACGATAGAGAAGTTGCGGATGCGGTCCTGAGGCACGACGAAATCAACTCGGGCGAGCGCGGCGTCGCAACGATAGCAACGTGTGTAGCTCGCGAACTCCTAGCAATTTGCAGGCAAACAAGTAGAAGGCGATACCAACGGCGAGCGCACCCCCGAGGGAGAGGAGTTGGGCTCCGAACGACTGACCGAGGAGGTGGTCGAGGCCGTCCCATACCCCGTAGGCCACGCCGGCCAGCAGCGCCGAGACGACGCAGATGAGCGCAGTTGCCTTCCCGATTTCACCGAGGTCGAGGCGCTGCTTTCGGCGCTGGAGGACCGCGATCAGCGCGATCGTTCCGGCCATGTTGACCACGGAGGTGGCCAGCGGGATCCCCCAGATCCCGAGACGGTAGAAGACCGCGTCGAGCGCCGCGTTCACGCCCAGGTTCGCAAGGGCGATGGTGGTCGGGATCCAGTTGGACTGCAGGCTGAAAAACGTCCGCATCAGCATCAGCATCGCGCCGTTGAAGACGAGGCCAACGGAGAAGGCCGCCAGCGCGCCGGCCACGACAGTGGTCTGGTGCGGCGTGAACTCACCGCGCTGGTACACGAGGCGGACAATCGGCTCTGCCAGAACTGCCGAGATCACGCTCGCCGGAATCAGCGTGAACGCGATCTGGCGCAGGCCCAGGCCGACCGTGTTCGCGAATCCCCGGTCGTCGTGACGCGCGGCCAGGCGCGACATCAAGGGGAAGAGAACCGTTGCGATCGCGATCGAGAAGATCCCCTGCGGAAGCAGGTAGAGGCGATACGCCTTGTCGATGGCGGTCGGGGCGAGCTCCGGGTTGATCAGACGGGACGCGAAGAGGGTGTCGATCAGCGTGTTGAAGTTGATGAGGCCGAGGCCGAGCGTGACCGGGACGAGCAGGACGAATGTCTGCTTGACCGCGGGGTCGCGCCAGTCGATCACCATGTGCAGGCGGTCGTCGCGGCCGCGGAGCCAGGGGATGGGGAGGAGAACCTGCACGAGCGTCCCCAGGAGCACGGCCCCGGCGTAGATGTACAGCTGGGTGTCGACCGAGTCCGTCTGCGGAACGCCGAGGACGAGCCCGAGGATGATCACGAGGTTCCAGGCGACGGGCGTGAGCGCCGGAACCGTGAAGTGGTTGTAGCTGTTGAGGATCCCGACGATGATCCCGGAGAGCCCGAGCAGGACGACCGTCGGGAAGAGGATGCGGGAGAGGGTGACCGCGAGGTCCAGGTCGCCTCCCGGCGTTCCGAAGAGCTCCATCACCCAGGGCGCCAGCAGCATGAAGAGCGCAGTGATGCCGCTGAGCCCGAGCAGGATCAGCCAGAAGAGCGTCGAGGCCACCCGCCAGGCGCGCTTGGCTTCTCCCTTCTCCAGCAGTTCGCTGAAGACGGGAACGAAGACGGATGAGACGGCCGAGTCGGCCAGCAGGTTGCGAACCGTGTTCGGCACCTGGAACGCGACCGTGAACGCGTTGATCTTTCCGCCTGCGCCGAAGAAGTAGGCGGTGACGATCTCGCGGACGAGCCCGAGGATGCGGGACAGCCCCGTCGCCAGGGCGAAGATGGCCGCGGACCACGCGAGCCGACGGCCGCCGGAGGGCTGCTCCACGCGGGCGAGTATAGGAATCGGCCTGGTCGGCCCCGAGCCGCGAGAGAAGAGGTGCGATTCGGCTTTGCTACGATCGGTTTGCCCGCGCAGCGGGCGTTTTCACGCTATGCCGAATATTGAGCAACAGAAGAAGAGGATGCGAGTCGCGGCCCGTCAGCGGGTCGAGAATCTGCGCTACCGCTCGACGGTCAAGACGATGACGCGTCGACTCGAGCACGCCGTCTCGGACGGGGACGAACAGACGGTGGCCGCAGAGCATCGCGAGCTCGTCCGCTGGATCGACAAGGCCGCATCCAACGGAGCGCTGCACAAGAACACCGCCGCGCGCAAGAAGGCGCAGGCCGCCCGCCTCGCCGCCGGCCGCTCCGCCTAGCTCAGGCTTCGGTCCGAGCGAGCGTTGCGTCTGCCAGCGCGCGGTCGAGCTCGAGCTCGGTCGGCAGCTTCGAACCGCCCTTGACCGCGAGGTCGAGCTCCGCCGCGCGCACGAGCGCATGGCCCAGCTCTTCCGGGCTGAAGTTGGCCGCCTGGGCGTACAGCTTCTGCACGTAGTAGGGGTTCCGGCGGAGCCGTGACGCCGCCTCGCGCGCGCTCAGGCCCTCGGCCGCGAGATCCTGCACCTGGCGCACGAGCTGGACGTGTCCTGCGAAACGGGCCGAGATCCGTGTGACCTCGTCTCGGCGCGTCCGCTCCGGGCGCTCGAGGATCGACTCGACCGCCCGCAAGACCGCCGGCACGTCGCGCGCGCCCCACGCGTCGGTCAGGGCGAAGATCGGCACCTCGGCGCGCCCGGCGGCGAGGGCCTCGACCGCGGCGACGTCGACCGTCTCGCCGCCCGCCCACGTGACGAGCTTCTCGATCTCTGTCTCGAGCTCGGTCACGTTCTCGCCAACGACATCGACGAGCAGGCGGCAGGCGTCGCGATCCACGCTGCTCCCGAGCGCGCGGAAGCGTTCGGCCACCCAGTTCGGAAGCTTTGACTTGGGGACATCGAAAAAGAGGAGCTCGCCCGTTTTCGCGCAGGCCTTCGCCAGCGGCGAGTCCTTCTTGAGCCCGGAACCGACCAGCGCCAGGACGGTCGAGGGGGCCGGATCGCCGAGGTAGGACGTGACCGCTTTTACGTCCGCCGCCTTCCAGCTCTCGACGTGCTGGACCACGACCGCTCTGGCGCCGACGGCGAAGAGGCCTGGTGCGTTGCAGGCCGCGACGGCATCCTCTCCGCTTGTGTCGGCGGCGGAGAGCACCTCGCTGCCGCCTTCTCCCACTCTCGCCCGGAGCCGGCGCACCGCCTCCTCGATCTTCGGACGGTCGGTGCCGGAGAGGAGGTAGACGGGCTTGAGGTCGGTCGACACGTCCAGGCAAGAATAGTGCGGCGGTCACGCGAGGAGTCTCCAGGCGACCCCGACAGCGAGACCGGCCGAGCACAGCTCGCCCGCGCGGCGCAACCGCGGCCGCTGAAGCCTCGTCGCCATCCAGGCAAGGACGCCCGCATCCGCGAGGAGCAGCAGCGTTCTGAGTGAGGAAACCTGCGAGTGGGGGAGGCCGCCGACGAGGCGCGCACACCACGCCAGGTAGGCGGCGAACCATCCGTTGATCCAGGCGAGGCCCTCGCCGATCACGGGCAGGATCGGATGGACGATCGCGGAGATCAGCCCTAGTCCGAGCAGAAACGGCATCGCGGGCTCGGCCAGCGCATTGCCGAGTACCGAGTACACCGGTATCCGCCCGAAGTCGAGCCACAGCAGCGGCGCGGTGCAGAGCCCGCACGCGGTCGAGACGGCGAGCGGCGTCGCCAGGAGCCGCGGCACCGGGTAGCCCTCGAGTCGCCGCTCGACGCGCGGGACGAGGATGAAGATCGCGCAGACCGCGGCGAACGACAGCTGGAAGCCGGGCTCCAGCACGTTGTAGGGGTTCCAGGCGAGCAGCGCGACTCCGGCGACGAGCAGGAAGTACCAGCGGTCCCGTGGCCGCGCGGCGAGCCACGCGAGCGAGGCGAGCGCCCCGGCGATGCCCGCACGCACGACCGACGGCTGTAACCCCACGGCCAGGACGTAGCTCGCGATCGCGCCGAGCACGCAGACTTCACCCAGCCAGCGGGGCACGCCCGTCAGCGCGGCCAGCAGCAGGATCGCCGCCGCGATGATCGCGACGTTTTGTCCGGACACGGCCAGGAGGTGGTACAGGCCCGACTGGCGGAACCTGGTCTGCAGATCGCTCGACAACCCCTCGTCGGCTCCGAGGACGACTCCGGCGATCAGCGCCGCGCGCTCACCGGTCAGCCCGGGCGCGATTCCGCGCGCCACGAAGGCTCGGAGACGATCGCCGACGCCTCCGATCCCGCCTCGCCGGCCAATCTGGCGCCATGGGCGTCCGTGCAGCACGACGTGGACCCCCTGGCGCGCGAGCCAGGCCCGTTCGTCGAAGCCGTCTTCGGGTGGACGCGGCGGCTTGACCTCCGCCACCGTCTCGATCACTGCACCCTGCGGAGGGGCTCGGCCGAGCGGAAGCTCAAGGAGGGCGGGCTCGTCGGTGCGGTAGTCGCCGAAGTTCCGGACCTTGACCATCACGCGCAGCTCGAACTGGCCGTGGCGGGCCGGGGCCGTGACCTCGGCCACCGTCCGGTCGACGTGGCCGATCCTCGTCACCAGAAAGCTCCGGTCGAGCGTGTCCAGCCTAAACGCTCCCCAGACCCAGCCGGCGCCGGCCAGCACGACCGCGAGCGCGGCGACCCGGGCAGTCCCCTCGAGCGCGGCCGCCCCGAGCGCTGCCGCGACGACGATGCCGATGATCGGAAACGCCTCCGGGCGCGCGAGATTCGCCGCCGCGAGCCCGGCGCACAGAGCCGCCGCGAGGACATGCGGCCACGCTCGCTGCAGGGGCGCGATCACGGCGCCACCAGATCGCGGAGCTGTTCAAGACGCGCCGGGCCGATTCCAGGGATCGCGTCGAGGTCGTCGACCGACGTGAAGGCGCCGTGCTTCTGGCGCCAGTCCAGGATCTTCTGAGCCGTGACCGGCCCGACTCCCGGAAGCGTGTCCAGCTGCTCAAGTGAGGCCGTGTTGAGGTGAACAGGCCCGCCGGCCGCCGCGTCACCGGGTGCGGTCGGGCCGGAGGCGACGACAGGTTGCCTCCGCGGCACGACCACCTGCAGCCCGTCCTCGACCGGGGCCGCGAGATTGATCGCCTCGAGGTCTGCCTTGCGCGTTGTCCCGCCCGCGCGCCGAACGGCGTCCGCGATGCGCGCGCCATCCCGCACGGCGTACAACCCGGGACGGTGCACGGCGCCGACGACGTGCACGACGATCTTGGAGTGCGAGCCGGCGGCTTCATCCGCGGCGAGCACGGGTTGCGCCGCCTGGGCGGGGGCGCCGCCCCCGCCGCGCGTGAAATGCCGTGCCGCGAGGAGGATCGCGACAAGTCCCACGGCGAGAAAGGCAAGCAGGCGACGACGGGACGAAGGCTCCATGTCGTCTATATTGACAACAGAAGCGGCGCAGAGACGCGTCAAATGTGTCCGGCGTGTGACGAAAGAGAGACGATCGGCGCGCCGTGCTCCCGACCGGCGCCAGGCCGCCGGCGCGCGCTAGCCGACGACCAGGTTGACCAGCTTGCCAGGCACGACGACGGTCTGCCGGATCTGCTTGCCGTCCAGGAAGGACTGCACACGGACGGAGCTCTTCGCCGCCTCGACGAGCACGTCATCCGACGAACCCGATGGGACTTCGACCCGGTCGCGCACCCGACCGTTGACCTGGACGACCAGCTCGAACGTCTCTCGCTCGAGCAGCGCCGCGTCGTACGAGGGCCACGGTGCCTCCCACAGCCGCTCGTGCCCCAGGACGCCCCACAGCTCTTCCGCGATATGCGGCGCGTACGGCTGGATCAGCGACACGGCGGTCTCGGCGGCGAACCGCGCGTCCGACGCGCCGGGATCGTCCACCAGATCGTTGACCAGTTCCCTGACCGCCGAGATCGGCGTGTGGAACTGGAAGCGCCGGCCGATGTCGTCCGTGACCTTCGCGATGGTCGCATGCGCCTTTCGCGTCAGCTCGCCCCCGCCCGTTTCCGCATCCGCCGACGTCCCGGCAACCTCATGCACGACGCGCCACAGCCGGCGCAGGAACCGCGAGATGCCCTCGATCCCCGACGGCGTCCACTCCATGTCCTGGTCGGCGGGGCCCATGAACAGGATGAACAGCCGAACGGCATCCGCTCCATGGGTCTCGACCAACATCGTCGGCCCCGCGACGTTTCCGCGCGTCTTCGACATCTTCGACCCGCCCAGGGTCACCCACCCCTGGTGGAAGACGCGCGCGAACGGCTCGCGGAAGCCGACCAGCCCCATGTCGTTCATCGCCTTGACGAAGAAGCGCGAGTACAGGAGGTGGCCCGTCGTGTGGTCGATTCCGCCGATGTACTGGTTGATCGGCAGCCAGTAGTCGACCAGCGCGCGGTCGAACGGCGCTTGGTCGTTGTGCGGGTCGACGTAGCGCAGGTAGTACCAGGCCGAGTCGACGAACGTGTCCATCGTGTCCGCCTCGCGCCGGGCGCGCTTGCCGCAGCGTGGACACGGGACGTTCATCCACTCCTCGTTGGTGGCCAGCGGCGCCTTCCCCTTGGGCAGGTAGTTCTCGACCTCGGGCAGCACGACGGGGAGCTCCTCGTCCGGAACGGGGACGATGCCGCAGTCGTCGCAGTAGACGATCGGGATCGGGCAGCCCCAGTAGCGCTGGCGCGAGAAGCTCCAGTCACGGAGGCGGAACGAGACCGCGGGCGCACCGCGTCCAAGCTCACGCAGCCGGTCCACGATGCGGGCCTTCCCCTCTTCTGCCTCGAGACCGTCGAACTCGCCGGAGTTGGCCATCCGGCCGTCCTCGTCGATCACCTCCACGATCGGGAGGTCGAAGGCCTCGGCGAACTCGCGGTCGCGCTCGTCGTGCCCGGGCACGGCCATGATCGCGCCGGTGCCGTAGTCCATCAAGACGTAGTCGGCCACGTAGATCGGCAGCTCCTCGCCCGTCGCGGGGTTCGTGACGTGGTGACCGGTGAACACGCCCGTCTTCGCCTGGTCGGCGGCGCGCTCTTCCGCCCGCCGCGCGCCGGCATGGCGCGCGTACGCCTGCGCCGCCTCGTTGGCGTGCGTCTCGACGAACGAATGCTCGGGCGCGACGACGAAGAAGGTCGCGCCGAACAGCGTGTCCGGCCGCGTGGTGAAGACCTCGATGTCTATGTCCAGCTCGTCGACCCGAAAGAGGATGGCCGCGCCCTCGCTCCGCCCGATCCAGTTGCGCTGGATCGTCTTCGTCCGCTCGGGCCACCGGCCGCCCTCGGGGAGCTCGTACTCGAGCAGCTCGTCCGCGTACGCCGTCACTTTCATGAACCACTGGGTGAGGTTGCGCAGCTCGACCGGCGTCCCGCAGCGCTCGCACAGGCCGTCCACGACGTACTCGTTCGCGACCACCGTCTGATCCTTCGGACACCAGTTGACGGGCGCTTCTTTGCGGTAAGCCAGGCCCTGCTCGAAGAAGCGGAGGAACAGCCACTGCGTCCAGCGGTAGAAGTCGGGACGGTGTGCGGACACCTCGCGGTCCCAGTCGATCGCCCAGCCCAGGCGCTGCATCTGCGACCGCATCGTGACGATGCTCCGTTCGGTGGTCTCACGAGGGTCACCGCCCTCGCGGATCGCGGCGTTCTCCGCGGGCAGACCGAAGGCGTCCCACCCCATCGGGCGCAGCACCGTCCAACCGTTCCGCCGGTGGAACCAGGTGACGACGTCCCCCATGGTGTAGTTGAGGACGTGGCCCATGTGCAGTTCCTTGGCGGAGGGGTACGGCAGCATCTCCAGCTGGTACCAGTGCTTCTCGGGTGCGTTCCCGGGTGTGGGATCCGGGGTGTGGAAGACATCTTCGTCGTCCCACACCTTCTGCCATTTGGCCTCGATTGCCTGCGGGTCGTACTCGTTCACCATTGACCTCCGGGTACAAAAAAGCCTCTCGAATGAGAGGCCGGGGGAAGCTGCCGCGGCGCCGCCGCGTTCGCTTCCTGCGCTACTCGAGAAGCTGACTCACTGATTGAATCCTAGCAAGCTCAAAAGGAGGATCAAATTGGCGGCATACAACAAGGTGAATCTCAAGGAAGACGTCGACGACCAGGCGCCGAACTTCGGCCTCTCGCCCCAGCTCGAGGCGCGGATGGCCCGCGTCCCGCTCGAGTTGGAGGGCTTCGGGATCAGTTATCAGCGGGTCGAGCCGAAGTTCCGCATCCCGTTTGCGCACCGACATAAGCAGCAAGAGGAGGTCTACGTCGTGATCAGCGGTGGGGGCCGGGCGAAGCTCGAGGACGAGATCGTCGAGCTGAAGCAGTGGGATGCGCTACGGGTGCCGAAGGACACGAAGCGCGGGTTCGAGGCCGGCCCCGATGGGATGGAAGTGATCGCGATCGGAGCGCCGAACACCGGCCCGGGCGACGCCGACATGGACATGGACCACGAGAGCTTTTGGTCGGACTAGAGCTCTTTCCCGACAGCACAACGGTTGACGAAGGCGAGCTCGCGGTCGGCGGTGCAACCGCCTCCGAGCTCGCGCGCGAGTTCGGCACGCCGCTCGTCGTCTATTGCGAACGGACGATCCGTGCGCGGGCGCGCGCCTACCGCGAGGCCGCTCCGGAGGCACTCGTCGTCTACGGAACGAAGGCGTTCCCGAACGTCGTGGTCATGCGGCTCCTGGCGGAAGAAGGGCTGGGCGCCGACGTCTCGACACTGGGCGAGCTCAGGTTCGCCCAGTCCGCCGGCGTTCCGCCCGAGCGCCTCGTCGTCCACGGCAACAACAAGTCGGACGAGGAGTTGCGCGCGGCCGCGGAAGCCGGCGCCGCCTATGTCGTGCTCGACTCGGTCGAGGAGCTCGACCGTGCACGCGACGCGGCGGTGGAGCGCATGCTCGCGCGCGTCACGCCGGGAATCGAGGCCGACACGCACGAGGCGATCCGAACCGGCCACCTCGGCTCGAAGTTCGGAATGTCGCCGCAGGAGGCCCTCGGCATCCGCGACGCGCTGGTGGGCCTCCACGTCCACATCGGCTCACAGCTCCTCTCGACCGCTGGCGCGGCGCAGACGCTCGACTGGCTGAACGAATTCCTCGCGGAGAGCGAGTGGAGCCCCGAGGTGGTCGACCTCGGCGGCGGGCTCGGCGTCCCGACCCATGCGAGCGAGGCCGCGCCCTCGATCGCGGACCTCGTGGGGCTCTTGCTTACGGGGTTGGAGACGGATGCGCGGCTGATCCTCGAGCCCGGCCGCTCGCTGGTCGGACAGGCCGGCGTCACGCTCTACCGCGTCGGCTCGGTGAAGCGGGCCGGACAGAGGACGTGGGCCGCGGTGGACGGGGGGCTGTCGGACAACCCTCGACCGCAGCTTTACGGAGCGAGGTACACGGCGATCCTGGCCCAACGCGCCGACGAGAAGCCGGCGCTGATCGTGGGGATTGCAGGCCTGCACTGCGAGTCGGGGGACGTCCTGATCGACGCGGTCGAGCTGCCGGAGCCGCGCCGCGGCGATCTCCTCGCCGTCCCGGCGACCGGGGCATACACGCTGTCGATGGGCTCGAACTACAACGTGACGCCGCGGCCTGCTGCCGTTCTGGTCGGCGACGGAGGCGCCCGGCTGATCCGCAGGCCCGAAGCGGTGGACGACCTACTGCGTCTGGAGACGGGCTAAGGAGTCGCGCGCTCGGGCGGCCGACACGACGTTGCCCTTACGCTCCCAGAGGTCCAACGCCTCTTCGAAGGCCGCTCGCGCTTCCTCGCCTTTCCCGGCTCGCTCCAGCACCCTGCCGAGCGCGTTCACGCACATGCCTATGTCGTCGAGGGTGTCGCCCGGACGTGCCACCTCGACGGACTCGCGCGCGAGCGACTCCGCCTCCTGCATCCTTCCCTGCTCGACCAGGACGAGGCCGCGTAGAGCGCGCCACTTCATCTGGGTGATGGCGTCGTCCGGAGCCCCTGCCTGCTCGGCTTCCTCGCTCAGGCGGAGCGCCTCGTCATAGCGTCCTTGCGCGTACACGACCTCTCCGAGGTAACAGGCGGTTGTGGAGAGGTACCCGGTATCTCCGAGCTCGCGTGAGAGGTCGTATCCGAGGCGCAACTCTGCCTCGGCTGCACGATCGTCTCCTGCCAGCTGGTCGACGCGTCCGAACATCATCGCCATGCCGGCGCGGTGGAGCGGCAGGCCGAGCTCGTCCGCCAGCTGCCGGCCACGGTCGCGCTGTGCCCGGGCCTCCTCGAAGCTGCCGCGCATAGCGGCCAGGATGCCGAGCTGGGTGGCTCCGAACGCCTCCACGTAAGGGTCGTCCTGCCCGAGATCGACGAGCGTGCGGCAACGCTGCTCGGCGTCGGCAACGGGACGTGGCCCCAGCGCGGCGGCGGCGATGGTCCACCAGGGGACCCTGGAGGCCTCACGTTCGTTCGAGGCCAGGCGAGCATTTTGGACCATCCGCTCGTAGGCGACCTCTGCCTGGGTGCAGCGGTTGCTCCAGAAGTCGAAGAGGCCGACCCAATTCCAGGCGCGGAGGGCACCGATGTGGTCTCCCAGCTCCTCGAAGGTCGCCGCTGCCGCTGCCGCCTCAGCGCGGGAATCCTGGAAGCGCCAGTTCGGATCCGTCTGGCCTTTGACCTGGCCATAGTGCAGGCGCGCGAGGGCCTCACCACGCCTGTCGCCCGAATTTTGGGCGCGTGAGATGGCCTCGCTCAGGAGCGTTTCCGAGCGCGAGAGGTCACCTGCCTCGAACAGGGCCGAGCCGAGCCACGTCAGAAAATCGCACCGCTTTGGGTCGGAGTCCGGAAGGAGGGAGAGCGCTCGCTCCAGCAGCGTGACGGCGGCCGGTGTGTCGCGCCGGTCGTTCGCGCGCTGCCCCGCATCGGCGAGGTGGACGGCCGCCCGTCGTCCGAGGTCCGGGTCGATCGTTCCGAGCTCGGCTTCGTACCGGTAGGCCCGCTCGAGGTGGTAGCCGACGATCTCCTCGTACTGGTGCGGCTCGGACTGGACCTTCCGCTCCAGCCAATCGGCGAACAACCGGTGGAGCTCGGCGCGCTCTGCCTTCGGGAGCGACTCGTAGGCCGTGTCGCGGATGAGCAGATGGCGGAACCGGAACGCGTCCTCGTCGGCGAAGTCGGGCTCATCCGGACGCACGAGCTCCTTGCGCACGAGCGACAGGAGATGAGCGGCGACCTGCGGACGCGCCCGATCCGACGAGAGCTCGGCGACCGCTCCCCGGTGGAACAGCTTTCCCTCGATCGCGGCCCTCTCCACCACCGAGCGCTCCTCGCCGGAGAGGCGATCGAGTCGCGCCGCCAGAAGGACGTGGATCGTCGGCGGCACGTCCAGGTCAGTGAGATCTCGCGTCGCCACCCAGGATCCGTTCCGCCGTTCGAGCAGCCCGTCGTCGATGAGCATCTCGAGCATCTCCTCGATGAACAGCGGGTTCCCCTCCGCCGCTTCGAGGATCCGTGCGCGGGCTTCCTCGGCGAGCTCCGTCTCGCCCAGGAGGTTGCTCAGGAGCAGCTCGGTATCCGGTCCGGCCAGCGGCTCGAGGAGGACCGAGGTCGCGTTCATCTTCCCGCCTCCCCAGGCTGGCCGAGAGTCGAGGAGGTCGGGACGGGCAAGACAGACGAGCAGGATCGGCGCGTCGCGCGAGAGGTCCGAGATGTGGTCGATCAGGTCGAGGAGGGTCGGCTCGGCCCAGTGCACGTCGTCGAAGACGACGACGAGCGGTTGCTCCCGTGCGACGGATTCGAACAGCCTGCGCGTGGCCAAGAACAGCTCTTCCGGGGAGGAGGCGCCTCCTTGAAGCAGTGTTCGCACACGTTCCGACCGCTCCTCACCGAGCTCGTCCAACACTTCGAAGAGCGGCCAGAAGGTGATCCCCTCCCCGTACGGGAGGCAGCGCCCGCTGAGGAGGCGCGCTGTCGCCCCGAGCTCCCCGAGGAGCTCCGCGATCGAGCCTCGATTTCCCCACGCCCGCGGGGCCAAGGATCGTGAACAGGTGGCATGCCCGCTCGTCGCGCGCACGGTCGAAGCCTTGCCGGAGGAGGGCCTGCTCGCGACTGCGGCCGACGATCGGCGAGTCCAGCTTCCGCGTGACCGCTTCGGCGCCCAGCGTGTACGTCGACGAGCCGCCACGCATCCAGCGGCTCTGCCTTACCCTTTGCGGTCACAGGGCCGGCGAGCTCGGACGTGACTGCATCCGACAGAAGGCGGTGCGTGACATCGCCGATCAGGATCACTCCGGGCTCGGCGGCCTGTTCCAGTCTCGCGGCGACGTTGACGGCGTCGCCGGTGACGAGCGCGTCGCCCGAGCCGGAGACGACCTCGCCGGTATTGATCCCGATCCGGGCTTGAAGCCCGAGGGCGGAGACGGCGGCCTGCAGTTCGAGCGCCGCGCGGGCCGCGCGCAGGGCGTCGTCCTCGTGGATCTGCGGGATTCCGAAGACCGCCATGACGGCGTCGCCGATGAACTTCTCGACGCTCGCGCCATGCCGCTCGAGCGCGGCGCGCGCTTCGTCGAAGTAGCGGGATTGGAGCTGCCTGAGCGCCTCGGGATCCAGCCGCGCGCCGGTCTCGGTGTAGCCCGCGATGTCGCAGAAGAGGACCGTGACCGTCTTGCGGCTCTCGCGAGCCGCGGCGGCGTCGAGCGGCGCTCCACAGGAGTCGCAAAACCGGGCACCCTCTCGGTTCTCTGCTCCGCACTGCGGGCAGGTCATCTCGACCGAGTTTACGACGCCCGAGCGCCGATGAGGCCGGGGCGGACGAGGCGCCGCGGTGCTTCCAGCCGCGCGTCGTTCACGCTCGGGTTACGTGGCTCGACGATCGCTTCGGCCCCGAAGGAGAGGCGGGTTCGGGTTGGGTCGGGGACCCCGTAGAGCGTCGTCCGCTGCCGCGCCGTTCGGCCGACCGCGCGGATCGCCTCCTCCATGCGCTCGGGCGGCATCTCCTGACCGTGGGCCGCGCCGGCGGCGCGCGAGATCGACTCGTTCATCAGCGTGCCCCCGAGATCGTTCGCGCCGACCCGGAGGGCTGCCTGCGCGCCTTCCATCCCCAGCTTGACCCAGGAGGCCTGGATGTTCGTGATCCAGGGATGAAGGGCGAGGCGGCCGACGGCGTGGACGAGCATCGCCTCGCGGAAGGTCGGGCCGGGCCGCGCCTTTCCTTTGAGGAAGATCGGCGCCTCCATGTGGACGAAGGGGAGGGGGACGAACTCGGTGAAACCGCCGGTGCGCTTCTGCTGCTCGCGCAGGTGGATCAGGTGGCGGGCCCAGCTCCGCGTGGTGTCTGCGTGGCCGAACATGATCGTGGTCGTGGAGCGCAGCCCGGCCCGGTGCGCCGCGTCGTGCACCCGGAGCCACTGCTGCGTCGAGACCTTGTCCGGGCAGATGATGCGCCGCACGTCGTCGTCCAGGATTTCTGCGGCCGTCCCGGGCAGCGAGGCGAGCCCGGCGTCGCGCAGCAGCGTCAGGTATTCCGCCAGGCTTACGCGCAGAGTCGCCGCGCCCTGCCAGACCTCGAGCGCCGAGAATGCGTGGACGTGGACGTCGGGGAGCTCGTCCTTGATCGCGCGGCAGACGTTGAGGTAGAAGTCGCCCGTGAACGCGGGGTGGATACCGCCCTGGAGGCAGACCTCGACCGCGCCGCGCTCCCACGCCTCGCGGCTGCGGCGGACGATCTCGTCCAGTGGGACGAGGTAGGGCCGGCCGCGCAGGTTCTCGGCCAGTTTGCCCTTCGAGAAGGCGCAAAAGCCGCAGCGGAAGTAGCAGACGTTGGTGTAGTTGATGTTGCGCGTCACGACGTACGTGACGGTGTCGCCGTTGACCTCGCGGCGGAGCCGGTCGGCGGCGTGGAGGACCGCTTGAACATCTGGCCCCCGGGTGCGGAGGAGCGTGGTGACGTCGTCCTCGTCGAGCTCGTCTTCGGCATGCGCCTTGGCCAGCGCCTCGGCGATTCGTGGTGACGGTTTCGGCGCACCTCCGACACCCACGCGTGCGGATTTGCTGGATACGCTCGCAGTGGGGAGGAGGCTGGTGGCCCCCGGGCTGGCGCCCGGAGTCGCCCCAACAGGCGAAGCCGGCGATTCGGCGGAGCCGGCGGCCCAGCGATCCTCACGGGCGAGGCCGTCGGCGTCCGCGTGGCGCAGCACGGCGGACGCGACTGCCGGATCGGCCCAGCCCGAAAGGTCGCTCACGTACTCGGGATAGATCGGGAGGCGCGGCGCAAGTCGGAGGCCATGCGCCTCGGTCGCCGCTCGTAGCCGCTCGACCTCCGGCCACGGCGCCTCCGGGTTCACATGGTCGACCGTTACGGGCGAGACGCCGCCCCAGTCGTTGATCCCCGCGTCGAGCAGCCGCGGGAACTCCTGGTAGCTCAGGTTCGGCGGCGCCTGGATGTTCCACGTCGGCCCGAGCAGCACGCGCGCCGCCGCCGCCGTCCAGAGCAGCTCGTCGAGCGAGGGCTCCGGGTGCCCTGCCATCCGCGTCCCCGCTTTCGCGCGGAAGTTCTGGACGATCACCTCCTGCACATGCCCGTAGCGTTCGCCGAGCTCGCGGATCGCGAGCAGCGATTCGATCCGTTCCGCTCGCGTTTCGCCGATCCCGATCAGGATGCCGGTGGTGAACGGCACGGCCGCCTCGCCCGCGAGCCGCAGCGTCTCCAGCCGCCGCGCCGGGAGCTTGTCCGGCGAGCCGAAGTGCGGCCCGCCGCGCGCCGACAGCCGCTCCGCGGACGACTCCAGCATGATCCCCTGCGACGCGCTGACCCTGCGCAACCGCGCCAGGTCCGAGGCGTCCATCACGCCCGGGTTCACATGCGGCAGGAGATCCGTCTCCTCGAGCACGGCCCCGGCCGCCCGCTCGAGATACTCGAGCGTCGTCGCGCACCCCAGCCGGGCGAGCTCCTCACGCGCCGCGCGGTAGCGCAGCTCCGGCTTATCGCCCAGCGTGAAGAGCGCCTCATGGCAACCTGCTGCCGCACCCGCGAGCGCGACCGCCAGCACTTCCTCGATCGACATGAACGCCCGCTCACCGCGCCGCGGCGGGCGCGCGAACGTGCAGTAGTGGCAGACGTCCCGGCAGAGCTTCGTCAGCGGGATGAAGACCTTCGGCGAATACGTGACGAGCGATGCGGTTCCTCGCTCACGGATGGCGCGCGCCTCCGCGCACAGCTCGTCCGTCGGCGCCTCGACGAGCTGGAAGGGCTCCATCGCCGGAGCTTACGGGACGGACTCCGGAGCCGGTCCGGGCCGTAGAAGGGGCATGCGCCGCGCGTGGCTCGTGCCGTTCGTCCTCGTCGCCGCAGGCTGCAGAGGATCCGCGGACGCTCCCGCTCCGACGCCGGCTTCCGACCCCAACGCGCTCAGCGCCGACGGGATCAGCGTGCGCCTGCCTGACGGCTGGACGGGACGGATCCTCATCGGCGCGTCCGGCCGACCGGTGCTCCACGCCGCGAGCTTCCCCATCGAGGCCAACGACACCGACGAGGGCCAGATCGCGCAGGAGGCGATGGGGATCAACGGCATCTACCTCAACGTCCGCGACCTCGGTGCCGGAACCGCGGACGGCTCGCTGCCGCTTCGGTTCGCGCCGCCGGATTTCGCACCGTCTTCGTTCGAGGGCGGGCACAGGCGGGAAGCTGCGGCCGACGTCACAGCCGGTGGGGAGCGCTTCGGCGTGACGGCGGTCTCCGGCGGAGATGATGATCCCCCGCAGCCGTACCTGGACCAGCTGAACGAAGCGCTCTCATCGCTCCAGCTGACCGCCTACTCGCCGGCGCCAACCTCCGCTGCGAGTGGAGACCCTGTCACCGGATACGGCCTGCATGTGAACGTGCCGAGTGGCTGGCAGGGAGGCATCGCCAGGGGAGAGACCCACGCGGGCGATCAGACGATCGACGTCGCGATCAACGAGTTCTCCTCACCGGATGCGGCGAGCTTCGTCACCGGGCGGATGCCGCTCACAATCGGAGCGGCCGAGTTCGTGCACATGCAGGGCGGCACCGGCTACGAGACGGGTCGCAGCTTTCTTGACGCAGGACGTGTGTTCCAGCTCTGGGTACGGTCGCCCGACCCGCAGCCGCCGGCTGGTGAGCTCGACCGCGTCAACGCGTTCCTGGCGAGCTTCCACGCTGAGCCCGGCGACTTCTATCCGGGGCAGGTCGAGCCGGCGACCTTTCCGGTGGCGGACGGATGGCACACGGGCTCGAGCGGCCCGGCCGACATCCAGCCGGACGGCCAGCAGACCATGAGCTGGGCGGCGACGGTTCCTTACGAGGACGCCGGCTTCCAATTTCCGCCGTCCAAGACGCTGGACGCGCTTCCGCCGGACGGCATCGTGATCCTCGTAACACTCGAGCAGCACGGCCAGCTGCGCGGCTACGGCAAGATCCCGCCGTTGTCGGACTTTCTGCGGGGTTCGTTCGAGGGCATCCCTGCAGACGTCAGCACGCGTCACTTCGACACCCTCGTGGGCCACTACAACGCGGATATGTGGGTGCTCTTCGGGCAGGCGGGTCCGACGAAGGAGCAGCTCGAGCACGCGCAAGCAGAGCTCGATCGGCTCGAGCTACCCCGGTGGCCGGCCTGGGACGGGCTTACTTCCGCGGGGCGGTGACGAGCTTCCCGAAGGGGTGCCAGCGCCCTGCGTGCCAGCGCTCCATCTGCGCCTGTTCGATCGGCCAGCGGTCGCTCGGGGAGGTCTTGATCTTGATCCCCGGAAGCACGAACGGGTTGTTCTTGATGTTCAGGTGGAGGACGGCCTTCATCAGGCTCTTGCGCGAGAGGTTCTTGCCCGCCCCCTTGAGCGCGTCGACCATCACCGAGGCCGAGACCATCCCGGCCAGGTAGTACCCGCTGCACCAGTTCGGCGGGACGCTCGCCTTGCACTTCGACGCCGGGCCCGGCTTCCCACCATTCCCGTACTTCTGCATGATCGACTTGTAGAGCTTCATCCCCTTGTCCTTGTCGAAGGCGGGGTCCGCGGGATCCTTGAAGAACGCGATGGAGATCGCGCCCTCGGTCTGGCCGCTCGTGCTCGCCAGCTGCATCACGCTGGTGGCCGCGGCGACGGCGTTGACGAACACCTGTTTCGGCTTCCACCCGAGCTTCTTGATGTAGACGAAGGACTGGATTGCGAACTTTCCGAACGCGAAGATCATCACCACGTTCGCCCCGGAGGCCTTGAGCTGGGAGATCTGCGACGAGACGTCGGGCGAGGTCGGGTCGTAGCTCTTCTGGCTCACGATCATGTTCTGCTTCGAGCCGAGCCCCTTCTTCAGCCCGTTGAGCAGCTCGCGCCCGTACTCGTCGTCCTGGTAGAGGACACCGATCTTCGCGCCCTTGATCTTCGCCTTGATGTAGCGCGCGTAGACGATCCCCTCGCCGGTGTAGGTGGGGATCACCCCGATCGTGAGCGGGAATTGCTTCGCATCGCGGGCCCAGCCTCCCCAACCGCTGGCGACGAAGAGCTGCGGGACCCCGAGCGAGTTGAGGAACGGCCGCGTCGCGATGTTCTGCGCCGTCCCGAGCGGGTTGAAGATCGCGAATACGTGGTCCTGCTGGACGAGCTCGCGCGTCGCCTGGATCGTCTTGGCGGGGTCGTAGGCGTCGTCCTTGTAGTCGTAGTTGATCTTCCGGTTGAAGACGCCCTTGTGCGCGTTCGTCGACTTGAAGAACGCGTCCGCGCCCTTGGCCGTCAGGCCTCCGGAGGACGCCTCGCCCGACAGCGGCACCGTCCCGCCGATCAGGATCGAGCTGCCGGTCACGCCCGGATCCGCGGCGGAAGAGGCCTGCACGGCGAGGGGCAGCGCAAGTGCGACGAGGCAGAGCGAAGAAAGAAGGAGGCGGCGGCTCACTGGACTCTCAATTATGACCCCCGGAACAAGCGATCAGTTAGGGGTCTGGTCGTTTTGCGTATGAGCCCGGTGAGGCCGAAGGGCATCAGGATCACGACGACGATCAGCACGATCGCGTACGCGACCGACGGTGCGCCCGGCGCCTTCGAGACGTACTCCGAGGCCAGGGTCGGGACGTACTGGATGAAAAGCGCGCCCGCGAGGATGCCCCAGATCGAGCCGAGCCCGGAGATGACGGCGCCGATCAGGAGATAGAGCGAGAGGACGATCGGGAAGGTGTCCGGGTTGACGAACGTGGTCGCGAGCGCGAACAGCGACCCCGCGATCCCGGCGTAGAACGCGGACAATCCGAACGCGAGCGTCTTGTACAGCGGCAGGTTGACGCCCGACGACGTGGCGGCGACCTCGCTGTCGCGAATCGCTCGGAACGTTCGTCCCATCCGGCTGCCGAGGACGATCCACGCGACCACGAACAGGATGGCCGCGATCGTCCAGCACAGGTAGTAGAGCCAGTCGTTGAAGCTCAGCTTGTGACCCAGGGCGTGCACGTGCTCGTAGCCCTTCCCGGTGAAGCCCGGCCGGCCGAAGAGTTGGATCCCCTCTGAACCGCCGGTGAAGTGGTCGAACTTCTTCAGCACGGCCGGCAGCGCGACCGCGAGCGCGAACGTCGCCAGCGCCAGATAGAGCCCCGACAGCCGCAGGGCGGGAAGGCCGAAGAGGAGCCCGGCCGCTCCGGCGACCAATCCTGCGAGCGGGATCGTCCACAGGTCGCGGACGTTGTGATGCCCGACCATGATCGCCGTCGTGTAGCCGCCGATCGCCATGAACGCGCCGTGGCCGAGTGAGATCTGACCCGTGTACCCCGTGAGGATGTTGAGGCCGAGGATCGCGATGAAGTAGATGCCGACATAGGCGACCTCGGAAGCCCGGAAGTCGCTCAGCCAGTGCGGCAGAACCGCGAGGACTGCGACGGCGGCGAGGAACGCGGCAGCCTGCACGGCGAGCGTGATCGCGCGACGGCGCGTCATACCCGCCTCACCGTCGCCCGCCCGAACAGACCGGTCGGCTTCACGAGGAGAACGGCGAGGATGACGATGAACGCCACGGGGAGCTTGAGCGCGTCTCCGACGAAGTCGACGTAGGTCGAGAGGAGGTTCAGGCCGACGCCGAGCGCGAGCCCGCCGACGACCGCGCCGAGCGGGCTCTCGAGCCCCCCCAGGATCGCGGCTGCAATCGCGTACAGGAGCACCGGCCGCATCATGTTCGGATCGAGGAAGACGGTCGGCGCGATCATCATCGCCGAGACCGCGCCGAGCACCGAGGCGAGACCCCAGCCGAGCGCGAGCATCCAGCCGACCCGTATTCCGACCAGCCGGCTCGCCTCCGGATTGAACGCGGCGGCCCGCATCGCCAGGCCGAGCTTGGTGAAGCGGAAGAAGACGTAGAGGAGCGCGACCATGCCGAGCGAGACGCCGATCACCCCGAAGTCCTGGATCGAGAAGGCGACGCCGCCGACGTGGATGGCGCGGGTCGAGAATGCGCTCGGGAAGGACCGCGTCTCGCCACCCCAGATCCAGAACGCGGCGCCGTTCAGCCCGATCAGCAAGCCGACCGTGACGATCACGACGGTCACAATCGGCGCGCGCTCGACCGGACGGATGACGACCCGCTCGACCGCCACTCCGCCGGCGAACGCGATCCCGAGCGTGGCGAAGAACGCGGCCCAGTACGGCCAGCCGGAGTCGATCAGCCAGAGGGCGATGAACGCCGCGAACATCCCCATCTCGCCCTGCGCGAAGTTGATCACCCGGGTCGCGCGGTAGATGAGGACGAGGGCGAGCGCGAGGCTGGCGAAGATGCCCCCGGTGGCGAGGCCGCTGACGACCTGTTGCAGGAAGTTCGCCATCAGTAGCCCAGGTAGGAACGCCGAACGGATTCGTTCCGGCGCAGCTCCTCACTCGATCCGGTGACGACGACGCGGCCCACCTCGAGGACGTAGGCCCGCGACGCGGTGTCGAGCGCGATCGCCGCGTTCTGCTCGACGACGAGCACCGACAGCCCCTCCTTCTCGTTCAGCTCGCCGACGACCCGGAAGATCTCCCCGACGACCGACGGCGCGAGCCCGAGTGAGGGCTCGTCGAGGAGGAGCAGTCGCGGCCGCTGCATCAGTGCCCGGGCGAGGGCCAGCATCTGCTGCTCGCCGCCGCTCAGCGTTCCCGCCTGCTGCGTCTGTCGCTCGAGCATCCAGGGGAACAGATTCAGGACGCGCTGGTAGTCCGCCTTGAACTCCGGCCCGCGCTGCGTATAGGCACCGAGGCGGAGGTTCTCCTTGACCGACAGCTCGCCGAAGGTGCCGCGTCCCTCCGGCACGTGTGCGATCCCCAGCCGGGCGGCGGCCTCGGGGCCGCGCCGTCCGAGCCGCGTCCCGTCGAAGACGATGTCGCCGCTGCGGCGGACGGTTCCGGAGATCGCGCGCAGCGTTGTCGTCTTCCCGGCTCCGTTCGCGCCCAGCACCGCGACGATCGAGCCGTCCTCGACGACGAGGGAGATTCCGTGCAGCGCCTTCGTCGGCCCGTATCGCGCCTCGACCCCGTCCAGCTCGAGCAGCGTCCCCACTAGTGCCGGGGCCCCAGATAGGCCTCGATCACGTCCGCGTTCCGCTGCACCTCTGCGGGGGTGCCGGACGCGATCAGCTGGCCGAAGTCGAGCACGAACACCCGGTCGGAGATCCCCATCACGAGGTTCATGTGGTGCTCGACGAGCAGGACGGTCAGGTCGAAGTCGTCGCGGATGCGGCGGATGAACCCCGCCAGCTCCTCGACCTCCTCGTGGCTGAGCCCGCCTGCCGGCTCGTCCAGCAGGAGCAGACGCGGCCGCGAGGCGAGAGCGCGCGCGATCTCGACGCGCTTCTGCAGACCGTACGGAAGCTCCCGCGCCTGTGCCTCCGCCGCATCCGAGAGGCCCACGTACTCGAGCGTCTCCCGCGCCCGCCGGGTCCCGCCGCGCAGCACGTGGCGGCTGTGCGTTCCGACGACGACGTTCTCCTCGACCGTCATGGTCGAGAAGAGCTCGACGTTCTGGAACGTCCGCGCGATGCCGCGGTGGACGACGCGATACGTCGGCGTCCGCAGCAGCGACTTCCCGTCGAAGACGAGATCGCCGGACTGCGGCTTGTACAGCCGCGTGATCACGTTGAAGAGCGTCGTCTTGCCGGCGCCGTTCGGACCGATCAGCCCGACGATCTCGCCGGGGTCCGCCTCGATCGAGACGTCGTCGAGCGCGACGATCCCGCCGAACAGCCGGGTGACGTGCTCGACCGTGAGCAAGGGCGCCACCCGCGAACCCTAAAAGGCTTTACACGGCGCGGGTACCCTTGCTCCGAGTGCGCCGGCTCCTTCCCGCTGCGGCCCTGTGCCTCCTCGCCGGTCTGGCGGCAGCTTCCGCCGGGGCGAAAGACATCGTCGCGCCTGCGCGGGGCGCGGTCGTCGGCTCGAACAAGGCCGACCGAATCGCTGCAGAAGGCGGGGCCGCGAACACGATCCGCTGCAAGGCAGGGCGCGACGTCGTGACGGCCGATCCCGGAGACAAGGTGGCTGCGGACTGCGAGGTCGTCAGCCTGCGCGTCTCGAGCGATCCCTACCGGAACGCGAGCAGCCAGCACCAGGCGCAGGTCGAGCCCGACAGCTTCGGCTTCGGCTCGACCGAGGTAACGACCTTCCAGAGCGGACGCTTCAACGACGGCGGCGCTTCGAACATCGGCTGGGCCACAACGACCGACGCCGGGAAGACGTGGAAATCGGGCTTCCTCCCGGGTCTCACCCAGTTCAGCGCTCCGCCGGGGCCCTACCCACGCGCGAGCGATCCCGTCACGACCTATGACGCGAAGCACGGGATCTGGATGATCGTCAGCCTCGGATTCTCTCCAACGTCGGATGCGATGCTGATCAGCCGCTCGCCCGACGGACGGGGATGGGACCTGCCGGTCACCGCGTGGCGCTCGGAGCAGGACCTCGACTTCGACAAGCCGTGGATCGCCTGCGACAACTGGCAGACGAGTCCGTACTTCGGGAACTGCTATCTCACCTGGGCCGACTTCGGCACGAACAAGCTCGTGACCCAGACGTCGCACGACGGCGGGCTCACGTGGAGCGCCCCCGTCACGTCTCCCGCCTTCGGCAACGACTCCCTGAACGGCACCCAGCCCGTCGTCCGTCCCGACGGCAGCCTGCACGTCCTCTTCTCGGGTCGGATAACCCTGCAGGAGACCATCTCCACGGACGGTGGAGCGACTTTCACTCCAGCGATCACGATCCTTCCGCAGGACTTCCTCGACGTTCCGCGCATTCGCAGCTCGCCCTTCCCCTCGGTCGAGGTCGACGCGGCGGGGACGATCTACGTGGCATGGAACGACTGCGGGCGCCGGCGCAACTGCAACGGCGACGACGTCGTCTTCATCTCCTCCAGGGACGGACACGTCTGGTCGCCGGTCAAGCGAGTCCCGACGGGTGGAACCGAGCCCAGGCACACGTACTTCATGCCGGGGCTCGCCGCCGACCCGGCGCGAGCGGGGCACGTCGGGATCACGTACTACATCCTCCAGGCCTGCCTGTGCCGGATCGGCGCGGCGTACGTCGGCTCGACCGACGGCGGCGCGACCTGGAGCAAGCCGCAGCGGCTGGAGACCCGTCCGATGAAGCTCGGCTGGCTCGCGCGGACAACCCTGGGGCTGATGCTCGGCGACTACATCTCGACCTCCTTCGTGGAGGGGAAGCCGATGCCCGTCTTCGCTCTCGCGGCGCCGCCGGTCAAGGGGAGCTTGCGCGAGGCGACTTTCGTCACCGTTCGCGGTATTTCCTAAGAGCGTCTAACACAATGAACTCCGCAGCTGCCGGTGGCAGATGAAGCTGCAGGCGAGGTCGAGGAAGGCATTGGTGGATGTCGGCGCGGCGTTCGTAGCGGGTGCGGAGGCGGCGGTATTGGTGTAGCCAGGCGAGGGTGCGTTCGACGAACCACCGCTGGCTGCCGAGTCCGGAGCCGTGGGGTGTGTTGCGTTTGGCGACGAGTGGTCGGATGCCACGGGCGCGGAGTTCGTGCCTGTGTGGATGGGAGTCGTAGCCGCGGTCGGCGTGCATCGGTCCTCCTCCGTTCGGGGATGGGTGGCTTGGTGCAGGAACGGCTCGGCTTGACTTGGTGCTGGGAGGGCTCGGCTCCCGCTCTTGCTCTTTTCCTGCGCGGTGCGATCCTTTAGCCTCGCCGTGTGGCGATCTGCCCAAGCTGCGGTAGGGAGAACCCGGAGGGCTTCCAGTTCTGTGGCTTCTGCACGGCGCCCCTGATCGAGCAGCCTGCTGCCGACGTGCAGGAGGAGCGCAAGGTCGTCTCTGTCTTGTTCTGTGATCTGGTCGGCTTCACGGCGGCCTCCGACACCGCTGACCCCGAGGACGTCCGGGCCCGGATCCGGCCCTATCACGCCCGGCTGCGGGAGGTGATCGAGCGTCATGGGGGGACGGTGGAGAAGTTTGTCGGGGATGCGGTGATGGCGGTGTTCGGGGCGCCTGTTGCACATGAGGATGATGCGGAGCGGGCGGTCAGGGCGGGCCTCGGATCCTGGAGGCGATCGAGGAGCTGAACGCGCAGGATGCGAGCCTGGCGTTGCAGGTCAGGGTCGGGATCAACACCGGCGAGGCGGTGGTCGCTCTCGGAGCCCGGCCCGAGGAGGGTGAGGGGATCGTGACCGGCGACGTGGTGAACACGGCGTCGCGCTTGCAAGGGGTTGCGCCGGTGGGCGGGGTCGCGGTCTCGGAGCAGACGTATCGGCAGACGGAGCGCGATCTTCGACTACGAGCGCCTGGAGTCGGTGGCGGTGAAGGGGAAGGCGGAGCCGCTCGTGCTCTACCGTCCCGTGGCGGTCCGCGCCCGCTTCGGCTCGGAGGTGACCAGGTCGCACGCGACGCCGCTGGTGGGGCGGGAGTTGGAGACGCCGCTCCTGATCGGGACGTTCGAGCGCTCGGCGCAGCAGCGCTCCTGCCAGCTGGTCACGGTGGTGGGTGAGCCTGGGGTGGGCAAGAGCCGGCTCTGCCTGGAGCTGTTCCAGCACATCGAGGAGTTGCCGGGCCTGGTCCGCTGGCGGCAGGGCCGCTGTCTGCCGTATGGGGATGGGATCGCCTTCTGGGCACTGGGCGAGATCGTGAAGGCCGAGTGCGGGATCCTCGAGTCCGATTCCCTGCGACGCTGTGCGGGCGAAGCTGGAACGGGCCGTCGCCCGAGGATGCGCAGGATCGGCCCTGGCTGCTGGCCCGGCTGGGGCCGCTGGTCGGCCTCAGCGGGGAGCCGGCCGCCCAGGAGGAGTCGTTCACCGCCTGGCGGCGCTTCTGCGAGGGGCTGGCCGCGGACGAACCGACGGTGCTCGTGTTCGAGGATCTGCACTGGGCCGACCCCGCCCTGTTGGCTTTCCTGGAGCACCTGGCCGACTGGGCGGAAGGCGTCCCCCTGCTTCTCCTCTGTACGGCCAGGCCGGAGCTGCACGAGCAGCACGCGGGCTGGGCGGGTCGGTTGCGCAACGCGACGACGATCAACCTCGCCCCGCTCAGCGACGAGGAGACCGCCCGTCTCGTCTCCAGCTCTGCTGGAGCGGACGGTGCTGCCCGCGCAGACGCAGCAGGCGTTGTTGGAGCGGGCGGGCGGTAACCCGTTGTATGCGGAGGAGTTCGTGCGCCTACTCACAGACCGCGGCGAGCTCGGGCGTTCGAGACGGACGGTGCCGGAGTCGGTGCAGGCCCTGATCGCCGCCCGCCTGGACACCCTCTCGGCAGACAGCAAGAGCCTGCTCCAGGACGCCGCCGTGCTCGGGCAAGGTGTTCTGGGCCGGCGCGCTCGCAGACGATGGGCGGCGCGCGCCCGCGCGAGGTCGAGCAGGCGTTGCACGAGCTGGCCCGCAAGGAGCTCGTCCGTCCCGCCCGCACAAGCTCGATGGCGGGCGAGGCCGAGTACGGCTTCTTGCACGCCCTGATCCAGAGACGTCGCCTACGGCCAGATCCCGCGCGCCGGCCCGGGCCGAACGGCACCGGCAGGCGGCCGCCTGGATCGAAGATAAGGCCGGCGAGCGGGCGGAAGACCTGGCCGACCTGCTCGCCCACCACTACCTGTCCGCGCTCCGGCTCGCTCAGGCGGTCGGCCAGGGCGAGGCACAGCGAGTTGCGGCAGCGGGCGGTCCGCTATCTGGGCTCTGGCCGGGGAGCGGGCGCTTGGCCTCGACGTCGAGCAGGCCGAGCGCAACCTGGCTCGAGCCCTCGACCAGGCGGCAGCCGACGACCCCCAACGGCCCCGCCTGCTCGAACGCTGGGCCAGGGCGCTCCAGCAGCAAGGCCGCCTACGCGAAGCCCAAGACGCCCTCCAACAAGCCCTCACCCAACAGCGCGAACAGGGCGACCAGCTCGCCACCGGCCGCAGCCTGACCACGCTCAGCCTCGTCCTCGCCCTGCTTGGCGACCCCCGGCAGACCGAGACGCTCACAGAGGCGCTCCAACTCCTGGAGGCGGAGCCGCCCGGCCCCGAGCTCGTCGACGCCTACACCCAGCAGGCCCGCGCCCACAGCTTCGCCGGCTCCTATGCGGAGGTGATCGGGGCCGCCGACCAGGCCCGCGCGCTCGCCGACCGACTCGGCCTACCCCAACCCGCCGAGGCGCTCGGCCGCCGCGGCCAAGCCCGCGCCAGCCTAGGCGAGCCGGAAGGAGTGGAGGAGATGCGGCAGGCGCTCAGCCTCGCCATCGAACAAGGCAAAGGCCGGGAGGCCGGCGTCCTCTACAACAACCTCGCCTTCGTCGCCGGGCTCTACCAGGGCCCCCAGGCCAGCCTCACCGTCACCGCGGAGGGGATCGAGTTCGCCCGCCAGCGCGGCATCAGCCAGGTGGCGGAGTTCATGGTCGCCGGCCGGGCGTCGCTCCTGGCCGAGACCGGCCAGATCGAGCAGGTGCTCACCGATGCCGCCCGGCTCGCCGACCAGCTCGAACAGGCCGGCGACGTCGGCTTCGTCGACCCGCGCTCGCTCCAGCTCCGCCTGCTTGCAGAACAAGGCCGCCAGCAGCAGGCACCCGACCCCCAGCCCATGCTCAAAGCTGCCCGCGACAGCGGCCAACCGCAACTCCTGGCAGAGGCGGTCGCGGCCGCCGCCCCCGTCCTCAACGCCCAAGCACACCCCGAGCGGGCCCGCACCCTGCTCGCCGAGCTCGACCCAATGAGAGCCAGCCGCAGCGACCCCGTCTACGCCGCCGTCCTCCCCGGCCTCGTCCGCAGCGCCCTCGCCCTCGCAGACCTCGGCCTCGCCGCCAGCCTCACCGATGGCGTCCAACCCCTCACCCCACTCCACCAGCACGCCCTCACCAGCAGCCAAGCCCAACTCGCCGAAGCCAACGGCAACCACACCCAAGCCGCCAGCCTCTACGCCCAGGCCGCCCAGCACTGGCAGCAGTTCGGCAACGTCCCCGAAACCGCCTACGCCCACCTCGGCCACGGAAGATGCCTCCACACCCTCGGCAACCCCGAAGCCGAAACCCCGCTCGGCGAGGCCCGCAAGCTGTTCAGCGCACTCGGCTACGAACCCGCCCTCGCCGAAACCGAAGCCCTGCTCCAGCAAGCCGAGACAGCCGCGACCTCGTAGCCGCTCATTCTGTTACAGCCTCTAAGGCTACGATCGGCCTGTGAAGGAGATCCTTGCCGACGTCGAGCGCTGGCAGGCCCGCGGCGAACGATTTGCGCTCGCGACCGTCGTCGCGACCCGTCGGTCGGCGCCGCGTCCGATCGGCTCGAAGCTGGCGGTTTCGGAGGGAGGCGAGATGGCCGGCTCGGTCTCGGGCGGATGCGTCGAGAACGACGTCTACGAGCACGCGAAGCAGGTGCTTGCGGGAGCATCGCCGCGCCTGCTCACCTACGGGATCTCGGACGAGATGGCGCTCTCGGTCGGCCTGCCGTGCGGCGGCGAGATCGACGTTTTCGTCGAGGAGGCCGATCCGGCGCTGGTCGCCGAGATCCGCGGCCTGCTCGACCGCGACCAACGGGCGGTTCTGTTCACCGTCATGGAAGGAGACGCCGTCGGCTCCCGCACGCTCTCGACGGACGAGGGAGACGCACTGCGCCGCGGCCGAAGCCATCTGCTCGAGGACGAGCGCGGCAAGGTCTTCGCCGACGTGTTCGGCCCACCGCCGCGCCTGCTCGTCTTCGGCGCCGTCGACACGGCGGAGGAGCTCTGCCGCCTGGCCCGGCAGCTCGGCTGGCGCACGATCGTGGCCGACGCGCGCGGGAAGTTCGCCACCCGCGGAGCGCGTGCCGAGCGCCGACCGGGTGATCGTCGCCTGGCCCGAGGAGGCGCTGGCGCAGGTACAGCCCGGAAGCGACACCGCCGTCGTCGTCCTCACCCACGACGACAAGTTCGATCTCCCCGCGTTGAAAGGCGCTCTCGAGACGGACGCGCTCTACGTCGGCGCGCTCGGCTCCCGCCGCAACCAGGCGCGACGCCGCGAGCGGCTGGTCGAGGCCGGCGTGTCCGAGGACGCGCTCGAGCGGATCGCGGGGCCGTGCGGCCTCGACATCGGCGCCGCCACTCCCGCCGAGACGGCGCTGTCGATCATGGGCGAGATCCTCGCCGTCCGGGCTGGCAGGGAAGGCGGCCCGCTGCGCGAGTCAACGGGCCGCATTCACGTCGAGGTTGGTTAGGAGGACTTAGGGCCTGATGTTCTGGTTGAGGCGGAAGACGTTCTCCGGATCCCACGTCCTCTTCAGCTCGACCAGCCGGTTGTACTTCTCCTCGCTGCCGTAGGCGAACCTGATCCGCTGCTCGCCCTCGTCGCCGAGGAAGTTGACGTACGTGCCGACCGAGTGCGGCCGGACGCCCTCGGAGAGCCGCCTTCACCCACGCGAGCTGACCTTCCTCCTCGTGCGGCTCCAGCCAGTGGGCGAGCCCGATGACGACGAACTCGGCGTCGCGGTAGGAGAACGCGGTGTCGTTCTCGCCGACGCGGCCGGCTGCGCCGCCCATGTGGCCGAGGTGGATCTCGCAGTGGGATCCCGGCATCGCAGCGTGCCGCTCGATCAGCGTCCCGATCAGCTCGTCGGAGAGGTCGGAGACGTAATCGCCCTTGAGGTAGTAGGAGTGGCCCGCTGGGCTGGTCTCGTCGAACATCGACTGGAGCACCGGATAGGGCAGCGGCTGGAAGAGGTCGATCGGCGGGCTGCCGAACTCTCGCAGCGGCTTCAGTACGCGCTCGCCTTCGACGAGGTCGCCTGCGTAAGCCGCGGCGAGCACGACGATCGGCTGTCCGACCATCTCCGGCGGGACGAACGGAGCAGGCGGGGCCGTGACCAGAAGCGCGTACCCCGTCAGCTCGTCCGGCGCGGTCGCGCAGAACTCCCGGTAGAACGCGAGCGCCTCGTGCGCACGGTCGGCCGGGTGCATGACCGCGCCGCCGAACACGACCCCGACCTCGTGCAGCAGATACTCGAAGGAGGTGACGACGCCGAAGTTCCCGCCGCCGCCGCGCAGGCCCCAGAAGAGCTCCTCGTTCTCGTCGGCGCTGGCCGTCACGAGCTCTCCGGCGGCCGTGACGACGTCGGCCGAGATGAGGTTGTCGCAGGCGAGGCCGTGCTTCCGCATCAGCCAGCCGATCCCGCCGCCGAGGGTGAGGCCGGCGATGCCCGTTGTCGAGACCTGTCCCCCGGTCGAGGCAAGCCCGAACGCGCCCGTCTCGTGGTCGTAGGTGCCCCAGTTGACGCCGCCTTCGGCGCGTGCCGTCATCCGCGCGGGATCGACGCGAACGCTGCGCATCGGCGACAGGTCGAGCACGACCCCGTCGTCGCAGGTGGAGTGGCCGGGCACACTGTGCCCGCCCCCGCGAACGGACAGAAGCATGCCGTTCTCGCGCGCGAAGTTGACCCCGGCGATCACGTCGGCCACGCCGGAGCAACGCGCGATCAGCGCCGGCCGCTTGTCGAACATCGCGTTCCACGTCCAGCGCGCCTTCTCGTAGCCCTCGTCGCCGGGCGCGAGCAGTCGCCCGCGAAAGCCCTCGATCCCGTGCCGGGGCCTGTGTCTCAACCATCGGAATCTCCTTGCTCGCAGGTGGAGGAACGCGAGATCATAGGGCCTATCGAAGACGCGGAGAACGATCAAGTAATTCGTCCGGATGGACGGCAAGATCCGTCCATGACGACTCAGCCCGACACGTTCGCCGAGTTTGTCGAGGTGGTTGCAGCGGGACTCGACAAGCCCGCCCGCGGCGACGAGCTCGCGGCGCGCGTGCACCTCTCCCGGGCCCAGCTCGACCGTGTCGTGACCGCGGCCGCCGGCGAGTCTCCGGGACGGCTACGTCGGCGCATCCTGCTCGAGCGCGCCGCCTTTCGCCTGCTCGACGTGGACGCCGGCATCCTCGAGGTCGCGATCGAGGCTGGCTACGCGTCGCATGAAGCGTTCACTCGTGCGTTCCGTCGCGCCTACGGCGTCTCTCCCTCCGTCTGGCGCTCGGCGCCGGGGCAGGTTCTGCTGGAAGCACCGAACGGCGTTCATTTCTTCCCTCCCGGCGGCCTCCGGCTGCCCTCCCGAAGCGAGGTGACTTCGATGGATCTCGTCATCACGATGACCGAGCATCACATCTGGCTGGTCGACCGGTTGATCGACCGCGCGTCCCTGCTCGACCACTCCCAGCTCGACGCGCCGATCGAGATCTCCGTCGAGGGGATCGATCAGGACCCGACTCTCCGCTCCCTGCTTTCGCGTCTCGTCGACCAGATGGAGATCTGGAACCACGCCGTGGTCAACCAGCCGTACGACTTCGGCCCTAAACGTGACGAGAGCGTCGGCTCCATGCGGCAGAGGCTCAGCCAGTCCGGTCCACTCTTCCTCGGACACGTGCGGGAGGCATGCAACGCGGGACGGCTCGGCGAGACCTTCGTCGACACGACGACCGGCACGCCCTATTTCTTCACCTACGCCGGGATGATCGCGCACGTGCTCACGTACGCGGCCCACAGGCGAACGCTCGCCGCCGGCGCTCTCCACTCCGCTGGCGTGACCGACCTGGAGGACGACCCGCTGGCGTGGGAACCTGTTCGCCCGGAGGGCCCGACCCTCCCTTCCTGATAATGCAGTCGTGAAGCGGGGTCTCTTGCGGCTTGCCGCTCTGCCGTCGGTCGCCCTGGCCGTGGCTTTCACGCCCCTCGCGTTGCCGGCGAGCGCCGCCCAACCGGGGCAGTGCAACAGGCTCGCCGACATCGGGAGCCACGCCCCGGCCGGCTGCTTCCATCGCGAGCACCGGCTTGGGCCGACGGTTCCTCCACGGGACGGCTTCGCAGGACCTGCCGTGACGATCCGCCTGGTCGCGGGCACGTTGATCGGCGCCGCGCGCCTGTCCATCCTCGGCCGCTGGAAGGGACAACTGCACCAGCGCGGGGTGAAGCCGTTCACCGTCACCGCGACGATCCGCGGGTTCGACGCGCTGTCGCGTAACACCGTCCACTACACCGGGATCGACTGCTCGGGGCACTGGACGTACCTGACCCGCAGCGGCCGCTCGTACCAGTTCCGCGAGGTGATCACGAGCGGCAGGGGCGGGAAGTGCAAGGGCTTCGGGCGGGTGACGCTGACGCAGGTGGACGCGAAGCACGCGGGCTACGCGTTCCGCGGCGGCGGCGTCGTCAGCCGCGGCGTGCTGACTCGAGTGAAACGGCGTCGGTGACGGGCGCCTGGCAGGCGAACCGCTCGCACACGTAGACGGCGGGACGGCCGTCCACCTCGGTCTTCCCGTCGAGCAGCGGCACCCCCTCGGCCGGCCCGAAGGCGACGACCGCGTTCGGCTCGAACGGCGCGAGCGCGGCGCGCGCGACCTCGTCGTTCGGCTTGCCGACGATCGCGATCTCCTTCGGTGGCGAGAAGTAGAGGTCGAGAGCGCAGAGCGCGTGTCCCACCGCCGATGGCGCCCGCTCGAAGACGGTATGGACCAGGCGGAAGACCGAGACTGCGCGCCGCTCGAGCTCGTCGTCCCCATAGATGCGGGCGAGCCGGAGCAGGACGTAGGCCATCATCGAGTTGCCAGACGGCGTGGGGTGGTCGTCCAGCTCCTTCTTGCGCACCACGAGTTGCTCGGCGTCGGCCGGGGTGAGGAAGAAGCCGCCGCGCTCCTCGTCGGCGAAGAGCTCGACCGCGAGCAGCGCGAGCCGTCGCGCCTCGTGTAGCCAGCGGGCCTGGCCGGTCGCGACATGGAGCTCGTACAGGCCGTTGACCACGTCTGCGTAGTCCTCGAGGTAGCCCGTGCCCTTGGCCTGGCCGGCGCGGAAGGAGCGGCGCAGCCGCCCGCCCTCCGAGAGCGGGCCGAGGATGAACTCGGCGAGCCGCGTCGCCGCCTCGATGAAGTCCTGGCGGTCGAGCCGGCGACCGGCTTCGGCCAGCGCCGCGAGCGCGAGCCCGTTCCACGACGCGATCGCCTTGTCGTCGCGGGCGGGCTTCGGGCGCTGCTCGCGCGCCTCGAACAGCTGTCGCCGCTCCTCCTCACTCAGCTCGCCGCGCACCACGAAGCGGCCGTGCTCGAACGGCTGAAGGAGGTCCGCTCGGCCGGGGAGCACCTCTTCGAGCTCCTCGGGCGTCCAGCTGAAGCTCAGACCCTCGATGCCGTCGGTGTCCGCGTCCTGCGCAGAGGCGAAGCCGCCTTCGGGGAGCGCGAGCTCGCGCAGCATGTACTCGAGCGTGGATACCGCAACCTTGCGGTATCGCTCCTCGGCGGTCACGACCCACGCATGCAGGTAGACGGGCGCGAGGAGCGTGTTGTCGTAGAGCATCTTCTCGAAGTGAGGGACGAGCCACTGCTCGTCGACGGAGTAGCGGTGGAAGCCGCCCCCGACGAGGTCGTACATACCGCCCGGCGGCCATCCCGTCGAGCGTTGTCGTCAGCATGTCCCGCTCGTCTCGCCGGAGTAGGAACTCGAGCGCCGACGCGGGCGGGAACTTCGGCGCACGGCCGAAGCCGCCCCACTGGGGATCGAACTGCGCGCCCAGCCCGCGGACCGCTCCGCCGAGCAGCGCAGGCTGAAGCGGCTCGCGCGAGGGCTGCAGCTCGCTCGAGCGGCGGACGGCGTCGACCAGCTGGCGGGCCGAGCGCGCGACGTCCGCGCGGCGGTCGCGATACGCGTACGAGACCGCGCTCGAGCACCTGGCGGAAGCTCGGTAGCCCGTGACGCGGTTCCGGCGGGTAGTACGTGCCGCCGAAGAACGGCTCGCCCTCGGGCGTGAGGAATACGGTCATCGGCCAGCCGCCGTGGCCGGTCAGGGTGACGACGGCGTCCATGTAGACCGAGTCGAGGTCGGGCCGTTCCTCGCGGTCGACCTTGACGTTGACGAAGAGCTCGTTCATGAGCTGAGCGGTGGCCTCGTCCTCGAACGACTCGTGCTCCATCACGTGGCACCAGTGGCAGGCCGAGTAGCCGATCGAGAGCAGGATCGGCCTGTCCTCGTCCCGTGCACGGGCGAGCGCCTCCTCGCCCCACGGGTACCACTCCACCGGATTGTCGGCGTGCTGAAGCAGGTACGGGCTGGTCTCGTTCGCGAGCCGGTTCACGTCGCGCGGCGCATGATCTCTTCGACCACCTCGGACTTCGCGTCCGCGTAGTGCTGGACGTGCTCCCACGTCTGCGCCGCCAGCTCGCGTTTCGTCCGCAGGTACAGCTCCCGGTCGCTCTCGTTCGCGCGCAGGTGGTCGCGGAACCGGAGCATCCGCTCGAGCTCGGCGCAGCCGGCGGGGAAGACGTGGAGGTTCACGCTGGGGTCGACTCCCTTCAGGAGCCGGTGCTCGAACCAGTCGGGCTCGCGGATCCGCAGGACGTAGCCGGCCGCCTCGAGCGGCGGGACGTAGGCGTCCTCGTCCGTCGTGTCGGCGACCTCGAGGTTGATGTCGAGCACGGGCTTCGCCGGTAACCCCGGCACCGACGTCGAGCCGACGTGCTCGACCGCGAGGGCTCGCTCGCCGAGCGCAGCGCGGATCTTCTCTTCCTCGTGCCGGTAGAGCTCGGGCCACTCCTCGTCGTAGTCGACGAGCTCGACCTGCGCGTTGTGCGGCTCTCTCTCTCCGATGGTCACGGCGTTCAAGTATCCCTCGCGATCCATATCGTCAGGGTATGCCCTTCCAACCGCTCACGGGCTTCCGCGTCCTTGACCTCACGAACTCGCTCGCGGGGCCGTATTGCACGCAGATCCTGGCCGCGTTCGGAGCGGAAGTGGTGAAGGTCGAGCACCCGCAGCGGGGCGACGAGACGCGCCAGTGGGGGCCGCCGTTCGTGGACGGAGAAGGCGCGATCTTCCTCGCCGCCAACGCGGGCAAGCGGTCGCTCGCGCTGAACTTCCACGACGACGCCGGGGAAGGAGGTCCTCTACCGGCTCGCCGACCGGTCCGACGTCGTCGTCCAGAGCCTTCGGCCGGGGCACGCCGACAAGATCGGCTTCGGCGCCGAGCAGCTCCGCGCCCGCAACCCGAGGCTCGTCTACGCGTCGATCGGCGCGTTCGGCAACGTCGGGCCGAACCGGAGCAAGGCCGGATACGACCCGCTCATGCAGGCCGCGGGCGGGATCATCAGCGTGACGGGTGAGGACGACCGCTCCCGGCGTCCGCGTCGGCGTCTCGATGATCGACCAGACGACCGGGCATGTGGGCCGCGATCGGGATCCTGGCGGCGCTGTGGGAGCGCGACCGGACCGGGGAGGGGCGCGTGGTCGACGTTTCCCTGTACGAGTCGACGCTCGGACTCATCGCCTACCACCTCGTCGGCTACCTCGGCGCGGGCGCGGTCCCCGGGCGGCACGGGACGGCCTTCCCGCTGATCGCGCCGTACGAGGCCTTCGCGGCGAGCGACGGGCAGCTGATGGTGCTCGCCGCCAACGACCACCTCTTCGCGAAGCTTGCGGCGGTGCTCGAGGTGCCCGACCTCGTCGAGGACGAGCGCTTCTCCACGAACCCCGAGCGCGTCGCCAACAGGGACGAGCTGATCGAGATCCTCGAGGCGTGCTTTGCGCGCGGCACGGTCGCGAGCTGGATCGAGCGGCTCGACGCGGCCGGCGTCCCGGCGGCTCCCGTCCACGACGTCGCCCAGGTCGCGGAGGACGAGCAGACGCAGGCGCTCGAGATCCTCCAGACCCTCGGCGGGCGAACCCTCACCGCGCTTCCGCTCTCGCTGGGCGGAGAGCGCCTGAGCCACGCGAGCGCGCCCCCGGCGCTCGGCGAGCACACGGCCGAGGTGCTGGCCGAGCTGGGCTACTCGGACGAGGAGATCGCGGAGCTCGCGGCGTCGGATGTCGTGCGGGTGGGCCAGGGCCCCGCTCGGTAGACCTGCCCGTCGAGCTGCCGCCCGAGCTCGCCTTCGAGCCACTCCGAGACCGAGACGAGCGCGTCGAGGTCGACGCCGGTGTCGATCCCCTCGCCCTCGAGCAGGTAGACGAGATCCTCGGTCGCGATGTTCCCGGTCGCGCGCGGCGCGTACGGGCAGCCGCCGAGGCCGCCGACCGACGCATCGAGCACCGTCGCTCCCGCGTCGAGCGCGGCGAGCGCGTTCGCGTAGCCCGTGTTTCGCGTGTTGTGGAGGTGGACGCCGGCTGCGCCGGTGCGCTCCATGAGTGACCTGACCCGGCGGGGAGTCGCCACGCCGATCGTGTCGGCGAGGACGATCTCGTCCGCGTCCAGCTGCTCGCACAGCTCGGCGACGCGGCCCGGGTCGACGAAGCCCTCGAACGGGCAGCCGAAGGCGACGCTGACGGTCACGGTCGACGGCAGCTCGCAGACGCCGAGGATCGACTGCGCCTGCGTCAAGGCCTCGTCGAGGGACATGTTCCCGTTGCGCCGGTTGAACGACTCGGTCGCCGCCAGCGTGCAGTTCACCCGGTCGAGCGCCGTCTCGCGCAGGCGCTCGTAGCCCTTGAGGTTGAGGACCAGTCCGGCGTACTCGGTGCCGTCGCGCCGCTCGATTCCGGCCACGACCTCCTCGGCGCCGGCCATCCGGGGCACGCGGTCGTCGCGGACGAAGCTGACCGCTTCGATTCGCGGAAGTCCCGCCGCGGCCAGCCGGTTGACGAGCTCGGCCCTGACCGCCGGGGCGAGCGTCTCGGGCTCGTTCTGGAGCCCGTCACGGGGGCCGACGTCGCAGACGATCACGTCCGACATTACCCCTTGTAATCCGGGCGCGGATCGTGCAAATCTCCTGGCGGCTCGAACGCCGCTGGCCCGAAGGATCGAGGAAGGCTCGCCGCCGCAGCCGGCGAACATCTGACCCGGCGCGGCCTCCTAGGAAGGGCGCAGTGGCGAGCGCCGGCGCGAGGCAGCGTCGGGCGCCTGCCACTTTGCGGTGAGCACACTTCGATCGACCAGGGGTACCTGAACGGCGCGGTCGAGTCGGGCGAGCGGGCGGCAGGCGAAGTGCTCTCCGACCTCAAACGGTAGGTTTCCCCGATGGCCGGAATGATCCTCGCGGGCACCCGGAAAGGGCTCTTCCTCCTCCGCGGCGACGGCGACCGCCGCTCGTGGACGGTCGAGGAGCCGGTGCTCGACGGCTGGGAGATCTACCACGCGGTGCAGGATCCGCGCGACGGGTCGCTGTACGCGGCCGGCAACCACCCGGTCTACGGCGCGAGCGTGCACCGCTCGACCGACAGCGGCAAGACGTGGACGCGCTCGGAGGGCCTCGGCCTCCCCGAGGACGGCGAGCTCAAGCTGGAGAAGACGTGGCACGTCGAGCCCGGCCGCGACTCCGAGCCCGGCCGCCTGTGGCTCGGCGCCGCACCCGGCGTCCTCTTCCGCTCGGACGACTCGGGCGAGAGCTGGGAGGTCAACGAGGCGCTGCTCAACCATCCGACGCGCGAGCGCTGGAACCCCGGCGCCGGCGGGATGTGCACGCACTCGATCCAGCTCGATCCCGCCGATCCGAGTCGCATGTACATCGGCATCTCGGCCGCCGGCGTCTTCCTCTCCGAGGACGGCGGCGAGACGTGGGAGCCGAGCGAACAAGGGGACGGCGGCCGACTTCATGCCAGACGACCCGTTCCCGGAGATCGGCCAGTGCGTGCACAAGCTTCTCCTGCACGAGGGGCAGGACGGCCGGCTCTGGCAGCAGAACCACTGCGGCGTCTATCGCACCGATGACCGCGGCGAGAACTGGGAGCGCCTCGAGGGCAACGGCCTGCCGAGCGCGTTCGGCTTCCCGCTCGCGCTCGACCACCGTCGGCCCGATGTCGCCTTCGTCATCCCCGAGGACAAGGTGCACGCGCCCGAGGTCGGCGGCGGGAACCGGATAACGACCGACGGCCGTCTCCGCGTCTACCGCACCGAGGACGGCGGCAAGACCTGGGACGTCGCGTCGAACGGGCTCCCCGAGCGCGCCTGGGTCGAAGTGCTGCGCGAGGGGATGGCCTCCGACCAGGACGACTCGCCCGGCATCTACTTCGGCACCAAGAGCGGCTCCGTGTTCGTCTCGCCGAACACGGGCGACGAGTGGATCGAGGCCGCCGGCTTCCTGCCCGCGATCCTGTCCGTCGAAGTCGGAGAGTGGGCCGCGTAGCGGCGGTCTCGCGTTTCTGGCGAGTGCCCGGGGCCGCCGGGCAAGGACGCAGGGAGCGTGAATATCCGGCGATATTCGCGCGACTGAGGACGCCGCCCGGCGGTTCCGGGCGCCGCCAGAGATGCCCTGACTGCCGCTGCGCGGCCCACACATGGCAGTAAAGGTCCTCGTTCCCGGCCTGCTCGCGTCACAGGCCGGTGGGAAGAGAGAGTTCGAGGTCGAGGGCGCGACGCTGGGCGCTGCGCTGCGGGAGCTTCCTCTCCGCGACTTGCTCTTCGACGAGTCAGGCGCCCTCCGCCCGCTCGTGAACGTCTACGTCGATCGGCAAGACATGCGAATGCGCGAGGGTCTCGACACGGCGCTGGAGGGCGGCGAGGAGATCCGGATCGTCGCCGCCATCGCCGGCGGATGCGCGTAGAGCTCGCCGACGGCGTCGGCCTGCATGTCGAGGAGCTGGGCGAAGGGACGCCGCTCATCGTCCTGCACGGAGGGCCGGGCCTCGACCACACGACGTTCCGGCCGTACCTCGACCCGCTGTCCGAGAACGTGCGCCTTCTCTATATGGACGAGCGCGGCCAGGGCCGAAGCGACCGCGTCGATCCCGGAACCCTGTCGCTCGAAGTCTTCGCCCAGGATGTCGACCGCCTCGCGGAGGCGCTCGGGCTCGACAGCTTCGCCCTCCTCGGCCACTCCTTCGGCGCGATCGTCGCCACCTTCCACGCGATCGAGCTCGGCACCGCCGACCGCTACGTGATCTCCGGCGGCGCAGACTCGAGCGCCGCGCTCGAGGCCGACGTCGAGGCCTCGCTCGCAGCCCTGGGCGACGACGGGCACGCGATCGTCGAGTCCTGGGAGCGCGAGAAGACGGTCGAGACCGACGAGGAGCTGGCCGAGCTGATGCGCGCGCAGTGGCCGTTCCACTTCGCCGGGCCCGTGCCCGAGGGCTACGGCGAGGACACGGTGTTCTCCCCCGACGTCCTCCGCCATTTCTCGAGCGCCGGCTATGGAGGCTTCGACTACGTCCCCGATCTCCGCCGCATCGACCGCCCCGTCCTGGTCATCGTCGGTGAGCACGACCGGACGACGACGCCGCGGGCCGCGCGCGTCCTGGCGGAGGGAATCGCCGACAGCGAGCTCGTGGTGCTCGAGGGGGCCGGCCACATGAGCTTCGTCGAGGCCCAGGGCCCGTATCTGGCAGCGGTTCAGTCGTTCCTAAATCGCTGAAATCGCCCTGGCTATACTGAGCGGCCCCTCAAAATGACCGAACAAACAGTCAATCAGGAGAACGAGCTCGCGGACGACGGCGTCTGGACGACGACGCCCGAAGGCGAGCGGATTCCGAATTACGAGGCGACCTTCCCCGACATCACCGAGGGGCAGGTCGTCACCGGCACCGTGGTACGGGTCGACAAGGACGAGGTCCTGGTCGACGTCGGCTACAAGTCGGAGGGCGTGATCCCCGTCTCCGAGCTGTCGATCCGGCGCTCGGTGAACCCGGCCGACGAGGTCGGCATCGGCGACCAGATCGACGCGCTCGTCATGACCAAGGAGGACGCCGAAGGGCGCCTCATGCTCTCGAAGAAGCGCGCCCGCTTCGAGATCGCGTGGAAGCGGATCGAGCAGGCGTGGGAGACCGGCGAGCCCGTCGAGGGCAAAGTGATCGAGGTCGTCAAGGGCGGCCTGATCCTCGACCTCGGCGTCCGCGGCTTTCTGCCTGCGTCGCTGGTCGACATCCGCCGCGTGCAGGACCTGGACGAGTTCATGGCGCAGGAGCTGCGCTGCAAGGTGATCGAGCTGAACCGCGCGCGCAACAACGTCGTGCTCTCGCGCCGCGCAGTTCTGGAGGACGAACGCAAGGAGATGCGGCAGGCGATCCTCGACCGCCTCCAGCCCGGCGACGTCGTCGACGGGCAGATCTCCAACATCGTCGATTTCGGTGCGTTCGTCGACCTGGACGGGATGGACGGGCTGATCCACATCTCGGAGCTGTCGTGGAGCCACGTCAACCATCCGTCCGAGGTGCTCGAGATCGGCCAGGACGTCAAGGTCAAGGTGCTCGACATCGACCGCGACCGGCAGCGGATCTCGCTTGGCCTCAAGCAGACGCAGACCGACCCGTGGCAGCAGGTCCTCGAGAGTTACAACGAGGGCGACATCGTCGAGGGACGGGTGACGAAGGTGGTCACGTTCGGCGCCTTCGTCGAGATCCTCCCCGGCGTCGAGGGGCTCGTGCACATCTCGGAGCTCGCCCAGCACCACGTGGAGAATCCGCGCGAGGTCGTCTCCCAGGGCGGTGCGGTCAACGTGATGATCCTCGAGGTCGACGCCGAGCGCCGCCGGCTCTCGCTGTCGCTGAAGCGGGTGGCCGAAGGCGGCGACGCCGAGCCACGCGCCGAGGGAGCGGAGTCCGCGCAACTCACGCCGCACCTCGATCTCTCGGAGGACGTCTTCAAGGACGACGGCGAGGAAGCGCCGCCGCTTCTCGACGATTCGATGGCCGCCGACGAGGCCTCCCCGGACGAGCCCGGCCCGGGTGATTCCGAGGGCGGCCCGCCCGAAGCGCCCGAACACCCGAAGAGCCGGAGTAGCGTTGTCGCGACCGCTCGCGGTTGCGATCACGGGGGGAATCGGAGCCGGAAAGAGCGAGGCACTCGCCGCATTCGCGCGTCACGGCGCCGAGGTGATCTCGAGCGACGAGATCGTCCACCGGCTGCTTGCCACCGATGACGCGGTGCGCGACGCGATTCGCGACCGGCTCGGCGAGGAGGCGCTCGGCGAAGACGGACGCCCCGACCGCGCCGCGATCGCACGCGTCGTCTTCGCCGACCGCGACGCGCTCGCCTGGCTCGAGGCGCTCCTCCACCCGCTGGTCGTCCGCGAGTACATGACCTGGCGCGCTGAGCTCGCGAGTCGTCCCGATCCGCCGCCGGTCGCCGCGACCGAGGTCCCGCTGCTCTACGAAGTCGGGGGAGAGACGCGCTTCGACGCAGTGGTCGTGATCACGGCGGCGCGCGACCTCCGTTCTGCCCGCGCGAACGTCCCGCTCGAGGCCCGAGAACGGCGGTTGATGCCGGACGCCGAGAAGCTGTCGCGCGCCGACTTCGCGTATGTCAACGACCGGGGGCTCGCCGACCTGGATGCTTTCGTAGAGGGAGTGATGCGGCAGCTCGAGGCAGGCGAATGAAGCGCTACGCGGCGCTCGGCGTCTTCGCCCTGGTCGCCGTCGCCGTCCTCGCCTTCGTCCAGTTCGGCGAGCCGGCCTGGTTGCAGCGGCTGCGCTATCCGCTCGACTACAAGTCCATCGTCCGCGCGCACGCGCAGAACTACAGGCTCCAGCCCGCGCTGCTCGCCGCGGTCATCTACCAGGAGAGCAAGTTCAACTCGGACGCGAAGTCGTCGTCGGGGGCGATCGGGCTGATGCAGCTCCAGCCGGCGACGGCCGAGGGAATCGCCCTCCGGACGGGGGGCTCCAAGTTCACCACCGACGACCTGTACGACCCCGAGCTCAACATCCGCTACGGGTCGTGGTACCTCCGTCATCTACTGGACAAGTACGGCAACGAGCGGCTCGCGCTGGCGGCCTACAACGCCGGGCAGCGCAACGTGGACGAGTGGGAGAAGGAGGGCATCGGCATCCAGTTCGGCGAGACGCGGCACTACGTCTCGCGGGTGGAGGACCTGAAGAAGGTCTACCGGCACGCGTACGCGAAGGATCTGGGGTATTGACGAGTTTCCCGGTCGGCGGTAGAGGAGGCGGACGCCGAAATACAGCTCATGGGATCGTGGCAAATTCCGCTCAACCATGCGCCAGGACACGGTTTCGTCACTTGTGACGGGAATTGACCTTGACAGACAGCGTAAGTGATGTCATAGTGATGCCACGATGCAGCTACAGAGATTCATCGATGCGCTCCGGGCCGACCTCAACGCGGTTGCGGAACTGGGCGACGAGGCGACAGCCGAAGCGGCCGGTCGCCTCACGCTCACGCTCCAGGCCTCGGTCGGCCTGCGCCTGCTCGACGCGCTCTCGGAAGCCGCGCTCGAGCTGAACGAGAAGCTTCCGGCGGGCCACGTCGAGGTACGGCTGAGCGGACAGGACCCCTCGTTCGTCTTCGTATCGGACGAGCAGGAGGAGCCTTCGGTGGCTGCCGGCGACGAGGCCCACACCGCACGCATCACGCTCCGCCTCCCCGAGGCGCTCAAGACGAGCATCGAGGAAGCGGCGGCGCGCGAAGGCGTGTCGGCCAACACGTACATCGTGCGTGCGCTGTCGCGCTCCGGAAGCCGGAGCTCGGCGTCGCAGTCACGCAACCGGCTCACGGGCTACGCCCAGGGCTGACGAGAGGAGGAGGAATGGTCTTCTACCCAACCCCGTTCGGACACGCGGAAGTACGCGTCGACCGCCGTGACCCCCGGCCGCCGCGCTACTCCGAGACCCTGATGCGCATCAAGCGGCGGCGCGCACGATGAGAACGGAGACCTTCCAGACCCCCGGCGCCGTTCGGCTGGACATTCGCAACGGCGCCGGCGAGGTCAGGATCGACGCCGGCTCGTCCGAGGGCGAGACGACCGTCACGCTCGAGCCGCTGCGCGACAACGAGGCCTCGATCGACGCGGTGCAAGGCGCCCGGGTCGAGTTGCACGAGCGCGCCGACGGCCAGGACGTGGTCGTCGACGTGCGCCCCCGCAGCCGCGGCTTCGGCTGGTCGCGCGGGGCCGAGGTCCTGATCGCGATCGCGTGCCCGCTCGAGCCCGCCGTCGAGGTCAAAACGGGCTCGGCCGAGATCGAGGGCCGCGGGCTGTTCAAGAGCGTGGACGTCGAGACCGGCTCGGGCGACGTGCATTTCACCGACATCTCCGGCGACGCCGAGATCAGCGCCGCGAGCGGCGACATCCAGATTTCGCTGATCGGCGGCGAGGCCCGGCTGAACACCGCCTCGGGCGACGTCCAGGTCGGGATGATCGGCGGCGACGGCCGGATCAACTCCGCCTCGGGCGACGTGATCCTCAAGACCGTCGGCGGGCGGCTGGAGGCGAACACCGCCTCGGGCGACGTGCTCGTCAAGGAGGTGCTCGGTTCGGTGACGATCAACTCCGCGTCGGGAGACCAGCAGATCGGCAGCGTCTTCCAGGACAGCGTCAACCTCCGCTCCGCCTCCGGCGACCTTCGCGTCGGGATCAAGGAAGGCTCGCGCCTGTTCATCGATGCCCGCTCGCGCAGCGGCGACGTCACCTCCGAGCTCCCTGTCTCGGACGCTCCGCCCGAGGGCCACGCGCCGCTGATCGAGCTCCGCGCGAACACCATGAGCGGCGACATCACGATCCACCGGGCGGCGAGCTGAGATGGCCGACCAGCGCATCGAACAGTACGCACGCCTGCTGGTGGATACCTGCGTCGACGTCCAGCCCGGCTGGGAGGTCATGGTGATCTCCACGCCGATCGCGCGGCCTCTCCTCGAGGAGCTGGCGCGCCAGATCGGGCGGAAGGGCGCGTACGTCTACCAGCGGCTCGACTTCACCGGCGCGACCGGCGGAGGCGTCGGCGCCTGGCTCGAGACCGCGCCCGACGAGCTCCTCGAGGAGCTCCCGCCGATCGACCGGCACATGATCGAGAACGTCGACTGCCTCATCGCCGTCCAGGCGCCCGAGAACACGCGCGAGACCTCCGGGATCCCGCACGACCGCATGGCGAAGCTGAACAAGGCCTACCGCCCGGCGATGGAGCGCGTCGTCTCGGGCAACCTCGCGTGGGTCGGCTGCCAGTACCCGTGCCCGGCGCTCGCGCAGGAGGCCGGGATGAGCCTCCGCGAGTTCGAGGACTTCCTCTACGGCGCCTGCCTGATCGACTGGGACGCCGAGCGCGAGCGGATGCAGGCCGTCAAGGAGCGGATCGACGCAGCCGACGAGATTCGGATCGTCGGCGCCGGTACCGAGATCACGCTGAGCCTGGCCGGCCGCGAGGGAATGGTCGACGCCGGCGGGGCGAACATCCCCGGCGGCGAGGTCTTCTACAGCCCCGTCGAGGACTCCGCCAACGGCGAGGTCTCCTTCGCGGAGTTCCCGGCGGTCTACGACGGCCGCGAGCTGAGGGACATCCGCCTTCGCTTCGAGGACGGCGTCGTCGTGGACGCGTCCGCGGCGACCGAAGAGGCGTACCTGCACGAGGTGCTCGACACCGACGAGGGCGCGCGCAGGCTCGGCGAGATCGGCTTCGGCTGCAACCCCGGGCATCACGCGCTACATGCGGAACACGCTGTTCGACGAGAAGATCAACGGGACGGTGCACCTCGCCCTCGGGAACGGCTTCGAGTTCATCGGCGGGACGAACGAGAGCAACGTCCACTGGGACATCGTCAAGGACCTGCGCGAAGGCGGCCGCATCTACGCCGACGGCGAGCTCGTCCTCGAAGACGGCGACTGGCGGATATGACGCGCACAGGCGGCTCGAACCGCGGCTCACGCCGCTGCATCGCCAACCCGTTTTCCTGAGGTTCTGGTCGGCGCAGACGGTCTCGGTCTTCGGAGATCAGGTCAGCGCGCTCGCGATTCCGCTCACGGCGATCCTCGTCCTCGACGCGTCGGCGTTCGAGGTCGGGGTGCTGACGGCGATGGCCTGGCTTCCACATCTGATCTTTGCGCTCCCCGCAGGAGTGTGGATAGACGCCCGCCCGCACCGGCGGCGAATGATGATCGCGGCGGACCTGCTCCGGGCCGCGGCGCTCGCAACTCTCCCGATCGCCTACTGGCTCGGTGGTCTCACCATCTGGCAGCTGTTCGCGGTCACGTTCGCCGTCGGTGCACTCAGCTGTCTGCTTCGACCTCGCCAGCGTCTCGTTCGTGGTCGCGCTCGTGCATCGCGCCCAGTACGTGGAGGCGCAGGGGCGGATGATGACGACGCGCTCGCTCTCGTACATCGCCGGCCCGAGCGTCGCCGGCTTCCTCGTCCAGGTCTTCGGCGCGCCCGTCGCGCTCCTGGCGGACGCCGGCGTCGTTCATCTACTCCGCCTGGGCTCTGCGGCGGGACGCGGGTGCAGGAGCCGGACGTCGAGCGGCCGGAGACGCGATCCCTGACCCGGCTCGCCGAGGGTTTCCGCCATCTGTTCGGCGACGCCTTGCTCCGCGGCAGCCTCTTCTGCACGAGCACGATCAACTTCTTCAACTTCTTCCTGGCCGCGATCTTCGTCCTCTTCGCCACGCGCGAGCTGGGACTGAGCGCGGCGACCATCGGAATCGTGCTCGGCGTCGCCGCGGTCGGCGCGCTCGTCGGCGCGGTGATCGCGCCGCGGGTCGGGCGCCGCATCGGGATCGGCCGCGCCGTGATCGTCGGCGCGATCCTGTTTCCCCTGCCGATGGTGCTGTTCCCGCTCGCGTACGGCTCGCACGCAGTGGTGATCGCGATGCTCCTCGTCGGCGAATTCCTGGCGAGCATCGGCGTGATGATCTTCGACGTCAACCAGAACGCGGTGCTCGCGCTGGCGACGCCGGAGTCCCTGCGGACGCGCGTCTTCGGCGCCTACCGCTTCGTCAACTACGGCACGCGGCCGGTCGGCGCGCTCCTCGGCGGGATCCTGGGCGGTGCGATCGGCCTGCGCGAGACCCTCTGGATCAGCGTCATCGGCAGCTCGCTCGGCGTCCTGTTCCTGCTCTTCTCGCCGATGCCCGGGATCCGGGAGGAGGACCTCCAGGGTGTCTAAGCGCGACCTCTTCCGCTCACGCTCGGTGGTCGCGCTCCTCTGCGCCGAGGTCGTCTCGACGACCGGCTCGCAGATGACCTGGCTCGCGCTCCCGTGGTTCGTGCTCGTCACGACGGGCTCCGCCGCCAAGATGAGCTTCGTCGTCGGGGCGGAGCTCATTGGCCTCGCCGCGCTCGGCCTTCCCGGCGGCCGCCTGCTCGGCCGGCTGGGCGCGCGGCGCACGATGATGCTCTGCGACGGGGCCCGGGCGCCGCTGATGCTCATCATCCCGGTCCTGCACTGGACGGTCGGCCTCTCGTTCGGCCTGCTGCTCGCCGTCGCCTTCGCGCTCGGTGGCTTCGCGGCGCCGTACTTCGCGGCGCAGAAGGTGATCGTCCCCGAGCTGCTCGGGGAGGACGAGAAGCGAGTCTCCGAGGCGACCGCGCTGTTCCAGGCGGCGACGCGGGTGACGTTGCTGCTCGGCCCCGCGCTCGCCGGCGTCCTGATCGGCGTGATCGGCGCGACGAGCGTCCTCGTCGTCGACGCCTCCACCTACGTGATCTCGCTCGTCCTCGTGGCGGTCTTCGTCCCGCAGCGGCCGCCGATACCGCAGGAGAAGGAGGACCGCTCGGTCAAGCGCGGCATCCGCTTCATCCTCCAAGACCGGCTGCTTCGCGTCTGGGCGCCGATCTTCGCGCTGGGCGACGCCGCGTGGAACGCGTTCTTCATCGCCGTCCCCGTGCTCGTGCTCGAGCGTTTCGGCCACCACCCGCAGATCGCGGGCTGGCTGTTCGCGGCCTTCGGCGTCGGCGCGGTGCTCGGCAACGTGATCACGTTTCGCTGGCTCATGGGACGCTACGACGGACTGAGCCTGATCTCGGTCTGCATCATGGGCCAGGCGCTGCCGCTCTGGCTGTTGTGGATGCCGGTTCCCCCGGCTGTGCTCGCGGCGGCGCTCTGCGTGTCAGGCGTCGCGAACGGCCTCGTCAACCCGAGCCTGCACGCGATCTCGATGCTGCGCGTTCCGGCCGCGCTGCGGCCGAATGTGATGACGACGCAGATGGTCTTCTGGGCGCTCGTCAACCCGCTCGGGGTCTTCCTCGCCGGTCCGATCCTGGACGCCTTCGGCACGACCCCGGTTCTGATCGGCTTCGCCGCCGTACAGACGGTGATGATGGCGGCCGCCGGGCTCGCCGCCGCGCGCGAGCGTGGACGCCAGAAGCTCGTCCCCGCCGCGGCGGCGCAGTGAGCGGCTCGGGAACTGTGAGGCCTGCCTCTCGTCTGCCCCGTCTGCGGCGGCCCGCTGGAAGGGATGACCTGCTCGAGCTGCAGGGTCGAGTACGCCACCGACGACGGCATCCCGCTCCTCATCCCGCCCGGGTCGGAGGTCCGCGACCTCTGGGAGCAGGCCGAGAGCGGACTCTCGCGCACGCTGCGCGAGAATCCGGAGCTCGAGCAGGCGCTGCTCGCTCCGCCGCCGGCCGAGCTCGCGCCTGCAGACGCCTTTCTTCGCGCGCTCGTGCTCGACGAGCGCGGCCAGGGGGACGAGGTCGACGCGGCGTTCGCCCGCCTCCATTCGCCCGAGACGCTCGCCTGTATGGCCACGCAGGTCGAAGCGCTCTGCGAGCGGCTCGGGGAAGAGCCCGGGCTGGTCGTCGATCTCGCCAGCGGGCGCGGCATGCTCCTCGAGCGGCTGCAGCGAACGGTCCGTGGCACGGTCGTTGCGACCGACGTCAGCCCGCGGGTTCTCCGGCGCGCCCGGCGCCGCGGCATCGAAGCGGTCGCGTGCGACGTGCGGCGGATGCCCTTTGCCGACGCCTCGATCGATTGCGCAACGACATTTCTCGGCCTGAACAACGTCGAGCAGCCGGGCCGGCTCCTGACGGAGCTCCGCCGCGTTGCGCGCCGACTGCTCGCCGTACACCTGGTGTACGAGCCGGGTACGGCGAACGACGGTGAGCTCGAGGAGCTCGGGTTGGCCTCGCTCGCCTACCGCGAGCCGCTGCTCGAGGCGCTCGCGGCGGCGGGTTGGGACGCGGAGATCGCCTCGTCGTGCGCGGCGGTGCTGGAGCCGACGCCGGTCGGCGTGGTGCTCGAGGGAGCGGTGCTCGACCGGCTCCCGGTCGAGCCGGTCGCGGGAACGTGGCTGACGATCGACGCGCGGTGACCGCACCGCCTCTCCGCAAGAACCGCAACTTCGTCCTGCTCCAGTCGGGCCAGCTGCTCTCCACGCTGGGGAACCAGACCTCCGTCGTCGCCTATCCGCTGCTCGTGCTCGCGGTGACGCACTCGCCGGCCAAGGCGGGCCTCGTCGCCTTCGCCGGGATCCTCCCGTACCCGCTGTTCGTCCTTCCCGCCGGCCTGGTCGCGGATCGCTGGGACCGCAAGCGGGTGATGATCGTGACGGACGTCGTGCGCGCCCTTGCACTCGGGGGCCTGGTCGCGGCGATCGCCGGCGGGGATCCGCCGTTCGCGCTCATCTTCGCGGTGGCATTCATCGACGGGACCGCATTCGCCTTCTTCAACATCGCCGAAGTCGGCGCGCTCCGGGCGGTCGTTCCCAGGGAGCAGGTCCCCGCCGCAGCCGCGGCCGAGCAGGCGCGCGCGTCGAGCGTCGTCCTCGTAGGGCCGCCCCTGGGCGGGTTCCTGTTCGGCCTCGGACGCTCGCTCCCGTTCCTGCTCGACGCCGTCTCGTACGTGTTCTCGCTCGCCTCGGTGATCGCGATCCGGATCCCGTTCCAGGAGCAGGTGGCAGTTCCCGAAGGGAGCTTGCGGACGCAGCTCGTCGAGGGATTCCGCTGGCTCTGGGGACAGCCCTTTCTGCGGGGTTGCGCCATTCTCTTCGCGTTCACGAACTTCGCCGGGAACGCGCTCTACCTCTTCCTCGTGGTCGCGGCGCAGCATCAAGGGTTGAGCTCGACGGAGATCGGCACGCTCATCGCGGTCTACGGCGGCCTCTCACTCGTCGGCTCGCTGATCTCCCCGCGGGTGCAGAAGCTCATGTCCATGCGCGCGATCCTCGTCCTCACGCTCTGGTTCGCGATCGGCACAGGCCTGTACGTGATCGAGCCGAACGTCTGGGTCCTCATCGCCGGGATCGTTCCGCTCGCGCTCCTCAATCCGTCGCTCAACGCGGTCGTGATCGGCTACCGGATCGCGATCGTCCCTGACCGCCTACAGGGCCGCGTGAACAGCGTCGCGCGGATGCTCGCCCAGGTCGGCGCGCCACTCGGCCCGCTCGTCGCCGGGCTGCTCCTCGGGGCGTTTTCCCCGCGGCTGACGTGCCTCGTCATCACCGCCTGGTTCGGCGCGATCGCGCTCTGGGCCACGCTGAGCCCGTCCATCCGCAAGGCTCCGAGCCTGAGCGAGCTGGGCTAGTTGCCCGGCGGGGCCAGACGCGTCCAGAGGTTGTCGAGCATGGTGATGAAGGGCCGCTGCGTGGCGACGCCGGCCATCGAGAAGGCGCCGAAGGCGAACACCTTCGCGCCGCGTCGCGTCTGGTAGTACGTCATCTGCGCCGTCTTGCCCTCGATCAGGTGCGGGATCTCGGCGATGACGTGGGTGGACGGCGGCGACACGGACGCGCGTCCGTCGATCTCGATCCCGAAGTGGCCAATGCGCGAGCCGTTGTGGACGCCTGTGCCCTTGAACAGCCACGGAGCGGCGCCCGCCCGGCGCACGACGAACGGCCGCTGGTGCTGTCCGCCGTCGTTGACGAGGAACTGCACTCCGATCATCGCGGCCTCCGGCCGGCCGAGGTCGCGCCAGCGCCCCGCGCGAATGATCGTCCTGCCCCGGCGCAGGATGCGCCAATAGAAGTTGTTCGCCGAGAGGAACATCAAATTTCCCCCCGCATCGCGGAAGCCGCGGACGTTGCGATACACGCCCGTCGTCACGTACTCGGTGTGACCCGGGAAGACGATCAGGCGGTAGACGCGCCGCAGCTGTCGTCCGCTGACGAACCGGCCGAGATCGGAGTCTGCGAGGTACTCGACATCGTGCTTGCGCCAAAACAGCCAGCGAAGGAAATCGAGGTCGTAGTTGCGGAAGTGGTACGGGACACCGCGGTTGAGGAACGGCCTACCGAAGCGGACGCGCAACGTTGCCGGGACTGCCTTCGGGCCCGCGTACCACGTATCGCCCCAGCCGTTGCCGTCGATGTCGTTGAAGTTGTAGGCCTCCCACGTGCTGGTCGGAAGGACGATCGCCACCGGCGCGGTCCCGAGCCTCCGCGGCCGCAGGACGAAGGGCGCGAAGCCGACGCGGCCGTCGCCGGCCGTCAGCCGGGCGAAGTACAGCCCGGACTCGAGCCGGCCGGGCAGGTAGAGCCGCAGCGAATGGGGGCGGCTCCGCCAGCGCCAGTTCACCTCCCGCGGCGCGGTCGCAGGCGTGCCGAGCATGACGTCCGGGGAGCGCGTCTCCTGCCACTCCGTCCCAGAGCGGAAGAGCTGGATCTTCCAGATGGAACGCGTCCGTCCGGACGCTCAGTGAGGCGAACTGCGCCGGGCGGTAGCTCTCCAGCCGGAACGCGGCGTCGATGCCCTGAACGCGGATGACGGGAGACGGGCCCGCGCCGGCGGACGTCGTGCCGAAGCTCGTGCTGCGCCGGCCCGGATCGGTCGCGACCAGCCGGACGAGATACGTGCGCGGGCCTCGCGAGGCCGGCGGCGCCCAGCGGAGCGTGTGCCGGCCCGGCCCGAGCCGGTAGGCGTGGGAGTAGACCGGACGCAGGCGCCCCGTCGTACGGTTGACGGTCATCCGGACGCGGGCGACGCGGAGCAGCCGGAAGCGGATCAGAGCCGCATCGCGGAACCCGTCGCGATTCGGGCTGATCGTCGTCACCAGCCGGCCGTCCCCTGCGAAGGGGCTCGCGCCGTTGCCCAGATGCAGGCCGACCAGCAGCGGCCCGTTCGAGGCCGAAGTTCCGGCACTGCTCGCGCCGACGGCGCACACGCACGCCACGAGGCCGGCAGCGGCCAGGATCCGTCGCATACGCGAGTTTCCCACGTCTTTGCGGGATCGGAAAGGTCTACTTACGCAGCGGCGACGTGGGTGCGCGTGCTCGCGCTTCCCTCGGGCGCCGCGGAACCCTCTTCGCGCTCGAGCTCGTTCGCCTTCGAGCTCAGCGCCGCAAAGGCGGCCTGGAGGAAGTCGTTCGCGCCCGCGGCCGCCAGCGACCAGCTCAGCAGGCGACCCGTGCGCGGCGCGAGGATCTGCGAGAAGGCAAGACCGGCGGCTGCCCAGGTGCCGACGCAGCGCGAGCACGTGACGAGCTCGCCGATCGCCTGCTCCATCCCTCCCTCGACCGGCTCCTCGCCCTCGCCCTCGTGCGCCTGTCCCTTCACGAACGGCTGGCGGAGGAAGCTCGTCACCTCGTCCTTGGCCAGCGTCCGCGCCGCCTTGAAGCTCGCCAGGGACAGCACGGCGAGGTCGAGCGTGGTCTGGCACGCGGGGTTGCGGTCGAACCGCCTGGCGAGCGCGCCGGCGCCCGCGAGCCCGGCCGCGAAACGCCCATGATCGCCGCGTAGGAGCCGTACGGGGGACGACGTTCCATGGAGATACCCTTGACTCGAATGCCCGAGTTCCAAACATCGGCGGCGTATCAGCCGACCGGCGACCAGCCCACGGCGATCGACACGCTGTCCGAAGGACTGCGCGAAGGCGAGCGCTACCAGACCCTGCTCGGCGCGACCGGGACGGGCAAGACGGCGACGATGGCGTGGATCGTCGAGCAGGTCCAGAAGCCGACGCTCGTGATCGCGCACAACAAGACGCTGGCCGCGCAGCTCTGCAACGAGTTCCGCGAGTTCTTCCCGAACAACGCTGTCGAGTACTTCGTCTCGTACTACGACTACTACCAGCCCGAGGCCTACGTCCCGCAGGCCGACCTGTACATCGAGAAGGACTCGTCCCAGAACGACGACATCGCGCGGCTGCGGCTCAACGCGACCTCGGCGCTGTTCACGCGCCGGGACGTGATCGTCGTCGCCTCGGTCTCCTGCATCTACGGCCTCGGCTCGCCGGAGGAGTGGCGCGAGCGGCTCCTGTACCTCGAGACCGGGGAGGAGCACGACCGCGATCTCGTCCTGCGCAAGCTGATCGACAGCCAGTACGTCCGCAACGACACGACGCTCGGGCGCGGCCGCTTCCGCGTCAAGGGAGACGTCGTCGAGATCCAGCCGGCCAACGCGGAGACCGCCTACCGGGTCTCCTTCTTCGGCGACGACGTCGAGACGATCACCCACTTCGACCCGCTCACGGGGGAGATCTACGCGAAGCTCGACAACCTCGCGATCTGGCCGGCGACCGAGTACGTGACCTCGAAGCCGACGATCGAGCGCGCGGTCGACGAGATCCGGCACGAGCTCGAGGAGCGCGTCAAGGAGCTCGAGTCGGAGAACAAGCTGCTCGAGGCCCACCGCCTGCGCCAGCGCACCGAGTACGACCTCGAGATGATGAAGGAGCTCGGCTTCTGCTCCGGGATCGAGAACTACTCGCGGATCCTCGAGGGCCGGCCGCACGGCTCGCATCCGTTCACGCTCCTCGACTACTTCCCCGAGGATTTCGTCGTCTTCGTCGACGAGTCGCATCAGACCGTCCCCCAGATCGGCGGGATGTACGAGGGCGACCGCTCACGCAAGCAGACGCTGGTCGACTTCGGCTTCCGGCTCCCGTCCGCCCTCGACAATCGGCCGCTCCGCTTCGACGAGTTCCTGGAGAAGGTCAATCAGCTGGTGTTCGTGTCGGCGACGCCCGGCGCGTTCGAGCTGCGCCGGTCGAAGCGCGTGGCCGAGCAGCTGATCCGTCCGACGGGGATCGTCGACCCGGAGGTGGAGCTGCGCGCGACCAAGAACCAGATCGACGACCTGCTGAACGAGATCCGCCGTCGCGAGGAAGTCGGCGAGCGCGTGCTCGTGACGACGTTGACCAAGAAGATGTCCGAGGACCTCACCGATTACCTCCTCGAGTCAGGTGTCAAGGCGCGCTACCTCCATTCCGAGGTGGACACGCTCGACCGCATCCAGATCATCCGCGAGCTGCGCCTCGGCGACTACGACGTCCTGGTCGGGGTCAACCTCCTGCGCGAGGGGCTCGACCTGCCCGAGGTCTCGCTGATCGCGATCCTGGATGCGGACAAGGAAGGCTTCCTGCGCGGCAAGACCGCCCTGATCCAGACGATCGGGCGCGCCGCCCGCAATATCAACGGCAAGGTCATCCTGTACGCGGACAAGCTGACCGAGGCGATCAAGGGCGCCCTCGACGAGACCGACCGCCGCCGCGCCAAGCAGCTCGCCTACAACGAGGAGCACGGGATCACCCCGGAGTCGATCCAGAAGGGCGTGTCCGACATCGCCGAGTTCCTGACGATGGACACGGCGCCGCATGTGCCGGGGAAGCGCCGGCGCGGCCGCAAGGAGGTCGAGGGGCTCTCGCGCGAGGAGCTGGAGAAGCTCGCGATTCAGCTGGAGGAGGAGATGTTCGTGGCCGCCGAGGAGCTGCGTTTCGAGTACGCGGCCAAGCTGCGGGACGAGATCAAGGAGCTCCGGCGCGAGCTGCAGGCGCTCGCGCCGGCGTAACCCTCAGTCGATCCGCGACGGCATCCGACGGAGGGCGCGGGCCGCTCCCCGCATCAGGAGCACCGAGGCGCAGGTGAGCCCCGAGAAGCCCAGGATCCAGAGCGCGACCCGGACGTCGTGGTCGTGCGTGGCGGCGGCGGCGAGCAGCACGATGGCCGAGGCGAGGACGCCGGCTCCGCCGATCCCCGCGATCACGAGGCGATCCACCCACCGATCGACGACCTCGCGGTCGCCGCCGGCGTAGCGTTCCGTCCTCACCGTGAGGCGCCCGGCGCGCAGCTGGCCGGCGATCGTCTCGACATGCTCGGGGAGCGTGCGCAGGGACGGCAGGCTGCGCATCGCCTCTCGCTTGACGATCTCCTCCGGCGTTCCGAATGCCTCCCGGTGCTCGTCGGCAACGACTTGACGGCTGGATTCGGCGAGGTTGAACCCCGGGGAGATGATCCTGAGCGTCCCCTCCAGCGTCAGCAAGGCGCGCCCGAGCAACGACATCGAGGCGGGCGGTCGCAGCTCGTGCCGCCGCATCACGTCGAGCACCTGGCCGATCAGCTGTGGGTCGATCCCGCCGCCTTCCTCGAGCTCGGTGAGCGTGGTGGCGAGATCGTCTTCGAGGGAGCGCAAGTCCATGACGTTGTCCTCGCCGGCGAGGTGGCGCACGGCGCGGGCGAGCGTATTGCTGTCCCTCGTGGCGACGCCGAGCGCGATGCCCCGCAGGCCCTCCAGCGACCGTCCGTCGAGGCGTCCGACTGCGCCGAAATCGAGCAGCCAGATCGAGCCGGCGGCGTCGATCATGACGTTTCCGGGATGCGGGTCGGCGTGGTAGAGCGCGTCGTCGAGCACCTGCCCGATGAACGACGACAGCATCCTCCGAGCGAGCTCGGGGCGCGGGACGGGCGACTCCTCGAGCGCGCGCTCGTCACCGACCGAGTGGCCGATCACCTCCTCCATCGCCAGGACACGATCCGTCGTCAGGGTCGGGTAGACGGCCGGAACGGAGATCCCCACGTCCCCTGCTCTTCGCTCGCGCAGACGCATCCCGACGGCGGCCTCGTGCGTGTAGTCGAGCTCCTCTTCGACGCCGGCAATCAGCTCCTCGGCCAGCGCCGAGAGGCCGAGCGCGCGCGCCGCCTCGACGCGCCGTTCGAGTTGCCGCGACGCAAGCCGCAGAACGGCGGCGTCTCGCTCCACGACTTCGTCGACGCCCGGCCGCTGGACCTTGACGACGACGCGGGTGCCGTCGCGGAGCACCGCCCGATGCGTCTGTCCGATCGAGGCCGCAGCCTCGGGCTCCCAGTCGAACGAGCCGAAGGCCTCCTCGACCGTCTCGCCCAGCTCGGCCTCGATCATGGCGGCCACGGCCTGTTTGGGGATCGGTCGCACGTCCGCTCGAAGCCCCGCCAGCTCGCTTGTCAGGGCCTTGGGAAGGATGTCTGTCCGCGTCGAGGCGATTTGGCCGAACTTGACGAGCATCCCGCCGGACTCCTCGAGCACGTTGCGAAGGCGGCGCGCGAGCTCGGGCGACTCGAATGCCTGGGCCGATGCATACCGCCAGTGCAGGAGGTTCTGCCGGCGGGCGTTGCCGACGACCTCGCGGAGGCGTGCGTACGGCGCGAGCGCGGCCCTCGCCGTCCGGATCGGATGCAGGAACGCGCGTCTTCGGCGCCGGCGGGGCCGGTCTGACGGCCTGCGCACGAGGAGCTCGAGGGCGATCGCCGCGGGCAGCGCGGTCAGCACGCCGAAGAACACCACGACGGACATGGCGATCAGCCACTCCCAGAATCCGGAGGGCTCGAGTGTCCGCCCGCCTCCCGCCGTCTCGTCGCCGAGCACGTACGCCGTTGCCACGACGCCCACGAACCATCCGATGACGCCGACGGCGATGCGGCGCCAGGGCCCGAGGCGGATGCCGAGCAGGCGGCTGCTGACCGTCCCCACGACCAGCACCAGGAAGACGAGCAGCAGGATGCCGACGAACGCCTGCATCTATCTACGGCTCACGAAAGCGCCGGGCGAAGCCCGTATTCGGCGCGTGCACGTTGAGGATGCGCAGGTCGACACCGCCGACGCTGCGAAACCCATGCGCGACGCCGGCCGGCGCCGCGACGAACGTGCCTGGCCCCGCTCGCACGACCTCCTCGCCGAAGGTGAACTCCGCCTCGCCCTCGAGCACGTAGAACGAATCGACGTGATCGTCATGCGTGTGCAGGTCGACGCCCTCGAACTCGGGGCCGAAGCGCAGGTCGATCACCTCGAGCTCGGATAGCTCGGCGAGCACCCGGAATGTGCCGGTTCCGCGCGTGACGCGCTCCGCGTCTGCGGGAACGACGATGCGGCTCATGCCTGCATCTTTCCGCAATCAGTCGTCTTCGGCGACGACCTGCTTCAGCGCCGCCCGCAGCTCGCGCACGGTCTCGAGATACCGGGCGGAGCCGCCGAGCCTGGGCTCGAGGCGGACGTACGCCGCGATCACGGCCGGGTACCCCCGCTCCATCAGGCGCGTTCCGGCCGGGCTCAGCACGAGGTGGTAGGACCGTCCGTCCTCGGGATTCGGCTCCTTGCCGAGCGTGCCGCGTTCGAGGCCGCGCCGGATGTAGTCGCGGATCGTGGTCGCGGGCAGGCCGGTCTCCGCCGCGAGCCGGCTCGGCGTGACCGGCTGCAGCTGCGCGATCCAGCCGAGGAAGGAGAAGTCGTGTGCCGGGACTCCCACGGCCTCGAGCTCCCTCGTGACGAGCGCGTTCACGAGCTGGCCCGCGGTGTACAGCTCCTGCATGAGGGCGGCTTCGCGGGCGAGGAGAGGATCGATCTTCGATCTGGACATATTGCGAGTTCGTCGGTAAAGTACTGCGTGTTCGTAGGTAAAGTTCGATGCGCACGTCTCTCCTCATTCTCGTCGCCGCGGCCTTCACGGTCGCGGCGTGCGCGGCCGCCGGCCAGGCCGAGCGGCCGGCCCCGAGGCCTCGCCTTCCATACGACATGGCGGTTCGCGGCTCGACGCTGTACGTCGCGGACGGGCTGAGGCACCAGATCCTGCGCTACGACCTCAAGACCCGGCGCGGGGAGGTGCTGGCCGGAACCGGAAAGACGGGCACGTCCGGCGACGGCGGACCGGCCCGGCGGGCGCGGCTGACCGAGCCGACGGAGGTCGTCCTCGATCGCGAGGGCAACCTGTACTTCAGCGATGTGAACCAGGGACGCGTTCGCCGGGTCGACCGCGCCGGCATCATCACCACGGCGGCTCGGCTTCCCGCCGTGGCCGGGCTCTCCGTCGATCCGACCGGCCGCTACCTCGCCATGGCGTCGATCGAGGGTTACGTCTACCGGATGGAGCTGCCCAATGGCCCGCTTCAGCGGCTCGCCGGGAACGGCACCTCGGAGGCGACGGGCGACGGCGGCCCTGCGATCGACGCCGGTCTGAGCTTCCCTCACGACGTCAGCTACGACAGGGACGGGAACCTGCTCGTCAGCGGCGGCGAGCGTGTGCGCCGCATCGACGCGGCCACGGGTCTGATCGACGTCGCCTTCGCGCGGACCGGGTTCAAGATCGTGGCGGCCGGCGACGGGACGTTCTACTTCCTGGGCGGCGAGCCCAGCGGAGGAACGATCACGCACGTCGCCGCCGACGGCGACCGTGCTGCAGACGATCGGGACCGGCCGCATCGAGAAGCACGGGCGGCGGACGCCCATCGGACGGGTGTCGTTCCTGCCGACGGACGTCGAGCCCGTCTCCGGCGCACTCCTGATCACCGAGGCAAAGCCCTCGCCGTCGATCCGGCGGCTGCGGACCGGCGGCAGCGTCCTCACGACGCTCGTTCCGTAGCGCTACGCTGGGCGTATGTGCCGCAACATCAGAACACTCCACAACTTCGAGCCGCCCGCGACCGAGGAAGAGGTCCGCAGCGCCGCGCTGCAGTACGTCCGCAAGATCAGCGGCTTCACCAAGCCGTCGAAGGCGAACGAAGAGGCTTTCGAGCGAGCGGTGGAGGAGGTCGCCGCGGTGTCGAGCCGCCTACTCGCCGAGCTCGTGACTTCGGCGCCGCCGAAGGACCGCGAGGTCGAGGCGGCGAAGGCGCAGAGCACGCGGTCGACAGCGCTTCGCGACCGGTCTAGGCGACGCTCCAGGACAGCTCGGTCGGCCGGCTGGACGCCACTGGTGCCGTTGAAGATCCGCTTCTTCCCCGAGCCGTTGGCGTTCATCACCCAGATCGAGCCCTGGCCCTGGAGCATGGGGTCGCCACAGTCGCCTGTGCACTGGAGGTACGTGATCTTCGTCCCGTCGGGCGAGTAGGCCGCGCTGTCGATGCTCGTGTGCGCGGCGCCTGACGCTGACGTCAGCACGCGTAGACCGGTGCCGTTCGGCCTCATCGAGACGAGCGTTCGCTGCCCACGGATCGCGAGGAGGGTCTTCCCGTTCGGCGACCAAGACACGGAGAAGAACTTGGCCGAGTTTCGGCGCGTGATGTTCGTGTTGTGCGTCCCGTTCCGGACGAAGAGATCCGAGGCGGCGAATCCCTGTCCGCTCTTGTTGTACGTCACCCGGTACCACGCGAGCCGGGTCCCAACCGGCGCATAGTCGGGACCGCCGGCGCTCTGAGCCTTTGTTGCGTTGCCGACTACCTTCCGGCCCGTGCCGTTTGGCTTCGTGGTCACGATCACGGACTGGCCGCCCTTGGCGTACTGGGCCATTGCCAGCGCCGAGCTGCTCCGATTCACCGACGGCCAGACGCCCACGGCGACGCCCTGCCGCCCCGAGCCGTTCGCGTTCATCGAATAGATGCGGTTCGGGTTGGTCGTCGACCGGTCGGCGCTCGTGAAATAGATCTTCGCGCCGTTCGCCGAGAAGGCCGGGTCCTGGTTCCAGACGGCGCCGCCTGTCTGCGTCAGCTGCTTCAACCCGGTTCCGGTCGCGGAGACCTGGAAGATCTGAACGGTGCCGGGGCCGCCGCCGCTCGCGACGACGGCGTCGAAGGCGATCACGCCGTTCTGGCCGGGAAAGCTTCCCGGCGCGGCGCTCGAGCCGCCCGCGACCGCAGCGAAAAGCGTGACGAGAACGATCAATCGGATCGCCATGAGCCATTCCTACTCCTGTTCGTTGCGCGAGTCAAGCGACAGCTTCGACGCGGTCCGGCCGCCCGTTTCCGCACAATTCTGTTGTGACGGACTGGCCGGGACCCACCGACCCTGAGCTCGCGGAGCGCAGGGCGCAGCGCGACCTGCGCCGGCAGCAGCGCCGCCGCCAGGTCATGGTCCGGCGCACGGTCGCCCTGTCGGTCCTCGGCGTGCTCGCGCTCGGGATCGCAGGGGGGATCGCACTGTCGAGCGGCGGCTCGTCGAAGGCCGCCCCGAAGCCGCACGTCAAGCCGGCCCCGAAGCCCGACGTGATCCAGCGGCGCGATCAATCCCAAGGTGCCGGGCATCACGACGTTCCGCGGAAACCTGACGCGCACCTACTACGGCCATGGGCCAGTGCCGCGCAACCCCGTGATCCGCTGGCGCTACCCGGAGAGCGGCGGGATGTGCGCCCAGTCGAGCGACGAGCATGGCACGGAGACGTGGTGCGGAACGGGCTGGACGGGCCAGCCGAACGTGATCCCCCACGAGAAGCGCGGCCTGCTCGAGCTCCGCTTCGGCGCCTACGACGACCACTACCACTTCCTCAACGCGCTGACCGGGAAGCAGATCAAGCCCGACCTCGTCACGGGCGACCTCGCCAAGGGCTCGGCGACGTCCGACCCCGACGGCTACCCGCTCTACTACGGCGGCTCGCGCGACAACGACTTCCGCATCATCGCGACCGACCGGCCGACGCCGACCGTCCTGTGGTCGATGAACGCGGAGACGACGGTGCCGTACAAGCACTGGAACAACGACTGGGACGGCGCTGCCCTCGTCGTCGGCGACTATCTGCTCGAGGGCGGAGAGAACTCATGGTTCTACGTCGTGAAGCTCAACCGCGGCTACGCGAACGGGAGGGTGACCGTGAACCCGAAGATCGTCCTGACCGTTCCCGGGTGGGACGACGAGCTCGCCGCCGATTTCCCCACCGACGCGTTCTCGATCGAGAACTCGGTCTCCTACCGAAACGGAATCGTCTACTTCGCGAACTCGGCCGGTCTCGTCCAGGGCTGGGACATCCGCGACATCCTCAAGGGCGGAAGCCACTACCGACGCACGTTCCGCTTCTGGACCGGGGACGACACCGACGCCTCGGTCGTGATCGACGACACGGGCTTCCTGTACGTCGCAAGCGAGCTGGAGAAGTTCACCGAGCGCTCGAAAGAGATCGGACAGCTGATGAAGCTGAACCCGTTCCGCAAGAAGAACCCGGTCGTCTGGTCGATCCCGGTGACCGAGACCGGGTTCGAAGGCTCCGGTGGGCTCTGGTCGACTCCCGCCCTCGACCGGGGGATGCTCTACGTCTCGACCAATGCGGGCGGCTTGCTCGGCGTCGACCGCAAGACGGGCCACATCCGCTGGAAGATTCCGCTCCCGGGCCCGACGTGGGCCTCGCCGGTCGTGGTGGACAACGTGCTGATCGAGGGCGACTGCTCGGGTTGGCTGCACGCGTGGGACGTGTCCCGGGAAGGGAAGACGCCGCCCGAGCTGTGGCGGCTCAAGGTCGACGACGCCTGCATCGAGTCGACGCCGGCAGTCTGGCGCGGCTGGATCTGGGTGGGGACGCGCGGCGGCGCGATGTACGGGATCAGCGATCCGGCTCGGGCGAAGAAGAAACGGCACTCCCGCGCGGGAACCGCCTGAGCGAGTTCGGCGTCCAGCGGTCTCCGAGCCAGATCGAGGTCTCGACTTCGATCGCATTGTCGCTTACAGTGTAAGTATGGACGCCTCGCGCCTCGCCGCGGCGACTCGGACGCGGCTGTCCGAGGCCGGGTGCGATCGAGACGGTGACGCCCCGCACGCCGCCGGCGACGACCTCGAACTCGTGTCGCTCGCTGACCGCCGCCTGGTGGATGTGCCCGGCGAGGATCAGTTCCGCCCCTGCATCCACGAGCCCCGCCAGCACGTCGTTGCGATGAGACACCGGCTTCTTGCGCGACCGCCACGGCGCGCCGATCAAGTGGTGGTGGAGCACGACGACGCGCAGCGCGCCGTCTGCTCCTGCCGCCAGGAGCTTTCGCGCACGCTCGAGCTGGCTACTCCGGATCCCTCCCGACTGGTGTCGCCAGGGCCGCGCCGAGTTGAGCCCGACCACCTGGAGCGCATCCGAGTGGAAGAGCGGCTCCGTCGTCTGCCAGACGCGCTCGAACTCGTCGAACGGGCCGCTCAGGCGGCGCAGCGTCCAGGGGATGTCGTGATTGCCGGGAACGGCGAGGAGGGGCGGCCCGAGCGACTGGAGAAAGCGCGCAGCCGCCTCGTGCTGGTGCCGCTTCGCGCGGTGCGACAGGTCGCCGCTGGCGACGATCAGGTCGGGGCGGATGCCCTCCACCAGCTCCGCCAGGCCGAGCTCGATCTCGGCGTCGTGGCCGGCCCCGAAATGAAGGTCGGAGACGTGGAGAATGCGGGCGGTCACGACCGGGGCAGGCTATAGACTCGTCCTCGTGGTGGACGAAGCGCCCGAAGTCTTCGACGACCTGTATCTCGGCATCCGGGCGGGCGGCGCGCTGCGCAAGAAGCGTCGCGGGGAGCCGCTGACGACCGAGGAGCAGGAGGTCATCGGTCGCTGGCGGCGCCTGTCGACGTTCCGCAAGGCATTCGCGATCGGCGCCTTCGCGCTCGGCACCTTCGGCCTCGGCTTCACCCTCGGCGGCCTCATCTTCGGCCGCTGGCGCAAAGCCTAAGTTTCGGCCTCTTTGGGCGAGAACAGCACCGTCGGAACCTCCTCCTCCGCGGGGTCCTTCTCGAACACGAGCACGTCGATGATCGTCGCGAAGACCGCCACGAACGGAATCGCGAGGATGACGGCGAACCCGCCGAAGATCCAGGTGACGGCGGCGACCGAGAAGAGGACGGTCAACGGCGTCAGCCCGACCGCTTCACCGAGCACCTTCGGAATGACCACGTAGTCCTCGAGCAGGCGGACGCCGAGCACGATCAGCCCTGCCGCGAGCGCGGTCTGCCATGAGTCGGTGAGCCCGACACCGACCGCAACGGCTCCGGCAGCGAGCGGTCCGACCACCGGAATCAGCTCGACGAGGCCCGCGAAGATTCCGACCAGCAGCCAGAAATTGAGCCCGATCAACCAGAACCCGAAGGACAGCACCGTCGCGACGAAGCAGACGAGTATCAGCTGCCCGCGGACGAACGCGCCGAGCTTCAGGTCGATCAGGTTCCACGTATCCCGGACGACCTTCCGGCGGGGCCGTGGTAAGAGCGACAGCACCACCCGCTCGGCCCGGTCTCGCTCGAAGATCCAGTAGGCCGCGCTGGCGAAGATGAAGAAGATGCCGATCGCGATCTCGAAGGCCCGCAGCCCGATGTCCACGGCCGAGCTGGCGATCTTGCCGAACGAGGGGAGGTTCTTGATCCGCTTCTGGATCCCGACCAGGATGTCGTGCTTGATCCCCTTGGAGTGCTTGGCCTGGCGGTTGAGCTCCGCCGTGGACGTGGGAACGGCTTTCGCGATCTGATCCTTGGCCGTCGGCACGACGAAATAGAGAAGAAGGCCGAAGGCCACGAGCATGCCTGCGTAGTGGAGGAGCACGCCCACGACGCGCGGGATGCGCGCCCGGTCGTGCAGGAACTCGACTCCGGGCCTCATCGCCGCCGCGATGACGAGCCCGAAGAAGAGCAGCGCGAGGATCAGCTTGATCTTCCAGAGGGCGAGCGCGAGCACGACGACGGCCACGAAGATGGTCGAAGCGACGAGGGCGCGGCGAGCGGTTTGTCTCATTTCCGCATGTTCTTGCCGTCCTCAACCTCAGCGAAACCACGCGCCGTCCGGAAGGCCTGTCAGGGTCTGGACGAACGTGTGTTCGGTCACTACAATTGGCCTCATGGCGCGCGACGAGCTGGTCGTTCACGGTGCCCGCGAGCACAACCTGAAGGACGTCACCGTCCGGCTGCCGCGCCATGCGCTGATCTGCATCACGGGCCTGTCCGGCTCGGGGAAGTCGAGCCTCGCCTTCGACACGATCTACGCCGAGGGACAGCGACGCTACGTCGAGAGCCTGTCGGCGTACGCGCGCCAGTTCCTGCAGATGATGGAGAAGCCTGACGTCGACTCGATCGACGGCCTCTCCCCGGCGATCTCCATCGACCAGAAGACGACCTCGCGCAACCCACGCTCGACCGTCGGCACCGTCACCGAGATCTACGACTACCTGCGTCTCCTGTACGCGCGCGTCGGACGGCCGCACTGTCCGGTCTGCGGACGTCCGATCGCGGGTCAGAGCCTGGAGCAGATCGTCGACCAGGTCCTGCGCCTGACGGACGGAACGCGCTTCACGGTCAACGCGCCGGTCGTGCGCGACCGCAAGGGCGAGTACAAGGACGTCCTCGAGGAGCTGCGGCGCGACGGATTCACGCGCGTGAAGGTCGACGGCGAGCAGCACCTGCTCGAGGACCCGATCGAGCTCGACAAGAAGTACAAGCACACGATCGAGGTCGTCGTCGACCGGCTGCGCATGAAGCCGGACCTGCGTACGCGCCTCGCGCAGTCGATCGAGACAGCGGTCGCGCTCGCCGACGGGCTGGTCGTGATCGACGTCGAGGACGGCGAGCCGATGACGTTCAGCGAGAACTTCGCCTGTCCCGAGCACGGCGTCTCGCTCCCGGAGCTCCAGCCCCGCATCTTCTCCTTCAACTCCCCGCACGGCGCCTGCCCGCGCTGCACCGGCCTGGGCGCGCAGCAGGAGATCGACCCGGACTTGCTCGTCCCCGATCCATCGCTCTCGGTCGGCGAGGGCGCGCTCGTCCCGTGGTCCGTCGGCAATTCGAGCTTCTACGAGTCCGTGATCCAGGCGATCGCCGACCGCTACGAGATCGACCTCGACTGCCCCTGGTCCGAGCTGCCCGAGGACCAGCAGAAGCTGTTCCTGTACGGGACGAAGGGCGAGCGCGTGTACGTCCAGTACCGCAACCGGATGGGCCGGAAGCGCTCCTACATGCTCTCGTTCGAGGGCATCGTCCCGAGCCTCGAGCGGCGCTACAAGGAGACCGACTCGTCACAGCAGCGCGAGCGGATCGAGGAGTACATGAGCTTTCGCCCGTGCCCGGCCTGCAACGGCGCCCGGCTCAAGCCCGAGGTGCTGGCCGTGACGGTCGGCGACGCGGAACATCCACGAGTTCACGAAGATGTCGGTCTCGCGCGCGATCGAGTTCGTCGACTCGCTCGAGCTGACCGAGGTCGAGCAGCTGATCGGCGCCAGGATCCTCAAGGAGATCCGCGAGCGGCTCACGTTTCTCGACAACGTCGGCGTCGGCTACCTCCAGCTCGACCGGGCGGCGGCCACGCTCTCCGGCGGAGAGGCCCAGCGGCTCCGTCTCGCGACGCAGATCGGCTCGCAGCTGGTCGGCGTCCTCTACATCCTCGACGAGCCGTCGATCGGGCTGCACCAGCGCGACCAGACGCGGCTGATCGGGACGCTGGAACGGCTGCGCGACCTCGGCAACACCGTGCTCGTCGTCGAGCACGACGAGCAGATGATGCGCGCCGCCGATCACCTCGTCGACATGGGGCCGGGCGCCGGCGAGCACGGCGGGCACGTCGTCGCAGAGGGGACGGCCGAGAAGGTGGCGCGCAACGCCGGCTCGCTCACCGGCCAGTTCCTCTCCGGGAAGCGGCAGATCGCGGTGCCCGAGCGGCGCGCGCACGAGAACGGCTCGTTCCTCGTCCGCGGCGCGTCGATGCACAACCTCAAGGGGATCGACGTCGAGTTCCCCGTCGGGAAGCTGATCTGCGTGACGGGCGTGTCCGGCTCCGGCAAGTCCACGCTGGTCAACGAGATCGTCTACAAGGCGCTCGCCAACCGGCTCCACCGGATGCGGATCAAGCCCGGCGACCACGACTCGGTCGAAGGGATCGAGTGCTACGACAAGGTGATCGACATCGACCAGTCGCCCATCGGCCGGACGCCGCGCTCGAACCCGGCCACCTACACCGACCTCTTCACGTCGATCCGCGACCTGTACTCCCTCACGCCGGAGGCGAAGGTCCGCGGGTACAAGCCGGGGCGGTTCTCGTTCAACGTCCGCGGCGGCCGCTGCGAGACATGCAAGGGCGACGGGACGATCAAGATCGAGATGCACTTCCTCCCGGACGTCTACGTCCCCTGCGAGACGTGCCAGGGTCGGCGCTACAACCGCGAGACGCTCGAAGTGCGCTTCAAGGGCAAGTCGATCGCGGACGTGCTCGAGATGTCGGTCGAGGAGGCGCTCCGCTTCTTCGCCAAGATCCCGAAGCTCCGCCGGCGCCTGCAGACGCTCCATGACGTCGGGCTCGATTACATCAAGCTCGGCCAGCCGGCGACGACGCTCTCGGGCGGCGAGGCACAGCGCGTGAAGCTGGCCAAGGAGCTGAGCAAGGTCGCGACCGGGCGGACGCTGTACATCCTCGACGAGCCGACCACCGGTCTCCATTTCGGCGACGTCGAGAAGCTGCTCGAGGTCCTGCAGAAGCTCGTCGACGCGGGGAACACGGTGCTCGTGATCGAGCACAACCTCGACGTGATCAAGCAGGCCGACTGGGTCGTCGATCTCGGGCCCGAGGGCGGGGAGGCAGGGGGAGAGGTCGTCGCCGTCGGTACGCCCGAAGAGGTCGCGGAGGTCGAGGGCTCGTACACCGGGCGCTTCCTGCGCGAGGTATTGCCGAAGGTCGCCGCGGCCGCGTAGGCGTAGACTCCGGGCGTGGACGCCGCTCCGTCGCGGCGGATTGAGCATCTCGCCGGTTGTGGATGGTTTTGGGCCTGGGCCGCCGTCGGTGCGGGAGCGGCCCTGAGCGCGGTGTCCTTCGTCGGGACGCTGACGTTCTTTCCGACGGTGGCGGCTGCAGGGCTTCTTTGGTGGATTCGCTCGAGTCGCGCATCGGCGTTCGGGGTCTGGACCGGCGCCGGAGCACTGCTGCTCTATGTCGCCTGGCTGCAGAGGGACGGTCCGGGGACGACCTGTTGGCGCACTGCAAACGCGAGCGGGTGTGACAGCCACCTCAACCCTCTGCCCTGGCTCGTCGTGGGTTCTGTGCTCTTCGTCGGCGGAATCGTCGCGTACGCCGTTCGCAGGCGATGAATCTCGGCGACGCGCCGCACGCGGCGGCGAGAGCCGGCTACGCCTTTGTCGTCGGCGTGTCAGTGCCGGGGCAGTTCCCGGCCTTGTACTCCGCGAAGTTGTCCTTGGTCAGGAGCCAGGTCCAGTGCCCGTCGACTGCGACCGCGTGGTACGTGTCCTTCACGACGACCGGCTTGGGGATCCCGGGTGAGTTGACCGCGACCTTGAGCGTGACCGCCTTGCTCGGCACCGACTTCTTCTCGCCGGCGATCAGCACAGGCTCGCTGCGGACCTGCACGACGGAGACCTTGACCAGGTGGCCCGGGAAGACGGTGAGGTTCTCGCAGCGGACGTAGACCTTCTCGGGTGCGACCTGCTGGTGTGAGGGATGAAGGCTCTTCCAGGCGAGGTCGTACTGACCGGTTGCCTTCTGCCGGATGAGCGAAGACATGAAGAGGCCGGGCCCCTCGGAGGGTGCGCCCGAGCTCGTCGAGCCGCCGCCACAACCAGCGACCACGAGGATCGCGGCGCAGACGATCGCAATGAGAAAGGTGCGGTGCACGAAAGCGGCCACGTCAACTCTACCGTCGCCTTCGGCCGAATGGATTTGCGCAGCCGGATACGATGATCCGCCGTGCCAGAGGACAAGCGGCAACTCATCCTGGACGCTGCGGTCCGTGTGTTCGCCCGCAAGGGCTACCACACGAGTCGCGTAGGCGACATCGCCGAGGAGGCGGGCGTCGCGCATGGGCTCCTCTACCACTACTTCGACTCGAAGGACGAGCTGCTCGAGACGATCTTCCGCAATACATGGACGCTGATGATCGAGACGATCAGAGGCGTCGAGTCGATCGAGGAGGATTCGGCGCGCGAGACGCTTCGGAAAGTCTCCGCGATCGTTCTCCGCGCCTGGCGGGACACGCCCGACATCGTGCGAGTCCTCGTGCGCGAGGTCGCGCGCAGCCCGCACCTGCAGCAGGAGATCGGCGAGACCGAGCAGGCGTTCGCCGCGCTCGAGCGGGTGATTCGCAAGGGGCAGGGCGCGGGCGAGTTCCGCGACGACGTCGACCCGCGCTTCGCCAGCTTCATCTTCTACGGCGCGCTGGAGGAGATCCTCACCGGCTGGGTCCTGGGCCAGCTGCCGGACGGCGAAGACGATGTCCGGCTGGCCGAGCGGACCATCGTCGAGATGCTCTGTGACGGCCTGCTCGCCGCGACTCCTGCCCGGGCGTAACGTTCGTTCCATGGCGACCGCCGAAGTCGCTCCCGACTCGCAACGCACCTGGTGGCTGCGCGCGGTGATGGTGCTGCAGAACCCGCGGCCGGTGTTCGAGGCGCTCCGCGACGAGTCGCCCGAGGCTGAGGACGCCCGCGCGGAGCCTGCGACGGCGCTCGTCTTCCTGGGCGGCATGGCGGCCGTTCTCCTCACTCCCGCGTTCGGCAGACTGTTCGACGATTACGCGCTCGACGGACTCGACGTCTTCGTGATCGTGATCTTCGCGGGCAGCGTCTACGGCTTCTTCAGCTACTACGTGCTCGGGTGGGTGCTCTCCCTCGGCGTCCGCGCGATGGGCGCTCAGGCGCGCGCAAAGCATTGCCGGCACGTGCTCGCGTTCTCGCTCACGCCGCTCGTCCTGTCGCTGATCATCCTGTGGCCGCTACGGCTCGCGGTGTACGGCGGTGATGTCTTTCGGTCAGGGGGATCCGACGGCGGGGCAGGAGGTGAGCTGCTGCGCTGGCTCTGCGTGGCGTGCGCGGCGTGGTCGGTCGGCCTGCTCGTCTACGGCGTGAGGACCGTCCTACGCCTCGATTGGTTTCGCGCTGCGGGCGCGGCCATCTTCGCCGTCGCGCTAATGGGGCTGGTGCTCGCGTTCTGGTCGGTGCTCCCCAAGTCGGAATAGCTCCAGCTCGTCCGCGGGCATCTCGTATGTGTGCTCGTCCTCGGGGAAGGCGCCCTCGCGGACGTCGTGCGCGTAATGCTCGAGCGCGTCACGGATCTCGCGCGAGAGGCCGGCGTAGCGCTTGACGAAGCGGGGGAGGTGCCCCTCCGTGAGCCCGAGCAGGTCGTGATAGACGAGCACCTGGCCGTCGCAGTCGCGTCCCGCGCCGATCCCGATCGTCGGGACTTCCAGCCGCTGCGTGATCTCCGCTGCGACGGGAGCGGGAACGGCCTCGAGCACGACCGAGAAGCAGCCGGCTTCCTCGAGGGCGAGCGCGTCCTCCACCAGCCGTCGCGCTGCCTCCGCGGTCTTCCCCTGCGTCTTGAAGCCGCCGAGCATCGTGGCCGACTGCGGCGTCAGCCCGATGTGGCCCATCACCGGGATCCCGGCATTGACGATCGCGCGGACGCGCGACAGCGACGGGCCGGCGCCCTCGAGCTTGACCGCGTCCGTCCGCGCTTCCTTGAAGAAGCGGATCGCGTTGCGGACGGCGTCCTCGTCCGAGACCTGGTACGAGCCGAACGGCATGTCGCCGATCACGATTGGCCGGCGGGCGGCGCGAGCGACGGTGCGCGCCAGGAAGACCATCTCGTCCATCGTCACGGGCACGGTCGTCCCCTCGTAGCCGAGCACGACCATCGCGGCCGTATCCCCGACGAGGATCGCGTCCACGCCTGCGTCCTCGGCGAACCGCGCGCCCGGAGCGTCGTAGGCGGTGACCATGACGATCTTGTCGCCGCGCTTCTTCATCGCGGCCAGCTCCGGCAGCGGGAGCTTCCCCTTCGGGACTGCGCTCATCTCGGTGCTCCTTCCTCGATGACGACGTTGTCGATCAGACGGGTCCTTCCGACGCGGACGGCGGCGGCGAGGACGCGCGGCTCGAAGTCCGCTTCCTCGAAGTAGTCGACCTCGAGCCCGTTCAGCAGCGAGTGGTCGCGCGCCTCGCAGCGCGCGAGGCAGCGCGAGCGCCGCCTCGCGTTCCTCCCGGGAGAGGTGGACGTTCCGCGAGGAGAGGGCGAGGCCGTCCTCTTCTCGGATGGTCGGCAGGACGCGGATTTCGAGATCGAGGTCGAGATCGCGCGCCATCCGCTTGATCACCGCCACCTGCTGCGCGTCCTTCTGGCCGAAGTAGGCGCGACGCGCGCGGGTGATGTTGAAGAGCTTGAGGCAGACCGTGGCGACGCCGCGAAAATGACCGGGCCGGAAGACGCCCTCGAGCGGCTTCGAGAGCTCCTCGACCTCGACCCACGTCTGGAAGCCGGGCGGATAGATCTCGTCCGGCGGCGGCGAGAATAGGAGGTCGACGCCTTCTTCCTCGGCCAGGGCGGCATCGTGCGCCTCGTCGCGCGGGTAGCGGGCGAGATCCTCGCTCTGCCCGAACTGCGCCGGGTTGACGAACAGGCTGACGACGACGACGTCGTTCTCGGCACGCGCGGCGCGAATGAGGGAAAGGTGTCCTGCGTGGAACGCTCCCATCGTCGGGACGAGCCCCGGCCGCGCTTCGCCGAGCGCCGTGCGCAGCTCCGCGATCGTGCTGACGGTCTTCACCGGACAGCCAGCTCCTCGGTGGCAGTAGCGAGGCTTCGGTACAGCGGCTCGAGGTCGGGGCGCCGTTCGTGGATCGCGGCCAGGTTGCGCTCGATCGTCCCGCGGTCGCCGCGCACGAACGGGCCGGTCGGCGCAAAGCCGTTGTCGATCGTCCGCCGCATCAGCGGCTCGAGCGCCTGCGTCGGCGCGCCTGCGGTGGCCAGGAGCTCCGCCGCCGCCTCGTGCAGGGTCACGAGGAAGCTCGCGGCGAACACAGCGCCGGCGTGGTATAGCGGGCGGTCGGCGTCGGCGAGCTCGAACGGATTCAGTCCGAGCGTCTTCGCCAGCCCGAACCCGTGGGCGAGCGCCTCGTCGGACTCAGCGCTGACGGCGGCCCATACGCCGTCGAGCTGCTCTGGCCCGCGGTCGAGCGTGAAGGTCTGCAGCGGGTGGATGCTGAAGCGGCGCGTGTGCGGGTCGAGCGCGGAGAGCGGCGTTCCACCGCTCGTGTGCGCGATCCACGGCCCAGGCTCCACGCCCTGGGCCACCTCCGAGATCGCGGCGTCGGGCACGCACAGCAGAACGAGATCCGCGCCCTCCGCGCGCAACTCCATGCCGCGCTGGCGCAGCCGGGCGGAGACCGCCGAGCCGACTCGGCCGGAGCCGATCACGTGAACGCTTTCGATTGCCATAGCTCCAGTTCCGTAGCGGATACCGGGCAGGGAGAGCTTAGCGTTCGACGACGGCCCCGACGATCTCCTCGGCATAGCGGAGCGCGAGGTCCTCGATCTCCGGGTCGGTCGTGACGCAGGCGTCGGCGAGGATCGAGACCTTGAAGCCTTCTTCCTTCGCGTCGATCGCCGTCTGGACGACGCACATCTCGGTCGCCGCCCCCGCCAGCAGGATGCGTTCGATCTCGAGCTCGCGCAGGATGAGGACGAGCGGAGTGTGGTCGAAGGCCGAGTAGCGCGGCTTGACCACGAAGTGGTCGTCGGGGCTGGGCGCGATCTGCTCGACGAGGTCGCCCGCTCGTCCGCGCCGGGCTTCCTCGACCAGGCGCGCCGCGTTTCCGTCCCACACCTCGAAGTTGTCATTCGCGTAGATGACGGGGACGCCTTTCGCGCGGGCCTCCTCGAGCGCACTGACGAGCGCGCCGTGCCGCTCCCGGAACGATTCGAGCAGCTTGTCGCCGTCCTCGTGGCGGAAGTCGTTCATCACGTCGACGAGAAGAAGCGCGTCCATCATCACCGCTTTCCGTACCCGCCGGTGGAGGGACTACACTGCCGAGGCGATGCCGATCTACGAGTACGTGTGCATGGAATGCGAGTCGCATTTCGAGGAGCTCGTCGGAGTGTCGGAGCCGGATCCGTCCTGCCCCGACTGCGATGCCTCGAACGTGCGCAAGCAGTTCTCCGTGTTCGCAACTCACGGCACCGCCGCTCAGCCCAGCTTCGGCCAGTCGGCGGCAGGTGGAGGTTGTTGCGGCGGGAGCTGTGGCTGCGGCTGACGCGCACTGGCCGCCGTCGTCTCCAGCCGGGCGAAGCCCGGCTTCGCCGACGACTGAGACCGCTGAGCGTGGCGATGCTCTCCAGGCCCGTATTGCTCACACTGTGCCCTCCGGCCTCACCGCGTCAGCGGCCTCCCAGAACACGTCAGTGCGGACTGAGCTAGACCAGTACGCGGTGCAGGCCGCCGGCTGCACGCGCTGCCGGCTGGCCGAGACCAGGACGCAGGTCGTCTTCGGCGTCGGCAACCCGGCGGCCGATCTGATGTTCGTGGGCGAGGCGCCCGGGTTCCACGAGGACAAGCAGGGCTTCCCGTTCGTCGGCCAGGCCGGCAAGCTGCTCGACCGGCTGCTCGGCGGGATCGGCCTCACGCGCGCGGACGTCTACATCGCGAACGTCTTGAAGTGCCGCCCTCCAGGCAACCGCGACCCCGGGCTGGACGAGATCGAGTCGTGCGAGCCGCATCTCTTCAGGCAGATCGAGCTCATCCAGCCGCTGGTGATCGCGACGCTCGGCAACTTCGCGACCAAGCTCCTCTCCGGCAAGCAGACGGGGATAACCCGCGTTCACGGTCAGGAGCAGCGGACGACGATCGGCGGAAGCGACGTCCTCCTTTACCCGCTCTACCACCCCGCGGCAGCGCTGTACACGCCCGCCATGCTGACCGTGCTCGAGCAGGACTTCGCGCGCCTGCCCGACCTGCTCGGCCGCGAGGTCGTGCCCGCGCCGGCGCCCCCGGCGGTCGAGTTGCTCGCCGTCCCGGAGCCGGCCGTCCAGCTCGGCCTGTTTTAGACGAGCTCGCGCTAGCGTGGCGCCTCGTGGAGGTCGAAACGGCCACTCCCGAGGAGACCGAGGCGATCGCGGCGTGCCTGGCGGCGCGCCTTCGGCCCGGCGACGTTGTCACCGTCTCCGGTGAGCTCGGCGCCGGCAAGACGACCTTCGTCCGCGGCGCGGCGCGCGCGCTCGGCGTGACCGCTTCGGTCACGAGCCCGACCTTCACGATCGGCAACCGGTACCGTGGAACGGTCGACGTGTCGCACCTCGACCTGTATCGCTTCGAGGGCGTCTCCGCCGCCGAGTGGGGCGACCTCGAACCGTATTTCGACGGCGCGGTCTGCTTCGTCGAGTGGCCCGAAGCTGGCGCCGGCGTCCTCCCGCCCGTCCGCGCACACGTGCGTTTGCGGCATATTGAAAGCGGAAGGGCGATCTCGATCGACGATGCTGATCCTGGCGTTTGACACGGCCACTGATCGCGCGACGAGCGCGCTCATGCGTGATGGCGAGGTCCTGGGCGAGCGGGCCTCGAAAGCGTCACGCGTCCTCGCCGATGCGGACGAGCTGCTGCGCGAGGCGGGCTTCGAGGAAGGGCGACATCACCCATCTCGCCGTCGGAACCGGGCCGGGAAGCTTCACCGGGATCCGCATCGGCCTGGCCGCCGCGCGCGGCCTCTCGTTCTCGCTCGGCGTCCCGGTCGCGGGAGTCTCGACGCTCGAGGCGCTTGCCGCCGGCGCTCCCGGGGCGGTGCCCGTGATCGACGCGCGCCGCCGCGAGGTCTTCACGCTGCTCGACGGGCCGCGCTGCCTGCCGCCTTCGGACCTCGAGCTCGAACCGAACACGGTTTGCGTCGGTGACGGTGCCGTCCGCTACCGCGAGCTGCTGGAGGAGAAGGGCGCGGAGGTGCCGCCGGACGACAGCCCACTCCACGTCCCCTGGGCGCGGCACCACGCGGCACTGGCGCACGACTTCGGCGATGCCGGAGCGGTCGAGCCCGTCTACCTCCGGCTTCCGGACGCGGTGGTGAGAGCTTCGTGAACGTCCTCTTCCGGCCGCTGCGAATGCGCGACCTCGGCGCGATCGAGCAGATCGAGAAGCGCGCGTATCCGACGCCGTGGTCGCGGTCGATGTTCGCCAGCGAGCTCGCGAAGCCCTCGTCCATCTGTCTCGGCGCCTTCGAGGAGGAAACCGACACCCTCGTCGGCTACCTGATCATCTCGCGCTACGTCGACGCCTGGCACGTGATGAACATCGCCGTCGACCCGAAGCACCAGCGGCGCGGTATCGCGACGACCTTGCTGGAGGAGCTCTTCGACGTGACGTCGCGCGACGGCCGCCGCGGCTACACGCTCGAAGTGCGGGTGTCCAACGCCGGCGCCATCCGCCTCTACGAGCGCCTCGGTTTCAAGGGCCGCGGCGTTCGACGCGGCTACTACACCGACAACCGGGAAGACGCCCTGATCATGTGGAAGGACCCGGTCGGCGATCGCGTTTCCGGTGTTGGAGCGTGAGTTAGGCGCGCTGTCGGCTGCGGCGGGCCAAGCCCGCCTCCGCCCGCGCTAGACACACATCGAGCCGCGACTTGATCCTTGGGCTCGAAACGTCCTGCGACGAGACCGCGGCGGCCCTCGTAACCGCCGATGGGCGCGTCCTCTCCAACGTCGTCTCGTCGCAGGCCGAGTTGCACGCGCGGTTCGGAGGTGTCGTCCCCGAGGTCGCCTCGCGTCGGCACCTCGAACTCGTCATCCCGGCGATCGATGAAGCCCTCGCCGAAGCGGGTGGGAGCCTCGACGACGTCGAGCGGGTCGCGGTCACGCGCGGCCCCGGGCTCGCCGGCGCGCTCCTCGTCGGCCTGAGCGCGGCGAAGGCGGTCGCGTGGGGAAGGCGGCTGCCCCTCGTCCCGGTCGACCACCTGCACGGGCACGTCGCCTCCCTCTTCCTCGGGGACGATCCGCTCGAGCCGCCGTTCCTGTGCCTGCTCGCGAGCGGGGGCCACACGCTGCTCCTGGACGTGCGCGATCACGGCTCCTTCGAGACGCTCGGCGAGTCGATCGACGACGCCGCCGGAGAGGCATTCGACAAGGGCGCGCGCCTGCTCGGGCTGGGCTATCCCGGCGGCTCGGCGCTCGACCGCGTCGCGCGCGACGGCGACAAGGCCGCCTTCGGCTTCCCGGTCGCACGCGTGCCCGGCCTCGACTTCTCCTTCTCCGGCGTCAAGACGGCGCTTCTCTACGCCGTCCGCGACCTCGGCGAGGACGCGGATGAGCGGAAGTCCGACCTCGCCGCCTCGTACCAGCATGCCGTCGTGCGAGCGCTTGTCGAACGGACGCTCGAAGCCGCCGAGCAGACGGGGGCGGAGCAGATCGCCGTCGTCGGCGGCGTAGCCGCGAACTCGGAGCTTCGCGCGTCGCTCGCGGGCGCGAGATTCGCCCCGCTCGACCTGTGCACAGACAACGCCGCGATGGTCGCCTCTGCCGGTCGCTACGTGGCTGCCGTCCCCTATCCTGGCTACCTTGCCCTCGATGTATACGCCTCCCGGGAGGCTGCGTGAGCCGTCCCAGATCGCAGCGCTCGCGATCGTGGCGCTGGCGGCCGGGCTGCTCCTCTTCTTCGCTCTCCGCCCACACGGCGGGCTGAAGACGGAGCCGGCGGCGGCCGCGGCGGCCACCAGCTGGACGGGCCTCGTCGGCGAGGGCCGGCCGAAAGTCGATCTCACCCGCTGGCGGGTCGTTGTCCTCAAGTCGCCCTCCGTCGCGCAGCGACTCGCCGCGGCGGGCGGAGCGGCCGGGGAGGAGGTGGAGCGGCAATGGGCGAGCGAGGCCGAGGACGCTCAGAAAGAGCTTCTCTCGCGCCTCGCGCTCCAGGGCGTGCGGATCGCGACGGAATTCACGTTCACCCGTGTCCTGAACGGCTTCTCGGCGGAGCTCGACCCGCAGGCGATCGCGTTGCTCGACCGCGCTCCGGAAGTGGCCGGCGTCTATCCCGTGCGTGTCGGCTATCCCGCGACGCTGGCCCCATCCGACGTCCGCAGGGCGATGCGGCGGGCCGGTATGGCCGCCCACCCCGAGGGGCTGACGCTGCCGGGATTCAACGGCCGGGGAGTCACGATCGCGCTGCTCGACACGGGAGTCGACCAGCGCCACGCCTACGTCCGCCGTAACGTCCAGCCCGGGACAGACATCGTCAGCGGCGCCGGCGTCGCGACGGCGAAATCGAACCCCGACGATCCCGCGGACATTGAGCGGCACGGGACCGAAATGGCGGGCGTTCTCGTCGGCCGCGGTGGGCCGTACGGCCTCCGCGGGATCGCACCCGGCGCGACGATCTTTCCCGTCCGCGTCGCCGGCTGGCAGCGGGACGTCACCGGCGGCTGGGCCGTCTATGGGCGCAGCGACCAGTTGATCGCCGGCCTCGAGGCCGCGGTCGACCCGAACGGGGACGGCGACACGCACGATGCGGCACGCATCGCGGTGGTCGGACTGGCCGAGCCGTACATCTCCTTCGCCGACGCGCCCGAGTCGCGCGCCGTGGACGGCGCGCTGAACCTGGACACGCTGGTTGTGGCGCCTGCCGGCAACGACCTGCCGGCCGGCCCGGCTTTCGGCTCGATCTCGGGCCCGGGAGGGGCGGCCGGCGCGCTCAGCGTCGGCGCGGCGGACCTCCGCAACGAGACCGAGCAGGTACGCGTCGCGGTTCGTTCCGGGCTCGACATCCAGCTCTCGCGGCCGCTCCCGCTCGCCGGCGCGTTCGCGCCCCAGGGAACGCTCCAGCTCGAGGTCGCGGCGCCGCGCCTCGCGACCGACAGCTCCGGACCGGTCCGGCTCGACGACTTCTTCGACGACTCCGGCCGCAGCATGGTCGCGGGGCGCGCGGCACTCGTTCCCGCCGGCGGCTCCTCCGAGCTCGCGGTCGAGAACGCCGCGCGCGCGGGCGCATATGCCGTCCTTCTCTACGGCCGCGGTCTGCCTGCCGGCGCGCTCGGGCTGGACGAGAACGTCGTCGTGCCCGTCGTCGTCTTCCCGCAGAAGGCCGCGGAGCGGATGCTGACCGCGCTCAACGCCGGCCAGCGCGTCTCGGTCAGCCTGGGCACGCCGCGCGCCGCCCCGAATACGGACGGACGCCGGATCGCCGATTTCTCCTCGCGTGGGCTCTCGTACGACGGGACCGTCAAGCCGGAGCTCGCGGCTCCCGGCGTGACCATCCCGACCGCCGAGCCGGGGACGAATGAGGACGGCACGCCGCGATTCGGCACCGTCAACGGGACGAGCGTCGCGGCGGCCTCGATCGGCGGCGCGGCGGCGCTGCTCGCGCAGGCTCGTCCCGCGCTCGGGGCGAGGGACCTGCTCGGGCTCTTGACGGGGACGGCGCAGTCTCTGAAGGGCGAGCCCCTCTCGGCTCAGGGCGCCGGCCTCGTCGACCTCGGCCGGGCGGCCGCGGCCGAGCTTTCCGCCGAGCCGGCGACGCTTTCGTTGCCGCCGTTCGCCGGCTGAAGGCCGCGCCCTGCGCTCGATCTCGATCCACAACGTGTCTACGCGCCGGCTCCGCCTGCACGTGTCGGGAGCCGTGCGCGGGGAGGTTCTGTCGGTTGCCGCCTCGCCGCGGACGCTCGTCGTCCGCCCGGGCGCCTTCGCGACCGTCCACGTCGCCGTCCATGCCGCTCACCGGCTTCCCGAAGCCGTCGAGGGCGCGATCACGATCCGGCCCGAGAGCGGTCAGACGATCCGCATTCCCTGGATCGCGGCCCCGCAGCCGCGCGGGAGCCTGCTGGGGCGCGTGACGCTCGAGCCCGCCGCGTTCCAGCCGTCCAAGACGTTCGCCGTGCTGAGCCTCGCGCGCGTCGGACGCCTCGGTCTCGGGCCGCAGACGTACGTCGAGCCCGTTTCCCGGCTCGACATCGCGCTCTGGACGAGCAAGGGCAAGCGGCTGGGACTTCTGGCGCGGCTTCGCGACCAGGTGCCGGGCACGTACACGTTCGGCATCACCGGCCGCGCGCCGACCGGCGAGATCCTCGCTCCCGGCGTCTATCGCCTGGTCGTACGGGCATATCCGACCACGCCTGGGCCCGCGAGCAGGAGAGTGTTGACGCTCAGGATCCAGCGATGAGCTGCGTATACTCCGCCGAGCCGTGACGACCGTCGAGGCGCCTCAGACCCACCTCCGGGAGAACCCGTTCGAGCTGGCGCAGCGCCAGCTCCAGCTCGTGGCCGATGTCTTCGGCATCTCCGGCGACCTGGTCAAGGTTCTGGGGCAGTGCAAGAAGGCGGTCTCGGTCTCGATCCCGACGCGCATGGACGACGGATCGGTCGAGGTCTACCAGGGCTACCGCGTCACGCACAACATCGCGCGCGGCCCGTCGAAGGGCGGGATCCGGTACCACCCGGACGTCACCCTCGACGAGGTCAAGGCGCTGTCGATGTGGATGACCTGGAAGTGCGCGCTCATGGGGATCCCCTTCGGCGGCGCGAAGGGCGGAGTCGTCGTCGATCCCAAGCAGCTCTCCCGCTTCGAGCTCGAGCGCATGACGCGCCGCTTCACCAGCGAGATCATCAACGAGATCGGCCCCGAGCGGGACATCCCCGCACCTGACGTCGGCACCGACGCGAGCGTGATGGCCTGGATCTTCGACACCTACTCGATGAACAAGGGCCACTCGGTGCTCGGCGTCGTCACCGGCAAGCCGATCATGATCGGCGGTTCGCTCGGCCGCGAAGAGGCGACTGCGCGGGGCGCGCTCTACTGCATCCGCCAGGCCGTGCAGAAGCTGGGGCAGCGGCTCGACGGGATGACGACGGCGGTGCAGGGGTTCGGCAACGTCGGCCTGCACCTCTCCCGGTTCCTCGTCGAGGACGGCGCCAAGGTGGTCGCCGTCTCCGATTCGCGCGGAGGCATCCACAACCCGGACGGGATCGACATCTCCGCCGCGATCGCGCACAAGCAGGAGACGGGCAGCCTCGCCGGCCTCCGCGGCGCCGAGGAGATCACGAACGACGAGCTCGTCCTGCTCGACGTCGATCTGCTCGCGCCCTGCGCGCTCGAGCAGGTGATCACCTCCGAGAACGCCGACAAGGTGCGCGCGAAGATGATCTGCGAGGGCGCGAACGGGCCGGTCACGCCGGCCGCGGACGAGATCCTCGAGGACAAGGGCGTCCTCATCCTTCCCGACGTGCTCGCGAACGCCGGCGGCGTCGTCGTCTCCTACTTCGAGTGGGTCCAGGGCCTCCAGGAGTACTTCTGGAAGGAGGCCGAGGTGAACGCGAAGCTGAACGACATCACCACGCGCGCGTTCAACGAGACCTGGCAGACACGCGAGAGCAAGCAGACAACGATGCGCCTGGCGGCCTACGGCCTCGCCGTGCAGCGCGTGTCCGAGGCCACCACCACGCGCGGCCTGTATCCCTAACAGTCGTCCTCTACCACGCGCCCGGCTGCCACCTGTGCGAGCGCGCTCGCGCGATTTTGGCGGAGCTGCGCGGGGAGCTCGAGTTCGAGCTGAGCGAGGTCGACATCTCCGGCGACCCGGCGCTCGAGAAGCGCTACCGCGAGCTTCTTCCCGTCGTCGAGATCGACGGCACCCAGGCTTTCGTCTACTACGTTCCGCCCGACGCGTTCCGTCGCAAACTGGGCGCACAAACCTAGGCCTCGGCGAGAATCGGCGCATGGAGTGAAGCGCGCTGGCACAATGGCAGCGATGTCACAAGCAACGACACAAGGAGCCGTCGCGGGGGAGAGACTCACGGTCGGCGTCGCGGCACGGCTGAGCCGGTACCTGCAGGTGCTGACCCAGGCGAGGAAGATGGGCAAGGACCGCATCTCCTCCCAGGAGATGTCGGACTACACGAACATCAACGCGACCCAGATCCGCCGCGACCTGTCCGCGTTCGGGAAGTTCGGCAAGCGCGGCGTCGGCTACAGCACCGAGGCGCTTCTGAACGAGATCCGCAAGATCCTGCGGACGCAGGGGCAGCACAACATCGCCCTCGTCGGCGCCGGCCGGCTCGGGCAGGCGATCGCGAGCTCGACGATCTTCGCCGAGCACGGGATCAACATCGCCGCCGTCTTCGACGTCGACCCCGACAAGGTCGGCAGGACCCTCGACGGCACCGTCGTCAGCGACTACGGCAACCTCAAGGAGACCGTCCGCGAGAAGAACATCATCGTCGGCGTCCTCGCGGTCCCGCCCGAGAACGCCCAGCAGGCGGCGAATGACCTGGTCGACGCGGGCGTGAAGATCCTCTTCAACTACTCCGAGGCGCTCCTCGACGTCCCGCAGGACGTCGCCGTGCACACCTCGAACCCGGCCGTCGACCTGCTGTACGCGCTGTATTTCCATCTGACCTAGTGACCGACTGGTTCGTCAAGAACGTGCGCGACGCCCGCTGGGGGACCACGAGAAGTTCGGCTCCGCCGGGTCATTCGAGCCGGAGCCCGGCGACTTCGAGCAGCTCGGGATCAACATCCGGGTGCTCGAGCCCGGCCAGCCGAACTGCCTGTACCACCGGGAGAACATGCAGGAGGATTTCCTCGTCCTCTCGGGCGAGTGCCTGCTGCTCGTCGACGGCGAGGAGCGGCCGCTGAAGGCCTGGGACTTCGTGCACATGCCGCCCGACGTCGACCACGTCTTCGTCGGCGCCGGCGACGGGCCGTGCACGATCCTGATGGTCGGCGCCCGCAGTCTCCCGGACGAAAAGCTCTTCTATCCCGCGGCCGAGATCGCGCAGAAGCACGGGGCCGCGGCGGAGAAGGACACGCCGTCCCCGGAGGAGGCCTACGCGCCGTTCGGCCAGCGCAGCATGGAGAAGCCGGCCTCCTGGGACGCGCTCCCCTGGGCCTAGCAACTAGCCCCCAGCTTTTGCTCAGGAAGAAGCCGTGTGCGGCCGAATTCCGGCAGGTCACCCGGCCCGCGCCGACCTGCATGTGATTTCTGTGTAGTCTCGTCCCGTGCGGATCCTCCTCTGGCACGGCTACCTGCTGAGCGGCACGGGCTCGAACATCTACACCCGGGCGCTCGCCCGCGAGTGGAGCCGCGACGGGCATGACGTCGTGGTCGTGGCGCAGGAGCCGCATCCGGAGAGCTTCGACCTCGGAACGGCCCAGGTCGTTCGGCCGGAGCTTCCCGGCGGGCTGCTCCCGGTCTTCGTCCTCGACCGCTATGAGGGCCTTCGTCCGAAGCTGCTGACCGAGTGGACGCCGGACGAGCGCGCAGCGCTACGTCGAGGCGAACGCCGCCGCGCTGCGCGAGCTGCTGCCTGCCGATCTCCTCTTCGCGAACCACGCGCTGATGGGCGGGCCCGTCGCCGCCGCGACCGGCGATCCCGCACATCGTGAAGGTGCACGGGTCGGAGCTCGAGTACGCGATCCGCGGCCGACCCGACCTGGCCGCCTGGGCGCGAGAGTCGCTCGCGGGCGCAGAGGCCGTCATCGTCGGCTCGGAGCACATCCGCGAGGTGCTGCACGAGGTGGTCGGCCCCGTAGACAACGTCCACGAGGTGCCGCCGGGCGTCGATGTCGACAAGTTCCGGCCGGAGCCGCGCGAACAGGCGCTGGCCGCGCTGCTCCAGGAGTGCCGGCGCGACCCGCCGAACCCGGGCAACCGGGAAGAGCGACTCCCGTACGAGGGAAACGCCGACCGGCTCGCGGAGTTCTTCGCCCAGCCCGGGCCGGTCGTCGTCTACGTGGGCAAGCTCCTCCGCAACAAGGGCGTCCACGTCCTCTTCGAGGCTCTGCGCGGCCTCGACGCGCGCGGCCTGATCGTCGGCTTCGGCGACTACCGCGACGAGCTGGAGGCGATCGCGCCGCCGAACGTCCTCTTCACCGGCGCGCTCGAGCATCGCCACCTCGTCGCACCTGCTCCCGCTCACGGACGTCGAGGTCGTCCCGTCGATCTTCCCCGAGGCCTTCGGGATGGTCGCCGCCGAAGCGGCCGCGGCCGGCGTCCCGCCGCTCGTCGCGCGGCACTCTGGGCTGGCCGAGGTTGCGGCGGGCCTGGAGGAGCGCTATCCGCCGGCGCACCGGCATCTCGCCGGCTTCGAGAGTGGCAACGCCGGCGAGCTGCGGGCCAAGCTGGAGGAGCTGCTCGGGCTGCCGGAGGTGGAACGCCGCGAGCTGGGGCGCCTTGCGCGCGAAACGGCCGTCGAGCGGTGGTCGTGGAAGAGCGTGGCCGAGCGGCTGCTGGTGTTCGCGGCGGAATAACGCCGATCGGCGCGCGTTACTGTTCCTCGGTGGGGGACGCGCAGCGCCTGAGCCCTGAGGACCAGATCGCGCTCGCGCGCGAGCAGTTCGAAGCGGCAGAGGACTTCACGGTCGCCGTGGAGGAGGAGTTCGCGGTCCTCGACCCCGAGTCGCTCGAGCTCGCGAACCGCTTCGAGGAGCTGCAGGACGCGGTGAAAGGGACGGCGCTCGAGGAGCATCTGGTCGGGGAGCTCATCGCCTCCGAGGTCGAGGTCCGCACCGGCCGGTGCGAGGACTTTGCCGAGGCTGCCGCGGCGATGGGCGAGCGGCGCGCACAGCTCTTCGACCTCGCCGACTCGCTCGGGATCGCGCTCTGCGGCGCCGGTACGCATCCCTGGAGCTCCTGGAAGGACCAGCGCATCATCGATACGCCGCACTACCGCCGCAACGACGAGATCCTCGGATACGTGGTCTGGCGGAACAACAGCTTCGGCATCCACGTCCACACGGCGATCAAAGGCGTCGACCGCGCCATCGCGGTCAACAACGCGCTGCGAAACTGGCTCCCCGAGCTGCTGGCGCTCTCCGCGAGCTCGCCGTTCGTCGAGGGCGTGTCGACGCGCCTGCACTCGGCGCGCACCGAGATCTTCACCCGCATGTTCCCGCGGTGCGGCGTCCCCGACTCCTTCTCCGGCTGGGACGACTACGAGCGCTTCGTCCGCTTCCTCTACGACACGAAGTCGATCGACGAGCACACGCAGATCTGGTGGAGCGTCCGTCCGCACCTCGCCTTCCCCACGATCGAGGTGCGCATCGGCGACGGCCAGCCCGACCTCGAGGAGGCGCGTTCGCTCGCCGCGTTGATGCATTCGCTGACCGTCCGCGCCGCGCGAGCCATCGATGAGGGGGAGCCACTGCCGGACCATCCGCACCGGCTGATCGAGGAGAACCTCTGGCGCGCGATCCGCTTCGGGCTCGGCGGCGAGATGATCGACCTCGCAACCGGTCGCGTGCGCTCGACGCGCGCCGCCGTCGAGGAGTTGATCGAGTGGTCGCTGCCGGCCGCCGAAGAGAGGGGCGCGGCCTCCTTCCTCCGCGTCCCGGAGGCCAACGCGGCCGAGCGGCAGATCGCCCGCCACGGCGACGGGGCGAGCCTCGAGGAGATTTACGCCGAGCAGGTCAAACTGACCCGGGGCCATGAGCGAGTCGGCTGACGAGAAGCTGATCCAGCAGCTCGAGGAGGAGCTGAAGAAAGTCAAGGTCTCGGACCTGCTCGTCCAGACGCTCTACACGGTGTCCTCGCTCGGCTACAGCCGGCTCGGCACCGAGAACCGGGACCTCGAGCAGGCGAAGCTCGCGATCGAGGCGATGCGGGCGCTGATCCCCGTGCTCGCCGACGCCGTCCCGGAGGAAGTCGTCCGCGACTTCACCCAGGTGACGGCGAACATGCAGCTGGCGTACGCGAAGGCGGTCTCCGAGCCGGCCGCCGAGTGATCGGCGTCTTCGGAGGTTCGGGGTTCTACTCGTTCCTCGAGGACGTCGAGGAGCTGGACGTTGAGACGCCGTACGGCCCGCCCTCGGCGCCGGTCGCGATGGGGGAGGTGGCCGGACAGCGGGTCGCCTTCATCCCGCGCCACGGCCGTAAGCACGAGCTCCCGCCGCACAGCATCCCCTTCCGGGCAAACGTTTGGGCGATGCGCGAGGCAGGCGTGCGCCGCATCATCGGCCCGTGTGCGTCTGGGGCGTTGACGCGCGAGCTCGAGATCGGGGACTTCATCGTCTGCGACCAGTACGTCGACCGCACGCGTGCACGTGCGGACACGTTCTACGACGGACCGCAGACCACGCACGTCTCCGCCGCCGACCCGTTCTGCCCCGATCTGTGTCGGTTGCTGGTCGAGACGGCGCGCGAGCGGGCCATTCCCGTCCGGGAGGGCGGGACGGTTGTCGTCATCCAGGGCCCGCGCTTCTCGACACGCGCGGAGTCGGTGTGGTTTCAGTCCGCCGGTTGGGACGCGATCAACATGACGGCGTACCCGGAGTGCCACCTCGCGCGCGAGCTGGAGCTCTGTTACGCCACGATCGCGATGGTCACGGACTACGACGTCGGCGTCGCCGGGGAGGAGGCCGTTTCGGCCGCGCAGGTCGTGCAGGTGCTGCAGCAAAACAACGAACGGCTGCGGGATCTGCTCCTCGCCGTCATCCCGAAGATCGGCCCGCAGCCGGACGACATCTGCGCGTCAGCGCTGCGGGAAGCCAGACTTTGATACAACACCCGCCGCGCGGGAAACCCAAACCCGCGCCGACTTTGTGATGAGCTGGTTCCACGATCACGCCGTTCTCTTCGCGCTCATTTGCGCCGCGCTGGCCGTGGCCTACGGCATCGGCCTCGCCGTGTGGGTGCTGGGGCGGCCCGCCGGCAGCGAGCGGATGCAGGAGATCGCGCGCGCCATCCAGGAAGGCGCCGCCGCGTACCTCAAGCGGCAGTACCGGACGATCGCCATCGTCGCCATCGTCCCGTTCCTCCTGCTCGGCTTCTACGACAAGCTCGGCTGGGGCACGGCCCTCGGCTTCCTCGTCGGCGCGACGCTCTCGGCCGCGGCCGGCTTCATCGGGATGTTCGTCGCCGTCCGCTCGAACGTCCGGACGGCCGAGGCCGCCAAACACGGCCTGCGTCCGGCGCTGAACGTCGCCTTCCGCGCGGGATCGGTCACGGGCCTACTCGTGGTCGGCCTCGGACTGCTCGGCGTCGCGGGCTACTACTGGGTGCTGACGGACTGGGTCGGGAACTCGGCCAGCTCCGCGATCGACGACCTCGTCGGTCTCGCATTCGGAGGCTCCTTGATCTCCGTCTTCGCCCGTCTCGGCGGCGGCATCTACACGAAGGCCGCCGACGTCGGCGCCGACCTGGTCGGGAAAATCGAGGCCGGGATTCCCGAGGACGATCCGCGCAACCCGGCCGTGATCGCAGACAACGTCGGCGACAACGTCGGCGACTGCGCCGGCATGGCCGCCGACCTGTTCGAGACCTACGCGGTCACCGCGGTGGCCGTGATGCTGCTCGCGAGCACGACGTTCCCGGCCGCGCAGGTGGAGCTGTATCCGCTCGCGATCGGGGGCATGTCGATCCTCGCCTCGATCATCGGGACGATGTTCGCGCGCGTCGGCCGCTCGGGGAACATCATGAACGCGCTCTACAAGGCCATTCTCGTGTCGACCATCCTCTCGGCGATCGGCTTCATCCCGGTCACGCTCGGCTTCGACTCGAGCCAGTTCAGCTTCTGGGATCTGTACGGCTCGGCGCTCGTCGGCCTCGTCGTGACCTTCCTCCTGGTCGCGATCACCGAGTTCTACACCGGCACACGCTGGAATCCGGTCAAATCGATCGCGAAGGCCTCGCGCACCGGCCACGCGACCAACATCATCGAGGGGCTCGCGGTCGGGATGCAGGCGACCGCCCTGCCGGTGATCGTGATTGCCGGTGGGATCCTGATCGCAAACCACTTCGCGGGCCTGTACGGGATCGGCGTCGCAGTCATGGCCCAGCTGTCCATGACGGGCCTGATCGTCGCGCTCGACGCCTACGGGCCCGTCACCGACAACGCGGGCGGGATCGCCGAGATGGCCGATCTGGACGAATCGGTTCGCGCGATCACCGATCCGCTCGACGCGGTCGGGAACACGACCAAGGCCGTGACCAAGGGCTACGCGATCGGCTCCGCAGCGCTCGCTGCCCTCGTCCTCTTCGACAGCTACACGCACGGCCTCTCCGACCAGGGGCTGACCACGATCTTCGACCTGAGCGACGCGTGGGTGATCGCCGGCCTCTTCATCGGGGGCCTGATGCCGTTCCTGTTCGCCTCGCTCGCGATGCAGGCGGTCGGGCCGCGTCGGCGGCCAGGTTGTGACCGAGGTGCGCCGGCAGTTCCGCGAGATCCCCGGGATCATGGAAGGCACGGCGCGTCCCGAGTACGGCCGCGCGATCGACATCGTCACGGGCTCGGCGATCCGCAGCATGCTGCTCCCGGCGCTCATCCCCATTGTCTTTCCGATCGTCGTCGGCCTCATCAGCGCCAAGATGCTCGGCGGCCTGCTGATCGGGACGATCGTGACCGGGCTCTTCCTCGCCATCGCCATGACCTCCGGCGGCGGGGCCTGGGACAACGCGAAGAAGCTGATCGAGGACGGCGCTTACGGCGGCAAGGGCTCCGACGCGCACGCCGCCTCGGTCACCGGCGACACGGTGGGCGACCCGTACAAGGACACGGCGGGCCCGGCGATCAACCCGATGATCAAGATCGCCAACGTCGTTGCGATCCTCGCCATCCCGCTGATCGTGTCGATACATACTTAAAGCTTCGCGCAGATCCTCCGCAAAGACTTGACACTTTTCTGAAGTGAGTTACGCTCCCGGGCGGCTCACCGGGACACCCCCACGGGTTCCTGCGTGCTCCCGGCAGACGAAGTGAACACGCAGAACATCAGAAATAGGAAGCGAGCGAGGTCCGGATCCGTGCCTGTGGCCGGGAACCGGCTCCGAACCTTGCGCGAAGCGGCGAACCTGACACAGAAGGAGCTCGCGGACGCGCTATCGGTTTCCGTCCGCTCCGTTCAGGCCTGGGAGGCCGGGACGTCCGTCCCTCAGGCAAGGCATCGCCGGCGTCTGGCCGAGTTCTTCTCGGTCTCCGAAGACCGCCCCGATGCACGTCATCCAAAGCGCGAGGGGGCTGGAGCGCCCCGATGCACGTCCATCCAAAGCGCGAGGGGGCCGCCCGCGAACGGGCGGCACCCACGCTCATCGAGGAGGAAGAATGAGTCAGCTGAGTCTGCGGAAGGGCTTCGCGTTTGTCGCGGCCTTTCTGCTTGTGGGTGCCGCAGTCGCAATTGCGGTCGCGACGCACGGCTCGGCCAGCAAGGCGGCCGCTCGCCTTCGGGAAGTCGAGCGCACAGGATCTCGTGGGTAACCGCGGCGAGCCCGGCGAGGGAAACGAAGCGAAAGGCGAGGATCCCGCCGGAGCCGCGGTGGAGGCGTTCGAAGCACGCGCCTATCCGGCCGACGACATCCCGTTCCCGGCGACGGTCAACGCCGTCAAGGCTTGGAATCGTCTCGACGGTAAGAGCCGTTCGGGCCAGAACAACCCCGGGCAGTGGACGCTGGCCGGGCCGAGCACAGCGAACTACCCGGACGTCCTCACATTCAGCGGCGCCGACTACACCGCCTCCGGCCGCATTACCGCCCTCGCGGTCGACCCGAGCTGTAAGCAGTCGAAGTGCACGGTCTGGGTCGGCGCTGCAGGCGGCGGTGTCTGGCGGACGGACAACGCGCTCTCCGGAAACGGCGCGAGCTGGACGTTCGTCTCCGGCTCCTTCGAGACGAACGCGATCGGCACGCTCACCTATGACCGGCGGCGTCTCTACGCCGGAACGGGCGAGCCCAACGCCTCGGGCGATTCCGAGGCCGGCCTGGGCTTGTACAAGTCGACCGACAGGGGCGACACGTGGACGCAGCTGGCCGCGACGGTCGCCCAATCACTACGACCTCGCCGGGCACGGGCCCGAACGGGACTTACACGGGGAACGCCTTCCCGGGTCGCGCAATCAGCGGCATCGTGGTCGACCCGACGAATCCGAACCTCCTCTATGTGTCGTCTTCACGCGGCGTTCGGGGCATCAGCTCGGTTACCGGCGGCCGACCACCGACCCGCCGGCCCCGAGGCCGCCGTTCTGGCCTGTTCAAGTCGACGGACGGCGGCGCGACGTTCACCTTCATCTGGGACGGCGGCGACGGTTGCCCCGACGATATGTGACGGCACCGAACCCCAAGGCAACCATTCGCGGCGTCAACGAGGTTGCCCTCGATCCCGGGCTACAACGGGACGACGAACAAGATCGTCTACGCGGGCGCCGTTCGGCCCGAGTGGCGTTCGCGCGGAAGCGGCGGCGTCTGGCGCTCGACCGATGGAGGCGTGACCTGGGCGCAGATCAAGACCGCGCTGCCAGCGCTAAATGACGATCGTGCGGAGTTCGCCGTCACGACGTGGCGAGCGGGTTGACCCGGATGTACGTCGGCGACGGCCTCCGGCATCGCCGCAGGCGACGGCGGCGAACCGGGCTCGCTTCTACCGCACCGACGACGCGAACGGCGCCGTTCCGGTCTTCACCGACCTGACACGTCGTCCCAGAACATCGTGAACTACTGCACCCGGCCGGCGCAGTGCTGGTACGACAACGTCGTCTACTCGCCGCCGGGCAAGCCGGACGTCGTCTACCTCGGCGGCTCGTATGAGCTACAACAACGTACGGATTCAGCAACAACGGCCGTGCTTCCTCCGCTCGACCGACGCCGGGGTCGAGTTCACGGACATGACGTGGGACGCGACGACGAACCCGACGCCTCCGGGTATCTGCTGCCAGCCGAACTCGATCGCGCCGAACGGCCAGCACCCCGACTCGCACGCGGTCGTCGAGCTCCCCGGTACGGACGCCGCGATCTACGGCGGGGACGGCGGGCTCATTCGTTCGAGCGCGCCTTCACCGACATCTCGTCCCAGTGCGCGAGCCGCGGGCTTCGCGCCACGAGTCTCGCGCTCTGCCAGCAGCTGCTCTCGGCTGTTCCGACGCACCTCTACAGCCTGAACAAGGGGCTCTCGACGCTGCAGTTCCAGAGCCTCTCCGTTGCCCCGGACGACCCGAACCACCTACAGGGCGGCACGCAGGACAACGGCACCTTCGAGGCCTCGCTCGGTGCCGGCGTGTGGCCGCAGGACATCTACGGCGACGGCGGGCAGTCCGGTTTCAGTGCCGACCAACTCGTCGCTGCGGTTCAACTCGTTCACCTCGAGCAGTCCACGATGCGAACTTCCAGAACGGCGACCCGACGAAGTGGGTCATCATCTCGGGCCGATCGCGGCCAGCCCGGAGGGCGCGCACTTCTACGCGCCGATCATCGCCGACCCGAATCCGGCGCAGCCGGGACGATCTTCGAGGGCTCGCAGAGCGTCTGGCGGACTCAGGACTGGGCCGGCGACCAGGCATTTCTCGAGGCGAACTGCCCCGAGTTCACGACGTCGGGCACATAATCCGGCTGCGGCGACTTCGTGCGCATCGGGCCGGCCGGTGCCACGAACCTGACGGCGTCGGCCGCCGATTACCGCGGCACGACGTCGCTCAGGCGGAAACGTCGCGGCCATCGAGCGGGCCCCGAGCGACACCGGCACGATGTGGGTCGCCACGACCACCGGCCGCGTCTTCATCTCAAAGAACGCGGACGCCGCGGCCGGCTCGGTCACGTACACGCGGCTCGACACGGCGACCGCCGCCCGGCCGTTTCGTGTGCGGCATCTACGTCGACCCGGCGAACCCGAACCACGCGTTGATCTGCTACTCGGGCTACAGCGTCTCACGCTGCAGACGCCTGGCCACGTCTTCTCGGTGATCTATCAGCCCGACAAGGGAACGCGCCAAGTGGACGCCACTGGACGGAACGGGCGTGAACGCGTTCCCGGACCTCCCGGCCACGGACGTCGTCTGGACGAGCGGCGTCCTCTACGTCGTCGACCGACTTCGGCGTGATGGCCCTCCCGGGGGCTAATCCCAACCGGGATTGGCTGGTCGCCGGCGGCGGCATGCCGAAGGTCGAGGTCGCGGGCCTGACGATCGCGCCGGCGGGCACAAGCTGTATGCCGCCACGCACGGACGCAGCGCCTGGCAGCTCACTCTGCCCTAGCGCAAGCCGACACGGCAACAGTGGAAGAGCCGCCTCCGGGCGGCTCTTCCATTAGGGCAGCGAGCCGGCATCGCGCAGCTCTGCGGAGGGCTCTTGGTCGCGGCGAGCAGGCCCGACGGGCCGTAGGCACGCACGGAGTACTGGCCGCAGCGCGCGACCGAAAGGCGGCGGAAGACGGTCGTGAACGTCCCGCGATTGCTCGCCTCGAGCTTACGCTCGACGCTGTGCTTCGTCGTGACGACGATGCGCAGGTGCTCGCCGGGGTCGAACCGCTAGCCGTGGACGGTGAAGGGCTTGAGATCGGTCACGCGCAGCGCCGGACGCCCCGAAGCGGCCGTAGCGGCGGCGCTCAACGTCAGTCCCAGCGCGATGACCCCGATCACGCGCACGCCGACAGCGTAGCGCAGTAGATTCCGGCGGTGCCTCGGCGGCGCCGTGAACAGCATGGTCTCCAGCGCGTCCTCGGGGCGCCGGCTCTCTTCGCCACCGTCTACGGGAACGTCGGCTCCTCGATCTACTACGCGCTCGGCGTCACCGCGGCGTTCGCGCTCGGCCTGACGCCGCTCGTCTTCCTCGTCGCCGGCGTCATCTTCGCCGCGACGACGCTCACGTATGCCGAAGGCACGGTTCGCTTTCCCGAGGCCGGCGGCTCCTCGAGCTTCGCCAGGCACGCGTTCAACGAGGTCGTGAGCTTCGGGGCCGCCTGGGCCCAGATGCTCAACTACATCATCACGATCGCCATCTCGGCGTTCTTCGTCCCTCATTACCTGTCGATCTTCTGGGAGCCGCTGAAGACGACGCCCTGGGACATCATCGTCGGCGCCGTCGTCATCGTGCTGCTCGTCCTGATCAACATCGTCGGCGTGCGGGAGGCCGCCCGCCTGAACATCGGGCTCGCGGTCATCGACTTCGCCACCCAGCTGCTGCTGGTGATCATCGGCTTCGCCCTCATCTTCAGCCCGCACACGCTGGTCGCCAACATCCATTGGGGCGTCGCCCCGACCTGGAGCAACTTCCTGCTCGCGATCCCGATCGGGATGGTCGCCTACACGGGGATCGAGACCGTCTCGAACCTGGCCGAGGAAGCGCGCGACCCGGCCCGCAACGTCCCGCGCGCCTACCTGATGACGGTCATCGCGGTCTTCGCCATCTACTTCACGCTGCCGGCGATCGCGGTCACGGCCCTTCCCGTCCATCACGTCGTCCACCCCTGCCCGGGGGTGTCCGGCCACTATCAGACCGAGCTCGCGTGCGCGCCTCCCGAGGGCTTCCAGAACGATCCCGTCCTCGGGCTGGTCGAGAACCTCGGAATCTCGAACGCCACGCTGCTGCACACGATGAAGATCTACGTCGGGATCCTGGCCGCGACGATCCTGTTCATCGGGACGAACGCGGGCGTGATCGGAGCGTCCCGCATCACCTACGCGATGGCGCACTACCGGCAGCTGCCGCAGGTCTTCCGGCGCGTGCACCAGCGCTTCCGGACACCGTGGATCGCGCTGATCTTCTTCGCGGGGCTCATCCCGATCGTGACGCTGATCCCCGGGAAGGTGGACTTCCTCTCGACGATGTACTCGTTCGGCGCGATGCTGTCGTTCACGATCGCGCACCTGGCGGTGATCACGCTGCGAGCGCGAGATCCGGACGTCGAGCTGGTCTTCCGCGGCCGCCCGAACCTGCGCGTCAGGGGGATCGACTGGCCGCTGTTCGCGCTCCTCGGCGCGTTCGGGACACTCGCCGCCTGGCTCGTGATCGTCGATCCAGACGCCGAACACGCGGTACGCCGGCCTCGGCTGGCTGGCCGCCGGGTTCCTGGCCTACTGGGTCTACCGGCGCTTCATCCTCAAGATCCCCCTCGCCGAGACGGTCCAGGCGCCGGCGATGATCCTCGGGCCTTCGCTGATCGTCGAATACCGGACGATCGTGGTGCCGATCCTGCGGACGGCCGAGTCGGAGGAGGCGCTGATCGCGGCCGCGCGCCTCGCCGCCGAGCGGCGCGCCACGATTGCGGTCGTCCGCGCGATCGAGGTGCCGCTCGAGCTCGACCTGCAGGCGAGCATGCCGGAGGACGAGCGGCGCGCGAACAGGGAGCTGGACGACGCGCAGGCGCTCGTGGAGAGCTACGGCGTCAACGCCGTCACGCGGCTCGTGCGCGCCCGGAGCGCGGGGCCGGCGATCGTGGAAGAGGTGCGGGCGCGAAACGCGGAGCTCGTCGTCATCGGCGCGTCCAGGCGGTTCGGCGGCCGCGGCTCTGTCTTCGGGCCGGCTGTCGCCTACGTGCTCAGGAACAGCCCGGCGCGGGTGATGGTGGTCGCGGGGAGGAAGGCGGCGTGAGAGCGCATGCCGCGATGACGCTCGTGTTCTCGCTCCTGATGATCGGTCTGGGCATCGCGATCCTGGTGCGCACCGCCCTGCTCGGGGGAGGCATCGGGCTCCTGCTCGGAGCTATCGTCCTGCTCGGAGGCGTCTTGCGCCTCCGCTATCGCTGATGGCGAAGAAGCTCCAGGGGCTCAGCCGCGTCCTCGGGCCACGCCCGCTGGCCTCGGTCGCCTACGGCGAGATCGCCTCGTCCCTCTACTTCGCCCTCGGCGTGGTCGCCTATTACGCGCTCGGCTTCACGCCCTGGGTGCTGCTCGCCGCCGGGATCGTCTTCATCCTGGTCGCCCTCTCCTACGCGGAGGGAACTGCGGCGATCCCGGAGACCGGCGGCGCGGCGACGCTCGTCCGCCGCGCATTCAACGACCCGCTCGGGTTCATGACCGGGTGGGCGCTCTTCCTCGACTACCTGATCGTCATCGCGCTGGCCGCGCTGTTCGTCCCGCACTACCTCGGGGACACCGTCGGCTGGAACGCGATCAAGGACGAGCCGTGGGACGTGGTCGTCGGCGTCGTCGTCATCGCCGCGATCGCGTGCGTGCGGCTCGCGCGCCGGCCGAGCCTGTACCGGCTCGCGATCGGGCTGGCGGGGATCGCCCTGGTCGCGCAGCTGCTGCTGATCGTCTTCGGCTTCGTCTACTTCGTCAGCGCGAGCGCCTTCGGGGAGGGCGTCGATCTCGGAACGGCGCCGACCTGGACCTCGATCGGCTTCGCGCATCCCCGTGGCGATGCTCGCGTACACCGGCCTGGAGACCGTCGCGAACCTCGCCGCCGAGACACGCGAGCCGGGCAAGACCCTCCCGCGCAGCCTCTTCGGCGGGATCGGCGCCGCGGTGATCGTCTCGTTCGCGATCGGGATCGTCGCGATCTCGGCGTTCCCCGGCGGGCAGGAGCTCGGGACGACGTGGCTGCACGCGCCGCTGGTCGGCATCGCGTCCGCCCTCGGCGACGCGGGCGCGCCGCAGATGCTCGCCGACGGCGTGAAGGCGTTCGTCGGCGTCTCCGGCGTCCTCGTCCTCGTCATGGTCGTGACCACGTCGATCTCGGGCGCCGGCCGGCTCGCCTTCTCGCTCGGACAGCGCGACATGCTCCCGCACGTCTTCGCACGGCTCAACCGCCGGACGCTCATCGCGCCGGCGGCGATCCTGAGCGTGGCCGCGATCGCGATCGCGATGCTGATCGTCACCGTCTCGATCGGCTCGCCGGTGCGCTCGCTCGCCGGCCTGTACAGCTTCGGCGTCCTCCTCACCTTCACCGCCGCGCAGGTCGCCGTGATCAAGCTGCGTTTCCGCGAGCCGAACCTCGAGCGGCCTTTTCGCGTCCCGCTCAACGTCCGCATCCGCGGCGTTCCCGTCCCGCTCGCGGCGCTGATCGGCGCGCCGCTGACCTTCGCGATCTGGATCGGGACGATGGCCACCCACTCGACAGCACGGATCGCGGGGCCGATCTGGCTCGCGGTCGGCGCCGTCGTCTTCGTGCTGGTGCGGCGCAGCCGCGGCTCGGCCGTGACCGAGCGCGTGGAAGCCCCGGTCGCCGACCTGTTCGAGCCGCACGAAGAGGGCCTGTACAGCCACATCCTCGTGCCGATGAAGATGGGGCCGATCGGCGAGGAGGTGCTCGCGACGGCGATCAAGCTGGCGGAGGAGCAGTCGGCGAAGCTGACGGCCCTGCACGTGATCAAGGTGCCGCTCGACCAGCCGCTCGACGCGCCGCTCGTCGAGGAGGAGAAGCAGGCGGCGGCCTCGCTCGCAGAGGCGACGGAGATCGCGGGGGAGCACGGCGTGACGGTGGAGGGGAGGATCGTGCGGGCACGCTCGCTCGGCAGCGCCATCGCCGACGAGGCGCGGGCGACCGGCGCGGATCTGATCCTGATGGGCTCGGCGCCGCGCTGGCGCCGGCAATCGCGGTTCTTCAGCCCGACCGTCGACTACGTCCTGCGCAAGGCGCCGTCGGAGGTGATGGTCGTCGCCTACCCGCAGGGCGTCCTCGAGGAAGTAGATTTGACGCCGTGAAAGCGATAGTCGTCGGCTGTGGCCGGGTCGGCTCGAGAGTTGCCCGGCAGCTGGATCGGAGCGGGTGGGACGTCACCGTCATCGACGAGCGCGAGGACGCGCTCCACCGGCTCGGCGAGCACTGGGCCGGCGGCTTCATCGTCGGCCACGGGATCGACGTCGCGGTGCTCGAGGAGGCGGGGATCGAGGAGGCACAAGCCGTCGTCGTCGCGACGAACGGGGACAACACGAACCTCGTCATCGGCCAGGTGGCGCAGAAGCGGTTCGACATCCAGTGCGTCGTCGTGCGCATCCTCGACCCGGCGCGCGCGGAGTTCTACGCGACGCGCGGGCTCCGCACCGTCTGCCCGACCTCGACCGCGATCTCGGTGCTGACCGACGCGGTTCGCTCCTGTGAAGTGAACCGCGCCCCCGTCGCCGGCTGATGTACATCCTCGTCGCCGGGGGAGGGAAGGTCGGCGCGAACCTCGCGCGCGCGCTGATCGGCATGGGCCACGAGCTCACCGTGATCGAGCAGAGGCAGGATCGCTTCGACAAGCTCGAGGAGGAGCTCGAGCACCAGGTCCAGCACGGGGACGCGACCGAGATCTACACGCTCGAGCGCGGCGGCATCGCGCGCCCGCCCGATCTCGTCCTGGCGGTCACCGGCGACGACGAGGACAACATCGTCATCTGCCAGATCGCGAAGGAGAAGTACGGCGTCCCGAAGGTGATCGCGCGCGTCAACGATCCCCGCAACCAGGTGCACTTCGACCTGCTCGGCATCTCGCCGACGGTGTCGGCGACGTCGACCATCCTCGCGCTCGTCGAGCACGAGGTCCCCGAGCACGGGCTGATTCACCTGCTCGAGCTGCGCAACGAGAATCTCGAGATCGTCGAGGTGCAGATCGACAAAGGCTCCCCGTCCGCCGGGAAGACGGTCGCCGACCTGGCGGTGCCGCAGGAGTCGCGCCTGATCTCGGTCACGCGCGACGGGCAAGTCGGAGATCGCGGTCGGCTCGACCAAGCTCCTTCCGGGCGATCGCGTCCTCGCGATCCTCAAGCCCGGCCGGGAAGAGGAATTCCGCAAGGCTCTTATTTCGCGTAGTTAACGAATCCCTAACGAAACCTCTCTAGTCTGCCCGGCGTGCGTCTTGCGGCCATCGCGCTTGCCTGCGGCACTTTGCTCGCCGCTGCCTCCGCGAGCGCCGGTCCCGCGGCCAAGCAGGGCGGCGACTGGACGCGTTTCGGCTACACGTCCGCCCGCTCGAATGCGGGGCCGGAAAAGACAGGACTGACGGCAGGCAACGTCGGGAGCCTGGTCAGGCAGCAGATCGCGCTCGAGGGGACGGTGGACTCCTCTCCGCTCTACGTCCGCGCATACAGGATCGAGGGCGCCGTTCGCGATGCCTTCATCGTCCAGACCACCTACGGGCTCGTCTACGCGATCGAGGCGGACAACGGCGAGGTCCTTTGGCGGTTCGAGCCGGCGGGCTACGACTCCGTCGCCGGAACCCGTCAGATCACGACCGCCAGCCCCGTGGTCGACACCGACCCGTGGCTTCGTCTACTCGGTCTCGCCGGACGGCCTCGTTCACAAGCTCACGCTGGCCGACGGAGCCGAGGTGGGCAGCGGCGAATGGCCGGCGCGGATAACGCTCGATGCGGCGCACGAGAAGATCACGTCGCCTCTGGGGCTGTGGGGGAACCTCGTCACGGCGACGACGTCGAGCTTCGGAGACGTTCCTCCCTACCAGGGCCACGTGGTCACGATCGATCGCGACACCGGCCGCATCGTCCACGTCTGGAACGCGCTCTGCAGCAACCGCCATGAGCTCATGGACCCGACCACCTGTCTGAACGGCGCGGGCACCGGCTTCATTGCCGGCGCGTCGATCTGGGCGCGGGCCGGAGCGGTCCGACAGCCGGGGACGGAAAACCTTCTGGTCACGACGGCGAACGGCGTGTACGACGGCCACGGCCGCTGGTCGACGAGCGTGCTCGTCCTGTCCCCCGACGCGGGTCGCCTGCTCAAGTACTGGACGCCGAAAAACTGGGAGGCGCTCTCGGCGGAAGACCTCGACCTCGGGAGCACGGGCCCCGCGTTGCTCACGCCGAACCTCGCCGTCCAGGGGGGCAAGGACGGCAAGCTGCGACTGCTGGACCTGCTGAAGTTCCACTCGCCGCCCTCGGCGGGCAAGGCTCCCGTGCTCGGCAACGCGCTCCAGACCCTCTCCGCGCCCGGAGGCGGAGTCGTGTTCACAGCACCGGCTGTCTGGAAGAAAAGCGGCGTGACCTGGCTCTTCGTTGCCACGAACAAGGGGTTCTCGGCGTACGTCCTCCAGGACCGTCGGCTCGTGCGTAGATGGACGAAGAGCGTTGGCGGGACGAGCCCGGTCGTCGCCGGCGGCCTGCTCTATGTGTACGACTGGGACGGCGGGGAACTGAACGTCTATGCCCCGACAACCGGAAAGCGCATCGCCGCCTTGCCGGTCGGGCGCGGACACTGGAACACGCCGATCGTCACGGACGGGCGCATCGCACTCGGCCAAGAGGACGCTAACGCCCACGTCACTTTCGGCGTCTTGAACATCTACAGACTGCCGTGAAGACATTCATGACGATCGTGGGAGGGCTTGCGGCCCTCGCTGTCGGCGCGTCCGCGTCCGCCTCGCACCAGCAGGCGGCGGCATTCCACTTCAAGCTGGTCCGCTCGGGCTTCGACTCGCCCTTGCACGTCGCGGCGGCGAAGGGCCAGCCCAACAAGCTGTACGTCGTCGAGCAGGCGGGCGTCATCCGCGTGCTCGTCTCGGGGAAGCTGCAGGCCCGGCCGTTTCTGGACATCCGCTCCCGGGTGACGAGCGGGGGCGAGCAGGGACTTCTCTCGGTTGCGTTCCACCCGAAGTTCGCGAAGAACCGGCTCTTCTACGTGGACTACACCGACACGAACGGGGACACGCGCGTCGTCCAGTTCCGGGCGAACAATGCGGGGACGGCGGCGTCGGCGTCGACGGCGCGTCAACTCCTGTTCGTCGACCAGCCGTATCCGAACCACAACGGCGGGCAGCTCGCGTTCGGGCCGGACGGTCTGCTCTACGTCGGGATGGGCGACGGCGGCTCGGGCGGAGATCCGGGGAACCGCGCGCAGAACTCGTCCGTCCTCCTGGGGAAGCTGCTGAAGATGAACGCGACGAAGCGGGGCGCACGGCCGCAGATCGCCGCGTACGGGCTGCGCAATCCGTGGCGGTTTTCCTTCGACCGCGCGACCGGCGACCTCTACATCGGTGACGTGGGGCAGAACGAGTGGGAAGAGGTCGATTACGTCGCCAGGAGGAACACCGGGCTCAAGAACTTCGGCTGGAACGTGTACGAGGGAAACGCGCACTACTCCGACAACCCGCTCAACCCCGCGGGGAAGCTCACGCCGCCTGTGCAGGTCTACAACCACGCGATCGGGTGCTCGGTCACGGGCGGCTTCGTCTACCGCGGCAAGGCCGTGCCCTCGGCCCGCGGCCGCTACTTCTACGGCGACTACTGCTCGGGCAGGATGTGGTCGTTCAAGATCTCGAGCGGGCGGGCGACTGACGTCCGCCAGGAATCGCAGCGGCTGTCGGACCTCTCCTCGTTCGGCGAGGACACGCGCGGCGAGCTGTACGCGGTCACGCTCTCCGGGCGGCTGTACCGGCTCGTCTCAGGCTGAGCGGCGGCGCCTGACCTGGGGCGCCTGCTGGCCCAGGGCGGCGTAGGCGAGCGTCTGGAGCGACTCGTTCAGCGTCGAGAGCTCGGCGGCGATCCGCAGCAGCTGGTCGCTCGAGTCGAGCCGCTTGTTGAGCACGCGGACCTCGTCGCACAGCCGGTCCAGACGCTCGAGGATCGCCTCCAGCTGCCGGTCGGAGAAGTCCTGCCGCTCAGGCACGCCGAGATTGTAGGACGAGGCGCTGGATGACGAAGATCCCGATCAGCAGGCCGACGGAGTCGATCAGGACATCGACCGGCGATGCATGCCGCCCGTGGACGAAGTGCTGGTGGAACTCGTCGCTCGCCGCATAGAGGATCCCGAGGAGCAGCGCCGGCAGCTCGCGGCCGATCGCGCGCAGGAGCAGGAAGCCGAGAATCGCGTACTCGGTGACGTGCGCGCACTTGCGCAGGACCTCGTCCCACGTCCCAAGGCCGGAGTTGAGCGAAGGCACCGAGGACAGCGCGAAGATGACCCCGGCCCAGACGATCACCGGGCCCCACACCTTCAGAAATCGTTCCAGGGACACCCGGCAGCCCATGATAGGCTCGCCCGCGATACCGGCGAGCGGAAAGGGAACCCGGTGCAAGTCCGGGACGGTCCCGCCGCTGTGAGGGGAGACGCTCCCGCGCCGAACTGCCACTGGCCTCCGGGCCGGGAAGGCGGTACGGGAGGGCGCCCCGAGTCAGAAGACCTGCCGCGTCGCCGCAACCCGAACCCCTCGCGGAAGGAGGATTCGTGTTTCGACGTTCCGTCATTCTGGTCGCGGCAGCGATCCTGATCGGCGCACCAAACGCGGGCGCCAACGTCCTGGCGAAGATCCGCGTCGAAGGCTTCACGCGGACGATCTTCGGTTCCACCAACCCCCGCGTCGCCGCGACCAACGCGCTCGATGCTCTGAAGAACGCCGGCAAGGCGGGCGAGTTCTTCGTCCACGTGACGCCGACCTCGTACGGCCCGTACGTCGACCAGGTCGGGTACTACGCCGCCTTCGGCTCGAGCGGATGGACGTACAAGGTGAACGGCGTCTCCCCGCCGGTCGGCGCCGACCAGTACGCCCTCAAGCCGGGAGACAGCGTGCTCTGGTACTGGGCGTTCTTCGGGCTGCAGGGAGGGCCGCCCACGCTCGAGCTCGCCCGCGCGCAGCGGGGCTGCTACCGGGTCTACTCCGACAGCGACACGGGCGCCAAGACGGCGGCGCTCGGCGCCGTGCTGCACGTCGACGGCCGCTCGGTGAAGACGCAGGGGGCGACGCAGGCGGCGGTTGCATGCGTCGGCCCGCACCGCGGCCTCGTGCGGGCGACGCTCAAGGGCGCCGTCCGCTCCAACGCCCTGCCGTGAGGCGCGCTCTCGCTCTCGCGGTCGTCGCCGCCGCGCTCGCGGGCTGCGGCGGCACGGCCGCGGAGCGAGGGCACGCGACGCTCTGGGTCACGCGTGACCGTGGGACGCAGGTGCTGCTCGTGCGCACGGTGCCGGCCGGGCTGACGGCGATGCAGGCGCTCGATCGAGTGTCGAACATCGAGACGACTTACGGCGGCCGGTACGTCCAGTCGATCTCCGGGATCGACGGGAGCATCTCCTCCCGGCACGATTGGTTCTACTTCGTCAACGGGATCGAAGGCGATCGAAGCGCCGCCGAGGTACGCCTCCACGCGGGCGACGTCGAGTGGTGGGACTACCGCTCGTGGGCGACGCAGATGCGACAGCCCGTGGTGGTCGGCGCATTCCCCGAGCCGTTCGCGCATGGCACCACCGTGGTGCAGGGTTCGCCGCATGCCGTCGCGGTTCGGCTCTCTCGGCGTCTCGGCGGCTCCGGCCGTGGCCGCAACGTCATTCGCCTCGTTCCGGGACGGGAGTTCCGCGCCGAGCTGAACGGAGACGGTGTCTCGGCGACGCTCGGCGTCGAGACTGCCAGGCGCCTGCTGCGCGATCCCACTGCTGTCCGCTACCGCTATGAGGTCCCGTGAAACCCGCGCCCGCAGCAGCCCTGTTCGCGGCGATGGGCGCCGCTGCGCTCCTCGCGGAGCACTGGATCTCGGTAGCTGTCATCGCCGTCGTGCTGCTCGCGGTGTGCCTTGGCCGCGCCCGCCGGCCGCCGGCGCTTCCTGTATCTGAGCGGCGCGGCGATCACGGCGCTGTCGGTCTTTCTGCTGACGCCGTTCGTCGAGACCATCGGGAGCCACCCGCTCTGGACGGGCCCGACGATCCCGGTCGTGGGGACGCTGGACGTGACGCGGGAGGAGCTTGCGAACGGGGCCGTCGCGGCGCTCCGCCTCCTGGCCGTCTCGCTCGCCTTCGCCGCCTACGCGCTCCTGCTCGACCACGACCGGCTCCTGCGCTCGGTTCGCGCCGGGCGGCGCTCGACGCTCGCGGTCGTGCTCGCGACGCGCCTCGTCCCCACGCTGGAGCGCGACGCGGCCGGGCTGATCGAAGCCCTCCGCGGAAGGGGTGTGGCGGTGGCGGGCGCGCGGGGTCATGCGCGGCTCGTGTCGCCGCTCGTCGCCGGTTCACTCGAGCGCGCGTACAACCTCGCCGAGTCGCTCGAGGCCCGCGGGTACGGGCGGCCCGGCGCGACGCGCGCGGTGCAGCCGTCGTGGGGGGCGGGGGAGTGGCTCGCCCTCGTGGGGGCCGTCGTGCTCGTCGTGGCGGGAGCGCTGTGGCTCTAGCGACCGTCGGCGGCCTCTCGTTCTCCTATCCCGGGCGGGAGCCGGCACTGCAGGACGTCTCTCTCGAGCTCGCCCCAGGAGAGGTCGTCGCCGTCTTCGGCCCCTCGGGCTCCGGCAAGTCGACGCTCGTGCGCGCCCTGGCGGGGCTCGTGCCGCATTTCCACGGCGGCCGATTCGAGGGACGCGTGGAGGTCTGCGGACAGGACACTCGCCGGACGCGGCCGGCCGACCTCGCCGGCGTCGTCGCCACCGTCTTCCAGGATCCGGAGGACCAGGTCGTCTTCGGCCGCGTCGAGGACGAGGTCGCCTTCGGCGTCGAGAACATCGGCGCTCCGCCGGCCGAGATCGCGCCGCGGGTGCGCGCCGCCCTCGGCGCGCTCGGTTCCGAGCATTTGCTCGAGCGGCGCGTCGCCGAGCTGTCCGCCGGTGAGCTGCAACGCGTCTGCCTGGCATCCGCGCTCGCGCTCGAGCCGCAACTGCTCCTGCTCGACGAGCCGACCTCCCAGCTCGATCCCGAGGCCGCGGACGCGCTCGTCCGGCTGGCCGCCGGCCTCGGCGTGGCCGTCGTCGTCTCGGAGCAGCGGCCCGCGGGGCCGCTCGAGGTCTGCGACCGCGTCCTCTTCCTCGAGCAGGGGCGGATCGCGCTGGACGCGCCGCGAGAGGAGGCGCTCGCCTGGCTCGCGCATCACCGACCGGCGTACCTCGACCGCCATCCGGCCGTGCTGCCGTCGATAGCCCAGGGGCCGACGGTCTGCCGGCTCGACTCCGCCTCCTTCGCGTACCGCGGCGGCCCGCCTGTGGTCGACGGCGCCGCGATGGAGTTGCACCAAGGCGAGGTCGTCGCGCTCACCGGCCCGAACGGCAGCGGGAAGACGACGCTCGCCAAGCTGGCCTGCGGGCTGCTCGAACCGAACGCGGGAACAGTCGAGCGGGAGGGCCGCGCCGTCTACCTCTCGCAGGATCCCGGGCGGTACCTCTTCCGCGACCGTGCCGATGAAGAGGTCGCGCTCGGCGTAGGCGGCGACGTCTCGCGCGCCGCCGCCGCTCTCGCCGAGGTCGGGCTCGCGGGCTTCGAGGGAAGGCATCCACGCGATCTGTCGAGCGGCGAGCGGGAGCGGCTCGCGCTCGCGGCGGTGCTGGTCACCGATCCCGACCTCCTCGTCCTCGACGAGCCGACGCGCGGAGTCGACCCTGACCGGAAAGACGAGCTCGCCGCGTTGCTGCGGGCGCAGGCAACGGGGCGGGCGACGCTCGTGGTCACGCACGATCTCGTGTTCGCGGCCGACGTGGCCGACCGGACGATCTCGCTCGGCGCGGGGGAGCCGGTCTATGTCTAGGGCGCGGATCGTCATGCTGGGCGCCGCCGCGGCCGCGTTCGGCGCGGCCGCCTGGACGGCCGTCGATCCGGCCGACTCGGGGCTTTCTCTGCTGCTCGCCGCCTGCGCCCTGATCGTGGCGGCAGCGGCCTGGCTCGAGACAGGCCCGGGATCGGCCAAGGAGCTGGCGCTGATCGCGACCCTCGCCGCTGTCGCGGCGGCGGGACGCGTGCTCTTCGCGGCGGTGCCGGGCGTCCAGCCGGTGACCGTGATCGTGGTCGTGGCCGGCGCGGCCCTGGGACTACGGGCGGGGATCGCGGTGGGCGCGACCGCCGCGCTCGTGTCGAACTTCTTCCTCGGTCAGGGGCCGTGGACGCCGTGGCAGATGCTGGCCTGGGGAGCGTGCGGCGCTGCCGGAGCGATGGCTGCTCCGTTCATCCGGAACCGGCTGCAGCTCGCACTGTTCTGCTGCGTGCTCGGCTTCGGCTTCAGCGCCTTCATGGACGTGTGGAACTGGCTCGCGTTTTTCCCGCACACGTGGCAGGCACTCGCTGCGATCTGGGCCCGGGGGCTCTGGTTCGACGCAGCACATGCGGTGGGCAACTTCGTCATTGCGCTCGTTGCGGGGCCGGAACTCCGGCGGATGCTCGAGCGCTACGGACGGCGCCTGCACACCGAGGTCGTATGGGCCTGAAGGCTGCGCTCCTCGCGCTGGCGGTGGCCGTCACCCCGGCCTCCTATCTCTCCGCGCGCCAGCAGCCGGACGGCGGCTTCGCCGAGCCGGGCGGCCGGTCGGCTCCCGAGCTGACCGCGTGGTCCGTGCTCGGCCTCGCCGCCGCAGGGCAGCCCCCCTCGCGCGCCGCCGCGTACCTGTCCTCCGAGCCCACCCACGATGCCACGGACATCGCCCTTCGGGCGCTCGCGCTGCGTGCGCTCGGCGTGAACGCCGACGCGATGCTGGCCCGGTTGACGGCGCGAGCCGACGGGCGCATCGGCACGCTCGTCAACTCGACTATCTGGGGAGTGCTCGCGCTGCGCGCGGCCAGTCGCACTGTTCCTACGTCAAGCGTGCGCTATCTCCTGCGGCAGCAGCGTCGATCGGGCGGATGGTCGTGGTACCAGCGCGGCGCTCCCGACTCGAACGACACCGCGGCCGCGATCGAGGCGCTGCGCGCGGTGGGGGTGCGCGGCAAGCCGATTACGCGCGGCCTCGACTACCTCCGCAGCCTGCAGCGCAAGGACGGAGGCTTCGCGCTCGTCCGCGGCCGCGTCTCGGACAGTCAGTCCACCGCATGGGCGATCCAGGCGTTCATCGCAGCGGGAAAGAAGCCGCCGGCGGCCGCGTTCCGCTTCCTCGGCCGAATGCGCCGGGCGGACGGGAGCTACCGCTACTCGGCGCGCTATGCGGTCACACCCGTCTGGGTCACTGCCCAGGTGCTGCCTGCGCTGGCCCGGAAGCCGTTTCCGCTGAGGTGACGTGCCCGTCGACCCTGACGAGCCGCTCGTCGTCCAGGATCGAGTCGTCCCAGTACCAATGCCATGAGAACCAGCGCGGCACCTCGCGGACCGGCGCGACGACCGCGGCTCGCACGGCGGTGACGACCAGCTCGCGCAGTCCGCCGCCCTCCGCCGGCTCCGGATAGAGCTGATCCCAGCGGGACAGGACGCTCGTGTGCCTGTGCGGCTCCTCGTAGACGATGCTGCGGGAGACGATCGCCGCGCAGCGTTCGAGCGGCGTCGCGCAGGAGCTTCAATTCCTTCGGCTTCAGCTCCAGCTCGAGCTGCAGGTCCTCGAGCTCGGACGGTCCGGCGTCGGCCAGGTGGCGCAGCAGCCGCGCCCCCTCGGCGTCTTCCTCCTCCAGCCGCTCGAGCTCGGCGCGGGCGATCGGGTCGATCAACCGGGCCGTCTCGTCGGTGACGAGCAGGTTCTTGCCGCGATGGATCGCGAGGACGGGGTAGCCGCGCGAGCCGAGCCGCCCGAACCACGGGTACTTCGTCCGCGGCCACTGCCCGAACCCCGGCTTGTCGGGCGCATACGGCTCCTCGTGGCACGCGTCGAACAGGCTCGGCAGCGCGCAATCGGCGGTTCGCGTCAGCAGCCCGCGATCCTGGAGGAAGCCCTCCGCGTCCTCCAGCGTCTCGAGCCCACGGTCGGGAGTGAGGCGGCACTCGTAGGCCCGACGCGCGAGAAGCTCGTCCATACTCGGCACATGCGCGGGCATCCGACTGCCGCCATTGTGACCATCGGCAACGAAGTCCTCTCGGGCGACATCGAGAACACGAATGCGTCGTGGCTCGCGCGCGGGCTCGAGCGGCTCGGAATCGTCGTGCGCCTCGTGGTCGCGGTGCCCGACGAGGTGGACGTGATTGCGCGGCTCGTCCGGCGGGAAGCGGAGGAGACCGACATCGTGGTGGTGACGGGCGGGCTGGGCGGGACGCCGGACGACGTCACGCGCGAGGCGATCGCGGCGGCGTTCGACCTGCCGCAGCGCGAGCACGCCGAGGTCGCCGCGCGGCTCCGCGCGCGTTTCGCTCACGCACCCGAGTACGCGGCGCGGTGGGCGCTTCTGCCTGAAGGCGCACGGCCGCTCGAGATCGAGCGCGGCGGCGCGCCGGGGTTCGTGATCGAGAACGTGTACGTCCTGCCGGGACTGCCCGGCGAGATGAAGCCGATGTTCGAGTCGCTCGAGGCCGAGCTCCGGCGCGAGCGCCCGATCGCGAGCTGGCGGCGGACGTTCTCGACGCGCGAGAGTGAGATCACACCGCTCCTCGTCGAGGCGGCCGAGCGCTACCCGGACGTGCGCGTCGGCTCGTATCCGACCTTCACTCCCGATGGGCCGCTGGTCGAGGTCGTGGTCAAATCGGCGGACGAGGACATGCTTGCCGCGGCCTCGGGATGGCTTGCCGCCGAGATCGAGGCGCTTACGAGCTGAACGCCTGGCGGCGCTCGATGTCGGCCGGGTCGACCATCTGCCCGTCCCGCTCGACGTAGCCGCCCGAGCCGCCGATCACGAGCAGCACGAGCTCCTTGTCCTCGGACGCGTTCGAGACGCGCCTCGGCGTGGTCGATTCGACGTGGAGAAGGCCGCCAGGGCCGAGCTCGCGCACCTCCTCGCCGACCTCCACACGCGCGCGGCCCTGGTGGACGAAGTACAGCTCGTCCTGCGTCTCGTGGAAGTGGTTGAAGCCGACGAAGCCGGGCGGGAAGACGATCGCGTTGACCCCGAACGCCGTCACGCCGAGCGCCCGCCGAACCTTGCGGAAGCCGGGACCGTCCCCGAGCTCGTCGATCGAGCCGAACGCGTAGCCCATGCGCGCAGCCTACGCCACTGCGGGAGCGAGCTCGCGGCCGAGGATTTCGACCATGTCCAGGTCGCGATGGAGGAGGTGCTGGCACATCACGCGCGTGATTCCCGCCGCCTCGTACTCGCGCAGACGCTCGGCCACCTCGTCGACCGTCCCGATCAGGCTCGCCTCGGGCTTCCACGGTGGCCGGCCGAGCTCGCGCAGCCGCTCGTCGACCTCGGCGCGGTCGCGGCCGATCGCACAGAACGTCATCATCGAGAGCGGAAGCGTCGAGGGGTCCCGCCCGGCCTCGGCGCAGAACTCGTCCAGCCGCGCGCGCCGTTCCCTCGCTTCTTCGGGCGTCGGAAAGGTCGTGTTGTACTCGGACGCGAAGCGCGCCGCCGGCCGTCCCGTTCCCGGCTTGGCCGCGCCGCCGACGAGGATCGGAAGCGGCCGCTGGACCGGCTTCGGCAGCGCGTTGCTGCCCGTGAGCGTGTAGTGCTTACCCTGGAAGTCGAACGGCTCGTCCTCGTTTAGCTGCCGGTGGACGAGCTCGAGTTGCTCGCCGAAGCGCTCGACCCGCCAGGCCGCGGTGCGGAACTCGAAGCCGAACTGTTCGTGCTCGGCGTCATGCCAGCCGGCGCCCATCCCCAGGAGGATCCTGCCGCGGGACACGTGGTCGGCCGTGACGGCCATCCGCGCCAGCACCGAGGGGTGGCGGAAGGTTCCCGGGCTGACGAGCGTGCCCAGCCGGAGCGTCTCGGTCACGCCGGCCAGCGCGTTGATCGTCGCCCAGGCGTCGAGCGACCCGCCGTCGCCGCCGTGGAACCCGCTGTAGTGGTCGGAACGGAACATCGCCTCGACGCCGCTCCGCTCGCAGGCGTGCGCAAGCGCGAGCCATTCGTCCCAGGTCACGCCCTCCTGGCCCTCGATCATCAGGGCGACGCGCACCCCGGGACGTTATGCGTTCTGGCGCCGGTAGAGCGAGGGCGGAAGCGCGTAGAAGAGCGCGATCGCGAGGTACAGGAGGATGCTCGCGATCGGGCTCACGAGGGCGACGAGCGTCGCGCCGAGGTAGATGGGGATTCCGGGCAAGAACGTGCGCGTGATGTCGTCGATCTCCTCCTGGGGGATCTCCGGGCGGATCAGCCTGCGGCCGGTCGCCATCCAGCGCCAGAGGATCTGGAAGATCACCGCCATGATCACGAAGACGATCCCGTAGGTCAGCGCGGCGGTTCGCTCGTTGTCGCTCTCCCGCAGGAACTCGGCGATCAGCCGCGTGGGGAAGGGAGTGAAGGCGACCACCAGGAGCAGCAGGGTGTTGATGAAGAGCAGCGCGCGATCGACGTGGGCAACGTAGTTGAACAGCGAGTGGTGGTTGACCCAGATCACGCCGATGGTGAGGAAGCTCGTGGCGTAGGCGAGGTAGGACGGCCAGATGTGGAGGAGCTCCTTGCCGAGGTCGTTCGTGGCCGTGTCGACGCTGAACTCGAGCACGAGGAGCGTGATCGCGATCGCGAAGACGCCGTCGCTGAAAGCCTCCAGGCGCGAAGTCGTCACGCGTCCATCGTGAGGCGGGTTCCGGACGTAGGGAGCCGGGCCTCGCGGACTCGCCGCCATGTCGGGCAGACTTGTTCCAGGATGGTTCGCTTCGGCGGATTCGGACTCTTCGCTTCTCTGGCTTCTCGCCCGCGGTTGCCGCGCCGCGGACGCGCTCCCTGGTCCTGGGCGACGCCGAGATCGGTTGGAGTGCGGATTCGCACTGCAGGCGCGGTTCCGCTGCACGCCGACGAAGTACCGCCATGGCATCGCCTACCGCGGCGTTCGCTATGCCGTTGCCGTGTTGTGCTCGACCGTCGACGGCGGACTGCGTGGAAGCCGGTCTTCTTCGGCGGGTCCGCATCTAGACTACGTCCGCTTCACGCAGCGCGCCGGAGTAGCGATCACGGGAGGCTTGACGCCAACGGCAGCTTTTGGTGGCAGGCGGTGTGGACGCTCGACGCAGGCAAGCGCTGGTCTTTGACGCGCCCCGCGACTTCCCTGAGTCGGGTCCGGGTCCGACCCCTGGGACAGTTGTAGTGGCGAGTACTGTCGCTCGACGCTCGGAGTGGGGAAGTGGCGACATGGCGCGTGCTGCTAAGCCGCGCGCCGGACCATCACCTGTACGTCGTCCGCGGCCTGCGATACCCCCAGACGCGCGTGGGCCACTGCGAGCGGGGTCCGCGTGGTTCCTCAAGTACGGTCCGCGCAACGTCTGCGGCGTTGCGACCGCGCGCGGCTGGGAGGCGATCTGGCTTCACCGAGTCGACTGCGTGAGGCGCGCGGACGCAGTCATCGCCCGAGCTAGCATCGCTGAGTGGCCGTGTTGTCGCCCGAGCAGTATCTCGCCGACCTGAATCCCGCGCAGCGAGAGGCCGTCCTGCACGCCGAAGGGCCGCTGCTGGTCGTCGCCGGCGCCGGGTCGGGCAAGACGCGCGTCCTCACCCATCGCGTCGCCCACCTGATCGCGGCGCACGGGATCAGGCCGTCCGAGATCCTCGCGATCACCTTTACCAACAAGGCCGCGGGCGAGATGCGCAGCCGGCTCGACAACCTCCTCGGCCCGTCCGCGCGCGGGCTCTGGATCCTCACGTTCCACGCCGCCTGCGGCCGCATCCTCCGCCGCGAGGCGCCGCAGCTCGGCTACCGCTCGAACTTCACGATCTACGACCAGGCCGACCAGGTGCGCCTGGTCAAGCTGTGCCTGGAGGAGCTCGAGCGCGACCCGAAGCGGTTCGTCCCACGCGGGATCCACGCGCAGATCTCGAACGCGAAGAACCAGCTGATCGGGCCGGAGGAGTACCGCTCGCGCGTCGCCTCCTTCTACGACCAGACCGTCGCGGACGTCTACGAGCTGTACCAGCGTCGCCTGTTCGGGTCGAACGCGGTCGACTTCGACGACATGCTGATGCTGACCGTGGATGTGCTGGAACGCTTCCCCGAGGCCCTCGAGCGCTGGCAGAACGCCTTCCGCTACGTGCTCGTCGACGAGTACCAGGACACGAACCACGCGCAGTACCGGCTGCTGCAATTGCTCGCAGGCGTGCACCGCAACGTCTTCGCCGTCGGCGACCCCGACCAGTCGATCTACAGCTTCAGGTCCGCGGACATCCGCAACATCCTCGACTTCGAGGTCGATTTCCCCGAGGCGCAGACGATCGCGCTCGAGCAGAACTACCGCTCGACCAACTCCATTCTCGAATCGGCCAACCACGTCATCTCGTTCAACCGCGAGCGCAAGCCGAAGAACCTCTGGTCGGAGCTCGGCGAGGGCGACCCGGTGCGCGTGATCGAGGTCGAGGACGAGCACGCCGAGGCGCGCTTCGTCGCCGCCCAGATCGCCCAGCTCGTCGAGCACGGGCTGTCCGGGAGCGAGATCGCGGTCTTCTACCGGACGAACGCCCAGTCCCGGGTGCTGGAGGACGTGCTCGTGCGCCAGGGCGTGCCCTACCAGGTGATCGGGGGGCCGCGCTTCTACGAACGCGCCGAGATCAAGGATCTGATCGCGTACCTCCAGGTGATCGACAACCCGGCCGACGCGGTGTCGCTCGACCGGATCGCGAACCGCCCGCGCCGCGGGATCGGCGACGCGTCCCTCGACCGGCTGCGCAACTACGCCGAGCTCCACGGGCTGACGCTGTTCGAGGCGCTCTCGCACGCGGACGAGGCCGGCCTCGCCGCCGCTCCTCTCCGCGCGGTCAAGTCGTTCGTGACGATGATGCAGTCGCTCCAGTCCCAGGCGCAGGAGCTGACCGTGCCCGAGCTGGTCGAGCAGGTGCTCGAGCGCAGCGGCTACCTCGAGTCGCTCGAGGCCGAGCGCACCGTCGAGGCGCAGGGGCGCAGCGAGAACCTCCAGGAGCTCGTCGGACTCACCCGCGAGTACCAGCTCTCGACCGAGGAGCCGAGCCTGTCCCACTTCCTCCAGGAGATCTCGCTCTACTCCGACCAGGATGCGATCAGTGAGGAGCAGAGCCTCGTCACGCTGATGACCCTCCACAACGCGAAGGGGCTCGAGTTCGCCGCAGTGTTCATGATCGGGATGGAGGAGCAGATCTTCCCGCACTCGCGCTCGATCGAGGAGCAGGGGATCGAGGAGGAGCGTCGCCTCGCCTACGTCGGGATGACGCGGGCCAAGGAGCTGCTCACGCTCATCCACGCATCCGCGCGAGCGCTCTACGGGTTGCGCAACTACAACCTGCCCTCGCGGTTCCTGGACGAGCTGCCCGAGCGGCACGTCGAGCGCGAGCGGCTGCGGCCGGCGTCGTGGGCCGGGTACGGGGCGCGCGTCGACGTCACGCCGCGCTCGGACGTCCCGTCCCTGCAGACCGGAGACTCGGTGCGGCACGGGAAGCTGGGTGAGGGAGTGGTCACGAGGATCGAGGCGGGAGGCGTCGTCACCGTCCGTTTCGCCGACGACGGAACGGAACGCCGGCTGATGCTCGACTACGCGCCGCTCGAAAAGGTCTCGTGAAAGCCGCTCTGATCGTGGCGGCGGTGCTCGTGGTGCTGGCCGCGAGCGGGGCGGACGCGCGGGATGCATTCGCTCCGGAGCCGAGCTACGCGGACTTCGGCCCCGCGCTGTCGCCCGACGGGACGAGGCTCGCATTCCTGCGCGAGGGAATCACGTCCTCGCGGCTCGTTCGCTACCAGTCGCTCTACGTCGCCCGAAGGGACGGGCGCGATGCGGTCGCGCTGACGAAGGGAGCACTCCAGAGCGCCGAGAACATCGGCGCCGGCCACTTCGACGGCGTCGGCTCGATGAGCTGGTCGCCCGACGGGACGCAGCTGGTCTACTCGCACGTCTACTCCGGGACGCGGTCCGACTACGTCCACAGCGAGCTCGTGATCGTCGACGCCGACGGCACGCATCCCAGGCAGCTGACCACGACGGACGAGAGCAGCGGTTTCATGCGCGCGACCTGGCCCTCCTGGTCTCCGGCCGGCGACAGGATCGTCTTCGCGGCTGCGGGCCGGATCGAGGTCGTCGACGCCGACGGCTCGGGGCTCACGCAGCTCACGCCCGGGCGCGTACGACTCCGATCCGGCCTGGTCGCCGGACGGGTCGAAGATCGCGTTCATCACCGGCGGCGACGACCACGTGTCCGTGATGAATCCCGATGGAAGCGACGTGCGGATGGTGTCGCCGCTCCCGTCCCGGAACCCTGCCTGGTCGCCCGACGGCCGCACGATCGTCTTCAGCGCCAAGGAAGGCGGCCGCGCCGACGTCTACGCGGTGCGCGCCGACGGGACGGAGCAGCGCCGCTTGACCTCCAACGCGGCAGAGGACATCACGCCGGTCTTCACCCAGGACGGGAGCTCGATCATCTTCGGGAGCAGCCGTGGACGAGGCGTCGACAGCGGAGATCTCTGGGTGATGAACGCGGACGGTTCGCGCGAGCGCCTCCTCGTCCCGCGCGGACGGACACGGTCGTCGAACGGACGGGCGTGCACGATCACGGGCACCGTCGCGGTGGACACCTTGCTCGGCACTTCCGCCTCGGACGTCGCGTGCGCGCTCGCGGGGAACGACCGTATCCTCGGCCTGAAGGGCAACGATGTGCTCGAGGGCGGGCCTGGGGAGGATCTCTTCGACGGCGGCGCCGGCAACGACGTGATCCTGGCGCGCGATGGCCGGCAGGACACGATTCGGGGTGGGCCGGGGCTCGACCGCGCCCAGGTCGATCAAGGCGTCGACCGGGTCAGCGGCGTCGAGAAGATCATTCCGTAGCCGCGTAGATCCGCGCGGCGTCCTCCGCGTTGTCCCAGGCGAGGGCATGCGCGAAGCCCCAGCCCCACGATCGCTCGCGGTCGTAGCCAAGCCCGGCGAGTGCGTCGAGCCAGCGGGCGGGGTCGTCCGCGTTCCGCAGGAGGCCGACAGCGTCGATCTCCCGCTCGCCGACGAGCGGCTTCGGGTCGATCACGAGCCACGGCTCGCGCTCGGCCCTCAGGACGTTCCCGCCGTGCAGATCCTGGTTGACGAGATGTTTTGCATCTCGGTCCACGCTACGGAACACTTCGAGCGCGGCATCGAGCAGGCGGCTGGGTGGATACCGCTGTGGCAGCTCCTCCAGCCAGCGATCGGCCTCGTCCGCGACCATCCGAAACGGGTGCGGCTCCGTCGGCTCGAGCTCCAGCCGAGTCAAGAGGGGGCTCACGACCTCGATCTCGTCGTCGCCTGCGTCCCAAAGCCGCGTCCCGGGCCGGCAACGCTCGATCAGGAGCGCATGCCGTTCGTCGTCCCGGGCCAGGAGCCGGACGGCGCCGCGGCCGTCCCAGAGCGCGAGTGCATCCGCCTCGAACTCGGCTTCGAAGTGCCAGTCGGCGTTCACCTTCAGCACGGCGTCGCCCGCGGGGATGACCAGTGACGCCTCCGATTCGAGCGGCGCTTCGAGCGCCAGGCCCCATGCTGCCGCGCACTCGTCGGCACGCTGACGCAGAGCATTCATTCGGATAGCGTCTCACGCGATGTCGATCGAGTTCCGAACCTGCGAGGCCGGCGAGCTCGTCGCCGCGCTCAACCCGATCTGGCACTACTTCGGTCGCGGGCCGAGCGACGAGGACGTCGAGAGGATGGGCCACGTCCTGCCGACCGATCGCGTCCACGTCGCCGTGGAGGACGGGAAGGTCGTCGGCGGGGCAGGCGCGTACAAGTTCGACACGACCGTCCCCGGCGGGGCGCGCGTTCCGACCGCGGGCGTGGTGGCGGTCGGCGTGCTGCCGACGCACCGCCGGCGCGGGATTCTGCGCGGCCTGATGCGCAAGGAGATCGACGACGTCCGCGAGTGGGGAGAGCCGCTGGCGACCCTCTACGCGTCCGAGGGCGCGATCTACCGCCGTTACGGCTACGGCCCGGCGTCGATCTCCGGCGACATCGCGCTCCCGTGCGCGAACGCGTCCTTCTACGCGACTCCGCCGTCGGTTGGACACGTGCGCATGGTCACGGTCGAGGAAGCGCTCGAGCTCTTCCCACCGATCTACGACCGGGTCGCGGCGGAGACGGCCGGGATGCTGAGCCGGACGGGTGAGTGGTGGGAGAAGCGGAAGCTGGCTACGGGCCCCTGGATGAAGGGCGACCTGTTCATGGTCGTGCTCGAGATCGACGGGGAGCCGGAGGGGTACGCGATGTACTCGATCGAGTCGGAGATGGAGCACATGGTCTCCCACTCGGTCCTGCAGGTGCGGGAGGCGATCGGTGCCACGCCGGCCGCGACGCGCGACATCTGGCGTTTCATCCTCGACGTCGATTGGATCGAGACGGTGAAAGCGGGGTTCCTGCCGCCCGACCATCCGCTCTTCCTCCTGCTGACCGAGCCGCGGCGAATGGCATACCGCGCGATCGAGGCTCTGTGGTGCCGGCTTGTCGACGTGGGTGGTGCGCTCTCGGCGCGGACCTACCGGGACGGCGAGCCGGTCGTGCTCGACGTGGGCGACGAATTCTGCCCGTGGAACGAAGGTCGCTGGGAGGTGAGCGTGGACGGCGGGGAACAGACGAAGGCAACGCCCGATCTCCGCCTCGGGGTGGACATGCTCGGCTCCGTCTACCTCGGCGGCTTCAGCTTCGCCGACCTCGCGCGGGCCGGCCGGGTGGAGGAGCTGCGCGATGGCGGGCTCGCGCGAGCGGACGCCCTGTTCGCCACCGACAGGCACCCGTGGTGCCCCGAGGTCTTCTGACCCCGTTTGACCCGGCGACGACCGTGCCCGATACTCGGAGGATGCGATTCTGGCTGCCGTCGCTTCTCGTGCTCGCCGTCCTGGTGACGGTGACCGCCTGCGGCGGCGCGGGCAAGATCAAGCGGGACGACGTCGTCTCCTGCATGAACGACAGCGGCAAGTTCGTCGGCGTGAAGGACGGCGACCACGGCCAGATCCGCTACGCCGGGTCTGCGGGCGGCGTCGAAGGGACATACAAGGCCGCGCAGCCGGTCCACGTCAACGTGCTGCTCGGCAAGGACAGCGGCGAAGCATCGAACCTGAGCAGCAACATGCAGGAGTCCGGGGCCTGGGTCGATGTGACTCGGGTGCGCAACGCGGTCTACGCGGTCCCCGTCGCCGACCAGAGCGCGCCGAGCCGTTCCGAAGCCGGCGACGCCACCAAATCGTGCCTGCAGTAGCGGCCAGGCCGATTCGCTAACCTCAGTCCCCCAGGGCGGTTAGCTCAGTTGGGAGAGCACCAGCTCGACAAGCTGGGGGTCACTGGTTCGAGCCCAGTACCGCCCACCTCATGAAAGCCCTGCTACTGCGGGGCTTTTCTCTTGTCGAGACGAAGCCAGAGCAAGCGCAAGGAGGCGCGTGGCAACAAAATGGCAACGCTCGGGCGCGCGCAGGTGCGCGGTCGCCGCTTTGCACCATTTCTGGGCTCCGTGACCTATTCACCGCAGAGACCGACGAGTAGTCGCACCAGTGCGTTGTCGGCAAGCCCGCGCCACCCTCCGTCAGGCGTCACCCAGGTACTACGCCCCGGGCGTGTTACTTCAGGTTCTGAACGATTCCGGAAGCGGTGTCGCTGGACTTCTTGAGGAGGTTCGACAGCGTGCTCATGAACTTCGACAGTCGGTCCATTGCCATTTGGAGGCGCAGGCTCTCCATCTCACCCATCTCGCTCATGCTGTCGAGCCTGGCTTGAAGCGAATAACGCACAAGAAGTAGTTGCTCCACGCTGGTGATCAGCCCTTCGTGGAGATCCGTCACCACTGTCGACACCCCGCCTCCGCGTAGATCAGCTTTCGGAAGCTCAGCTTGGTGGTATGCAGCTTCGCTGCCAAGGCCACCGCCCGAGAAGGTGAGGCCATCGACGTGGTCTCGAGGGAACTGGGTGTTAGCGGTTGCATCCGCGTTGACCTTGTCCATCAACTCGCGTAACCGCTCTTTGACAGCGTTGATGGCCTTGACGCCATCCATGATTTGCTTCAAGTCCTCCTGCGCGCTCTGAGCGGCCTCCATCAGAACGAAGAACGCGAGTGACGCAATGTCGTTTGAACCGTCGGGCGGCCCGAACAAGGTGGTTGTCCTTCGCTCTGCAATGTAGGGGGCGAGGACATTGAAGGCGGCGGCTCGGATGGCGGGGTCGAGCTTTTCCACCACCTCGTTCACGCGGTTCAGGCGCTCTAGGGCATCATTGAATCGCTGCTCGTCCATTGCCACCTCCTGAGGGTCGGCGATCGGAGGCTAACGGCCTGGCGCTCACGAACGCGGGAGGCCCGCAATCGCACTGCCGCACGGTCTCAGAACCGGTAGTGCTGCTCACGTGAGAGGACGAATCCGTGATGGCTCAACGTGCTGGTGCACAAGAAGCCCGTGTACTTCCGCGACCGGCATCGGAATGGACCGCCCTTCCACGGTCAACGAGCCTGGCGCTCGCTTCGCTTACGTGTCACGAAGGGGATACTTCCCCTAGCGCGTCTGCGGGGCAGCGGCGATCGAATCGTTCACCGGCGACTCCTCGATTCAGGCTAATTCCTCAGTCGCGCCGTAACGCGCTCCGAGCCGTCCACGCGGCCGGTGATGCCGCCGGGCTGAACGGCGAAGGCAGACAGCCTGTGGGCCTGCATGACCTCCGTCACAGCTTCGTCGCGATCCTGCTCGCCTCCGGGGTGAGTCTGCCCGAGGCTGCTGCGCTCGCGCGGCACGCGAACCCGCGGGTGACGGCGGCCGTCTACGCCGGGCTCACCGAGCACAGCCGCGAGCAGCTCGCCGACAAGCTGTCCGAGGCGTTCCGAGGAATCGCGGCGTCCGTCGGCGTAGACTGAGAGGAGGTATGAACATCCTTACGAGGCTGCTTCGCTGGCTGAACCCGCCTACCGATCCTAAGCAGGAAGCCGATTCCGAGCGGCTGAGTAACAGGCGAGCGATGATCCGAGGGTCGCAAGATTCGCCGTACTTCAGCGAATCGAACCTGCCTCCGCCAACGCGGGACATCACCGAGCCGCGCCGGTAGCGAAGCGCCGAATCCCATCGCTGCCGAAGCGCGGTCTAGCCCGACTGTCGGACACGTGACTCGCACGCGTTGATTGACTACCGCGAGGTGCGCCGAGAGGGATACTGACCTGAACGGTGGCGATTTGTGCTCGTATCTTGGGCGGGGAGGAGTGCGAACATGGCTGTTATCGACGACCTGAAAAAACTTGCCGCAGAGGACGTGGTCTACCTCACGAGGCAGATCCTAGGAGCATCCGCCGGAGAGGCGAATACCCCGGAGGCCCCCTCCACGTTTCCGCGCGAGGTTTGGAGAGGGAGGCTGCACCAGGCGCTCAGCGGCGACTGGGTTTTCAACGCGCACACAGGACAGAACGGAGTTGTCGGATTCGTTCTGGGCGCTGTAGACCCGTATTGGGGTTCATCCGAGTCGCCGGCGGAAGGCATCGCCGTCACCATCACAACGAACCTGGTACCGCGCGCGCTCATCGCGGGTGAACCGACTGGTTCGCTCTTTCTGCACACGATCGTACTGAGATCAGTGATTCCAGCAGACTTCGCTGACTAGAAGCACGCGTCGGCGCTCGCGAAAGGTTCTCCAGGCCCGGAGGCGGCTCGCCATGCTCGTCGAGATAGCGGGCGCTGAGCATGCCGACTAAGCGCGGCGTGAACATGGCCGGGGCCAAATACGAATCCGACTCGGGATCGAGGTAGACGGAGCGCAGGTCCGGCTAGATGCCGTCGAGACGCATCCCGTACTTTCGTCCAAGCGAATCGATCCGGTCGGGGCGCAGGCTGCCACCGTGTTGCATCTCCTCATGGTGCCGTTCCTCGAAGTAGCCTTCAAAGCCGCCCGGGGAATAGAGCAGGAGCATTCGGCCACCTTCGTTTCCAGGCTCGAACCGGTGCGGCGTCCCACGAGGGACAAAGACGAAGGTTCCGGGCTGTGCATCAAGGATTGTCTCGCCGCAGGTAATCGAATAGCTTCCTTCCAAGACGTAGAAGATCTCGTCAACGTCGTCGTGGATATGTCGAGGTGGTCCAGTCCGCGGCCTGTGCGTTCCCTCGATGAACGTGAGCCTTCCGTCCGATTGACCTTCGCCAACCTTCACCTCGACGCGGTTCCCGTTGGCGAAGTCGAACGTGCGTCCTCCCCCTCGTCCGAGCGCATAGGGCGCTTGCGGGAGGGGACGCTCCATAGCCTCCGACTTCGACAAGCCAAGCGCAACACCTTCGCCGGGCCAGTTCACGCGCGCCCATCAGCCACCGCTCTGGTACCCGGTAGCGTCGAGAGCGCAATCCTGCCCGTGGCAACAGTGGCAACACTTGGCGATCGCTCGGGGTTCGGCGCCGTTCGGAGGCTGATCAAGAATCCCTGCAGAGAGGAGGTCTCAGCGAACTGGCGCGAACTGGCGCGAACGGCTGCCATGACTCGACAAGCTGGGGGTCACTGGGTCGAGCCCAGCACCGCCCATCGAGACCCGTTTCGCCGGGTGACTTTCGCCTGGTTGGGCGGGTGTTGTGAGGGCATGAGTGCTCAGGTTCGACGCCTCGGGGGTTTGACTGTCTTGGTGACGACCCAACGGTGCTTGCCGATCTTGCGGTCGCGGACGAAGCCCAGCTCCTCGTACGTCGAGAGGGCACCGTTGAACAGGAAGCCGGCAGGAACGGAGTCTGCGTCCTCCGGGTAGCCCTCGACCCGACCGCCGCCGAGCGCGGCGATGAGTTGGAGTGCCCCCTTGAGCGCCGCGGTCGCGACACCTTGGCGTCGGTGCCCTTTGCCAACGAAGTTGCACGCAATCCGCCAGTCGGGCGAGGTCGTGACGCCTTTCTCGTAGGCGGCGCGGCTCTTGATCTTTGGCACTTCGGTGGGACTGCCGAACTGGCACCAGCCCACGCAGTCGTTCCCATCGAAAACCAGGGCCGCATGGGCCGTTCCTGCCCGTACGCGCTCGAGCTTCCGCTTGCGGTTCAGTTCCGGCGTGGTTTCCTTGCCGACTCCCTCGGGGTGGAAGCCCATGCACCAGCAGCCGCCAAAGACGCCGTTGTTGCGCTCAACCAACGCGGCGAAAGCGTCCCAGGTCGACTTATCGAGAGCCTTGACCGTGTACGTCGATTCCCCCATGAAGCCCGAGGGTAGCCGGGCCGAGATACTCGCCTCGTATCCGCCGTTGGGGAGAGAACGCTCGCCTGCGCCACTGCTCCGGAACGACGCCCGAGCGCGCGCTTGGCGTCAGCCGATTTGCTCGGCCAGCCCGATGAGTATGCCCTCGGGGCCTCGGAGGTAGCAGAGCCGATACACGTCTTTGTACTGGACCACTTCGTCGACCAGTTGAGCGCCGTGCTCGCGGAGCCGGCCCAGCGTGTCGTCGAGGTCGTCCACCGCGAACATGACGCGGAGGTAGCCGAGGGCGTTTACCGGCGCGTTCCGGTGATCGGCGACCGCAGGCGGCGTGAGAAAGCGCGAGAGTTCGATCCTGCCGTGGCCGTCCGGCATACGCATCATGGCGATCTCGACGCGCTGGTCGCGCAGTCCCGTGACGCGCCCTGACCAGTCTCCTTCGATCATCGACCGCCCCTCGAGTTCGAGGCCGAGCTCGGCGAAAAACGAGATCGCGGCATCAAGCGACTCCACCACGATGCCCACGTTGTCCATCCGTTGGAGCGCCAAGCGGTCATTGTCGCGGATCGCAAAGCGCCGATGAATTTTCGGTGCGCTACCGGTCTCTACTGTGTACGGATCCGTAAGCGCGGGTCCGCTGACACCCCGGATCGACAGGAGCCCTCAAATGACGCAGCCAGTGACTGAGCTCGACGCGCGCTTCAGCGACCCCGCCGCGGTCGCGGCCGACTGGGATCAGACTCGCCGGGCGCTCGAAGACGCCGAGTTGTTCTGGATCGCGACCGTCCGAGCGGACGGTCGACCGCATGCGACGCCACTCGTCGGTGTCTGGCTCGATGACGCGATCCATTTCGCGACCGGCTTCGGCGAGCAGAAGGCGGTGAACCTGAGAACCAACCAGAACGTGATCCTGATGACCGGTTGCAACGAATGGGAACGAGGGCTCGACGTCGTGGTCGAGGGCAAGGCCGTCCAAGTGATCGACGAGAGCGTCCTCAAACGGCTCGCAGAGGCGTGGGAGACGAAGTGGGACGGCCGCTGGCACTACGAAGTGCACGAGGGCGGATTTCGGCACGAGGCAAGCTCCGACGCGATCCTCGTGTTCTCGGTAAAGCCGGCCAAGGTCCTCGCGTTCGCCAAGGGCACCTTTGGCCAGACGCGCCACCGGTTCAAGCAGGAATAGCCCTGGCTCTCCACCGCGATCCGGAAGCGGCGGGAACGTTCTCGCCTACACCAACGAATTCAGGAGGCAACTGTGGTTTGGGAGGTTGTCAGGGAGAGACAACATGGAGTTCGGAGAGAACCCTCGCCTGGGCGAGCCCGCGGGACTGTCGCTCGACGAACGACGCCGACCGATGATTTATGCGTCGCTGCTGGGTCTCTGAGGCAAGCACTATCCCACCCGCAGACGAAAGGAGCATCAGATGATGAGCAACGCTGCAGGCGACCGCATCCTGGGCAGTCTGCGATCAGCCGATGGCAAGGGCATCGTGCGGATCGAGGACCGCTTCGACATCGGTATCGACGACCTCTGGTTGGCGCTAACCGATCCCCGCCGTCTCGCCCACTGGATCGGTGAGGTACAAGGCGACCTCCGCCTCGGCGGTGAGTACAGTTTCCGCTTCTTTGCCAGCGGATCGGAAGGCATCGGGCGCGTGGAAGCGTGCGAGCCCCCGCGGCGGCTGCTGGTGACCATGGCCCTGGACCAGCCAGACGAGGACGTCATCGAGGCCACGCTGGCCGTTGACGGCGACCAGACCATCCTCGTCTGGGAGGAACGGGGCATGCCGGTCGACCAGCTCGCCGGCTACGGGGCCGGGGTGCAGATCCATGTCGAAGATCTTGCTGCCTACCTGGCCGGGCGTGAACGCTGCGATGCAGCCGCCAGGTTCGAGGAACTGTTCCCTACCTATCAACAGTTGGCCGTCAACGTCGGCTAGCCACCACCGCGGCGGTCGGTAGACGATGAACGCCCCCGCCTCAATCGCCATCACGCCAGTCTGCGTTGCCGACCTGCTCGCCGAGGGCGAGCGGATGCCGGTCTACGTGCACGTCATCGACCATCCCGATGCGCGCGTGCTGGTCGACACCGGCATGACGGAGCTGCACCCGGCGGTGGCCGACCTCGATCCCCGCCTCTGTCCACTGAGTAAGCAGGACTTCGACCTCGCCGGCATCGACATTGTCGTCAACACACACCTGCACTTCGACCACTGCGGCGGCAACCACCTCTTCGCCGGCAGGCCGATCTACGTCCAGCGTCTGGAGCTCGACGACGCTCGCAGCGAGGACGACTACACCATTCGCGAGTGGGTCGAGGCGCCCGGCGTGCAGTACGTGCCGGTCGACGGTGAGCTCGAGCTGCTTCCCGGGCTCCGGCTCGTCCCGGCTCCGGGTCACACGCGCGGCATGCAGGTGGTCGTCGTCGAGACTGGAGGGCGTCCGGTCGTCGTCGGCGGTGACGTGGCGGTTTGGTTCGGCGAGCTCGACGAGCCGCACACCGAAGGCCAGGTGCGGGTGCGGGCGCTCGACCCCGAGCTGGTCTGGCTCGCGCATGAGCACGAGCCGTGGCGACCCCACACCGTCTAAGGCATCACGCCTGCGCTCTCTGGGCCTACCGGGTTCCGCGCCCCGAGCCAGGCTCGCCTGCTCTGTCAGCGCGCGCGACGATGAGCGTCGGCGCGATCCCGCGTCACCCGATACTCCGGGACGAGGCGGGGGCTAACACGCCTCGTCCCAGAAAGTACTTCCCGGCCTAGGCGTCGTACTTGCCGGCGAGCTCCGCTGCCTGGGGCTTCCCTTTGTGCCCGGCTTCTTGCAGGATCGCTGGGACCTCTGGGTCGGAGACGAAGTTCTGCCAACCCTCCCCATCCCAGTCAAAGAGGACCCAAACTCGGTCGCCCTCATTGGGATCACGAAAGACGGTCGAACCTTTAGATCCGTGCTGCGCTCGCTTCTCGGCGCCCTTGGTCGAGAACGTATTCAGGAAACGGTCGAAATCCTCGACCTTCGTCGTTGCCAGGATCATCTTTACTCTCCTCTGTTGTCTTCGGGCCCCGCCGCTCGGCGTCCGATTCGGAAAGCGAGTCTATAGCGGTCATCGAGACCGATGACGGCGCAACCGTCATGTTTGAGTGGCGGGAGATCGTAGGCGCCGTCTCCACTCGAGCAAGGAGTGCATCTCCGGCGTTCCACTCAGCGACACCGCCGCTCGGCCCGGAACGCGTTCTCAGATAGGAACGCGCCGCCGCCTGACCCCAACAGCCTGTTTCCTCGGTGATCGGCGACGGCGCCGCTGACACCTTCACCGCCACGCTCCCGCCTCCTCCCAACTCCACCCGGCGTATGACCGCGGCGGAAGCTGTTCGAAACCGTCGCAGGACGCCCTCGATGTTCTAGAGTCCCCCGACCTAGACCGAGGAGGCGATGCAATGGCAGTCCTTGTCCGCTTGACCCCGCGGGGATTGACGGCGGAGCAGTATGACGCCGTGGGTCGGAAGCTCGAGGAGGCGGGGAACTGGCCACCAGATGGACTTCTTGCGCACGTCGGCTTCGGTTCAGATGGCGACTTGCTCGTCAGCGAAGTCTGGGAATCGCGGGAGCAGCAGGAGCGATTTGCCGAGGCCCTGATGCCAATCCTCCGCGAGCAGGGGATCGAATTCGCAACGGAACCGCAGTTCCTTGACGTCCACGGGTACCTGTTCCGCGAGGCCAGCAGCGAGTCGAGAGACTGACCGGCAGAGGCTGAATCTTGCATCTGTGCGTGCGGGGTCGCGAACGCCTGACGAGCCTGCGAACTACGGCATGAACATCAAGCTCGGTCTGAATCCCGCAGAGTTCGGATTCCCGGTCACCGGCGGCAATGGAAGCGGCAACACCCCGGCGGGTCCTCTCGTGCCCAAACCGTGACCAGATTCGTCGTCGACTCTGGCGTTGTGCTTCGGCTGGCGAGCGAGGAGATCGAGGTACATGGCGACCACGAGCTGCTTGCGCCGACCCTCCTGCGCTCGCAGACGCTGTCGGCGCTGCACGAGGCCGTGCATAGAGGCGAGCTGGACGCGGACGTCGCCTCCGACCGGCTAGCGCGTATCGCGGCGATCCCGATCCGCCTGCTCGGCGACGCCGTGCTGCGGCGCAACGCCTGGAAGATCGCGGATCAGCTCGGCTGGGCCGACACCTACGACGCGGAGTATGTGGCGCTCACCAAGCTGCAGGCGGACTTCTTCGTCACCCTCGACGCCGAGCTCTCACGCCAGCTCGAAGGAATCGTCCCGACCGCGACCATCGACGCACTGCGGACCGCCTGAGTCGAGGACGGCGAGGGAACCGGTTGGCCGGTTCCCTCGATACCTCGTCTGCTCGGCTGAGATCGTCGAGCGGGTTGCGGCCGCGCGGCCTAGTGCCCGCCCCGGTCGTCGCCGGGCTCGGCCTCGTTGTTACCGCCGCGGTCGTCGCCGGGCTCGGCTTCGTTGCCGCCGCCGCGATCGTCGCCCGGCTCTGCGGCCTGACCCCGATCGTCGGCCGGCTCAACTGCCTGGCCGCGATCGTCTCCGGGCTCGGCCTGCTGGCCGCGATCGTCGCCCGGCTCGACTGCCTGGCCGCGGTCGTCGCCGGGCTCCGCGACCTGCCCGCGGTCGTCGCCGGGCTCGGCCTCGCGGCCCTTGGACGTCGAGCTGGAGTTCCCCTTGTGCCCCCTGGTGCCCTTCTTGCCCTTCAGCTTGTGACTTTTGTGCGCCGCCTTCTTCGTGTGCTTGGCGTGGCGCACGTGACCCGCCGGGTCATCCGCGCCCTTCTCTGCGACGGCGAGCGGGACGGTAACGGCGCCCACGAGAGCGGCAGCCCCAATCACCATCATTCGCATCTTCAGTCTGGTCATTTTCCAACTCCTCCTCGGATCGGACAGTGAACGAGTTCAGAGTGCCCGCGGCCCGGTCGAGCTTTCAATTGGACATAGGTCTTAAGACCGGGAGAGGTGCTCGCGTGCCCACAGCGCCGCCTGTGTGCGGTCGTCGACACCGAGCTCGCGGAAGATCCTCGTCAAGTGCGCCTTGACCGTCTTCTCGGAGATGTCGAGCTTGCGCGCAATCAGTTTGTTCGGGAGGCCTTCGCCGACGAGTGCCAGCACCTCCTGCTCGCGCGCGCTCAGCTCGGGGGCGAAACCGCGATCCGCGCGTTCCGCGAGCAGCGCCCTGGCGGCTTTCGGCGCGAGGGGTGACTCGCCCCGCGCAGCCGCACGGATCCCGTCGAGCACGGCATCCGGTTCGGCGTCCTTCAGCAGGTATCCGATCGCACCGGCGTCGAGCGCCTCGAGGATGCGGTCCCGGTCGGAGAACGACGTGAGGATCACGACCTGGGCATCCGCCCGCCGTTCGAGCAAGAGCCTCGTCGCGGCCGCCCCGTCCATCCGCGGCATCGACAGATCCATGAGCACGACGTCCGCATCGTGGTCAACGGCCAGCGTGACCGCCTCGTCGCCGTCCACGGCGACGCCGACGAGTTCGAGGTCCTCTGCCGAGCGAACGAGCTGCGTCAGCCCCGTGCGAACGACGGCGTGGTCGTCGGCGATGACGACGCGGATCACGGCGCCGGGATCTCCAGCAGGATCGCCGTTCCTTCGCCCGGTTTCGACTCGATCGCGAGCCGTCCACCAAGATCGCCGGCTCGGTCGACGAGCAGCGCGAGCCCGAAATGGCCATCCTCACGGCGACCGGCGGCAGCCGCGGTATCGAAGCCCTCGCCGTCGTCTTGGATGAGTGCGACGACCGTTCCGTCCCCCCGCTCGAGGCTGACCGTCACGTGGGAAGCCTTCGCGTGGTCGGCGACATTCCGGAGCGCCTCCTGGGCGGTACGAAAGATCAGCTGCTCGGACTCGGGCGGAAGGCGTCCGACGCCGTCCGTCGCGAGCTCAACGTGGATGCCTCGTCGCCTCAGCGGGGCGAGCAGGTCCGTGATCGCCGCCTCGAGGCCGGTTTCGTGGAGGTTTGGTGGGTAGATCTCGACGAGGAGGGAACGCAGTTGCCGCATCGATTCGCGTGTCACGCTCCCCGCGTGGCGAAGAAGGTCGCGCAGGTCCGCTCGCGGCGTCGTCTCGGCCTGGCCGGCCGCCACGTCGAGGCTGTACGAGATCCCCGCCAAGTCCTGGACAGCGCCGTCATGGAGGTCGGCGGCGATCCGGCGGCGTTCGATGTCCGAGGCGTCGATCGCGCGCACGAGCAACTCCTCGCGCTCGCGCTGACGTGCGCGTAGCCGCCGCTCAAGCCTTGCCGCTAGCGGGACCTGAACGACCCAGAGAACCGCGAGGGCGACGATGAGGGTGAGCAGAAACGGAAGCCAGACACGCCGGCCCGTCGCCGAGACCGAGCTGTAGCGGATGTAGGACTCGAACAGGAGGGGCTGGCCACCGGGCGTGTGCACCGGGAGGTAGACCTCGAGGAGCTTGTGAAACGGCTTCTCGAATCGGTTCTCCGGCCGGTCGAGGTCGCTGATCTCCGCGTCGACCTTGTTACGCGTGAACGAGGCGCGGTCCTCCGCGCTGAGCGTGTAGCGCGCCCCGATCAGTCGGTCCTCGTCGGAGTAGACGATCTGCCCGTCAGGCGTCCAGAGCTTTACGCGGACGACCGGGTCGACGACCACGCGTTCCCGCACGAGCCGATCCAGGCGCGCAATCGCAGCCGGATCGCCGCGAACGAGGCTGTCCGTAAGGGCGGGCTCGATCGCCGTGGTTCCGAGGATGCGCGTCAGCCGCCTCGCGTCGCGGACAGACTCGGCATCCCCCTGGCTCCGGAGGACGAAGAAGGCGCCGATCCCGACGAACATGAGGGCGAGTAGGCCAGACACGGCAAACTGCAGGACGGGGCGCGAAACCATCGGTGGATGGTACGAAGCAACCGGGCGGCCAGTTCTCCGGGATCCGCCGTTCTTGCTAAAACCGCTACCGACATCCACCCGAAAGGCGCGCACCCATGTCCTCAGTCACATCGCTGTTGAAGAACGAGTACACGAAGAAGATCCTCTACAAGACCGGCGTCCGGAAGCCGAGCCTGAAGCAGGAGAAGACTCCGCACTACCGCATGCCTGTCCTGGAAGACGCCGGCGGCTGGCTCAGCCTCGACAAGTACAAGGGGCCGGAGATCCCCAAAGAGGAGTGGGAGAGCCTCACCTACGTGACGTACGGGAGCGACCCGAACACGTTCTTCGCGCCGATCACCTCGGCTACGGGGGAGATGGAGCTGAAGGGGTTCTGGGAGCACGGCAAGCCCGACAAGGACGGCATCTGGACGGCGAACGCTGAGAAGTGCCCGACGATCGTCAAGTGGGTGGAGTCGATCGGCGCGCGGTTCGGCCGCGTCCAGCTCCTGCGCATGCAGAAGAACACGATGCGCGAGTGCCGGTGGGGCCTTCACCTCGACCTGAACAACAAGCTCAACCCGGAGTCGGAGGGGTGGGTCGTGCGCGTCTGGCACGAGCTGACGGACGATCCCGTCGAGCTCGCTCGTCGTCCGCCGGGAGCAGTTCGACAAGGACAGCGAAGTGGCGATCCCGCTGCCGAGGTCCCAGCAGGCGGTCGTCGATTCGGAGTTCCTCTGGCACGGCGGCCAGCACAGCGGCGACCACCTGCGCTACGCGGTGATCGTCAGCTGCGAGAGCGGGCCGGCGCTGGAGCAGTGGATCGCCTCGCAGCGCACCGGCGCAGCGCAGGCGCAACCCGCGCAGACCGGCTAGTCCCAGACGATCTCGGTGTCGAGCATCCCGAGGAATCCCTCGGCATCGCTCACCGCCGTCTCGGGCGGATGCACGCCGGGGCGCGCCAGCCGCCCGGCCACCAGCTCGGCGGCCGCCCGCGCGGCGGGCTCGGCCGTCGAGCGCGCGCTCCCACCGCGCGTGATCGCCGCGACGGCAAGCCCGTCGGCCGCGACGAGGTGCACCGCGACGGATTGCGCCGACTGGACGTAGGGCTCCGGCCGCTCGTCGCCGAGCGCGAGCAGCTTCTCGACCAGACCGGGAGAAAGGCTCAGGCGAAAGCTCGCCTCGCGCAGCGACGGAAAAGAGCCGGGAAGCGTGGCCAGCTCGGAGTGGAGCGTGAAGATTCCCTCCACGTCGCCGAGCTCGGGCAGCTCGCGCCGGGCCGAGCCGGAAAGCGGCTCGACTTCGACGAGCTCGCCGTCGCGAAGCACCACGGGCCGCAGCTGCAGCTCGTCGAGCAGCGTCTGCGCCGAATACGTGATGGGGAACGGATTGCCCGCGGCCGCGGGGTCGCGGGTGGCCGCCCAGATCTCGAGCGAGCACGGCTCGCCAACCCGCTCGGCCGCCAGCCTCGCGAGCAGGTTCGTCTTCCCCGGCGCCGAGCCCATCCCGAGGATCGCGGTCAGCCCCGCGGACCTGAACCGAGGGTCGAGCTCGAGCTGGCGCCGCGTCGTGTGGAAGAGGCCGCCCAGGTCGACGTAGTGGCAGCCCGCTGCGAGCGCGGCCTCCATCACCTCCATGTTCAGCCGGTAGTCCGCGCAGTTGACGCACAACGAGGTGCCGTGCAGCGCGCGGGCCAGCGAGTCCGGATCGCGTGCGTCGACGTGCTCGTCCCCCTCGAGCCGGAAGTCCCGGGCCGCGGCGGGGACGTCCCACGAATCCAGGAACTCCAGCACCTTGCGCCCGATCGTTCCGGCTGCGCCGACAACCGCGATCACCGTCCGACACTAACTTGTCCGCCCGCGCGGATTCTGGTTGGCTTGCAGCCGTGACGGCAGAAACTGGCGTCCGCTCCGAGCAATCGGCCGGCCCGGAGCCGGACCGGCCCGACATCCGGCTGGCGGAGCTCCGCAAAGCGTACGGCGACGTGGTCGCGGTCGATCGCATCGACCTGGAGATCCAGCCGGGCGAGTTCTTCACGATGCTCGGGCCTTCGGGCTCCGGCAAGACGACGACGCTGCGGCTGATCGCCGGCTTCGAACGCCCCGACTCCGGGCTCGATCGAGCTCGGAGGCGTGGACGTCAGCTCGACCCCGCCGTACCTGCGCGACGTGAACACCGTCTTCCAGGACTACGCGCTCTTCCCGCACATGAGCGTCCTTCAGAACGTCGCGTACGGGCTGCGCGTCAAAGGCGTCCGCAATCCGCAGCGAGACGAGCGCGCCGCCGAGGCCCTCCGGCTCGTCCAGCTCGACGGCTACGGGCCGCGTAAGCCGGTGCAGCTGTCGGGAGGCCAGCGCCAGCGCGTCGCGCTCGCGCGCTCGATCGTCAACTCGCCGCGCGTCCTGCTGCTCGACGAGCCGCTCGGCGCGCTCGACCTCAAGCTGCGCGAGCAAATGCAGATCGAGCTGAAGGCGATCCAGCAGCGCCTCGGCATCACCTTTCTCTACGTCACGCACGACCAGGAAGAAGCGCTCACGATGAGCGACCGGATCGCGGTCTTCAACGAGGGCCGGATCGAGCAGGTGGGGACGCCCGAGGAGATCTACGAGCATCCCGCGACCGAGTTCGTCGCCGGGTTCGTCGGCGTCTCGAACGTGCTCGAACGTATGGGCCGCCGCTTCACGATCCGCCCCGAGAAGATCGAGATGGTTCCCGGCGACGGCGGCAGCGGAGAGACCGGGACGGTCAAGGACGTCATCTACGTCGGCGCCTTCACGCGCTACATCGTCGATCTCGACCAGGGGGGAGCGCTGACAGTCATGCGCCAGAACCTCGAGACCACCTCGGAACAGGTGCTCGAGGAAAAAGGCCGTCGCGTCCGACTCGAGTGGCGGCCCGAGCACACGTTCACCATCGAGGGGAAGGGAGTCAAACGAATGAGACCGAAGTGGAGAAGGGTCACCGCGCTGAGCGCGGGGATCCTGCTCGTCGGGCGACCGCGTTCCTCGCGGCGGGATGCGGCGGCAGCGGTGAGGAACGCAATACGACGACACGCCGTGTCGGGACCTGCCGCAGTCGATCGGGAAGGGCGAAGGCGCCCTCAACCTGATCGAGTGGCCCTACTACAGCGACAAGAGTTTCGCCGACAAGTTCGAGCAGCAGACGGGCTGCAAGATCAAGCGCAAGGACGCCGGCTCCTCCAACCAGATGGTCGCGCTCATGCGCACCGGCGGAGGAGGCGGCGGAGGCCAGTACGACATGGTCTCGGCCTCGGGTGACGCCAGCCTGCGGTTGATCGCGGGCGGCGACGTCCGGCCGGTGAACGTCGACCTGATCCCGGCCTGGAAGGACTTCATTCCCGCCTTCCAGTCGCCGCCTCACAACACCGTCGGCGGCGTCCACTACGGCGTCTCGCTCCAGTGGGGCCCGAACACGCTGATGTACAACACGAAGAGGTCACTCCGGCGCCGAAGGACTGGTCGATCCTCTACGACCCGAACTACAAGGGCCAGATCACGGTCCCGAACAACCCGATCCAGATCGCGGACGCGGCCCTGTACCTGTCCAAGACGAACCCAGCCTCGGGCATCAAGGATCCGTACGAGCTGAACAAGGACCAGTTCGACGCGACGATCGCCTGCTCAAGCAGCAGAAGCCGCTGGTCAAGACGTACTGGAACTACGCGGCTGACGAGATCCAGGCGTTCACAGCAGGGCGATGTGTCCGTCGGCGCTTCATGGCCATACCAGACACTGCAGCTCCAGGCGAAGAAGCTCCCGGTCACGGAGATCCTCCCCACCCAGGGCGTGACCGGGCTGGGCGGACACGTGGATGATCGCCAAGCGGGCGCCGCACCCGAACTGCGCGTACATGTGGATGAAGTACGTGACCACGCCGCAGGTGCAGGCCCAGCAGGCGATCGTCTTCGGCGAGACGCCGGTCAACCCGAAGGCGTGTCCGTTCATGAACAAGCTCCAGGCAGACTCGTGCGCGCAGTACCACCTGGACGAGCCCAGCCCTACTACAACACGATCAAGTTCTGGAAGACGCCGCTCGCCGGACTGCGGGAACGGCAGTAAGAACTGCATGGACTACAACGAGTGGCAGAAAGCGTGGACCGAGGTCACCGGCTAGGTCGGACGTGATCGACACAGCAGTTGAAGCACGCGGGGCGGGCTCGTCGTTACGTCGGGCCCGCCTCAGGCTCTCGGCGATCTTCTGGCGGCACAGGTGGCTCGCTCTGCTGTGCTCCTCGTCCCGCCCGGTCGCCGCGTTCCTGTTCGTCTACGTCGGTCGCTGGTGCGCGCTCTTCATCTCCGCCTTCTGGCAGGTCGACTCCTTCACCGGCAAGATCGTCCACGACTGGACGCTCCAGAACTTCGACGACATCCTCCACTCCGGCGGGACGTACCTCAGGATCGCGGGCCGGACGATCGGGATCGCGGCCGCCGTCACGGTTCTCGACGCGATCCTCGCCTTCCCGCTCGCGTACTACATCGCGCGGGTCGCGAAGCCGCGACACGCGACGCTCCTGCTGATCGCGATCCTCCTGCCGCTGTGGTCGAGCTACCTCGTCCGCATCTACGCCTGGCGGACGATCCTCGGCCACGACGGCGCGCTCAACTGGACGCTGAACAAGATCGGGATCCGCGGACGTCAACCTGCTCTACACGAACTGGGGGATGCTGGCTCGTCTTCACGTACATCTGGCTCCCGTTCATGGTCATCCCGTGTACGCCGCGCTCGAGCGCATCCCGGACAACTTCCTCGAAGCCTCGGCCGACCTCGGCGCGAAGGGCTGGCGCACGTTCAGGAGTGTGCTGTTGCCGCTCGCGCTGCCCGGGATCGTCGCCGGCTCGATCTTCACGTTCTCGCTCACCCTCGGCGACTTCATCACGCCGCTCCTGATCGGCGGCGGCAAGAACCACTTCATCGGCAACGTGGTCGAGAGCTTCATCGGCGTCAACTCCAACATCCCGTTCGCGGCCGCGTTCGCCACCATCCCGGTGCTCGTCATGGCCCTCTATCTCATCGATCGCGCGCAGGCTCGGCGCCTTCGAGGCGCTGTGATCGAGACGCAGGGCGCACGGATCGGGCTGCGGGTCTGGACGGTCGGCGTCGTCGTCTTCCTCTGGATCCCGTCCTGATCCATCCTCGTCTACGCGTTCAACAGCTCGAACATCCAGAGCTGGCCGATCACGAGCTGGACGACGCACTGGTTCAGCGTCGCCGTGGAACGACCCGGATGTCCGCTCGTCCCTCTGGCTGTCGCTGAAGTGCGGCCTGATCGCAACCGGCATCGCGCTCGTCCTCGGCTCGATGGCCGCGTTCGCCATCAGCCGCTTCAAGTTCTTCGGCCGGGAGTCGGTCACGTTCCTGCTGCTCCTGCCGCTCGCGCTCCCGGGGATCATCACCGGGATGGCGCTGAACTCGTTCTACGTGTTCGCGGGCGTGCCGTTCTCGCTCTGGTCGATCGTGATCGGCCACGCGACCTTCTGCGTGGTCGTCGTCTACAACAACGTGCTCGCGCGGCTGCGGCGGACGTCGCCGACGATCGTCGAGGCCTCGCAGGATCTGGGCGCGGACGGCTGGCAGACCTTCCGCTACGTCCTCTGGCCGACCATCGCGACGGCGCTCGTCTGCGGGCGGCCTGCTCGCGTTCGCGCTCTCGTTCGACGAGGTGATCGTCACGACGTTCACGCCGGGCGCGCAGACGACGCTGCCGATCTGGATTCTCGACCAGCTGCGCCAGGGTCAGAACCTTCCGGTCGTCAACGCGGTCATCTTTGCGGTGATCCTGCTGACGATCATTCCCGTCCTGGTGTCCGTGCGGCTGACGCGCGACACCGGTGTGATTCGGCGAAGATAGGGGCTCCAAAGGAGGCTTTCGATGAGCGTCACGACTTCGACCTATGAGAACTTCGTCGGCGGCGAGTGGGTAGGCGCCGTCGAGGGCGGGACGATGGAGGTGCTGAACCCCGCGACGGGCGAGACGATCGCCGAGGTGCCGCGCGGGACGCAGGCGGACGTCGACCGGGCCGTCGAGGCGGCGAAGAAGGCGCTGCCCGAGTGGCTCGAGACGACTCCGGCCGAGCGCGCGGAGATCCTGCTCAAGCTGGCCGACCTCGTCGACGAGAACGCCGAGGAGCTGGCCCAGCTCGAGTCCGTGAACACCGGCAAGCCGATCGCCGTCTCGCGCGAAGAGCCGCCGGTCATGTCCGACAACATCCGCTTCTTCGCCGGCGCGGCGCGCATCCTCGAAGGGCGCTCGAGCGGCGAGTACATGCGCGGCTACACGTCCTGGATCCGCCGCGAGCCGCTCGGGATCGTCGGCGGGATCGCGCCGTGGAACTACCCGCTGATGATGGGCATCTGGAAGCTCGCGCCGGCGCTGGCGGCGGGCAACGTCCAGGTGCTGAAGCCGTCCGAGCAGACGCCGCTGTCGACGCTCCGGTTCATGCAGCTCGCGCAGGAAGTGATCCCCGCCGGCGTCCTCAACGTCATCACCGGCGACGGCGAGCCGGTCGGCGCCGGGATCGTCCGGCATCCTGACGTGCGCCTCGTGTCGCTGACGGGCGACGTCGCGACCGGCAAGGAGGTCGCGCGGGCCGCCGCCGACACGCTCAAGCGCATCCATCTCGAGCTCGGCGGCAAGGCGCCCGTGATCGTGTTCGACGACGCAGACCCGGCCGCGGTCGCCGAGGGGATCAAGATCGGCGGCTACTGGAACTCGGGCCAGGACTGCACCGCCGCCTCGCGCGTCGTCGCGGGCCCGGGGATCTACGACAAGCTGCTCGAGGAGCTCGTGCCCGCCGTCGAGTCGCTGCAGGTCGGCGATCCATCCGAGAGCGAGGACATCGAGATGGGCCCGGTCATCTCGCAGGCCCAACAGGAGCGCGTGCTGGGCTTCCTCGACCGAGCGAAGAGCGCGACGGTCCTCACCGGCGGTGGCACGAACGGCGACCGCGGCTTCTTCGTCAAGCCGACCGTGGTCGTGGACGTCGGCCAGGAGGACGAGATCGTCCAGCGCGAGGTCTTCGGGCCGGTCGTCACCGTCCAGCGCTTCGCGGACGACGACCAGGCGATCGCCTGGGCGAACGACGTCCCGTACGGGCTCGCCGCCTCGGTCTGGACGCGCGACATCGGCCGTGCGCTCAACGCGGCGCGCAAGCTGCAGTTCGGCACCGTCTGGATCAACGACCACATCCCGCTCGTCTCGGAGATGCCGCACGGCGGCTACAAGCAGTCCGGCTACGGGAAGGACCTGTCGATGTACTCGCTGGAGGACTACACCCAGATCAAGCACGTGATGGCCAAGGTGGATTGACCGACTCGGCCGAGCTAGACGTCCGCCTCGAGGGGGTGACGAAGCGCTTCGACGACGTCGTTGCGGTCGACGACGTCTCGCTCGAGGTCGAGCACGGGAGCTTCTACGCGCTGCTCGGCCCTTCGGGCTGCGGCAAGACGACGACGCTCCGGATGATCGGCGGGTTCGAGGAGCCGAACGAAGGGATCGTCTACCTCGGCGGGCGGGAGGTGACGGGCCTGCCTCCGTACAAGCGCGACGTCAACACGGTCTTCCAGAGCTACGCCCTCTTCCCGCACCTCGACGTGTTCGAGAACGTCGCGTTCGGGCTCAAGCGCCGGCGAGTGGCGCGCGACCAGGTGCGCGGACGCGTTCTCGAGATCCTCAAGATCGTCGGGCTCTCCGGGGCCGAGAGGCGGAAGCCGCGGCAGCTCTCCGGCGGGCAGCAGCAGCGCGTCGCGCTCGCCCGCGCGCTCGTCAACCGGCCGCGCGTCCTGCTGCTGGACGAGCCGCTCGGCGCGCTCGACCTGAAGCTGCGCAAGCAGATGCAGCTCGAGCTGAAGATGATCCAGCACGACGTGGCGGTGACGTTCATCCACGTCACCCACGACCAGGAGGAGGCGATGACGATGGCCGACCGGATCGCGGTGATGAACGCCGGCAAGATCGAGCAGCTCGGCACGCCGGACGAGCTCTACGAGCGGCCGAGCACGCGGTTCGTCGCCGGGTTCCTCGGCGTCTCGAACCTGCTCAGCGGCTCGGCGACGCCGGACGGGACCGTGAGCGTCGACGGGACGCAGATCCGCGTGACGCCCGGAGGCGCTCGACGGGCGCTCGGGCCGGGTCGCCGTGGGGATCAGGCCGGAGAAGATCCAGCTCGGGGAGGACGGTGAGAACCGCATCCCCGGCGAGGTCAAGGAGCGGGCGTACATCGGCGTGTCGACCCAGTACATCGTCGAGACGCAGGCGGGCGAGTTGTCCGTCTATGTGCAGAATGCAGGCCCTCAGGCCGCCCTGGCCGCTCCGGGCGACCGGGTGGTGCTGAGCTGGAACCGAGAAGCGAGCTTTGTCGTGGACGACGAACCCGAGGAGGGGACGAATGACCCAACGTCTGACGCGTGATCAACTGCTCCGCCGTGGCGCCGCCGGCGCCTCGCTCTTGACCGTCCCCGGCCTTCTTGCCGCGTGCGGCGGCTCGGGCAGCAAGACGACGACGGGGACCTCGACCGGAAAGCAGCAGCTGGCGAAGACCCTGCGCTTCTCGAACTGGACGCTCTACATGGACACCAACCAGAAGAAGCACACGTTTCCCTCGCTCGACGAGTTCGAGAAGAAGTTCGGTGTTCACGTCGACTACAAAGAGGACGTCAATGACAACGCGACGTTCGGCGCCAAGATCGAGCCGTCGCTGTCGCGTGGACAGTCGATCGACCGCGACCTCATCGTCATGACCGACAACTCCAAGTGGCCCTCGCTCCTCGTCGGCAAGGGGTGGGTCGAGAAGCTGGACAAGAGCGCGATCCCGAACATCAAGAACCTCGAGTCGGCGCTCCAGCATCCCGCGTGGGACCCACACCGTGACTACAGCCTGCCGTGGCAGTCGGGCATGACCGGCATCGCGTTCAACGAGACCCTGACCGATCCCGTGCTGTCGATCGACGACCTCCTCGGCAACTCGAAGCTGAAGGGAAAGATCACCGTCCTGAACGAGATGGCGGACGCTCTCGCCCTCGTGATGCTCGCCAACGGAGACGACCCTGCGAAAGTGACCGACGCGACCTTCAACCGCGCGATGAAGAAGCTGCAGACGGCGAAGGACTCGGGTCAGATCCGGCAGTTCACCGGCAACGACTACGCGCCTCCGCTGGCACGCGGCGACCTGGCCGCGGCGATGTCCTGGTCCGGCGACATCCCGCAGCTCGGGCCCAAGCAGCAGACGCACCTGCACTGGAACCTGGCCAACGACGGCGGGGACATCTGGACCGACAACATGCTCATACCGACGGGCGGAGACGTGTACACGGCGTCGGTCTACATGAACTACGTCTACGACCCGGAGGTACAGGGGCTGATGGAGGCCGGCGACCCCAAGCGCGACATCACCGGCATCTACTACATCACCCCCGTCGCCGGGGCCAAGAAGGCCGCGCTGAAGATCAACCCCGACGTTGCGAACAACCCGCTGATCTTCCCGACCCAGGAGATGCTCGACAACGTGCATCTGTTCGATCCGACCGCGCTCACGAACCAGAAGTACCAGGAGGCCTGGAACAACCTGGCGTTCTAGGCCGTGGGGTTCCTGCACCGGCACCGGGGGCTGACGCCCTACCTGCTGCTCGCGCCGGGCGTCCTGTGGCTCGCCGTCTTCTTCCTCGTCCCGCTCGGCTTCCTCGCCTACCAGTCGCTGGAATCCGGCTCGCTGGACGTCGGCTACGCGTTCAGCTGGGCATGGGGGAACTACTGGGACGCGATCAACAACTACGGCGACGAGTTCCTCCGCTCGCTCGAGTACGCGGCGATTGCCACGGCGCTCGCGCTCGTGCTCAGCTTTCCCGTCGCATACTGGATCGCGTTCCGCGGCGGCCGGTGGAAGAACCTGCTGCTGCTGGCGATCGTCGCGCCGTTCTTCGTCACGTACCTGATCCGGACGCTGGCCTGGGAGTCGATCCTGTCCGACCACGGGATCGTCGCGAACACGCTGCGCTCGCTGCACCTGCTCGGTGAGGACGGGCGCCTGCTCGCGACCGCCGTCGCGGTCGTCTGCGGGATCACCTACAACTTCCTTCCCTTCATGGCGCTGCCGCTGTACGTGTCCCTGGAGCAGATCGACAAGCGGCTGATCGAAGCGGCGCAGGACCTCTACGCCAGCCACTTCAAGGCGTTCCTGCGGGTGACGCTGCCGCTTTCGCTGCCGGGGATCGTGGCCGGGACGCTTCTCACCTTCATCCCCGCCGCCGGCGACTTCATCAACGCGGAGCTGCTCGGCTCGCCGAACAACCACATGATCGGGAACGTCATCCAGTCGAAGTTCCTGCAGCTGAACGACTACCCGGCCGCCGCCGCGATGTCCTTCGTGCTGATGGGCGGAATCCTGATCGCGGTGCTGATCTACGCGCGCGCGGTCGGCACCGAGCAGCTGACCGGGACGGCGGCGCCGTGAGCTCGGCCGCCGCAGTCGCCGGCCGCCCGCGCCGCGGCGTGCTCGTATCCGTGTGGGCGTTCGTCCGACGCCACGTCCTGACCGCCTACTCGATCCTCTTCTTCATCTACCTGCTGCTGCCGATCGCGGTCGTCGTCATCTTCTCGTTCAACAACCCCGTCGGCCGGTTCAACTACACCTGGCAGGGCTTCACCTGGGACAACTGGCGGTACTGGGACGGCGTCCCGGGCATCCGCGGCTCGATCATCCTGTCCCTCGAGATCGCGCTGATTGCGAGCCTGGTGGCGACCGCGCTCGGAACGCTGATCGCGCTCGCACTCGTTCGCTACGGGTTCCGCGCGCGCGGCGCGACGAACGTGCTCGTCTTCCTGCCGCTGGCGACGCCGGAGATCGTCCTCGGCGCGTCGCTGCTGACGCTGTTCCTCAACCTGAACGTGGTCTTCGGCTTCTGGACGATCCTGATCGCCCACATCATGTTCTGCATCAGCTTCGCCGTCGTCACCGTGAAGGCGCGCCTGATCGGCTTCGACCGTCACCTCGAGGAGGCCGCCATGGACCTCGGGGCGAATGAGTGGACGACGTTCCGCAAGGTGACGCTCCCGCTCATCGCCCCGGCCGTCCTCGCGTCGCTCCTCCTCTGCTTTGCCATCTCCATCGACGACTTCGTGGTCACGTACTTCAACTCCGGATCGCAGATCACGTTCCCGCTCTTCGTCTGGGGAGCAGCCCGCATCGGCGCCCCGCCGCAGGTGAACGTGATCGGTACCGCGATCTTCGTGGTCGCATTAGCTGCGATGCTGTTCAGCGTCCTGATCCAGAGCCGCCGCGGGAGGAGCGCATGACCACAGTCCAGACGACGATGACCGCCGACGAGCTGCAGCAGGCTGCACGCGACCACCTGTGGCTGCACTTCACCCGCATGGGCGGGTACCTCGAGGGCGACCTGCCCGTGATCGTGCGCGGCGACGGCTGCTACCTGGAGGACGCGAACGGCAAGCGCTACCTCGACGCGCTCGCGGGGCTGTTCGCCGTCCAGATCGGCTACAGCTACGGCGACGAGATCGGGGAGGCGGCCGCGGCGCAGATGCGCGAGCTGCCCTTCTACACGAACTGGTCGTACGCACATCCGCGCGCGATCGAGCTGGCGGCCGAGGTCGCCTCGCTCGCGCCGGGCGACCTGAACCGCGTCTTCTTCGTCTCTGGCGGCTCCGAGGCGGTCGAGTCGGCCTGGAAGCTCGCGCGCCAGTACCACTCGGTCAGAGGCGAGCGGCGCTGGAAGGCGGTCTCGCGCCACGTCGCGTACCACGGTACGACGATGGGCGCACTCTCGATCAACGGCATTCCCGCGCTTCGCGCCCCGTTCGAGCCGCTCGTTCCGGGTGTGGTCAACACGCGGAACACGAACCGCTACCGCCGACCGGAGGGCGAGACGGAGGAGGAGTTCACCCGCTTCCTGCTCGACGACCTCGAGGAGACGATCGAGCAGGCGGGGCCCGACACGGTCGCGATGGTGATGATGGAGCCGGTTCAGAACGCGGGCGGCTCCTTCACTCCCCCGGCCGGGTACTGGCGGGGCGTCCGGGAGCTCTGCGACCACTACGGCATCCTCCTGTGCGCGGACGAGGTCATCACCGGCTTCGGCCGCCTCGGCACGTGGTTCGGCTCGGAGCTGTACGACATCCGGCCCGACCTGGTCACCTGCGCGAAGGGCCTCTCGTCGGCGTACGCGTCGATCGGCGCCGTGATCGCGCGCGACGCGGTGATGGAGCCGTTCCTCGAAGGGACTCGCACCTACACGCACGGGATCACGTTCGGCGGCCATCCCGTCGCCTGCGCGATCGCGCTCAAGAACATCGAGATCATGAAGCGCGAGCGGGTGATCGAGCACGTCCAGGAGAACGGCGACATGCTGCGCGAGCGCCTGGCGTCGCTGCTGGAGCTGCCGATCGCCGGCGACCTGCGCGGCGTCGGCTGGTTCTACGCCCTCGAGCTGGTCAAGGACAAGGAGACGAAGGAGACCTTCAGCGACGAGGAGTCGGAGTCGCTCCTGCGCGGCTTCCTCTCCCCGGAGATGTTCCGGCGCGGTCTGATCTGCCGCGCCGACGACCGCGGCGACCCGGTCGTGCAGATCTCGCTCCCGCTCGTCGCGGGCGAGGCCGAGATCGACGAGCTGGTCGGGATCCTCGGCGACGTGCTCACCGAGGCGTGGGAGCGGGTCTAGAAGGAAAGAGGGCCCCGGGGGTCGGCGGGGCCCTTGTCCTCAGCGAGTACTTCAGAGGCCTAGCTCTTCTTTCCGCAAAGCGCGAAGACGCTGATCGCCCAGGTGAAGTCGTCCGGCTGGCGCGTCGTGACCCGCTTGTCGGGGTCATCGTTTTCTGTCGTCACTCGCACCTCGGCGCCGGTCGCGCTCCAGCCCGAGAAGCTCGTTGAGATAAACGGGACGCTCGAGACGATGGCCACCTGACCGTTCGCGGGGGAAACACGTGCGCCTCCGGAGATGACGAACTCCCCGCTTGGGCAGGTCACCGCAACCGTCTTCGAGTTCGAGTTGTCCGGCGGCTCGTCAGTCGGCGCTGACGATGTGGCTCCCGTGAGGCCTGCGCCCGCCGGCCCCGTGTCACCTGGCAGCCCCTGCGGTCCCTCGGGCCCCTGCGGCCCTTGCGGGCCCTGCGGTCCCTGCCGGCCCGGCCGGTCCGGCCGGCCCGGTGTCTCCCTTGTCACCCTTCGGCCCGGTCGGCCCGGGCGGGCCCGGTGATGTCGAGCCCGATCGGCAGGACCGCGTCGGGGAGCTTACCCCTGCCGTTCGTGGCCACCAAGGCGTTTGCCTTCGCCTTGCGCGACGCCGTGATGCCGTTCACCGCGCCTGCGTTCTCCGCATACTTCGCCTTCGCGACTATGCGGGCCTTGAATCCGTGCACGGACGCCTGTCCAAGCGACGTGAAGCCGAGCATGCCCACGAGCAGCCCGGCGAGTCCGAGCGCGATGGGCAATCGTCGGCTCATTTCTTGCCTTCCTTTCATATTCGACCCCTTGCTGTTGCCTGTGAATGCAGCGGAAAGTGTAGAGACAAAGCTGTATAGATCGCTGGCGGAGAGCCGACCAGCCGTCTAACCTGATGGCCGTGCGCCGGACGGGAATCCGCCTGCTGATCGCACTCGCGCTGGCCGCCGCCGGCGCCGGATCCGCAGCCATGCTCGCGCCCGGAGGCGTCGCCGCGCCGACTCCCTGTGACGCGGCGCAGACGGTCACGACCGATTGCGCCTCGACCGAGCCGCCTCCGACGGACACGACCACGACGACCACGGGCACCACCACGACCACCACCACCACCACGACGACAACCACGACCACCACGACGACGACTACGACGACTCCGACTCCGCCACCGCCGCCGACCGAGCCCATCCCGACCGTCACGGTTCCCGACGCGGGCAAGGGCACGGTCGAGAAGCCGAAGCCCCGGTCGCCGAAACCCGCGAAGCCGGCTGAGCGCCCGCACCGGACGGTCGTGCTCAAGCCGCTGCATACCGGCCCGACGACGCTGACTCCCGACCTCGGCAGGGGCGCATACGTCTTCCCGGTCTACGGTCCGGTCGCGTACACCGACACATACGGCCGGTCGAGCCCGGCGGGCTGGCTCCACGGGGACGAGATCTTCGCCCCGCTCGGCGCGCCCGTTCTTGCCGTCACCGACGGGACGCTCTTCCTCGTCGGCTGGAGCCCGGCGGGAGGGAACCGGCTCTGGCTTCGCGACGACAACGACAACTACTACTACTACTCGCACCTGGCCGCGTTCTCGACCGCGGCGATCGTCGGCGCGCGCGTGCACGCGGGGCAGGTCCTCGGCTTCGTCGGGGACACCGGCGACGCCGTGGGGACGCTTCCGCACCTCCACTTCGAGATCCACCCGTCAGCGCGGATCGCCTATGGCTACGACGGCGCGGTCAACCCGACGCCGTACCTGCGCGCGTGGCAGCGGCTCCTCCGGTTGCAGTTCACGGCCAGCGACCTGGCGCTCACGACGCTCACCGGCTGGTCGGCCGCGGTCGCGGCGCCGTCGGCGCCGCCACCGGGAGCGATCCTGCTGCGCGCCTCGGACATCTCGAACGCGAGCGCCCTGAACAAGCACGCCGTCGCCCGGGCGATGTCGACGCCGTCCCCGAGCACCCGCCCGTGGGCGCTGCGCAAGGCGCTGGCCAAGCGCCGGACAACCGTCTTCCGCGTCTCGCCGAAGCAGCGGCGCCACGCGCTCCAGGCCGAGCGACTCGATATGCAGGCCTCGCTTCCGCCCGGCTTCCCCGGCTCGAGCGTGTGGGACATGCTCGCCCAGTGTGAGGCGAACGGCGACTGGGCCGCCGACAACGGCGACGGGTTCTACGGCGGCCTGCAGTTCCTGCAGTCGACCTGGGACGAGAACGGCGGCGGCGTCTACGCGCCGGTCGCGAACCAGGCGACACGCGAGGAGCAGATCGCGATCGCGAAGCGCGTCCTCGCGCATTACGGCTGGGTCGCCTGGCCCGTCTGCTCGCAGAAGCTCGGCCTGCGCTAGTCGCCCCCGAACGCGCTCCCGACGTCGAGCGCCGTCCACCTGGTCGCGTCCCTGTTCAGCATCGCCACGCGTAGCCGCCCTCGAATGTGCCTATTTTTCCCGGGTGGACATCCTCGGAACCGCACGCGAGAACGACCTGCGGCTCGTCCGCTTCCTCTGGTGCGGAAACGACGGCACCGTCCGCACGAAGGCAACGGCGCTCGCCGGGCTCGAGCAGCGGCTGCGCAGCGGGATCGGAGTCACGCTCGGGATGCAGGCGATGAACTCGCTCGACCAGCTCCAGCCGATCGAGGGGATGGGTCCGGTCGGAGAGCTCCGGATCGTTCCCGACCCGGAGACCTTCCGCGTTCTGCCGTACGCACCGCACACGGGCGCCGTCCTGACCGACCAGATGGCGCTCGACGGCGCGCCGGCAGCCGTGTGCCAGCGCTCCTTCCTGAAGCGGATGTCGGCGCGGCTCGCCGAGCGAGGCGCGCTGCTCCGCGCCGGATTCGAGAACGAGTTCACGCTGGCGCAGCTCGTCGACGGCGAGTGGCGGCCGGTCGATTCGAGCCTGTGCTACTCGACGATCGGGATGACCGCGTCGCAGGACTACGTCGATCAGTTGGTCGATGCGCTCGACCGGCAGGACATCCCCGTCGACCAGTACCACGCCGAGCTCGGCCCCGGCCAGCAGGAGCTCACGACCGGCCACGCGCCCGCTCTCGAGGCCGCCGACCGGCAGATCATGGTGCGCGAGACGATCCGCGGCGTCGCCGCCGTTCGCGGCCTCGCCGCGTCGCTCGCGCCGAAGCCGTGGGCCGACGTCGCGGGCAACGGCTGCCACATCCACTTCTCGCTCTGGGACCGGGACGGCTCGCGACAACCGCATGTACTCCCCGGACGCGCAGCTCTCGCGGCGAGGGCCGTTCCTTCGCCGCAGGAGTGCTCGCGCATCTGCCCGCGCTGTGCGGGCTGACCGTCCCGAGCTTCAACTCGTACGCGCGGATCTCCCCGCAGACCTGGTCGGGCGCGTACACCTGCTGGGGCTTCGACAACCGCGAGGCGCCCGTGCGGGTGCCGTCGGTCTTCGGCGGCATGGAGGAGGCGTCGACGAACGTCGAGCTCAAGGCCGCGGACGGGAGCTGCAACCCCTACCTGGCCGTCGGGGGAGTGATCGCCGCCGGGCTCGACGGGATCGAGCGAGGGCTCGAGCTTCCCGATCCCGTGGACGTCGATCCGGCGACGCTGTCCGACCGGCAGCGGGACGAGCGCGGGATCGTCCGCTTGCCACGCACGCAGGCCGAGGCCCTCGACGCGCTCGAGGCCGATGCCGTCCTCGGACCGGCGCTCGGCGAGACCCTCCTGCGCTCGTACCTCGCCGTCAGGCGTTCGGAGTGGGAGACCTACTCAGCGGAGGACGAGGCATTCGAGCATCAGGGCCACTTTCTGAAGTACTAGACGAGGTCGGGCTCGTCGACCAGCATGCGCACGGCGTCCTGACGCGGCATCCGAAGACGCTCGACGAGTTCCGCGGGCTCTTCTCCGAGAGCACCGATCCGCGGCAGTGGCCGCACGTCGCGACTGCGATCTCCTACCGGCGGGCGATCGTCGAGCTCGCTGCGGAGCTCGGCTGTGAGCCGGAGGAGCGGGCGGTGTTCCAGCGCCGGCTCGAGCGGACGCCTGAGGAGCACGCCTCCGCGCTTCTGCGCGCGACCGGCACGGAGCTGCTACTCGTCGACGACGGGTTTCCGGCGCCGGGCGACGGTTTCGGCTGGCAGGCGATGGGCGAGCTGGCCGCGATGCCGGGCGCGTCCCGTTCTGCGGATCGAGACTCGTTCGAGGCCGGAGGTCGACGTCGCCCGCGCCCGCAAGCACGGTTTCGCGGCGCTGAAGACGATCGCCGCCTATCGCGGCGGACTGCGGATCGACGAGAACCATCCAGTCTGGAGCGTCCTCGAAGCGAACGAGCAGACGGGCGAGCCGCTGCCGATTCAGGTCCACTGCGGCTTCGGGGACAGGGACCTCCTGCTGCCGCACGCGGATCCGAGCTGGCTGAAGCCGGTGATCGAGCGCTTCGAGGAGACGACGTTCGTCCTGCTCCACTGCTACCCGTTCGTGCGCGAGGCCGGGTGGCTCGCGCACGTCTACCCGAACGTCTACTTCGACCTGTCGCTGACGATCCCGTACGTCGCCCGCGCGCCGGAGATGCTGCGCGAGGCGCTCGAGCTCGCGCCCGTATCGAAGCTCCTCTACGCGTCGGATGCCGCCCTGGCTCCGGAGCTCTATTTCCTCGCCGCCAAGCGCTGGCGAGAGGCGCTGGCCGAGGTGTTGCCGGAGCTGCTTCCCGCCGGCCAGGCGCTCGAGGCGGGCCGGGCGATCCTGCGCGAGAACGCCCTGCGCCTGTACCCCATCTAGTGCGCCGCATCCTCCTCCTCGCCGGCGCGATCGTGTTCGTGGACACGCTCTTCTTCGCCGCGCTCACGCCGCTCCTCCCGCACTATGCCGACCGCTTCGATCTCACCAAGACGGGGGCGGGACTCCTCGCGGCCGCGTATCCCCTGGGCGTCCTGGTCGGCGGCATCCCCAGTGGGTTCCTCGCGGCCCGGTTCGGCGTCAAGCCGACCGCGATCACTGCGCTCTGCTTGATCGCAGCCAGTTCGATTGTGTTCGGCTACGGCGATTCGATCGTTCTTCTCGACACGGCTCGCTTCACGCAAGGCCTCGGGAGTGCCTGCGCGTGGACGGCGGCGCTCACCTGGCTCGTGTCGGCGGCGCCGGCCGGGCGTCGCGGGCAGTTGATCGGGAGCGCGCTCGGGGTCGCGATCGGCGGCGCGATGTTCGGGCCGGTGGCGGGAGCGCTTGCGTCCGTCGCCGGCACCGGGCCCGTGTTCGCAGGCATCGGCGGGCTCTGCCTCGTCGTCGCCTTCGTCGCGCTCAGGACGCCGGCGCCGCCGCCGCGGCCCGGTCAGCCGATCCGGCGGCTCGGGCGCGCGCTCGCCGATCCGAGGGTCCTAGGCGGGCTCTGGCTCGTCGCGCTGCCTGCGCTGCTGTTCGGCCTGCAAGGCGTGCTCGTCCCGCTGAGGCTCTCCGAGCTCGGGCTGGGCGCGGTCGCAATCGGGGCTGTGTACCTCGTCGCGACCTGCTTGGAGGCGGTCGCAGCACCTCTGGTCGGCCGGCTTTCCGACCGGCGCGGGAGGCGGCTCCCCGTCATGTTCGGGCTCGGGGCCTCGGCCGTCGCCACAGCGATCCTCCCCTGGCCGGAGGCCGCGGCCGCGCTGGCGGTGATCGCCGTGTTCGCGGCCCTCTCCTTTGGGATCTCATGGTCTCCGGCGATGTCGTTCATCAGCGAGAGCGCTGAGCAGATCGGAGTCGACGTCGCCTGGGGATTCGCGCTGATCAACCTCGCCTGGGCGCCGGGACAGGCGCTGGGCGCATTCGGCGGCGGTGCGCTCGCGCGCGCGACCTCCGACGCGGTGCCGTACCTGTTGCTGTGCGCGGCCTGCCTCGTGACGCTGGGGGCGGTCATACACTCGGGTCGTGCGCGCCATGCTGCTGGAAGCGCCTCGGAGCCCGCTGCGCCCGGCTGATCTCCCCGAGCCGGAGCCCGGCCCGGGACAGGTGCTCATCCGCGTGCACGTCTGCGGGGTCTGCCGGACCGACCTGCACGTCGTCGACGGCGAGCTTCCCGATCCGAAGCTCCCGCTCGTCGTCGGACATCAGATCGTGGGGACGGTCGAGCGTGGGGGAGAGCGATTCGTGCCGGGCACGCGCGTCGGCGTGCCGTGGCTCGGGTGGGCGGACGGCACCTGCCGCTACTGCCGCTCCGGCCGCGAGAACCTGTGCGACGAGGCCCGCTTTACCGGGTACCACCTCGACGGCGGCTACGCCGAGCGCGTCGTCGCGGACGAGCGGTTCTGCTTCGCCATTCCCGAGGGTTACCAGGATCTCCAGGCCGCGCCGCTGCTCTGCGCCGGCCTGATCGGCTATCGCTCGCTGCGGATGACCGGCGACGCCGAGCGGCTCGGTCTGTACGGCTTCGGCGCCTCCGCGCACATCGTCGCCCAGGTCGCGAAGCACCAGGGACGGAAGGTCTTCGCGTTCACCCGGGCCGGCGACGAAGAGGGCCAGGCATTCGCGCGCTCTCTCGGCGCCGACTGGGCCGGCTCGTCCGACGACAGCGCCGCCCGAGCCGCTCGATGCGGCGATCATCTTCGCCCCCGTCGGCGCGCTCGTGCCGTCCGCCCTGGCCGCGACCGCCAGGGGCGGCATCGTCGTCTGCGCCGGGATCCACATGAGCGACGTCCCGTCCTTTCCGTACGAGCTGCTCTGGGGCGAGCGCTCCATCCGCTCGGTCGCCAACCTGACGCGCCGGGACGGGGAGGAGTTCCTCGAGCTCGCGCCGCGCGTACCGGTTCGGACGGTGGTGCGCTCGTACCCGCTGGAGGAGGCGAACGAGGCGCTCGACGACCTGCGCGCCGGGCGCTTCGAGGGCTCGGCCGTCCTCAGCGTCGCTTCTTCTTGACCACGAGCTGCGCTTCCATCCCCCGCGCGCGATGGTCGGCGATCGAGCACCAGAGCACGTAACGACCGGTCGAAAGCGTCGTGCGCAGGTCGGAGGAGTCTCCCGGCAGGACCTCGCCGAGCGCGAAGGTCTTCGTCCCGCCGATGCGATGCAGACGCAGGTCGTGCGGGTCCTCGCCGAAGTTGGCCAGCTGGATCGTGGCCGGGCCCGCGTAGACGGTCCGGCGCGAGAGGGCGAAGTCGTACTCCTCGGCGACGACCTGCACGCGCGTCCGCTTGACGGGCTTCCCCGCCTGCGCGGGAGCGACCAGCGCCACGAGCAGGCCTGCGACCAGCCCCAGCCGTCTCATCGGACGAGCGCCGGCCGCTGGAAAGACGAGGCGTTCGGGATGATCGCCGCCGCGTCCGTGCCGAGCCACTGCTCGAGCAGGGCGGAATAGACGGCGCGGAAATCGGAGGTCGCGCGCAGGTTTCCCTTCTCGTCGAGCCCACTCGTCAGGCCCGGGAACTCGCCGACCATTCTCCCGCTCGCGCGCGTGCCGATCACGAATCCCGTCCCGGCCGCGCCGTGGTCGGTCCCGAGCGACGCATTCTCCTTCGCGCGCCGGCCGAACTCCGTCCAGAGGTGGACGAGAACGCGGTCGGCGAGCCCGCGCGACTCGAGGTCGCGCTGGAACGCGAGCAGCGTGTCCGCGGTCAGCTTGAGCGAGTCGCTGAGCTCGTCGGCCTGCTGCGCGTGGGTGTCGTACATCCCCGGTGCCTCGAGCGTGACGCAGCGGAGCGGGAGTCCCATCGCGAGCATGGCGGCCAGCCCGGCCAGCCGGCGCGGGAACTGGTCGTTCGAGGTCGGATAGGTGACCGAGCTGCCGAAGCTGGTCTGGTTGTTCCCGGGCGCGAACGGCAGGAGCTGCGTCCGCAGCCGAAACGACTGCGAGGTGATGCGGCCGGCGGCGCTCAGGGCCGTGTCCTTGCTCTTCTCGTGCGCGTTGCCGAGCGGGCCGAGTGTCTGCACCATCTGCTCCGCGACGGCGCCGTCGACCTTCTGCGTCGTCAGCGAGTACCGGTCCGGGCCGTCGATCGACGCGACGGGGACCTTGGAGGTTGCGAGCGAGGGCTGCAGCCGCGTGAAGAGCGAGAGCCCCTGGAGCGGGTTGTCCTGGGTGCCGACCCGGTCGAGGTAGCGGCCGAGCCAGCCTGTGCGAAGCAGCGGGTCGGTTGCGCCGACCTCCCAGTAGTGGCGCGAGGTGAAGTGCGACTGGTCCGGGCTCGTGTAACCGACCGCTGGCATGACCGTGACCTTGCTTTCGGCGTGGAGCGTCGCCAGCGAGGCGAGGGACGGGTGCCAGAGCAGGCGCGCGTCCTCGCTGAAGCCGATCCCGGACGACGCCGGGAGCGCCAGCTTCGGGCGCAGAACCCGGTACCTCGGATCGCCGTCCGGGAAGAGGATCGACAGCGCGTCGGCGCCGCCGTCGAGGAAAATCGAAATCAGCACGGCGTCCGACGGTGCTGCGGCGGCGCGGGCGATCCCGTCGTCGTAGGCCTGCGAAGCCAGCTTCGTACCGCCGTAGACGGCGAGCGCGAGCCCGGCGGCGCGGGAGAGGAAGGTCCGCCGGTTGAGGCCCGTGCCGGCGGGAAGCGGCATCCCGGGCTCGATCGGCGGCAACCCGCGGCCGGCCTCGGCCACCGCGCGGCGGGCCAGCTCGGTGCGGGAGAAATCGTTGCAGCCGCAGGCGCGTCGATCCGTCATCCCGCCTGCACCTCGGGCGAGATCGCGATCAGTTGGCGCAGCGCGTTCTCGACCATCACGGGTGCGCCGGCGTCCGTCGCGCCGGCCAGCGTCCGGCGGGCAAAGTCGAGCAGGACGCGGCGCGTCGCCTGCGTGAGCACGGGGTGCCCGAGGAACGCCTGGGCGCGGGCAAGCAGCTCGCTCGCGCTGGCCGGGGCGGTGTCACGCTTCGGATCGAGCGCCGACGGCTTGAGCGCGAAGGCGGCCAGGTTCCAGCGCCCCCGAAACGTCGCGGTGTCGAGCCAGCGCGTCTCGTCCCAACCCGCGACGTTCGGCGGGTAGAAGAGACGCTGGCCGGCGAGGGCGGACAGCCGGAACCACTGCTGGTGGTCGATCCCGCGGCCGGTGGCGCGCAGCAGGCCGGCCGTGTAGACGACCGGAGACTTGACCATGCGCGGCGCGGTGTAGAGCGCCGGGTGCTTGAGGATCGCGGTGACGACTGGCCGCACCTCGTACTTCGCGGTGTACAGCTTCTGCAGCTTGGACTGGGTCGAGTGGCTCGGCGCGACGGGGATGAAATAGTCCCAGAGCTTGCGCACGAAGAACGACGGGTGATTCCGGTGCTGCAGGCACAGCCGGCACGAGTCCTCCCACTCGTACGCGCCGCTCTTGCCGAAGATGGTCTTCGTCCCGTCGTCGTGCCGGCTCGGGTCGTAGCGGAAGTCGTAGTTGCCGAGCGCCCGCGAGCGGCGGTTCGTCCATCCGGTCAGAGCGCGTGCCTGCTCCCGGACGTCCTGCTCGCTGTAGCCGCCCGGGCGGTCAGCGCCGAGGGTGAAGAGCTCCATCAGCTCGCGGCCGTAGTTCTCGTTCGGCGCGGTCCTGGAGTTGAGGTTTCCGGACAGCCAGACGAGCATCGCCGGGTCAGTGGTGACCTCGAGCAGGAGCTTCTCGAACGAGCCGAGCGAGTGCTTCCGGAAGAGCGCGTTCTGGTCGAGCATCTGCCGCTGCGACTTGACGCCCTGATTCGACGTTGCGAACCAGTCGTGCCAGATCAGGGTCATCCGCTCGACCAGCGGCCGGTTCGTCCTCACCATCCGGTCGAGCCACCAGAGGTGGTCGTGTCCGACCGCGTCCGCCGGCGCCAGCGCCTCGCCGCGCTCGTCCCTCGGCTCGGGGCCGGTCAGCTTCTCGGCCGGCGGATGCGTGAGCCGGCGAACCGCGCCGGCGAGCCCCTTCTTGGCGAGCTCTTTCGCCTCGCCGGGCCGCGGGCCGAAGCCTGCGCGCCAAAGCAGGCGCTCAGCCTGGGCCGCACCGAACTTGCCCCGGTAGACCGGCAAAGCGGACGTCGCGCTCACTGCGCCTTCTTGTAGCGCAGCTCTGTGAAGATTCCGTTCGAGATGTCTGAAGGCCGAATTCGAATCGGGACGTGCTCCTGGGCGGACGAGGCGCTGTCCAAGCACTGGTATCCGAAGGGGCTGAAGGCCGGCGACCGGCTCGCGTGGTACGCGGAGCACTTCGACACGGTCGAGGTCGACTCGACGTTCTACCGGCTCCCGGCCGAGGAGATGGTTCAGCGCTGGGCCGAGCGGACGCCGGAGGGGTTCGTGATGCACGTCAAGGCCTTCGGGATGATGACGCGCCATCCCGTCCGGCTCGAGCAGCTGCCGCCCGAGCTGCGGGAGGGTGTTCCGACGGACGCCCGTGGCCGCGTCGACCGTCCGCCGCGCGAGTTCCGCGCGGAGATCTTCTCCCGCTTCCACGACGCCCTCGAGCCGCTGCGCGGGGCGGGCAAGCTCGGCGGGATCCTGCTGCAGTTTCCCTCCTACGTCGTGCACAAGCCGGTCTCGTTCGAGTACCTGGAATGGGCGCAGGAGCAGCTGCAGGGGGACGAGGCCCTCGTCGAGTTCCGTCACCACTCCTGGCTGGACGACGAGCATCGCGCGGACACGCTTGGGTTCCTCGAGAGCCACGGCATGGCGCACGTCATCACCGACTCCCCGCGGATCGAGGGGGCGAAGAACATGAGCCCGACCGTGTGGGCTTCCACGTCGCAGACGGCGTACGTCCGCCTCCACGGGCGTAACGCGCAGACGTGGAACGTCCGCGGCGGCAGCGCGGCCGAGCGTTTCAACTACCTGTACTCGGAGGAGGAGCTGCGGGAGCTCGCGAGGCCGCTGCGCACGGTGGCCGAGGACGTCGAGCAGGCGTTCGTCTTCTTCAACAACAACGGCCGGAGCCCGGACGGGAGCGGGGGATGGGTTTCCCAGGCGGCCACGAACGCCGCTCAGCTGCAGGCGCTGCTGGGCACTTGACACTATGGCACTGAGGTTTTATACTTCCCTCAGAATCATGTTCGAGAAGGAGGCTGACATGGCAGTGATTCGACGGTCCCCCACGGGCCAGCTCGCCAGTCTTCAGAGCGACATGGCCCACATGATGAACACCTTCTTCGGCCCGTCTCCGTTTGCGACGGCGCCCGGCAACGGCTCGTCCGTCTGGCTTCCGCCGGTCGACATCAACGAGGCCGAGGACGCGCTCCTCCTGTCGTTCGACCTGCCCGGGATGCAGGAGGACGAGATCCAGGTCGAGCTCGACGACAACGTCCTCACCGTGAGCGGCGAGCGCCGGCGCAAGAGCGACGTCAAGCAGGATGACTACTTCCGCTTCGAGCGCCGCGTCGGTGCGTTCTCGCGCAGCGTCTCGCTCCCGGCCGGTGTCAAGGACGAGCAAATCGAGGCGTCATACGAGAACGGCGTCCTCGAGATCCGTGTCCCCAAGCCCGAGCAGTACAAGCCGAAGCGCATCCAGATCGGCGGGTCGTCCCCCGCGATCGAGGGCACGGGCACCCGCAAGGACGACTAGGAGGGGTTGGCGGAATGTTGCACGTCGTCGGGGCGCGCCGCGTGGTTCGTGGCCACGGACGCAGGACGCGTTCGTATCAGGAATACGGGCGCGTCCGAGGACATGCGCCACGGGCCGCGCGGCGCGTTCCGGCGGCACCGCCATATTTCGCCAAACCCTCCTAAGCGGCGAAGTCGAAGCCAACCGCGGCCGGCGCCGGCTCGAGAGGACTCTCGGGCAGGCCCGGCCGCAGCTCGTTCTCGTTGTACGGCGTCGGCGCGAGGTCGTTCGGCGCGCCGGGGTGGAAGAGTGAGGCGAGGTACTGGTTCTGGCGGCGCCCGACGCCGAGCTCGAACTGGCCGCCGCCGTACGCGTCGATCTCGTTCTTCGCCAGGTAGTCGTAGGTGTCGAAGAGAGCCTGGATGCTGCCGAACCGCGACGGCTTGATGTTGATCGTGCGCGGCGGGAACGGGAGCGCCTCGATGTCCGCGACGGAGTGGATCGGCGCGTCCCAGGTGATCCGGTCGCGGTACGGCTCGAGCACCGGCTCGGTCTCCGGCGTCAGCGCCGGATCCTCGATCCACGCGTCGGGAAAGCCCTCGGCGACGAGCCGGTACAGCCGCGGGTCGGGCTCCTGGTCGACGACCGTCCCCTTGTACTGCCCCTTGAGGTCGACGGAGTCGACGGCGCCGGTCGCGGCCAGCTCGGCGACGAGCTGCTCGTCCCAGTCGCTTGTCGGATCGAGCTTGAAGCGGAGGGTGGGATAGAGCTCGAGCCGGCGCAGGACGCGGTCGACCGAGGGCGGCGACCCCAGCCTCATCGACGAGACGAACGTGACCGGCCGCGGTTCGCGGCCGAGCACCTCCCACAGTGGCTTCCCCGCTTGCCGCAGCGCGAGATCGAGCGCCGCGCTCTCGATACCCCAGCGGCGGTGCGAGTCCATCCCCGCGAACAGCGCCGAGAAGCTCTCGATCGTGTGCTCACCCGTGACGGGCAGGACGCTGCCGCCCTCCTGGAAGGCGAGCTGCTCCTCCTCCGAGTAGGTCGTGTCCTCGCCCACGCCTTCGTGGCCGGCGCCGCGCAGGTGGATGATCGTCGTCCTACGAGTGAAGCCGCTGGAGACGTTGGCCGACAGTCCCGCCAGCTCGTCCGCGTCCAGGGTGAGCGGCAGCTCCCGGACGAGGTCGTAGGTACTCAACTAGTTGCCGATGTAGATGGGCGTCCCGACGTCGACGCGATCGTAGAGGTCGATCACGTCGGGGATCGCCATGCGCACACAGCCGTGGGAGGCGGCGCTCCCGAGCGAGCCGATGTCCTCGGTGCCGTGGATGCCGGCTCCGTTGTAGATGCCGAGCCAGCGCGCCTTCAGCGGATCGGACGGGCCAGGCGGGATGACCTGGCCGGCCAGGTCGCCGGCCCATGCGCTGTTCGGAACGTGCCACCAGGGGTCTACCTGCTTGTCCTGCACCGCGTAGATGCCCGCCGGAGTCTCGAGGCCCTGCTGCCCGACTGCGATCGGGTAGCTCTTGGCGAGCTTGAGGCCCTGGTACACGCGCAGCGTGAAGTTCCCGCGGTCGATGGTGATGTACGACGGGTAGTCCTTCTTCAGCGTGGCGATCGTCACCTCCGGGGTGACCGCGCGGAGCGGCACCTTGTACCAGCGGCGCGCGTGCCTGCTGAGCAGCGAGTGCCGGATCTGCCAGCGCAGCAGCGCAAGCTTGACCTCGACGCCATTCTTGCCCCCATGGATCCGGAGGCCGTCGTAGTTCGCCTTCACCCACGCGTTTGCCGGCTCGCGCTCGACCCGGTTCTCGATGCGGACGAGCGTCTGGTTCACCGCGGCCTTCGAGTAGGTGACGTCCGGTCGGAGCCCGGCCTCGACCCGGCCGCCGGTGAGCTCGCGCCACGCCCGCGAGACGAACCAGCCCTTGTGGCTCTGGGCCAGGGCCTGGTCGACGAGGGCGTCCACGTCGACGCGGACCTGCGCCTGCTTGGCCGTGAGGACGAGACGACCGCCCTTGTACGTGAGGATGATCGGCCGGGAGAGCGTCTTGAACTTCGCATTCAGCTTCGCGCGCGCCTGGTCCGCGCTCAAACCGCCGATCGGAATCCCGCCCACGTGCACGCCCTTTGCGACCACGTCGCTCTGGCTGCGGTCGTAGCCATACGCGGCGGCGGCGACGCCGCCGAGCGCGACCAGTACGACGATTGCCGCGACCAGCAGCCACTTGTGCCAGAAGACGCGGCGGAGCCCGCGGCCTGTCGCCGACCACGCATTCTTTCCCCTCTCGATCACGTTTCGCATTGAAGCATTAGCGGCGGCGGTCAGACAAGGCCTTTTCGGCGCAACTCGTCAAGAGCGCGATCGGATTTCCCGATTCCGTCCAAATCCATACCTCGGAGCACCTGGGGCGCCTTCGTGAACTGGATCTCCGAGTACTCCACGACCTGGATGAAGTTACCCCATGGATCGCGGAAGTCGTTTCCCTTGCCGAACATTTCGACGCCCGCGTCGCGGGCCGCGGCGAGCGCGGCCTCCTTGTCGTCCACGACGAGCCCGAAGTGACGGTCGTCGTCGGGCGGCTGCGTGCGGCCTTCGGCGAGTGCCAGGAACTGGTCGCCCATCGTGATGAAGGCCATTCCGGGGATGCGCGACTCCAACTGGACGTCGAAGATGCGGCCGTAGAACTCGAGCGCCTCGTCGAGGTCGCCGACCTCGAGGGCGACGTGGTTGATCCCGACAAGCCTGGCCTTGCGCGCCATGGGCATATGGTGCCCGCTCCCGCGCTTGCTACAACGCTCCAGTGAGGTTCCTCTTCTGCGCGCTCGCCCTGCTGGTGTGTCTGCCTTCTGCGGGAACGACCGCCGTCGCCGTCGAGCGGCAGGTCGTGATCCTCAAGACGAAGGCCGGCCACGCGCCCGCCGTAGCTACCGATGCGAAGCGGCTTGGAGCACATGTCGAGGCGCGCCTCGGGAACCTCCTGCAGGTGCGCGCCCCCGCCGCCGCGCTGCACGAGCTGACCTCGAGCGCAGGCGTCGTCTCCGCCCGCCCGCCGCTCCTGCACGTTCCGGCCGAGGTGAGCGGGCAGGAGATCTCCGCGAGTGGAGTCGAAAGGCTGCACGGGTCGGGCGTGACCGGAGTGGGGATCAAGATCGCCGTCATCGACATCGGGTTCGTCGGCGCACAGGCGGCGATGGACAGCGGCGACCTCCCGGCGGGCACGCAGATAATCAACCGGTGCGGTGAGAGCAAGAGCTCGCATGGGACCGCAGTGGCCGAGGTCGTCCATGACATGGCGCCGAGCGCACAGCTCGTTCTCTACTGCATCGACAGCGAGCTGACGCTCCAGATCGCGGTCGACTACGTGATCAACCAGCACATCCCGATCATCAGCCACTCGATCACGTGGCTGGCCGGCGGCCGCGGCGACGGCGTTCACAACCGCCCCGACGCCGTCAATCCGGACGACATCGCGAAGAGCGCCTACGACCATGGGATCCTGTGGGTCAACGCTGCAGGGAACTACGCGCAGAGCCACTGGAGCGGTCCCTACAGCCACCGGCCGGGCAGCGTCTTCCAGGATTTCGGCGGCGGCGACGAAGGGAACACGTTCACGATCCCCGGCAGCACGACCGGCTGCGCGGCGCTCACGTGGGACGCGTGGCCGGAGACCGAGCAGGACTTCAACCTCTATATCCAGCAAACGGGGACGGGAACGCTGCTCGCCTCCTCGGAGAACCTCCAGCGGCCGAGCCATCTCGCTCCCCCGGTCGAGCAGGCGTGCTACGGGAACACGAGCGCCGCGCCGATATCCGTCTACGCGACGATCCGGGCCATCCCGCCGGCGGCCACGAGCCGCTTCGATCTCTTCATCACCACCGGGACGCTCGAGCGCAGCGTGCCGCAGGGAAGCGTGGCCGAGCCGGCCGAGTCGCCGTACGTCCTCGGCGTCGGCGCGGTGTGCTGGCTGGGGGGCACGTCCGTCCGTCCGTACAGCTCGCAGGGGCCGACGATCGACGGCCGCATCAAGCCCGACCTCGCCGCGTACGACGGCGTCTCGACCAAGACGTTCGGGCTTTCGAGCAATTGCAGCGGTGGGTTCCTCGGGACCTCCGCCGCGACGCCCCAAGTCTCCGGCGCGGCCGCGCTCGTCCTGCAGCAGCAGCCGGGGCTGACCGACAACCCGGCCGCGCTCATCGCGACGGTCAGGGCGGACACGGCCCGGATCGGCTCGGGCCCGAACAACCGGTCCGGCTGGGGACGCCTCTGCTTCTCCGCCTGCGCGGCTGCTCCACCGCCCCCGCCCCCTCCACCGCCGCCTCCCCCGCCGCCGCCACTCACGCTCAAGGTCACGCGCTTCGTCACCGTCCCGAAGCAGTCGCGGGCGGGAAAGCCACTCGACGCTCGCATCACGGTCGTCCGCACGGACACCGGCGCCCGGGTGCGGACCGGCGCCGTGTCCTGTGCGGCCTTCGTCGGGAAGGTGCGGCTGCGCGCACGGACGTCGGGCTTCAAGAGCGGCCTCGCCGCCTGCTCGTGGCGCGTACCGGCCTCGGCCGGCCGGAAGATGCTTCGCGGCACGGTCCGCGTGACGTTCGAAGGCGCGACGACCAGCCGCACCTTCTCGCGCCGCGTTCAGTCGGGATAGACCTCGGGATCAGGCTCGACCCGGCGTAGCTGCCGGCGCGGCAGCGCCTCGTCAGCCCGCCGCGCGCCGGGCCGCCTCGCCGCAGCTGACGAACTCGACGTCCCCGCACTCGTGCGCGTACTCGATCAGCGTCCGCAGCCCCTCGACCCGCCCGGCCCGGCCGCTCAGGAAGGGGTGCATGGTCAGGACGAAGAGACAGCCGTGCCGACGCATCCCGTCCAGCTCCTCGCGCCAGAGCGTGACCGCGCGCGACGGCGGATGGACTGTGCCGGGGCCGCTGCGCGGGTCGGGCATGTACGCGTACTGGTTCCAGTCATCGAGGCTCCAGTGCGGTGGAAGCTCGATCAGCGTCCCGTTCGCGGTCTCGAGCAGGTACGGCTTGTCGTCGTCCATCAGGGACGAGTCGTAGGAGAAGCCGTGCTCGGCCAGGAGGTCGAAGGTGCGGCGGCTCGGCTCCCAGCTCGGCGTGCGATAGCCGTCGGGCTTCACTCCGACGCGTTCGAGCGCCGCGAGCGCGCGCTCCAGGTCGGCGCGCTCCGCCGCCTCGTCCATCCGCAGCGGGCTGTGATGGCTGTAGCCGTGGTGGGCGATCTCGTGACCGGCGGCGGCGATGCGCTCGACCGCTTCGGGGTAGTGGTCGGCCGTGTAGCCGGGAACGAAGAAGGTGGCGGGCAGCGAGTAGTCCTCGAGCAGGCCGAGGATCCGCGGCACCGCGACCTGTGGCCCGTACGCCTGGTGGCTCATCAGCGTCGGGTCGTTCGCGTACCGGCGCCCCTCGACCAGGATCGGCGACTCGGCGTCGACGTCGAAGCTGAGGATCGCCAGGGCGGCGCTGTCTCCGAGCCAGCTCATGACCGTAGAATCGCCGAATCGGACGGTCGGCGGTACTGGAGAACGTGATCGGCGGGCGCCGGACGCCAGCGGACGGCTCGGCGCTGCAGGACGTCCTCGACCCCGCGAGCGGCGAGGCGATTGCGCAGGTTCCGCTCTCGGGCGCGGCCGTCGTCGACCGCGCGGCGCGGGCAGCGGCGGAGGCCTCCGACGAGTGGGCGGACGTGCCGGTGATGGAGCGCGCGCGGCTGATGTTCCGGCTGCAGGCGCTGCTCGAGCGTGACTTCGAGGAGCTGTCGGAGATCGTCGTCCGCGAGAACGGCAAGTCACTGGACGAGGCGCGCGGCGAGGTGCGGCGCGGGATCGACGTGGTCGAGTTCGCCGCCGGGATGCCGACCCTGATGATGGGCGGAGCGCTCGAGCAGGTCAGCCGCGGCGTCGACACGGAGCTCTTCCACCATCCGCTCGGCGCGGTCGCGGCGATCACGCCGTTCAACTTCCCGGCGATGGTGCCGCTCTGGACGGCGCCGATCGCGGTCGCCGCCGGCAACTCCTACATCCTCAAGCCTTCCCCGCGCACGCCCATGTCCGCGATGCGGCTCGCCCAGCTCTTCGAGGAGGCGGGCGCGCCCGCCGGAGTCTTCAACGTCGTGCACGGGGGAGAGGAGGCGGTCAACGCCATCTGCGACCACGAGCTCATCCGCGCGGTCTCGTTCGTCGGCTCCGCTCCTGTCGCGAAGGCGGTCTACGCCCGTTCGGCCGCCGCCGGCAAGCGCGTGCAAGCGCTGGCCGGCGCGAAGAACCACATCGTGGTCATGCCCGACGCCGATCTGGACGCAGCCGTGCCGGGCGTGTTCTCCTCCGCCTTCGCCAACGCGGGGCAGCGGTGCCTCGCCGGTGCCGTCGGCGTCGCCGTCGGAGCGGTCGCGGACGAGCTGTCCGAGCGGCTCGCCGGGATGGCACGGGAGGCGCGGGTCGGCCCGGGCCTCGATCCCGAGAGCACGATCACGCCCGTGACGAGCGAGGAGGCCCGGCGGCGGATCGCCGGCTACATCGAGCTCGGGGAGCAGGAGGGTGCGCAGATCCTGGTCGACGGCCGGCGCGAGGACGATGGCGGCTTCTTCCTCGGGCCGACGATCCTCGACCAGGTGCGGCCAGAGATGCGCGTCGCCCAGGAGGAGATCTTCGGGCCGGTCCTCGCCCTCGAGCGGCTCGAGTCGCTGGACGAGGCGCTGGACGCGATCGCCGGCAACGAGTTCGGCAACGCGAGCGCGATCTTCACGCGCAGCGGAGCCGTCGCACGTGCCTTCCGCCGCAAGGTGACCGCAGGAATGGTCGGAATCAACGTCCCTGTGCCCGCGTCGATGGCGTTTTTCCCGTTTGCGGGCTGGAAAGGCTCGTTCTATGGCGATCTCCACGCCACGGGCATGGACGGCGTGCGCTTCTTCACCGAGACGAAGGTCGTCACGAGCCGCTGGTGAAAACGCTTGAATCCGCGCTTCGCGAGGGCTAGACTCGCCTCTCCGCGTGGCCTGGCGCGCGGTTTTCCACAGAATCCACGATTCGGCTGTGGAAAGAGTCCGAAAGCGCATAGTTGAGCCGTTTTCTCGTCTTCGTACCGATTGCCGCGATCGCTGCGGCCGCAGCCGCCCCGATCGGCGGGCATCCCCTGCCTCCGATTGCCAAGGGCGTCAAGATCGGCGGGATCTCCGTCGGTGGGATGAACGCCGAGACGGCGCGCGTCCATGTCGAGAAGGTCTACGGGCGCGCGGTCGTCTTCACGCACGACAAGGCGAGCTGGCGGGCGCATCCGTCCTCGCTCGGGGCCCGGCCGCAGATCGGGCGCGCCGTCACCCGCGCGCTCCAGGCCAAGCACGCCGCCAAGATCCCGCTGCGCGTGGCTTTCAATCGCAAGCGGCTCGACGCCTACGTCGCGCGCTTGGACAATCACCTCTCCGAGCCGGCGTCCGACGCATACCTCGTCGGTCTCGACAACTTCGTCCCGGTGATCGCGCCCGGCTCGCCGGGCCTCAGCGTGAACCGCGGGATGATGATGGGCCGGATCGTGACGACGCTTCGCTCCTTCCACCGCCGGCCGATCGAGCTGGCGGTCGAGCAGGTCGACCCCAACGTGACGCCGGAGAACTACGGGCCGGTCATCGTGGTCAAGATCAAGTCCCACGAGCTCCTCTTCTACGAGGGGACGAGCCTGGACACCAGCTTCTCCGTGGCCACGGGGCAATCCGCGTACCCGACGCCGACGGGACAGTGGGAGATCGTCACGATGCGCCGCGACCCGTGGTGGATCCCGCCGCCGGACTCGAAGTGGGCACAGGGCGCGAAGCCGATCCCGCCGGGGCCCGGCAACCCGCTCGGGACTCGCTGGATGGGGCTCTCCGCGCCGTACGTCGGCATCCACGGGACGCCCGATGCGGCTTCACTCGGCTACTCCCAGTCCCACGGCTGCATTCGGATGGCCATCTCCGATGCGGAGTGGGTCTTCGACCACGTCCACCTCGGGACGCCGGTCTTCACCGTCGCTGCCTGAGCGCGTCCTCACAACGCGCGAGCTGAACCGCGCGCTCCTCGCGCGTCAGCTGCTGCTCGAGCGCTCGCGGCTTCCGGTCGCGCGCGCGTTGGAGAAGGTCGCCGGGCTGCAGACCCAGTACGCGCCGTCCGCCTACATCGGGCTCTGGTCGCGGCTGGAGAGCTTCGAGCTCGCCGACCTGACCCGGGCCCTGGCGCGGAAGCGCGCCGTCCAGGGAACGCTGATGCGCTCGACCATCCATGTCGTCTCGGCACGCGACTACTGGCTGTTCGCCGATGGGATCGGACCGTCGCGCGAGGCCTGGTGGCGGAAGACGCACGGCAAGAGCGTCGAAGGCGATGTCGACGCGGTCCGCGAGCAGCTGCGCGCTGAGCTGGCCGGACGCGTCTGGAACCGCAAGGATCTCGAGGAGCTCCACCGCACCTACGCCTCCACCATCTGGCAAGGAGCATGGATCGAGCTCGTGCGCGTGCCTCCTTCCGGGACCTGGGAGCGGCGGCGGGCCGACCTCTTCCAGCTCGCCGAGGAGTGGATCGGGCGAGCAGACGCGGGCGAGGAGAAGGGGCTCGAACACCTGCTGCGCCGCTATCTCGGTGGGTTCGGGCCGGGAACGGCGAACGAGGCGGCCAACTGGGCCGGCGTTCCGGTGACGAAGATGAAGGAGGCAGCCGATCGCCTCTCGCTCCGCCGCTTCCGCGACGAAGAGGGAAAGGTGCTCCTCGATGTCCCGCGCGCGCCGCTACCCGGCGGATATGCCGGCGCCCGTCCGCTTCCTTCCGACCTGGGACGCGACCCTGCTCGTGCACGCGCGCCGGACCGAGGTCCTCGCGGAGCGGTTCCGTCCCCGCATCTTCAACACGAAGGCGCCGTTCTCGTTCCACACGTTGCTCGTCGACGGCACGGTGGCCGGCGTCTGGCGCTGGGAGCGCACCGCCGAGAAGGCGACGCTCGTCGTCGAGCCGTTCGAGCGGCTGCCGCGCGGCGCGGCTCGCGACGTGCGCGACGAGGCCGCGCGGCTCGTCAGATTCGTCGAGCCGGACGCGACCTCGCACGCGGTGAAGCTCTAGACCCTCCGAGATTTCCTGGACGACCTCGCCGGTCTTGGCGTCGTCGCCTTGCTCCGCCACGTCCTTCTGCGCGACCACGCCGACGAGCTTGCCGTCCTCCTCGACCACCGGCAGCCGGCGGACCTGGTTGCTCGCCATCAGGCGCAGCGCCTCGTCCAGCTCCTGCTGCGGATCGACGGTGACGAGGTTGGTCGACGCGATCTCGCGGACCTGGGTCGAGTCCGGATCCTTGCCCGCGGCGACGACCTTGATCGCGATGTCGCGGTCGGTCACCGTGCCGACGAGTCGGTCGCCCTCGACGATCGGCGCGAAGCCGACGTCCTCGTCCTTCATCATCTTGGCCGCGTACGAAACCGGCTTGTCCGCGTCGATCGCACACGGGTTCGACGTCATCACGTCGCTGATTCTCTTGCCCATAGCTCCTCCTGTCTCGCTTGTCCCTTGGATACCCACCTGAGGGATCGAGAAACGGACAGAATGGGACCGTGACGTTCGCCGACCGGATCCGCGAGCTCGCGCTCTCGCTGCCGGAGACCTACGAGGACGAGCCGTGGGGCCACCCGGTGTTCAAGGTCGCGGACAACCGCATGTTCGCGTCGATGTCCGAGGACGGCGCGGCGGTCCTGCTCACCGTCAAGCTGACGGCGGAGGAGCGCGAGATCGCGCAGCTCCTCCCGTACGTGAGCCGGGCCCGCTACGTCGGCCGCTACGGCTGGGTCACGGCTCAGGTGACCGACGAGGAGTCGCTCGAGGCCGCCCTCGAGTGGGTACGCGAGTCGTACTGGCTGAAGGCGCCCGTCGAGTTGCGGGGCGCAGTGGAGGTGAATGACTGATGGGGCTCTGGAACAAGATGCGCGGCTGGTGGAGTGCGTCGAAGCAGCGCGACGAGGCCGCCGAGAAGCAGGCGATCATCGACAAGCACATGCGCGAGCTCGAGCGGGCTCAGCTGCAGCAGGGGCAGTCGCCGCGGCTGCCGCCGCGCGGCGACCGCGGCTAGCAGGGTGGAGATCCGCCGGCTCGGGCCCGGGGACGAGGACGTCGTCCGCAAGCTCGCCACGCGCCCGCCGCACTTCGAGCTGCTCGAGGACGAGCGGACGATCTTCCTCGCGGCGTTCGAGGACGGCGAGCCGATCGCCTTCGCCTTCGGGTATGTCCTGCCGCGCCGCCACGGCGCACCGACGATCCTGTTCGTCTACGAGATCGAAGTGGACGAGCGATACCGCCGTCGCGGGATCGGGAAGGGGCTGATGCGGACGATCGCGCGCGAGGCGGGCGCGGCGGAGGGATTCGTCCTGACGGAACCGGAGAACGAGGCGGCGAATGCGCTATACGCCTCGCTCGGTGGCGACCGCTTGGACGTCGTGCAATGGGACTTCGGGTACGCGGAGCACTGACCGAGGTCCGCCCGGCGACCGACGACGACGTCGAGCTCCTCGTCGCCTGGCACGCGGATCCCGAGGTCGCCCGCTACTGGGACGACGAGACCTTCACGGCGGACGAGATGCGGTCGCGGCTCGCACGGCCCGACGTCGACGCGTACGTCGTCGAGGCACAGGGAGCGCCGGTGGGCTATCTCCAAGCGTGGCGGGAAGGCAGCGGCGGCGGGCTGGACATGTTCCTCATCCCCGAGGCCCGGGGGAGAGGCCTTGGCCCGGACGCCGCCCGAGCGCTCGCCAACGTGCTGCGTGACGGAGGCTGGACGCGCGTCACAGTCGACCCGTACGTGTGGAACGAACGCGCGATCGCGGCATGGAAGCGCGCGGGCTTCGAGCCCGTCGAGCACCGGCCCGCGGACGACGAACACGCGGCCGACTGGCTCTTGATGGAGTTCGGCTAGTCGGCGCCCGGGTCCTCGTCGTCCCGCTCCGGATCGACGTCCTCCGGGTCCGGGATCGGCGACTCGCCCTCGATCAGGTCGTTGCGATCGTCCTCGCGCGGGACCGTATTCTCCTCAGTCATGCGCGTGATTCTCCCCGATAGCTCGGAATTGGAACTTCCGGACGGCGCGACCGGCCTCGACGCGGCCGCCGCAATCGGGCCGAAACTGGCCGAGCAGGCCGTGCTCGTGCGCTCGAACGGCCACGTCCGAGACCTCCGTCTTCCGCTCGACGACGGGCAGGAGATCCAGATCCTGACCACGCGCGACACGAGCGATCCGGACGCGCTGGCGGTGCTGCGCCACTCGAGCGCGCACCTGCTCGCCGAGGCCGTCCGCCGCCTCTACCCCGGCGTCAAGATCGCCATCGGCCCGCCGATCGAGAACGGCTTCTACTACGACTTCGAGTTCCCCGAGCCGATCGTGGAAGACGATCTCGCCCGGATCGAGGAGGAGATCAACCGCGAGCTCGCCGAGGGGCGCGCGTGGGAGCGACACGAGATCGGCCGCGACGAGGCGCGGTCCCGGTTCGAGCAGGAGGACGAGCCGTACAAGGTCGAGCTCGTCGATACGGCGGACGAGCCGATCTCGCTCTACACGCAGGGCGATTTCACCGACCTCTGCCGCGGCCCGCACCTCCAGAACTCGAAGCCGATCAAGGCGCTCAAGCTCACCGGCCTCGCCGGCGCGTACTGGCGCGGCGACGAGAAGAACCCACAGCTGACCCGCATCTACGGGACGGCCTTCTACTCGCAGGCCGATCTGGACCTCCATCTCGAGCGGCTGGAGGAGGCCAAGAAGCGCGATCACCGCCGGCTCGGCCCGCAGCTCGACCTCTTCCACTTCTCGGCGCACGCGCCCGCCATGCCGCTCTGGCATCCGAAGGGGGTCGTCCTCTGGAACGCGCTCGAGCGCCTGCGTTCGCGGGAGAACCTGAAGCGCGGCTACGTCGAGGTGCGGACGCCGCTCATGTGGGACGAGGACACGTTCTGGACCTCGGGCCACTTCCCCAAGTACGAGGACCTGATGTTCAAGGTGGACGTGCGCGGCCAGCTGTTCGCGCTGAAGTCGATGAACTGCCCGGGCCACATGCTCCTCTTCGGCAGCCGGCCGCGCAGCTACAAGGAGCTGCCGCTGCGCTATTCGGAGGCGGCCTCGCTCCACCGCGACGAGCTGCCCGGGACGCTGCACGGGCTGCTGCGCGTCCGCATCGTCACGCAGGACGACGCGCACATCTTCTGCACCGAAGAGCAGATCCAGGCCGAGATCGCGAGCTGCGTCGAGCAGGCCCGCTACCTGTACGAGCTGTTCGGCCTGAAGGCGAGCGCCGAGTTCGCGACCCGTCCGGACAACAAGGTGGGTACCGACGAGCAGTGGGACCGCAACGAAGCCGCCATCGAGGAGGCGCTGCGCCTGAACGAGATCCCGTACACGATCGCTCCCGGAGAGGGGGCCTTCTACGGCCCGAAGATCGACCTCTTCATGGACGACGCGCTCGGGCGCAAGTGGCAGATGGGGACGATCCAGCTCGACTCGCAGATGCCATCCCGCTTCGGCCTCAAGTACGTGGGGGCCGACAACGCCGAGCACGACCTGTACGTCGTTCACCGGGCGCTCTACGGATCGTTCGAGCGCTTCATCGGCATCCTGATCGAGCACTTCGCGGGCGACTTCCCCTACTGGCTCGCGCCGGTTCAGGTGCGCCTCCTCCCGGTGCAGGAGGGCCATCGCTCCGCGGCCGGCGGAGATCGTGGAGAAGTTGAAGGAGGCCGGTGTCCGCGCCGAGGTCGACGAGCGGGACGAGACGGTCGGCAAGCGGATCCGCGAGGCCGAGCTCGAGAAGATCCCGTACGTCATCGTCTTCGGCGACCGCGAGTCGGAGGAGTCGCTCGCCGTTCGCGCGCGCGGCGGCGAGCAGTCGACGCAGAGCCTGGACGAGTTTCTCGCCTCCCTCCCCGAGCACCCGTGAGGATGCCGCGAACCTCTTGCTAAGCTGGTCTCCTGAGCAAGCAGGAGCGGACCCGTTCCTCACCTCCCGAGCACAGCTCCGTGGGGGTTCAACCGAGTCGAACGACGAGGATTACGGGACCGCTGCCTGCAGCGGTTTTGTCGTTCGTACAGGAGGAAGTAGCAGCTTGGTGAAAGCCCTTTGAGACCTCGGCGGCAGGCGGAGCCGGTCCGTCCGGTACCGCAGGCCCGAGTCAACGACGCGATTCGCGCCTCACGCGTGAGGCTGATCGACGAAGACGGTTCGCAGGTAGGGGTCAAGGAGATCAAGGAGGCGCTCGACTACGCGCATTCCAAGGATCTCGACCTCGTGGAGGTGGCCTCGCAGGCCGACCCGCCGGTCGCGCGGATCATGGATTACGGGAAGTACCGGTACGAGCAGGAGCAGAAGGCAAAGCTCGCGCGCAAGCACCAGTCCCAGATTCACGTCAAGGAGATCAAGCTCAGGCCGAAGATCGGGCAACATGACTACGAGACCAAGAAGGGGCACGTCGTCCGCTTCCTCAACCAGCGGGCCAAGGTCAAGGTCACGATCATGTTCCGCGGGCGCGAGACGACGCACCCGGAGCGCGGACGCGACCTGCTGACGCGGCTGGCGGCAGAGGTCGCCGAGATCGGCCAGATCGAGTCGCCGCCCCTCCTCGACGGTCGCAACATGGTCATGGTGCTGGGGCCCACGAAGAACGCAGGAGTCACGAAATCCGATGCCGAAACAGAAGACACACAGCGGAGCGAAGAAGAGGTTCAAGGTGAGCGCAGCGGGGAAGCTCCTGCGGAGCCGCCGTCACCGGAGCACGCCTCCGGGTCACCTGGTGAAGAGCCAAGGGAAGAGGAAGCGCTCGCGGCGGAACGGGCCGGTCGCACCTAGCGACGCGAAGTCGGTCAAGAAGCTTCTGGGGAGGGGCTAGGCGATGCCGCGAGTCAAGCGTTCCGTCGCCGCGCGCAAGAAGCGCCGCAAGGTGCTGCACGAAGCGCGCGGCTACTGGGGGCTCAAGCACTCGAGCTACAAGGCCGCGAAGGAGCAGGTCGAGCACTCGCTCGTCTACGCGTACCGGGACCGCAAGAACCGCAAGCGGACGATGCGCTCGCTCTGGATCATCCGCATCAACGCTGCGGCCCGCCAGAACGGGCTCTCCTACAACCAGTTCATGGCCGGCCTGAAGAGGGCGGAGATCGAGCTCGACCGCAAGGTCCTCGCGGACCTCGCAGTCAGCGATCCGCCGGCGTTCGCCGCCGTCGCCGAGCAGGCGAAGGCCGCGCTCGAGAAGACCGCGCTCGAGACGGCCTGACCGGCGCATCGAATCATCGCGAGGTCTTTCTCCACCAGGCCTCGCAGGCCGACGGCCGCTCGCCGCTGTACGCGCGGTTGCTGCGGCAGCTCGCCGACGACCCGCGCGTCGGGGACATCGTCGAGTCGCCTCCGCGGTGGGACGCCGGGCTGCGCTTGCTCGGTGGCGTGCACTACCTCGTCCTCACGGGGCGGGCATCGTGGGATCGCGTCGAGGACGCCCTCGTGGACGAGCGGGACTTCCTCCGCCGCTTCGTCTCGGAGCAGCGCGTCCAGACGAACGAGGTGCAGCGCTGCTGGGCGCTGCTGCCGTGCTTCCTCGAGGCCGCCCGGCGCCTCGACGCCTCGACCGTCGACCTGATCGAGCTGGGAACGAGCGCCGGGCTGCTGCTGCTGTGGGATCAGTACCACTATCGCTACGACGCGGGCGAGTGGGGGCCGGAGGACGCTGCGCTCGAGCTGAGCGCCGAGGAGCGTGGACGCGTGCCGGGCGAGCTGCTCGCCCGCGAGCTCCTCGTGCGCGACCGCGTCGGGCTCGACCTCGAGCCCGTCGACGTCACCACGGACGAAGGCGCGTTGCTCCTCCGGTCGTTCGTGTGGGCCGACCGGGTCGAGCGGATCGAGCGCCTCGATCGCGCGATCGACGCACTGCGCGCGACTCCGCCGGCCATCGTCCGGGGAGACTTCGTCGAGCTCCTACCCGGGCTCCTCGAGCGGCGGCGTGCGGACGCGCTCACGATCGTGCTCCAGATCGCGGCTGCCGGATACCTCGACGAGCAGGGGTGGGAGCGGCTCGGGGTTGCGCTCGAGGCCGGCGGCGGGCAGGGCCCACTCGCCTACGTGTTCGCCGGCCATCCCGAACCTGAGAGCCATCAGCACTGGGGCCTCTGGTTGACCACGTGGCCGGACGGCGAGCGGACGCAGCTCGCACACACCGATTTTCACGGCACCTGGCTCGACTGGCTGCTGTGATCACGTCCTCCTCGAACCCTCGCCTGAAGCTGATCCGCCGGCTGCAATCGCGCAGGCAGCGCGAGCGACTCGGGCTGTTCGTGTGCGAGGGAGAGGATCTCGTCGAGGCCGGGCTCGCCGCCGGCGCGGAGCCGGTCGACCGGCTCGTCGCCGGCGCGGACGTCGAGCCGGAGCTGCTCGCGGAGATCTCGACACTGGCGCACCCGCCGCGCGTGCTGGCCGTCTTCCGTCGCGCCGATCTGCCGGTCGCCGGCGAGGAGGCGCGCGGGCTCGCGCTGTGGCGCGTCGCCGATCCGGGGAACGTCGGGACGCTGCTTCGTTCGGCCGATGCCTTCGGCGCCGCCGTCTACCTCTCGGCCGGATGCGCCGATCCGACCGGGCCGAAGGCGCTCCGCGCCTCGATGGGCTCGATCTTCCGCGTCCCGACGGGTCGCTTCGACGACGCGCCCGGGGGACGCATCGCGCTCGTCCCGCGCGGGGGGACGCCGCTGGGCATGCTCGACCTGGCCGAGCCGGTCACCTTCGTCCTGGGCGCCGAGCGGGAGGGGCTGCCCGAGGATGTCGTCGCTGCCTGCGAAGCGACGGCGTCCATCGCCGCTGGAAGCGGGCGCCGAGTCGCTGAATGTTGCTGTCGCCGGCTCGATCGCGCTGTACGAGCTCAGCCGGAGCTAGCTACCAGGCCCCTCCGCCGCCCCCGCCGCCGCCTCCGCCTCCACCGCCGGAGAAGCCGCCGCCGGAGCCGCTCGACGAGGGAGGCGTGAGCGCGGAGCCGAAGCCGGCGGACAGGTCGCTGATCCCGAGGGCGGTCGCGCCCGAACCCAGGTCTCCAGTCGGGCTGATCCAGTAGATCGTGCTCGCCTGATGCAGCTCCTCAGGCATATGCAGCTGGGCGCCCTGGAGCACGCGCTCGGCGATCCCGAACGTGATCCCGTAGACGAGGTAGCGCTCCCACAGCTCGAGCGTTGCCGGCGGCGCTTCCTGCAGACGCGGGAAGTCGGTCAGGTAGCGGCGAAACGCGTCCCAGCGCTCGGCCTCGGTCTCGGCCTTGGGACTGCGGCGGCGCCACATGCTGACCCGGACGGCGACGAAGATCAGCACCACGGCGTTCACGATCGCACAGGCGCCGAGCGCGATCAGGACGATGTCGCTCCAGCGAGGCGCAAGCGTGCGGAAGCCGTCGATGCCGACCCAGAGCAGCGGGATCGATGCGATGACGAATACGGCGATGCCGATACCGATGAACAAGGCCCCTTGGTCCTGGAACCATCTCCGTCGACTGACGGATGTCGCCACGGCGCTCTTGAACGACTGAAACCGTTTCGCGTTCTCCGTTCGGTCGGCGGTGATCCGGTCGCGGAACTTCGACAGCCGCTCGGGCCCGCCGGCGACGACGGCGTCGACCACGTCGACCACGTCCTGCTCCCAGTCGGTCACCTTCCCGTCCTGTCCTTGCGCGATCTCGAGATCGGCGACGTCCTCCTTGTGCAACCCGCCCCAGGTCGACGTCTCGGTCGTCACCGGTTCGGCCTTGAAGCGGCCCCGGCGGATCAGGTCGAAGAGCGTTGCCGTGAACTCGTTCGACCCGACGCCAGAGCTCTGGCGCAGAAGCGGCGGGACGAGCGCGGGCTCGAGCTCGGACGGAGGCTCCTGCTCGTACTCGCGGTCGTACGTCGTCCGCCGCTCGCGTCCGAACAGCAGGTAGATGATCGTCGCGAGCAGGAGCGCAGGGCCGAGGCTGAGCGCGAGCAAGATCAGGATCGTCGAGCCGATGTTGTCGACGGCCTCGCGAATCTGCCGGCGGTCGGATTCGAAGGACGCCGCGGACTCGCGTTCCTCTGCGACGATCTTCTGGAGCCCGTTTTCGTGCACGACCTTCGCGCCGGAGGTCGAGGTGAGCAGCCGTCGCGGAAACACCGTTCTCATTTCGACGAACTGCTTCGCCGGAATACTGACCGCGAGCAGCTTTGTGTGGGTGGGCGTGCGCGCGACGACTCCGCGGACGTACTCAGGGGCTCCCCAGACCCGATAGGACCGGCCGAGGGGTATGCGCCGCGGGAGCCACGTGTTTGCGCGCAGCTCCCCGAGACCGACCGGCCACTGGTCTCCCCACACCTTCAGGTTGACGTCGACCACGTCGTTGTACGCCACGGCGAGGCCCTTGAAGCGGTATGCCACGGTGAACGTTCGGTCCTCGCTCAACGCGCTGTAGTGCCAGACGATCCTGAGGCGGTCGGAGAGGCGGGCGATGCCGTACGTCCCCGGCGAGCCGGAGCTTCCCAGCTCGGCCGATGCACCCGGCGCGTACAGCTGGTCCCCCTCCGCGACGGCGACGTGGTCGATCGACTCGCCCGAGCGGATCGGGATGTCGCGGTACGCGCCGGTGAAGGGGCCGAAGTACGAGAACGTGATCCGTTCCGTCACCTGAACCGCGCCGTTCGGCAGCACCCGCGCGCTTAGGTGGGCGGCGGGAAGCGTGTACCCCTTGGCGATCGCGGACGGCGCGGCGACGAGCGCCACCGCAGCCGCGACCGCGATCAGAACTGCACGCGTGGTGCCTCCTGAACCGGATCCTCGATCTCGAAGAACGTGCGCGGCTCGAAGTGGAACATCCCGGCGATGATGTTCGTCGGCACCGTCTGGATCGAGTTGTTGTAGGTGAGGACGGTGTCGTTGAAGACCTGGCGCGAAATAGCGATTTTTTGCTCGGTCTCCGTCAGCTGCTGCTGCAGCTGCTGGAAGTTCTCGGTCGCGCGCAGCTGCGGATAGGCCTCCGCGACGGCGAACAGGCGCCCGATCGCCGCGGTCAGCGCGTTCTCCGCCTGCGCCTGCTCCGGCACTGTCCGCGCCTCCTGTGCGGCCGTCCGCGCGTTCGTTACCTCCTCGAAGGTCTCGCGCTCGTGCGAGGCATAGCCCTTGACCGACTCGATCAGGTTCGGGATCAGGTCGTAGCGGCGGCGGAGCTGGACGTTCACCTGCGCCCAGGCGTTCTGCGTCCGGTTCCGCAGACGACGAGCTTGTTGTAGAGATAGACGAGGAGCAGGGCGAGGAACGCCAGGACGGCGACGACGATGATGACGATCCAGATCACCCGCTCAGCCTAAACGGTCGGGCGGCGGGCGATCCAGATGCTGTCTTCTCCGCCCGCGTACGCCCGCCGGTCGAACCAGCCGTAGCAGGCTTCGACCTCGAAGCCGCTCTTCTGCAGCAGCATGCGCCACTCGACCGCGGCGAGCCACGCGAGCAGCATCGTCGTCTGGCCTCCCGGGCCCTTGACCGAGAGGGTCAGCGTGCGGGAGCCGGTGTCCCAGTCGGCGCGTTCGAAGATGCCGGGCTCGCGCTCGATCCAGCGGCCGTGCGTCTCCTCGATGTCGTCCTGGGCAGGGGTGAAGACGTCGAAGATGAACCGCGCTCCCGGATGGAGGAGGTCGTAAACGGTCGAGAGCGCGCCGATCCGCTCCGCGTCGGTGTGGAGGTGGAGGAACGCGCGGAACGGGCAGATGACGAGCGGCACAGGCCCCTCGACCGGCGGATCGCGGAGATCGCCGGCGCGGAGGTCGAGGCGGGCGGCAACGCCTTCGTCCGCGGCCGCGTCTCGTGCGACGGCGAGCATGCCCTCCGACGAGTCGACGCCGATGACGTCCACTCCGGCCTGGGCGATCGGAATCGCGATCCTCCCGGTCCCGACGCCGAGCTCGACCACCGGGCCGCCGGAGCGCTTCGCCTCGTCCACGTAGAAGTCGATGTCCTCGCGCACGCTCCGGCTCCACGCGTCGTAGATCGGCGCGATCGCGTCGTAGGAACCGCGCCGCGCTGCGCTATTTGGGCTCTCTTCGGGCACAGACAGGTGAGGTTTTTCTCATTACGATCGCAGTGGGGAGGAGGATGGTGGCCCCGCAGGATCGGTAGCTGGAAGGGGCCGATGATACATTCGCCCGATGGACGCGAAGGCCCTCGAATCCGAGGCTACGAGCGCGATTTCGGGCTCTTCGACCCTGGCCGAGCTGGAGGACGCGCGCGTCCGCTACCTGGGGCGTAAGAGCGACCTGGCGCAGGCGCTGCGCGACGTCCGCGACCGCGAGACCGGAATGCTCCTGAACCCCATCCGCGAGCGCCTGGAGGCAGAGGTCGAGGCGCGACGGCAGGCGCTCGAGCGGGCCGAGCTCGACCGCCGGCTGCGGGAGGAGCGCGTCGACGTCACGCTCCCCGGCGACGAGCGGCCGATCGGATCGCTCCATCCCACGACCCACATCCGCCGGCTCGTCGAGGACGCATTCCTCGGGCTCGGGTACGAGATCGTCGACGACCGCGAGGTCGAGACAGCCCACTACAACTTCGACCAGCTCGCCTTCCCGCCGGCGCACCCGACCCGCTCGCCGCGCGACACCTTCTTCATCGACCCCGAGCGCCTGCTCCGCACCGAGACCTCGCCCGTCGCAGATCCACACCATGGAGGCGAAGGAGCCGCCCATCTACATGGTCTCGATCGGCCGCGTCTACCGGCGCGACGAGATCAACGCCGACGCACTTCCCGATCTTCCACCAGTTCGAGGGCCTCGCCGTCGATCGCGGGATCACCCTGACCGACCTGAAGGGGACGCTGCTGCACGTCATGCGCGCCCTCTTCGGCGACGACCGCGAGGTTCGGTTCCGCACGCACAACTTCCCCTTCACCGAGCCGTCCATCGAGCCCGACGTCTCCTGTCCGAACTGCAACTTCGCAGGGCTGCCGCATGTGCAAGTTCACGGGCTGGATCGAGCTGGGCGGCGCCGGGATGGTCGATCCTCAGGTGTTCGAGAACGTCGGGATCGACCCCGAGGAGTGGAGCGGCTTCGCCTTCGGCTGCGGTCTCGAGCGTGCCGCCCAGCTCCGCTACGACATCACCGAGATCCGGCCGTTCTGGGAGAACGACCTCCGCGTCCTGCGGCAGTTCTAGCCATGAAGATCCCGCTCAGCTGGCTCAAGGAATACGTCGAGATCGACCTGCCGCTGGAGGAGCTCGCCGCGCGCGTCGACATCTCGATCGGCGTCGTCGAAGGCCTCGAGCGGATCGGCGTCCCCGACGTCGACGGAAACCTCGGCCTGTACCGCGTCGGCCGGGTGCTCGAGGCCGGAAAGCACCCGAATGCCGACCGGCTCCAGCTCTGCCGCGTCGACGTGGGGGAGAACGAGCCGCGGCAGATCGTCTGCGGCGCGTGGAACTTCGGCGCCGGCGCCACGGTCGCGGTCGCCCTGCCGGGCGCCGTCCTGCCGGGCGGGACGAAGCTCGAGCGCGCCAAGCTGCGCGGCGAGGTCTCCGACGGGATGATCCTCTCGGAGCGCGAGCTCGAGCTGGGCCACGACCACAGCGGCATCCTCGTCCTCGCCGGCGGCGAGCCGGGAACGCCGCTCGGCGACGTGCTGCCTCTGGGCGAGACGGTTCTCGAGCTGGAGGTCACGAACAACCGGCCCGACCTCCTCTCGGTCTACGGCTTCGCGCGCGACGTGGCCACGCTCCTGCGCGTCGACCTCGCTCCGCCGCCGGGCGAGGATCCGGAGCAGGTCGGCGACGAGCCGGTCGACGTCCGGATCGAGGACTTCGAGGGCTGCCCACGGTACGTCGGCAGGCTGTTCCGCGACGTCAAGGTCGGGCCGTCGCCCGCCTGGCTGCGCGCGCGCCTGACTGCCGGCGGGGATGCGTCCGATCTCGAACGTGGTCGACGTGACCAACTACGTCATGCTCGGGCTCGGGAATCCACTCCACGCGTTCGACTTCTCCACGCTGGGCGAGGGACGCGTCGTCGTCCGGCGAGCGCGGCCAGGCGAGGAGATCCGCACGCTCGACGGCGAGCTGCGCAAGCTCGAGCCGTCCGACCTCCTGATCGCCGACGCCGAGCGCGGGATCGCCCTGGCCGGGATCATGGGCGGCGAGGACACGGAGGTGTCCGACTCGACGACGAGCGTCCTGCTCGAGGCGGCGAACTTCGAGCCGGTCGGGATCTGGAGGAGCGGCGGAGCGCATGCGCATGCGCACGGAGGGATCGAACCGCTGGGAGAAGGGCGTCGATCCCTACCTGGCCGAGCAGGCCGCCGTCCTCGCGACCCAGCTGCTCGTCGAGCTGACCGGCGCGCGCTGGACGGGCCATACCGACGTGCAGGGCGACCTGCCGGAGCGGGCGCTCGTCTCCTACCGCCCGGAGAAGGCGGACCAGGTGGTCGGGCTCGAGCTGGCAAGGGGCGAGCAGGAGGAGACGCTCGAGCGCCTCGGCTGCGAGCTCGAGGGCAGCGCCTACCGCGTCCCGACCTGGCGCGCGCGAGACCTGACGCGCGAGATCGACCTCGTCGAGGAAGTGGCGCGGTTCGTGCTCGCGGACGTCCCGTTCACGCTCCCGCTCCGTCGGGCCATGACCGGCCGGTTGACGCGCGAGCAGCGGATGCGCCGGCGGCTCGAGGACGCGCTCGTCGGCCTCGGCTTCGCCGAGGTCGATCACGCCGTCCCTGCGGGCTGACGATCGCGACCCGACCGCGATCAGGCTCGAGGAGCCGATCTCGATCGAGCTCGCGCTCCTGCGAACCGAGCTCCTTCCGAGCCTGGTCGACTACGCCGGCCGCAACGTGGAGGCGGGGAACCGGAACATCGCCCTCTTCGAGATCGCACACGTCTACCTCCCGCGCGGCGAGGACCTCCCCGACGAGCCGCTTCGCCTCGCCGGGATCCTCGAAGGAGGGTTCGGGAAGGTGAAAGGCGTGGTCGAGACGATCTACGCGACGCTCAAGGCGACGCCGCTCTTCGCTCCGGCCGAGCATCCTCTTCTCCACCCGGGCAAGACGGGGCGGACGGAGGCCGGGATCTTCGGCGAGGTGCACCCGGCCGCCCTCGACGGCAGCTGGGGCGCCTTCGAGCTCGATCTCGAGTCGCTCTTCGCCGTCGCGCGCGAGCCGGTGCGGTACGAGGACGTGATCACGTACCCGGCCGTCCGGCAGGACCTTGCGTTCATCGTCGCGGAGGACGTGCCGGCGGCCGACCTGCTCGACGTGGCCCAGGCGGCGGCCGGCCCGGAGTTGCGCGAGATGCGCGTCTTCGACGTCTATCGCGGGCCGCAGGTGGGGGAGGGGCGGAAGTCGCTCGCGTTCTCGGTCGAGTTCCAGTCGCCCGAGCGGACGCTCTCGGACGAGGACGCGGCCGCGCTGCGGCAACAGATCGCAGACGCGCTGCGGGAGCGCTTCGACGCCGAGTTAGCTAGCGGCTAGTTCAAGGCGACCAGGCGCTCGGCGACGGCCTGCAGCACCTTCAGCTGCATGTCCGGGAACTTGCGCAGAAGGCCGCGTAGCGCCTGATCGGTGATGACGAGCGACCCGCGTCGGCTCCGTCGTCGTCACGGTCGCCTTGCGCGGGATGCGCGCGATCAACGCGATCTCGCCGACGAAGTCGCCCTTCGCAAGATGCGCGATCCGCTCGCCGTGACTGATCACGTCCGCTCCGCCCTCGAGGAGGATGAAGAACTCGCGCCCTCGCTCCCCCTCGCGGATGATCTCCTTCCCGGCCGGGAAGTCGATCTCGTCCGCCAGAGAGGCGACCTGGCTCGAGCTCTTTCTTCGAGAGACGCGCGAAGAGCGGGATCGTTCTTGATCAGCTGAATCTTCGTGTTCTTACCGAGCTGCACGGGACGAGTTTATTCCACAAATCCGAAGCGAACCGTTCCGCGTACTCTGCTTCCATGCGACGACTACTGCTTCCACTGACACTGGTGGCCACCGCCACGGCGATGCTCGTGTTCCTCCTGCCGTCCGGCTCGGCCGCCGCCAACCCCACGCTCGAGGCCATAGTCGGCCCGGGCTTCAACATCACGCTCAAGGACTCGAACGGCGTCAACGTCACGCACCTCGATCCGGGCGCGTACGACATCCACGTCGTCGATGCGGCGACGGTGCACAACTTCCATCTCTCGGGGCCGGGCGTCAACGAGGCGACCTCCCTCGAGGAGACGCAGACCGTGACCTGGACGGTGACGTTCACCGACGGCGTCTACACCTTCGTGTGTGATGCGCATCCCACGCAGATGAAGGGCGCGTTCGCGGTCGGTACCGCGACACTCCCGCCTCCGCCTCCGCCTCCTCCGCCTCCCGCTCCGCCGCCCTCAGGGTTCGCCAAGGGGACGAAGCTGAAGGGCTCCGTTGGCCCCGGCTTCACGATCTCGCTCAAGGACGGCGCCGGAAAAGCGGTCAAGAAGGTGAAGGCCGGAATCACATACAGGGTCTCGGTCGCCGACAGGTCGACGAGTCACGACTTCCATCTCACGGGTCCCGGCGTCAACAAGAAGACCGCGGTGGGCAGGAAGGCGACGATCACCTGGAAGCTGAAGTTCAAGAAGGGGACGTACCGCTTCCAGTGCGACCCGCACAAGTCCGTCATGAAGGGAAGCTTCAAGGCCTCGTAGAGCACGAGGCCGACGGGAGACGCCCGGTGTCGCCGCCGCAGCGCGCCGGGCGTTCTCCTTGGTTAGTCGCGCCGGTGCTCGCGGCCGCGCCGGAACATCAGCTTGACGGTCGCTCCGATGCCGCCGGCGAGGAAGAATCCCGCGCCGAAGGCGGCCGCGGCCAGCGCAGGGACGTTCACGCTCATCTTGGCCGCTCCGCGCAGCGAGTCGACCGCATGAGCCAGCCCTTCGCGCTCGAACTCGATCTGGCGGCGGACCGAGTCGGGAGTCTGGCGCTCAGCTTCCGCCATTGCCTGCCTTGATCGCTTCGCTGGTCAGCTTGGCTTCCTCGATCGCCTGTTCCGGAACCGGCGGCGCGCCGTGCTTGAACGCCGACACGGCGAAGAAGCCGAGGACGGCGATCACGACCAGCAGCCCTCCGGTCACGATCAGGAGGGACGCCCAGGTCGAGAGCGGGATTGCCGCGGCGATCGCGGCCAGCCCGAAGCCGAGCGCGTAGAGGAGGAGGAGCAGCGCGGCGAGGGCGAGCGCGACCCCGAAGGCCAGCGCCTTCGCCTTCTTGCCCATCTCGAGCGCGGCGAGACGCAGCTCGAGGCGCGCGAGCGCGCTGGCGTGCTCGGCGATCTGCTTGGCCGACTGGCCGAGGCTCGCGTTCTCAGACTCTTGGGTGGGCATGCCCTCTCCAGTCGATGAACTTGGCGAGGAAGACGCCGGCGACGAACGCACCCGCGGCGACGACGATGGGGTTGGGGCCGCCGCCCGAGCTCTTCTTCTTCGTCGGCTTCTCCTTCTTCGGCTGCGGCTCTGGCTGTTGGAGCGGGGTTTCCATCGTGGGCGCGGAGGCGACGTTACCGTTCTGCGGGGCCTCCCCGCGGAGGCGGGCCAGGATCAGTGTCGGCTTCATCTTGCGCAGGAACGCGGCGTCGTCGGCAAGCGGCTCCGCTGCCTTCGCCACGAGCCCCCCTTCGGCGGCAGCCTTCTGCGACAGCTCCTCCAGCAAGGCTGCACCGCGCTCGAAGAGGAGATCCGCCTTGCTCATCGCTTCTCCGGGGGGTCCTCGCCGGTGGCCAGGCGCCAGATGCGGGCCGCGATGAAGCGCGTTATCACGGCGGCGCCGGCCGCGAGGCCGGCGTAGAGACCGGACCACAGCAGTTTTCGCAACATTTCAATTCGAGCTTACCGGGCCTGCCGTTCGCACAAACCTCTGAATATTTATTCTCCTCTCATGCAACGGCTGGATCCGCTCCCGAAGCAGGAACGACAGCGGTTGCTGACCAGCGTGGTTGCGAGCGGGAGGATCGGGACGCAGCTCGAGCTCATGACCGCGCTCGACCGCGCCGGCTGCAAGGTCACCCAGGCGACCGTGTCGCGGGATATTCGCGAGCTCGGAATCCAGAAGGTGCGCGACCCGCTCGGCCAGCCTCGTTACGCGCTGCCGCAGGGGACGTCGCGCGGCGACCCGCGGGACGCGCTCGTCTCGGTGCTGTCCCAGTTCGGTCGCCGCTCGGTTGCTGCGCAGAACCTCGTCATCGTCCGCTGCGAGCTCGGGACGGCGCCGGCCGTCGCGCGCGCGCTCGACCGGCTCGAGGACGACCGGGTGCTCGGGACGCTCGCCGGCGACGACACCTGCCTCGTCGTCGCACAGGGGCCGCGCGAGGCCCGGGCGATCGCGCGAGAGCTCCGTCGCGAAATATAGTTGACAGATATATCTCACGGATGTATCTTTCCGCGATGCATGGACGGCACGCAGCTCTCACCAACTGCATACGTCATCCTCGGGATGCTGGGCCTCGGCGCACGCACGGGGTACGACGTCAAGGGCATCGTCGACCAGTCGACGCGGTTCTTCTGGAACGCGAGCTACGGGCAGATCTATCCTGACCTGGCGCGCCTGGAGAAGGCAGGCCTCGTCACCGGCAAGCTCGCGCCGACCGGGGGTCGCAAGCGCAAGGAGTACGAGCTGACCGATGCTGGCCGGAGGGCGCTCGTCGAATGGGCCGCCGGGCCGGCCGACATGCCCGTTCTGCGCGACGAAAGCCTGCTCAAGATCTTCTTCGCCGATGCGCTCACCCGCGAGGAGGCGCTCGAGCAGATCCGCCGGCGGCGCGCCGGGCACGAGGAGTTCCTCACGTTTCTCCGGGTGGTGGAGGCGGAGTCGACGGGCACCCGTCCGTTCGCCAACCTCGTCCTCGAGTACGGCATCGACTACGCGGAGTTCAACATCGAGTGGTGCAAACGCCAGGAGCGGCGCCTGGGAGAGAAGGAGGCGGCATGACCGTGGCAGTGGAACGCGAACCCGGATCGGTCGTAGGAGCGCGAGAGCTGGGGTTGCCGGAGCCGAATTTCCGTTCCCTCTTCAGGTCCGGCGCGCCGCGCTTCGCCCGCGAGCTCTTCGGGCCGGTGGCGGGCTTCTACCTCGCGTGGAAGCTCGGCGGCCTGACCGCGGGCATCATCACGGCCACCGTCGTCGCCCTGGCGATCGAGTGGTACGAAAGGAGACATGGACGGCGCGGAGCGCTCGCGCTCGTCTCCGCGGCGTTCGTCGTCATCCAGGGGGTCGTCGGCCTCGTGGCCGACAGCGCGGTCGTCTATCTGGCGCAGCCCGTGATCGTGAGTGCGATCTGGGGGCTCGCCAACCTCGTCTCCGCCGCGATCGGTCGTCCGCTGATGGGCGTGTTCGCCGATGCCTGGTATCCGTTTCCCGACTTCGTCAAGTCGTCGCGGACCTACCGCCGCGTCTTTGGGTTCGAGTCGGTCGTCTGGGGCCTCTACCTGATCGCCCGCAGCGGTATTCGCATGCTCGCCCTCTGGACGGGGAGCATCGGCGCCTTCGTCGCCATCCAGTTCGTGACCGGCATTCCTCTGATTGTCGGCCTTGTGATCTGGTCGCTGTGGTACGCGCTGCGCGGATTCGAGCGCAGCACGGAATGGGACGACGAGCCGCCACCTGGCCTGCCGGCTGATACCAAGCAGGTCTGAAGACCGCCATCGTCATCGGCTCCGGCCCAAACGGGCTCGCCGCCGCCATTCAGCTCGCGCGCGCCGGGGTCGACGTCGAGGTGCGTGAGGCGGAGGCCGAGCCCGGCGGCGGCGTTCGCTCGGCCGAGTTGACGCTGCCGGGCTTCGTCCACGACGTCTGCTCCGGGGTCCATCCGCTGGCGCGGGCGTCGAAGGCCTTCGAGGGCGTCGACGTCGAGTGGGTGCAGCCCGAGCTCCCGGTGGCCCATCCCCTCGACGACGGGACGGCGGTGGTGCTGGAGCGCTCGCTCGAGCGGACGGCCGCCTCGCTCGGGCCCGACGGCGGCGCGTACCGCCACCTGATCGCGCCGTTCGTGGACGCGTGGCTCGAAATAGCGCGCCTGCGCCCGCTCGCCTCGGTGCGCGCGCTCGGTCTCGCTCCGATCCACGCGGCGCTGGCCCAGGCCGCCGGGCTCGCCCGGAAGCGCTTCAGGACCGAGCGCGCGCTGGCGCTCTTCGCCGGCAACGCCGCGCACTCGATGCTTCCGCTCGAGCGGAGGCCGTCCGCCGGCTTCGCCGTCGCGCTCCTCACGATGGGACACACGGTCGGGTGGCCCTTCCCGCGCGGTGGCGCGGCGCGATTGACAGACGCGCTCGTCGCCCGGCTGGAAGAGCTCGGCGGACGCCTCGTCACCGGAGCGCCGGTGGATGAGCTCCCTGAAGCCGACCTTGTTCTCGCCGACGTCGCTCCGCGCGAGCTCGCGCGCATTGCCGGCCGCCGCCTGCCCGAGCGCTACCGCAACGCGCTCCGGCGCTACCGGCACGGGCCCGGAGCGTTCAAGCTGGACTGGGCTCTCTCGGCGCCGATCCCGTGGACCGCGCCCGACGCTGCCAGGGCGGGGACGGTGCACGTCGGTGGAACCTTCGCCGAGGTCGCGGCCTCGGAGCGCGCGGCGTGGGAGGGACGCATCTCCGAGCGCCCGTTCGTCCTGCTCGCCCAGCCCGGCCGCTTCGACCCGACGCGGGGCCAGACGGCGTGGGGGTACTGCCACGTCCCCAACGGCTCGTCGGTCGACATGACCGAGCGGATCGAGGCGCAGGTCGAGCGCTACGCGCCGGGCTTCTGCGACCTGATCGTCGGCCGGCACGCTCTGGGGCCTACTGACCTCGAGCGGCACAACCGCAACCTCGTCGGCGGCGACTTGAACAACGGCGCGATGGACCTCGGCCAGCTCCTCTTCCGCCCCGCGCGCAGACTCGTCCCGTATCGGACGCCGCTCACGGGGGTCTACCTCTGCTCCGCGGCCACGCCGCCGGGCGGTGGCGTGCATGGGCTCTGCGGATACCTGGCCGCGCGCCTCGCGTTGCACGATCTGCGTCGTCGCTGACGTTTCCGAGCACGTGCGGTCAGGAAGAACACCGGAAACGGTGAAGGGAGATGACATGGCTGACGAGCTCGGTGAACAGCTGACCAAGTACCTGGAGGACGCCCATTCGATCGAGGAGCAGGCCCTGCAGCAGCTGCGCGGCGCTCCCGATGCCGTCGGCGACCCGAAGCTGGCCGAGATCTTCCGCGCGCACCTCGCGGAGACGGAGGAGCACGAGCGACTCGTACGCTCGCGGCTCGAGGATCGCGACTCGGACCCGTCGCGGCTCAAGGATCTCCTCATGCGCGTGGGCGGCGCGGGCTTCCTGCTCTTCGCGAAGGCACAGCCGGACACCTCGGGGAAGCTCGTCGCGCACGCGTACTCGTACGAGCACCTGGAGCTGGCCGCATACGAGCTGCTCAAGCGGGTGGCGGAGCGCGCGGGCGACACGGTGACGGCGGCGACGGCGCAGACGATCCGCGACCAGGAAGAGCAGATGGCGAAGCGGCTCGAGGCGAATTTCGACCGCGCAGTGGACGCTGTCGCTGCGCGAGGTCGGCCGCGACGACCTCGACGAGCAGCTGAACAAGTACCTCGCCGACGCGCACGCGATCGAGGCGCAGGCGATCCAGCTGCTGGAGAAGGGGCCTGATCTTTCCGGCGATCCCGAGCTCGGACGCCTGTACGAGGAGCACCTGGAAGAGACGCGCGAGCACCAGCAGCTCGTCGAGCTGCGGCTCGACGCCCGCGGCGGCGACACGACCGGGCTGAAGGACGCGGCGATGCGCGCCGGCGCGCTGAACTGGGGCATGTTCTTCCAGATGCATCCGGACACCTCGGGCAAGCTCGCGGCGTTCGCGTATGCGTTCGAGCATCTCGAGATCGCGGGCTACGAGGAGCTGAAGCGCGTGGCCGAGCGCGTCGGCGACGAGGAGACGGTCCAGATGGCCGACACGATCCTCGCGCAGGAGCGGGCCGCGGCGGAGAAGCTCTACGGCGCGTTCGACCGGGCGGTCGCCGCGTCGCTCGAGGAGGTCGGGGTCGGCTAGAAGCGGGCGCGCAGCCGGTCCCACCACGATGCCTTGGCGGGGAGGATCTTCTCGCTGGGCGGGGGCTGCTTGTACTCGTCGAGCTGGGAGAGGTCGTCGAGGTCGACGTACACCGTCCCCTCCTCGATCCGGGTGACGCTCTCAGCCGGGAGGTAGCGCGGAGTCGCGAAGAGGCCGGACGAGATGGACAGCCCGTCGAAGATATCCTGGCCGCTGTCTCCGACCACCTCGTCGACGGTGCCGAGCTCTGCGCCATTCGAGCTCGCGACCTTCCAGCCGCGCTCGATCAGGAACCACGAAACGGGATCGCCGTTGCTCATCGCCCTAACTCTAGGCGGAGGAAGTCTTTTGCGCCTCGCGGGCGAAGCCGGGCTTTGCCCGGCGTAGCCCAAGACGCCGACGGGCTCAAACGGGCGTGAAGGAGGGGGCTCGGGGGGAACCATGGGTTCCCCCACGCACGCTCAAACGGACTTGCCTCCGACATACCAGACGGGGCCCTGCGTCGACACGGGCTTGGAGTCCGACAGGGCGCGCAGGATCTCGAGCGAGCCGGTGAGGCCGCGCTCGTCGAGGCGCTCCATGCAGCGCCGCACCATCTCGGGCGACGCGCCGTAACCGAACCGGCGCGCGCAGCGGAAGCGAAACGCGCTCGTGTCGCCCCAGCGGGAGGGGTTGATCGGTGCGGTCGCGAGCGCCGCGGGCTCGAGATAGTCGCTCGAGTCGAGCGTGAGCTCGACGTAGAGGTCGCTCCAGTCCTTCGGCAGCGCTCCGACCAGAGCGTCCCACGTGTCGATCAGGAACGGCTCCGCGTCCACCACGCCGGCTTCGTCCTCGACGAGCGATATGAGCTCCAGCTCGCCGCTCAGTCCCTCCACGTCGAGCCGGTTGAGCAGGCGCGCGAGCCCCTTCGGCGCGATGGCGCCTCCGCGCTGAGCGGTGTAGATGCTGATCCGGAGGCCGCTGCGCACCGGGTTCGCGGGGCCGAGGAGCGCCGCGGCGCGCTGCGCGTACCACTCGCCGTGCATCAGGAGCGAGAGGCGCGCTTCCCTCCAGCCGGCCGGCATCGAGCGCTCCATCTCCCACCATTTTTCGACGAGTCCCACGGGTCGGAGCGTACACTCCGCCCGATGGCGAAAGTGGAGCAGCGAGACGCCCCGTCGAAGGAGATCCTGCGCGACTTCTACCGCGAGATGCTGCTGATCCGGCGCTTCGAGGAGAAGGTCGAGGAGTTGTTCCGCGCCGGCGATCTTCCCGGGTTCCTGCACGTCGCGATCGGCCAGGAAGCGGTCGCCGTCGGCGTCTGCCGCGCGCTCGAGGAGGGTGACGTGATCGCCTCGACGCACCGTGCGCACGGGCACACGCTCGCCAAGGGGACGCCGCCCGAGGCGGTCATGGCCGAGCTGTACGGGAAGAAGGAAGGCTGCTCACACGGCTTCGGCGGCTCGATGCACCTGTACGACGTCGAGCGCGGAAACCTCGGCGCGAACGCCGTCGTCGGCGGCGGCCTCCCCGCGATCGTCGGCGCCGCGCTGGCCTTCAAGATGCGCGGCGAGCCGCGGGTCGCGGTCGCGTTCTTCGGCGACGGCGCGACCAACATCGGCACCTTCCACGAGGCGCTCAACCTCGCGCAGCTCTGGAAGGTCCCGGCGCTCTTCGTCTGCGAGAACAACCGCTGGGCCGAGTCCACGCCCGCGAGCCAGCAGCTCGCGATCGAGGACCTGACCAAGCGGGCGGACGCGTACGGCATGGATTCCGTCCGCCTCTACGGACAGGACGTGGAGGAGGTCTACGGCGAGGCCGTCCGCGCAGTCGAGCGAGTGCGCGAGGGGACGCCGCTCTTCTTCCTCTGCGACACGTATCGCCTCCACGGCCACTACATCGGCGACCCGCAGGTGTACCGCTCGAAGGAGGACATCGAGGACGCGCGCGACAACCACGATCCGCTCGAGCTCGCGCGGCCGCAGCTCGAGCTTTCGGACGAGGAGCTCGAGGCGATGGAGGCCGAGGTTGCGGAGATCGTCGAGCGCTCGGTCGAGTTCGCGAAGAACGGCACGGATCCCGATCCAGAGGACGCGCTCGAGAACGTCTATGCCTGAGCCTCGCGTACGAGGGGCGGTGACGTGGAGCCGAGCTCTCTACGGGAGGCCGTGCGCGATGCGCTGTCGCAGGCGATGCGACAGGACGAGGACGTGTTCATCGTCGGCGAGGACATCGCCGAGATGGGCGGCTCGATGGGCGTGACGGCCGGGATGCTCGACGAGTTCGGGCCGGATCGCGTTCGCAACGCGCCGATCTCGGAGATGGCGATCGTCGGCGCCGGCGTCGGCGCCGCGATGCAGGGCATGCGTCCCGTCATCGAGATCATGTACGAGGATTTCCTCACGCTCGGCATGGAGCAGCTCGTCAACCAGGCGGCGAAGCACCGGTCGATGTCGGGCGGGCAGCTGAAGGTGCCCTTGACGGTGCGGACGCAGGGTGGGGCCGGCTGGTCTCCGGGCGCGCAGCATGCGCAGCAGGTCGAGGCCTGGTTCGTCCACGTCCCCGGGCTGAAGGTCGTCTTCGCCTCGACGCCGGCCGACGTTCGCGGCCTGCTGTGGTCGGCGATCTACGACGACAACCCGGTCGTGTTCTTCGAGCACCGGACGCTGTACGGGATCAAGGAGGAGGTGCCCGAGGAGCTCGAGCCGATCCCGATCGGGAAGGCGCGCATCCACCGCGAGGGAAGCGACGTGACCGTCGTGGCCACCGGCCGGCTCGTGCACGAGTCGCTCAAGGCGGCGGAGGAGGCGGAGTCGGAGGGCATCTCGGTCGAGGTCCTCGACCCGCGGACGCTCCAGCCGCTCGACGAGGAGTCGATCGTCTCGTCCGTCCAGAAGACGACCCGCTGCGTCGTCGCCCACGAAGCGGTCGCGCGGATGGGGTTCGGAACCGAGGTCGCCTGGGTCGTCCAGCACGGCGCGTTCGACTACCTCGACGCGCCGATCGAGCGCGTCGGCGCGAAGTTTGCGCCGATCCCGTTCGCGCCGGTGATGGAGAACTACGTCGTCCCGCACGCCTCCGACGTCCTGGAGGCGATCAAAAAGACCGTCGCCCGGATGGCTAGCGAGGTCAAGCTTCCCCGGCTCGGCCAGGGCATGGAGGCGGGCACGATCGTCAAGTGGCTCAAGTCGGAGGGCGAGCCGGTCGAGAAGGGCGAGCCGCTGTACGAGCTGGACACGGACAAGGTGACGCAGGAGGTCGAGTCGGACTTCGCCGGGACGCTGCTGAAGATCGCGATCGCGGAAGGGGAAGTCGCAGTCGGCAAGACGATCGGCGTGATCGGCGAGGAGGGGGAGGAGTTCTCCATCGCCGAGCCCGAGGCGGCCGAGAAGGTCACCGAGGAGAAAGAGGAGCCGAAGGCGGAGCCCGAGCCCGAGCCTGAAGTGCCGAAGCCGTCGGCCGCACGGGACGGCCGCGTCAAGGCATCCCCGCTCGCACGCCGGATCGCGCGGGAACGCGGGATCGACCTCTCGGCGGTGCGCGGGACCGGCCCGGAAGGCCGCATCGTCGCCGAGGACGTGGAGCGCGCCGAGGCCGCGCCGGCGGCTGCGCCTGCCGCAGTGCCTGCCGGCGAGGTCGAGCGGCGCGAGCTGACGAGCACCAGGCGGACGATCGCCAAGCGCCTGACCGAGGCCTGGACGATTCCCGTCTTCCAGCTGCAGGCCTCGGCCGACATGACGCGGGTGAACGCGCTCGTCGCGCGCCTGCGGGAGGCGGAGCAGCACGTCACGGTCACCGACGTCCTCGTCAAGGTCAGCGCGGCGGCGCTCATGCAGCACCGCGAGGTCAACGCGCAGTGGACGGACGACGCGATCCTGCTCCACCCGAATGCGAATGTCGGCATCGCCGTCGCGGCGCCTCAGGGTCTCATCGTCCCCGTCATTCGCGGGGCCGAGCGGCTGCGGCTCGCCGAGATCTCGGCGGCGCGGGCGGAGCTCGTCGGACGCGCGCGCGAGGCGAAGCTAACCCGGGAAGATCTCGAGGGCGGCACGTTCACGATCTCGAACCTCGGGATGTTCGCGGTCGAGAGCTTCACCGCCGTTCTCAACCCACCGCAGGCGGCGATCGTCGCCGTCGGCGCGACCGAGGACAGGGTGGTCGCGGTCGGCGGTGAGCCCGCGGTCCGACCGATGATGACGCTCGTGGCGACGTTCGACCATCGCGCGGTCGACGGCGCGCCCGGCGGCCGGCTTCCTGCAGACGCTCAAGTCCTACCTGGAGGACCCGGGCCTAGCGCTGTGATCTGGTACCGCGTCCGCGACCTCGACGCCGCGCGCGCCTTCTACGCGAGCACGCTCGGGTTCGCGGTGGACGAGCTGGCAGAGGATTGGGTACGGCTGTCCCGCGGCAGGACCATCGTCGGCCTGGCGCCGGGCGAGCCCGACCCGGAGGGCGGGGTCGCGATGATCGACGTCGACGACATCAAGGCGGAGGCCGACCGGCTGCGGGACGAGGGAGTCGAGGTCGGCGTCATCCTCGAGCTGCACGACGCCATGCGGCTCGTGGACGTCTACGACCCGGACGGAAACCGCATCCAGCTCGGCGAAGAAATTAGCTAGTGCACCGCCCGGCGAACACAGCGCGCTCCGAGCGGCTGCAAAGGTGCGCAGGGCGGCGGCCGCGAGCCGCGCCCGTATTGCTCGGCATACGAACGCGTCTCGCGGCCTTGCCCTGCGGCGCTTTTCGCGCGTCGGAGCATCACTGTGCCCACCGGGCGGCGCACCAATGATCCGCCGCGGCGGCCCGCACGACGTCCCGTTCCTGCGCGACATGCTCCACCACGCGTACTACTGGCGCGAGAACGCGCCCGAGATGGAGGATCTGCCGGTCTCGCGCTACGTCCTCGGCTGGGGCCGGCGCGGGGACGCGTCCGTGATCGCGATCGAGGACGCGTGGCCGGTCGGCGCGGCGTGGTACCGGCTGTTCACGAAAGACGAGCCGGGCTACGGGTTCGTCGACGAGGAGACGCCGGAGCTCTCGATCGCCGTCGTCCCCAGCAAGCGGGGGCGCGGGCACGGCTTCATGCTGCTGAAGGCGCTGATGGACCGCGCGCGCGAGGACGGGTTCGACCGCCTGAGCCTGAGCGTCGAGCCGGACAATCCGTCCATCGCGCTCTACGAGAAGTTCGGCTTCCGCAGGGTCGGCGAGCGAAACGGGACGACGACGATGGTCGCCGACCTCAACGCGCAGGGATGAATCGTCGCCGCAGCAGACCGCCGGGGACGAGCACGAGCAGCAGCGGCGCGAGCGCGGCCAGCGCGATCGCCGGCGCAATCGACGTCTCGCGGCGCCGGTAGCCGACCTGGGCCGCCGGCCCTGAGCCGACCGCTTCTCTGACGCGTGCCACCACTGCGTCCAGGCTGTCCTCGGTGTAGGCGGGCCATCCGGCAGCGCGAAGCCTCCGCAGCTCGTTGGCCTGGGTCGCCCGGTAGGTCTCGTGGGCGATCCGCTCGTGTGGACGCCAGAAGCGGACGACGATCGGCGTCGTGTGCGCGCGCCGCAACGCTGCCAGCGTGGCCCGCGCCTCGAACGGGCGCGTCTCGGCGTCCGAGAGGACGACGAGGACGCGCTTTCGCGACGCGCGGAGAGAAGAACGTCTGCGTCACGACCTCGTCCAGCTCGCTGAACGTCGTCGTGACCGGATCGGGATCGATCGCCGGCGGCGGCTCCTGGATCCCGTACGCATGGGCGACGACCGAGCTGTAGGCCTGCTCGTCCACCGTGGGGAACAGATAGGGCAGGAGGCGGTTGTTCAGCGCCGCGACGCCGGCCGGCAGCTCCGGGAGCGCAGTGCGCAGCTCGCGGGCGAACGTGGCCGCGCGCCGGTAACGCGGGAGGCCGCGGGGGCCGGCGGAGGCGAGCATCGAGCGGGAGTTGTCGAGCACGACCAGCAGCTGGGCGTCGGTGCGGACGAGCCGCTCCCGCTGCCGCGCGAGCGACGGCTGCGCCGCCGCGAGGCCCGAGCAGCGCGAACGCGCAGCCCAGGGCCAGTGGCCGCCCGAACCGCGCCGGAGCCGCGGGCTCGGGCAGGCCGAGCACCAGTCGCAAACCGCTTGCCTGCCGGCTCCGCACGATCGCGATCGCGATCGGCACCAGTCCCACGAGCCCGGCCAGAGCGGCGAGCGGCGTGGCGAACTCGACGCTCATCAGTAGCCGCTCCCCTGCCCGAAGGAGCCGCCGTGTCGGAGCCGGCGCCGTGTCCGCGGATGCTTCGCGTCCTGCCCCTGATGCCGGCTGCGGGTATTCGGCCGGTTCGGCGCCGACAGCCTCCGCTTCGGACAGCGCGGCGAACTCAGGCGTCTCGGAGGAGAGCACCAGCTCGAGGTCGTACTTCGCCGCCTCGTTCCGGTCGTCGAGCAGCACCGCGCGGCCGAGCTCCGCAACCGCCTGCGCCAGCAGCCGACCGCCCGCCGATGAGCCGCATGCGCGCGAAGCTCATCGATCCGTTCCCGGCCGGCAGCGAGAACACTGCGCCGACCATCACGTGCGCCTGCGAGCGCTCCGAAGCGGCTTGATCCCGCGGGCCAGCGCCGCGAGCCGCACCGGAGTGCCGGAGTCGTCAGGCTCGCTCGAGTCCGCCGTCGCCCTGCGGTACGCGCGCACCACGCGGAAGAACGGATCCGAAGTCTCGACACCCAGCATCCAGTCCGCCGCGCGGTCGAACGGCGAGCCCGCGTCCGCGAGAGCCGCCGGAGCCCGTGCCGCCTCGGCCCGGTCGGGCACCGAGAGAGCCGAGCGACCCAGAAGAGCGATGGGGATCGCCAGGGCCAGCAGCGCCGCTCCGAGCGCGAGCATCAGCAGCGGACGCCTCACGTGCGCCTCCAGGTCAGTGGATGGAGCGCAAGCTCGTTGACCGCCGCGAGCGCGCCGACCAGGCAGACGAGCACGGCGAGGACGATCGGGAGTGAGCCAGGCCCGCCGGAGCGCGTCGGGTCGACGATCTGGGAGGCCGCATCCTCGACGAAGGCCGCGTTCGGGAGGCGCGACACGGAGTCGGTTACCGGTGCGGTGCCAGGGCTGACCTTGATCACCCGAAGGTCGATGTGCTCCCGCTGGTACTCCGCCACGACCGTCGACAGCTTCTGGAGATCGGGATCCGCATCGGCCAGGTCGCTGACCAGGACGACGTGGGGATGCTCGATCCCGTTACGCCGCACCAGCTTCCGCGCCAGCACGAGCCCCGTCGAGATCACCGTTCCGCCTGCGAATGACGGCGCCCATGGGTACTCCCAGGCCTTTCCGGTCCTGAAGAGCTCCAGCCAGCCCTTGAGCCCTTCCACCGGGGTCGAGGGCGGAAGCGCCTCGTACGCGGTATCCGAGAAGACGACGAGCCCGAGGTGGCGGCGGGAGTCGCGGGTCAGCGCGAGCAGGACGCGCGAGATGCCCTTGGAGGACGCAAGCGCGCTGCCGGAGAGATCGACGACGATCACCGCGTTGGAGCCGGGACTGAGGATCGGCGCCTCCTCCGGCTGGGCGCGCGCCTGGACGGCGAAGACGAGCAGGAGTGCGACGATTGCCGCGGCGAGCGAGCTCCACAAGAGGCGTGTCCGGCGGCGCGCGGCCACGAGCGAGCCCTCGTCGGCGATTTCCAGCACGGGCTCCCGGCGGCCGCGGCGGACGAGGAGGACGACCGCTCGCTGCCAGGACAGCGGCGACGGCGGCCCAGAGGAGCACGATCATGGATGCACCTCCTGCCGCACCCTCGTGGCGAGATCTGGACACGGCCTCCGGCCGCGGCTCGTCCGGTCCCCACGCGAGCACCCGGCTCTCGACGCTGAGCGGCTCGTCCAGCGGCTCGAGCTCGCGCGCGAGCTCCTCGAGCGCACGGCGGCGCCGGCCGGAGTCGCCGTTCGACGACGAGGCGGCGAGCTCCGCAAGCACGCGTTCGAGCGGCTGAAGCGGACGGCGCGTGGGGGCGATCTTCCGCAGCGCGACTCGGAGCAGCAGGAAGACGCCGCCCGCGGCGAGCAACCCGGCGATCACGAGCAGGACGGTGCCGGCCGCGGTCGGCGAGACGCGGAAGCGGGCGGGTGCGGCAGCCGGCGGCGGGACGCGCAGGACCGGGCGCGCCGAATCGGCCTTCGTGATCCGCGAGTGGACGCGGAGTGGGGGCCACGCATGCGCCTCGCCGGAGACGCGTACCGGCTTCAGCCGGAATGTCTTGATGGCTGCCCGCGGGAGGCAGCTCAGCTCGAGGCAGCGAAGCCGGGTGACGATGCGGACGAAGGACTCTCCACCGGCCGTGCGCACGCTGCGCCTCCTCGACACGACCTCGTACGGCGCGAAGTTCGAACGCACGCGGATGTCGTCACGTGCCCCGGAGACGTCGAGCGTTGCGACCACGGTGTCCCCAAACTGCGGGTCCTGTGGCGAGAGCTGCGTCCGGATCGTGAGCGGCCCGCTCCCCAGATCCCCGTGCGAAGGCCCGTGTAGCAGCGCGACTGTGAGTCCGGCCCCGAGGGCGACCAGGAGCGCGAGCGCGCCCGCTTGCATGAGCCGTCGCCTCATCGCAGCCTCAGCCGCTCCCGGCGGCGCTCGTGCCAGTGCATAAAGGCGGAGAAGACGTCCAGCGGCTCGGCGCTCGAAAGGAGGACCGGATCGATCTCGAGCGCGCCGAACGTCTCTGCCAGCTCGACGAGGCGCCGCTCGTTTGCCGCTCGGCGCTCGTCGACCTCGCGCCGGGTGAGTCGCACGGGCTTCTCCAGAGGAAGCAGGAACCCGGACACCGCGGGGAACGACTGCTCCCAGGTCGCGTCCTGCACGATCACCGGGACGAGGTCCCAGCCGAGCGCCAATGCCACGCGCCACGCCGCCGGATCGGGAGGGGCGAGAAAGTCGGAGAGGACGAACACGAAGGAGCCCGCGGGAACATCGGCCCGCGCGCGTTCGAGGTGGCGGAGCGACCGCAGGAGGCCGTCCTGTGGGGCCGTGTAGGCCGAGCGGTTCAGCTCGGTTTCGCGAATGGCAGCCGCGTTCTCGCGGCGGTTCGGCGGGAGCCAGCGCGGCTCGTGCGCGTCGACGAAGTCGAGATATCCGGGATACCCCTGTGCCGCCAGCGCGCTCTCGACGATCATCCGCCCGGCGGCGACGACGGCCGCCGGCTTGTGCAGCCAGGGCAGCCCCGCCGGGTAGAGGCTCATCGACGGACGCTTGTCGACCACGAGCACCACGCGCGGGCGGTCCTCGGCGAAGTGCTCCCGGACGATGAAGTCGTCGGCGTGTCGCGCGGAAGACATGCGCGCGGACGCCTTCCAGTCGATCGACCGGACGCTGTCGCCGCGCCGGTACGTCCTCGAGCTGACGATCTCGAAGCCGCCGCCGCGGTGGACGCTCCGCCGCGTTCCGCCGATCAGGCCGGTGCCGCGCCTGCGGCTGATCAGCGGGAAGCTCGGCTCGGTTGCCAAGTCCTCAGCCGGAGAACGCGATCCCCGGACGCGGCGCGAGCTCGAGGCAGCGGCGCGTCAGGTCGAGCCCCGGCGGCGCGTCACCGTTTCCCGCTTCCAGCCGGTACAGGTTCACGAGGACGCGGTGCTCGAGCACGGGCTCGAACAGCACCTCGACGTCCTCGGGCTCGACGAAGGGCCGTCCCTGCAGCAGCGCCCGCGCCCGAGCCGCGCGCTCGAGGGCGAGTGAGCCGCGCACGGAGGCGCCGACCGTGACGAAATCGAGCCGACGCGTGGCGCGGACGAGCTCGATCAGCCACCGCTGGATGATCGGGTCGATGTAGACGCCCTCGACAGCGGCCTGGATCCAGCGCAGGTCGGCGACGTCGATCACCGGCCCGAGCGCGTCGAGGGGATGGCCGTGCAGCTGAGCCTGGACGATGCGCAGCTCGTCGTCCAGATCCGGGTAGCCGAGCGTCGTCTTGAGGAAGAAGCGGTCGAGCTGCGCCTCGGGGAGCGGGAACGTCCCCTCGTGGTCGAGCGGGTTCTGCGTCGCGAGGATGAGGAACGGGTCGGGAAGCGGGTGCGATTCGCCGTCCACAGTGATCTGGCGTTCGGCCATCGCCTCGAGCAGCGCCGACTGCGTGCGGGGCATGGCGCGGTTGATCTCGTCGACCAGGACGACACCCGCGAAGATCGGCCCCGCCTGGAACTCGAACTCGCGCTCCTTTTGGTTGTAGATCGACAGGCCCGTGACGTCGGTTGGCTGGAGGTCGGGCGTGCACTGGACGCGCGAGGAGCGCGCCCCGTCGATCGAGGTCGCGATCGCGCGCGCGAGGACGGTCTTGGCCGTGCCGGGCACGTCCTCGAGCAGCACGTGCCCGCGGCAGAAGAGCGCGCACAGGACGAGGGAGACCTCCTCGCGCTTCCCACGGACGACGAGCTCGACGTTCGTGAGGAGCCGCTCGGCGAGCTCGGTTGCGGTCGTGAACTCCGCGGACGGCTGGACGTGCTTTCTGAGGATCTCGTTCTTCACTGGGAGCCTCCGCCGTATCAACCTAGCTGCAAGCCTGGCGCGCCGCTAGGAGTTGCGTGCCGGATCACTCGTACGGGCACGTCTCCTCGCTGTAGTACTCGTACTGGTCGGCGCTCAGGATCCACTTCCACTGTCCGGCCACGGCGATTGCGTGGAACGTCTGGTCGATCATGATCGGGAAGGGGAACTGCGGCACCGCGACCGCCACGCGCATGCGGACGGCGCGCGTCATCACCTTCCGGCTCGCACCCGCGATGCGGATGCGCTCGTCGAAGGTGCGCATCACCTTGATCGCGACGAGCGGGCCTGCGGGCGCCGTGAGGCTCTCGCACGCGACGTAGGCATCCAGCGAGGCGATGCGCTGGTGCGGAGGGTAGAGCGACTGCCACGCGAGGTCGTACTCGTTCGCGAGCTTCTGCTTCACGACCCCCGTCATGTACTTGCCTGCCGGTTCGGCGGGGCGCACGCCGCGTTCCGCCTGCGGCGGCGCCGCGGCGACGAGCGCCGCGGCAACTCCGATGGAAAGCCAGATCCGGAACATCTCTTCCTCCTCGCTCGATTGACACGAGGGATGTTCCGGAGCGACCTTCGAATGGCCTTAAGCCGGGTTAAGCGCCTGCGCGAAAAGGGCGGGCTCGGTGCAGAGCTCTCGCATGCGCGAGACGTAGGCGCCGTAGGCCCGGCGCGCCTCGCCGTGCGCGCCTCGGGCCTGCAGAGCCGCGACCAGCCCCAGATGCGCCGGCTCGTCGTACGGGTCGCGGTCGATGATGCGCAGGAAGTACCTGGCCGCTCGAGTGGACTCCGCAAGCGCCCGGAGCACGTCGATGTATACCGTTCGCGCCTCGTTGCGGAGCGGCTCGGCCCACGACTCGTAGCGGTCCTCTTCGAGGAAGTCCCCCGTGTAGGCCTCCTCGGCGATCTCGAGCTGGGGAATCGCCTCCTGCGGCGACCCCGACCGCCAGGCGCGAAGAGCCGCCTCCGCCGGTCGAGGAAGATTGGACATCGAGTGCCACGGCCTCGAGAGATAAGCCGCAATGCACCATCGGTGGCGGCGACGAAGTGATCCTGACCGAGCTCCCGCTCGGGGTCGAGGACCGACCGCAGCGTGCTGAGCGCCACGGAGAGGCGGTTGCCGGTCGCGCTCGGATCCTCCTCCGGCCAGAGCGCTTCGATCACCTCGTCGCGAGCCACGGGCTTGCCAGCGGCGCGCGGCCAGCATCTTGAGGAGATCACGGGCCTTCTTCGACTTCCACGCCTCGGTGGGATCGGCTCGCCGTGCCGGAGGACGCGGAAGCCGCCCAGCGTCTGGAGCGTGAGCGGCGCCGGCCCCTCGGTGCCGGCGGCCATCAGCACCCCGGCCCCGCGGCCCGCGGTATCGCGGAAACCGAGCCCCCGGAGCTCGCGCTCGATCCGCTGCGCCTCGAGCCTCGCGCCGGAGACGCGCGCGAGCGCGAGCTCGACCCGTGCTGCCCCGACCGGCTCGCCGAGCTCGCGCCGTAGCGCAAGCGCTTCCTCGAGCAGGCCGACGTTCGGCGGCCGCGGAGCAGAACGCCCGCAGCTCGAGCGACTCGGCGACGCACGGCCGTGCCCGGCGGCGTGTTGCGTCCTCCGCGGCTTCGGCGGCAAATGTTGCTGCGCGTTCGAGCTCTCCTCGTCGCAGTGCGACCCAGCCGGCCGCGAGAAGCTGGTCAGGGCGCTCGTTCACGCTCAGGTCGACCGCCTCGGCCGCGAGCTCGGCGGCCCGATCGGGGTCGTCGCCGGCGAGCGCGCGGGCGAGCCCTCCGAGGGCAATCGACCGGAGCCTGCACCTGTCGAGGATGTGACTGTCTCGACCGCCTCGTTGTAGGCGATTCGCGCGCGCGCGACTTCACCCCGCTCGGTTTCGAGGTCACCCCGCGCGACCAGGTTCCACGCCGGGGTTCTGTCGGCGAGCTCGTCCATGGCCAACGCCTCCGTTACCTCGGCGGCGGCTTCGTCGAACCGCCCGAGCGCGGGCAAATATCAGGGCTCGCACGTGCCGTCCCTCGCTTCGCATCTGGGCGAAGCCGATGCGGTCGGAAAGCTCCGTCGCGGCGTCGTTCATCGCCAGAGCCTCCGCGTAGCGGCCCTGGACGGACCACAGGCGGGCAGTCTTGATCTGGACCGAGCAGAGAGCGAGCAGGTTGCCTGCCCGTTCGGCGACATCGCGCGAAGCGCGGTAATGCCGGTCCGCGGCTTCGGCGTCTCCGCGCGCCTGCGCGATATCGGCGACGGCAGCGTGTGCGTCCGCCTGGTGGCCCAGGTCGCCGAGGGCCCGAGCCTGCTCGAGCGCAAGGCGCGCAGCCTCTTCGCCGATGTCGAGCTCGCCGAGCGTCGGCGCCAGGAATGCGATGAATGTCCACAGGTACCCGTGCGGGGGCAGGTGGTCATAGGCCACCGTCGCTGCCATGAGGCCGTCGAAGGCCTCCGCGGGCTCGCCGCGCTGCATGTGGATGTCGGCGAGCTGGAACGCGCGGTCGGGGCTCGGGCGGTAGGGCCGCGAACCACTCGAGCGCCTCCCCCGACCTGCCCAGGAGAGCGTACGAGCGTCCGATGTTGTGCATGATCGGCTCGTCGATGAGCTCCTCCGGAAGGAGCTCCGCCGCGTCGACGACGGCATCGGCAAAGCCTTGCTCGATCAGCTCGCGCCAGTGCGCCTTGAAGTAGTCCGCGATCGCGCGCCGGATCGCCCACGATCTTCAGCGACCTGAGAGCTTCGCGGTGAAGCCCTCGCGATGCGAACCAGCCGGCCGCGGATTCGTGGACCTCGCGGTGCCTTGTCTCGTCGAGGAAGAGATTCTCGCGGACGAAGTCCCGCAGGACGGCATGCATCGACAGCCACGCATCCCGTCCACTGCGGACGACGACGAGCCCGCGGCGCTGGAGCCCTGCGAGCAGGTCGGCCGGCGGCGCGGCGCCGACTGCCTCGCAGAGCTCGGCGCTGAAACGGTCGAACTCGGCGGCGATGCGGAGCAGCTCCCGCACCTCGTCCGGCTCGCGCTCGAGCACCTCCTGCGCGAGGTAGGAACCGAGTCGGTCGCCGCGTCCGCCGAGCTCGGCAAGCCTGCCGGCGCGTTCTTCCTCGGGAACCGTCTGCAGCATCTCCGCGGTCAGCTGGACGGCAGCGGGCCAGCCGGCCGTGAGCTCGTGGATCGGGCCGCCGAGCTCGGTAGCCGACGACCCCGCCGGCCTCGTCGGCGGAGAAGGCGAGCATCGACGCGTCGATGTCGAGCACCTGGCCCTGCCCGCGGAGGCGGTCGATCGGGAACGGCGGCTCGTCCCTGGAGGCAAGGATCAGATGGAGCTCGGGCGGCGCCTGCCGGACGAGGCTTTCGAGCAACAGGCGCCGCTGCTCCGCCGGCGCCGAGCTCGTGCACGTCGTCGAGCACGAGCACCTGGTCGCTTGCCGTCTCCTCCTCGAGCCCTCGAGTCAGGACGGCCGCAAGCGCTCCCGCGCGCGAGCTGTCCTCGCTTCCCGTGAACGCATCCTCGCCGACCTCGAGCTCGAGGGCGTCGGCCAGCCCGCGCGCGAACGAGGTAAGCGACCGGTCGCCGCCGTCCACCAGATACCAGCGCCAGCCGCGCTCGGTCGCGACCGACGCAATGAGCGTCGACTTGCCGAATCCGGGGCCCGCGACGATCGACGTCAGCCGCCGTCTTTCCGCTTCGTCGAGCAGGCGTTCGAGCGCGGGCCGGCGGACATGCGAGGCCGGGAGACGCGGCGGCGCGAGCTTGACGCGTGGAGTCTTCAAAAGCCCCTCGGTGGATAGGATCGAATCATGGAATGCGACGTCGCGGTGCTGGGAGGGGGCCCGGGCGGCTACACGGCCGCGATCCGAGCTGCGCAGCTGGGCGCTAACACAGTTTGCATCGAGAAGGAGCCTGAGCTCGGCGGCACCTGCCTCCGGGTGGGCTGTATTCCGACCAAGGCCTGGGTGCAGACCGCGTTCTTCCTCAAGGCGGCCGAGGAGAGCTTCGCCAAGCTCGGCGTAAAGGTGGACGAGCCGCAGCTCGATTTCGCGGCCGCGAACGAGTGGAAGGCCGGCGTCGTCCACCAGATGACCCAGGGCGTCGCCACGCTGTTCAAGGCGAACGGCGTCGAATGGGTCAAAGGCACCGGGCGCTTCAAGGATGCGAACACGATCGCGGTCGAGGGCGGGGAGGACGTCACCTTCAAGTCGGCGATCATCGCCACCGGTTCGTTTCCCATGCGTCCCCCGATCGAAGGCCTCGACTCGCCGCTCTGCGTCGACTCGACCGGCCTGCTCGCGCAGAGCGAGGTGCCGCGCCGGCTCGTCGTCCTCGGCGGCGGGATCATCGGCTGCGAGTTCGCCTCGATCTTTCAGCGCTTCGGCTCCGAGGTCACGATCGTCGAGATGCTGCAGAGCCTGATCCCGCAGGAGGACGAGGACGCGGCCAAGGAGCTCGCCAAGCAGTTCGGCCGGCGGGGCATCACGCTCCACCTCGAGAAGCAGTGCACGAAGGTCGAGGAGTCTGGCGGCGCCCTCACCGTCCACTTCGGCGAGGGCGAGACTGTCGAGGCCGACCTGATGCTCGTCGCGGTCGGCCGCGCCCCGCTCGTGGAAGGGCTCGGGCTCGAGGACATCGGCGTCGAATTCGACCGCCGGGCCGGGATCGCCGCCGACGAGCGCCGGCGCACGACCGTCCCTCACATCTACGCCGTCGGCGATTGCGCCGGCTACTGGCAGCTCGCGCATACGGCGTTTCCGCGAGGGCGAGGTCGCGGCCGAGAACGCGCTCGGCCATGACGCCGTGGTCGACAACCGCGGCGTTCCGCGCCCGATTTACACCGATCCCGAGATCGCCTCTGTCGGCCTGACCGAGACCGCGGCTCGGGAGCAGTACGGGGACGACGTCGCAGTCGGCCAGTTTCCCTGGGTGGCGAACGCCCGCGCGGTCATGCAGGACGAGACGGTGGGCTGGGTCAAGTCGATTCACGAGACGCGTTACGGCGAGCTGCTCGGCCTGGTCATGGTCGGCCCCCATGTGACGGACATGGTCGAGGCCGGAGTGGTCGCACTCGACGCAGAGGCGACCGTCGAGACGGTGGCCGACGGCATGGCGCCGCACCCGACGCTGTCGGAGGCAATCAAGGAAGCCGGGCTCGTCGCGCTCGGCCGTCCGATCCACATCCCGGCCCGCAAGCGAGCGGCGGCCAGGGCCTGAGGAAAGGAGACCGATGAAGATCCTGAATAGGCGGAATGCGATGCTCGGCTGGGCCACGTGGAGGGCGGCCAAGGGCATCGCGAAGTACCACAAGGCGAAGAAGTCGATCCCGAACCCGAGGGCCAAGAAGACGTCGAAGAAGAAGAAGGCCGGGAAGATTCTCGCGGGCGCGGCGGCGGCCGCGGGCGTGACCGCGCTCGTCAAGCGGAAGCGGAAGCACGGCGGCGACCACCACGCGCCGGGCAGCAGCTCCGAGTAAGTGACAGCCCGGGTTCCGCGCGGAGTCGTTCGGCGCGCGCTCGACGGCGTCAGAGCGTATGAGCCCGGAAAGCCGGTCGAGGAGGTTCAGCGCGAGCTCGGGCTCGAGCGGGTGGTCAAGCTCGCCTCGAACGAAGGCCCGTTTCCGCCCTTTCCCGCGGCGCTGGAGGCGATCGCGCGCACCGCACGTGAGCTGAACCGTTATCCCGATGGCGGCTCCTACCTCTTGCGCGAGGCGCTGGCCGAGCGCCACGGCGTCGGCTTCGAGGAGGTCGCCGTCGGCGCGGGCGCCGACGGATTGATCGACTGCGTCTCGCAGGCGACGCTCGATCCCGGCGACGAGATGGTCTGCGGCTGGCCGTCGTTCGCCAGCTACGTGATCGACGCGCTGAAGCTGGGCGCTGTGCCGAAGACCGTCCCGCTCGTCGACCACCGCTACGACGTCGACGCGATCCTCGAGGCCATCGGTCCGAAGACCAAGCTCGTCTTCCTCTGCAACCCGAACAATCCGACGGGGACGATGAGCACGCGCGCCGAGCTGGACTCCTACTTCGAACGCGTGCCGGATCACGTGCTGACCGTGCTCGACCAGGCCTACTTCGAGTACCTCGACGATCCCGAGTATCCGGACGGAATCGAGGAGTACGTGAAGGCCGGGCACGCCGTCCTCGTCCTGCGCACGTTCTCGAAGATGTACGGGCTGGCCGGGCTGCGGGTCGGCTACGGCGTCGGCGCTCCGAAGCTCGTCACGGCGCTGGCGAAGGTCCGCCGGGCGTTCGACGTGAACCAGCAGGCGCAGGCGGCCGCGCTCGCGAGCCTGGGGTCGCCCGAGGAGGTCAGCCGGCGTCGAAGCGTCAACGCCGAGGGCCTGGCACAGGTGGAACGCGCGCTGCGCGAGCACGGCTTCGAGCCGGTGCCCTCCGTGACCAACTTCGTGTTCTTCGAGGTTGGCGACGACTCGCGGCCGCTGTTCGAACAGCTCCTGCACGAGGGCGTGATCGTCCGGCCGATGGGTGCCTTCGGGGCTCCCGGTGCCCTGCGAGTGACGGTAGGGACACCCGAGGAGAACGAGCTCTTCGCGGAGGCGCTGGGGCGGGTGATCGCGACCGCCGCAGCCGGGTGATGCACCTCGGCCTCGCGACCAAGGTCGCGCTTTCGGCACTACCGTTGCTCGCGTTTGCCGGGGCTGGCCCACGGCCCGGGCCACTGCGCGGGGTTCCGCTCGAAGGAAAGACGGGGCTGCGCTTGCTCGTGGCCACACGCGTCCGTTTGTCCTCGACGTCGACCGCGGCACCGTCTCGTCGGAGCGAGGCCTGCCGTCGGCGAAGTATGGAACCACGGTGGTCGGAGTCGGTGGTCGTTCAGCGGCCGTCTTGGTGCAACCGCGCTGGCGCCATGGACATCTCTACGCCGCGCGTCGGAAAGGCGAGGCGGCGTCGTCCCTCGGACCGGCAATGGCCGTGGCGCCCGCGCCAGGCGGCAGCTCAGTTTGGGTGGAGCGCTTTGTGCGACCTTCTCACTGCACGCTCCGGCACGTTCGGCTCGACGGACATGTCCTTCGCAGCCCGAGCCCGCTTCGCTGCGTCCCATGGCTGGCTCCGGGCGGCTCTTTGGGCGTGCAGGTCGGGCCGACACGGATCGTCGATCCGCCGACGGGCCGGACGGTCTTCCGATCCCCCCGGGACTCCCTCGACCAGCGCATGCCGATCCTCGCTGTCGCGGGAAGGAAGGTCCTCTTGCAGGACGGATCGGGCCGGCCGCTGACGCTCGTGGATACGGCGACGGGAACTCGACAGCAGATCGATTGGCCAAAGACGGTCGGGTCCCTCGATGCGCCCGCGGTGGGCATCGGCGGCCGCCGGATCGCCGTCGCATTCGCAAACCCCAGCTGGACCGGGGCCGCGGGACAGGCGTTCGACGTGTGGATTCTCGACACCCAGTCGGCGAAGCTGACCCGCCTGCCGGGAATGCCCGCCTTCGTCGCGCTGAAGTGGACCAACCATGGCCTGGACCGTGGACGGGCGGCTCGTCCTCGTCACCAAGAGCGCAGACAAGCAGAGCGTCGCCCTGTGGGAGCCGGGCCAGAGGCGCCTACACGTGAAGACCGTGCGCCTGCCGAACCACGACAGCGCGTCCAGCGACACGTTCGCGATCCTGGGCTAAATAGAGTCCGGTGCGATGGCCAAGCGCCGTGAATGGACGGGCGAGACGCTCGCCGCGGGTGTGCGCGCCGGCGACAAGCGTGCGCTCGCGCGCGCGATCACGCTGGTCGAGAACTCCGATCCGCTCGCGTACCAGCTCGTCCGCGACCTCTACCCCGACACCGGCCACGCGTACACGATCGGGATCACAGGCCCGCCCGGTGTCGGGAAATCCACCCTGATCGGGTCGCTCATCCGCCACGTGCGCGCCGACGACCGCTCCGTCGGCGTCATCTCGATCGATCCCTCGAGCCCCTTCTCACAGGGCGCCCTCCTCGGGGACCGAATCCGCCTGTCAGAGCACTTTCTCGATCCGGAGGTCTTCATCCGCTCGATGGGGACGCGCGGCCACCTCGGCGGCGTCGCCGAGACGACGCTGCAGGCGATGCTCGTCCTGGACGCGGCCGGAAAGGACCTGCTCTTCGTCGAGACGGTCGGCGCCGGCCAGAGCGAGGTCGAGGTGATCGGGATCGCGGACACCGTCGTTCTCGTACTGATGCCGGGATCCGGCGATTCCGTCCAGGCGCTGAAGGCGGGGATCATGGAGATCCCCGACGTGATCGCGGTCAACAAGATGGACCATCCAGCCGCGAAGACGATGCTGAACGAGGTGCGTTCGATCCTCTCGCTCGACCGCGAGCGGTCGTGGCGGCCGCCGATCGTGCTGACCGAGGCTGCCCGCGACGAGAACGTCCCCGAGCTCTGGGAAAAGATCGAGGCTCACCGTGCGCACCTCGAGAGCGAGGGGCTCCTCGAGGAGCGTCGGCGGAAGAATCTCGCCGGAGAGGTGTTCGCCGTCGCATCCGGACGGGCGAAGATGCACCTCGAGCATGCCGTCGAAGGCGACCCGGAGCTGCGCCGCGTCCTCGACGCCGTTCAGGCCCGCTCGCTCGACCCCTTGACAGCAGTGCAGGAAATACTCCAGAAGGTGTTCCACGTTGACGGCGAAAACCGCCCCTAGCCTCGAAGAGATCCAGGCCGCGCAGCGGCGGATCGCAGGGATCGCGCGCGTCACGCCGGTCTACAGCTCGGAGACGTTCTCGCGGCTGACCGGGCGACCCGTCCACCTGAAGGCGGAGAACCTCCAGCGCACCGGCGCGTTCAAGATCCGCGGCGCGGTCAACAAGATCGCCCAGCTCAGCCCCGAGGAGCACGCCGCCGGCGTGGTCACCGCGAGCGCCGGCAACCACGGCCAGGCCGTCGCCTGGGCCGCCCGCGAGGCGGGCGCGCTCGCGCGCATCTTCATGCCGCATCACACGCCCATGGCGAAGATCGAGGCGACGCGGAACTACGGCGCGCAGACGCAGCTTCACGGCGAGACGTTCGAGGAGGCGCTCGCGGCCGCGCTCGACCACTCGGCATCGGAGAACGTGACGTTCCTCCACGCATTCGAGGACGAGCAGGTGATCGCCGGCCAGGGAACGATCGGGCTCGAGCTGCTCGACCAGGTTCCCGACCTCGAGACCGTGATCATCCCGATCGGCGGAGGCGGGCTCGCGTCGGGCATCGCGCTCGCGATCAGAGGGGTGAAGCCTGAAGCACGGCTCGTCGGAGTGCAGGCGGCTGCGTTCGCGCCGCTCGCGGGTGGTGAGGTCGGAGGTTTCACGATCGCGGAGGGCATCGCCGTCAAGCATCCAGGCGAGCTGACCTCCTCGATCCTGCGCGACGTGCTGGACGACATCGTCGTCGTGAGCGACGAGGAGATCAGCCAGGCGATCGTCCTCCTGCTCGAGCGGACGAAGCTCGTGGTCGAGGGTGCGGGGGCGGCGTCTGTCGCCGCGTTGCTCGCCGACCGCGTGGGCGGCAACGGACCGGTCGTTGCCGTCCTCTCGGGCGGAAACATCGACCCGACCCTGCTGATCTCCGTCATGCGGCACGGGCTCTCGCTCTCCGGCCGCTATCTCGTCCTGCGAACACGGCTTCCCGACCGCCCGGGCGAGCTGATCAAGCTCCTGTCGCTCGTCGCGGAGGAAATGGGCAATGTCCTCTCGGTCGAGCACCACCGCGAGGGCATGGACATGCCGGTGACCGAGAGCGAGATCGAGCTGACGCTGATGATGCGCGACCAGGACCACTGCACCGCGCTGGTCGCTGCCCTGGAGGCGCACGGCTATCCGGTCGAGAGGGTGCAATGAGCGCGCGCCGCGAGCGCAAGGTGGTGACGGTGCTGTTCGCCGATCTCGTCGGCTTCACGTCGCGGGCGGAAACACTCGATCCGGAGGACGTCGCCCTGCTGCTCGAGGGCTACCACGATCACCTCCGCTCGGAGCTCGAGCGCTTCGGAGGCACCGTCGAGAAGTTCATCGGCGACGCGGTCATGGCGTTGTTCGGCGCGCCGGTCGCGCACGAGGACGATCCGGAGCGCGCGGTCCGCGCCGCGCTCGCCATCCGGGATTGGGCGCGAGAGCGCGACGACCTGAACGTCCGGGTCGGCCTCACGACCGGCGAGGTCGTGGTCATGCTCGATGCTGCAGCCGCGCAGGCAATGGCTGCCGGAGACGTCGTCAATACGGCTTCGCGCCTACAAGCGGCCGCCCCCGAGAACGGCATCCTCGCCGACGAGACGACGTATCGAGCCACGCAGCTCGTGATCGAGTACCGGGATGCTCCTCCCGTGGACGCGAAGGGCAAGAAGGAGCCCGTTCTCGTCTGGGAGGCTGTCGATGCAAGGGCCCGGTTCGGGCCAGACTTCGTCAAGAGCGGTGCGTCGCTCGTCGGCCGCAAGCGGGAGCTGGGAGTCCTGACGGATGCATTCTCGCGTGCGCGTTCGACGCACGAGCCGCAGCTGATCACCCTCGTCGGGGTGCCCGGTATCGGGAAGAGCCGCCTGGTCTACGAGTTCTTCCAGCAGGGGATCGAGCCCGATCGAGAGCTGATCTCCTGGAGGCAGGGCCGCTGCCTTCCGTACGGCGAAGGCGTCACCTATTGGGCCGTGGGAGAGATGGTCAAGGCCCAGGCCGGAATTCTCGACACTGATTCGGCCGAAGGAGCCGCCGCGAAGCTCGCTCGGGCGGTTGGCTCGGCCGTGGGCAGCGACTCGACCTGGGTCGAGCCCACGCTGCGCCCGCTCGTTGGACTGGCCGACGTGGCCGAGCTCGCGGAGGACAGGCGGGCGGAGGCGCACGCGGCCTGGCGCCGCTTCTTCGAGGGGCTCGCCGAGCAGCGCCCGCTCGTGCTCGTCTTCGAGGATCTCCACTGGGCGGACGACGGGCTGCTCGATTTCGTGGACGACCTCGTCTCCTGGGCGAGCGAAGTCCCTCTGACCCTCGTCTGCACTGCGCGGCCCGAGCTGCTCGATCGACGGCCCGACTGGGGAGGCGGCAAGATCAACGCGACGACGCTCGGCCTCGCGCCGTTGTCGGACGTGGAGACCGCACAAATCGTCGGCGAGTTGACCGGCCGAGCCGTGCTGCCGGCCGAGGTCCAGCTGACGCTGCTCGCGCGAGCCGGCGGCAACCCGCTCTATGCCGAGCAATACGCGCGAATGCTCGAGGAGCGCGGCTCGATCGAAGATCTGCCGGTGCCCGAAACCATTCAAGGCCTGATCGCGGCACGGCTCGACCTCCTCAAGCCGGAGGAGAAGGCCCTCATCCAGGATGCCGCCGTAGTCGGCAAGGTCTTCTGGCCAAGAGCCCTGGAGGCGCTGGGGGAGCATGGTTCGATCGAGGAGACGCTGCGCTCGCTCGAGCGCAAGGAGTTCGTGCGCCGCCAGCGGCGGTCCACGGTCGAACGCGAGACGGAGTATGCCTTCCGCCACCTCCTCGTTCAGGACGTCGCGTACGGCCAGATTCCACGCCCCGGGCGAGCTGAGAAGCACCGGCGCGCGGCCGAGTGGATCGAGTCGCTCTCCGAGCGGACCGACGACTTCGCCGAGATGGTCTCGCACCACCTGCTGGCCGCCCTCGAGCTTGTCGAGGCCACGGGAGATCGCGACCCTGAACTGATCGATCGCGCTCGGGTCGCGCTGCGTGAAGCGGGCGATCGTGCGTCCTCGCTGAACGCGTTCGAGGCGGCCGCCCGCTTTTACGGCCGGGCGGTCGAGCTGGCCTCGGACGAGGACGAGCGTGCAGACCTGCTCTTTCTGCATGGAAAGGCCGAGTACTGGCGCGCCGAGCAGGGCGGGGCAGAGGCGCTGGAGTCGGCGCTCGCCCATTTCGAGGCAGCAGGAGATCTCGAGCGAGCGGCGGAGGCGGAGTCGATCCTCGCGGGTCTCGCGCAGACGCGCGGAGAACACGATCGAGCCCTCGCGCGCCACCGGCGCGCGGCCGAGCTCGCAGACGGTGCTCCGCCGTCGCGATCGAAGGCATTCGTATTGGCCAACTTCGCCCGCTTCCACATGGTGCGAGCCGATCCCGAGGCTATCCCGGTCGCGCAAGAAGCGCTCCGGATCGCAGACACCCTGGAGTTGCGCGAGCTGCGGGCATATGCGCTGAACATGATCGGGACGACCCGGGCGTTCCGCGGCGATCCGGAGGGGCTGGATGATCTCGAACAGGCGCTCGCCGAGGCGCTCGAGGCGAACTCGCCGACCGAGATCATCAGGGCGTACAACAACCTCGGCTCATGCTCGATCCTCCTCGGAGACCTTGCGCGGGGATTCGAGTACCAGGCCAGGGGACGGGAGACGGCCGAGCGCTTCGGCAACGTCTTCCGGATCCGCTGGCTGCGGGTCGAGCGTGTCATCCAGGACTACCTGATCGGTCGTTGGGACGACGCGCTGCGGGCGTCGTCCGAGTTTCTGGCAGAGACCGAGTCCGGTTCGCCCCATTACATGGCGCTTCTCTGCCGTTCGATGCGGGGCGCGATCCGAGTTGCAAGGGGCGACATCGAAGCGGGACTTGCAGACACGGAAGGTGGGCTCGCAGACGCGCAGGCGATCCGAGACCCGCAGCTGCTCTATCCGGCGCTCAGCCGGCACGCCGCCGCTCTGGCGCTGGGCGGTCGTGTTGACGAGGCCGCGAGGGTCGCGGACGAGCTTCTTCGAGAGTTGCGACGCGAGCCGACCACGTACACCTCGGGCGACTGGATGGCGCCGCTGGCGTCGACGCTGGCCATCCTGCGACTGGGCCAGGAGTTCCTCGATGCCGTGCGTTTGCGTGCGCGCACGCGATGGCTCGATGCGGCTGAGCTCGTGGCATCCGGGGAGTTTTCAGCCGCTGCCGACGTCTATGCCGAAATGGGGACGCTCTCCGACGAGGCCGACGCGCGCTTGCGGTCCGGGCGGGAGTCGGAAATCCGCCAGGCGCTCCAGTTCTACCGCTCCGTGGGCGCGACGCGGTACATCGAGGAGGGCGAGGCGCTGCTCGCCGCCACGGCATGAACGCAGCTCGCCGCGAGCGGAAGGTCGTAACCGTGCTCTTCGCGGACCTCGTCGGCTTCACCTCACGGGCCGAGTCGCTCGACCCCGAGGACGTGGAGGCGATCCTCCGTCCGTATCACCAGCGCCTGCGGGACGAGCTCGAGCGGCACGGCGGCACCGTCGAGAAGTTCATCGGCGACGCGGTGATGGCGCTCTTCGGGGCGCCGGTCGCGCACGAGGACGATCCCGAGCGGGCCGTCCGCGCCGCGCTTGCGATCCGCGAGTGGGCCGAGGAAGCGGGCGATCTCGAGGTGCGCATCGGGATAACGACGGGCGAGGCGCTCGTCTCGCTGGACGCGCGCCCGGAGGCGGGGGAGGGCATGGCCTCCGGCGACGTCGTCAACACCGCCGCTCGCTTACAGGCCGCCGCCCCCACCAACGGCATCCTGGTCGACGAGACGACCTACCGCGCGACCGAGCGCGCCATCTCCTTCGAAGACGCCGAGCCGGTAGAGGCGAAGGGCAAGGCCGAGCCGGTTCCGGTCTTTCGGGTCGTCGAGCGACGTGCGCTGTACGGCGTGGATGTCCAGCACGGGGCCGCCACGCCGCTGGTCGGAAGGCAGGACGAGCTCGAGGCTCTTGCCGCGGCGCTGGCGCGAGCGCGGAAGGAGCGCAGGCCTCAGCTCGTCACGCTGGTCGGCGTCCCCGGAATCGGCAAGAGCAGACTCGTGCTCGAGCTCTTCCGGATGGTCGACGAGGACCTCGAGCTGATCACGTGGCGGCAAGGCCGGTCGCTGCCGTACGGCGAAGGGATGGCGTTCTGGGGATTGGCCGAGATGGTGAAGGGGCAGGCGGGCATCCTCGAGACCGACTCGGCAGAGGAGGCCGGCGCGAAGCTCCGGGCCGCGACCGAAGACGTCCTCGAGGAGCCGGGCGAGGTGCGCTGGGTCGAGACGCACTTGCGGCCGCTGGTCGGGATCGCCGGCGAGGCGGACCTGGAAGGCAAGGGCCAGGCGGAGGCCTTCGCCGCCTGGAGGCGCTTCCTCGAAGCACTCGCGGAGCGCGGGCCGCTCGTGCTGGTGTTCGAGGATCTGCACTGGGCCGACGACGGCCTCCTCGACTTCGTCGACTACCTCGTCGACTGGGCGGTCGAGGTTCCGCTCCTCGTCGCCTGCACCGCCCGGCCCGAGCTGTTCGCGCGGCGCCCCGGATGGGGTGGCGGAAAGGCAAACGCGCTCACGATCTCGCTCTCGGCGCTCACGGACGAGGAGACGGCCAGGCTCGTCCATGCGCTGCTCGAACGGGCCGTCCTCCCCGCCGAGCTTCAGACGAAGCTGCTCGAGCGCGCGGGCGGCAACCCTCTGTACGCCGAGGAGTTCGCCCGGATGGTCGAGGAGCGCGGTTCCTCTGACGACGGGGAGCTGCGACTACCCGAGTCCCTGCAGGGCCTCGTCGCCGCGCGCCTCGACGCCCTTTCCGCCGAGGAGAAGGCTCTCGTTCAGGACGCAGCGGTGATCGGAAAGGTCTTCTGGGGGAGCGCGCTGGCTGCGCTCGACGGACGGGAGCGCTGGACGCTCGAGGAGGCGCTCCACGTGCTCGAGCGCAAGCAGTTCGTGCGTCGTGAGCGGCGGTCCTCGGTCGGCGGCGAGACGCAATATGCATTCCTCCATCTGGTCATTCGCGACGTCGCCTACGGCCAGATCCCTCGTGCTCAGCGGGCCGAGAGGCACCGCCTTGCAGCCGAGTGGATCCAGTCGCTCACTCCCGACAGAACCGAAGATCGCGCCGAGATGCTGGCGCACCACTATCTCGCGGCCCTCGAGCTATTCGGATCTGCGGGCGTCGACACGACGCCATTGGTGACACCCGCCCGGGAAGCCCTTCGCGAGGCCGGTGACCGCGCGCTTGGGCTCAACGCCTTCCGCGCTGCGGAGCGTTACTACGACGCCGCGCTCGACCTCGTTGCGCAGGGTGACCCCCAGTGGCCCTCTCTCCGCTTCAAGTTGGCGCAGGCAACCGCGCCGACCCGTCCGCACGACCTCGAAGCGCTCGGTGAAGTCGTGGCCGGGTTTCTCGCCCTCGGCAATGTCGAGGACGCGGCCGAGGTCGAGGCGTACATCGCGGCCAGCGCCCGGAATCGTGGCCACCGCGACCTGGCAGACGAGCATCTCGACGCGGGCTGTTGCCCTCGTCGCCGACGCCCCGCTCTCACCGGCGAAGGTGCGTGTCCTCGCTGAGCGCACGAGGTTCTTGATGCTGGCCGGCGACTATGAGGGCGCGATCCTGGCCGGGCAGGATGTGCTTCCCATGGCGAAGCAGCTGAGCCTCGACGACGTTCGCGCTGTCCTCCTGAACATCCTCGGCACCTCCCGTATAGCGGTCGGCGACGAGTCGGGGCTCGCCGATCTCGAACAGAGCCTCGCGATCGGCCTCGAGCTCAGCCTCGCGGGGCACTTGCACCGGACGTACCACAACCTGATGGAGAGCTACCGGCAGATGGGCCGGTTGGAGAAGTCCGCCGAGGTGCTGGCGGCCGAACGACGCTCGGACGAGCGTTTCGGCCACCAGCAGCAGCTGCGCTGGGTCCTGGGCGAAGAAGCCGTCGACCGGTATTGGCGCGGGGACTGGGAAACGGCGCTTGCTTGCGTGGACGAATTCATGGCCGAGGTCGAGGCCGGATCGCCTCATTACCAAGAGCCGGCCTGCAGGTGGGTGCGCGGGCGCATAGCGCTCGCTCGCGGAGACCTTTCCCTAGCGGACGAAGACAGTGCGCGGAATGTGGAGATGGCCCGTGAGCAGAAGGACCTCCAGATTCTTGCGCCCGCGCTCGCACAAAGGGCCGTTACGCTGATCGCGCTCGGGCGCAGCGCGGAGGTATCGGGCCTAGTGGACGAACTGCTTGCGCTCCCGCTCCATTACTCCTCCTTCATCGATCTCGCGTGGGCGCTAACCGATCTCGGCCGCGGAGGCGAATTCGAACGGCGGGCGGCGGACACTCACTCGACTCCATGGCTCTCTGCCGCGCTTGGCATCGCCGCCGGCGAGTTCGAAGCTGCCGCCGATGTCTTTGCGGAGATGGGCGACGTCGCCGACGAGGCCTACGCGCGACTTCGCTCGGGTAACGATGACCAGGTCCAGCGCTCGCTCGCCTTCTACCGCTCCGTGGGCGCGACGCGGTACATCGAGGAGGGCGAGGCGCTGCTCGCCGCCACGGCATGAGCACGGTGCGCGAAGAGCGCAAGGTCGTCACCGTCCTCTTCTGCGATCTGGTCGGGTTCACGTCCCGTTCCGAAGAGGCCGATCCGGAGGACGTCGCGGCCGTGCTGCGCGGCTACCACGGGCACGTGGGCTCGGAGCTCGAGCGCTTCGGCGGCACCGTCGAGAAGTTCATCGGGGACGCGGTCATGGCGCTCTTCGGCGCGCCGATCGCGCACGAGGACGATCCCGAGCGCGCAGTTCGCGCCGCGCTCGCCATCCGCGACTGGGCGGAGGAGGAGGGCGAGCTCGAGGTGCGGGTCGGAATCACGACCGGTGAGGCGCTCGTCTCGCTCGACGCGCGTCCCGAGTCCGGGCAGGGGATGGCCTCCGGCGACGTCGTCAACACCGCGGCGCGCCTCCAGGCCGCGGCCGCGGTCAACGGCATCCTCGTCGACCAGACGACGTATCGGGCTACCGAGCGGGCGATCGTCTTCGAGGACGCGGAACCGGTCGAGGCGAAAGGAAAGCGCGAGCCGGTGCCGGTCTTCCGCGCGCTCGAGACTCGGGCGCGGTACGGAGTCGACGTCACCGCGGAGGAGGAGTCGCCACTCGTCGGTCGGGCGCGCGAGCTCGATCTCCTCGTCGACGCACTGGCCCGCGCCCGCAACGAGCGGGAGCCGCAGCTGATCACGCTGGTCGGCGTGCCCGGGATCGGCAAGTCCCGGCTCGTGTACGAGCTGTCGCGCGCCGTAGACGAGGACGACGAGCTGATCGCGTGGCGCCAGGGAAGGTCGCTTCCCTACGGCGAGGGTGTGACCTTCTGGTCGCTCGGTGAGATGGCGAAGGCCCAGGCGGGCATTCTCGAGAGCGACTCCGCCGAGGTCGCGACCCAGAAGCTCGAGCATGCCGTCCACGCGGTAATCGACGACGAGTCCGAGAGCGAATGGGTGCTGCGCCAGCTCCGTCCACTTGTCGGGCTCGCCGCCGGGGACGATCTCGCCGGCGACCGCCGCAGCGAGGCGTTCGCCGCCTGGCGCCGCTTCTTCGAGGCGATCGCGGACGAAAGCCCGCTCGTCCTGGTCTTCGAGGACCTCCAGTGGGCCGACGATGGCGTCCTCGACTTCATCGACCACCTGATGGAGTGGTCGAGCGGCCTGCCGCTATTGATCGTCGCGACCGCGCGTCCCGAGCTGCTCGAGCGGCGGCCGGGTTGGGGAGGCGGAAAGCTGAATGCGGCGACCACCCAGCTTGGCGCGCTCTCGGAAACCGACACGGCCCGGCTGCTCGCCGCATTGCTCGAGCAGGCCGTGCTGCCGGCCGAGACACAGGCGACGCTGCTTGCGCGCGCAGGCGGGAACCCGCTCTACGCGCAGGAGTTCGTCCGGATGCTCTCCGACCGTGGCCTGCTTCGCCGGGACGGCGGCACGCTCACGCTCGCGGCAAACGGCGATCTGCCGCTGCCGGAGTCGATCCAGGGCATCATCGCGGCGCGGCTGGATGTGCTGTCCCTCGAGGAGAAGGAGCTCATCCAGGACGCCTCGGTGCTCGGGAAGGTCGTCTGGACCGGGGCGCTCGAAACGATCGCGAAGCGGCCTCGTGCGTCCGTCGAGGAGTGCCTCCACGCGCTCCGGCGCAAGGACTTCCTTCGCCACGAGCGCCGTTCGGCGGTGGCCGGCGAGACGCAATTCACCTTCCTCCACCTGCTGACGCGCGACGTCGCCTATGGGCAGATACCGCGGGCGAACCGCGCCGACAAGCACCGCTCGGCGGCGGAGTGGCTCGAATCGCTGCCCGCCGACCGCGCAGAGGACCGGGCGGAGATGATCGCGCACCACTACCTGGCCGCCCTCGAGCTCGCCCGGAGCGCGGGACAGGAGACGAGCGAGCTTTCGGAGCGAGCGCGGCGCGCGCTCGCTGAGGCCGGCGAGCGGGCGCTGACGCTGAACGCGTTCGCGCAGGCCATTCAGTTCTACACCGCCGCGGTCGGGCTCACGACGACTGCAGGTCCCGAGCGCGCCCACATGCTCTATCGCCTGATGACGGCCAAGATGTACGGAGGCGGGGCCGAGATCAAGGAGTTCGAGGAAGCGCGCGACGCGTTGTTGGGATGCGGGCAGCGGGAGCTCGCCGCCGAAGTGGCGGTGATGGCGGCGGTGATGCAGACGAACAGGGGCGAGCAGGACGTCGCCTGGGAGCAGGTCGGATGGGCCGAGAAGCTGATCGCCGACGCCACGGCCTCGCGGTCGAAGGCGTTCGTGCTGCAGTGGCTGGCGCTCTCGTACTCTCTGGCCGGCAAGCCGGAGGAGGCGCTCGAGTATGGCGGTGCCGCGATCGAGCTCGCGGAATCGCTCGGCCTCGACGACATCCTCGCCAACGCGCTCAGCACGAGGGGAATCACCTATCTCGGACTGGGCGATCCGCGAACCCTCGAGGACCAGCGGCGAAGCGTCGAGATCGCCCGCGCCGCGAACTCCGTGGACGTGATGCGCTCCCTCGGCAATCTCGCCAGCAGCCTGCTCGACCTCGGGCGGATCGCCGAGGCGCGGGAGACCCTCGAGGAGGCCGCGACGGAGGCTCAGCGCTTCGGAAGCATGTGGTACCGCGACTGGCTCGCACCGGAACGCGTTACCTACATGTACTACGACGGAGCCTGGGACGAGGCTCTGACTCAGATCGCCGGCCTGATCGCGGACATCGAGCAGGGAGGCCTCACGAGCTTCATGGAGTCGGCCAATCTCTCCGTGCGAGCGCGCATCCGCCTGGCGCGAGGCGACGCCGCCGGAGCAGTCGAAGACGCGGAACGCTCCCTCGCCATCGCGCGGATCGCGAAAAACCCCCAGCTGCTGCACCCGGCGCTTGCCGGCCTGGCCGCCGTCCGCGCGGAGATTGGCAACCTCGAAGAAGCCTCCATATTGGTCGACGAGCTGTTCGAGAACTGGCGGGTACATCCGATCCTGGCGTCCGCCTTCTGGCTGATCGAGGTCGCCTACGCGCTCGTTCCGCTCGGGCGTGGGGGCGAGCTCGAAGAGGGGCTCGGGCGGATCAAGGCCCGCTCGCAGTGGGCCGAGGCTGCACCCGCCTACGTTTCCGGGGACTTCACGACTGCAGCCGACATCCTCACCGGGATGGGAAGCAAACCGGACGAGGCCTACGTGCGCCTGCGGTCGGGCAATGACGCGGATGTGCGCCGCGCGCTGGAGTTCTACCGTTCGGTGGGCGCGACCCGTTATCTGGACGAGGGCGAGTCGATGCTGGCTACGAGCCGCAGCGCCTGAACTCGACGCACTGCCCGCCGCGCTGCCGCCACTCCGCAACACCTTCGCCCAGAACCGGCCTCGCGTCGATCCCCGCCGCGACCAGGATGCTGGCCGCGGTGCTCGCCCGTGAGCCGCTCTCGCAGATCGTCACGACCGGGCCGTTCCCGCGCAGCTCGTCCGCGCACGCTCGCATCAGGCGGTACGGGATGTGCAGGCTCTCGGGGATGTAACCGTGGTTCCGCTCGTCCTTCTCACGGACGTCGACGAGCGAGATGCCTCCGTTGCTCATCATCCGCTCCACGTCGTCCAGCGTCAGCGGCTCCAGAGGCTCGCTCGCGTCGGCGCCGGCGAGGTAGCCGTCCACGTTGAAGAGGCCTACGGCATGGAGCCCCCGCTCGGCACGGCCCGCCTCGCCCTCGGACCCGGCATAGAGGACGACATGCTCGTCGCCGGCGAGCACGAACCCGGCCTTGGTCGCGAACGAGCCCTCGACCGGGATGTTGATCGCGCCGTGCACGTGGCCGCCCGCGAACTCCTCCGCGGTGCGAACGTCGAGCACGGTGGCGCTGCCGGAGGAGCTCAGCGCCGCGAGTGGCGTGGGCGAACCGACGAAGGCCCCGCGGTTCAGCTCGACGATCCGTTCCATGTTCGGCGGACGCGGCGTTCCCGCTGCCGCCGCCGACTCGGCGATGAAGTCCGCGACGTCGTTGTGGGCGAGCGATGGGTTGAAGAGCCGCTCGAAGCCGATCGTGGACGAGGCCTTCGAGCTCATTCCGGCGCCGCAGAGCGACCCGGCGACGTGGCCGGGGTAGAGCTCGACTCCGTCCTGCAGCTCGAGCAGCCGGCGCAGACTGTGGAAGAGGCCCTCCGCGCCCTCGGTCGCCTCGACCGCGAGATCGGGCCGTGCGGCGTCGCCGACCAGGAGCGAGTCGCCGGTCAGGACGAGCCAGGGCTCCGGCGCGCGCGAGCGGTCGGCCACGGCGAAGCAACAGTGCTCGGGGCGGTGGCCCGGCGTGTGGATCACGCGGAGCGTGACCTGCCCGACCTCGATCTCCGCGCCGTCCTCGAGCGGCTCGAACGGGTAGTCAGGCTCGGCGACGGGGTGAACGGCGACCGGGACGGCGTGCTCGAGCGCGAACCGGCCGTGCCCCGAGACGTGATCGGCGTGCGTGTGCGTCTCGAGGACGCGCGTGATGCGGACGCCCTTGCGCTCGGCGGTCTGCAGTACTGGTCGACGGCGTAGGCCGGATCGACTACGACGGCCTCCCCGGCCTGCTCGTCTCCGATCAAGTACGACGCGCAGCCGAGACCCTCCTCAACGTACTGCTCGAACAGCACCGTGGGCATTATCACCCGCATGCCAGTCGTCCGTCTCGGCTGCATCGCAGCGCTTGTCGCCCTGCTCCTGCCGGCGGCGGCCGCAGCGCACGCCTACCTGATCGGCTCGAGGCCGGCCGACCGCGCTGTGCTGGAGACGGCGCCGCGCGAGGTGCGACTCGAGTTCACCGAGGGAGTGCGACCGGCGGCGGGAATCGAGGTTGTGCGAAACGGCGGCGGCTCGGTGCTCGCCGGCGCGGCTCGGGCGCAGGGCCGCGAGCTCGTCCTGCCGCTTCGCCGCGGCCTGGAGGACGGCGTCTACACCGTCCGCTGGCGTGCGATCTCGGACGACGGCCACACCGCCGGCGGCGTGCTCGCCTTTGGCGTCGGCTCGGGCGGGACTGTCACGCCATCCCTGTCGGCCGGATCGACAGGCGCGGGGCCGGGCCAGTACGCGGTGCGCTGGATGTTCTTCATCGGTCTGCTGCTCGCCGCCGGCGCCGCCGTCTTCCTGCTGGTGATCTGGCAGCCGACGGTCGAGGAGGAAGGCGTCGGGGACCGGCCGACGAGCCGGGCTCTTCCCGCGGCCGGGTTCGCGGGCGCGGCCGTCGGAGCGCTCCTCCTGCTCCACATCAGCGGGGCCGGGTGGGACACGCGGTTCGGGCGGGTGATGGTGATCGCGATCGGGATCGCAGTGGCCGGCCTGGTCTGCCTCGCGCTGCCGCGGCTTCCGCGGCTTTGGGTCGTGCCGGCGTTGGCGCTGCTGCCGCTGCCGACGCTGTCCGGCCACGCGCTCGACCGCGGAGAAGGAGTGCTCGCGCTGGTCCTCGACGTCGCACATGTCACCGCCGCCGCGGTCTGGATCGGGGGGCTGGCCGCGCTCGCGCTCGCTCTCTGGACGGGCGACGGACGCCTGCGGCTCCCGCTCGCGCGCCGCTTTTCCGGGCTCGCCTTGGTGTCGGTTGTCCTCCTGGCCGGTACCGGGGTGGGGCGTGCGCTCGAGGAGCTCGACTCGTTCTCGCAGCTCTGGACGACCGGCTACGGCCGCGCGATTCTCGTGAAGACGGGCCTGCTCGTCATCCTGGTCGCGCTCGCCGCCCGCAACCGGCTGCTTTTCCTCTCGGGCCCGCTGTCGGGCCTGCGGCGGGGCGTCACCGCGGAGGTGGTCGTCCTGCTGGGTCTCGTCGTCGCGATCGCGGTGCTGACCGCTCTTCCGCCCGGGCGGACGTCCGCCGCCGCCGCGCGCCTGAGGCCGGTGCCGATCGGGCCGGCCACTCCTCCGCTGCCGCCGCCGGGCGCGGTCGTGCTGGGGACGCAAGCGGGTCGGCTCGCGGTCGCGCTCGCCGCGCGTCCGGCTCGCGGCGGAGGACAGCGCCTTACGGCCACCGTGCTCTCGCCGAGCGGGACGGGCATCGACGACCTCCAGCTCACCTTCGGCGTCGAGGGGTCGCGTGGCTCGACGCTCGAGCCCGGCGTGCCGTGCGGCTCGGGCTGCTACGCCGCGACGACGGGGAACGTCGGGAAGCCGAGGAAGGTGACGATCAACTTCGCCGGCGAGACGGCGGGTCGCGTGCGCTTCGTTCTTCCGTCCACCTGGCCGGCGCCGTCGGCGACTGCGCTCGTCAAGCGCGCGAGCGAGAGGTTCCGAGCCCTGCACAGCGTGCGCTACCGCGAGCGGCTCGCGTCATCCCCGCAGAACCGGATCTCGACGCTGTGGACACAGGTAGCGCCCGACCGGCTCCAGTACTCGATCAGGGGCGGCGCCGACGGGATCCTGATCGGCGGCACGCGGTGGGACCGGACGAAGCCCGGCGGCCCGTGGGTCAAGTCGACCTTCCAGCCGATCGCCGGCGCCGGCGCCGATCTGGCCGCGGAACCCGTTCGATGCCCGCCTGCTCGCGAAGACGAAGGACGGCTACGTGGTCTCGATGCTCGACCGCTCGATCCCGGCCTGGTTCACGATCCGCTTCGACAGGAAGCTCCGGCCGCGCACGCTGAAGATGACGGCCGCGGCGCACTTCATGCACCACGACTACCTGTCGTTCGATCAACCGCTGAAGATCAAAGCCCCAGGTGCTTCGCGATGACCATCCGCTGCACCTCGTTGGTGCCCTCGCCGATCTCCAGGATCTTCTGGTCGCGGTAGAGCCGCGAGATCGGGAACTCGTCCATGAACCCATAACCGCCGTGGATCTGCAGGGCCTGGTTCACGACGCGGTGTGAGAGCTCGCCTGTGTACAGCTTCGCCATCGCCGCGGCTTCGGCGAACGGGCGGTCCTGGTCCTTGAGCCAGGCCGACCTGTACACGAGCTGGCGGCCGGCTTCGATCTCGACGGCCATGTCGGCGAGCTGGAACTGAATGGCCTGGAAGGACGAGATCGGCCGGCCGAACTGCTTGCGCTCCTTCGCGTAGGCGTAGGCGAGGTCGTAGGCGCCCTGCGCGAGGCCGAGCCCCATGGCCGCAACCGAGATCCGGCCGCCGTCGAGGATCTCGAGGAACTGCCGGAAGCCGTTCCCACGCTCGCCGAGCAGGTTCCCTTCCGGCACAGCGCAGTCGCGGAACGAGAGCTCGCGGGTGTCGGAGGCGCGCCAGCCGAGCTTCTCCATCGGTGCCGAGATCTCGTAGCCCTCGGTTCCGTTCGGGACGATCAGGTTGGAGATCTCGTCGTCGCCGGTGCGCGCGGTGATCGTCACGCAGGCGGTGATGTCCGTGCCGGCGTTGGTGATGAAGATCTTCGAGCCGTCGATCACCCACGAGCCGTCGCGCTGCTCCGCGCGCGTGCGGGTCGCGCCGGCGTCGGAGCCCGCTTCGGGCTCCGTGAGCCCGAAGGCGGCGAGCTTGCGGCCGGAGGCGAGGTCCGGGAGCCACTCCTGCTTCTGCGCGTCGTCGCCGAAGAGCAGGATCGGCATCGTTCCCAGCGACGTGTGCGCCGCGACCGTGATCGCGACGGAGGAGTCGATCCGCGTCAGCTCCTCGATCGCGATCGCGTACGAGAGCGTGTCCGAGCCGGCCCCGCCGTACTCCTCAGGGATGGGAATGCCCATCAGCCCGAGCTCGGCCATCTCCTGGACGAGCTCGTAGGGGAACCGGTGCTCGCGGTCGAGCTCGGCCGCGACCGGCGCGACGCGCTCGGTCGCGAACTCGCGCACGGTGCTGCGCAGCAGCTGGTGCTCGTCGGGAAGGTCGTAGTTCACGCGGTGAGCGACGAAGCGAGCTCGACGAGCAGGCGGACGCCGTAGCCGGTGCCGCCCGGCTGGGAGTAGTAGTCGCCGCGCCCGTACCGAAGGAAAGCCGGCCCGGCGATGTCCAGGTGGGCCCACGGCCCGTCGCCGGCGAACTCCTTGAGCAGCTCGGCTCCCGCCTGGCCTCCTGCCATCCGCACCCTGCCCGTGTTGCGCATGTCGGCGTAGGTCGAGTCGATCATGCGGCGGTAGCGCGGATCCATCGGCATCGGCCAGACGCGGTCGCCGGTCACAGCTCCGGCGGCGATGATCCGCTCCCGCCAGTCCTCGTCGTTGGAGAAGACGCCCGCATAGATGTCGCCGAGCGCGACCACCATTGCGCCGGTCAGCGTGGCCAGGTCGACGACGTGCGTCGCGCCGAGCCCGCGTGCATGGACGAGGGCGTCGGCGAGCACGAGCCTGCCCTCGGCGTCGGTCGAGATCACCTCGATCGTCTTGCCGTTGCTGGCGGTGAGGATGTCGCCGGGACGGTAGGCGCCCCCGTCGGGCATGTTCTCGCTGGCCGCGACGACGGCGATCACGCGCAGGGGCACTCCAGCGTCGGCGATCGCGCCCATCGCGGCGACGACCGCCCCGCCGCCGGACATGTCGTGCTTCATCTCCTCCATGAACTCCGAGGGCTTGATCGAGATCCCGCCCGTGTCGAAGGTGATCGCCTTTCCGACCAGGCCGAGGACGACGTCCTGCGGCGCGCCGGCGGGCTCGTAACGCATGACGATCATCTGCGCGGGGTTCTGCGCGCCCTGCGCGACAGCGCTGAACGCGCCCATGCCGAGCTCGCGTGCCTGGTCGAGGCCGAATGCCTCGACCGTGAGGTCGGAGACCTCGGTCGAGATCTCCTGCGCAATCTCGGCGAGCCGCTCGGGGGTCAGCTCGTTCGCCGGCATGTTCGAGAGATCGCGCGCGCGGTTCGTCCACGCGGCGACGCGGCCGGCCCGCTCGGCCTCCGTTGCCAGGTCGGCGTCGGTGACGAGGATGATCCGCTCGATCTCGCGGCGCTCGGGCTTCTCTGACTTCCAGCGGCCGGGATCGTACGAGCCGATGACGATTCCGTCGACGGTGGCGCGCGCCTGCTCGGACAGGTCGAGCGGCAACGAGTCGTCGAGTACCCAGGCGATCGTCCCGCCGAACGTGGCCTTCCGGGCGACGGCAGCCGCGGCCGTGCGGAGCGAGTCGGCCGTCAGCTCCTCCGGCTTGCCGAGGCCCGCGACCGCGACGCGCTTCGCGCCGTGCGCGCTCGCGTGCACGATCGTCGCGGAATCTCGGTTGCCTCGAATCTCACCGGCGGCGGCGAGCTCGCCCAGTTGCCCGCCGAGCTCCTGGTCGAGCGCGGCGGCGGCGCCCGAAAAGGGCGTCGCCGGCTCGGTGAGCGCGACGGCGAGGACGTCCGCCTCGACCTCCCCCGGCGCCGCAACCAGGACTTGGATCTCTCCCATCGCGGAGCGATGCTATCCGACCGTTTTCATAGGGTGCGCGCCGGACACAACTTTTCGCCGTCCGAACCGTCACAACATCGACATGGATACAGCGGCCCTTGTAGACGAGCTTCTGCGGCGCATCTCGGCACTCGTCGCCGAGCGGCAAGAGCTGCGCGGCGATTCCCGGCAGTCCGCCGACCTCGAGCGCAACCGCCTCGAGATCGCGCGCTGCCAGCGCGACCTCAACCACGCCCTGATCGAGCTCTACGGCAAGAAGGCGGCCTAGTAGGTCAGCAGCCGGCCGGCCCGGCCTTCAGCTGCTTCAGGCTCGGCGGATTCTGCGCGAGCAGCTCCGGGATCGTCACCGTCTTGAACCCGCGCTTGCGCAGCGCCGGGAGGATGTTGAACTTGAGCGCGCGGATCGTCTGGCCGCGGTTCTCGTGGAAGAGGACGATCGAGCCGGTGCGGACGTTGTTGAGCACCTCGCGCGTGATCCCGTTCCAGTCAGCTCCCTGCGAGTCGAGGCTGTCGATCGACCAGAGCACCTCGAGCATCCCGAGCGACTTCGCCTCCGCGTCGATCATGGCCGTGCGCGCGCCGTAGGGAGGGCGGAAGAGCGTCACCGGGCGGCCGCTCGCCTTCTCGATCGCGTTCTGCGCCGACGCGATCTGGGTTGCGATCGAGCCGAACGTCAGGGCAGGGAGATATGGGTGTGACCACGTGTGGTCACCGAGCGGGCCGAACGCGAGCTCCTTGCGCGGCACGCCGGGATAACTCGAGAGGAGCCGGCCGACGAGGAACCACGTGACGCGGGTGTGGAACTGGCGGAAGATCTTCAGCGCGTAGCGGGTCGTGTACGGGCCGGGGCCGTCGTCGAAGGTGAGCGCCACGTACTTGCCTTTGTGGCCGCCGCACCAGAGCGGGTAGCCGAGCTTCACGAACCGCTTTACCGCCGCCGCTTCCTTGCTCGGGCTCTTCGTCTGCGCGGCGGGCGTCTGCTCGGGTTGCTTCGCTGCCCTGGACGGTTCGCTTTGCGTCGTGCCCGGAACCCATCCCGCCGGCCATCAGCACCCCCGACACGACTCCCGCGACGATCACGCCGACGATCACCGCGGCGACCAGGCGCCGCCGCCTCACCTGCCGCCTTCGGCCACGATCCCGACCCACAGGCGCACAGTAGCCTGACCTTGTGCACCGTCCGGCGGACGTATGAGGGAGCGGATCGACCGCAGGGCGATGGCGGCCCTGTCCGCCGGCCATCTCGCCACCGACTTCGCCAACGGCTCGCTGCCCGCGCTCCTGCCGTTCCTGGTCGAGCGCTTCTCGCTCAACTACGTCCTCGCCGCGACGCTGATGCTGGCCTCGACGGTGTCGTCCTCGATCATCCAGCCGCTGTTCGGCCTGTGGTCGGACCGCAAGGGCGCGATGTGGCTCCTGCCCGCGGGCGTCGCGCTGGCGGGGATCGGAATCGCGCTCGCCGCCGACGCGCCGAGCTACTGGCTCGTCGCCGCGCTCGTGGTCGTGTCGGGGGTCGGCGTCGCCGCGTACCACCCCGAGGGCTCGAAGTTCGCCTCGTTCGTCAGCGGGAACCGGCGCGCGAGCGGGATGGCGCTCTTCTCGCTCGGCGGGAACATCGGCTACGCCCTCGGGCCGATCGTCGCGACTCCGCTCGTCATCGCCTTTGGCCTGCGCGGCGGCCTGCTGCTCGCGATTCCGTGCCTGTGCGTCGCGGCGTTCCTCCTCGCGCTCTCGCGCTACCTGGGCGGCTTCGTGCCGGGCGCCGGGCCGCACGCCCACGGCGCCGGCCGGGACCGCTGGGGGCCGATGTCTCTGCTCCTCGCCACCGTGGCGTTTCGCAGCGTCACCTGGTTCGGCCTGATCACCTTCGTTCCGCTCTGGGCGGTCTCGCTCGGCCACTCGAAGTCGTACGGGAACCACCTGCTGTCGCTGATGCTGATCAGCGGCGGTCTCGGCACCCTTGTCCTCGGCCCCGCGGCCGACCGCTTCGGCCGGCGCCCGATCCTCGCGCTCAGCTCGATCCTGACCGCCCCGCTCGTTCTCGTCTTCATCGTCGTCGGCGGAATCCCGGGAGCAGTCGCGCTTGCCTTCGTGGGCTGCGCCGTGATGGGCACCTTCGGCGTGACGATGGTGATGGGGCAGGAGTACCTGCCGCGGCGGGTCGGCATGGCCTCCGGCCTGGTCATCGGCCTGTCCATCGGCCTCGGCGGCGTGGCCGCGGTCGTCCTCGGCGCGCTCGCGGACACGATCGACCTGCGCAGCGCGCTGTACGTGTGCGCCGTGGCGCCGGTGTTCGCGCTCGTGATGACGCTCCTTCTGCCGGGCGGTCGCGAGCACTCACGCGTCGAACCGGAGTTCGTGGTCAGTTAGGCTCGAAAGCCCGCAATCAAGGCAATCAAGGAGGAAGACGAATGGCGCAGAGCGTGAGTGAGTTCTTCGAGGCGCTTCCGGCCCGTGTCGACGAGTCGAAGACGGCCGGGCTGACGAACACCTACCGCTTCGACATCGAGGACGCGGGCACGTGGACGGTCGACGTCCAGGACGGCAAGGTCTCGGTTTCGCAGGACGGAGACGCCGAGCCGGACGTGACAATCGCGACCTCCGAGGAGACCTTCCAGAAGCTGGTCAGCGGCGAGCAGAACCCGACCACGGCCTACATGACCGGCAAGCTGAAGATCAAGGGCGACATGGGCGCCGCCATGAAACTCCAAAAACTGTTCTGAGGCCCCTGGCCGGCCGCTCTGGCATCGCACCGCCAGCGGCGCCCCAGGAACCTCAGAGACTTACGATCGCTCAGTGGCTGACAACACCGAGGCAGAGCGTGAGCCGATTCCGGCGTGGAGCCTTCCGGCCGACGCCGTCGAGCAGATCCGGCTCCCGTCCCGCTGGCCCGAACAGGTCACGCGCGAGTGGGCGTTCGGCGACTCGGGGGAGCGGGCGTCACCGTCTGCATCCTCGACAGCGGCATCGAGCGGAGCCACCCGCTCGTCGGCGAGGTCGATCGCGCCGTCGCGATCGAGGTGGGGGAGGACGACGAGGCGGTCGTCACCGAGGACGAGGAGGGCGATCTGTGCGGGCACGGAACGGCGTGCGCCGGCATCGTCCGCTCGATCGCGCCGCGCGCCGAGCTGGTCAGCGTTCGCGTGCTCGGCGCCGGCTACACCGGGAGCGGCCCCGTCCTGCTCGGCGGCCTGCGCTGGGCGATCGAGCAGGGATTCGACGTGATCAACATGAGCCTCTCGACCACGAAGCAGCAGTTCGCGGGGCTCCTGCACGAGCTCGCCGACAGCGCCTACTTCAAGCGCACCGTGCTCGTCGCCTCGGCGCACAACATGCCGGTCGAGAGCTATCCCTGGCGCTTCTCCTCGGTCATATCGGTCGGCAGCCACGAGGGGACGGACGCCCTTGCCTACTACTACAACCCGGATCCGCCGGTCGAGTTCTTCGCGCGCGGCGTCGGCGATCGACGTCGCCTGGCTGGACGGCGGCGAGCTGCGCGTGACCGGAAACAGCTTCGCGACGCCGCACATCTCCGGCATCTGCGCGTTGATCCTCGGCGCGCATCCCGAGCTGACGCCGTTCCAGCTCAAGAACGTGCTCTATCTGACCGCGACGAACGTGGGAGGCACCGATGAGTGAGGACCGCTTCAGGGCCGCCGTCGCGGCCGGCGTGGCCGGCTCGGAGGAGAGCTACGGCGAGCTCCTCCGGTCGATCGTCCAGGTCGCGCGCGCGATCTTCGGCGCCAAGGGCTCGTCGATCTGGCTGCTCGACACGGAGTCCGACGAGCTCGTCGTCGAGGCCGTCGCGCGCGAGGAGGACCGCGGCCTGGTCGGTATGCGGATGCCGTCCGGCCAGGGCGTTGCCGGCTGGGTGCTGACGACGAGGCAGCCGATCGTGATCGAGGACGTGCAGAGCGACCCGCGGCACGCGAAGGACGTGGCCGAGCGGACGGGCTACGTACCGAAGGGGCTGATGGCCGTCCCGATCCTGCACGAGGAGCGCGCGCTCGGTGTGCTGCAGGTGCTCGACCGCCAGACCACGTTCAGCCTCGGCGAGATGGACGTGCTCGGGCTGTTCGCCAACCAGGCCGCGATCGCGCTCGATCTGCTGCTCCGCGCCCGCACCGCCAAGAGCGTCCTCGACGGCGCCGGCGCGGACGTCGCCGCCGTTGCGCGCCTCGCAGCCGAGCTGGACGGCCTCGAGGGCAAGAAGCGCGATTCGGCGCTGGCCCTGATCGCAGCACTGGAAGATCTCCTGAAGTGAGAAGGGCGGCTCGCGCCGCCCCCTCAGAACGTTGTTTCCGCTTTGGCCCTAGTCGACGTTGCGGTCGACGTTGCGATCGGCGTTCCGATCGGCATTGCGATCCATGTTCCTGTCGACGAGCCGGTGAGCTTCGACGTCAGGCTCGGCGAGGTTCCGGTCGGCCGTTCCGCTCGGGGTCGTCCTTTGCGAGACGATGGCCCTCGACGTCGTCGTCGGTCTCGGGCTCTGTGCTCTCGAAACGATCCTTCTGCTCCTCCACGATTCCTCCTCTCGGTGGCCGCCTGTGCGGGTATTCGACCCACTAGACGTGCGGCTGAGCCCAAATCTTCCCTGCTGGCTCGAAAAGATGCAATCCTCGCCCGGTGCGGGAGCGGCTCTCCGAGTCCCTGAGCGCCTTCAAGGCGGTTTTCCGCAATCCCAATCTGCGGCGCGTGGAGCTCGCCTGGACGCTGTCAGAGACGGGAAAATGGATGTACGTCGTCGCCGTCGCCGTGTTCGCGTACGCGGAGGGAGGCGCCGGTGCCGTCGGCCTCGTGGTGCTCATTCGGGTCTTCCCCGCCGCGGTTATCGCGCCGTTCGCTGCCGTTTTCGCCGATCGCTTCCGCCGCGAGCGCGTGATGCTGTTCGCCGACATTACGCGCGCGATCGCGCTCGTGGGTGCGGCGCTCGTCGTCGCTTTCTCGCTGCCGGCTGCGATCGTGTACGTGCTTTCGGGCGTGGTCACGATTCTCTCGACGACGTTCAGGCCGGCGCAGTCCGCACTGCTGCCGACAATCTCCCGCAGCCCCGAGGAGCTCACGGCGGCCAACGTGGCCATGAGCACGATCGCATCGGTCGGGAGCTTCGCCGGCCCGGCGCTCGGGGGCCTCCTCCTCGCGACCACAAGTGTCGAGGTCGTCCTCTCGGTCACCGCAGCCACGTTCCTGCTCTCTGCCCTCCAGGTGGCGAGAATCCGGACAGATGCCCCACCCGCGACGAGGCGCGAGCGGGAGGCGGATCAGCGGCTCATGCAGGAGGCGTTCGCCGGCTTCTCGACGATCATCGCCGAGCCGAAGCTCCGTCTCCTGACGGGCCTCTACTGCGCCCAGACGGTGGTCGCGGGTGCGCTGGGTGTTCTGATTGTCGTCGCCTCGGTGGAGTTGCTGCATCTGGGTAGCTCGGGCGTCGGCTACCTGAACTCCGCATTCGGCATCGGAGGGCTCGTCGGCGCCGCGGTGACGGTCGCCCTGGTCGCACGCCAGAAGCTCGCCTCCGACTTCGCAATCGGAACGCTGCTCTGGGGCATCCCCTTGATCCTGATCGGGATCTTCCCGAGCTCCGCGTCCGCTCGCTCGTCCTGATCGCATTCATCGGCATCGGAGACACCCTCGTCGAGGTCGCCGCGCCGACGTTGCTCCAGCGTGCCGTTCCGGATGAAGTGCTCGGGCGAGTCTTCGGCGCGGTCGAGAGCCTGATCATCGGCGCGATGGGAATCGGTGCCATCCTCGCGCCTCCGCTCGTCGACTGGATCGGCGTCCGGGGCGCGCTGATTGCGACCGGCTGCCTTCCTGCCCGCGCTCGGCCTGCTCTTCTGGAACCGCCTAGGCGGCGATCGACACGGCGTTCGCGCTCCCGAGTCCGGCAGCTCGCCCTTCTGCGCGAGATCTCGATCTTCGCCCCGCTCCCGCAGGCTCAGATCGAACGGCTCGCGCGTGAGCTCGTCCGGGTTCGCGTGGGGGCGAGCGATGCCGTCGTACGCCAGGGAGAGGCCGGCGACCGCTTCTTCGTCGTCGATTCCGGTGAGCTCGAGGTCACGGTGGATGGAACGCCGGTGCGGAAGCTCGGTCCCGGCGACCACTTCGGCGAGATCGCGCTCCTCCGCGACGTGCCGCGAACAGCGACGGTCACGGCTGTCCAGGACGTCGACCTGTACGCGCTCGAGCGCGACGAGTTCATCGCCGCGGTGACAGGTCATGCGCCGAGCATCGAGGCCGCCGACGCGGTCGTCTCGCAGCGTCTCGCCACGGCCCGAACCGGCCTGGCCGTGGAGTAGGGTCGCGCGATGGCTGCGCTTGCAGCGCAAGACGGTCACCATCCTCTTCTGCGACGTCACCGGCTCGACCGCCATGGGGGAGTCGACCGACCCCGAGGCGATGCGCGGCCTGCTCGCCCGCTACTTCGAGCGCATGAAGGGGATCCTCGAGTCGCACGGAGCCTCGGTGGAGAAGTTCATCGGCGATGCGGTCATGGCCGTCTTCGGCGTCCCCCAGGTCCACGAGGACGACGCGCTCCGGGCCTGCCGCGCCGCCGTCGAGATGCGCGACGCCCTGCCCGAGCTCGGCCTCGAGGCCCGCATCGGCGTGAACACGGGCGAGGTCGTGACCGGAACGGAGGAGCGCCTCGCGACCGGCGACGCCGTCAACGTGGCCGCCCGCCTCGAGCAGGCGGCGCAGCCGGGCGAGATCCTGATCGGCGACGGAGACGCTTCGGCTCGTCCACGACGCGGTCGAGACCGAGGAGGTCGAGCCGCTCGAGCTGAAAGGCAAGTCCGCGCCGGTGCCGCGCATCGGCTTCTCGACGTCCGCGACGCGCCAGAACGCGTCCACGAGTCCGCGTTCGTAGGGCGGGAGCAGGAGCTCGAGACGCTGCGGCAGGCCTGGCGAGCGCGTTCTCGCCGAGGAGCGGTGCGAGCTCGTGACCGTGATCGGCAATGCCGGCGTCGGCAAGTCGCGCTTGACCGCCGAGCTGGTCTCGTCCGTCCAGACGTCGGTGCGGTGCGCGGCCGGTGCCTTTCCTACGGCGAGGGGATCACGTACTTCCCGGTCGCCGAAGTCCTGAAGCAGCTCGATGCGGTTCCGTCAGACGCCACCGCAGCCGCTGCGCTCCGCTCCCTTCTGCGGCGAGAGCGGCACGATCACCTCGGCCGACGAGATCGCCTGGGCGTTCCGCAAGCTGCTCGAGGAACAGGCCCCGATCGTCTGTGTTTTCGACGACATCCAGTGGGGCGAGGAGACGTTCCTCGAACTCATCGAGCATGTCGCGCTGCTCTCGAGCGCGCCGATTCTCCTGCTCTGTCTCGCGCGGCCCGACTTCGCCGAACGGCGGCCGGAGTGGCCCGTCTCGCTTCGGCTCGAGCCGCTTCCCGACGCGGATGCAGAGGCGCTGATACCTGTGTCGTTACCCGTTGAGCTGCGCTCGCGGATCTCTCATGCGGCCGGCGGCAATCCGCTTTTCCTGACGGAGATGGCGGCGATGGCCGCCGACACCGGTGCGGATGTCCTCGTACCGCCCAACTTGCAGGCCCTGCTTGCCGCGCGCCTCGACCAGCTGGAGGAGCCGGAGCGCGCGGTGCTCGAGCGAGGTGCGGTCGAGGGCGAGATCTTCCACCGCGGCGCGGTGCAGACGCTGTCCGAGGAAGGGACGGTGCTGCCACGACTGGCGGCTCTCGTCCGCAAGGAGCTGATCCGGCCCGAACGCACGCAGCTGCCGGGTGACGATGCCTTTCGTTTCCGGCACCTGCTCGTCCGCGATGCCGCCTACGACGGTCTCTCCAAGGCCGTCCGCGCAGAGCTCCACGAGCGCTTCGCCGACTGGCTGGACGAGCGCGGGGCGGATCTCGTCGAGGTGGACGAGATCCTCGGCTTCCATCTCGAGCAAGCAGCTCGCTACAAGGCCGAGCTTGGCGAGACAGACCGGGAGTTGGCGGAGCGCGCGGGCGCGCGACTGGCCGCCGCGGGCCGGCGGGCTCTCTCGCGCGGAGACCAGCGTGGCGCAGCCCCGCTCCTCGAGCGAGCTCTCGTCCTCACGCGGCCGTGGTCTCTGGACGTGCACCTCGAGGTCGAGCTGGCGGATTCGCAGCTTTCGCCTCGCAGCGGCGCAGCGGTCGCAGAGGCCGCCGCCGAGCGAGCGCGGCAGCTAGGCGACCGACCTGGAGAGGCGCTCGCGGACGTCGTCGCGGCAGAGGGAGGCTGCAATTGGGCGAGGAGGAGGTGGACGAGCTGGAACGGCGCTGTCGCGAAGCGCTCCCGCTCTTCGAGCAGGCCGGAGATCACCTTGCAGCGGGTCGCGTCTGGACCTCGCTGGGGTACGGCGTCGCGAATCTCAACGGACGCCTCGAAGAATGGGCCTACGCCGCCGAGCAGGCGATCCACCATTGGCGGCTCGCCGGGCGCGAGCCGCACGGAGGGATGTCCGGGCTCCCGGCTGCACTTCTTTTCGGCCCACGGCCCGCGGATGAGGCGCTGCGAACGCTCGATGCAGCCCTCACCGAATATCCGAGCTCCTCGGCAATGCTGCGCCGAGCGCAGCTGCTCGCGATGCTCGGCCGTTTCGACGAGGCCTGGGCCGTCGCGCTGCCGACCGCAGAGCGCATGCGGGAGTTGAACGGCGACGATACGGGGGATTTCGCTCTCGGCGAGATCGCCATCTGCGCGGGGGACCACGAGGCGGCCGTGCACTGGTTCCGCCGTACATGTACTGCCTTGGAGCAGCGGGGCCACCCGGCGCTGCTCTCGACCTACGCGCCGAAGCTCGGCCGCTCGCTGTGCGAGCTCGGCCGCTACGACGAGGCGGAGCCGCTGGCCGAGCTCGGGCGCGAGCTCGGAGACGAGCGGGATTACGTCACGCAGATGTACTGGCGGCAGGTCAAGGCGCTCGTGCTCGCCCATCGGGGCGAGCACCGCGAGGCGGAGCGACTGGCGCGTGAATCGGTACAGGTCACGGAGGGCACGGACGGGCTCAACGACCAGGGCGACGCGTACTACTACCTCGCGCGGGTCCTGGCCGAGGCGGGGCGATCCGACGACGCGGCCGAGGCGCTCGAGCAGGCGCTCGACCGCTACGAGCGCAAGAAGAACCTGGCCATGGTCGCGCAGGTGAAGCCGAAGCTGGAGGAGCTCCGTGCCAGCGTGTCCTAGCTGCGGGCAGGCGAACCCCGAGGGCGCGCGCTTCTGCAACGCGTGCGGCGCCCCGCTCGAGGCCGCCCCGGCCGCGCGCGAGCAACGCAAGACCGTCACCGTCCTCTTCTGCGACGTCACCGGCTCGACCGCGCTCGGCGAGTCGACCGACCCGGAGGCGCTCCGCGCCGTCCTCGCCCGCTACTTCGAGCGGATGAAGGGCATCGTCGAGTCGCACGGCGGCACGGTGGAGAAGTTCATCGGCGATGCGGTCATGGCCGTCTTCGGCGTCCCGCAGGTGCACGAGGACGATGCGCTCCGGGCCTGCCGGGCGGCGGTGGAGATGCGCGACGCCCTGCCCGAGCTCGGCGTGCAGGCGCGCATCGGCGTGAACACCGGCGAGGTCGTCACCGGAACGGAGGAGCGCCTGGCCACCGGCGACGCCGTCAACGTCGCCGCCCGGCTCGAGCAGGCCGCGCAGCCGGGCGAGATCCTGATCGGGGACGAGACGCTCGCGCTCGTGCGCGACGCGGTCGAGGCCGAAGCCGGTCGAGCCGCTCGAGCTGAAGGGAAAGGCACAGCCGGTCGCCGCCCACCGGCTCGCTGGCCGTGCGCGAGGCTCCCGAGCGCTCGCCACGAGACGCCGCTTCGTCGGGCGAGGGAACGCGAGCTCGAGGCTCCTTCGCGCGCCTGGAACCGCGCCGTGCGAGGCGGCAGCGCTGCGAGCTCGTCACCGTGCTCGGGATGCCGGCGTCGGCAAGTCGCGGCTCGTCGCAGAGTTCGCTCGCCGACGCTCGAGCGTGCGCGTCGTGCGCGGGCGCTGCCTCTCCTACGGACGAGGGATCACCTACTGGCCCGTCGTCGAGGTCGTGAAGCAGCTCGCGTGCGCGGCCGGCCGATGCGGGCCGCGGCGGCCGCGATCGGGTCTCTGCTCGGCGAAACCGATGCCGCCACGTCTCCGGACGAGATCGCCTGGGCGTTCCGGAAGCTGCTGGAGGCAGAGGCGCCGCTCGCCTGCGTCTTCGACGACGTGCACTGGGCAGAGGAGACCTTGCTCGATCTGGTCGACCATGTCGCCCTGCTCTCGTCGCGGCGCGCCGATTCTGCTCGTCTGCATGGCCAGGCCGGAGCTGCTCGAGCATCGGCCGCAGTGGCCCGTGACGGTGCGACTGGAGCCGCTCGCCGCGGGGAGCGTCGAGTACCTGATCCCGGACACCATCGGGGCGGAGCTGCGGGACCGGATCGCTCACGCCTCCGGCGGCAACCCGCTCTTCGTCCAGGAGATGGTCGCGATGGCTTCCGAGAGCAACGGCGAGGTCGTCGTGCCCCCGACGCTGCAGGCGCTCCTCGCACGCTCGCCTCGACCAGCTCGACGGGACCGAGCGGGAGGTCCTCGAGCGCGGCGCTGTCGAGGGCGAGGTCTTTCACCGCGGCTCGGTACAGGCGCTGTCGGATGCGGGCCAGGTGACGCCACGCCTGGCCGCCCTTGTCCGCAAGGCGCTGATCCGCCCCGACCAGACGCAGCTGCCGGCCGAGGACGCCTTTCGCTTCCGGCATCTGCTCGTGCGCGACACGGCGTACGAGGCGCTCCCGAAGGCGAGCCGTGCGGAGCTCCACGAGCGCTTCGCCGCCTGGCTCGAGGAGCACGGCTCCGAGCTCGTCGAGCTCGACGAGGTCCTCGGGTATCACCTAGAGCAAGCGGTCCGCTACCGGCACGAGCTTGGGCAGCCGGTTGACGCCAGCCTGCGGTGAGGCCGCCCGCGAACGGCTCGACTGCGGCCGCGCGGCGAGCGGCCCTTCGCGCGGACCACCTCGCCGCAGATGAACCTCATCCGAGCGCGCAGCTAGCGCTCGTGCCGGAGGACGAAATCGACGACCGAGCTCGAGTTCGACGTCGTCGGGCCGCATTCCATTTCGACATGACCGACGCGGCCGCTAGGGCGAGGTCGTTCGCGGAGCGAGCAGAGCGACCTCGAGGCGGGCGGACGGCGCTCTGCGGCCGCGTGGTCCGAGAGCGCATCGCGACGATGCGGCGGCGAGGGCACGCGTCGACGAGTCTGGAGCGGCTCTCGAACGAGCCCTGCTAGTGGACGCTAAACGCGCCGCAGACCATTTCGGGCTCTACGTCGCCCATTGCGGGCTCGGTCCACGTCCATCACATGCGAGCGCACTTCGACCTCGAGCTCGACGCCGCCGATCGCGCGTTGGCGCAGGCGCGGCAGCTCGGGCGGGTCTGCACTGGGAGATCGCGCTGCTCCCAGGGCGGTGGGCGAGTCGGGTCTTCGGCACGACGCCGGTGGAGGAGACTACTTGCCTGGCTGGACGAGCAGGTCGCGCGCGGGTTGCGAGATCCCAGCCTGCTCGCGCACCGCGCTCATGCGCTCGTGATGGCGGGCCGTCCCGATGAGGCGCGGGCCCTTGCCGCCGAGAACCGTCGCGAGCTCGCCGAGCGTGGCGCGAAGGTCGCCTTCGCGCTGATGACGGCAACCACTTGGCGACCGACATCGAGTGTCCTTGCGGGCGACTGACAGGGCGGCCGCGCGCTTGCCGAAGGAGGGTGCCGCTTGCTCGAGGAGGTGGGCGACCGCGGCTGGCTCTGCACTGCGTGCGCGAAGCTTGGCTACGCGTACGAGCGCCTCGGGCGGCTGGACGAAGCCGAGGTACAGGCGGCCCGCTCGGCCGACCTCGGCGCCCCCGACGACATGGCGAACGAGCACAGTGGCGCGAGGTGCGCGCGCAGAGTGCTCGCCCGCCGCGGGGAGACCGAGGAGGCGAGAAGCTCGCGCGCGAGGTCGTTCGCCTTGGGAGAGGAAGGAGACTTGTCGGGCAATGCATGGGGCTATTCACGCTCGGCGAGGTGCTCGAGTTGAACGGCGATGCGGAGCGGGCCGCGGAGACGTTCGAGCGTGCTCTCGAGTGCTTCGAGGCGCAAGGGGTTTGTGCCGATGGCGCAGCGCGCCCGCGAGCGGCGCGAGGCGCTACTCCTCCAGCTCGAGCAGTAACGCCCCGCCCTCGACGCGATCGCCCTCGGCCACATGCACTTTCTGTACGCACCGCCTCGTAGGGCGAGGTCAGCGGCGTCTCCATCTTCATCGCCTCGAGCACGACGAGCGGCTGGCGGGGCTGCACCGTGTCGCCCTCGGAGACGAGCACGCGGATGACGGTTCCCGGCATCGGAGCGGTGACCGTGCTCTGCTCCTGTGCCGAGCCGTGGTCGTGGGCCGCGTCGGCCGTCGGCATCGGAGCGGGCGGAGGAGGGGGGAGGTTCAGCCGCCAGGGCCCGCGCCAGGCGCGATCGGGCAGGCGCTCCGGCGCGCGGGAGAGCGGCGGATACTCCGTCAGGAAAGCCGTGGTCGCCTCTCCGGCGCGGACGACGGGGTGCCGCACGAGCCAGCGCAGGAACGGCAGGTTGGTGACGAGGCCCTCGACCTCGGTCTCGTCGAGCGCATGCCGGAGCCGCTCGAACGACTCCTCGCGCGTCCTTCCGTTGGCGATCAACTTCGCGATCATCGAGTCGTAGCCGACCCCGACCTCGTCGCCCTCCTCGACGCCGGCGTCGACCCGGATCGTCTCGGGCAGCCGCAGCCGCTCGATCCGGCCCGTCTGCGGGAAGAACGTCTCCGGGTCCTCGGCATAGAGGCGCACCTCGACGGCGTGGCCCTCGAGCGCCGGCGCCACGTGATCGATGTGCTCGCCCTGCGCGATTCGGATCTGCTCCTGGACGAGGTCGATCCCCGTGACCGCCTCGGTGACGGGATGCTCGACCTGGATGCGTCCGTTCAGCTCGAGGAAGTAGAAGTCGTCGTCGTGGAGCATGAACTCGGCCGTGCCCGCGCTGCGGTAGCCGATCGCCCGGGCGAAGGCGAGCGCGGCGTCGGACATTCGGCCGCGCAGCTCCGGATCGAGGACGGGCGATTCTTCCAGCACCTTCTGGTGGCGCCGCTGGATCGAGCACTCGCGCTCGCCGAGCGAGAGAACCGTCCCGTTGCCGTCCGCGAGCAGCTGGATCTCGACGTGCCGCGGACGCTCGACGTAGCGCTCGCAGAAGACGCGGTCGTCGCCGAATGCGGCCTTGGCCTCGCGGCCGGCGGCGTCGAGCGCCTCGGCCAGCTCGGCCGGAGTGCGAACGACGCGCATCCCGCGCCCGCCTCCGCCGGCCGCGGCCTTGACGATCAGGGGGAACCCGATCTCCTCGGGCTCGCCGCTCGGAACGACGGGGACGCCGGCTTCAACGGCGATTCGCTTCGACTCGAGCTTGTCCCCGCCGGCGCGGAGAGCCTCCGGCGAGGGCCCGACGAAGATCAGGCCGGCCGCCTCGACCGCTTCCGCGAAGTCGGGGCTCTCCGCCAGGAAGCCGTACCCGGGATGGATCGCGTCCGCGCCGGTCTGCTTCGCCGCGCGAATCTGCTCCTCGGAGAACAGGTAGCTGAGCACCTCGACCGTCTCGTCCGCGGAACGGGCGTGCAGCGAGCCCGCGTCGTCCGGCGCGACGACCGCGACGGTCGCGATCCCGAGCTCCCGGCAGGCGCGGAAGATGCGCAGCGCGATCTCCCCCCGATTGGCGACGAGCAGCTTCTGGATGGTCACCGCACGCCGGCAGGAGTGCGCTTCCGGCCCGCGCGCGCCGCCTTCAGGGCGAAGCGCATCGCCGCCGCCGGAATCTTCTGCGCGCGCTGCAGCGTCTGCTCGAGCGCGGAGGCGAAGTACTCGATGTCCGCCTCGGTCACGGTCAGCGACGGGATCCCCTTGAGCACGTTCATGTTGTGGCCGGCGGTCTGGATCAGAATCGCGTGCTCGGAGAAGAGCGGCACGGCGACCAGCTGGCTGAAGATCCCGGGCTGCGCCCGCTCGATCAGGCGCCACGTCCGGCTTCCTCCCTCCGGCTCGTGGAACTCGATCGCCCAGAACAGTCCGAGACCGCGCACGTCGCGGACGACGTCGTAGCGGTCGAGCAGCGCCTGCGTTCGCTCGAGCAGCAGGTCGCCGAGGCGCGCGGAGCGCTCGACCAGGCCCTGCTCGTCCAGCTCGTGGAGCGTGGCGAGGCCGGCGGCCATGGCCAGGTCGTTCGGCGCAAAGGTCGAGCCGTGGCTGACCGCGTGCTCGAGCGAGTCGAAGACGTTGTCGTAGACCTCACGGCTCATCAGGCACGCCCCCACCGGCACGTAGCCGCCCGAGAGCGATTTCGAGACGGTGACGATGTCGGGCTCGAGGCCCCAGTGCTCGAGGGCGAACATCTTGCCGGTGCGTCCGAAGCCGGTCTGCACCTCGTCGAGCGCGAAGTACGTCCCGTACCGGCGGCAGAGCTCCTGCGCGCCCTCCAGGTAGCCCGGCGCGGGGAGGTTCACGCCCTTGCCTTGCACGGGCTCGACCAGGAACAGGGCGACATCCTCGCGCTGCAGTTCCCGCTCGAGCGCGTCGAGGTCGTTCCAGGGGACCTGGTCGAAGTCGGGAAGGAGCGGTCCGAAGCGCTCCGACCACTCGGCGCCGCCGTTGGCCGAGAGCGAGCCGAGAGTGAGGCCGTGGAAGCCCTTGCTCGCCGACAACACGCGTGACCGTCCGGCGGCGGCGCGCCCCAGCTTGAGTGCGGCCTCGACCGCCTCCGTCCCCGAGCTCGTGAATAGCACGTGCTCGATCCGCTCCGGCATCCGCCGCAGGAGCTCGCGGCCGAGCAGACCGGGGAGGAGGCTGACGCCGAGCTGCACCGAGCCGGGCGTTTCCGCCTCGAGGACGTCCACGAGCGTCTGCCGGATGCGCGGGTTGTTCCGGCCCACGTTGAACATGCCGAAGCCGCCGTTCATGTCGAGGAAGCGGCGCCCGTCCGAGTCGAAGAGGTAGGCGCCCTCCGCGCGGCTCCACAGACGGTCGTAGCCGATCGTCCGCAGCATCTTGATGAACTGCGGGTTGATCGTCTGCGCGTAGAGGTCGTAGTCCTGGCCTTCGTGGTCGGCCAGCACGCCGCGGATGTCGAGCCCCGCCATGGCCAGAGCCTAGCCTTCCGGCCCCTCCACGAACGACGCGCTGCGCCGGTCCAGAAACGCGCGGAGCCCCTCCTGGCCCTCGTCGCTCGTCCGCCGCTCGGCCGCGATGCGCGCGGTCTCGACGCCGGTCGGGCGCTGGCGGATCAGGAGCTTGGCCGCGCGGATCGCGTCGGGGCCGCTGCTGAGGATCGCGCCGACGAGCTCGTCGACGAAGGCGTCCGGATTGTCCGAGATCTCGTGGATGAGACCGATGCGCAGCGCGGCGTCCGCGTCGAAGCGCTCGCCCGTCAGGAAGTAGCGCCGCGCGTACGCGCCGATCTTCGGCAGGACGAACGGCGAGATGACTGCGGGAATGATCCCGAGCCGCACCTCCGAGAAGCCGAAGACGGCATCCGGGGCCGCGACGGCGATGTCGGAGCACGCGACTAGACCGCTCCCGCCGCCGAGCGCGTAGCCGTGCACGCGGGCGATGACGGGCGCCGGGCACGTGTCGATCGCCTCGCACATCTCGTACAGCCGCATCGCGTCCTCGACGTTCTCGTCGTAGGAGAGGTCGATCGAAGAGCGCTGCCACTCGACGTCGGCGCCGGCGCAGAAGCTCGGGCCCTCGCCGGAGAGGACGACGACGCGGGCGTCGCCGACCAGCGCGAACGCCTCGGTCAGCTCCGCGATCAGCGCGGCGTCGAACGCGTTGCGCCGCTCCGGCTTGGCCAGCGTCACGCGGTAGACGGGGCCGTCGCGCTCGGTGCGGAGTCCCGGCATGGGCGCCAGCATAGAGTGGCGGCGTGCAGAGGCGAACGCTCGCAGCGGCGGCCACTCCGCTGAAGGACGGCGGCGCCATCCTCGACGAGGAGGGCTTCGAGCCACTGGTCGACTTCCTGCGCGCGGGTGGGCTGGACGGGCTGCTCGCGCTCGGGCACGACCGGGGAAGGGATCCTGCTCGGCGTCGACGAGCGGAAGCGCGTGGCCGAGCTGTTCGTCCAGGGCCCGCTCGAAGTGATCGTGCACGCGGGGGCGCAGACGACTGCAGCCACCGTTCAGCTCGCAGAGCACGCCGCGTCGATCGGGCGCTGCCGGCGTCGCCGTGATCGGGCCGCCCTATTTCCAGCTGGACGAGCGCGCGCTCCTCCCGCACTTCTCCGCCGCCGCGCAGGCCTGCGCGCCGCTGCCGTTCTACGTGTACGAGTTCGAGCGCGCGAGCGGGTACGCGGTGCCGCTGACCGGTCCTGGAGCGACTCGGCGAGCGAGGCGCCGAACCTGGCGGGACTGAAGGTCTCCGATACGCCCTACGAGGGGTTCGCGCCGCTACCTGGGGATCGGGCTGGACGTCTTCGTCGGGCCGGAGGCATTCATCGCGCGCGGTCTCGAGGAAGGGGCAGTCGGCGCCGTGTCGGCGCTCGCGACCGCCTTCCCGGAGCTCGTCGCCGCGGTCGACCCGCGGTTGGCGGAGATCCGGCAGGCGATCGAGCGCTATCCCCGCCATGCGGCGCTGAAGCACGTCCTCCGGCGGCGCGGCGTTTCGATCAACGAGGACGTGCGCGCGCCGCTGCGGCAGCTGACCGACGACGAGCGACGGGAGCTCGACGCATGGCTGGACGAATTGTCGTAGCCGGCGCAGGAGCTGTCGGAGCGAGCATCGCGTACCACCTCGCGCTCCTCGGAGCGCGAGGCGTCGTGCTCGCCGACCGGGCGGAGATCGCCTCGGGGGCCACCGGGAAGGCGATGGGCGGGGTCCGCCAGCAATTCTCGACCGCGGCCGAGGTGGCGCTCGTGCGCGAGAGCGTCCCGCTCTTCCGCGAGCTCGGCGCGCCGCTGTTCGAGGCGGTGGGGTACCTCTTCGTGGCGACGACCCAAGAAGGGAGTGAGCGCCTCCTCGAGCGGGCCGAGCTGCAACGCGGTCTCGGCGTTCCCGTCGACGACGTGGATCCGGCCTCGGTGCGCGGCCTGCGGGCGGACGACGTGCTCGCGGCGGTCATCTGCGGCGAGGACGGCGTCGCAGAGCCGTCGGGCGTCACGCGCGAGCTCGTCCGCCGCGCGGCCGAGCGTGGGGTGGAGGTCCGCGAGCGCACCGACGCCCGCGAGCTGCCACACGACGTGCTCGTGGTCGCGGCCGGCGCCGCCTCGCCGGAGCTCGTTCCCGACCTCCCGGTTCGGCCGATGTGCCGTCAGCTCGTGGATGTGGGGCCGCTTGATGCGCTTCCGGCCGATCTTCCGATGGTCGTCGAGGAGGAGAGCGGGTTCCATTTCCGCCGGCGCGGCGGACACGCTTCGGCTCGCCATGCCGGAGGCCGACGCCGCGCTGGGGCTCCGACCGAGGTCGTCGACGACGCGATCGTCGAGGACAAGCGCCGCCGGCTCGCCCACCGCTATCCGCCGGGCGCAGGTGCCGCGGTCGTCCGCGCCTGGGCCGGCCTCTACGACATGACGCCCGACGCGCACCCGATCATCGGCTGGGTCGGCGACGGCGTCTACGCGGCGTGCGGCTTCTCCGGCCACGGCTTCATGCAATCCCCGGCCGTGGGCCGCGCCGTCGCCGAGGAGTTACTCGGTCGGAGCCCCAGCGTCGACCTTTCTCCGTACCGGCTCGAGCGCTTCTCCGGCGACGCGACCTTCCCCGAGACGCTTGTGCTCTGACCCGGGACGTCCTCGCATTATTCTTGCGGCCATGAAGACGTGCCCGACTTGTGGCAAGGAAAACGCGCCTGAGCAGAAGTTTTGCGGCGAGTGTGGAGCCCAGCTCGGAGCTGTCTGTCCAGCCTGCCAGGCTCCGAACCCGCCGGAGAACAAGTTCTGCGGAGAATGCGGTGCACCGCTGACAGAATCGCTCCAGCAGGCCGCCGTCGAGCCCGAGCCCGCGGCACCGGCTGCAGCCGAGCGCCGCCTGGTCTCCGTTCTCTTCGCCGACCTCGTCGGCTTCACCTCCGCCTCCGAGAAGCGCGACGCGGAGGAAACCCGTGAACTGCTCTCCCGCTACTTCGACACCTGCCGCCGACTGATCGAGCTGTACGGCGGCACGGTCGAGAAGTTCATCGGCGACGCGGTGATGGCCGTGTGGGGAACCCCGATCACGACCGAAGACGACGCCGAGCGCGCCGTCCGCGCCGCGCTCGACCTGGTCGCGGCCGTTTCGGCCCTGGGTGACGAGATCGGCGTCGAGAGCCTGCGCGCCCGCGCCGGTGTCCTCACGGGAGAGGCGGCGGTCACGATCGGCGCCGAAGGCGAGGGGATGGTCGCCGGCGACGTCGTCAACACCGCCTCCCGGATCCAGTCGGCCGCACCGCCCGGAACCGTCTACGTCGGGGATGCCACCCGTCGCGCCACCGAGCAGACGATCGCCTATGAGAACGCCGGCGCGCACGAGCTTCAGGGCAAAGAGGGCCTCTTCCCGCTCTTCCGTGCCTTGCGGGTCGTCTCCGGCGCACGTGGGTCGCTCAAGGCCGAGGGGCTGGAAGCGCCGTTCGTCGGACGGGACCGTGAGCTGCGCCTTGTCAAGCAGGCCTTTCACGGCGCCGCCGACGACCGCACGGCGCACCTCGTCTCGATCATCGGATTCGCCGGGATCGGCAAGAGCCGTCTCGCCTGGGAGTTCTTCAAATACATCGACGGATTGCCGCTCGTCACCTACTGGCATCGCGGCCGCTGTCTCTCCTACGGAGAGGGCGTGACCTACTGGGCGCTGGCGGACATGGTGAGAATGCGCTGCCGGATCGCCGAGGAAGAAGACACGGGCTCGGCGCTCGAGAAGCTGCACGCGCTGCTCGTCGAACATGTTCTCGACGAGGAGGAACGGCGCTTCGTGGAGCCGCGCGTTGCCCATCTGCTCGGCCTCGAGGAGGGCGGGCGCTACGAGCGCGACGATCTCTTCGGCGCATGGCGGATCTTCTTCGAGCGCCTGAGCGAAGTCGAACCGGTGGCGATGGTGTTCGAGGACATGCAGTGGGCGGACGACTCGCTGCTCGACTTCATCGACTACCTGCTCGAGTGGTCGCGGCAGTACCCCATCTTCGTCTGCACGCTCGCCCGTCCGGAGCTGAACGAGCGCCGCCCGACCTGGGGCTCAGGCAGGCGCAGCTTCACCTCGCTCTACCTCGAGCCGCTGGCGGACGAGGCGATGGGGCAGCTCCTGGACGGGCTCGTGCCGGGCCTCCCCGACGAGCTCAAGATGCGGATCCGGGAACGGGCGGAAGGCATCCCGCTGTACGCGGTCGAGACCGTGCGGATGATGCTCGACCGGGGCGTGCTCGTCCAGGATGGCCCCGTTTACCGGCCGGCCGGGCCGATTACCGAGCTCGAGGTGCCGGAGACGCTCCACGCGCTGATCGCGGCGCGCCTCGACGGGCTCGAACGGCCGGAGCGGACGCTCGTCCAGGACGCAGCCGTGCTGGGCAAGACCTTCACGCGCCAGGCGCTCGCGACGCTGTCCGGACTGAGCGAGGACGCGCTGGAGCCGCTCCTGCGGGCCCTCATCCGCAAGGAGATCCTCGCCGTTCAGGCGGATCCGCGTTCCCCGGAATACGGTCAGTACTCGTTCGTCCAGGACCTGCTCCGCCACGTCGCCTACGAGACGCTGACGAAGCAGGAACGGCGGGGCCGCCACCTCGCAGCAGCCACCTATCTGAGCGGAGCCTCTGCGGACGAGGACGAGGTCGTCGAAGTCGTCGCGTCCCATTACCTGAACGCTTACCGTGCCGTTCCGGAGGCCGAGGACGCGGCCGAGATCAAGGTCAAGGCGCGAGAGATGCTGGCCCGCGCGGGCGAGCGTGCGGCCTCGCTGGCGGCGGCTCGCGAGGCGCAGCGGTACTTCGAGCAGGCGGCAGAGCTGGCCGAGGACGAGCTCACGCATGCGCAACTCGAGGAGCGCGCCGGCGTGATGGCGTGGCGGCGCGGTCGGTCGCACGAGTCGAGGGTGCTTTTCGAACGGGCAATCGACGAGTTCGGGCGAGCTGGGCTGGTGCGTCCCGCGGCGCGTGCCGCGACCGCGCTGGCCGAGATCGACTTCAACGAGGGGCGGCCCCTCGACGCCGTCGATCGGCTGAAGTCGGCACTGGAAACGCTTCGACACGAAGAGGCCGACGAGGACGTGGCCCTGGTGACGGCGCAGCTGGGACGGTTCCTCGTGCTGGTAGGGCGCACCGACGAAGGCAATCCTTGTCTCGAGCAGGCGCTTGCCCTGTCAGAGGCCTTCGACCTGCCGGAGATCTTCATCGACGCGCTCATCAGCAAGAGCCTGTCCCTGTCGGCAGCCGGGCGCCTCCGTGAATGCCAGATCCTGCTCGAGGCCGCGATCGAACGCGCAGAAGCGCAGGATTTGCCTCGCGCGGCCGCGCGGGCGCTGAACAATCTCGGCGTCGTCTTCGAGTCCGCCGATCGCTTCTCCGAAACGCTGGCGATTACGAAGCGTGCTCTCGCGCACGCTGCCCGGGCTGGCGATCAAAGCTGGGAGCTCATGCTCCGCTCGGGGAACGTGAGCTCGCTCGTACTCGTCGGCCGCTGGGGCGAAGCGATTGAAACCGCGGACGAGCTCGCGCGGAGTCCGCACGGTCACCAGGTCGCCTCCATGCTCGGGTGCGCGCTGGAGGTCGACTGCCTGCGCGGCGATGTCGAGCGCGCCAAAGAGAGGCTCTCGTCCATGACCGACGAGAGCGAGGATCCCCAGGTTCGCGCAAGCCAGGCGCTGTTCAAGGCGTTCGTCCTACGCGCCGAGGGAGACCCGGCGGCGGCGCTCGATGCGCTTCAGCCGGCGCACGACGCCCGCAAATCTCTCGGCATCCGGTTTCTCACCGTGAAGCTGGCGATCATCGAGGAGCTCGAGTGCGCCTCCGCGCTGGGCGACGCGGCACGGATCGATCGCGTGCTCGAGGCGATCGACGAGCTCCGGCCTGGCGAGCGGCCGCCGCTGCTCACGGCGCATGCTGCGCGCTTCCGGGCGCGGAGGACTACCGACGCGAGCGAGGCCGAGCGCGAGTTCCGGGGCGCTGCAGAGATCTTCCGCGACCACCACCTCGTCTTCTGGCTCGCGGTCACGCAGCTCGAGCACGCCGAGCTGCTGGTCGAGGAGGGCCGGAGCGACGACGCCGAGCCGCTCCTGGCCGAGGCGCGCGAGACCTTCGAGCGGCTGGAGGCGCGCCCGTGGCTCGAGCGGGCGCTCGCGAGTCGGCCGCTCGTCGAGGAGCCTGCGTGAACTGCCCGAGCTGCGGCGTCCTGAATGACGAGGGGAAGAAGTTCTGCACTGCGTGCGGAACGATCCTCGGACGCCCGTGTCCGTCCTGCGGCGCCGCCCTGAGCGGCACCGAGAGCTTCTGCGGCGACTGCGGGGCACCGCTCGCCGCAGACGCTGCGCCGCCGAAAGCTGTTGAGCCTCCCGTTCCAGCGCCGGCAGCGGAACGCCGTCTTGTCTCCGTTCTCTTCGCCGACCTCGTCGGTTTCACCTCCGCGTCCGAGAGGCGTGACGCCGAGGAGACGCGGGAGCTCCTCTCGCGCTACTTCGACACCTGCAGGCGCCTGATCGAGCTGTACGGAGGAACCGTCGAGAAGTTCATCGGCGACGCGGTCATGGCCGTATGGGGGACGCCGGTCGCGACCGAGGACGACGCCGAGCGGGCTGTTCGGGCCGCGCTCGACCTCGTCGCTGCGGTCTCTTCACTCGGCGACGAGGTAGGAGCGGAAGGTCTGCGCGCGCGGGCCGGCGTCCTCACCGGGGAGGCCGCAGTAACGATCGGCGCCGAAGGGGAGGGGATGGTGGCCGGCGACCTCGTCAATACGGCGTCACGGATCCAGTCGATCGCGCTCCCCGGCACCGTCTACGTGGGCGACGCCGCCCGCCGCGCCACCGAGCAGACGATCACCTACGAGGATGCGGGTTCGCACGAGCTCGAGGGCAAGGGTGGCCTCTTCCCCCTCTACCGGGCCCTGAGGGTCGTCTCCGGTGCGCGCGGCTCGCTGAAGGCGGAGGGCCTCGAGCCCCCGTTCGTCGGCCGCGACCGCGAGCTGCGCATGATCAAGGATCTTTTCCATCGCTCCGTCGACGACGAGATGGCGCATCTCGCCTCGATCATCGGCATAGCTGGCATAGGCAAGTCTCGCCTCGCGTGGGAGTTCTTCAAGTACATCGACGGGATCGAGCAGACCACGTACTGGCATCGCGGCCGGTGCCTCTCCTACGGCGAGGGCGTGACCTACTGGGCGCTGGCGGACATGGTGCGCATGCGCTGCCGCATCTCCGAGGACGAGCAGCCGGGAGCGGCGCTCGAGAAGCTCCAGGCCGTTCTGGTCGAGCACGTGCTGGACGACGAGGAGCGCCGTTTCGTCGAGCCGCGCGTGGCGCACCTGCTCGGGCTCGAGGAGCGGACCAGCTACGAGCGCGACGATCTCTTCGCGGCCTGGCGCGTGTTCTTCGAGCGGCTCGCGGCGGTCAATCCCGTGTCGATGATCTTCGAGGACATGCAGTGGGCCGACGACTCGCTTCTGGACTTCATCGACTACCTGCTCGAGTGGTCGCGCGCACATCCGATCTTTGTCTGCACGCTCGCGCGCCCGGAGATTCACGAGCGGCGACCGACCTGGGGCGCCGCCCAGCGCAGCTTCACCTCGCTCTACCTGGAGCCCCTCGCGCAGCCGGCAATGGAGCAGCTGCTCGACGGCCTCGTCCCCGGGCTGCCGGAGGAGCTGCGCGCACAGATCCTCGAACGCGCCGAGGGAGTCCCGCTGTACGCGGTGGAGACGGTGCGGATGATGCTCGACCGTGGTGCGCTCGTACAGGACGGGCCTGTCTACCGGCCGGTCGGCCCGATCGCGTCGCTCGAGGTCCCGGAGACGCTGCACGCCCTCATCGCAGCGCGGCTCGACGGGTTGGAATCGGAGGAGCGGCGGGTTCTGCAGGACGCGGCCGTTCTCGGCAAGAGCTTCACTCGCCAGGCGCTCGCAACGCTCGCAGGCCTCGACGATGCGGAGCTGGAGCCCCTGCTGCGCGCGCTCACACGCAAGGAAATCCTCTCCGTCCAGGCTGATCCGCGCTCCCCCGAGCATGGGCAGTACAGCTTCGTGCAGGATCTCCTCCGGCACGTCGCGTACGAGACGCTGTCGAAGCACGACCGCCGGATGCGTCATCTAGCCGCAGCCAGGCATCTCGAAAGCGCGTTCGCCGACGAGGACGAGATCGTCGAAGTCGTGGCGTCGCACTACCTGGAGGCGTTCAGGTCGGCGCCGGACGCCTCTGACTCGGCCGAGATCAAGATCAAGGCACGGGAGATGCTCACGCGCGCGGGCGACCGAGCCGCATCGCTGGCGGCAGCGCGCGAGGGGCAGCGTTACTTCGAGCAGGCGGCAGAGCTCGCGGACGACGCCGTCACCTGCGCCGACCTGCAGGATCGCGCGGGGCAGATGGCCTGGCGCCGAGGCCGCGCCGAGGAGGCGCGAGAGCTGCTCGACCAGGCGCACGGGACGTTCGAGCAGGCGCGGGAGGCGAAGCGCGCGGCCGCGGTCTCGGGCCGGCTCGCCGACATCGACTACCACGAAGGGCACCCAGGCGACGCAGTGGAGCGGCTCGAGCGAGCGCTGGGGACGCTTTCGGGCCCCGATGCAGACGACGAGGCTGCGCGCGCCACGGCGCAGTTGGGGCGGTACCTGGTGCTCATCGGACAGACTGAGGAGGCGGCGCCGCACCTCGAGCGCGCGCTGACGTTGGCGGAAGGTCTCGGGCTGGACGAGACATTCGCGCAGGCACTCAACAGCAAGAGCTTGATCCTGCTGCGCAAGAGCCGCTTCCGCGAGGCACGGATCCTGCTGGAGGCGGCCATTGCGACTGCGGAGGAGGCCGACCTTCCGAGTGCGGAAGCCCGTGCGCTGAACAACCTTGCCGTGGTGAACGAGTCGACCGACCGCTACGTCGACGCGCTTGCGACAACCGACAGGGCGGTCGAGCTCCTCCAGAGGACCGGTGACCGCGTCGCGCAGAAGGCGCTATGGGCCGGCTCGATCAGCACGCTCGTGCTACTCGGACGCTGGGACGAGGCGTTGGAGCGCTTCGCCGAGGTCCAGCGCGGGGAACTCGGCAGTGTCGGCGACGCCGGACAGCACCTGTGGATCGTCCAGATCGCATGCTGGCGCGGCGACCTCGTCGAGGCGAAGCGGCAGGTGGAAGGGGTCCCGAATCCCGAGACCGTCGGTGATCCGCAGGAGCGGACGACAGTCCTCGTTCATCTCGCGATGCTGGAGCGGATGGACGGAAACCCACGCGCCGCCCTCGAGCGGATCGACCGCGCACTGCCGCAGTCGCTGGACGAACTCGGCATTTCGTTCCTGACCGTGAAGCTGATGGTCGTCGAGGCGCTCGAGACCGCCTTTGCGCTCGGTGATCGCTCGAAGGTCGAAGAGCTGCTCGCGCTGGTCGAGCGCTTCCGGCCGGGGGAGCGTCCGCCGCTGCTGAACGCACATGCGGCGCGCTTCCGCGCGCTCCTTGCGGCGCCGGAGCCCTCTGCGGAGCGCCATTTCGCAAGTGCGGCGCAGATCTTCGACGACCACGGGCTCGTCTTCTGGCTCGCGGTCACGCAGCTCGAGCACGCGGAGTGGTTGGTCGGCCAAGATCGCGGGGCGGAGGCGGAGCGGCTACTCGACGAGGCGCGTGAGACGTTCGAGCGGCTCGAGGCGGCTCCATGGGTCCGGCGTCTCGAGGCTGTTGCGAGCCCGGAGCGAACGGAAGTCCCGGCCTAGTTTTCGAGCTCGAATTCCTCGCCGATCTCCGGGTCCTTGCCGATCAGGTCGCGGAGCTCAGGAGGGATCACACCCGAGAAGGAGATCACCCCGAAGCGCTCCGACGGCTCGTGCGAGATCCAGACGTCGCTTTCCGGCAGTTCCGGCAGGTGCGCGCGTAGCTCGTCCAGCGTCGTCTTCGAGTCCGCCAGGCTCCAGAGGAGCAGCCGGACGGTCACTCGTCGAAGTAGTTCTCGCCCGACGGCAGCTTCGCGAGCAGCGCCTTGACCGCCCGCAGGATGTCCGCCTCGTCGTGGCCGAAGTCCTCGAGATACGACCGCAGGGCGTTGTGGATGATCTTCAGCTCGTCGTCCGTCAGCTCGATCGTGTGCATGCGCGGATTATCCCCACGACGGAGGCTCGTAGCAGCCGCCGATCGGTGCGCCGAAGGTGACGAACTCGAGGCCCTCGCCGCCGGCGACCGGCATGCGGGTCGAGGAGGGATCGACGCGGACGAAGCGGCCGGGCTTCAGCTCGACCTCCTCGCCGTCGATTCGCATCACGCCTCCGCCGCGGACGACGAAGTAGACCTCCTCCTGATTCTGGTCGGCATGGTCATGCTCGTGGCCCTCGGCGCCGGCCGGCAGCGTGAAGTAGTTGAAGCCGAACGCGCTCGCGCCGAGCTCGCGGCGCACCTTGCGGACGGCGCCGCCGGGGCCTTCGCCCTCGAGCTCGCCCACGTCGACGTAGCTGAACGCCACGCCGAGAGCCTACCCCTGCGCCTCTTCGTCCCGCGACTCGAGCTTGGTCAGGAACGCCTTGCGGAGATCCTCGCCGCTCTGCGGACGCTTCGGAGGAGGCGGGGGAGGGGGCGGGGCGTGTTCTTCCCGGCGCGGCTTTTTGGGCCACAATCGCACGGCCGCAACGAGTTCGCCGCGGACGCGCTCGCCTCCTACATGCGAAAAATGCCGAACGTCGTCTCGGGAATCGGCGCGTTCAGCGCAGCCGAGATGCCGAGAGCGAGCACGCGGCGTGTATCCAGGGGATCGATGATCCCGTCGTCCCAGAGCCGCGCGGTCGAGTAATAGGGATTTCCCTCCTGCTCGTACTTCGCGCGCACCTCGTCGGGATCGGCGTCGCCGACCATCGTCAGCACGGTCGCGGCCTGCTCTCCGCCCATCACGGAGATGCGCGAGTTCGGCCACATCCACAGCTGGCGCGGCCCGTACGCGCGTCCGCACATCGCGTAGTTCCCGGCGCCGAACGAGCCGCCGGTGACGACGGTGAACTTCGGCACCTCGGCGTTTGCGGTCGCCATGACGAGCTTGGCGCCGTCCCGCGCGATCCCCCCGGTCTCGTACTCCTTGCCGACCATGAAGCCGGTGATGTTCTGGAGGTAGACGAGTGGGACCTTCCGCTTGCAGGCGAGCTCGATGAAGTGCGCGCCCTTCTGCGACGACTCGGCGAAGAGCACGCCGTTGTTGGCGAGGATCCCGACCGGGAAGCCTTCGATCCGCGCCCAGCCGCAGACGAGCGTCTCGCCGTAGAGCTGCTTGAACTCGTCGAAGCGGCTGCCGTCGACGATGCGCGCGATCAGCTCGCGCGGGTCGGTCTGGTGGCGGAAGTCCTCGGGGATGAATCCGTACAGCTCGGCTGGGTCTTCGGCGGGCGGCTCCGGCTCGGTCACGTCCCACGGCGGCTCCGGCTTGTGCGTGTGCAGGTCGCGGACGATGGTCCGCGCGATCGCAAGGGCGTGCTCGTCGGAGGTCGCGTAGTGGTCGGCGACGCCCGAGCGCCGTGTGTGGACATCCGCGCCGCCGAGCTCTTCCGCGCTCACCTCCTGGCCGGTGGCCGCCTTCACCAGCGGCGGCCCGCCGATGAAGATCGTTCCCGTCCCGCGGACGATCACCGTCTCGTCGCTCATCGCGGGCACGTAGGCGCCGCCGGCCGTGCAGGAGCCGACGACAACCGCGATCTGCGGGATCCCCTTGGCGGACATCTGCGCCTGGTTGAAGAAGATCCGGCCGAAGTGGTCGCGGTCCGGGAAGACCTCGTCCTGCAGCGGGAGGAACGCGCCCCCGGAGTCGACCAGGTAGACGCAGGGAAGGCGGTTCTGCTCGGCGACCTCCTGGGCGCGCAGGTGCTTCTTGACGGTCAGGGGGAAGTAGGTGCCGCCCTTGACCGTCGCGTCGTTTGCGACGATCACGCACTCGCGGCCTTCGACGACGCCGATGCCCGTGACGATCCCGGCGGAGGGCGCCTGGCCGTCGTAGAGGTCCCACGCGGCGAGCGCGTTCAGCTCGAGGAAGGACGAGCCGGGATCGACGAGCCGGTCGATCCGCTCCCTGGCCAGCAGCTTGCCCCGCGAGCGGTGGCGCTCGACCGCGCGCTCCCCGCCGCCGGCCGCGACCTGTGCGCTTCGCTCGCGCAGCTCCGAGACCAGCTCGGACATGCGCTGCTTGCGGGCTTCGAAGACGTCGGGTTCCTGCGCCGTCTGCGCCATCTCAGTTGAGCCTAACCGGTGGAGCCGCTAACCTCGGGCGGTTCCATGGGGGGAAAGTTGGTCAAAGCTGCGATCGTCGCCGCTTCCTTCGCCGCTGTCCTGAGCGCCGGGCCTGCTACGGCTGCGCCGGTTCGCGCGACGACCGGGGACTGCAGTCCCGTTGCGTCGTGGGGGACGCTGCAGCCGGACCTCGCCAGTGCCGCGCTCACGTTGATCAACCAGCACCGGACTGCAATGGGGCTGGCCGCGCTGAAGGTCTCCCCTCGCCTCACCGCCGCTGCGGATTGGAAGTCGCTGCACATGGCGGGCACGAACTACTTCGACCACTACGACATCAACTACCCGACCGCCGGTGTGAACCGCGATCCGTTCGACCGGATGCGGACATGCGGCTACTCGTTCAACACGTACATGGGCGAGAACATCGCGGCGGGGTACCCGACGGCGGCCGCAGTCGTGCAAGGTTGGCTCGCCTCGCCGGGCCACCTGGCGAACATCGAGAATCCAAGCTACGTCGTCACGGGGATTTCTTTCGCCGCCGGCGCAGGGATCTACCACTCCTACTGGACGCAGGAATTCGGCGGCTACGACGACAGCGGGATCTCGCCTCCGCCTCCACCGCCTCCGCCGCCTCCGCCTCCGCCGCCTCCGCCTCCGCCGCCTCCGCCTCCGCCTCCGCCTCCGCCGCCTCCCCGCCTCCACCACCCCCTGCGGCCGTACAGAGGCGCTGACGGTGACCAAGGTCGGCGGCGGCACAGGGACGGTCACCAGCAGTCCTGCCGGGATCGGCTGCGGCGCGACCTGCTCCGCGAACTTCGCCAACGGAGCGACCGTAACCCTCACGGCGACGCCCGACGGAGGGTCGACCTTCAGCGGCTGGGCAGGCGACTGCAGCGGCTTCGGCCAGTGCGTGGTGACGATGAATGCGAACCACTCCGCTTCGCGGCCTTCACGAGCGCTGCGCCTCCGCCGCCTCCTCCACCTCCGCCGCCTCCGCCTCCTCCGCCACCGCCTCCGCCTCCGCCTCCGCCTCCGCCTCCGCCGCCACCTCCGCCGCCGCCTCCGCCTCCGCCACCGCCACCGCCTCCACCACCTCCGCCTCCACCGCCTCCACCACCCGCGCCGGCCCCGCAGACGGCGGTCAAGAGCTTCGTGGCGTTCAAGAACGGCAAGCCCGCGCTCCGTGTGGTCAAGACGGAGTCGGGCTCGTGCTGGGGCGGCGCGATCGGCGTCCGCCGCGCCGATGCGTGGCGTTGCCATTCTGCGAACCACATCTACGACCCCTGCTTCTCCAAGCCGAACCTCGGTGGCGGCGTCGTCCTCTGCCCGACGTCGTTCCCGTGGGTGCGGCGCGCCGTCGAGATCGAGCTCGACTCCACGCTGCCGTACCGGTTCGGCAACCCGAAGGGGCCCGCGACGGCCGGCTCCCCGTGGGGGATCCAGACGACCGACGGCAAGAGCTGCCGCGTCTACACCGGCGTGACGAAGCTGATCGGCGGCCGCGTGATGAGCTACGGCTGCAGCGGCGGCGGCGGGCTGATCGGCCAACCGCGCAAGAAGTCGAAGCTCTGGCAGATCCGCTTCGCCAAGGGCTCAGCCGCTCCCGTCTGGAAGGCCGTCAAGACCGCGTGGTACTGAGCTCTCTAGTTCGGCCCGAACGGGTTCACGAACACGTCCGGCGGCAGCCGGAGCGGGAACGCGATCGACCGCGCGCTCGAGATCCGGGCGCGCATGAAGGACGAGGCGGGCAGCCGTAGCGGCAGCGTCCGCGCGAAGATCCCCACGCCGTTCGTCTTCACCTGAGCGACCCGCTTCCACCCCGACCCGCTCTTGCGTTCGATCACTGCGGTCGCGGGCTGTCCGCCGGGCGTGCGGCCCCACACGTAAACACTCCGCGTATGTCTGAGGGCGACGAAGGGAAACCGGAAGGCGGCCAGAGCCGGCTTCGCCGTTCCGTTGCGGAAATAGAGCCCAGACTGGTGCGGACTGCTCATCGGGTCGTCCTTGAGGAGGAACCAGGTGAACATGCTCACCCCGGCGCGCCAGGCGCGGAAAAGCGCCTCCGAGACCCATTGGGCCTCCAGTGCCGCGAGGAACGCCGCGGGGGTCGGGCGGCTTCGAGTCCCAGCTGAACTCGGTGATCCAGAACTGCACCGGATGGGTCGAGACGACATGCCGCGCGCGCACGGCGGCGTTCAGGACGCTCCGCGCCTTCGGTAGATCGCCGAGCGAGACGTCGGTCGACTTCACCGCGTGATGGCGCGGGCCGCCGGAGGTGTAGGGATGGACGGCCCAGATGTCGAACTCCGTCCGCCCCGAGAGCACGGCCTTCATGAAGGTGAGCGGCCCGGGATCATTGCGGAAGGTGAAGGGCGCGACGAGCCCGGCGACGACCATGTTGTCGCGCCGCACCGCGTGAGCCGCGCGAAGCGAAGGCGTTGACCATGCTGCGGTACCGGGCGGCGCCGACGAGCTTCTTCCCCGAGACCTGCGGCGCCAGGTACGACGTCAGATTCGGCTCGTTCCAGACCATCCAGAACCTGACGCGCGGGAGGCCTTCGAACGCCCCGTTGTAGCGTGAGGTGATCGCGGTCGCGAACTCGCCGAGCGCAGGTGCGCTCACCTTCTTGCCACCCGCCCAGGCCGGCGCGGTCAGGACATCGACGAGCGGCGTCAACCCGTTCGTCGTGGCGAGTGTGATCATGCGATCGGTCGAGCTCCAGTTGTAGGCCGCGTCCGCCGGATCCTTCGGACGGAATCCGCTAGGGCGCTGTGCCGGTGCGATGTCCTTCCAGGAGATCGTCAGCCGAACCGCGCTGGAGCCTGACTGCTTGACTCGCCTGAAGAGGGCGTTCGCCGCCGCATCCTCTGCCGGGATGGCCGAGCTCTGGATGTAGATCGCGGTCTGGAGCGGACCGCTGGCCTGAGCAGGTTGCGCAACCACGAACGCAGCCGGGAGCAGAATCAGAAGAGCCTTTCGCACGGGGGCAACCGTACCTGGGGCCTGTGTGAGGAAACCGTAAGAGCGGATCAGGCCGCGCGCCGGGCGGCGCACCGCGCGAGGGGGCGCAGCTCGAGCTCTGGCGGCGGTCGCTGCAGGAACGAGCCGACGAGCAGGAGCTCGTCCACCGATTCCGCGTCCAGCTCGAGCGCGCCCGCGCGCGCGGCGGCAACGCCCGCCTCCAGCTCGAGCGCCGCGCCCGCTCCGGGCGGCACCGTCCGCACCGCCTGGACGCGCCCGGCCGAGAGGAAGAACGCGCGCCGCATCCCAGGTTCGACTGCCGGGGCGAGGATGCAGAGCTCCAGGGAGCGCAGCTGCTGCAGCCGGCGGAGATGGCGCACGAGCCGTTCGAGCGCCTGGATGCGGTCGCGCAGCCGTGCCGCGTCCTCGTAGCGCAGGCTGTCGGACAGGTCGCGCAGCTTCGCGCGCAGTCTCGGGAGGGGCCCGCCGAGCCCGAGCAGGTTGTCCAGCTCCGCCTGAGACGCGCCCGCGAGAGCCCGCGCGGCGAGCTCGGCCTGGCGGCGGCTGCGGATCGGGCCGATCTCGCCGGGCGTCCGCGAGACCACGATCCCGTCTCCGCGCTGCCGCAGATAGACGTAACGGTCGGGCCGCGACTGCCGCGCGTTCGCAGGCGGGCGCAGCTCCCGGATGAGCCTCAGCTCCTCCAGCCCGGCCTCGAGCTCCGAGCCGAGCACGTCCCACTCGATGCGGTCGACCGCGGAGAGCGCGACCTCGACCGACGGCCGCTGGCGCTCGGAGCGGAAGTACGAGCGAAGCCGCGCCCGCAGGTCGCGCGCGCGGCCGACGTAGAGCACTTGCGGCCCCGCGCAGAACCGGTAGACGCCGGGACGCTGCGGCGCTCCGTGCGCGAGCGAGCGCTTGTCGTAGACCTTGCGCTTGCGCGGGGCGCCTAGCTCGTACAGGTCGGAGATCGTGCGCGCGCCGCGTTCCTGGGCAAGCCCGATCAGGGCGAGGAGGATCTCGCCGGTCGCCTCGGCGTCCGGCAGCGCGCGGTGGCACGGCTGCGCGTGCGTGCCGAAGAAGTACGAGAGCGAGGCCAGGCCCGTCCGGGCGACGCGTCCGGCCAGGAGCGTCCGCGCGAGCGCGAGCGTGTCGAGCACGGGGGCGGCGAGGCGCTTGCCGGTCAGGCGGTCGAGATCCCGGTCGAGGAACGAGCGGTCGAAGCGAGCGTTGTGCGCGACCAGCACCGCGTCGCCCGCGAAAGCCATGAAGCGGCGGACGGCGACCGCCGCGGGAGGCGCTCCGCGCAGATCCGCCTGGCGGATCCCGGTCAGCGCGGTGATCGCCGCCGGCAGGTCGGCGCGGGGGTCAACGAGCGTTTCGAACGTCGCCGTCTGCTCCAGCGCGCTGATGCGGACGGCGCCTATCTCGCAGATCCGCGCGCCGCGGCCGAGACCTGTGGTCTCGAGATCGAAGACGACGTAGTCGGCTTCCTCGAGCAGCGGATCCTTCTCGGGCCTGGCGACCCCGACCGCCGAGCCGATCCAGCGCAGCCGTGCGTCGCCGGAGACCAGGTCGTCGAGCAGAGAGCGGGCGAGGCCCTCGGAGACGCCTTGCAGGGCGAAGAGGGATCGCGCCGCGTCCGACGCCGCCACCGGCGCGCCGCGCTCCTCGAGCAGCTCGACCAGGCGGTCGGCGGAGTCGAAGGCCAGCTGCACGCCTTAGATGGTAGGCGAACATGTGTTCGATTACAACTTGGAGATGCCGGTGCGGCCTTGCGGCCGAGCGGCGGCCTCAGCGAGGCTTCGCCGGCGGCTCCTACTTCCCGACGAGAATGGTCACCGTCAGGTACTGCCGGAAGACACCGAACGTCGGGTTCTGCGCGATCACCTTGCCGTCCTTGGACGAGACCGTCGAGCGGAACTTCGTCGCCATCGTCAGCTTCTTCTGGACGAGCATGGCACGAGCGTTACGGGCGGTCTTCCCGACGACGTTCGGTATCCGCACGTTCGGCAGGCGCGGGCCGTAGCGGGCCTCGCCGATGGAGACTGTGAGACGCACCGGCTTTCCGCGGGCGAGGGTGCTTCCCGCGCGCGGATCCTGCTGCTTCACGTTTCCTCTCGCGACCTTGCCGCTCGTCACCGGCGCCGTGTCGGCGTAGTAGCCGGCTTCCACCAGAGTGTGCACGGCCGCCGCCAGCGGCTTGCCCGCCACGTCGGGGACGGTCGGCGCCGACCGCGTCGTTGCGTAACCCGCGGTCGCGGACGCGAGCACGATGAATCCGACTCCGGCGAGGACGAGTCGCATCGCGTCAGGCTACCTAGCGGCTCGGCGCGTCGGAGGTGGAAAGAGCCGGCTAGCAGCTAGGCCCGAGCATTATCCTGCGGGGGTGGAGCAGACGAAGTACCTGCTCGACGAGGATCGGCTGCCGAGGCGCTGGTACAACGTCCGCGCCGACATGCCGAACCCGCCGCAGCCCGTGCTGCACCCGGGCACGGGCGAGCCCGTCGGCCCGGACGATCTCGCTCCGCTCTTCCCGATGGAGCTCATCCTCCAGGAAGTCAGCGAGGAGCCGGAGATCGCGATCCCGGAAGAGGTGCTCGACATCTGGCGGCTGTGGCGCCCGACGCCGCTCTATCGCGCGCACCGTCTCGAGCAGGCGATCGGGACGCGCTCGCGGATCTTCTACAAGTACGAGGGCGTCAGCCCCGCCGGCAGCCACAAGCCGAACACGGCCGTCGCGCAGGCGTTCTACAACAAGCAGGAGGGGCGGACGCGGCTCGCGACCGAGACCGGAGCGGGCCAGTGGGGGAGCGCGCTCGCATTCGCCTGCCAGCTGCTGGGGCTCGAGTGCAAGGTCTACATGGTCAGGATCTCGTACGACCAGAAACCTTTTCGGCGCTCGCTGATCCAGGCGTGGGGAGCGGAGATCGTCGCCAGTCCGTCCGAGGACACGCAGTCCGGGCGCGCGGTCCTCGCCGAGCATTCCGACTCGCCCGGCAGCCTCGGCATCGCTATCTCGGAGGCGGTCGAGGACGCGGCGGGCCGGGACGACACGGCGTACTCGCTCGGCAGCGTGCTCAACCACGTGCTGCTCCACCAGACGGTGATCGGGCAGGAAGCGATCGAGCAGATGGAGATGGCTGGCGCCTTCCCGGACGTCGTGATCGGGTGCGTCGGGGGAGGCTCGAACTTCGCGGGCCTCGCCTTCCCGTTCATCCGGGAGAAGATCGCGGGCCGCGAGATCGACGTCCTGGCCTGCGAGCCGGCGGCGTGCCCGACGCTCACGCGCGGCCTCTTCGCCTACGACTTCGGCGACACGGGGAAGCTGACGCCGCTCGTCGCGATGCACACGCTCGGCCATGACTTCATCCCCGCGCCGATTCACGCCGGCGGCCTGCGCTACCACGGCGTCGCGCCGCTGATCTCGCAGCTCGTGCGCGACGGTCTGATCCGCGCCGAGGCCTACCTGCAGAACGACGTCTTCGACGCGGCCGTCCGCTTCGCGCGCACCGAGGGGATCATCCCCGCGCCCGAGTCGGCGCATGCGATCTATGCCGCGGTCGAATCGGCGCGGCAGGCGGACGAGGCAGGCCAGGAGCGGACGATCCTCTTCAATCTCTCCGGCCACGGCCACTTCGACATGGCCGCGTACGACAACTACTTAGCCGGCAAACTCGAGGACGTCGCTCTGGAGGACGAGGAGATCGAGCGTGCCCAGCGCGCGCTCGAGGGGCTGCCCGTTCCTACATAGATCGAACGCACCAGGAGGGCCTCTCGGCGCGCTCCTCGCGCGCTCGTCTCGTTCAGATTCGTTTTATCCACTTGCTATCCGCTGGGCGAGCTCCTCGTCCGAGACCTCGCTCCAGTTCGTGCCGGCGAATGCCTGACGTTGCTGCTCGTCTAGCCCTGCTTTGCGCATCGTTCCCTCGGGATCGCTGCGGAACTTGCTGCGCAGCTGCGGGTCGTTCAGCACCGGGTCGGGGAACTCCTGTGCCGTCTCGTTCGTCATCGCCTTTCACCTCCTTCGAGCTAGGTGTCCATCTGTTGCGAAGCCGAGCGCTCGGCCCTTCTGCGGAACCTCCCAGGCTTCGAGAGCGTCCCGGACGATCAACTGCGCGCGCTCGATGCCGAGCTGGCCGGCTCGCGTCTGTCGGACCCGAGCGCATAGCCGACAGCGTCCGGGAGCGCCAGCCTGCGGCCTTCGCGGCGGGCGGCCTCGAACGGCTCTGAGCCGCACTCTGAGAGCAACTGCGCCACGATGCGAAGCTCGACCGGAGTCGGTTCCGTTTCGGTTTCCTCGATGGCGGCCTCGGCCGCGCCGAGGAGAACCCCCGCACGCGCCACATGGCCGTGGGCGCCGGCGACGCCGGCCAGCCCGTACAGGGCTTCGGCCGCGACTCGCTTGAGCCCCAGAGCCTGTAGTCCGGGAAGATTCTGTGCCAGCAAACGCTCGGCGCTGTCGATCCCGCCTTTCAGCAGCAGCGCGAGTGCGGCGTTGTTCTCCGCAGTCGCCGCGCTGGTGCGGTCGCCGAGCGTTTCCGCCAGCGACGCGGAGCTTCGCGCGATGCCTTCTGCCCGCCCGTAGTCGCCTTTGAGGAGCAAGAACCACCCTAGGGCGATCTTGGCGCGCCCGGCCATGAAGTCGTCCCCCACCCGCTCGTAGAGCCGCACCGCCTGCTCGCAGTCCGCGATCGCCAGGTCCTCGTCTTCCTGCGTCTGGCTGCGCGCGTGGAGCGCAAACGCCGTGCACCAGGAGTCGCCCGCGTGGCGCGCGAGTCGCACTGCCTCCTCGGCTGCCGCCAGGGCCTCGCTCAGCCGCCCCACGCCCAGAGACCCGAGCGAAAACGCAAGCTCCGCGAGCGTCATCGCAACCCGGCGAAGGTCACCCTCCTCCCGGAAGGCGGCAAGCGCTCGCTCCAGCAGCCGGGCGGATTCTGCGTAGTCGCCCTCGTTCCAGGCCAGACCGCCGGCTATCGCGTACGCACGGGCGACGAGCGGCGCAGACTCTCCGGAGCCCAGGTCAATCGCGGCGCTCGCCCAGCGGCGTCCCTCCCGAGCATGCCCGTGGAGCTCCCAGAACCAGAAGAGCGCGCCGACGAGGCGGAACGCGGTCACGAGCTGGCCGTGCTCTAGCGTCCAGGCGAGGGCGGAGCGGAGGTTGTCGTGCTCCGCCTCGAGCGTTTCGAGCCACCGCCTCTGCCCGGCGCTGCGAAGCTCGGGCTCGGCCCTCTCGGCCACCGCGAGGCCATGCTCCGCCTGGCGGCGCAGCAGCAGGTCACCCGCTGGGTCGCTCGCGAGCCGTTCACCCGCGTACCCGCGAATGGTCTCCAGCATGTGGAAGCGAGGCTCCCCGTCCGCGCCCTCGGTTTGGCGCAGCAGGTTCTTGTCCACGAGCGAGAACAAGGTGTCGAGATCCGCACCGCAAACCGACTCCGCTGCCTCCACCGTGCAGCCGCCCGGAAAGATGGCCAGGCGGCGGAAGAGCCGCTGCTCTTCGGATGAGAGCAGGTCGTAGCTCCACTCGATCGTCGCCCGCAGCGTCCGATGGCGCTCCGGGCGGTCGCGGCCGCTCCGCCGAGTGCCCGCATGCACTCGTCGAGGCGGGCCAGCAGCTTCTCCGGTGGCGAAGAGCTTCACGCGCGCCGCCGCGAGCTCGATCGCGAGTGGCAGGTTGTCCAGCCGCCGGCAGATCTCGGCGACCGTCTCGGCAGTCCCGTCGAGCGCGAAGGAGGGCGTGCTCGCCTGCGCGCGTTCGACGAAGAGGGCGACTCCCTCGTCGCCCCCGAGGGGTGGGAGAGGATACTCCTGCTCGCCGGCGAGATGCAGTGGCTCACGGCTCGTCGCGAGCAGCCGGAGCCGTGCGCAGCCTGCGATGAGCTGTCCGAGCTCCGGCGCCACCTCGACCACCTGCTCGAGGTTGTCCAGGAAGAGCAGCAGCTCCTTTGCCTCCAGATAGGTCGCGACTGTCTCCGAGATCGGCTCACCCGGCTGCTGCCGCAGACCAAGCGTTTGAGCGATCGTCGGCACGACGAGCTCGGGCTCCGAGACGAGCGCCAGGGGAACGAAGACGACGCCGTCCGCGAAGTCGGCGACGAGCTCGACCGCCGCCTCCAGCGCGAAACGAGTCTTGCCCGTTCCGCCCGGACCGGTGAGGGTGAGCAAGCGGGAAGGCCCGCGGACGAGCGCCAGCACCTCCGCCAACTCGCGCGTACGACCGACCAGCGGGGCGGGCGCAAGAGGGAGGTTCGACCTGTCGAGTGTGTGCAGGGGCGGGAACTTCTCCTCGCCCAGCTGGTACAGGCGCTCCGGCTCCTGCGAGATCCTTGAGCCGGTGCTCGCCGAGGTCGCGGAGCGGCACGCCTTCGCCGGCGAGCTCCTTGGTCGCCTGCGTCAGGAGCACCTGACCTCCGTGGCCGGCGCTCATGACTCGGGCGGCTCGATGGACGTCGAGGCCGGCGTAGAGGTTGTCCGCGATCATCGGCTCGCCGGTGTGCAGGCCGATGCGGACGCGGATCGGCTCGGTCCGCCAGGCGTAGTCGGCGAGTGCACGCTGGCCCGCCCCAGCCGCCAGTAGGGCCTCGTGTGCGGTCCGGAAACTGAAAAAGAAGCTATCCCCTTGCATCTCCACCTCGACTCCTCCGTGCCGAGTGAAGGCCTCGCGCCGAGCGCTCGATGAACCGTGAGCGCCTCGACGTAGCGCTCACGGCCGAGTTCCTGGAGCAGGCGTGTCGAGCCCTCGATGTCTGTGAAGAGCAGGTGACGGTCCCCGTAGGAAGCTGCCGCATTGGCCGGACTATTGCGCGAATCGGCGCGGAGGCCAAGTTCGCGCCTTGACGGACCTGCGGCGAGAGAGATCTCGATCTCTGGGCTCGTGAGCCCAGAGACTCGGGACTACGATTCCCGCGCTTGATCATCTCTGCCTCCGAGCCTGCTCTGAGCCTCCAGGAACGCATCGGGCTCCTCCGCGGCCTGCCGGGATGGCTTCCTCACTCGCGTCACTGGTCTAGCACGAAGCGGCTTTGGTGCGTGCAGCATCGATCTCGACACGGTGCCCCTGGATCTGCTCCGACTCGTCGAGCAGCGGCCCGGCGTCCGAGCATTGCCCGAGGGCGATGAGCGTGTACGCGAGGTTGTAGTCGGCGTACGCCTCGTAGATCTCGCCCGTCCCATCGAGTTTCGACACGGCCTGCTGAAGCATTGGGAGCGCTTCCGAATAGCGGCCCTCTTTCATCAGCGCGTATCCCTCGTCGGTCAGCTGCTGCCCGCTCGCGGACGACGAGCGCGGCCGCCGGTGGGGCGGTGGCGGGGGGGGGGGAGGCGGCGGAGGAGGAGGCGGGGGGGGTGGAGGCGGAGGTGCTGGCGCGGTCGTCACGGTGCGAACGCTCCTGACGGTCGTTCCAGGCAGAGTGCGCGTCAGAGTCCGGACGACCTTCTTGACACGGGGCTTCTGCTCGTCACCGCCTGCGACGACCGCGCCTGCGAGCGCGCCTCCGCCGAGGAGGAGAAGGCCGAGGGCCGTGGCGACGATCCAGCGATATCTCCCGCGTTGCCGCGTGGCAACGACGGCGGCCGGCGCAGCGAGGAGTGCGCGTGTCTCCTGCTCACCTTCGGCGAGCGCGACCTCCAGATCACGCACGAGCTCGCCTGCAGACCGGTGGCGGTCCTCAGGGTCCTTGGCGAGCGCTTGCGCGAAGACGGAGTCGACGGTGCGCGGGAGGTCGCTGTGTTCCGAGGCCGGCGGCACCGGCTCTCGAATGTGCGCCGCGGCCTCGGCGGTGGGCGTCTGGCGCGCGAACGGCCGGCGTCCGACGAGAAGCTCGAAGGCGACCACGCCGAGCGAGTAGATGTCGCTTGCGCTGCTGGAGCCCTTCCCGCTCGCCTGCTCGGGCGAGAGGTAACCGGCCGTCCCGAGCACGCTCCCTGTCTCCGTGATTCCGCCTGTCGTGGCGTCGAGGATGCGCGCGATGCCGAAGTCGGCGACGTGCACGTCGCCGCGCGCGTCGAGGAGGAGGTTGGCCGGTTTGACGTCCCGGTGGACGAGCGCCTGCGCATGCGCCTCGTCGAGCGCCTCAGCCGTCTGCTCGAGCCATTTGAGTGCGTCCCCTCGACGTATGCCGTCGGCCTTGATCCGGTCGGCGACCGTCCCTTCCGGCAGCAGTTGCATGACGATGAAAGGCCGCCCTTCCCACTCGCCGACGTCGTAGATGGTGACGACGTGGGGGTGACCCGAGAGTCGCGCCGCGGCAAGGGCCTCGCGCTTGAACCGCTTGCGGCACGATTCGTCGTCGGCGAATCGCTCCGCCAGCACCTTCACGGCAACACGGCGATCGAGCTCCAGGTCCGAAGTAGCGAAGACATCGCCCATGCCTCCGCCTCCGATCGGCGTGGCATCTGCGTAACGCGGCGGAAGCTTCGGTACGACCAGCGGCACGGTGCACCTAGTAGTTGCCGTGCGTACAAGCGCTCAAACCGGCGCTGCCGGCGCCGTCAGCGGTCACGCCGTCGATCGGCGTTCCTCGGGTATATAACGAGCAGAGCGATGGACGCAGACGCAAAGATCCATCAACTGGGCTCGGATCCTGCGTCTGGTTCGGGACCGGCCGCGACGGGCGTCTCGGACGAGCGCGACCCGGCGGCCGAACGATCCTCGCCACCGACAAGCACGCCGCACGCGACGCCGGCCGAGCGCGCTGCGCGGGGAAGGGCCGCCCGCGCCGAGCTCGGACGCTCCGCGCACGGCTCCTGGGAGCCGGCGCCGATCCGCAGAGACCCGATCGATCTTCTCGAGCAACAGGCTCAGACGCGTCTTCCCGAGCTCGGCCCCATTCGGTACGGGCGCATGCTTGCCTCCCCGTTCGCCTTCTTCCGCGGCGGGGCGAATCTCATGGCAGCCGACCTCGCCGACGGGCCGCGGACGGGATTGCACACGCAGCTCTGCGGAGACGCGCACCTCTCGAACTTCGGCATCTTCGCCGCACCGGACCGGAGGCTCGTCTTCAGTCTCAACGACTTCGACGAGACGCTGCCGGGACCGTTCGAGTGGGACGTGAAGCGGCTCGCCACCAGCCTCGCGGTCGCCGCTCGGGACCTGGGCTTCGGCGACGCGAATCGCCGTTCGATCGTGAGGGCTGCCGTGCGCGAGTACCGCGAAGCGATGAGGCGCTTCGCGGAGATGCGGAATATCCACGTCTGGTACGCGCGCCTCGATGTCCAGTCGATCCGCGATCAGATTGGGGCGGCGGTATCCCGCAAGAAGATGAAGCGCTTCCAGTCAAATGTTGCGAGCGTGCGGACGAAGGACAGCGTTCGAGCGCTCACGAAGCTATGTCGCATGATCGACGGCGAGCTGCGGATCGTCGGCAATCCTCCACTCGTCACCCCGATCGAGGACGTTCTGCCCGGTGCCGCGCAGGAGCACCTCGAGGACGTCGTGCGGCGCATGATCTCCACGTATCGGCTGACGCTCCCGCATGATCGTCGGCATCTGATCGAGACCTATCGGTACGTTCATGCCGCCCGAAAGGTCGTCGGCATCGGAAGCGTCGGCGCGCGTACCTGGATCCTGCTCTTGTCCGGCCGCGATCAGTGGGATCCGCTCTTCCTCCAGTTCAAGGAGGCGCAGGCGTCAGTGCTCGAGCCGTTTCTCGGAAAGAGCCAGTACGGTCAGCACGGGCAGCGCGTCGTCGAGGGACAGCGGATGATGCAGGCCGCGTCCGACGTCTGGCTGGGATGGGAGCGGATCGTCACGATCGACGGGCAGGAGCGGGACTTCTACATCCGGCAACTGTGGGACTCAAAGGGCTCGGCGGAGGTCGAGCTGATGGATCCCTCGGGGCTCCAGACGTACGGGAGAGTCTGCGGTTGGACGCTGGCGAGAGCACACGCGCGCTCGGGTGACAGGATCGCCATAGCCGCCTATCTCGGCAGCGGCACCGCCTTCGATCGTGCCATGGCGTCATTCGCCGAGACGTACGCGGACCAGAACGAGCTGGACTACCGCGGGACTCCAGGAGGCGGTGGCATCCGGCCGCGTCGCGGCCGAGATGGGCGTCTGACCTGACCGGCGCGCCCGTCGCGGTTGTCGCCTAGTACGGTCAGTCGGGTTGGCGTACGGTTGACGCCGTAATGCGCGGCGTCGTCAATCACGTCCCGATCTGGCTGCTCCTGATCGCAGTCGTTGCGGGGGTCATCGGCCTCATGCTGCTGCTGGTCTGGCTCATCCGGAGGCTGGTGCCGGCCGTTCGCGAGGGATTCGACGCCGAGGTTTCGTCGCAGATGCTCGGCGCCGTCGCTACCCTGTTCGGGCTGTTGCTCGCCTTCATCGTCGTGATTGCCTACCAGGGCTACAGTGACGCGCAGAGCAACGTCAGCAACGAGGCGGGTGCTCTCGCCGCGATCGTGCGCGACAGCGGCGCGTTTCCGCAGCGCAACCGCAATCGCGTCCGGGGCGCGGTGGGTGCCTATGTACGTGCAGTCGTCGACGATGAGTGGCCGCGGCTGCACGAAGGCAAGGACAGCCGGCGCGCAGTAGCGGCTGTCGAGGGGATGTACGCGGCGATTCAGGGACTCAACCCGACGTCGCCGAGGACGGTGTCGTTCTACGACGACTCGGTGCAGCAGTTGACGAGCACGCTCGAGGCGCGCCGAAAACGCCTCGACGACGCCGTCGGCGGCCTCCCGTGGGTCATCGGGGCCCTCTTGATTGTGGGCTCGATCGTCATCGTGGGGTACACGGTGCTCGTTGGGTCTCGGAGCTATTGGTTCCACGCAAGCGGTGCCGCAGCGATCGCGCTCGTCCTTGCCCTCGCTCTGGTCGTGCTCCTCGATCTGAGCTATCCGTTCTCGGGTGACCTCTCCGTTGGCTCGGCGCCGTTCCGGACCGGCGCCCTCGCGCAGTTCTTCGCGGCGTCCAGATGACTTTCGCTTCCGCGCGTGCCTAGGGGCCTGTCGCGGCCGGCGGCAACTTCATCGAGGCGCGCAGCGACCTGTACGGGGTATCGGGTACCGTGATCAGACCGCGTGTCGGGCGGTCGAGGTCGAATGTGACGAGTAGCAGCAACGTGACCAACACCGTTGCGAGCGCCATCGGCCAGAGGCCGCGGCCGAGCACCGACAGGTAGAGGCCGAGGAGCCCGAGCGCGAGCGCCGCTCCGATTACCTCGAGCGCGAGAACCGAGCCCGGTACGCGGTTGTTGAGCGCCGAGACACGCACCGTCTGCTCGTCGATCATCGTGTTCAGGGCGTCGACGTAAAGCCGCGGCAAGGACTGGATCGGTGCGCCGTGGATCGCCTGACCTGCTAGGCGCCACAGTCGTCGCTGGACGATGTCCTCTGCCGCGATCGTCCGTTGCATCGCCGGACTGCTCGGCACCTCGTGCGACATGCGTAGCGCCAGGTCGTTGTACCCGCGCAGCAGCGCGAGCGAAGAGGTCCGTTCCGGTTCGGCGAGGAGTTGGGCCCGCAAATACGTCGTTCCGATCGCGTTGGCATCGGAGACCACGGCAGCCCGTCGATCCTCGTATCGCCCCACGGCCAGGGACAGGCCGAACGCGAGAATGAGCCCGACGACCCCCAGCAGCGCGGCTTGCAGCACGCCGAAGGGCTCCCGAAGCGTCTCGTGATGTTCCCGCAGGCGGCGCCCGAGCAGCACACCGGCCCCCGTCACGCCCGCGACGACGGCGAAGATGATCAGCGCAAGAGCCCAGCTGCTCAGCGAAAAGAACACAAGCCCGCCCGATCGTATGGGAGCGAGCGGCAGAACCCCGCTCGGGGAGTGGGATCGCCTATCCGCCCAACGAGGCACCGGCGCCAGAGACCGAGGTTCACCCCGACAGGGCGACGTCCGATGATGTCTGACCGCCGATGATGTGAACGTGGAGCCGTCTGGTCTGAAGCCGCGGGCGCTCGCCGAAACGTGCGCCACGGGACGGCCGCCGACGAGCCATGAGAGAGCCCCGGACGCTCGACTTCGCTCCGCCGGCCTGTGACGAGGGCGACGACGCATCGATCCGGCGAGGAGGATCGCGGACCCTCGCGCCGGGAAGTGCTAGCCGCCCAAGCGCGCGCGCTCCTGCGCGCAATCCGAGAGGGAGACGAATCGGCCGTCGAGGATGCCGTGATCTCGTTGAGCCAGTCTCGACGGATCTTCGCGCCGCTGGTGTTCGCGATCGGCGCGTTCGTGATGCTCTTCCAGGGGCTGAAGCTTCTGGTCTCGAATTGGCGGCTGACGCTCGTTCAGGTTCTGCCGGCGATGTGGATTTGGATCGCGATGCTCGACCTGAAGCTGCATGTGTTCAAGGGCAAGGAGTTCGAGAGTTGGTATGGCTGGGCGGCGGTGGCACTTGTCGCCGGGCTTGCGGTCGTGACCGCGATCAGCTTCTACCTCAATGCCGTGTTCGCTTTTGCGATCTCGCTTCCTGGAAAACCGAGAATACGCTCGGGCTTCGCGCTCGCCCGCCGCCATCTCGGCGTGGTCCTCGGGGTCGGCTTCGCCGTCGGGCTAGCCCTGGGGATCGCCGCTGTCGTTGTTCCTCGCTGGGGCCCGCCGTGGTTCGCCCTCTCGCTGGGAATCGTCGTGGGCGTGATGATGTTGACCTACGTGAGCGTCCCGGCTCGGCTCGTCGGGGTACGGCCAATGGGATCTCGGCGCGACAAGCTCACAACGGCGGTGGTCGGCGGCGCGCTCGGAGCGCTCGTCTGCACGCCGCCGTACGTGCTCGGTCGGATCGGCCTCCTGCTGCTCGGGTCCCATGTCCTGTTCGCGCTTGGCGTGGTCCTTTTGGCCCTCGGCCTAACGCTGCAGGCAGGCGCGACCGGTGCGGTGAAGGCGATCAAGATGAGTGCCAAGCTGGCTGCAGGGAACGTCTCGGCGACAGCCGAATCGGCAGAAACCTGACTTCACTTGCCGTCAGCGCATCCGGCTCAGGCGGGCTTGCACCGGCGTACGCGAGGACCTTCATCCGAACCGGGTGATTCCAAGCGCGGATCTTCTGCCTAGCTTGAGGACGCAATCTCAAGAAGCACGAAGGGAGACATCGGACCGATGGCAGACCGGGGCCACGAGGCTCAGCAAACCGACGTTCTCGTGATCTTCGGGATCACGGGCGATCTGGCGAAGGTGATGACCTTCCGCTCGCTCTACCGGCTCGAGAAGCGCGGCCTGCTGGATTGCCCGATCGTCGGCGTCGCGGTCGACGACTGGACGGTGGAGCAACTCGTCGAGCGCGCGCGCGAGTCGATCGTGGGCACCGGCGAGCAGCTCGACGAGGAGGTCTTCGCGCGCCTCGCCGCGCGGCTCTCGTACGTCCAGGGGGACTTCTCGGATGCCGCGATGTACGGGCGGGTCGGCAAGGCGATCGAAGGCAAGACGACGCCGGTCTTCTATCTCGAGATCCCGCCGTTCCTCTTCGGGACCGTCATCAAGGGGCTGTCCGAGGCGGGGCTGACCAAGACGGCGCGTGTCGTCGTCGAGAAGCCGTTCGGGAACGACCGGCCTCCGCGCACGCTCTGGCGGAAGAGCTGCACAAGTACGTCGACGAGTCCCAGCTCCTCCGGATCGACCACTACCTCGGGAAGATGGGGACCGAGGAGATCATGTTCCTCCGGTTTGCGAACGCGATGCTCGAGCCGATCTGGAGCCGGAACTACGTCTCGACAGTCCAGATCACGATGGCCGAGGACTTCGGCGTCGAGGACCGTGGCCACTTCTACGATCCGGTCGGGGCGCTGCGCGACGTCGTGGTCAATCACCTCATGCAGGTGGTCTCCATGTGCGCGATGGAAGCGCCGGCGCGCGGGGACGCGCAGACGGTCAAGGATGCGCAGCTTTCCGCTCTTCCGCGCTGTCAAGGAGGCCGATCCCGCCAACTACGTACGCGGCCAGTACGACGGCTACCGCTCGATCGACGGCGTCGCGCCCGACTCGACGACAGAGACGTATGCCGCGCTTCGGCTCGAGATCGAGAACTCGCGCTGGGCGGGCGTCCCGTTCTTCATCCGCACCGGCAAGCGCCTGCCGGTCACGCAGACCGAGCTCCGGCTCGTTTTCAAGCACCCTCCTCGGCTGGGGTTCGGGCTCTTCGAGCAAGGGATCGAGCCGAATCAGCTCGTCGTGAAGCTCGATCCGTCCACCGGTGTCAGGATCGTCTTCCAGGCGCATCGGGCGGACGGGCCCGGCCCGATCGAGCTCGACATGGAGTTCGCGGCCGAGGGCGGCGAGGGCCCGACTCCGTACGAGGTGCTGCTGCACGCCGCGATGGTCGGGCAGACCCTGCGGTTCACCAGGCAGGACGCGGTCGAGGAGACCTGGCGGGTCATGCAGCCGTTGCTCGACTCGCCTCCGCCGGTACACCCGTACGCGCAGGGCGCCTGGGGGCCGAAGGAAGCGGACGAGCTGGTCGCCGGGCATGGCCGCTGGCGCGACCCGTGGATCGTGCCATGAGCAAGACTGCAACCGAGGAACGGGCGGCGCCTCAGAGCGCCGCCGCGCCGTCGCCATTCCCGGCGATCGCCGAGTACGCGTTCCTGTCGAACTGCCACACAGGCGCGCTCATCGCGCCGGACGGCGCGATCGACTGGCTGTGCGTCCCTTCATTCGACGCCCCCAGCATCTTCGGAAGCCTCCTCGACCGTCAGGCCGGCGCGTTCCGGTTCGGCCCGTTCGGAATCAACCATCCGGCCGATCGCGAGTACGAGCCGGGGACGAACGTCCTCGTCACGTTCTGGAAGACGCCGCGGGGCTGGATCGTCGTCCGCGACGCGCTGACGATGGGGCCCCGCTCGCGCGAAGACGAGGTCACGCCGCACGCTCGAGCGCCGGCCGACGACGACGGCGACCACATGCTCGTCCGCACGGTCGAGTGCATCGATGGGTCGGTGGAGATCGAGCTCGTGTGCGAGCCCGTCTTCGACTACGGCCGGACTGCAGCCGAGTGGAACCTCGTCGACGGCGGCCGCGCGATGGCCGACGCGACCGGTGCCGGCCAGACGATCCGCCTCGTCTCGGACCTCGCCCTCGGAATCGAGGGCGGCCGCGTGCGAGGGAGGCACGTGCTCTCTGCCGGCGAGCGGGCGTACTGCGCGCTCTCCTGGGCAGAGCAGCTCGAGGCACCGAAGGACGTGGACGAGGCCGAGGAGAGGATGGCCGCAACGCGGCATTTCTGGCGCGACTGGCTGGGGAGGGCGCGGATCCCCGATCACCGCTTCCGCCAGCAGATCCAACGCTCGGCGCTTGCGATCAAGGGCCTGACCTACATGCCCACCGGCTCGACGGTGGCTGCGCTGACCACATCCTTGCCCGAGACGCCCGGCGGCGAGCGCAACTGGGACTATCGGTACACCTGGATGCGCGACACGACGTTCACGCTGCAGGCGCTCCACTGGCTCAACCTCGACTGGGAGGCCGACGAGTTCATGGAGTTCGTCGGCGACCTCGAGCCGACCGAGGACGGGTCACTCCAGATCATGTATGGGATCGACGGACGCCGCGATCTGAAGGAGTCGACGCTCGACCATCTCTCCGGGTATGCGGGCGCACGCCCCGTCCGGATAGGGAACGGCGCGTTCGATCAGCGCCAGAACGACGTGTTCGGCGCGGTGCTCGACTCGATCCTGCTCCATACCCGCAAGAGCGCGAGGCTGCCGCGGCGATTGTGGCCCATCGTGCTGGCCCAGGCCGAGTGCGCCACGAAGGTGTGGCGCGAGCCGGACCAGGGCATCTGGGAGGCTCGTGGAGCTCCCCAGCACTACGTCTCCTCGAAGTTGATGGGGTGGGTCGCCCTCGACCGGGCGGCGCAGCTGGCCGAGATCCGCGGAGATCCCGAGCAGGCTGCGACCTGGCGAGCCACGGCTGACGAGATCCGCGACGACATCCTCGAGCACGGCGTCTCGGAACGCGGTGTTCTCCGCCAGCACTATGACACCGACTCCCTCGACGCGTCGGTGCTGCTCGCGGCGATTTTCGACTTCCTGCCCGGTGACGACGAGCGCCTGCGCTCGACGGTGACCGCGATCGCCGAGGAGCTGACCGAAAACGGCTTTGTCCTGCGGTATCGCACCGACGAGACCGATGACGGCCTCTCGGGTAAGGAGGGCACCTTCCTCATCTGTTCCTTCTGGCTCGTCTCGGCTTTCGCCATCGTCGGCGAGCTGCAGCAAGCGCGAGACCTGATGGAGAAGCTGCTGCGGATCGCCTCTCCGCTCGGTCTCTATGCGGAGGAGTTCGACGCCGATACCAGCCGCCATCTCGGCAACTTCCCACAGGCCTTCTCGCACCTCGCGCTGCTCGATGCGGCGGCCCGGATCGTGGTGCCCGAGATCATGGCGCAGTACTGAGGCGTGAAGGCCGCCTGCTAGGAGGCTCGATGGACGACTACGACGTGATCATCATCGGAACCGGCGCCGGCGGCGGAACGCTTGCACGGCACCTCGCTCCCTCGGGCAAGCGGATCCTGCTGCTCGAGCGCGGTGACTGGCTCCCGCGCGAGCCGCAGAACTGGCTCGCCCAGAACGTGTTCGTCGAAAACCGTTATGTCTCGGAGGACACCTGGTACGACACGGATGGCAAGCCGTTCCAGCCGCAGATTCACTACTTCGTCGGCGGAGCGACGAAGCTCTACGGCGCCGCCCTCTACCGGCTACGCGCCGAGGACTTCGGCGAGCTTCGTCACCACGACGGCATTTCGCCGGCCTGGCCGATCTCGTACGACGACCTCGAGCCGTACTACACGCAGGCCGAGCAGATGTACCACGTGCACGGAGCGCGCGGCGAGGATCCGACCGAGCCTCACGCCAGCGCGCCGTACCCCTACCCTGCCGTGTCCCACGAGCCGCGGATCCAGCAGCTCGCCGACCAGCTCGCCGCCGCCGGCCACCACCCCTTCCATGCCCCCTGCGGCATCCTGCTCGACGAGGAGAACATGCCCTACAGCACCTGTGTGCGTTGCGCCAACTGCGACGGGTTTCCCTGTCCGGTGCATGCCAAGGCCGACGCCGAGGTCCTGGGCGTGCGGCCGGCGCTCGAGCACGACAATGTCACGCTGCTGACGAACGCGAAGGCCGTCAAGCTGGAGACGAACCCGGCGGGCACGGCGGTTACCGGCGTTGTCGTCGAGCGCAATGGCGCAACGGATACGTACACGGGCGATCTCGTCGTGGTCGCCTGCGGTGCGGCGAACACGGCGAAGCTGTTGCTCCTGTCGGCGAGCGACAAGCACCCGAACGGGCTCGCGAACGCCTCCGATCAGGTCGGGCGCAACTTCATGTTCCACGACAGCTTGGCCGTCCTCGCGCTGTCACGAGAGGAGAACCCGACCGTCTACCAGAAAACGCTCGGGCTGAACGACTTCTATTTCGGCAGCGACGAGTTCGAGTACCCGATGGGGAACATCCAGATGGTCGGCAAGTCGCAGG
>CAWEIM010000004.1:0-27227 GCA_963809075.1 uncultured Actinomycetes bacterium | reverse complement strand
CGCCTGCCGGGCCATCCTGGCCCGGTCCGCGGCTTTCGTGGACGAGCGGCAGGAGCGGCTCAAGGCGGGACAGCCGATGGACGTGACCGAGGCCTACGCCGAGGTCCAGGCGGCAAAGACGTTCATCGGCGAGACGGCGGTGCGCATCGTCGACCGCACGCTCGCCCTCTCGGGCGGGGCCGGCTACATGAACGGCAGCCCGCTGGCGCGCGCGTACCGCGACGTCCGCGCGACCTCGTTCATGCACCCGCTCGGCGCCAACCGCGCCTTCTCGTTCCTCGGACAGCTCGCGCTCGGCCGCGAGCCGAGCCTCCACTGATGACCGAGTTCATGATCGAGCTCTACGCGCCGCACGGCGACTGCGACGCCGTCGCCGCAACGACCGCTCGCCTGGGCCGTCACATCGAGGTGGTGCGTTCGATCTTCGTCGCCGAGGACGAGACCTGTTTCGTGTTCGTCAAGGCCGCGGCCGTCGGAGACGTGCATGCCGCGGCCGCCCGAGCACAACTCGAGCTCGAACGCGTCGTCGAGACGACGTTCGACACCGGAGAACGACCAATCCTGAAAGGAGAACGATGAGAAACGCACTCAAAGCAACGGCCCTGGCGCTCTTTGCCGCGGGCATCGTCGCGGGAACGGCCGTGGCCGGCCCCGCGCCGCAGACCGCAGCGGGCGACGCGCTCGACCCGCGGACCTACGACCCCGGCAGCAAGCTCGGACTCGTCGCCCACGCAACGGGCGTGCAGAAGTACGCCTGCCAGGCCGACGGAACCTGGCTGTTCACCGACCCGGAGGCGACGCTGTTCAAGACGACGGGCGCGCCGAAGGAGATGGGCAGCCACTTCCTCAACTTCGCCACAGGCCGGCCCGTCTGGATGCTGAACGACGGAAGCTCGGTCGAGGCGGCCCGCAAGGCCGCCGCCGGCGGAGGAGCGGGAAACATTCCACTGCTCCTCCTGCAAGCCGTCGGGAACTCGGGCGACCGCCTCGGCGAGATGACGTACGTGCAACGCCTGAACACCTCCGGCGGGATCGCTCCGGCCGGAACGTGCACGCCCGGTGACCACGCGGCGGTGCCCTACTCCGCCGACTACTTCTTCTGGAGTCCGGCGACTGATCGAGACGGCCGGGGCGGCTCAGTCCGCCCCGGCCTCTCGCACCTCACCCTCGAGCCGATCGACCTCGGCCTCGCGGGGGAACGCGAGCGCGAGGCGGCCGGGGACTCCCGGAGGCGCCGTCTGCGCGAGCAGTTTGTCACTGTCCGGAAGCTCTGCGACCTCGGGGTAGACCATGGTGCTGACGACGAGCGCACGCACTCGCTCGCCGGTGTCGTTCCGGAGCTGGTGGGCGCCATCCGGGCCTGCCGGGCAGGCCACGACGTCACCGGGCTCGAGCGCGCGTTCCCTCACTCGTCCTCAGCGTCGGCCGGCCGGCGAGGACGATGATCATCTCCTCGTTGGCGTGGTGGATGTGGAACGGGGATCCGACCCCGCCGGGATCGATCTCGTACAACGTCGCTCCGAGGCGTTCGGCGCCGGCCTGTGCGCCGACCCGTGCCGCCCGGCCGACGATCGGCGGCTGATCACGCTCGACCCACTCGGGCTCGAGATGTTCGGCATGACCCGACGGTAGCCGAGCTCGTCTAGGGGGACCGAGCAGCCGCTCCTCGTCCAGCTTCACCGGGCTGCGGACGGCGGCGGCGAGCTTGCCCTTCACCGTCCACGGCCGTAGCGGGAGGAGCTTCGCGAGCGGCCCACGCGGGTCGAACTGGGTGCTGACGGCGTTCGCGCCGCGCGTGGCGGAAACAGAGCTCGCATGACCCCACAGGCGCGCGGCCGACGTCGAGACGGCCCGGCACATGCCACAGGCGCGCGAACCCCGACGTTTCGGACCACGCGATCCGCGGGATGATGCGCATGAAGAGGTTCATCGCCCGCAGAAACAGCGGGACCTGCTCGATGACGAGCGCCGTGAGGCGCGTGCTGTCGTGCAGCTCGCAGCCGCCGACGACTCGTCCCCCCTCGACCGCCACGACCTGGCTCTGGACGGGCTCGGCCAGCGGAGTTCGGGCGAGCCGTCGCGCGGATCTGGGCAGCTGTCTCCGGAAGGCGCAGGTTCCATCCGTGTTCGAACTTGGCCAATCCCGCGGAGACCTGCTCCCACTCGGCATCGTCTTGCGGCTCGCGCATCTCGATGTCTTCGGGAGCCTTGTTCGGACCCACCTTGAAGGCGGAAGCAGAACGGTTCCGAAGATCTGTGTCGCCCACCGCTGGGCGTTCGCGAACGATCCCTTGTTTCCGGACTGGATCGCGGCGACCACTACTGCGTCCGGGCCGGCCCGCTCCAGCCGCCACTCCGTCAGAGCTTTTGCGATCCCGCGGCGGCGGTGGTCCGGGTGCACCATCAGCCCGCTGAGATGCGCGCCCCTGTACACGTTCCCCTCGACCTCGAGATCGGCGAAAGCGACGATGGCCGCGCCGACGATGCTTCCGTCCTCGGCCTCGGCCAGCACCCACTCCGCTTCCGGCTGGAGCGCGCGCGTTGTCTCGAGCGGGTCATGGAGGTAGTGCGGCGCCACCCGCACGGCACCGGTGTCCGCGGCCGCGAGCGCGAGCTCCGTGATCGCAAGCCCATCGCCGTCTCTCGCCGCACGAAGCGTGTAGCCGGTCACTTCGGCGGAAGTGACCGCGCGTAGGAGACGCCGCGATCGATCCATTCCGCGAGCGCCTCGTCCGTCTCCACATCCTCCGAAGCGACCCGCAGCCATCCGGCCATCGAGCGGCCGCGCATCTCCATCAGCGTCGCGGGCGTGGACGCGACGAGCTCGTCCGATTCGGCCGGATCGACGCGGACGAGCAGGCCGCCCTGACCGCTCGCGGCGATGGCCATGTTGCCGCCGACGAGGAACGAGAGCCCGCCGAACATCTTCTTCTCGGTCAGCGATCGCCGCCGATCCGCCGGCGTATCCGCTCGGCCAGCGCTTCGTCGTACGCCACGCCTTCGAGCCTACGCGATCGGTTCGCGCTCGATCCCGTCCCCGTCGATGCGAAAGGCCGCGAGCTCGCCGGTGGAGAGGCTGAGGATCAGGAACGGTCGCCCGGCCCACAGCCCGATGCGTTCGACGTCGGTTCGCGACGGCTTCGCCGGCGACGCTGGATGGGAGTGGACGACCGCGAGCTCGTAGCCCTCGTCCTCGAGGAACCAGAGCTCCGGATCGACGTCGAGCTCGAAGCGGTAGGGCGACTGGAGCCTGTTTCGCCCGCGCTCGTAGCGGATCGCCTCGCCGTCCTGCAGCACGATCAGCCCGCAGGCCTCGTTCGGCGCCTCCTCCCGCGCGTGCTCCTCGACGGCGGCCCGCACGGCAGCCGGAATCACCACCAGACGTGCGCCTCCATCGACTCTTCGACCTCGGCGTCGGGGGCCTGCCAGAAGTCGGCCGACAGGTAGCGCCAGCCGCCGTCGGCGAGCACGCAGACGACGATTGCCTCGTCGAGCTCCCGTCCCAGGCGCAGGGCGACATCGACGACCGCCCCCGAGGAGACACCGGCGAAGACGCCCTCCGTGTCGAGCAGCCGCCGCAGCGCCGCCACCGCCTCGCCGTTCGAGACGAGGAGCTTGCGGTCGAGCTTGGAGACATCGAGGATCGGCGGGACGTACCCGTCCTCGAGGGAGCGGAGGCCCATGACCGGGTCGCCCGGGAGCGGTTCTGCAGCGGCGATCACGACGTCCGGAAAGCTCTCGCGCAGGCGTGCGCCGGCGCCCATCAGCGTCCCGCCGGTCCCGAGCCCGGCGACGAAGACGTCCACGCGGTCGAGCGCGTCTGCGATCTCGGCGCCGGTTCCCTCGTAGTGCGCGCGCGGATTGGCCTCGTTCGCGTACTGGAAGGGCATGAACCAGCGCGAGTCGCTCTCGGCCATCTGCAGGGCCAGACGAACGGCGCCGTTCGAGCCTTCCGCGCCGGGCGACTCGACGATCTCCGCGCCGTACAGCCGCAGCATGCGCTTGCGCTCCTCGGTCGCGTTCTCCGGCAGGACGCAGGTCAGCTTGTAGCCCTTGAGCTTGGCGACGAGCGCGAGCGAGATCCCGGTATTGCCGGAGGTAGGCTCGAGCAGCTCGCGTCCGGGCTCGAGGATTCCGGCCTCCTCCGCGTCCTCGACCATCGCCTTCGCGACGCGATCCTTGATCGAGCCGGTCGGGTTCTCGCCTTCGAGCTTTGCGTACAGGCGGACGTCCTCGGCGAGGCCGGCGGCGGCGGCCAGTCGCGGCAGCTCGACCAGCGGCGTGCAGCCCACCGTGTCGAGCAGCGAGGGCGCGGTGTCGGTTGCGCTACCGCAGGCCACCGGCAACTGCGGGAAGCAGGATGACCGTCTCGCCGTCGCGCACGGCCGTGTCGAGGCCGTCGCGCGTCCGCACGTCCTCGCCCCCGACGTAGACGTTGACGAAACGGGCCACGTCTCCGTCCTCGAGCACGCGGCTACCGAGGGCGGGGAAGCGCGAGATGAGGTCGGTCAGGACGTCGCGCACGGTTCCGCCGCTCGCCTCGACCACGGCCTCGCCGGACGTCTCGGCGCGAAGCGGAGGCGGGATGCGGACGGAGACCATCATGCTCCTCTCCCGGCCGCGCAGAACTCGACGTAGTCGATGTACTCCGTGATCGAGGGGTCGTCGCCGCACACGGGGCAGTTCGGGTCGCGCCGCACCTGGAGCTCCGTGAACGACACCTCGAGCGCGTCGAAGAGCATCAGCCGGCCGATCAGCGGATTGCCGACGCCGAGCGCGAGCTTGAGCGCCTCGTTCGCCTGCAGCGAGCCCACGATTCCGGGCAGGACGCCGAGCACGCCTCCCTCGGCGCAGCTCGGGGCCATCTCCGGGAGGAGGCGGCTGCGGGAACAAACAGCGGTAGCACGGCCCGTCGCTCAGAAGGGCTTGAAGACGGTCAGCTGGCCCTCGAAGCGGAAGATCGAGCCGTGGACGACCGGGATCTTGTGCCAGACCGACGCGTCGTTCAGCAGATAGCGGGTCGGGAAGTTGTCCGCCCCATCCACGATCACGTCCCAGCCGTCGGCGAGGATGTCGTCGATCGTCTCGGAGGTCAGGCGCGTCTTGTACGGCAACACCTGGACGTCGGGATTGAGCTCGCGGAGCGCACGCGCCGCCGACTCCACCTTCGGCTCGCCGAGCGTGGACGTCGAGTGGACGATCTGCCGCTGGAGGTTCGACTCGTCGACCACGTCGTCGTCGACGATCCCGAGCGTCCCCACGCCGGCCGCCGCCAGGTAGAGCGAGGCGGGCGAGCCGAGACCGCCGGCCCCGATCAGGAGGACGCGCGAGTCGAGCAGCCGCAGCTGCCCCTCCTCCCCCACCTCGGGAATCAGCAGGTGGCGGCTGTAGCGCATACGGCCCTGCGGCGAGAGCGAGCGCGTCAGCTCGGTCGGATAGCCGTTCCGCTTCCAGTCGGTGTAGCCGCCGGCGAGCGAGATGGGATGCTCGTAGCCGAGCTCCCGGAGCGTCTGCGCGGCGAAGGCGGAGCGGTTGCCGGCGGCGCAGTAGAGCAGGACGGTCGCGGAGCGGTCGGGCACGGCCTGCTCGATGCGGGACTCGAGATTTCCGCGCGGGACGTGGATCGCGCCCGGGAGGTGGCCCTCGTCCCACTCGTCGAGCTCGCGCACGTCGACGATCACCGGCGAGTCGCGTTCGATCAGCTCGCGCGCATGCGTGGCATCGACCTGGTCGATACCTTCCTTGACCTTCTGCAGCAGATCGCGGTAGCTCGCCATCCTCTGAGGATAGAGAACGCTTGCGGGGTCACGAATCTTCCCGCTCAGGCCAGGATTCGCTCCTCCAGCAACCGGTCGCTGAGGTCGTGCGCGTCGCGCCGCCCGAAGTTCGTGCTCGTGATCACGGCGACCAGGCCGAGCCCTGGGAAGACGTGGACGCGGTTCCCGCCCATGCCGGTCATGAAGAAGCAGTCCTCGCCGCCGTAGCGCCTGAGCCACCACAGGTAGCCGTACTCGATCTCCTCGTCGATGCGCGCGTGCGGACGCGTCGACTCCTCCACCCAGGCGCGCGGCACCACGCCTCCTCCGCCGCGCAGGTAGAGCTCGCCGAGCGCCAGCAGCGAGCGGCTGGTGAGAAGAAGCCCGCCTGCGGTCGAGACCTGGCCAAGAGGTGTCGTCTGCCACTCGGCCTGCTCGATCCCGAGCGGCTCGAAGAGCTCGTTGCGCGCGAACTCCGGGAGCGAGCCGCCGACCGCGCGCTCGAGCCCGACGCCAAGGGCGACCACGCCGGCCGTGCAGTACGAGAAGCCGCCCTCCTCCCGCACCGGCAGCCCGAGCGCGAATCCGACCCAGTCCTCCTGCGGGTACATCAGCTCCTCGTTGCCGGGTGAGCTCTCGTCCCAGTCGTCGCACTCGAGACAGGAGGACATGGTGAGGACGTCGCGGGCGGTGATCGCGCGCTTGCGCGGATCGTCAACTTCGACGCCCAGCAGCTCGCACAGCGCGACGTCGACGCCGGGGACGAGCCCGCGCTCGATCGCAATGCCTGCCAGCATCGAGGCGACCGTCTTCGTGCATGAGCGCGTGTTGCGGAGCGTCGCGGCGTCCCCCTCGAGGTATTGCTCCGTAACCATCTCGCCCCCGCGCGAGACGACGATGCTCGTGATCTCTCCGTACTCGCTCAGGTCCTTGGATGACATAGCCTGATCTTCGTCTACGAAGGGAGGCACCGTGTCGGCCACCAACGGACAGATCCCTCTGCTGATGATCCACGGAGCGTGGCTCTCGGCGCGCAGCTGGGAGAACTACGCCGACTACTTCTCCAAGCGCGGTTACGCCGTGTCCGCGCCGGAATGGCCCCGGAAGCACGGCGACGTCGAAGAGATCCGCGACACTGCCGACGAGACGAAAGGTCTCGGCGTGACCGAGATCGTCGAGCACTACCAGGGCCTGATCGACGAGCTCGACCAGCCGCCCGTGATCATGGGACATTCGTACGGCGGCCTCTTCACCGAGCTCCTGCTCGACCGCGGGCTCGGCCGTGCGGGCGTGGCGATGAGCCCCGCACCGCCGAAGGGAATCCTCAAGCTGCCCTTCTCGACGCTGAAGGCCGCGTCGCCCGCGCTCGCGCATCCATCCAAGCGGCACGGGGTCGTGCCACTCACGCTCGAGGAGTTCACCTACGGGTTCGTGAACACGTTCACGCCCGAGGAGGCCCAGAAGGCCTACGACCGCTACGCGGTGCCCGAGACGGGTCAGATCTTCTACGAGGCCGGGTTCGCCAACTTCCATCTGCATCCGCCGACCGAAGTCCACTTCAAGAACGAGGACCGGGCGCCGCTCTTGCTCGTCGGCGCGGACAAAGACCACACGGTCCCGGCGTCCCTGACGAAGGCGCAGTACAAGAAGTACGAGAAGTCGCCGGCGCAGACGGACTACATCGAGTTCGAGGGAAAGCCGCACCTGCACATGGCCGCCCCCGACTGGGAAGAGGTCGCCGCCGGGATCGACGGCTGGCTGGCCGGCGTGCTGAAGGAGAGCTGATGGTCAGGATCTCGGACAAGACCGACTACAGCCGGTTCGTCCGCCCCTCGGATGAGGACGAGGGGATCTGGCTCGACTTCGTCGAGATCCACCTGGTAACCCATCCGGCCGGGCAGGTGAAGGAGGTGCACGTCCACGATCCGCCGCAGGATCACGTGATCACCATCCGCTCGGGCCGCATGCGGTGGACGGTCGAGGGCGAGTCGTTCGACGCGGGCCCCGGCGACGTGATCGTGACGCCGGCAGGCGTCGCCCATAGCTACTCGGTGCTCGGAGACGAGGACGCCCGCGTCGTCTGCGTCGATTCGCCCACGCGTCCGAAGCCCGACTCGTAGCGGCGACGTCAGTCGCTCTTGCGGAGCGCGATGCCCGTCATGACCTCCCGCACGATGCGCTCGGCGACGAGCGCCGTGATATCCAGCGAGCCGACGCCCGAGGGGCAGACCTCGACCACGTCGGCTCCGACGAGCCCGACCTCCGCCGCGACGGTGCGGCAGGCCCAGAGAAGCTCGCCGGTCGTCATCCCGCCCGGCTCGGGCGTCCCGGTGCCGGGCGCGAACGCCGGGTCGAGCACGTCGACGTCGACCGACAGGAACACCGGGCCGTCTCCGACGATCCCGATCGCGCGGCCGACCACCTCCTCGATCCCGAGCTCGCGGACGTCGCGCATGAAGAAGCTCGTGATGCCCCGGTCGGCCTGCCAGCGGAACTCCGCCTCTCCCGGCCAGTAGCCCCGGAGGCCGATCTGGACGTAGCGCTCGGGATCGACCATCCCCGCCTCGACCAGGCGGAACATCGGCGTCCCGTGCGAGATCTCCACGCCGTACACCTCGCGTCCCGTGTCGGTGTGCGTGTCGAAGTGGACGAGCCCGACCGGGCCGTGCTTCGCCGCGCACGCGCGAATGTCGGGCTCGGCGATGGAGTGGTCGCCGCCGAGCACGATCGGGATCGCACCCGCATCCACCACCTCACGTACGACGCGCTCGATCGCGGCGTGCGAGGTCACGGGATCGCTCGGGATGACGGGAGCGTCGCCGTAGTCGACCATGCGCAGCACGCGGGAGGCGTCGATCTTCGCCTCGAGGTGCGGCCCCCACGGACAGCCCGCCGCGCGGATCGCACGCGGGCCGAAGCGAGCGCCGGGCCGGTCCGAGGTCAGATCGTCGGTCGGAGCGCCGACGACAGCGACGTCGACCCCGGCCAGATCGGCCGGATCCTCGGTCCAGGGAAGCGACCCGAAGGTGAGGAGGCCGGCGTAGTCGGGCTTCTCGCCGTGCTCGCGCCAGCGGCGGAGGGGGTCGATCACGGCGACAGAGTGGCGGACCGGAAGCCGGCCCGCCACTCCATCGAGTCGGCTTAGAGGGCGGCGGCCAGCGACGCGATGTGATCGCGCGCGCTCTGGAGCTTCGCCTTGCGGTCCGCGTTCTTGACCTTGGCGATGCGGGCGTCGAGCTTGCCCTCGATCTTGGTCAGGCGGGCCGAGAGCTTCGCCTTGACGGCGGAGCACTTGTCCATCGGGTTGACGTCGCACTTGGAGTGGTACTTGGCGACGCGGGCGTCGAGCCTGGCGAGGCGGGCGTCGATGCCGGCGCCGTTTCCTGCGAACGCGACCGAAGAAGCGAGGAGCGCGCCCAGCAGAACAACCATTGCCGCAACTTTCTTCACGGAGTTCCTTTCCCTAGATTGCACTTACTTTCGCGGAGTCGAGCCAAGGAAAGCACCTGCTACTGAGCCGTTCGTAAGCCTTCCGGAAGGAATTTGTTAGGACGCCTACTGCTCATACCGCTCGACAACCTCCGGGTCGCGGACGTGAGCAGCACCTGGATCCATGCCGTGCTCCCGCAGCGCCCGGCGCTGCCGGAGGAGGTCCCAGCACTGATCGAGCTGCACGCGGATCGCCTCGAGCCGGCGCCGCTCGTCCTCGGTCAGCCCGTCCTCGTGGCTCGCGCGCTCGTACAGCCCCTGCTCTTCCTCGACCAGCTGCTCGATGTTGGCGTGGATCTGCTCGTCTGCCATTCGCTCCTCCTTAGCCGTGGTAGCCGGCGGCCACCAGATCCTGGTACTGGGGATGCTCGTCGATCACGTGCCCGACGAACGGGCACAACGGGACGACCTCGAGCCGCTGCCGGCGCGCGTCCTCGAGCACGGCCAGCACGAGCTGCGTCCCGAACCCCTTGCCAGAGCAGGCCTCGTCGACCTCCGTGTGCGTGACGACGAGCCGTCCGTCCCGCCGGCGGTACGCGGCGAGCCCGACCAGCCTTCCGCCGAGCCGCAGCTCGTAGCGGTTCTGCTCGGGGACGTCGACGACTACCGCCTCCTCGGGCGTGCCGGCCGCGTCCTGCAGCTCGTCCGTCTCCCTGAAGTACTCGATCAGCTGGCCGGGGACGTCGGTCTCGCGCGCGTCGCGATGGTCGTGGAAGCGATGGCGATGCTCCGCCGCGTGCGGCCACGCGTCGCGTTCGCGCAGGTGCGCGAAGATCTCGCGCGTCCCGCGATGAATCGTCCCGTCCTCGGCCAGCAGGACCGGGATCTGATCGGTGCCGGCCAGCGCGCGCAGCTCGTCCCGCTCCTCCGGCCAGGCCTCCACCTGCTGCGCGACGAACGGCAGCCCCAGCTCGGTCAGCACCTCCCGCACCGCGGCGGAGAACGGGCACCACTCGGCCTGGTAGAGCGTCATAGGCCGCGCGTTACCCTCTTCACGTGGGGATGTTCTTTCACTCATCCAACGCCCCTGCTGAGCGTACCTCCGACCCCGCTCTTCGCCGAGCCAACCTCCGCCGGATCGGCCGCCTGTTCGCGCCGTACAAGCTGCGGCTGAGCGCTGTCCTGTCCCTCATCGTCGTCTCGGCCGGCCTCGGCGTCCTCCCCGCCTTCCTGCTCAAGCGCGTGCTGGAGGCGATCGGGCGAGAACGACGCGACCGAGCTGTCGGTCGCCGCCGGCGCGATGATCGCGATCGCCATCGTCACCGGCGCGCTCGGCGTCTACCAGACGCTGCTCTCGAACCAGGTCGGCCAGCACGTCATGCACGACCTGCGGGCCGCGGTCTACCGCCACCTGCAGCGGCTCTCCCTGGCGTTCTTCACGCGGACGCGGACGGGAGAAGTGCAGTCCCGCATCCAGAACGACATCGGCGGCGTGCAGAGCGTGGTCACGAACACGGCCACCTCGATCGCCTCGAACGTGACCACGGTCGTGGCGACGATGATCGGCATGCTCCTGCTCAGCTGGAAGCTGGCGCTGTTCGCCTTCGCGCTCATCCCCCTCTTCGCCTGGCTGACGCGCCGCGTCGGCAACGAGCGGCGGCGGATCGCGAAGACGACGCAGGAGACGCTGGCCGACATCTCCAGCCTCGTCCAGGAGTCGCTCTCGGTCTCCGGGATCCTGCTCGGCAAGACCATGGGCCGCGGCGACGAGCTCGCCGACCGCTTCGAGACCGACTCGCGCCGGCTCGCGGACCTCGAAGTACGCCAGCGGATGGCCGGCCGCTGGGTGATGGCGATGATCCAGACGAGCTTCGCGATCATGCCCGCCGCCGTCTACTGGTTCGGCGGCCTGCTGATCCTGAACGGCTCGCACGCGATCTCGATCCCGACGCTGGTCGCGTTCACGACGCTACAGACACGCCTGTTCTTCCCGGTCGGGTCGCTCCTCGGCGTCAGCCTCGACGTCCAGACCTCGCTCGCGCTCTTCGACCGGATCTTCGAATACCTCGACCAGCCGATCGACATCGAGGAGAAGGCGGATGCGATCACGGTCGGCAAGGCAGGCGACGTCGTCTTCGACCACGTCTGGTTCCGCTACGACGAGGAGTGGACGCTGCAGGACGTCTCGATCACCGTGCCCGCCGGCACCACGACGGCGCTCGTCGGCGAGACCGGCTCGGGGAAGACGACGCTCGGCTACCTGGTCGCGCGCCTGTACGACGTGACGCGCGGGAAGATCGCGATCGGCGGCGCCGACATCCGCGACCTCAGCTTCAAGGCGCTGTCGGATCTCGTCGGCGTCGTCTCGCAGGAGACGTATCTCTTCCATGCAACCGTGCGGGAGAACCTCCGCTTCGCGAAGCCCGACGCGACCGACGCCGAGATCGAGGCAGCGGCGGACGCTGCCCGGATCCACAACGTGATCGCCGCGCTGCCGGACGGCTACGACACCGTCGTCGGCGAGCGCGGCTACCGCTTCTCCGGCGGCGAGAAGCAGCGGATGGCGATCGCGCGGACCGTCCTGCGGAACCCGCCGATCCTCGTCCTCGACGAGGCCACCAGCTCGCTCGACACCGAGACCGAGCGGCTCGTGCAGGACGCCCTCGACCGTCTCGCCGCGGGGCGGACGACGATCGCGATCGCGCACCGCCTCTCGACCGTCCGTGACGCCGACCAGATCGTCGTCCTCGACCGCGGCCGCATCGTCGAGCGAGGACGCCACGACGACCTGATCCTCGCCGGCGGCCGCTACGCCGCCCTGGCTACACGCGACGCGCTGCTCGCGACGGCACCCGTCGCGTCGCTCGCGTCCGCCACCTGAGCTCGGAGGCGGCCGCCGAAGCGAGCCGCCCCGCAAAGCCCGAGAGCTACATCCCTTCTCTGACGATCTCGTCCTGCGCCCGTCCCCACCGGACGACCAGCGCGTAGAGCACCACGCCCGACAGCACGAGGCTGCACAGCGCCCACAGCGGATACGCCGCGTTGCCGATGAAGCTGAGCTGCTGGACGAAGTTGATGCTCACGACGAGGATCGCCGCCCAACGGGCCCAGCTTGCGCCGGAGAGAAGGCCGAGGCCGACTAGCCCGAGGACGACGGCCCAGATCATCGTGATCCAGCCCCAGGTCGTCATGTCGAAGATGATGATCTGGTTCGGCCCGAAGAGGTAGTACTCGCTCCGGATCACCGCGATCAGGCCTTCGAAGAAATCGATGCTCGCGATGATCACCATCAGCCAGCCCGCGAATGCGACCCAGCCGGCCCAGCGTCTGCCAGTTGCTGACATATTCACGCTCCCTTCTTGGAGCCTCGTTCTCCCGCCGCTGAAATTGTCCTTCGTCGCCCGGACGGGCTGAACCGCCCGACTGTAACGTGCCGACCGTGATCGAGCGAGAAATCGAGGTCGAAACTCCCGACGGGTCGATGACGCTCTTCGTCGTCCATCCCGACGGCGACGGGCCCTTCGCCGTGGGGATCGTCTACATGGACGCGCCCGGTTACCGGGACGCCGTGAAGGACCACGCGCGGCGCTTTGCCGCCGACGGGTACTACGTCGTCCTTCCCGACCTCTTCTACCGCGGGGGCGAGAAGCTGACGATGGACGAGGAGGGACGGGAGCGGATCTTCGAGCTCGTCCGCAGCCTCACGCCCGAGAAGATCGAAGCCGATACACGCGCGGCGCTCGACGCCGTCGCCGACGATCCGGCTGCATCGCGCAGGCCCGAAGGTCTGCGTCGGCTACTGCATGGGTGCGAAGTTCGCCCTGCACGCCGCCGCCGCACTCTCCGACATGGTCGCCGCCGCAGGCGCGCATCCCGGCGCGCTGGCAACAGACGAGCCCGATTCGCCGCACCTCGAGCTCCCGCAGGTCCGCGCGGAGCTCTACTACGCCTTCGCCGAGAACGACCAGTCGGCGACGCCCGAATCGGTCGAGCGCTTCCGCCGGGCCATCGCCGACGCCGGCGTGCGCGGCGAGGTGGAGCGGCTGCCCGGCACGAGCCACGGGTTCGCGCTCGCCGACCGCCCCGTCTACGACCGCGACGCGTCTGAGCGGCACTTCGAGAAGACGCTCGGCCTCTGGCGGCGCGCGCTCTCGAGTAGTTGAGTACCGACACGCTCGTCTTCTCCTCGCTGGAGGACGCACCGAGCATCCGTCCGACCGAGCACATCTCCGTCGGCTCGATGGCGCCCTGGTTCAAGATCGCCCACGACCTGCCGCAGAGGGAGGAGCACTGACGGCGCGATGGACCTGTTCCGCTTCATCCCAGGCTACGAGACGCACATCTACAACGACAACAAGGAGCCGCTGCTTTTCGTCTTTCTCGCCCTCCTCATCACCTTCGCGCTGACGCGTCTGTACACCCGCCTCGCTCGCCGGCGCGGCTGGGGAAGCGCCTCCGCTGGAGGCGTCCACATGCACCACGTGGTCATCGGCGTGATCCTGATGACGATCGGTGGGCTGCTCTCCTTTACGCAGTTCAACTACTCGGAGATCCTGTACAGCGTCTCCGCGATCCTGTTCGGCGTCGGCCTGGCGCTGACGCTCGACGAGTTCGCGATGATCTTCCACCTGCGGGACGTGTACTGGGCCGAGGAGGGACGGACGTCGATCGACGCAATCCTCCTCGGTGTGGCGGGCGCCGGAGCCGTCCTGGTCACGGCCTCTCCGTTCACCAATGCCGGCGCGGCCAAGCCGAAGGGGGAAACGGCCGCCGACTGGGGCGTTGGCGCGAGCGAGTACCGGGTGAACGTCTGGGTCGTTCTCATGATCGGCCTGGCCGTCTCGATCATCGTCCTGCTGAAGAAGAAGCCGTTCCTGGCGATCGCCGGCTTCGTCTTCCTGCCGGTCGGAATCATCGCGGCCTGCCGGCTCGCCAAGCCCGGCTCGCCCTGGGCGCGATGGTTTTACCGGCCGCGCGCGGGACATGTGTCCGAGCGGCGGGCGCGCAAGCTCGAGCGGAGCACGTACCGCTTCACCGAGGGACGGTGGGGGCGCTTCGAGCGGGCGTTCTCGGATCTGATCGGCGGTGCTCCCGATCCCTTGGAGGAAGCCTCGACTAGGGATACGTGAAGCCGGTCCGCTCGATCATCTCGGGGACGGTGACGAACTCGTAGCCTTCGCGCTCCTTCCAGCGCGCGAGGATGCCCTCGGTCGCCTCGACCGAGCAATGGCGGTCGTAGCCCATGGCGACGTTGCAGCCGTCGTGGAGCAGGATCACGTCGCCGCCACGGATCTGCCGTTCCGCCTTGCGCATGATCTTCTCCGCGGTGACGCGCTTGCTCCAGTCCCACAGGGTGACCGACCAGGTGACAGGCAGGTAGCCCTCCTCGCGGAGCACGCGAAGCGTTCCCGGACGGCGGCGGCCGTAAGGCGGGCGCATCAGCCGACGCCCTTGCACGCGCGCCATCTCTACGCCGGCTCCCTCGATTGCCTCGGTCGTCCTGCGCAGCTCCTCCCTGATCCTCGCGTCGGTATGGAACGGCATCGACACGTGCGAGTAGGTGTGGTTTCCGATCGCGTGCCCGGCCGCCGCGACCTCGCGAAGCAGGTCGGGCTGCTCCTGGGCGTAGCGCCCGATGGAGAAGAAGGTCGCCTTGACACCGTGGCGTTCGAGCACTTCGAGCAGCGCCGGCGTCCAGGCGGTGTTCGGGCCGTCGTCGTAGGTGAGAGCCATGAGCTTTCCGCGGCCGGGCGTGCCGACGAACGACCTGCCGAAGCCTTGCGGCTTCGGCGCCTGCCCGTTGTACAACGCCCATCCTGCGCCGGCCAAGCCGGCGGCGGCGAGGGGCCATTTCTTCACCGCTCGACCTCGCGGTCCGCCTCGAGCGGGTGCAAGTCGGGCCGGCCGCCGTTCCAGACCGCATCGGGCGCCGGCGGTGGATAGATCGGCGTCACAGACCGATCGTCCGAGCCGGCCCGCCGCATGCTCCGGTACCAGCGGTGGTACAGAGGAGCCGCGAGGATCGTGAGCCCGACGAGGACGACCACGCCCGCGAGGAACCACAGGTGCCGCCGGAGCGGCTCGCCATCGTCCGCGGCCAGCGCGGCGAAGCCGGCCAGCACGATCGAAACCGCGATGCCCAGGTAGTAGTCGAGCGGAAACCGCCAGATCCACGGCACCTCGAACCACCAGACGGCGCCCCGCCGGAAGCGTTTGACCGTATACGCCGGGTTGAGGACGAACCACAGGTAGTCCCAGACGACCGCCAGCGAGAAATAGGTCGCGACCACCACCAGCTCTCCGGCGAGCGTCCAGTGCACCCCGGAGACGAACGGGAGGTGGAGCAGGAGCATCGGGATGATGAACGCGAACACGTGGTATCCGGTCAGCGGCCGGCTCCCCATCGCGCGGCCGTACACGCGCCCGACCGGCTCCCCGCTTCCGGAACCAGGTCGGGAGGTTCTCCGCCCAGCCGCGGCCGCCTTCGATCTCGATCTCGATCGCCGCCAGGCCGAACGCCCAGGCGAACAGGAGCAGCGTCCTGCCGACGTCGACCTCGTTCACCAGCGCCGCCGCCCCGCCATGACGTCGGCGATCACCTGCTCGATCGTCCGCAGCGTCTCGACGTTGCCGTTCTGTTCGTAGCCGGCGAGCGCACGCTCGTGAAGCGGCTCGCGCTCGAGAAAGCGCTCGAGCGCCGGCTCGTCGAGCTTCGTCGCGGAGGTCCCGTACTTGCATCCGATCGAGGTAGCGCGCGTTCATCTCCTGCTCGAACTGGCCGGCGAGCGGCAGGGCGAGCATCGGCTTGTGGAGGTAGACAGCCTCGCTCATCAGCGAGTGACCCGCCGAGGCGATCACTCCGCGGGCCTGCCGGAGATCCTCGATGAAGCCTTCGTTCGAGAACGGGCGATAGACGAGGTTTCCCTCCTGCACGTCGACGGTCAACCCGTCACGGGCGCCGTAGATCAGGCAGCGGAGGCCGCTCGCATCGAGGGCGGCGATGGATGCGTCCCCGATCCGCCCGTAGACGAGTAGATGGTCGCCGCGTTCGGGCGCGACCTCGAGGATCTCCGGTCTGAGAATCGGAGGCGCGAGAGTCGTCCGCCGCAGGCGCACGCGAGGCTGGAAGAGGGTCGCGATCACGTAGTGATCGGCGCGTGGGATCTTCGTGTTGACGTAGGCACGAGCGGTGAGGTAGTCGGGTCGGACACCGCGCAGGATCGCAGCGTCGTGCCGGCAGCGCCCGACCATGTCGATGTTGCCGATGCTGATCACCGGCTTGCGGACCGTCTTGGCGTAGAGGTATGTGAAGCCGTCGAAGTCGGTGAGCATGAGGTCCGGGCCGTACGCGCCCGCGATGGCCGCGCCCGTCCGCCAGGTGGACGGCATCCCCTTTGCGCCTCCGCGAACGTTCGTCGAGAAGGTCTTCCACCGTTTCACCTCGCCCTGCTCGAGGACGAAGCTCGTGCCCCAGATCTGCTCGACGTCCGGCAGGTACTGGCGGAGGTACGGAAACGCCTGGCCCGACGCGACCATCTTGACCTCGTCCCCGCGCTCGAGCAGGCGCTCGGCGACGACGCGTGAGCGCGTGGCGTGGCCGAGCCCCTCGCCCACGACCCCGTACAGGACGCGCATCGCGCAAGCCTACTTCGATCCTTCCGCCCCGAACCTGAGCTCCAGATGCTCGAGCTCGCGGAGCAAGGAGTCGTGCTGTTGCTCGAATTGCTCTTCCGGCTGGCCCGGTGCCTGGAACATCGTGAAGGTGAAGGCACTACCACCCGTGGGGGTTGCCACTACCTTGCCGGCAGAGCAGGCCGACTCGTCCGCCCCGCGAGCATGTCGATGACCCCGGTCCCGGTGTCGGCGTGGATCTCGAAGAAGAACTCGCCGAGCCCGTTGACGATCTTGTACCGGCCGTCGACGTTCCAGCTTGCGGGCGAACTCGGTTGCCCATTCGGCAAGCTTTCTCCATGTCCGCGAGATAGGTGAAGACGTCCTCTCGAGGCGCTGCGAACGCAGCTGTGACGGTGTAGTGCTTCATGTCTCGATCCATCCTTCAGGTCGTGTTTGAGCGAGGCGAGTCGGCGATCGCCGAGCCGCTGTCGTGCCAATTCGCCAAGCTCGGTGACCGTGCGCTCGGCGATGGGCTCGAATCTGCGCGCCTTGCGGGTGAGCACGATGCGGAACGCACGCCCGTCGTCCAGGTCGCGCTCGCGCCGGACGAGCCCCTCGCGCTCAGTAGGCGCACCATCGTGGTGATCGATCTGCTTGCTCAGGAGCGCACGGCGCGCGAGCTCGCCCATCCGCAAGCCGTCCTCTTCGTAGAACGGCACGAGCAGGATCCGTAGCTGGCCGCACATCGCCCCAGCTCGTTCGTGCGCGAAAAGCGCTCCTGCACACTCGTTCCAACGCTGCGTCGCCTTCGCGAGCAGGAAACCGAGGTCATCACGATCCACATTTAGTCCTAAATCAGACTATTTCGTCCGAGACTGCCTGAAGCCGCGCCGCCTGCGCTGTCAGGTAGTGCTGTTCCCGCAGGTTCGTTGCCCGCGCGGCGGCGATACGGAACTGCTCGCGTGCTCCCTCGGCAGCCCCGGCCATTTCGAGCAAGTGCGCGCGGACGGCATAAAGCCGGTAGTGGCCCTCCAGCCGCTCTTCGACCTCACACAGGACGCCGAGCCCGGCCTCCGGCCCGTCCGCCATCGCCGTCGCGACGGCCCGGTTGAGCGTGACCACCGGGTTGGTGGTCACTCGCTCGAGCAGCCCGTACAGGGCGACGATCTGCGGCCAGTCAGTCTCCTCTGCGGTCTCGGCGCGATCGTGTACTGCAGCGATCGCCGCTTGAATTCTGTATTCGCCCAGGGGCTTCGTCCCCAGCGCGCTGTTGAGTAGCGCGGTGCCCTCGGCTATGCGGCTGCGATTCCAACGCGAGCGATCTTGCTCGCCCAGCGGCACGAGCTCTCCGGCCGCGTCGGTCCGCGCCGGCCGGCGGGCGTCGATCAGCAGCATCAGCGCGAGCAGGCCCGTGACCTCGCCGTCATCGGGCAGCAGGCGCTGCGCCATCCGGGCCAGCCGTATCGCCTCCTCCGACAGCTCGGCGCGCTGCAGCTCGATCCCGCTGCTGCTCGCGTAGCCCTCGTTGAAGATGAGGTAGAGGACGCGCAGTGCCTGACTGTCCCTCGCCCGTCGCTCGTTCGGCTCGGGCATGCGGAACGGGACGCCCGACGCCCGGATCCGCTGCTTCGCCCTGCCGATCCGCTGACCCATGGCCGCCTCGTCCACGAGGAATGCGCTCGCGATCTCCGCGGTCGTGAGGCCTCCGACCGCCCGCAGCGTCAGAGCGATCGCGGAGGCGTCGGTCAGCGCAGGGTGGCAGCACATGAAAAGCACGGCCAGCGTGTCGTCCTCGGCGGAGACCTCGGGCGCCGCCGGCTCCCGCGCCGCGACCTCCTCGCGCTGCCGCCGCGACCGCTCGCTTCGCCACGCGTCGACCATCCTTCGTTCACCTGTCTGGAGCAGCCAGCCGCGCGGACTTTCCGGGATGCCGTCCCTCGGCCAGTGCGCGGCCGCCGCGATCAGCGCCTCCTGCACCGCGTCCTCCGCGGTGCCGAAGTCGCCGTGCCGGCGCGCGAGCGTGCCGAGGACCTGCGGCGCCAGCTCGCGCAACAGGTCCTCGACTGGGCGCGGGACGTTCAGCGCTCGCCGGCCGCCGTCTGGAGGTAATTCTCCATCTCGGCGGCGTCCTTGGGCGCGGCCTCCATCACCTGCCGCACGTGGATCGGTTGCTGGACGGGTACGCCGTCCGGGCCGGGAACGGCCGAGAGCCTCCCGGCGATCTCGAGCGCCCGTTCCTCCGACTCGACGTCGACGATCTGGAAACCGGCGGCCCATTCCTTGAACTCCTGGAAGGGGCCGTCGGTGACGACGGTCGCCGACCCGTCCGAGGTGACGATCTTGGCGAGGTCGGGTCCGGCCAGGATCTCCGTCTGGGCGAGCTCCCCGCTCGCCTCGAGCTCCCGCGAGAGCGCACGGTAGTAGTTCAGGTGCGCCTCGACCTCATCCGGCTTCCACTCCTCCATCGGGGTCTCGGACACGCCGGGCTGGAAGTTGACGATCAGGACGTACTTCGGCATTTCTCACTCCTTTCTGGGTGGATGTCACCTCTGGAACGGAGCACGGAGCCCATTTTCGACATTAGGCTCGAACCGTGAACGACACTGCCGACACATTGGTCTTCCTTCCGGCCTGGAACGAGGAGGACAACCTTCCCTCGGTGCTCGACGAGATACGACGCGAGCTTCCGCAGGCCGACGTCCTGGTCGTCGACGACGGCTCGTCCGACCGGACGGCCGAGGTGGCTCGCGAGCACGGCGCGGAGGTGGTCTCGTTCGGCGACAACAGAGGCCTCCCCGCGGGAATTGCCGCCGGCTACGCGTACGCAGTCGAGCACGGATACGCCTTCTGCACGCGCGTCGACGCCGACGGCCAGCATCCCGTCGAGGAGCTCGCGCGCCTGCTGGCGCGTGTTCGTTCGGACGCCTGCGACGTAGCCGTCGGCTCGCGCTTCGCGAGCGGCGACGGCTTCGCTCCATATCGGTACAAGCCTTCGGGGCCGCGCCGCTTCGGGACGGCGCTGCTGCGGCGCTCCATGAACGTGGCGCTCCGGAGGCCCTTCTACGACGCGACCAGCGGGATGTACGCGGCGAACGCGAAGGCGACGGCGGTCCTGGCGCGCCCGTACACGACGGAAGCGCCCGAGGTCGAGGCGCTCCTGCGCCTCGAGGAGGCGGGCCTGCGGGTGGACGAGGTGCCGGTCAACATGCGCCCGCGCGCGAGCGGCGAGTCGAAGCTCAGGGGAAGAAGGCATTCCTGGTCGTCGTGACGATCGCCGGGACGATCCTGGCGTACACCCGGTGGCGCCGGCGGAGCTGACCGTGCGCCTCATCGCCGTTCTCGGCTACTCGAACCGACGGACGCGCGGCCTCCACGCGCTGTGCGCGGAGCGGCTTCAGCACGCGGAGGGGCTCGTGGCCGACGGAGACGCCGTCCTGCTGTCCGGCTGGTCACGCAGCCGCGGCCACAGTTCCGAGGCCGAGCTGATGCATCGTGCCTGGAACGGCGAAGAAACGCAGCTGATCGCGGACGCGACGGCGCGCTCCACCACGGAGAATGCCGTCAGCGTCGCCGCGGCCGCCCGGCGCCTCGGCACGACCGACGTCACGGTCGTCACCTCGCGCTGGCATGCCTATCGCGCACGGACGCTCGTCCGCGCCGCCCTGCCCGGTGCGACGGTGCGAGCGTCGTCGCCCGAGGGCAGACCTCCCCTCTCGGTGCTCGCCCGTGAGCTCGGCTGTCTCGCGGCGCTTCCGTACCACCTGATCCGGATCCGTCGATGGCGGTAACGGTCGACGAGATCCGCGCGCTCGCGTCGTCGCTTCCGCGCAGCTACGAGGTACTCGTGCGCGGCCGCGTGAAGTTCCGCATCGGCCAGATCGTGTACCTCTCGCTCGCCCCGGACGGCTCGACCATGGGCTGCGGGTTCCCGAAGGAGTTCCGAACCGCGGCCGTCGAGGCCGAGCCGCACAAGTTCGCGCTGCCGAGCGAGTCCGACATGCGCTTCAACTGGATCCACGTCAGCCTGGCGGCGATCGATGCGGAGGAGATGCGCGACCTCGTCGAGGATGCGTGGGCGCGCGCCGTGCCGAAGTACGTGGCCGAGGAGTACGCCGCGCGCGCCGGCTACCGACGCTAGAGCTCGCGCGGCAGCCGAGCCTCGTCGAGATCGACGCGGTCACCGCGCATCGGGATGCCCTCCCGGAGCGAGCAGCTCCCGTTGCCTCTGGCCCTGGGTCAGGCTGCCGTCCGCGCGGACGACGCGGTGCCACGGCAGCCCGCGCGAGTGGGCGAGGACGAGGCCGACCAGCCGGGGAGCGCGCGGATCGATGTCGCCGTACGTGCGCACGTATCCCTCCGGGATCTGGCGGACGCGCTCCTCGATCCATTCCCGACGGGCCGAGCTCACGACACGCCGAGGGCCTGGAGCCGCTCGAGGCTCGCGGCCGGCCACAGCGACTTCACGTCGTAGAAGACCTCGAATGCCGGCACCGACTCGGGCAGCGCGATCCAGGGCAGCTTCGAGCGCGTGTAGATGTGGACGTCCGGCGCGACGGACGCCGGATCGTCGAGCGTCCCGGCGCGGACGAAGTACACCGTCGCGCGCCCGTACGTGCTGTAGAGCGCGACCCGGCAAGCGGGACAGCGCCAGACGATCTGCTCGGAGCCGTCGTCGCGCGGGACGGGGACCGACTCGGGCTCGCCGGCGAGCAGCTCGACCCGGTCGGCCTCGATCAGCATGTTGAGGACGAATGCGCTCCCAGTCTGCCGCTGGCAGTTGAGACAGTGACAGCAGTGGACGAACAGCGGATCCGACGAGAGGCGGTAACGCACCTCTCCGCATGAGCACCCACCCTCGTTCATCGCCATATGGATAATGACCGAATGGACGCGATGAACCTTCTCACGGCCGAGAATCCGGGCCGCATCGACGTGGCGCAGGCGCTCGGCTCGACCGACCTCCTCATGTTCGTCTACGACCTCGACCCCGGCGAGGGCTCGTCTCCGTACCACTACGAGTACGACGAGGAGTGGCTACTCGTAGTCGAGGGGACGGTCGTCGTGCGCATCCCCGACGGCGAGCACACGCTCGAGCGCGGCGATCTCGTCCGCTTCCCGGCTGGTCCTGCCGGAGCGCACAAGGTCATGAACCGGAGTGACGCGCGGGCGCGAACGCTGCTCTTCTCGCGTAAGGGTCACGGCTACGCGATCAGCGTCTATCCGGACAGCGACACGGTCGGCGTGTGGGCGGGAGACGAGGACCAGCACGTGTTCGTGCGCGGCACGGCTGTGCCGTGGGCGCACGGCGAAGAAGGCTGGAACAAGGCCGACTGAGTGCCGTCCGGCTAGCGTTTCCTCGGCGCCGAGGAGTACGAGCTCGAGGTGGCGAGCCGAACCGTGGCGGTGACGAGCCCCGACAAGGTCTTCTTCTCGGAGGCCAGGTAGCACCTATGCGAGCACCGGCTCTTTGGCGCAGGCCGTCGAGCCACTTGAGGATGAAGCCGGAGGAGTAGCGGCCCGGCTTCTTGCCTCTTGCGCATGCGTCAGTTGAGGCAGTGGCACGTGGACGAAAAGCGGCTCGGAGGCGAGGCGGTAGCGAACCGCTCCACACGCACAACCACCCTCGCCCGATCCGCTCATCGCGTCACTCGTGTGCGTATCGGAACGTCGCACCTCCTGCGGCCAACCGCAGGCCACAGCGATCTTCCGCCCACAGCCACGCGCCTCCTCGTCGGCCACATCCACGACGGCAAGGCCGCCGAGCTGCTCCGGTCTCGGCGAACGGACCATCGGACAGCGGGGTGCCGCTCGATGCATCTGCGCTGAACACCAGTGCCGCGTCGTCAAGCCGCCGATGAAGATATAGACACCAGCAGCCTTCATCTCTGTCCTCAGCGCGCTAACAGCCTAGACGTCTCGGCGAGCTCCTCACCGTGGTCGGGCACCCACTCGCCGTTGAAAGCGATGAGGTACTCGGTCATGTGTCCTCCTTTGTCGGCTGGGTGCCCCGCGGCCACCCTCTTCCTTCTGACGAACGGCGGAACCCCGATCGACACCGCCTCAGGAATCTTCGCGCTTCGAGGACGCCCCCGTCTTTCTAACGCATCCGGCCGAACTACCGGACGGTCAACACGACGTTCCCGATCTTCTGATGCGTGTCGACGTAGCGGTGCGCCTCGACGACGTCCTCGAGCGGATAGGTGCGATCGATCACCGGTCGATACTCGCCGGCCTCGATCAGCTCGACCAGGGTGAGCAGATCTTCTTTCGTGTAGCGCACGATCCCGAGCTTCGCGCGCTTCGTCGTCAGCGAGACGAGCGCGTCGTGCCACATGAACCCGGGATCGGTCGTGACGTAGATCCCGCCGGGCTTCACCGCCCGCCGGCAGCGGTGGAACGATGTCTTGCCGGCCGCGTCCAGGATGACGTCGTAGGCCTTGCCTTGCTTCGTGAAGTCCTCCTGCTCGTAGGCGACGACCTCGTCGGCGCCGATCGAACGCATGACGTCCGCGGCCTTCGCGCTCGAGACGGCGGTGACGCGGGCACCGAGGTGCTTCGCCACCTGCACCGCAGCCGTGCCGATCGACCCCGACGCGCCGTAGACCGCGATCGTCTGACCCCGCTCGAGGCGGGCCGCCTTCAGCAGCGAGACGGCGCTGAGCCCTCCGTCGGCGACGGCGGCAGCCTCCTCGAACGACAACGCGTCCGGGACGCGCGCGATCGCGCCGGTCGCTCGCACGCACACGTATTCCGCGTTCGTGCCGGCGCCGATGCCGAAGACGCGGTCGCCGGGCCCGAACTCGGTCACGGCCTTGCCGGCCGACTCCACCTCTCCCGCGAACTCGAGCCCCATGTGCCCGTCCCTGGGCCGGAAGAAGCCGACGAAGAACCGGCCGATGAAGTACTCCATCCGGCGGCGGCCCGAGTCGCTCCGGGCGGCCGTCGTCGCGTGGACGCGAACGAGCACCTCGTCCTCCTTCGGCTCGGGCCGATCGATCTCTTCGACGCGCAGGACCTCGGGTGGCCCGTACCGCTCGAATCTCACTGCTCTCACTGGCTCCCCCTCCTTCTGATCGGCGCGCCGTGCCTCCACATGCGGCCCGCCCGGTAGAGCTCCGCCGGCTTGCCGCCGGCGGTTCCGGGGCGGGCGCGACGGCCGGTCGGAACGACCCACCCGTCTTCGGCCAGCATGCTCCGGCGGAAGTTCGCCGCGTCGAGCTCGATGCCCCACAGCTCCTCGTAGACCGCGCGCAGCTCCGCCAGCGTGAACGTCGGGCCGACGAACGCCGTCGCGATCCCGGTCAGGCCGAGGTCGGTGCGGACGCGCTCGACCGCGTCCCGCAGGATCCGCTTGTGGTCGAACGCGAGCTCGAGCCTGCCGCCGAGGATCCTCGAGACCGGCACGAGCTCGGCAGCGGCTGCATCCGTACCGCCCATGACTCCCTCCACCTCCCGCAGGACGGCGAGGTACGCGATCGTGACCACGTTCATCCGCGGATCACGCCCGGGATCGCCGTAGGCGCCGAACTGGCGCAGCATGCTCGCGCCGTCGATGCCGGTCTCCTCGAGTAGCTCGCGCTGCGCGGCCTCGTCGAGCGACTCGTCCGGGCGCTTGAAACCGCCCGGGATCGCCCACCTGCCCTCGAAAGGAGAAACGCCGCGGCGGACGAGCAGGACGTGGAGCCTTCCTTCCGCCATCGTCAGCACCACCACGTCGACCGTGACCGCGAACGCCGGGAACTGGCTTGAATCGTAAGTTCTTGTCTCCATGACCATTACCTTACTACCTAGTTATGGTCATGTCAACCAGAACCTGCTGACTCTCCTACCGCACCCCCGTGGACTTGTGCATGACGTAGCCGAGGCTCGCCCCGGGGAACTCGGGTAGGCGGCGGAGGTGCTCGATCCCTTCGCGAAGCTCCGCTTCGTCGGTCCCCGGAAGCTCGACCAGCGCGTCGAGCGCGCTCTCGATCACGTCCGCCGCGTACCGCGACTGGCTCGCGAGCTCCTCGTCCCGCCACCAGAAGGTCCGCTCACCCTCGTCGACGTCACGGAACCCCGCCTCGCGGAGCCAGCCCGGGAGCCGCGTGCCCGCGTCGCTCCAGCCGGACGCGGCCATGCCCTGAACCATTGCGCGAAGCAGCGCATCCGCCGCTTCCGTGGTCGGCTCCACGCGACAGGTCGAATAGTCGACCTCGATGGCGGTGAGAGCGCCGCCCGCGACGAGCACGCGTCTGGCCTCGCGCAGCGCCGCCGGTGCGTCGCGGATGTGCTCGAGCAGCCACATCATCCAGACGTGGTCGAAGGACTCGTCCTCGAAGGGCAGGGCAAGCGCGTCGGCCTGGCACAAGGTCGCCTCGACTCCGGCTCGCCGGAGATGGCCGCGCGCGAACTCGAGCTGTGCCGGCTCGATGTCGACGCCGACGAGACGCAGACCGGGGAACTCCTGTCCGAGCACGGCCAGCACCGCGCCGACGCCACATCCGACTTCGAGCAGGCGTGTACCGGGGCGAAGCTCCGTGCCATCGCGATCAGGCGATGGCGCCAGTGCTCGGCCTGCTCGACGAGCCGCTGCTGCTCGACCGTCCCGTACCCGTGGACGTACTCCGTCATGAGCACCAGACTAGACCTGGCGCCGAACGTAAAGTTCGCGCGATGCGGAAGATCCAGACGCAGGGCGTCCACCACATCACGCTCGTGGGAGCGAAGCGGCAGACGTCGATCGACTTCTGGGAGGGCGTCCTCGGCATGCCCTTCGTCTTCGAGCAGCCGAATCTCGACAACGAGGCCGAGAGCCACCTCTACTTCGATCCCGGCGACGGAAGGCTGATCACCGTCTTCACGAACGAGGAGCGCGATCCGGTCGAGCACACGGGCGATCCGAAACGGCCGGGCCGCGTGCACCATCTCGCCTTCGCCGTCTCGAAGGCGACCTTCGACCAGGTCATCTCCCGGCTGGGGGAACGCGGGATCGAGAACAGCGGCGTCAAGGACCGCGGCTTCATGGACTCGGTCTACTTCGAGGATCCGCTCGGCCTCCTGATCGAGCTCGCGGCCTACCGGTTCGAGCCGCCGCAGGGTCAGACGCACACCGCCGTCCTACTCGAGGCGCACAGGCTGCGCGTCGAGCGCGGCGACCACAACATCGGGCCCGAGCACCTCGCCGACGCGATCGAGCTGCTCGTCGAGCGCTCACAGCAGTCGCTCTCGGACGACCGCTCGCCCAGCAGCCGTACGGCGGTAGATGGTTGCTGCCACGATCTCGCGCGTGCGGCTGCACGATCTGGCACGCCTGGGCCGCTCCGGCTCTGCTGCGGCCGGCGGAGCCGGCCTCCACCGCGCCTGCGCTTCGCCGAGCGGCCCACCGATGCTTCCAGCATCGGCAAGCGTCCGCCTCGACGCCCCAGACGCACCAGCTCGCGCCCCGCAGTCGGCGATCTCATGGCATCACCCATCTAGCCGTGCCCGACGGCCACGAGCTGGAGGTCGCGGGCCGGAGCATCACGGTCACGAGCCCGGACAAGGTCTTCTTCTCGGAGCGCGGGGAGACGAAGCTCGACCTCGTGCGCTACTACCTCGCCGTGGAAGAGCCGTTCCTGGGCGCATGCGGCGGCCGGCCGACGTTGATGCAGCGCTTCCCGAACGGCGCGGAGGGAAGCTCCTTCTTCCAGAAGCGGGTTCCCGACAACGCACCCGAGTGGCTGCAGACGACGATCGTCTCGACGCCGAACGGGACGACGTCACGCGCGCTCGTCCTCGCCGACATGGCGCACGTGGTCTGGGCCGTGAACCTTGGCTGCCTCGGCTTCCACGTCTGGCCGTACCGCGCCGACCAGGCGGACGTCGCCGACGAGCTGCGGCTCGACCTGGACCCGCAGCCGGGTGTCGGGTTCGAGGAGGCGCGCGAAGCCGCCGCAGAGCTCCGCGGACTGCTCGACGAGCTCGGGCTGGCGGGCCGTCCCAAGACGACCGGGAACCGCGGCCTGCACGTGTACGTGCGGCTCGAGCCACGCTGGGACTCCTATGCCGTGCGGTCCGCGGCCGTCGCCGCGGCACGCGAGCTCGAGCGCCGCCGCCCGGAGCTGATCACGGCCGCGGGTGGAAGGAGGAGCGCGGCGAGCGCGTCTTCGTCGACTACAACCAGAACGCGCCGCACAAGACGATCTTCGGCGCCTGGTCGGTGCGCGCGCGCCCGGGCGCGCAGGTGTCGACTCCGATCGCCTGGGACGAGATCGACGCGATCCTTCCCGACGAGCTGACCATCGCGAGCGTGCCCGAGCGCGTCGCCGCCGACGGCGACCCGTGGGAGGCGATGAACGATGAGCCGCAGTCGCTCGAGCCGCTGCTCGAGCTGCACGAGCGAGACCGGGCCGCCGGCCTGATGGACGCTCCCTGGCCGCCTGTCTATCCCAAGCAGCCGGACGAGCC
>CAWEIM010000003.1:0-140145 GCA_963809075.1 uncultured Actinomycetes bacterium | reverse complement strand
GCCGGCCGGTATTGCCCCAGTCCTTCCCTGCGGTGTCCGGCCGCGGGCCTACTCTTCGGCGAGCAGACGCGGGTCTGCTCAAAAGGAGGGGGCTCGATGGACTCGTCACCGCTTGCTATGCGCCTCGGAGCGGAGGCGCTGGGCACGTTTCTCTTCTTCTTCCTCGGCTTCAACGCGATCGCCGTTTCGGTCGACATCGGCGCGCGGGGCGATTGGCAGCCTCGGAATCGCGTTCGCGTTCGGGCTCGGCCTCGCGCTTGCGATCGGGGGGCTCGGACAGATCTCCGGAGGCCACTTCAACCCCGCCGTGTCCCTCGGCCTCGTCTCGGCGCGGAAGTTCCCTCCCAGGGAGCTGATCCCGTACTGGGTTGCGCAGCTCGTGGGAGGCTTCGTCGCCGTTCTCGTGGTTGCCGCGGTCTACTCGAGCCGTGCCGTCGACGCGCTCGACACCGCGCCGCGGAGTCGGCATCTCGAACGGGGGCGCGCTCGTGCTGGAGTTGATCGCGACGGCCCTGTTCGTGATCGTGATCTGCACGGTCGCGACCGATGATCGTGCGCCCTGGAAAGGTGTCATGGCGCCGCTGCTGATCGGGCTCTTCATCTTCACGGCGGCGGACGCGATCGGCCCGGCGTCCGGCGGCTCGTTCAACCCCGCGAGATCGCTTGACCCCGCCGTCTTCAACTGGAGCTTCGATGGTCTCTGGATCTACATCGTCGGGCCGCTCGTCGGGGGCCTGGTCGGCGGAGTGGTTTGGCTGATGTTCCACCCGGCTCGAGTGAACGAGGCGGCGTCGATCCGCTCGACCGGCGGCGTGTCGCAAGCCGACGTAGCGACGCGATCGCAGACGAGGTAGACCGGGGAACAGCCCAATAGAGAGGCCCCGCTTCCGCGGGGCCTCTCCGTAGCAGGCCTATAAGCCGGATTCTGTCGAGGGTGACCATCCATCTAGGCCGGCTGTCTCCAGACGGCTCGAGCGGCCTACCCGGCCCCCACGCGGGCTACGTGAGCGGGGCCTGTTCGCCTTGCACCGGACGGGGTTTGGCTAGCCGCCGTGTCACCACGGCGCTGGTGGGCTCTTACCCCACCCTTTCACCCTTACCACCGGCGTCTCCGGAGAGCTCTATCGCCGCTGGCGGTCTCCTTTCTGTGCCACTTTCCGTCGGCTTTCGCCGCCTGGGATTTCCCCAGCGTCCTGCCCTGCGGTGTCCGGACTTTCCTCGAGCGCGAAGGCTCGCGATCACCCGGCCTGCATGGTCAATTGTACCCCCGGCCCCGCCATTTCGGATCCTGCCGCGGCCAGCGTCGAACCACACTCGCAGCAGCGCAGGCCGCCGAGCACCTGCATGACGAACTCGCCGCAGACGAGGCACTCGAGGCTCGCGCCGCGGGCGAGCGCGGACAGCTCCTGGTCGAGCGTGCGGAACAGGGGCGCAACCTCGCTCACGCACAACCATCCTGAAGACGCCGATCACCTTGCCCAGCACCTGCACGTACGGCGGGTACATGGGCTCGAGGGCGTCGTTCTCGGGCTGCAGCCGGACGCGGCCGTTCTCGCGGTAGAACCGCTTGACGGTCGCTTCGTCGGCGGCCTCGTCCTCGCCCGCGAGCGCGGCGACGATCTCGCCGTTCCCGGCGTCCTGCTGACGCCGCACGACGACGAAGTCGCCGTCCAGGATCCCCGCGTTGATCATCGACTCGCCGCGGACGCGCAGGAGGAACTCCTCCCCGCCCCGCGCCAGCGGCTCGGGCACCGCCAGGTACTCCTCGACGTTCTGCTCGGCGAGGAGCGGCCCGCCGGCCGCGATCTGGCCGACGAGTGGAAGCCGGTGGACGTCGGGCTCGGGCTGCGGCTGGGACTCGCGCCGATGAGGTGCCAGCAGCTCGAGCGCGCGCGGCTTGGTCGGGTCGCGGCGGAGCATCCCCGCCCGTTCGAGGTTGGCGAGGTGCGCGTGCACGGTGGACGGCGAGGCCAGTCCGACCTCCTGTCCGATCTCACGCACGGTCGGTGGATAGCCGTGCGCTTCGACGTAGCGCACGAGGAACTCCCAGATCTCTCGTTGCCGGTCGGTCAGCATGCCGTCTCCTTGGTTGGACGAACGTGTGTTCGCCTCACAAGGTAGCGCGGGCTGCGGACGGCGTCAAGGCGCCGCCCGCAACCTCGCCTGGAGCTACGACTCGGGCGCGCCCTTGAAGAGCGCGAAGGCGGCGCCGGTCGGATCCTGGAGGACCGAGAAGCGGCCGACTCCCTCGATGTCCGTCGGCTGCATGTGGACCGTCGCTCCGAGCTCCTTCGCCTTCTCGGCGGACGCGTCGACGTCGTCGGTGCCGAGGTAGGCGAGCCAGTTCGGCGGCACGCCGTGCGTCTTCATGTCCTCGGTCAGCGGCATCCCGCCGCCGACGTCGCCGCCGCCGGGGCGCTCGAAGATCGAGTACGTCATCCCGCCGCCCATGTCCATGTCGCGGGACGTCCAGCCGAAGACGTCGCCGTAGAACTTCTTGGCGGCGTCGATGTCGCTCGTCGCCAGCTCGTGCCAGACGAACGCGCCCTCGGCGTGCCCCGGCGGCGGCCCGGACGATGCGAACGCGGACAGGACCGCGCCCTGCGGGTCGGCGAAGATGAAGAAGCGGCCGACCTCGGGGATGTCCGACGGCCCGTAGTAGATCGTCCCGCCGCCGGCCTTGACCTTCTCGGCGGTCTCGTCGGCGTCCTCGACCGCGACGTGGCCGAGCCAGTGCGGCGGAGAGCCGCCCTGCGACTCGCCGAAGCCGCCGTGCATGGCGCCGTTCGCCTTGATCATCGGGTAGTTCATGCCGCCGCCGTCGAACATCTCGATCTCCCAGCCGAGGAGCTCGGTGTAGAAGCTCTTGGCCTTCTCGACGTCGCCCGACGTGTGGTCGTGCCACACGAACTTGCCGATCAATGTCTGCGTCTCCGTGCTCATACGGAGTCACCTCCCGTCGTTTGACCTCGACGCTACCGGAACCGCGGTCACCGGCCGGTGAACCGACGGTGACCAACTGGAGAAGTAAGCGCCTATGCGCTGGAGAGGACTTGAACCTCCACGGCCCGTTCGGGCCACAAGGCCCTCAACCTTGCGCGTCTACCAATTCCGCCACCAGCGCGTGGGGAAGAAAGTGTAGCGATGGCCCGTCTTGTATCTGACCCCGCAAGACGAAGGGAGAGAGCGTGTACGAGCAGCCCTCACTGCACATGGAACTGGCGAGACTGAAGCACAAGGATTACGAGGTCGAGGCAAGCCGCGCCAGGCTCGCCGCGCAGGCACCGCGCGATCGCGGAGAAGGAATCGCGGTCATCAAGAGCGCGATCTCGGGCCTCCGCAGCGCACTCTCCCGGCGGCGCCCGGTCGTCGCCCACGAGACCCGGCTCCAGCCGGCGGTCTAGGCAGTCCTTTCCGTGACCTGAGACGGCGGGCCGGGCCCGCCTTCTCGGGTTGTTCGGAGCACTCGAGAAACCGGCGGATCGCCTGGACGCTCGCGGAGGCGCTAGTACCGCGCCCCGAAGTCGGCGGTCACGATCGTGACGCCCAAGCCGTGGTAGGAATCGAAAGCAGTCGCTACGAGGCCCGAGATCGGCGAGGACGAGGTGCTGGTCGAGGTCGAGGCCGCCGCCGTCAACCCCTTCGACTGACCGAACGTACCCGCTCGAGGAGGCGCCGAAGGCGATCGCCTACCAGAGAGCAGGAGCACGCGCGCGGCAAGGTCGTGCTGGTCGTCTGAGGCTCGGGCCGGCGCGAGGGCCGAAGCGCTAGCGGTCAGCTACTGCGGCGTCGGGCTCTGCCGTCTCGGCGACGGCGCCGTTCTCTTCTGCCGCCTCGGTCTCATCCTCTGCCGCCTCGGGGACGTACGTGCCGTTCTTCTTGGCGGCCTTCTCCGCGGCCGCCGCGCGCTTGCGCTCGCGCTTTTGCGTCCGCTTCAACTCCACGGCCCGCTCACGCTCTCGCTTCGTCACGATTTGCCAGTTTTTGCTCATCGGTTTCCCCTTCGGTGCTGCTTTCGTCGACGCTTTGTCGTAGACGCAGGGTAGTCAATGACTCGGGCGATGCGCACGAAGGCCCTGCGCCGGTGGTTACACTGACCGGGTACACGAGCGAGTATCGGTTGCGCAAGGTGCGCCCCCTCTGCCCGTTCTTTCATGGCGTGAGGAGGTGTTTTTATATGGCAACTGGAACCGTGAAGTGGTTCAACGACGCCAAGGGCTACGGCTTCATCGAGCCCGAGGGCGGCGGCAAGGACCTGTTCGTCCACCACAGCGCGATCGTCGGTGAGGGCTACAAGTCGCTCCCCGAGGGCGCGAAGGTCGAGTTCGACGGCGCCGAGGGTGCAAAGGGACCCGAGGCGAAGAACGTCCAGCTCGTCGCCTAGCGGCGAGGACAGCAGCGCGGGGGCGATGAGCCCCCGCGCTCATTCAGGAGGCGGCATGGCAGAGAACGGGAAGATGCTGTGGTTCAACGCCGAGAAGGGCTTGGGCCTCATCTGCACCGAAGAGGACGAGCGGCTCCACGTGTTCGAGAGCAGTTTCCGGCCGGGAGAAGTCCCGGAAGGCCGCTGCGCGGGTCGCGAGGTCGTCTTCGACTTCCATCTCAACGGCGGAGAGAAGCAGGCGGTCAACGTCAGCTTCTCGCCCGAGATCGCCTCGCGGCGAGCGCGGCAGCGCCACGGTGGCCGCCCGCGCTGAGCCAGGCGGACGCGCTTCGGTGCCATACTGCTACGCATGTCGAACATGCTGAGAAGGATGTGGGCGCGTCTCCGAGGAGCGCAGGCTCCTGCAGAACCCGAGAAGGACTGGAAGACGGTCGGTAGGACTTTTCGGGCGACCGACGCACTGGGCGGGGAAGGGCCGAGTTACGTCCGCCCGGTAGATGACGGTCGACCGCGCCACTAGCGCTAGCAAGCAGATTTTTGGGGAGGATGCTTCACGGCCCGCCTCGTGTTACGCGCGAGGGGCACGAGCTCCGACCGCAGGCGTGGGGAGCGGCCCCGCACGAGTGGTCAGATTGTCGCTCGAAGCGCGTCCGCCGCAGCCTGCAAACGGCTACTGACCTCGGCCAGTTCCCGTGCGGCGAGGTCAATACGCTCTTGCTGGGTGTCCGAGCGCTCTCGCTGGTTGGCCGCGCGCTCGCGAAACTCACTGAGCTGGTTCCCCATCTCCTCGACGGTTTGCGTGAGCTTGGCCAGCTGAGCCGCAACGGACGCCAGGTCTTCCCTCTCCGTCATCTCCCAACAATTCTACGGCCAGGAAGGAAGCCCGTCTCGAAGCGCGCCACTCTGCGAACGCCCAGACGGGCCGGCACGCGCCAGGCGCGTAGGCGGCGATGGTCGCCGCTCGGATGCTGCCGACGAGCATCGCTCAGCGCGCGCCTTCGGTTGCGCCGTAGCTACCCACACCTTGTTCCTTGCACTCGAAACGGAAGCCCCGCCTGAGTGGGGCTTTTGGCTTGATTCTGAGGAGCCGACGCGCGGACTCGAACCGCGGACCCCTTCATTACGAGTGAAGTGCTCTACCAGCTGAGCTACGTCGGCGCTGCGGGTCACTGTAGCGCGCGCACGAGGCCGCCGAACGAGCCCAGATACATCCTCCCGTCGAGGATGGCGGGACCGATGTAGTACAGGTCCTTTCCGAGCGCATGGCGCTCGCGGACACGGCCGGTGCGGCCGTCGATGCCGATCAGCACGGCGCCGGAATGCCAGCCCACCTGCCACACGATCGACCCGGCCACCGTCGGCGTGGACTGGATGACCCCTTGCTTGCGCTTCCACTGCACCCTGCCGGTGCAAACCGAGCCGATCGCGATCTTGACCAGCCCGTTCGGCGTGTCGACGAAGAGCGCGCGCAGGTCAGCCGAGTACGCGGCCTGGGTGACCAATACCGGCGGGTTGGAGGGAGCGAGCTGCAGCGTCCACACTGGCCCGGCCTCGATCGCCTTCGTCCTCCACGCGTAGAGCCGGCCGTTCTTGTTCAGGGCGATGACCTGCTCGGGACAGCCGGGGCGGGTCACGACGACCGGAGAGCCGACGAAGTCGAGATCGTTCGGCGCAGTGAGCCCGGCGGGATGGCTGGCGGCGCGCAGCCGTAGCGCGAGCGAGAGCTCGACCAGGTGCTCGCCGTAGGGCTCCCACTCGCGGAACGAATCGCCGTCGTTGGACCCTCCGCGAAAGGCATTCCCGGTGACCGCCAGCAGCGACTGTCGCGCCGAGCTGTACGCGATCCCTCCCCAGCCCCAGACGCCGCCGCCGCCACCGCGCTCCTGCGGGACGACGTCCCAGTGGGACACGTCTCGGGTGCGCGCGTTCACGCGAAAGATCTTCCCCACCATGGGCGCGTCGCAGTACGAGCCGGTGCCGAAGTAGAGGGAACCGTGAATCGCGGTGAGGGCCCCCCAGACCAGCTCCTGCCGAAAGTCCGGGTAGAGACGGACCGGCCAGCCGGCCCGTTCCTTGCCGGTCTTCAGGTCGAGGCCGTGCAGCCTGCCGACACCGTCCACGAAGTAGAGCGAATGCGTGACCGGGTCGGCGACGGGGGTTCCGGTCACCCCGTACCCCGGCAGCTGCTTGCACACGTGCTCGAGCTTCCCGACGTGAACACGCCACAGCTGGCGGCCCGTGTCGGAGAACGCGGCGACGACGCCGGCGGAGGTGGCGAAGTACACGGTCGCGCGGTGCGTCCCGGGCGCGCCGCGGACGACGATCGGCTGCGACGTGATCCTTCCCGGCAGCTTCACACCCCAGCTGTTTCCGACGCCGGCGCGCGCTGCCGCCGATGCGGTGCCGCCGCGGCCGAGCCCGTTCCCGAACGTCGTCCATCCGGTTACTGCGATCGATCCTGACGAGCCTGCGGCGCTCCCGACGAGGACGAGAGCCGCCGCGGCGACTACACCGCGACCCACTGCGTGGAGGAGGCGAACGCGCGCCGCAGGTGGATGAAGAGCGCTTCGAAGGCGAGACCGGGCTGGATGTTGAACTCCTCCAGCGACCGCCAGGTCTCGCGGACGAGCTCGGCCGCGCGTTCGGCGCCGGGCGAGCGCTCGGGTGTCGCGTCCTCGCGAAGCTCATCGAGGTGGTCGCAGTGGACGGCCGCGTCCTCGGCCCCGGCTGCGACCACGGCCAGGTCGCGATACCAGGCGGCGAGCTCCTCGAGCATCAGGAGGAGCTCCTCCCGTTCGGCCCCGCGCTGGGCGCGCCGGACGCGCTGCTCCCCCTCACGCGTGGGGAGGTCGAGATGCTCGAGCTCGGCCTCAGCCGCGGCCCTAGCCTGTGCGCCCGACTCGCCGGCCGCACCGGTCACGAATCCCGCCGCGCCCGCCGCGCTGAACTCCGGGTCGCGGTAGACCGAGCGGCCGACTGCGAGGAGCCCGACCCGGCGCTCCGCGGCCTTCGGATCGAGCAGCCTCGCGACCCGGTCGAGGCGGCCCCCGGCCACGCGTGCGAGCGCCGTCGTCTCGTCCTCGGAAAGTCCCGGCGCGCGGGCCGCAACCTCCTCGCGCACGGCTCGCTCCGACAACCGGCGGAACGGAACGGGCTGGCAGCGCGAGCGGATCGTCTCCGGCAGCGAGCCGAGCTCGTCCGCGACCAGCAGGATGACCGCGTAGGCGGCGGCTCCTCGAGGTCCTTGAGGAGCGCGTCCGCAGCGTCCTCGTTCATCGAGTGCGCGGCCAGGACGACGTACACGCGCCGGTCGGCCTCGAACGGACGCATGTGCAGGTCGTGGTGCAGCAGGCGGATGTCGTCGATCCGGATCTGGTCGCCGAGCGGCTCGAGCACGTACAGGTCGGGATGGGCGCGACGGGAGGCGCGACCGGGGTCGCCGAGCAGCTCGCCGGCGAAGGCGAGCGCCGCGGTCTGCTTGCCGACGCCCGCCGGGCCATGGAGCAGATAGGCGTGCGCGGGGCCGTCTCGCAGCGCCGCCTCGAGCAGGCGCTTGGCCTCGTCCTGCTCGCGAATGCGGTCGAGCACGGGGGATGATCCTAGATGGTTGATGCCAACGATCTCGCGCGTGCGGCGGCATCACCCATCAGGGCAGCGAACGCCGTATCTGCTCCGCCAACGCGTCGGGCGGGAGCGAGCCGTCGAGCAGGACGATCCGTTCGGGATAGAGCTGGCCCAACTGCCAGTACGCGGCGTCGAGTGCGGCGTGGAACGCCTCCCCTTCGCGCTCGATGCGGTCGCGCGCGCGGCGCGTGCGCTTCGCGGCCGCAGCTGGGTCGAGCTGCAGGACGAACGTCCGGTCCGGCAGCAGTCCGCCGACCACGGTGAGATTGAGCTGCAGGACCTCCTCGATTCCGAGCCTTCGTGCGATCCCCTGGTACGCGAGCGAGGAGTCGAGGTAACGGTCGCACACGACGGCCGCTCCCCGGTCGAGCGCCGGGCGGATCACCTGTTCGACCAGCTCCGCACGGGCGGCGGCGAAGAGGGCGGCCTCGGCCCACGCGGAGATGTCCTCGCCGTGCAGCAGCACCTCGCGGATCCGCTCCCCGAGCGGCGTCCCGCCCGGCTCCCGCGTCGCCACCACCTCCCCCTCCTTCGACAGCGACTCCGCCAGCAGCCTCGCCTGCGTCGTCTTGCCCGAGCCGTCGAGGCCCTCGAAGGTCACGAACACCGTCCGTAGGATAGGAGCCGGTGAGGGCGATCGTGACCGGCGGTGCGGGCTTCATCGGCTCGCACCTCGCAGACGCGCTGGTGGCGCGCGGCGACGAGGTGCTCGCGATCGACAACCTGCAGCGCGGCCGCCGCGAGAACGTGCCGGCTGGAGTCGATCTCGTCGAGCGCGACATCCGTGAGCCGCTCCGCGACGTGTTCGCGGGCTTCCGGCCGGACACGGTCTTCCACCTGGCCGCCCAGGCCGACGTCCGCGTTTCGGTCGAGCGGCCGGACGAGGACGCGCAGATCAACGTGGTCGGGACGATCAACGTGCTCGCGGCGGCACAAGAACACGAAGCCAAGCTCGTCTTCTCCTCGACCGGCGGCGCGATCTACGGCGAGTGCTCGCGCCCCGCGCGCGAGGACGACCGACTCGAGCCGCTCTCCCCATACGGCACGGCCAAGCTCGCAGCGGAGAGCTACATCGGGATGTTCAACCGCCTGCACGGCTCGCAGCACACCGTCCTCCGCTACGCGAACGTCTATGGACCGCGGCAGGTCGCGGAGCTCGAGGGCGGCGTCGTCGCCATCTTCTTCGATCGCTTCAGGAGCGGCGGGCAGGCGACCATCTACGGGGACGGGAAGCAGACGCGCGACTTCCTCTACGTCTCCGACATCGTCGACGCGACCCTCGCCGCCGTGGACGAACAGGGCCTCTTCAACGTCGGCAGCGGCCGCGAGACGCCGATCCTCGAGCTGCACGAGCTGTGCCGCCGCGCGTCCGGAACGAAGGGCGATCCGGAGTTCGCCCCCGAGCGGTTGGGCGAGATCCAGCGCAGCATCCTCGACCCCACCAACGGCGAGGAAGGGCTCGACTGGAAGCCGAAGCTGACGCTCGAGGAGGGACTCCGGCGAACCTGGGAATGGGAGGAGTAGCGGCCGCCGGAGCGAATCCGGAGCCGCGTTGGATCACACCCTTGCACCTCCGTTCGAGCTCGGCGCACACGACTGGCGCAAGCTGACGTTCGTCCTCGGCGCGGTCGCCGCGCTCGAGGCCCTGCTCGCTGCTCGTCCTCGCCGTCGTCCTGATCGTCCCGCGGGTCTCGCACCACCTGCAGCAGGCCGACTCGACGATCCCGAAGGGAGCGGTCGGGCCGCACACTCCCGCCGGCCGGGCCAAGCTGACGCCGGCCCAGACGCCGGTGATGGTGCTGAACGGAAACGGGCACAGCGGCGCGGCTGCGACGAGCGCGCACGACGTTCGCCGGCTGGGCTACAAGCTCGGCCTGATCGGAAACGCGCAGCGGATGGACTACCCGACGAGCCTGGTCATGTACCGGCCCGGCCTCCGGCCCGAGGCGCTCAAGTTCGCGAAGAAGATTCACGTGCGCACCGTCGGGCCGCTGGACGGGATCAGCGTCCGCAAGCTCGGCCGCGCGAAGCTCGTCTACATCGTCGGCGCTTCCTAGGCCTCGCTGAGACACTGTCGCGGTGGAGGAACTCCGCCGCCGCGTCGACGAGGTCAACTGGTTCCACACGATCGACCTCGGCAACGGAGTCGTAACCCCGGGCTGGGACGACTCGCCCTCGCGGCTCGCCCGCATGGGCATCCCGGCGAACCTGACTGGGCTGAGCGTGCTCGACGTGGGCGCCTGGGACGGGTTCTTCTCGTTCGAGGCCGAGCGGCGCGGCGCGGCGCGCGTGCTCGCGATCGACTCTTTCTCGTGGGAGGGCGACGGCTGGGGCAGCAAGGCGGGCTTCGAGCTCGCGCACGAGGCGCTCGGCTCGCGCGTCGAGTCGCGGACGATCGACGTCGTCGACCTTTCGCCCGAGACTGTCGGCGTCTTCGACCTCGTCCTCTTTCTCGGCGTCCTCTACCACATGCGCGATCCGCTGCTCGCGCTCGAGCGGGTGGCGAGCGTCACGGGCAAGCACCTGATCCTCGACACCCACGTCGACCTGATCCACACGCAGCGGCCCGCCGCGGCCTTCTATCCCGGAGACGAGATGAACCGGGACGCGTCGAACTGGTGGGGCCCGAACCCGGCCGCGGTCGAGGCGATGCTGCGCGTGGTGGGATTCGCGCGCGTCGAGCTCGTCCAGCGCCCCCGCGGCTTTCCGCACTCGGTCGTGCGCGGGCTGCGACGGAAGCGAAAGGGGCTCGATCCGTTTCGCCGGGCGGTCAGCTACGGACGGCTCACCGCGCACGCCTTCAAGCGCTAGCAGGCCTGCTCGCGCTCGGCCGCCGCGCTCCCGTCGAACTGGTCGAGCTGCGTTGCCCGCGTCAGGAAGACGCAGGCTGCTCTGTTGTTCCCAGCCTGGAGCTCGAAGTCACCGAGGTTGAACCACGTGTTCGGGTTGTCGGGCTGCTGGCGGACGGCCCGCGCGTACCAGCCCTCGGCCTCGTCGAGGTTTCCGCGCAAGGTCTCCGCCTCCCCGAGGGCGTACAGAGGCTCGACCGCCAGCGAGTTCAGCGCGTGCGCGCTGCGGGCGCGATCGGCCGCCGACTCATACGCGCGCCGGTCCATCGCCGCATACGCGTCGAGTGTCTTCTCGCTGGAGAGCCAGGGAAGGAGCAGCGAGGTCGCGGCGACACACGCCCCCGCCGCGACGCCGAGCGCCCAGGCCGGCGCCACGCGTGCCGCCGAGGCCGGGCGCGCCGCGAGCACGCCGATGACGAAGAAGAGGAGCCCGGTGACGGCGACGAAGTCCCAGTCGACGTCGACCAGCGACTGGACGAGGTACGCCGCCGCCGAGATCGAGAGGGCGAGCGTGGCGAGCCGCTCAGGCCCGGTCGAGCGGCGGACGGTGCGCACCGCGGCGAGGATCGCGGCGACCGCGATCCCCGCGAGCAGCAGGAAGCCGACGATCCCGACGTCGCTGAGCGCCTGCAGGAACAGGTTGTGCGGCTGCGTCACCGTGATCGGCTTCGAGCGCTCGAGCACGTTCACGAGCTTGAAGCTGTTCGCGCCTCTTCCCTTCGCCGGCGCGTCTTCGAAGGAGCGCCACGCCTCCTGCCACCACGTCCAGCGGTGGTTCGAGCTGAGCGAGCCGAGCCGGCCCGCCTGGGCGGAGGGGACGTCGCTGGAGCTCGAGAAGTCGTGCCAGCGCGCCTCGACCCACGGCTCGGGGCCGCCCGCACGCACGACCGAGACGATCAGAAGGCCGCACGCGCCGACCGCCAGGACGCCAACGGTCGCCCACACGGCCCTCCGCCGCACACGGTTGGACGCGCGCCCCCGGGTCAAAAGGAGATACGTCGCCACCCCGACGGCCGCTCCACCCGCGAGCAGCACCGGGGCGAAGATCATCCCGTCGTCCACCCGGACCGCGTAGGGCTCGCCGTCCGAGGTGATGCCGGGGCTGATGAAGGCGCACAGCAGGACGGGAGCCGCCGCCGCGCCGGCCAGCGCGAGCACGGCGAGCGTCTCGAACGCGGCGCCACTCAGAATGACCCAGGCGAGCGCCGCGAGGACGGTGATCGCGATCCCGCTCCGCGAGTACGTCAGCACCACTGCGACCAGGGCTCCGTAGACGAGGACGGCGCCCGCGGTCCGCGTGCCGCGCCTCCGCGCGCGATCCGTCGCGATCCATAACCCGAGGACGGCTCCCGCCGCGCAGAGGAGGGCGAGTGCGTTCCAGTAGCCGACCGGCGAGCGCAGGCGCGAGACCTGCTCCCCGTCCTCGACCAGCGAGGGAAAGACCTTTCCCGCGAGGGCCCACGCGATCACGGCGCCGAGCACGACCGCGAGACCGGTCGCGATCGTGCGCCGCGGCCAGAGCGCGCCGGCGCACAGCCCGACGACCGCAAATCCGACGTAGGCGAGCTCCCGGTTGAACAGGTTCCACGTCAGGTCGGGCGCGATCGACCACCACACCGAAAGGCCGCTCCAGAGGACGAATCCGCCGAGGAAGCCGAAGAACGCGAGCCCCACCCCGTCCAGTCCCGGCCGGGGGATCAGTCCCGCCATCGCCGCAACCGCGAGGCCGCCGGCGACGAAGAGCGCCGTCAGCGCGATCGGGAGGAAATCGACGTCGTCGCTGCCGCCGCCGAAGAAGAGCGCGGCGGCAAGCAGACCGGCCGCCGCGGCCAGAACCACGGCGGAAGCATCGAGGCGACGGTTCATCGGGAGGAATAGCCTGCCAGGCCGCTAATCTGAGCAGCGGTGCGGCGGTTCTTTCTAGTCGTCCTCTTCGGACTTCTCCTCGCTGCGCCCGCGCATGCGGGCGGGCCGAGCATGCTCGTGGGCGCGAACGAGGGGCTGATGCTGCGCACCAATCTCGTCGAGACGAAGGCGAACATGGCGCTGGCCAAGCTGGCCGGCTTCCGCGCAGTCAACCTCCACGCCTTCTGGTGGCCAGACGTCACCGAGCCGCGCGAGTACGACCGGCAGACGCTCGGGAACGTCGCCGGCGCGTCACGCCTCCTCGGAATCCCCGTCTTCGTCGCGGTCACGAACACGCGCGGGCGCTACACGCCGCAGGACGACGACCAGCGCGATCAGTTCGCCAAGTTCGCGGCCAACGTCGCCAAGGACTTCCCGTCCTTCACCAAGATCATCGTCGGCAACGAGCCGAACCTGAGCAACTTCTGGCAGCCGCAGTTCGACGAGAACGGCGGCGATCTCGCCGCGGTCAACTACGAGAAGACCCTGGCGACGACGTACGACGCGCTCAAGGCCGTCTCGCCGAAGATCACGGTCATCGGCGGCGCCGTGTCCCCGCGCGGGCACGACGACCCGAACGCGGCCAGCAAGTCGCACTCGCCGACCATCTTCATCCGCGACCTCGGCGAGGCCTACAAGCAGAGCGGCCGCGCTGGGCCGATCATGGACTGGTTCGCCTTCCACCCCTACGGCGCGAACTCGAGCGAGCTTCCCACGACGCGCCACTCGACCTCGACCAGCATCACGATCGCGGACTACGACAAGCTCGTGAAGGCGCTCGGCCAGGCCTTCGACGGGACGAACCAGATCGGCTCGAAGATCCCGGTCATCTACGACGAGTACGGAATCGAGTCCACTATCCCCAAGTCCAAAGCCAAGAAGTACACGGGGGCCGAACCCGCGTCGACGAAGCCCGTCTCACCTCCGGTTCAGGGCGAGCGGTACAAGCAGGCGCTCAGCCTCGCTTTCTGCCAGCCGACGGTGGAGGGGATGTTCCTCTACCACGCCTTCGACGAGGTCGGCCGCGGGCAGTGGCAGTCGGGCCTCTACTACGTCGACCACACGGCGAAGCCGAGCCTGTCAATCGTCCGGCAGGCGTTCCAGGAAGTGGCGCGGGGCGTGATCGCACGCTGCCCCGGGATGCGGCTCACGGTGACCGCGAAGGTCGCCTTCCAGGCGCCGCGTCAGGCCTCCGCGGCGGGCAAGCGCGGCTCGGCCATCCACTTCCGCCTCAGCTGCAACCTCGACTGCCAGTACACGTCCGGTGTGATCGATCTCTCCAACGGCAAGAGCGTCCTCGCCGCGCTCGGTCAGGCGACCGGAGGGAAGGCGAAGAACGTCAAGCTGCCGCGGCGCGCGCGCTGCAGAAGGGCCGCTACCGGGTGGTGGTCTCATTGGTCGCCGCGGTCAATCCAGGCGCGGCCAGCCGCAAGGCGAGCTTGCCCTTTGTAGTTCGGTAAATGCTTACACGGGGCACATCCCCGTTTCCTTAACATTTGGCTCACACGCTGCTGTTTACATGCTTGCGTCGTGGGGAGATTTCGGCAGATGAGACGTCTTGCCATAAGCGCCGCCCTGGCGGCCATTGTTGCTCTTGCGCTCGGAGCGGGCTCCGCAGTCGGCGAAATCGTGCGGCAACGCGGTGATCAACGACTGGTACAAGGACGGGACGATCGACGCCCGGTACCCCGCCACGTGCTACCGCCAGGCGCTCAGCAAGGTGACCGACCGGATGCGGATCTACTCCGACCTGCCCGATCAGCTCGAGCGCGGCCTGCGCCAGGCTGTCGCGCGCAAAGGGGTCCTCGGGACGCAGACGACGATCACTCAGCAGCGTTCGACCGCCGGCCACAAGCGCAGCGGCCCGATCCAGCGCGTCCTCGGTGAGCTCGGCCCCGACCGTGCCGACTCGATCCCGATTCCGCTCATGATCCTGGCCGGGATCGCGTTGCTCCTGATCGCGGCCGGCGCGGCCAGCGCGCTCGTCCGGCGCCTCAACGGCCGCCGCAACTTGCACTAGTCCGTCCGACGCCATCCCCAATATGCGCGGTCCGTCTGGCAGGGGGCCGGAACTACACTTGGGAGGAACAATGGCGTCGGCAGAACAGGAAATTCAGACCGTCGAACAGGTCGAGAACACGGTCGTCCAGGAGGACGCAACCGTTGCTGTAAAGCGGTATTTCACGATCCCGGGCCGGGATCCGTTCGACGAGATCGAGTGGGAAACCCGCGACGCCTTCATCCCCGGCAAGGACAAGCCCGCCTTCGAGCAGAAGGACGTGGAGTTCCCCAAGTTCTGGTCCCAGACGGCCACGAACATCGTCGCGCAGAAGTACTTCCGCGGCCGCATGTCCTCTCCGGAGCGCGAGAAGAGCGTCAAGCAGATGATCGGCCGCATCGTCACCACGGCCGGCGCGTGGGGCCGTGAGGGCGGCTACTTCGCCAACGAGGAGGAGGCCGAGACCTTCGAGGCGGAGCTCAAGGCGATCCTCGTCAACCAGCTCGCGGCCTTCAACTCCCCCGTGTGGTTCAACGTCGGCTTCGAGGAGAAGCCGCAGTGCTCTGCGTGCTTCATCCTCTCGATCGACGACTCGATGGAGTCGATCCTCGACTGGATCCGCCGCGAGGGCGTCATCTTCCGCGGCGGCTCGGGCTCGGGCGTCAACCTCTCGAAGCTCCGCTCCTCGAAGGAGCAGCTGTCGAAGGGCGGCTACGCCTCCGGGCCGGTCTCCTTCATGCGCGGCGCCGACGCCTCCGCCGGCACGATCAAGTCGGGCGGTAAGACGCGGCGCGCGGCCAAGATGGTCGTCCTCGACGTCGACCATCCGGACATCGAGCAGTTCATCTGGTGCAAGGCGCACGAGGAGGAGAAGGCGCGCGTCCTCGAGGCGGCCGGCTACGACATGTCGCTCAACTCCGAGGACTGGGCGTCGATCCAGTATCAGAACGCGAACAACTCCGTCCGCGTCACCGACGCCTTCATGGAGGCCGCCGACGCGGGCGCCGACTGGAACCTGACCGCGCGCACCGACGGACAGGTCGTCGAGACGCGCGACGCGCGCGACCTCCTCCGGCAGATGGCCGAGGCCGCGTGGAAGTGCGCCGACCCGGGCGTCCAGTACGACACGACGATCAACCAGTGGCACACGCTGCCGAACACGTCGCGTATCAACGCGTCGAACCCGTGCTCGGAGTACATGTCGATTGACGACTCGGCGTGCAACCTGGCCTCGATCAACCTGATGAAGTTCCGCCGCGAGGACGGCGAGTTCGACGTCGAGGCGTTCGAGCACGTCGTCGACACGATGTTCCTCGCGCAGGAGATCTTCGTCGGCTACTCGTCGTATCCGACGCCCGAGATCGAGCGCAACGCAAAGGCGTACCGCCAGCTCGGGCTCGGCTACGCGAACCTCGGCGCGCTGCTGATGGCGCGCGGGCTCCCGTACGACTCGGACGAGGGTCGCGCCTACGCGGCCGCGATCACGGCGCTGATGACCGGGCGTGCGTACCGCAAGTCGGCAGAGATCGCGGCGCGGATGGGCCCGTTCGCGGGCCACCAGAAGAACGCCGCCGCGATGCTCGGCGTGATGGCGAAGCACCGCGCGTCGTGCGGAAACATCGAGAACTCCGACTCGGTTCCTTCGGATCTCCTGTCCGCCTGCCGGCGCTCCTGGGACGACGCTCTGGATCTGGGCGAAGTCCACGGCTACCGGAACGCGCAGGCGACCGTGCTCGCTCCGACCGGGACGATCAGCTTCATGATGGATTGCGACACGACGGGCGTCGAGCCCGACTTCTCGCTGGTCAAGTCGAAGAAGCTCGTCGGCGGCGGCGAGATCACGATCGTGAACAAGACCGTGCCGATGGCGCTCGAGAAGCTCGGGTACGCGCCGCCGGAGGTCGAGCGAGATCGTCGCGTTCGTGGACGAGCGGAACACGATGGTGGGCGCGCCGTACGTGAAGTCCGAGCACTACCCCGTGTTCGACTGCGCGGTCGGCGAGCGCGCGATCCACTACATGGGTCACGTGAAGATGATGGGCGCCGTCCAGCCGTTCATCTCGGGCGCGATCTCGAAGACGGTCAACCTGCCGGAGACGGTGTCGGTGGACGACGTCGCCCAGGTCTTCGCCGACGCGTGGAGGCTCGGCGTCAAGGCGATCGCGATCTACCGCGACAACTGCAAGGTCGCGCAGCCGCTGTCCGGAAAGGAGAAGGATGCGGCCGTCGCTGTGCCGCCCGTCCCGCTGACGCTGCGCCGCCGGCTACCGGAAGACCGCACCGAGGTCGGCCGCAAGTTCCAGGTCGGCGACTACGAGGGCTACCTCCACGTCGGCCTGTACGAGGACGGGACGCCGGGCGACATCTTCTGCGACGTGGCGAAGGTCGGGACGACGCTCCAGGGCCTCGTGAACTCGCTGATGATCTCGGTCTCGCTGGGCCTGCAGTACGGCGTGCCGCTCGAGGTCTACGTCTCGAAGTTCGCGCACATGCGCTTCGAGCCGGCCGGGCTGACGAACGACGCGGACATCCGCACCGCCAAGTCGATCGTCGACTACATCTTCCGCTGGATGGGGAAGAAGTTCCTGACGGTCGACCAGCAGGAGGAGATCGGGATCCTCTCGCCCGAGGTGCGGGCGCGGCTGGCGCAGGGGTACGCGAACGGCGGGACTGCGGAGGCCGCGGCGCCGGCCGCACCGGCAGACGCAGCTCCTCCCGGCCAGACGGCGCTGTTCAATGCCTGGGAGGACGCGGTCGAGTGCTCCAAGTGCGGCGGCCGGATGGTGCGCACCGGTTCCTGTTACACGTGCCGGGACTGCGGGACTAACACCGGCTGCAGCTGACCGGTCTTGCTACACGTGCCGCGACTGCGGCACGAACACCGGCTGTAGTGACTCCTCTTGCTCGGACCACGGGACGGTCCTAGAATCGTCCCGTGGCTGCCGCAGAGCGAGACGACGATATTCGGAGCTTCGTGCTTTGCATCGCCATCGGCGGTTCTCTGTGCGAAGTTCGGTCTCGACGTCCCTATACAAAGGTGCGTCTCGATCGCAGGCTTCGCCTTTCGGGGTCAACTCGAGTTCCGTTCCTGTCTTCACATGAAGGGAATCTTCCGCGCTGCCAGGCACAACGCGGGCCAGCCGCGCTCTCGATTGTGACCTCTGTAGCAAGTCGCCCTATGCGGACGCGGAAACCGAGGAAGGCGTCCGTATACGCGTACCGAGCTGGGTCGATCGATCAGGCGGACAACCGCGCCGCTTCGGGCTGCGTTTGACCCTGCAGGTGCCGCTCGTGTATTTCGTCGGCACGCGTCCTGGGCACTACGCGGCTCTTCTTCCCCTGCTTCATCACCGCAGATGACCGTCGTGCAGATCGGCTGTGTCGCTCGTTGCCGTTGGCAAGACGAATCGGCCCGTTCGACGAGCTTGAACCAGTCCTGCCCTGCGGATCCGCTTGATTCGCCAGCTACGTGACTCGAGAAGTGAAGATGCGGCTGCACCAGCGCGCGCTTTCGATGGTCGAGTTCATTCCCGGCGTACCGAGAGCAATGCGCGATCTGCCGATTGAGGGAAGTGCGGCTCCTCGATGCGGCACACATCGTTGGCGACATCAGAGGATAGCCGGTGATCCCCTGATCAGCAACGGTCTCAGTCTTTGCTCGATCCACCATCGCGCTTTCGACCAGAGCTAGTCGGCATCGCTCCCGATTACCGCGTCCACGTGCCACCCAGCTTCTCGAAGATGACGATGGTCCAATGCTCGAGGTCTTCAAAGGCTTTCAAGGACAAGTGATCGAACTACCCCGCCGCGCCGCCTCGCGACCTGCATCCGCGAACGCCTAGCGCTTCGATTCGAGCGCTTTCAGAAATCCACAGCTAATCGATCTCGAGCGCGGAATCGTCGTGCAGGTCGTCGGAATAGGATCGCGGTATGAAGACGCGCGCCGCCGTCCTCGAAGAATTCGGACAACCGCTCGAGGTGCAGGAGCTCGACCTCGCGGAGCCGAAGGACGGCGAAGTCCTCGTCCGCCTCGTCGCCTGCGGCGTCTGCCACACCGACCTTTTCACCGCCTCGGGCGCAGATCCGTCCGGCTACAAGCCCACCGTGCTCGGCCACGAGGGCGCGGGCGTAGTCGAGAAGCTCGGCCCCGGCGTGCGCGACCTGCAGGAAGGCGACCACGTCGTCACCCTCTTCTCGCCGCAGTGCCGCGAGTGCATCCACTGCCTCGACCCGCGCACGAACCTCTGCCTCGCCATCCGCGAGCAGCAGGGCCAGGGCTACCTGCCGGACGGCACCACGCGCTTCTCGCGCGACGGCGAGCCCGTCCGGCACTTCATGGGGACGTCGACCTTCTCCGAGTACACCGTCATGCCCGAGATCGCGCTCGCGAAGATCAACCCCGAGGCGCCGCTCGACCGCGCCGCGCTCTTCGCCTGCGGCCTCTCGACTGGGCTCGGCGCGGCGATGAACACGGCCAAGGTGCAGCCCGGTTCGACCTGCGTCGTCTTCGGCGCCGGGATGGTCGGCCTCGGCGCGGTCGCGGGCTGCCGGCTCCAGGGCGCGGAGCGGATCGTGGCCGTCGACCGCTCAGAGGGCCGGCTCGAGCTGGCGAAGGGACAGGGCGCGACCGACACCGTCATCGGCGGCCCCGACGCCGTCCAGCAGATCCTGGATATGACCGACGGCTTCGGCGCCGACTACACCTTCGAGGCAACCGGGAACGTGAACGTCATGCGCCAGGCGGTCGAGGCCGCGCGCATGGGCTGGGGTCTCGCCACGGTCTGCGGCGTCGCCGGCAAGGGCGAGACGCTGGACGTCGTCCCGCGCTTCCTGATCACCGGCCGCCGCGTCGCCGGCTCGTCGTTCGGCGGAGTCAAAGGACGCGACCAGGTGCCGCAGTTGATCGAGCGCTATCTCGCCGGCGACATCGACGTCGACCCGTTCGTCTCGCACAAGCTGACGCTGGACGAGGTCAACAAGGGCTTCGAGCTGATGGAGGCCCAGGACGGAATCCGATCCGTGATCGACTTCGGGTAGGCGATGTCGGCCGCGGACAACAAGGCGATCGTCAGGCGCTTCTACGAAGAGGTCTGGAACAAGGGCAACGTCGACGTCGCCGACGAGGTCTTCGCCACCCGAGTACGTCCGTCACGACTCACGGCCGACCGACCCTCCTCCGGGTCCCGAAGGACAGAAACGGATCGCCGCCGACTTTCGCAGCGCGTTTCCGGATCTGCGGTGGGAGGTTGATTTCGTGCTCGCGGAGGACGACTTCGTCGTCGGCCGTTGGACCGCATCCGGAACACATCTCGGGCGCTGGGGCGCGCTCGAACCGACCGAGCGCGCAATGAGGTTTTCTGGAGTCAACATCTTCCGCTTCGAAGGGGGAAAGGTCGTCGAGATCTGGAACCACCGGGACGACCTCGGACTCATGGAGCAGCTCGGCGCGCCGATCCACGCGGGAGCGCGCTCGGACTCAAGCTGACAGCGACCAGATCAGAATGTCGAGGATCCGAACCTCGGTGAGCCCATATCCACGGCTCGCGAGCTCCGCCTCCAGAGAGCGCAACGCGGAGCGGTTGCGATCCAGCTCGCCTTTGTAGCCGTAGACGAGCGCGATCGCGCGTTCCCCGAACGAAGAGCCTGTGCCCGGGTCGTCCGCCGCCAGGTGCGCCTGCACGACGCTGTCGAGCATCGGGATCAGCGCGGGCCGCTTCGGGTGCAGAGCCTTCGTCATCTTGGAGAAGCCGACGCCGTGGATATCGGCGAAGGCGTCGAACAGCTGCCTTAGCGCATCCCACGGGATCGAGCTCGCCGCCAGCGAAGCGTCCGGCTCGATCGCGCGCAAGGCGCCCTCGATCGCGCCGCGACGCTCGAGAATCGCCGCGATCTGGACGGCCGAGATCCGCGCGCCACCGCGGTTGGCGCGCCTCAGGTCGCTCTCGTCGAACGACATGGTCGGCGACTCCTCGATCGAATACGCCGTGAGGAACGCGAGTGCGATCTCGAGCGGATCCTCGATCTCGACGCCTCGGCGAAGAACGACCCGGCTCATAGGTGGATACTTCCCTCATGGACGACCTCGTGCGAGTGGGTTTCGCCAGCTCCGAGGGGGAGGCGGTGTCGCTCACCGCGCTCCTCGCGAGCGCCGGGATCGACGCGATCTACCGCGTGACCAACGCCGGCGCCGGTGCCTTCGACGGCTGGGCCGCCGGCGCGCCGCACGAGATCCTCGTCCGCGCCGAGGACGCGGAGACGGCACGGGAGATTTTGGAACCGACCGAGTGATCGCGGCTACCCACACGCTCATCTACGCCGAAGACGCCGACGCCACGAGAGCGTTCCTGCGCGACGTCCTCGGCTGGGAGAACGTCGACGCGGGCGACGGCTGGCTGATCTTCGCGCTGCCGCCGGCCGAGCTCGGCGTCCACCCTGCCGACGAGAAGCGGCCGAGCGGCACGCACGCGCTCTCCCTGATGTGTCACGACATCGAGGAGACGATGCGGGAGCTCGAGGCCAAGGGCGCCGAGTTCACGATGCCGGTCACCGACGCCGGCTTCGGGCTGATCACGCACATGAAGGTTCCCGGCGGCGGCGAGATCGGGCTGTACGAGCCAAAGCATTCGAGCCCGCTCGAGGAGTTCGATGCGCGTTCCTCTCCCGATCGAGACTGAACGACTGACAATCCGCGAGTTCCAGCCCGAGGCCGACGCCGAGGCGATGCTGACCGTCTATGGCGATCCCGAGGTCATGCGCTTCGTCGCGGGCGGTGCCTTCCGGGGGATCGAGACGATGAAGGCCCGGTTGAAGACGTACGCGCGCGAATCCGAGCGGCGCGGGTTCAGCTCCTGGGCTGTCGTCGAGCGGGAGACCGGCGACCTCATCGGCGACGCGGGCTTCGGCCTGTACGAGCCGACCGGGGACATCGAGCTGGGCTACACGCTCAGCCGCGCCTACTGGGGCAACGGCTTCGCAACCGAGGCCGCCGCTGCCTGCCTCGCCGCGGGCCTCGAGCACCTCGCCGTCCCGAGGGTCATCGCGCTCGTGGACGTCGACAACCAGCCGTCGCTACGCGTCGCGGAGCGGCTGGGGATGACGCGGGTCAAGATGATCGAGGCGCACTACCGGCCGCACGTCCTGTTCGAGGCCACCCGGTGAGCAAGGCCCTCGTGACCGGCGTCAGCCGCCTCGCGGGGATCGGCTACGCGATTGCGCGGCGGCTGCAGGAGCAGGGCTCGGCCGTCTTCATCCACGGCTGGACGGAGCACGACCGCGGTCAGGAATGGGGCGGCGAGCCGGAAGGGACGGAGGCGGTCGCCGCCGAGCTCGGCGTGCCGTTCGTCGAGGCGGACTTCGCCGATCCGGACGCGCCCGCACGCGTCGTCGAGGCTGCGCACGACGCGCTCGGCCCGCTCGACATCCTCGTCGCCAACCACGCGCGCAGCGGGCACGGCCGCCTCGACGACCTCACCGCCGAGCACATCGACGACTTCCTCCATGAGAACGTACGCGCCTCGCTACTGCTTGCCAAGGAGTTCGCGGCGCGGTTCACGGGCGAATCCGGCCGCGTCATCCTCATGACCTCCGGGCAGCATCTCGGGCCGATGTCCCGCGAGGTTGCCTACGCGGTCTCGAAGGGCGCGATCCAGCAGGCGACGGTGACGCTGGCGGAGGAGCTCGCTCCCCGTGGCATCACCGTCAACACCGTCAACCCCGGCCCGACCGACACGGGCTGGGGTCTCGCGAACTGGGATCACACGGAGGCGATGCCCTTCGGCCGCTGGGGAGAGCCCGACGATGCCGCGCGCCTGATCGGATGGCTCTGTAGCGACGACGCCCGCTGGATCACCGGCCAGACGATCAACTCGGAAGGCGGGTTCAAGCGGTGGGGATGAACTCAGTCGTGGCGCGCGAGGAAATTGCCGACGACGGACATGAACCGCTGCCGCTCCTCCCAGAACGGCATATGGGAGGACTCCTCGAAGATCACCTGCTCCGCGCCGGCGATCCCCTCCACCAGCGCCTCCTGCAGCGCCGGCGTCGCCTCGTCGTAGCGGCCTGATGCGACGAGCGTCGGCACGCGGATCTCGCCCAGCCGGTCCTTCACCTGCCAGTCCTTGATCGAGCCGATCACGTGGAACTCGGACGGCCCGTTCATCGTGTGGTAGACGGTCGGATCCGCCTCGATCGAGGCGAACGCCTGCAGCACTTCGTCCGGCCATCCCTCCAGCCGGCAAACGTGCCGCAGGTAGAAGACCATCGCGGCCTCCATGTACTCGGAATCGTCGGTCGTCCCCTCCGCCTCGTGCCGCTGCAAGGTCTCCTGCACGTCGGCCGGGAGCTCGAGACGCAGCCGGTTGCACTCGGCGAGGAAGTCCGGGAAGGATGCGGCCGTGTTCGCGAGGACGAGCGAGCGCAGCCCGGCCGGCTGCGTCAGCGCGTACTCCTGGGCGAGGAACCCGCCCCAGGACTGGCCGAGGACGTGGTAGCGCTCGAGCCCCAGGTGCTCGACGAGGTTCGCGAGCTCGCGGACGAAGAGCGCGGGCGTCCAGAACTCGCCGTCTCCGAGCCGCTCGGGCAAATGCGTCGAGTTGCCGTTTCCGAGCTGGTCGTAGAGGACGACGGCGCGTCCCTCGCGCGAGAGCGCGGTCAGCGGGAGCAGGTACTCGTGCGTCGCGCCTGGCCCGCCGTGCAGGGCGATGAGCGGAGCGCGCTCGGCGGCAAGGTCGCCGTCGACGCGGTACCAGGTCGCCCACTCCTCGAACTGCGCGTAACCCTCGGTGGCCACGCGCGGACTCTAGTGGGCGTCAGGCGACTCGGATGCGGACAGTCTTGACCATCTTCCCGCCCGCTTTCAGCACGGCCTTGTAGGTCCCCGACGGGATCGCGCCGGAGACACCGCCGATCCCGGAGGAGATGACCGGCCGGTTGTTCTTCGTGAGCGTGCCGACGAGCCTGCCCTTGAGGTCGTACCAGGTCACCGTGATCGGCCTGGAGGTCGGCTGCGTCTCGAACCTGAAAACGGCCCAGAGACGGCTGGAGCCGCGCGGGATCGGCTTGACGCGGACGCCGTCCTCGAGCGTCGCCCCATAGACGCTTCGCACGACGCCCTCGCGGGGCGACTTGACGAAGATCGTCCGCATCTGCAGCGGGACCTGCGTGTTGCCGGCACGGCCGGTGACCGAGAGGACGAAGGCGCCGGGGAAGAGCTGCGCGCCGCCGGCGAGCCGGCCCTTCTTCAGCAGCGACTTGAGCCGGAACGAGCCGAGCGCAGTCACGTTCTTGGTCAGGAGTGGGCCGCCGCCCGGGCGCCGGAGCTCGATCCGCAGGCGAGCGCGCAGCGTGATGCTGCCGTCCACACGCAGCGTGCCCTGCCCGGTGCTGGCCTTGAACTTGGCGTTGATCGACGGCTGGCGGAGGCGGACGACGAGCGAGCGATTCGGCTTCGTCGGGACGAAGCTGGCGGTCACGGAGCCCGTGGTGGTCGAGCCGCCCGCCTTGAACGTGCAGGTCGAGCTCTTCCCGGTGCATCCGGTCTTCCAGCCGTCGAACCGGTAGCCGGGGGCGGCGACGGCCTTCATGGTCATCGTCCCGCCGGACGGGATCTGGGACGCGCAGACCGTTCCCTGGGTGCCGCACTTGACCGGCGTTCGCGGAGCGTCACCGCTCAGCCCGCGCGTCGAGGCGACGGTGACGATCGACCCGTTTCCGGCGACGCTCGTGAGCAAGCTCGTCGCCACCGGCGGCGGGTCGGGTGGAGGCTCAGGGGTCGGCTCGAGGTGGACCGGAGAGGGCGGAGGCGGCGGAGGCGGAGGCGGGGGCGGAGGCGGCGGGGGCGGAGGAGGCTGGGCCGAGCAGTTGTAGGGGATGTCCACGGCGGCGAAGCGTCCAGGGCCGAACGTGAAGGTGTACGAGGTCGACAGCCCGCCGTTGCAGCCCTGCGGGATGGACGTCTGCGTGACCGTGATCGAGTAGGTGTTGTCCGGGAGCGGGTTCCCCGTGTACGAGTACCAGAACCAGCCGCCGTTTCCACCCGGTGTGCAACCGTCGCCCGAGAGCGGGTTGGCGTTCGCGTTCGCCGACCACTGGTAGTGGAAGCAGGCGCCCTGACCCGGCAGCGTCCCGTTCACGCCGACGCGCGGATAGAAGATGACGCGCGAGAAGTTCGACGGAAGCGGCGAGCAGCGGTCGCCGTGCCCGTTGCCGTCGGCGTCGAGCTGGTCCGGGTTGTAGGCGCCGACGCAGTTGTCGATCGAGTCGTCGACCCCGTCCCCGTCGGCGTCGCACAAGAGCGCGCGTCGAACTGGCGTCACGCCGGCGGACGCGCTGGAGACGGCGAGGGCTGTCGCCCCGGCCAGCCCGAGAACAGTACAGAGGCCAACGGTGAGACCCCTCTTATGGTGCGCCACAGTTTATGGAGTTTGCCATAAAAAAGAGCTGGCTGAATACTCGCGCTTCTTCTGAGTTTTGTAAGAACCCCAGCAAGAACGATCAGGCGAAATAGCGGCTGCCGCGGGATGATCTCGGTCATGACGAAGACGGCCACCCGCGACCGGTTGCGGACGCTGATCGACGTGCTCGTCGAGAGCCTCGAAGACCCCGCGCGCGGGAAGAGCTCGCCCGGCGCGCGTACCTGAGCCGCTTCCATTTCGATCGTCTCGTCGCTGCCGGCCTGGGCGAATCGCCGGCGGGGTTTCGCCGGCGACTGCTCCTCGAGCGCGCCGCCTATGAGCTCACCCGCGGCTCACAGGTGCTCGAGGCGGCGCTCGGCGCCGGGTACTCGTCGGCCGAGGCGTTCACCCGCGCCTTCCGTCGGGCCTTCGGGGTCTCCCCCAGCCGCTTCTGCAGCGATTTCCGCCTACCGGCGCCGAACGGTGTCCACTTCCACCCGCCCGGCGGACTGCTCATTCCGGCCGGTACCGAAAGGAGCACTCCCATGGATCTGATTGACCGCTTGATCGAACACGACCTCTGGCTCACGAACCGGCTGCTCGACGCCGCCGGCGAGCTCCCCGGAGGACCTCGACCGGCCCGTGCCGACACCGACCGAGCCGCAGCACGCCTGGTTCGAGGACGGCGACCCGACGCTCCCCTCGATGTTCGACCGCCTCGTCTACTCGAAGGAGATCTGGACGGCGTCCCTCGCCGGGCGCGACCAGCCCGAGCGCGGCGGAACCTCGCTTGAGGAGTTGCGCGAGCGACACGAGCACGCCGCCCAGGAGTTCGCGGCCGCCGTCCGCGGCATCCGCGACCGCAACGTGTGGGACACGGCGTTCGTCGACGCCCTCTGCGATCCGCCGCAAACTTTCACCTTCGGCGGGATGGTCGCGCACGTCCTCACCTGGTCGGCGCACCGCCGGCTGATGATCACGGGCGCGCTGCGCAACTTCGGAGCCGATATCGGCTCGCCCGATCCCCTCGAGTGGGAGCGGCGCGCCCCTTAGCCGACCGCTCCGGCCGCGGCTTCCGCCGCAGCCAGCTCGAGGTCCTGCTTCCGCACGATCACGAGGGTCACCACGATCGCAGCAGCGGCGACGCCTGCAGCCACCCAGAACGCCAGCGAGTAGCCCGAGGTCAGATCGGCGGGCGTTGGATTTCCATTGGGCGCGAGCTTGCTGATGTGCGAAGTCGCGACCGTGGTCAGGAGCGCAAGGCCGAGCGCGCCGCCGATCTGCTGCGACGTGTTGATCAACCCTGAGGCGAGGCCGGCGTCACGTCCGGTGACGCCCGCGAGCGCGGCGATCGAGATCGGGACGAACGTGAATCCGAGCCCGATTCCCAGGATGATGAAGCCCGGAAAGAGGTCGGTCATGTACGAGCCGGTCGGCGAGATCTGCGTGAAGAGGACGAGCCCGCCGCCGACGAGCGTAAGACCACCGAGCAGCGCCGGCTTGACGCCGGTCTTGGTGACGAGCGCCTGTGCCGCACCGGACGCGACCACGGCCGTCAGGGCGACGGCGAGGTAGCCGATGCCGGTCTTGAGCGCGGTGAAGCCGAGCACCTGCTGCATGTACAGCGACAGCAGGAAGAACATCCCGAAGATCATCGTCCCGAGCAGGAAGCCGACGATGTTCGCGCCCGTGAGCGTGCGCCGCTTGAAGATGCGAAGCGGGACGAGTGCGTACTTGGTGCGGCCCTCCCAGAGGATGAATCCGCCGATCAGCAGGGCCGACCCGATGAACTCCACAATCGTCTCGGTCGAGCTCCAGCCCACCTGGTTCGTACGCGTGAGCGCGTAGACGAAGAGCATCAGTCCGCTGGTCACGAGGGCCGCGCCGGTGAAGTCGAAGTGCCGCTCCATCCCTTCGGCGCGGCTCTCGGCGACGACGCGGGGCACGAGAAATAGCGTGATAAGGCCGATGGGCACGTTGACGAAGAAGATCCACTCCCAGCCCGCGTAGGTGGTCAGGACACCGCCGAGGATGACGCCGATCGCCGCCCCAGCGCCGGAGATCGCGCCGAGGACGCCGAGCGCCTTGTTCCGTTCCGAGCCTTCCGCGAACGTCACGCTCGTGATCGAGAAGACGGACGGCGAGAGAATCGCGCCCGCAGCACCCTGGGCGACACGGGCGGCGATCAGCATGGCCGACGAGGTCGAAAGCCCTGCGATGAGAGACGTGAGCGCGAAGAGCGCGAGCCCGACCATGAACACGCGGCGGCGGCCGAGGATGTCGCCCATCCGCCCTCCGAGCAGCAGGAGGCCGCCGAAGGTGAGCGCGTAGCCGCTGACGATCCACTGCAGGTTCTCGGTCGAGGAGAAGTTCAGCTTGTCCTCGATCGTGGGCAGAGCGACGTTCACGATCGCGATGTCGAGCACCACCATCAGGTACGCGACGCTTAGCAGTGCGAGGGCCTTCCAGCGTCTGGGGTCCGGCTCGCTCATTCGGCCTAGCACGCTCCTTCCTGATCGTCGGATTCGAGCCGCGCGAGCAGCGACGCCAGCGTGGCCAACTCCTCGTCGCTGAGGCGCGCGCCGAAGTGCTCGCGGACCTGGGCGACGTGCGAACGTCGCGCCTGCTTCAGCTTCTCCCGGCCCTCCGGGGTCAGGACGGCGTAGGAGACGCGCGCGTCCGCGGCGCAGTTCCTGCGCTCCACATAGCCTGCGCGCTCGAGACCCTCGAGCAGGCGCGTGATCCCCGACGGCGTGAGCAGGAGCTCGCGCGAGAGGTCGACGCGCCGCAGCTGCCCGCCGGGCGCGTGCGTGAGGCGGAGCAGGCATTCGTAGTCGTTGAGCGTCAGGCCGTGCTCCTCCAGCAGATCGGCGCTGAGCCCGCGCGTCGCCGATGCGTGTGCCCGCACGAGCCCGACGAACGCCTCCACTGCGGGCCCAAGTTGTTGTGGTGTCAATATTTGACTGCTCAAGGTTTATCTGCTACTTTGCTTGTGCACTCAACTATATCCCATAGAGGAGGGGACACGGTGAACACGATTTTGGAAGCAAAGAACACCCTAACGACCGGGACGTGGAACGTCGATGCAACCCACTCCCACGTCGGATTCGCCGTCGATTACATGGGCGGCACCTTCCGCGGCACGTTCTCGCCATTCGAGGCGACTCTGACAGTCGCCGAGGACGGGACGGCGACGCTGGAGGGCTCCGCGCCCGTCACGGGCGTGCACGTGCAGGACGAGAACCTCGCCGGGCATCTCCAGTCCCCCGACTTCTTCGACGCCGAGCTGACGCCGGAGATCACATTCCGCTCGTCAGCGATCGACCGCTCCGGCGACGACGTGACGGTGAACGGAGACCTGACGATCCGCGACAACGACGCTGCCGGTCGTCCTCACCGGAACGGTCGGCGAGCCGGCCGAGGATCCGTACGGCGGCACGCGCTTCTCGCTCCGCCTCGAGGGCACGATCGACCGCACCGCCTTCGGGCTCAACTGGAACAACCCGCTCCCGAACGGTGAGCCGGCGCTGGCGAACGACGTCGCGCTGACCGCCGAGCTGTACCTGGTCAGGAGCTGACATGAGGATCGTCGGCATCGCCGGAAGCCTGAGGAAGGACTCCTGGAACCGAAAGCTGCTCCTCGCGGCCGCAGAGCTTCTGCCCGAGGACGTGGAGTTCGAGCTCTGGGACGGGCTGAAGGCGGTGCCGCCGTACGACGAGGACGACGACGGCCTGCCGGCTCCCCCTCCGGTGGCCAAGCTCCGCGAGGCGATCGCGGGCGCCGACGCCGTCCTCGTCGCCACGCCCGAGTACAACTCTTCCGTCCCGGGCCAACTGAAGAACGCGCTCGACTGGGTCTCGCGCCCGTTCGCGACCAACGTGCTGCGCTTCAAGCCGGTCGCGGTCGTCGGGGCGAGCACGGGGGCGTTCGGAGCTGTCTGGGCGCAGGCCGAGCTGCGGAAGGTGCTGGCGGCGATCGGTGCCCGCGTAGTCGAGGGCGATGTTGCCCTGGGACACGCGCCGGAGCGGTTCGACGAGACGGGTCGGCTCGTGGACGAGGACGTCCGAGAGCAGCTCGAGGAGGTCGTCTCGGGCCTCGTCTACGCGGCTCAACCGCGCATCGCGGTAGCGGCTTAAGTCCCGCTACGATCAGGCGGCCATGGTGGTCGCCTTCGACATCCTGTTCCTGATTCCGGTCTTCATCCTGGCCGGCATCCTCCTGCTGTTCGGCGCGATCGTGCTGCTCGGACGCTGGAAGGGCGGGAAGTACCTGAAGCCGATCCTGATCCAGCTGCAGAAGGTCCCGTTCATGAACCGCTGGCTGCAGAAGGCCTCGCGCGCCGCGCTCGAGAAGCAGAATCCGGAGCTCGCCAGCGCGGTCGCGAAGATCGAGCGGTCGAGCGGCGCGATGAACGATCCGCTGGCCGCCCAGCGGGCGCTCAGCAAGCTGACCGCGGCCGAGCGCCGCGCCTATCTCGACGCCGCGGGCGAGCAGGGCCCAGGCCCGTCGAACCGTGCCGAGCGCCGTCGGCTCGAGCGCGCGCGCAAGCGCTCGCGCTAACCGCTTCCCCGTCGGCGCGTCCTAGGTCGTAGTGAAAGCCGCGACCTGGATCCCGGTCGCTACGGCCCTCCTCCTCGGCCTCGCCGGCTGCGGGGGTGGTACGTCCTACCCGAAGACCGCCACGGTCGAAGGGCCGATCGTCCGTGGCTCCGACCCGGCGAAGGGCGTCTGGCTCTTCCAGCCGGCTGGGAAGCCGAAGCGCATGATCATCTTCTTCCACGGCCAGGGCGGCCCGGAAGAGGCGACCCCCGCGAACCACCGTGCCTGGATCGACCACATGGTCAAGCAGGGAGCGGTTGTGGTCTACCCGCGCTACGAGCAGGACTACGCCGCCTCTGTGCTCGGCTCCGCGATCGCGGGCGTCAAGACGGCGAACGAGAAGCTTGGCACGCCGGACCTGCCGGTGCTCGCGATCGGCTACTCGCGAGGCGGAGCGCTCGCGGTCGAGTACGCGGCTGCGTCCGCCGGCAAGGGCGCCCCCGTTCCGGACATCATCGAGAGCATCAACACCGTCTCGTTCGGCGAGCAGACGCATCCCACCGACCTGCGGCCGCTCGCGCACAACACGACGCTCGCGCTGATCGTCAGCGACCAGGACCAGCTCGGCGTGCAGGGCGCGCGCGGGCTGCTCGCGCGGCTGCGGAAAGCGGCCTTCCCCGGAGGCAACATCGAGTTGAACGTCGCGCGCTCGCACGGGACGTTCACGGCCGACCATCTGGCGCCGCTCGAGCTCTCGCCGAACGCCCAGCGCGCCTACTGGGACCCGACGGACGCGCTCGTCAAGAAGCTCCCCGCGCCCGGCGCCTGAGTGAAAGCGTCATGGATCTCTCTCGCGCTCGTTGCGCTCCTCGTCGTCGCGGGCTGCGGCGGCCGCTCGTACCCCAAGCGCGCGACCGTCACGGGGCCGCTCGTCGAGGGTCCTGACCCGGCCGCCGGCGCCTGGCTGTTCCGGCCGGCGGGGAAACCGAAGCGGCTCGTGATCTTCTTCCATGGCCAGGGAGGACCGGACGAGACAACGCCGATCAACCACCGCCCATGGATCGACCACCTGGTCGCCGGGGGGAATGCCGTCATCTACCCACGCTACGAGGAGAGCTACGCCACCGCAGTGATCGGTCCCGCCGTCGCCGGCGTCCGAACGGCCGCGAAGCGCCTCGACGAGCCCGGCCTTCCTGTCCTCGTCGTGGGGTACTCGCGCGGCGGCGGGCTCGCGGTCGAGTACGCCGCCGTCGCGGGCCGCGAGGGAGTCCCGGTACCTCGGGCAGTCGAGGCCGTCAACACCGTGGCAGCCGGCGACCAGGCGCAGCTCGTCGACCTCCGGCCGCTCCGGCATGACACCGTCCTGTCGCTGATTGTGAGCGACAAGGACAGCCTCGGCGCGACCGGCGCGCGGGCCCTGCTGCGCCGCCTGAGGCTTTCCGGCTTCCCGGGCTCGCAGATCCAGCTCCACTTCGCGCACTCGACCGTCTCGTTCCTCGCCGATCACGCGGGACCGATGGGCAGCTCGCCGGGTGCCCGAAAGGCGTACTGGGCTCCGACCGACGCCCTCCTCAGGAAGCTCGGCGCCTGACCGCGCGCCAGCCCTGACTGGCGAGCCAGCGCGGGATGCGGCGGCTCGAGGTCCCGAGCGCTTCCTCGAGCGCGTCGCTCGCCTGCTCGTGGACGCCTTCCCCGTGTCCGACCAGGACGTGCGCCGGCTCGAGCCCGCCCAGACGCTGGGGCGGGAGGAAGCGCAGGAACGGGTGGACGCCGAGGCGGTCGTTCGGCGCGAGGTAGTACGGCGCCGTTCCGAGCGCGTCGCCGCAGACGAGCACGCGCCGCTGCGGCCACCAGAGCGCGATCTCCGTCCACATGACGGCGTTCGGACGATGCGCAGCGGCTGGAAGGGCGTGCCGGGGACGAGCTGGAAGGGCGTGACGTGAAGCGGGACGCCGAAGCGGCGCGCGAGCGTGCCGCAGTCGCGACGGTGGCGGTCGAGCAGCTGGACGACGCCCGCCGGCTCGCCGAGCGCGCGGATCTCGCTCCTCCACCCCCGTCCCCGTCGACCGCGTCGATCAGCCAGACCTTGCCGTCGAGCACGAGCGCGTGCGAGCAGCGCTGCAGGACCGCCGGCTCGGCCGCGATCCAGCCGATGCCCCACTCCTGCTCGTCGCAGAACCGAACGCTCAGGCAGCGAGACCGGCCGCTCCATCACCCGCACCGCCTCGGGATTCGAATCGATCAAGACGTAGCGCCTGCCCAGCTCGACGGCCGCGGCGCCGAGGGTCCCGGCTGCCGGCGAAGGGATCGAGGCACCAGTCGCCTTCGCGGGTCGAAGCCTGGACGATGCGGCGCAGAATGCCAAGCGGTTTCTGCGTCGGGTAGCCAGTCTTCTCCTTGCCTGTCGGGGAGACGATCGTGTGCCACCACACGTCGGTCGGGAGCTTGCCTCGCGCCGCCTTGTCGGCAGTCACGAGACCGGGCGCCATGTACGGCTCGCGGTCGACGGCCTCGGAGTCGAAGTAGTAGTCCCGCACGTCCTTGACGTAGACGAGGATCGTGTCGTGCTTGGCCGGCCAGCGGCGCTTGGCGCGCGCGCCGTAGTCGTAGGCCCAGACGATCTCGTTCAAGAACTGTTCGCGCCCGAAGAGCTCGTCGCAGAGGAGCTTGACGTAGTGCGCCTCGCGGTAGTCGAGGTGGAGGTAGAGCGTTCCGGTCGGGTGGAGGACCCGGCGGAGCTCCTCGAGGCGCGGCTCGAGGAAGCCGAGGTAGTCGTCGAACGAGTCGCGGTAGGAGCTCTGGTCGAGGAGGCGCGTCGAGTAGCGGCGGCCCTTGAATCCGGTGCGATCACCGTCCGCGTCCGCGACGGTCGCGAGCGTCCGGCGGGTCTGCGCGCGGCCCGTGTTGAACGGCGGATCGGCGTAGACGAGCTGGAAGGCGTCGTCGCGCAGCGTCGGCAGGACATCCAGGTTGTCGCCGAGGTAGATCGAGTCCTCCACGGCTCCACCTTAGACTCGGCGCATGACGCGAATCGTCCTCGGGTGCGGCAATTTCGGCGGGATCGGCTCGGCCCCGGAGCTGTTCGGACGGGGAGAGTCGGAGCAGGAGGCCTTCGCGATCATGGACGCCGCCTGGGACGCGGGCATCCGCTGGTTCGACACGGCGGACGCGTACGGCGGCGGGCGCAGCGAATCCGCCATCGGGGCCTGGATCCGCGCGACCGGCAACCGCCCGCGGCTGACCACGAAGACCTACAACCCGATGGACGCGGGCCAGGATCACGGGCTCGCGCCCGACCGCATCCTCCGCCAGATCGAGACGAGCCTCGAGCGGCTCGGCGTCGATCGGGTCGACATGTACCTCGCGCACGAGTTCGACCCGCAGACGCCGTACGAACGAGTCCGCGCGCGCGTTCGAGCGGCTGGTCGAGGAAGGGACGATCGGCGCCTACGGCATCTCGAACTTCGACGCCGAGCAGGTGGCGGCCGCGCTCGAGGCCGGGCGGCCGTCGCTCGTCCAGAACGAGTACTCGCTGCTCGAACGCGGCGACGAGGACGGCGTCCTCCCGCTCTGCGCCGAGCGCGGGCTCGACTACCAGGCCTTCAGCCCGCTCGCCGGCGGCTGGCTGACCGGCAAGTACCGGCCCGGCGAGCCGCATCCGGAAGGGTCGCGGATGACCCTCCGCCCGGGCCCGTACCTCCATCTCGACGCCGAGCAGGTCCACCGCGGTGTCGAGGGGCTCGCAGAGCGCGGAGAGCCTGCGACGCTCGCCCTCGGCTGGGTGATCTCGAACCCGGCCGTGACGGCTGCCGTCGTCGGCCCGCGGCGGCCGGAGCACCTCGAGCCGGCGCTGGCCGCGCGTGACCTCGACCTGTCCCCTGGCGAGCGCGACGAGATCGCGTCATTGTTCTCCTGATGCTTGTGCTCAACCAAGAAGAGGTCGAGCGGCTCCTCGACATGGAGGGCTGCATCGGGGCGATGGAGGGCGCACTGGCCACCCTCGCGCGCGGCGAGATGGACATGCCGCTGCGCTTCATCTTCGGCCCTGCCGGCAGCCCCAGCCTGATCGGCCTGATGCCGGCGCACCGGGCCGGCGACGACCCGCTGTACTCGCTGAAGACCGTCTGCGTCTTCCCGGACAACCCCAAGCGGGGGCTGGACGCACACCAGGGGACAGTGACCCTCTTCGACGGGGAGACCGGAGTGGTCCGGGCGCTGATGAACGCGTCGGCGATCACGGCGATCCGCACCGCGGCCGTGTCCGCCGTCGCCACCAGGCTGCTCGCGCGCGAGGACACGAAGAAGCTCGCAATTCTCGGAGCCGGCGTCCAGGCGCGCTCGCACCTCGACTCGATGCGAGCGGTGCGCAACTTCGACGAGATCGTCCTCTTCAGCCCGACGCCGGGTCACGCGCAGGCGCTCGCCGAGGAGTTCGGAGTCGAGACGGCCGAGTCCGCGGAGGAGGCCGTGCGCGACGCCGATGTCGTCGTGACCGCGACCAATGCCACGGAGCCGGTGCTCGAGCGCTCGTGGCTGAAGGAGGGCGCGCATCTGAACGCGGTCGGTGGACGGCCTCCGCAGATGACCGAGCTCGATCCCGAGACGGTCGCGGCGGCGGTGCTCTACGTCGACCGGCGCGAGTCGGCCGAGAACGAAGCCGGCGACTACCGGCGCGCGCTCGAGGAGGGCGCGATCGGGCCCGACCACATTCGCGGCGAGATCGGCGAGGTGCTGATCGGGACGAAGCCGGGCCGCGAGGACGATTCCCAGCTGACGATGTTCCGCTCGCTCGGGCTCGCGGTCGAGGACCTCGCCGCCGCGGAGTACGTCGTGCGCCGCGCACGCGAAGAAGGCGCCGGCACCGAAGTCGAGCTTTGATCCCCGCCGCCGAGATCCGGAAAGCGCAGGCGGCGATCGAGGGCGCGGCCGTCCGCACTCCGCTGCTCCGCCTGAACGCTCCCGAGGCCGAGGCGGAGATCTACCTCAAGCTCGAGACCCTGCAGCCGATCGGCTCGTTCAAGATCCGCGGCGCGACGAACGCGATCCGGCAGACGTCGCCGGACGAGCTCCGCGCCGGCGTCGTCACGGCGAGCGCCGGGAACATGGCGCAGGGAGTCGCGTGGGCGGCGCGCGAGGCCGGCATCCCGTGCACCGTCATCGTCCCCGATCACGCGCCGCAGACGAAGCTGGACGCGATCGAGCGGCTCGGCGGGACGTACGTGAAGGTCTCGCTCGACGAGTGGTGGGACGCGCTCACGAACTACGGGATGGAGGGCATCGACGGCGTCTTCGTCCACCCGGTCGCGGACGAGCGCGTGATGGCCGGGAACGGGACGATCGGAATGGAGATCGTCGAGGACATCGCGAATCCCGACGCTGTGCTCATCCCGTTCGGCGGCGGTGGGCTGACGACCGGGATCGCGAGCGCGCTCCGCACGTTCGCCCCGAACACGAAGATCTATCCGGTCGAGCCCGAGACCGGCGCGCCGCTCGCCGCCTCGCTGGCAGCGGGCGAGCCGCAGGAGATCTCGTACACGCCGTCGTTCGTCGACGGCGCCGGCGCGCGGATGGTGCTACCGGAGATGTGGCCGCGCGTGCGCGAGGTCGTGGACGGCTCGCTGACCGCCTCGCTGGACGAGGTCGCGGGGGCGATCCGCCTCCTCGCCGAGCGGGCGCGCGTGATCGCGGAGGGCGCCGGCGCGCTGGGCGTGGCGGCCGCGCTCGCCGGCCGCGCGGGCACGGGGAAGATCGTCTGCGTCGTCTCGGGCGGGAACATCGACTTCTCGACGCTGACGACCATCCTGTCCGGCGAAACGCCGTGATCGAGATCCGGCCCGCCTCCGAGGTCGACCCGGAGGCGCTGCTGGAGTTCGTTGTCGAGGCGTGGGGCGCCGAGACGGTCGTCGGCCACGAGGAGGTGATGTACCCCGCCCGGCACGCCGGGTTCGTCGCGCTCCGCGACGGCAAGATCACCGGCCACGTGACCTATCGAGGAGACGGCGACCTCTGTGAAATCACGACGATCCAGGCCTTTCCCCGCCAAGGCGGAGTCGGATCGATGCTGCTCGACGCAGTCCTCGAGGAGGCGCGTGGTGACGGCTACAGCATCGTCTGGCTCACGACGACGAACGACAACCTGGACGCGATCCGCTTCTACCAGCGCCGGGGATTCCGAATCACGCGGGTGCGTCCGGGCGCAGTCGACCGCGCGCGTGAGCTCAAGCCGGAAATCCCCGAGGTCGGCATGTACGGGATCAGGATGAGCGACGAGCTCGACCTTGCTCTCGAGCTTCCCTGACCAGCGCGAGCCCGAACCAGAGCCACGCGAACGTGCCGCCGATGACGGCCGCCACCAGAGCGGCCCACTCGTTGTCGAAGAGCACGTCGGTGATCAGGAACACAGCCGCCGTCATTCCCGCGGCGAGGAAGACGGCGCCGGCGATGGCGAGCCGGTTTGCGGTCACGAGCATGTGCTCCTTGTCGCCCTCGCGCCAGCGGAGCCGGTGGTACGTCGACGGGGCGATCAGGAAGGCCGAGGAGACGGCGGCGCACAGGAATGCGACGAAGTAGACGTAGCGCTGCACCTCTGTGACGTCGCTCCAGCCGTTCGAGAACGGGACGATGAGCAGGAAGGCGAACAGCACCTGGACGCCGGGAAGCGCGACCCGGAGCTCGTTCAGCAGCTCGATCAGCTCGCGGTCGAGGTCGTGCTCGGTCCGCTGCTCGTCGTCGCTCATCGGAACAGATCCCGGTCGGCCCGCATGACCAGATCCTTTCCTTTGCCGTCACCTGTGACACGCAGCCCACGCACGACGGCCGCGGGGATGCGCGAGAGCTTCCCCATCACGAGCTCGGCCGCGCCCGCAATCTCGTCGGCGACGGCGATCGTGGTCGCGTGCAGCTCGTAGCCGGCCGGATCGCGCTCGCCGTGCTGGTTCCTGAGGACGTGGAGGCCCGCGGCGCCGAGCGCGATGTCGGTCGTCCCCTCGCGCCAGGCGCGGCCGAACGAGTCGGTGACGAGGACGGCGAGGCTCCGGCCGGTCAGCTCCTCGAGCCGGGCGCGGATGCGTTCGGCCGACGCATCGGGGTCCTCGGGAAGGAGGACGACCGTTCCGGTTCGGGGCGCGTTCGAGGCGTCGACGCCGGCCGAGGCGCAAACGAACCCATGCTTCGTCTGGGCGATCAGGAGCGGCGGCCGCAGCCGGACGATCCGGGCCGTCTCGCCCAGGATCACCTCGGTCTGCCGCGGGTCGCGGTCGCCGGAGATCTCGCGCGCGTAGCGCGAGGGCTCGACGTCGTCGAGCGAGCGGACACGACCCTCCGCCTTGGAGACGACCTTCTGGGCGATGACCACCACGTCGCCGTCCTCGAGCTCGACCGCCGCCGCGATCAGCGCGCCGAGATCGTCTCCTTCGCCGATCTCGGGCAGCCCCTCGACGCCGATGACGCGGTACTCGCTCACGACAGGCCGGTGACGCGGATGCCGGCGTGGCCCTTGTACCGGCGGTTGAGGCTGACGATTACGGCTGTCAGTCCTTCGAGCGCGCGCGCGTTTGCGAGCGGACCGGCGTCGAGGGCGCGGCCGGAGACGAGGCGGGAGGCGAGCTCGAGCGAAAGCTCCTTGGCGGCCGGGTCGTCGCCGCAGACGAAGGCGTCCTCGTCCGGCGGGCGGCTCCCGGCAAGGGTGCTGGCGGCAAGCGAGTGGAGGCCCGCCGCAACCGGGCCTGGAACGACTGCGGCGACCTGCTCCGCGACCGAAGGCCCTTCGCTTCCGGGCCGGACAGTTCCGTCGCCGAAGCGCAGCTCGCTGGCGACCGAGAGGAGCGGCGTCGAGCCGATGGCCCGCGCGAGCGACTTCGCCGTCTGCACCGCAGCGCCGGCCGCGACGGCCAGGACGACGAGGTCGGCGCCGCGCACGACCTCCTGGTTCGGCCCCCCGGCGACGTTGAGCTCCTGCGCGGCCGACTCGGCGCGTTCGGCATCGCGCGATCCGATCACCACGTCGTCGCCGGCGGCGCTCAGCCGCTTCGCCAGTCCGCGCCCGAAGTCGCCTGTACCGCCGACGATGGCGACCCTCACGCGACCGGCACCGAGAGCGCCGACTCCGCCAGCCGCCGCCGGGCGTGCTCGCCGTCCATCAGCGTTCGCGTGACGACAACCTGGACGTCCAGCTCGACACCGTCCGCGTCCGCCTCGTCGATGACGATCGCGTCGATCAGGCCCGCGTAGCACGCCGCGACATGCGCCGGCTCAGTCCCGCCTGCGAGCCTGGACAGCATCCGGTCGGCTGGCCCCTTGACGGTCTTGCCGCCGATCAGCGGGCTGACCGCGACTGCCGGGGCGCGGCGATGCTCGAGCGCGGCTCTGATCTCCCGTACGGCAAGGATCGGCGCGATGCTGACGAACGGGTTGCTCGGCGCGATCAGGATCACGTCCGCGGCATCGAGAGCCTCGATCACGCCTCGGCGCCGGCAGCGCCGTCTCGGCGCCCTCGAAGCGAACGGCGTCGACCTCGTCGCGGTGGCCGCGCCCCACGAACCACTCCTGGAATGGGAACTCGCCGGCCGGCGTCTGCACGTGCGTCCGCAGCCTGTCGTCGGTTGCCGGAAGAAGCGTGGAGCGGACGCCGAAGGCCTCGCTGAGCCGCCGGGTGACCGCCGACAGCGTCTCACCGCGCGCGAAGAGCCTCCGTCCGGACCAGGTGCAGCCCGGTGTCGCGGTCGCCGAGCTTGAACCAGGCGTCGCCGCCGAGCTCCGCGGCGGTCTCGAGCGCGTTCCAGCTCTCGTCGCGCCGCCCCCAGCCGCGCTCGGTGTCGAAGACGCCGGCGAGCGTGTAGAGCACGGAGTCGAGATCGGGCGACACGTGGAGGCCGAGCACCTCGACGTCGTCTCCGACGTTCCCGATCACCGTCAGGTTTTCGGCTCCCGCCGTCTCCGCCAGCGCGAGGGCGAAGCGCGAGCCGCCGAAGCCTCCTGCGAGTAGCGCGACCTTCACACGAGCGCTCCGGCAAGCGCCTCGGCAGTGTGCGGCCCGACGCGCGGGGCCACGCGCTCCAGGTCGTCCACCGTGTCGACGTCGTCGACCAGGTTCGGGATCGACACCGTCGCGCAGGGCGCATGCGCCCTGAAGCGAGCGGCGCTCTGCGGGCCGTACAGGTCGGCGAACAGCCGGGAAGAGCTGAGCGCGAGCGCGTTGGTCGTCCCGTCCCGCGCTTCGACGATCGCGATCCCGCCGGGCGGGACGCTGCCGAGAAGCGCGTACAGGTCGCGGGCGGTCGCGCAGGGGAGGTCGGCGTTGACGACGAGCGCCGGGCCCGTCGGGCCGCCGTTGCAGCTCGGCCGCGACGGCGGCGCCCTGTCCTCCATCTGCGTCGGCGACGACGACGGGCCGACCGACGAGGCCGCCTCGAGGACGTCCTCCAGCATCGCCCGGGCGATCTCTGGCCCGAGCCCGAGGCGGCTCTTGCCCCCTCGGCGGCGAAACGGGACGACTACGAGCGCCATCGCGGGGAGACTAACCACCTGATGGACAACGCCACGATCGCCAACTACCTCGGACGCTTCGCCGCCGCGCTCGACCTCGCCGGCGCGAGCCCGTACAGCATTCGCGCCTACCGGCGGGCGGCCGACCTCATCCGCGCGACGAAGGCCGACGTCGCGGAGCTCGTCCGGCAGGGTCGCGTGCGCGAGCTGCGCGGGATCGGCGGGGGGATCGAGACGCGCCTGCGCGAGCTGGTCGAGACGGGCAGGATCGCCGAGCTCGAGGAGCTGGAACGCGAAACCGATCCGGAGCTCGTCGGGATCGGCCGCTACCTCGGCCTGAGCGCGAAGCGCGCCGTGGAGATCGGGCGCGCCCTCGGGGTGCGGACGGTCGACGAGCTGCGCGAGGCCGCGGCGGCGGGCCGGCTCACGGAGGTTCCGGGAATCGGGCCGTCGACCGAGGGGCGGCTGCGCGAGCGATTGGCGCGCGAGCCGCGGTCGGAGGCTCCGCGTCTTCTGCTGGGGCGCGCACGGCTGCTGATGGAGTCGCTCGCCGCCGCGCTCGGCGCGACCGTGGCCGGCGACGTGCGCCGCTGGAGTGACTACCCGCAGGACCTCGCGCTCGTGGCGACGGATGCATCCGCGCTCGAGCGATTTGCGGGGGCTCCCGAGATCGTTGCGGTGGTCGAGCAGGACGAGCGGAGCGCGCTGGGCGTCACCGTCGAGGGCGTCTCGGTTCGTCTCGTGATCGCGCCGGAGAGCTCATTCGGCACCGAGCTCGTGCGCGCGACCGGCTCGGGGCCCTATGTCGCCGCGCTGGGACCGCTGCCCGCGGTCGCGCGCGAGGAAGACGTCTACGCGGAGCTCGGCATCCCCTTCTGTCCGCCGGAGCTGCGCGAAGCGCCGTTCCGGGGCGAGCCTCCTCCGCTCGTCGAGATCGCGGATATCCGCGGCGACCTGCATTGCCACACCACGCGCTCGGACGGCCGCGCATCCGTGTACGAGATGGCTCTCGCCGCGCGCGAGCGGGGGTACGAGTACCTGGCGATCTGCGACCACACGAAGAACGTGCGCGTCGTTCCAGGCCTCGCCGCCGACGATGTGCGCGCCCAGGCTGAGGAGATCGCGGAGGCCAACGAGAAGCTCGCGCCCTTTCGCGTCCTGCGCGGGATCGAGTGCGACATCCTCCCCGACGGCTCCCTCGACCTTCCCGACGACGTCCTGGCCGAGCTCGACTGGGTCCAGGCAAGCCTGCACGCCGGCCAGCGCCGCCCCGCTGACGTCCTGACGAAACAGGTGCTCGAGGCGATGCGGAACCCCTACGTCCGCGGGCTGAGCCATCCCACCGGGCGCTACATCGGCCGCCGGCCGGAGAACGCGCTCGACATCGGGCAGGCGATCGAGTCCTCGCTCGAGACCGGCGTCGCGCTGGAGGTGAACGGGTTGCCCGACCGGCTCGATCTCAAGAGTGAATACGTCCGGCTCGCGGTCGAGGCCGGCGCGCCGATCGTCCTCAACACCGACGCGCACTCGATCCAGGGCCTCGGGAACATGGCGCTGGCCGTGCATACCGCCCGCCGCGGGTGGGCGACCGCGGCGAACGTGGTGAACACGCGGCCGCTGTCCGAGTTGCTGCCCTGATAGCCTCTTTTGCGACAACGGCAAGGGAGGTGCGCAATGAAGAAGACTGTTTTCACTCCTCTTGCGAGCGCCGAGAGGCGCGACGCCTAGCCCTGCGCTAGCGCCCTCTCGCTCATCACGTCCCTGATCCCCGCGCGGGCTGTCCGCCTGCGCTTTCACAAAGGAGACCTCCGTTGTCCCTCACCGAACTGGGTTGGAACGAACATTTCGAGCAACACCGACCTGAGGGCGACCTCGTCCTCGGTCGCGTCGCCGTCGAGCACCGCGGCGCCTACGCCGTCTACACGGAAGCCGGCGAGGCCTGGGGCGAGGTCGCCGGCAAGCTCCGCTACGAAGCCGCGGGGCGCGGCGAGCTACCCGCCGTCGGCGACTGGGTCGCCATGCAGCCGCGCCCGGAAGGCCGCGCGACGATCCACGCCGTCCTGCCGCGCCGCACCAAGATCTCGCGCAAGGTGAACCTCAGCGCGACCGAAGAGCAGGTGCTCGCCGCGAACGTCGACACGATCTTCCTCGTCAGCTCGCTGAACCGTGACCTGAACCCGCGCCGGATCGAGCGTTACCTCGCGACGGCCTGGGAGAGCGGCGCCGAGCCGGCGGTCGTCCTGAACAAGGCCGACCTCTGTCCGATCGAGGAGCGTGGCGACCTGATCGCAGCGGTCGAAGCGGTCGCCTTCGGCGTTCCCGTCCACACGGTCAGCGCGTTCACCCGCGAGGGTCTCGACGAACTGACGCCCTACTTCGGGCCCGGCCGCACCGTCGTGCTGCTCGGCTCGTCGGGCGTCGGCAAGTCGACGCTGATCAACAGCGTGCTCGGCGTCGAGCAGCTGGAGACGCAGGAGATCCGCGGCGGCGACGACCGCGGCCGCCATACGACGACGCACCGGGAGCTGATCGTGATGCCGGGCGGCGGTCTCGTGATCGATACACCGGGGCTGCGCGAGCTCCAGCTCTGGGGCGAGGCGGACGGCGGCATCGGCGAAGCCTTCAACGACGTCACGGAGCTCGCGGCGACGTGCCGCTTCCACGACTGTGCCCACGAGACCGAGCCCGGGATGCGCGGTGCGCGCCGCCATCAGCTCGGGGGCGCTTCCCGCCGAGCGGCTCGAGAGCTACCGCAAGCTCCAGCGCGAGCTGGCCCGGCTCGAGCGCCGGCGCGACGGACGGGCGCAGTCGCTCGAGCGCCAGAAATGGCGGAAGTTCTCGAAGCAGCAGCGCAGGAACCCGAAGACGCGCCGGAGGTAGATCAGCCGATTCGCCACTTGACGTCAGTCCTCTCCATCAGCATTATCCACCAAGTCAGTGGACAAGATAGAAAGATAGGAGAGGCGAATGCATCGCATTAGACGATCGGTAGGAGTGCTGTTAGTGGCCGGGGCCGTCGCCGGGGGCGCGACGGCCGCAACGAGCGGAGCGAACCTGACGCTCGTTGCGTACTCGACCCCGCGGTCGGCGTACGCACAGCTGATCCCCGCCTTCCAGGGCACGTCCGGTGGCAAGGACGTCTCCTTCACGCAGTCCTACGGAGCGTCGGGCGACCAGAGCCGCGCCGTCCTCAACGGCCTCGATGCGGACGTCGTCATGTTCTCGCTCTACCCGGACCTGCAGCGCCTGGTCAAGCCCGGGATCGTCGCGGCGAGCTGGAACAAGGACCGCTACCACGGGATGGTCACCGACTCCGTCGTCGTCCTCTCCGTCCGGCCCGGCAACCCGAAGCACATCAAGGGCTGGAACGACCTGATCAAGCCCGGCGTTGACGTGATCACGCCGAACCCGTTCATCTCGGGCGGCGCCCGCTGGAACGTGATGGCCGCCTACGGCGCGCAGCTCAAGGCCGGGCAAGACGCCGGCCCAGGCGGAGAAGTACCTCGTCAAGCTGTTCAAGAACGTCTCGGTGCAGGACAAGAGCGCGCGCGAGTCGCTGCAGACGTTCGCCACCGGCAAGGGTGACGTCCTGATCGGCTACGAGAACGAGGCGATCTTCGCGAAGAAGAACAACGTCCCGCTCGAGTACATCGTCCCGAGCTCGACGATCCTGATCGAGAACCCGATCGCGGCGACGAAGGGCGCTCCCTCCCAGGCGAAGGCGTTCGTCAACTGGCTGCGCACGCCGCCGGCCCAGAAGATCTGGGGCAACAACGGCTACCGCCCGGTCGTGCCGAGCGTCCTCAAGCAGTTCCACTTCCCGAAGCCGGCGAAGCTCTTCAAGATCACCTCGCTCGGCGGCTGGAACCAGGTGCAGAAGAAGTTCTTCGACCGGCAGAACGGGATCATGGTCAAGGTCGAAAGGGAAGCGAAGGGTGGCTGAAACCGTCGCCGTTGCGGCGGCGCCGCCGCGCCGTCGCAACTGGTCTGCCCTGGGAGTGGGGATGGTCACGGGCTACCTGTCCGTGATCGTCCTCGTCCCGCTCGCGGCACTCGCCTGGGAGGCCCACAAAGGGGGCCTCTCCGGCTTCTGGGAGGCGATCTCGTCGCCGGAAGCGGTGGCGGCGATGAAGCTGACCCTCATCGCGTCCTTCGTCGTCGCCGCGATCAACGCGGTCGCCGGAACGGCGATCGCGTGGGTGCTCGTCCGCGACAGGTTCTACGGGCAGAGCTTTCGTCAACACGCTGATCGACCTCCCATTCGCGCTCCCGACCGTCGTCGCCGGGCTGACGCTGCTCGCGCTCTACGGGCCGATGAGCCCGGTCGGGATCGACATCGCCTTCACCCGGATCGCGGTCGGAATGGCGCTCCTGTTCGTGACGCTGCCGTTCGTCGTCCGCACCGTCCAGCCCGTGCTGAAGGAGCTCGACCGCGAGATGGAGGACGCGGCCGCCTCGCTCGGCGCGAACCGCTTCGCCATCTTCCGGCGCGTCGTCTTCCCCAACCTGCTGCCCGCGATCCTCTCCGGCGTCGCCCTCGCCTTCGCGCGCGCGGTCGGCGAGTTCGGCTCGGTCGTCCTCATCTCGGGGAACCTGCCGTTCAAGACGGAGGTCTCGTCCGTCTACGTCTTCAGCCAGATCGAGAGCGACGACGTCAACGGCGCGGCCGCCGTCTCGGTGCTGCTGCTCGTCATCTCGTTCGTCGTCCTGCTCCTGATCGGCGCATTCCGCCGCTACGCGACGAGGCACGATGCTGTCTAGGTACCTGCTCCGGTTCAGCGCGCTCGGCTACCTGGCCCTGCTGCTGGTCGTCCCGCTCGGGATGGTCTTCTACCGCGCGTTCGAGCACGGATTCGACGCCGCCTGGGAGGCGATCACCTCCCCCGACGCGGTGCACGCACTCTGGCTGACCGTGCTCGTGGCGCTGATCGCCGTCCCGCTCAACACCATCTTCGGCGTCTGCTGCGCGCTCCTGATCGTGCGCGGCCACGTGCGCGGCAAGGGCATCCTCAACGCCCTCGTCGACCTGCCGCTCGCGCTCTCGCCGATCGTCGTCGGCCTCTCGCTTCTTCTCCTCTACGGCCGCACCGGCTGGCTCGGCCCGTGGCTGAACGACCACGGCATCCAGGTCGTCTTCGCGTTACCCGGCCTCGTGCTCGCGACGATCTTCGTCTCGATGCCGTTCGTCGTGCGCGAGGTCGTGCCGGTGCTGCGCGAGATCGGCACCGAGCAGGAGCAGGCCGCGTCCACCCTCGGCGCCTCCGCGGTCCAGATCTTCCGCCGCGTCACGCTGCCGGCGATCCGCTGGGGCGTCGTCTACGGCGTCGTCCTCACCACCGCGCGCTGCCTGGGCGAGTTCGGCGCGGTTTCGGTCGTCTCCGGGCACATCGCGGGCAAGACCGAGACGCTCACGCAGTACGTCCAGGGCCAGTACGACGGGTTCAACGTCCCGGGCGCGTATGCGGCATCCGTCGTCCTCGCGCTGCTGTCCGTCATCACGCTCGTCGCGATGACGGTCTTCCGCCGGAAGGAGGAGATCTAGTGGGAATCGCCGTCCAGGGAATCTCGAAGAACTTCGGGACCTTCGCCGCGCTCGAGGACGTCTCGATCGACGTGACGGGCGGATCGCTGACCGCCCTTCTGGGTCCGAGCGGAAGCGGCAAGTCGACGCTGCTCCGCGTGATCGCCGGGCTCGAGCAGCCGGACGCGGGCCGCGTCCTCCTCGATGGGGCTGACGTAACGGCGCTCACGCCGCAGCGCCGCGGGGTCGGCTTCGTCTTCCAGCACTACGCCGCGTTCCGGCACATGACCGTGTACGAGAACGTCGCATTCGGCCTGCGCGTGAAGAAGCGGCCGAAGGACGAGATCAAGCAGCGCGTCGCCGAACTGCTGAAGCTCGTCCAACTCGAGGCCTTCGGGAAGCGCTATCCCGCGCAGCTCTCCGGCGGGCAGCGCCAGCGCATGGGGCTCGCGCGGGCGCTCGCCGTCGATCCGGCCGTCCTGCTCCTCGACGAGCCGTTCGGCGCCCTCGACGCGCGCGTGCGCAAGGAGCTGCGCGTCTGGCTGCGCCGGCTGCACGACGAGACGCACACGACCACGCTGATCGTCACGCACGACCAGGAGGAAGCGATGGACGTCGCCGACCAGATCGTGCTGATGAACCACGGCAAGGTCGAGCAGGCCGGCGATCCGCGCGCGCTGTACGAGGATCCGGCCAACGAGTTCGTCATGGGCTTCGTCGGGCCCGTCAATCGGATCGGCGAGAGGTACATCCGCCCGCATGACTTCGAGCTCCAGCTCCACCCGAACGGGACGTCGACCGAGGCGATGGTCGAGCGGCTCGTCCACCTCGGCTTCGAGGTGCGCGTCGAGCTCGTGCGCGGGGACGGCGAACAGCTCTCGGTGCAGATCAGCCGCGACGAGGCGCACCAGCTCGAGCTCGAGCGGGGGCAGATCGTCTACATCCGCCCGCTGCACGAGCGCACGTTCGTCGAGGCTAGGAGCTAGCGAGCCGCCCAGGCGTCCGGATTGCGGACGAGCTCCTCGACCGCGGGCGGAAGCTCGCCTTGAGCCACGTCGGCGACCGTCACCGCCTCGAGCACGGAGCGCAGGTTCGCGCGGACGGCGATCCACACGTCCTTGAGCCGCGCCGCCGAGCCGCGGTAGTCCACGTCCTGCGGCCCCTCGCCGCGGACGTTCGCGATCGGCCCCTCGACGATGCGGATCACCTCGGCCAGCGTGATCTCCTCCGGCGGCCGCGCGAGCCAGTAGCCGCCCTCCGCCCCGCGCTGGCTGCGGACGAGGCCCGCGTGCCGCAGCTCGAGCAGGATGTTCTCGAGGAACTTGAGCGGGATGTCCTGCGCCTGCGAGATCCGCTCGCCCTTGACCGGCCCGCCGTCCGAGACGGCCAGCTCGACGACGGCGCGGACGGCGTAGTCCGCCTTGGCCGAGACCCTCAAGTCAGCCGAGAGCGGTGGCCGTGCCCGGGCCGCTGGTCGTCCACTCGGCCAGCTCGAACCAGTGCGTCCCGCTCAGCGCTTCCCCCACGGCCGGGTCTGTGTGCTGCGCGAAGAACACGTGCCGCTCGAGGTCGCAGCAGATCGTCAGCTCGCCCAGCATCCCCTGCGAGAAGCTCGCGAGCGCGTCGGCCGGAAGGTGGGCCTCCGCGACCGAGTAGTGCTTGAACTGGAGGTCCGGCGCCAGCTCCATCAGCTGAGGCCAGTCGGGACAGGTCCGAGCGGTCATCTCGTTCTCATTTCTGCAGCAGTGTCGATTTCCTCCGTGCGCCAGCTCCCTTCGAGCCGGAGAATCCCGCGCTCGCGGCCGTCCGGATAGACGAGGAAGCGATAGGCGTCATCGAGCCAATGGTAGAGATGGTCGCCCGCCTGGTCGGACAGCCCGAAGCGAAGCTGGAAGCGGCCGTCGGTGAGCGGCAGCCGGTCGACGTCGAAGCGCAGCGTGCGCTCGCCCGGCGCCTCGTCCCAGCCGAGCTCGCCCGCGTCCTGCACACCCGCCGCGAGCAGGAGCCCGGCGTCGGTCCGTAGCTCGTACGTCAGGCGCGGTGGCGGGAGCGGGCGGTCTGTTTCGATGCGAACGCGCAGGGTCAGCGGCTCACCGGCGAGGAACTGCCGGCGCTCGGAGCCGTCCGCCGCGAGCAGCTCGACCTCGGCGATCCGCGCCTCGCCGCTCCCCCACTCCCGGAGACCTGCCTTGCGCTCGGCCGGGTCGCGCTCGAGCGAGAGCAACCGGTGGTAGCGCGAGATCGCGTCGTGAGTCGGGCCGTCGAACTCGAGGCGTCCGTCCACGAGTAGCACCGCGCGCTCGCACAGCTTCTCGACAGCGGACGCGTCGTGCGAGACGAAGACGATCGTCCCGCCGCGCCGCTTGAACTCGAAGATCTTCCCGAAGCACTTCTGCTGGAAGGCCTCGTCCCCGACGGCGAACACCTCGTCGAGGAGGAGGATGTCGGCGGACAGGTGCGCTGCTACGGCGAAGCCGAGGCGCATGTACATGCCGGACGAGTAGGTGCGGACGGGGAGGTCGATCGCGCGCTCGAGCTCGGCGAACGCGATGATCTCGTCCATCACCTCGTCGATGTACGAGCGCTTGAGGCCGTAGATCGAGCCGTTCAGATAGACGTTCTCGCGGCCCGTGAACTCGGGCTGGAAGCCGGCGCCGAGCTCGAGCAGGGACGCGATTCGGCCGCCGGCGTCGGCCGTTCCCGCCGTCGGCTTCATGATCCCCGCCAGGAGACGTAGGAGCGTCGTCTTCCCCGAGCCGTTCCGCCCGATCAGCCCGACGGCCTCCCCGGGGTCGACGTGGAGCGAGACGTCGTCGAGGGCGAGCACGTCGGTCGGCTTCTGGCGATTGCGGGTGAGCAGGACCTCCTTGAGCGTGCGGACCGGCTGGGGATAGACGCGAAAGACGCGGGTCAGGTGCTCGACGCTGATCTCGCCGGGGATCACGCCGGTGCCGGCTGCCGGGCGAGGGCGTGGGTGACGAGCCGCGCGAGAACGGCCACGAACGCCGGATCGGCGTTGGGCATCTCGATCCTCGCGAGCTGCATGCCGAGCTCGCGCGCTCTTCTCGGCCGCCTCGACGTCGATGTCCCACCGGATCTCCAGATGGTCGGCGACGAAGCCGATCGGGCAGATGAGGACGTCGTCGACCTGCTGGTCATGGAGGGCGGTGAGGTGGTCGAGGATGTCGGGGCCGAGCCACGGCTCGCCGGTCGCGGACTCGCTCTGGTAGGAGAACGACCATCGGTCGAGCTGCGCCTCGTCGGCGACCAGCCGCGCCGTCGTCAGCAGCTCCCGTTCGTAGGGATCGCCCTCGTCGAGGATGCGCGCCGGGAGGCTGTGGGCGGTGAACACGACGTGTGCCTTCGTGCCGCGGACACGGTCGGCGAGGAAGGCGACCAGGCCGGGGTCGTCGTGCCAGCTGTCGACGAAGGCGAGGCGGGCGCGCTCGTCGAGGGCTTCGTCGAGGCGTCGGCGGTAGTCGCCGATCGAGAGGCGGGAGTAGTGCGGCGCGAGGACGAGGCCGACGAGGGTGGTTGCTCCATCCGCGAGCGCGCGCTCGACCGCCTCGGGGATGCGCGGATGCCAGTGCTTCATCCCTGTGTAGACCGGGAGGCCGAGCTCTTCTTCGAGCGCGGCGCGGGTTCGCTCCGTCTCGCGGTTGAGCGGCGAGACCGGGCTCGCCGCCGATGCCGAGGCGGCGTACCGGTCGACGAGTTCGTCGATGAGCTCCTGCCGCACAGGCCGCCCGCCGCGGATGTCCTCGTAGTAGGCCGGAACGTCCTCGAGCCGGTCCGGCGAGCCGTACGCCATCAGGATGACCGCGGCGCGGTCAGACATTCGGCACAGAGTCTCCACCCACGTGTGCGCCTTTCCTGGATACGATCGCAGTGGGGAGGAGGATGGTGGCCCCGCGTCGGCGCTGGGAAGCCAGGACTCACGCGACGACCTCGCTGGCGGTTCGCTCGTGGACGAGCTCGACCAGGCGCCGGAGGACGGCCGGATCGGTGTCCGGCAGGACGCCGTGGCCGAGATTGAAGACATGGCCCGGGCGGCCGGCGGCGCGCGCGAGCACGTCGACGGCGCCGGCCTCGATGCGATCCCACGGACCGAGCAGCAGGGCCGGGTCGAGGTTTCCCTGAACGCCGCGCTCCTCGCCGACGAGCGCCCAGCCTTCGTCCAGCGGGATCCGCCAGTCGAGCCCGATCACGTCGCCGCCCGCGGCGGCCATCGACCCGAGCAGCGTCGCAGTCCCGGTGCCGAAGTGGATCGTCGGCACGTCGACCGCGTCGAGGATCCGCGCCGAGTAGGGCGCGACGAACTCCTCGTAGTCCGCCGGTGACAGCGCGCCGACCCACGAGTCGAAGACCTGAATCACATCCGCGCCCGCCTCGACCTTCGCCCGCACGTACGGGACGGAGGTCTCCGTCAGCTTCTCCATCAGCGCGTGCCAGACCGCGGGCTCGCGGTACATCATCGTCTTGACCTTGACGAAGTCGCGGGTCGGCTTCCCCTCGATCACGTACCCCGCGACGGTGAACGGCCCGCCGCAGAAACCGACCACAGCGCGCTCCGGCGAGAGCTCCTCGCGCACGAGGCGCACTGCCTCGAGGATGAAAGGAACGGACTCGTCCGGATCGGGAACGACGAGACGCTCGACATCGGCCATCGTCCGCACGGGCTCGGCGATCACCGGCCCGACCGACTCGACCAGCTCCACGTCGATGCCCATGCCGAGCACCGGCAGCATGATGTCCGCGAACATCACCGCCGCGTCGACGCCGTGCGCACGCACCGGCTGCAGCGTCACCTCCGCGCACAGCTCCGGCCGCCGGCAGACCTCGAACAGGTTGTACTGCTTCCTCAGCTCCCGGTATTCGGGCAGCGAACGGCCCGCCTGGCGCATGAACCAGACCGGGGTGCGCTCGACCGGCTCGAGCCGGCAGGCGCGCACGAGAAGCGGCTCAGGCACGGCTCTAGACTAGCCCCGTGCCTCCCACGATCGTCCCCGAAAGGCCCGTCGCGAGCGGGCCGCTGGCCGCCCGCTGGCTCTGGTACGACCTTCCCCAGCTACGCGCCGGCGAGACCGTCCACGGCCGCGCGGAGCTGGAGAACGCAGGCTCCGCGACGTGGCGGCCGGAGGGGGACGGACAGGTCAGCGTCTCCTACCACTGGCTCGACCCGCTGGGAAACGCGATCGTCTGGGGCGGGATCTTCAGCCCCGTCGAGAAGCAGGTGCCGCCGGGAGAACGGGTGGAGCTGTGGTTCGCGATCCAGGCGCCGCGCCCGCCGGGCCGCTACCGCCTTTCGCTCGACGTCGTCGCCGAGGGGCGCAGCTGGTTCTCCGACCTCGGCAACGCGCCGCTCGAGCTCGACGCCGATGTGGCTCCGCGCATCGCGCGGCGGGCACTGGCCGTCGACCTCCGGCCAGGCGCGGACGGGCTGCGCGAGCTGACCCAGGCCGCGCTCGACGACCAGGAGGAGCGTCTCGTGCCCGGCGAGGAGGCGGAGGCAGTTGCCCACCTCGTCCCCGGCTGCCGGCCCGCGCCGGACTGGTCGCGCCGCGTCCTCGACGCGCACGCCGAGGGCTTTGCCTGCGTCGGCGGTTCGATCGAGCCCACCGGAAGCTTGCTCGCGCGGAGAAAGGCAGCGGCGCAGCTCGCGCCGTGGGCGCCGGAAGGCGGGCGCAAACCCGGCTTCGCTCATCCGCTGCTGTGCCCCTCGCTGCTGGTCGGCCTCGTCCCCGACTGGAGCGAAGTCGCGGGCTACCCCGCCCTCGACGACCCGCCCGCCCCCTGGATCTTCGACGCCAGGATCCGCGTCCGGATTCCCGCGTGAGGCAGGCGCTCCTGACCATCCTCCGCTGCCCCGTCTGCGGCGGCGCGGTCGAGCCCGACGAGTTCGCCGGCGAGATCGAGGCAGGGGACGCTCCACTGCCTCTCCTGCGGCGAGAGCTTCCGGATCGACCGGGGGATGCCGTTGATGCTGAGCGACCGCCTCCCAGGAATCGCCGAGAAGAAGCGCGAGATCGGCGGCTGGGTCGAGAAGGCCAAAGGCGAAGCCTGGTACGAGCCCGAGGAGGAGGTCGACACCAACCTGCCCTTCGTCTGCCGCGAGCTCGGCTGGGACGATCCCGTCTGGGCCTCGAACGAGTACTCGTTCTCGCGCTTCCTCGAGCGCTGGGTGCGCCCCGGCCTCAAGATCCTCGAGGTCGGCGCGGCGAAGACATGGGCATCCCAGCACCTGCTCCCCCGCGGCGCCGAATACGTCGCCACGGACGTCCTCGACGACGACAAGATCGGGATCGGACGCGGCGCGTTCTTCGCCGAGCGCGTCGGCCACTACGAGCGCGTCCAGGCCGACGGCGAGCATCTCCCCTTTGCCACGGGCTCGTTCGACCTCACCTTCTGCGTCGCCACGCTCCACCACGCGCTCGACCTCCCGAAGATGGTCGCCGAGATGTCGCGGGTCACGAAGCGCGGCGGCGCGGTGGTCGCGCTGAACGAGGGAACGCGACCGCTCGGCTGGAGCGACGAGGCTCCCGCCCAGGAGGGCGAGAAGGCGCTCGGGATCAACGAGCACACGCACACGGTCTGGGCCTACCTGGCGGCGTTCGCCCGAGCCCGGATCCTCGTGAGAGAGCTGTACCCGGCCGGCGGCCGGCTGCTCGGCCGGACCGGCAACTGGGGCATCGTCAGCACCGTCGGCGCCCATACAGCTCTTGGCCGAAAGGTCCGCTACGACGGCATCAGCCTGGCCGGGACGAAGCTTCGTTGAGTAGCGCTGTACGCTGCCATACATGATCCCTTGGATCATCATGGCGGTGGTCGCTGTACCACTCGTTGTCATCGCCTTCATGGCCATGCGGCGTAAGACGGCGCGGGCGAGCTTCCGGCAAGTGACGACGCGAAGGCGGAAATGGAGCGGGAGTTCGCGGAAGCCGAGGCCTACGAAGATGAATGGCGCGAGCAGGACAAGGAGAAGTTCCACAAGGAACGCTTGCCCTAGCTGCGCCCTGGACTAGAGCTCGACGGCGATCCGGTCGTCCACGCGCCGGAAGACCCATGCGCCCAGCCCCAGCGCGAGGACGGCGGCGACGAGCAGGTAAACCACGTCCCACAGGTGCGGGAGGCGCCCCCAGAAGAGGACGTCGCGCACGGCCTCTATCGGCGGCGTGATCGGGTTCCCCCAGTGCAGGAAGCTGACGAGCGTCGGGTGGTCCTCGATCGGGCCGCGCAGAAGCCCGCCGGCCTCGAACGAGTACATGATCGGTGTGAGGAAGAACCACGGGAGCAGCAGCGCCGCGACGATGTGCTCGATGTCGCGGAAGATCACGTTCGCGGCCGCAACGGCGAGCGAAAGACCGGCGACAAGCGCGACCACCGGCACGATCAGCGGGATCGTCAGCCAGATGGTCTCCCGCGTGTCCGGGATGACGATCATGTTCACCGGGATCAGCACGACCAGGATCGCGCCGAGCGCCACGAGCTGGGCCGCGACGGTCGACAGCGCGGTGAGCTGGCGCGGAAAGCGCACCTTCTTGATCAGGTTCGCGTTGTCGAGCAGCGAGCGCGCGGACGTTGGCAGTGACGCCGACAGGAACACCCAGATGGCGAGCCCCGAGAGGAGATACAGCGGGTAATGGTGGATCTTGGATACGGGGAACAGCACCGAGAACACGAGCGTGTAGATCCCCATGAGGACGAGCGGATTGACCAGCGACCACAGGACGCCGAGAAACGTGCCCTTGTACTTGGCGCGAAAGTCGCGGCGAAACAGGTTCGCGAACAGCTCGCGATGGTGGAGAAGCTCGGCGTACACCGACATCCCTAACAAACTCTAGGTGTAATACGCGGCCGATGAGCGCGCTCGTTTCAGCGATCGCGTTGCCGGTGTGCGCGGCGGTTATCTGGATCGCTTTGCGTACGCCGCTTGCCGCGCGCCTGGCCGCAAAACCCTCGAGCGAGCGTTGGCACACTCGCGAAACCCCTGCTCTCGGCGGAATCGGCGTCTTCGCCGGGATCCTCGCGGGGGTCGTGCTCGCAATCGCCGTCGGCGCGGTGAGCGGAAGCGACACGCTCCTCGCGATCATCGGCGCCGCAGCCTTGCTCTTCGCCGTCGGGCTGCTCGACGACGCGTTCGGATTGCCGGTGGCGGCGAAGCTGGCGGCGCAGGGCGGCGCGGCGGCGATCGTGCTCACCAACGGGCTGACGGTCGAGCTGGTCAAGAACGACTGGGTCGCCGTCCCGCTCGCGGTCGTCTGGCTGGTCGGGATGACGAACGCGTTCAACCTGCTCGACCACATGGACGGCATCGCGGCGACCGTGGCCGGGATCGCGTGCGCCTACTTCGCGATCGATGCCGTCACGGTGCACTCGAACGAGCTCGTCCTCGTGCTTTCCCTCTCCGTTGCCTTCGCGTGTGCCGGCTTCCTCCCCTTCAACGTGCGGCGGAGCAAGCCCGCGGCCGTCTTCCTCGGCGACTCGGGCAGCCAGGTGATCGGCTTCTCGCTCGCCGCGATCGCGCTCGCCTCGAGCTGGAAAGCAGCCGCGCCGTCGCTGGCGACGGTGCTTCTCCCGCTGCTCGTCCTCGCCGTCCCGATCGCGGACACAGCGCTCGTCACCATCGTGCGCGCGCTCGAACGGCGCCCGATCCACGTCGGGGGACGCGACCATACGAGTCACCGCCTCGTGCACACCGGCCTGTCCGAGAAGCGGACGCTCCTGCTGATCGCCGTCGTCGCGGCCGCGCTCGGCGGCACGAGCCTCGCCTACAACGCGGCGAACAACTCGGTGGTCACGCTGGTCGGCGTGCTCATCACCTTCGCCGTCCTCGTCCAGGTCGCCGGGTTTCTCGGCGGCTTCGGCGCCGGCCTCCAGCGCGAGCGGATGGCGGAGATGCTGCTCGATTTCGTCCTCATCGCGGCGGCGTTCGCGTGTGCGTACTTCCTGCGCTTCGAAGGCGTCGGGCCGCCGAACCAGCGGCACCTTTTCCTGGCCGCGCTGCCGCTCATCCTGGCCGCGCGCTACGCCGTGTTCATCCTCATGGGGACGTACTCGAGCGTCTGGCGCTACATGAGCGCGCGGGATGCCATCAAGATCCCGATCGCCGTTTTCCTCTCCGAGGGCATCGCCGTGCTCTTCCTGGCCTTGTCGCAGGCGCGGAGCTTCGAGACGTACTCGAAGAGCGTCTTCGTGATCGACGCGATCATCTGCACGCTGCTCATCGGCCTGTCACGGCTGGCCGAGCGCGCATTCACGCCTGCCCTCGGCCCGCTGACCCGGCCGGCGGGACGCCGGCGCGTCCTGATCGTCGGCGCGGGACGCGGAGGACGGAGCCTTCTGCGCGAGCTGCGGGAGACGGCCGGGGAGCAGGTGGTCGGGTTCATCGACGACGATCCGAGGCTGCGCCACCGCCGGATGCACGGCGTGCAGATCCTGGGGGCGCCCGCCGAGATCGAGGCGGTCCTCGAGAAGCGCAAGCCGGATGTCGTCTTCGTGACGATCCCGGACGCGCCGCGCGAGCGCCTCGACTTCGTCGTCGCCAGTTGTGAGCGCGCCGGCATAGCGTGCTCGTTCGTCCGGCGCCACACCGACCTCGACCCAGCGGTCGTCCTCGAGCACACATCCGAGTGAAGAAGGATCCGCTGGGTCGTCCCGGCGCTCGCGCTGGCTTACGCCGGCGCGGCCGCGCTCTACGGCTGGCAGGCGTGGAGGCAGGGGACGCCGTGGATCTTCCCGGACGAGACGCTGCACGCACGGGCCGCGCAATCGATCGCGGGCGCGGGATCGGGCTCGATCGGGCCGGTTTCCGGCTTCCTCTACTCGGCGGTCATCTCGCCGGCGTGGCTCTTCCACGATCCGGTCGCCTCGTACAACGTCGCCAAGCTGATCGGCGCTCTGGTCATGCCGCTCGCGATCGTGCCGGCGTACCTGCTGGCGCGCCTGTACACGGGACGGCTGCCCGCCTTCGCCGCCGCAGTCGCGTCGGTCGCGATTCCCGGGATGTTCTATTCGAGCCTGCTGATGCAGGAGGCGGTCGCCTATCCGTACGCGACCCTCGTCCTCTACGTGCTCGCGAGGGGGATCGCTGGGGCAAGCCGTCCGTGGCTGGTGGCCGCCTTCGTGCTCGGCCTCCTCGGACCGCTCATCCGGCCGGAGCTCGTGGTGCTCCCGATCGTCGTCGTCCTGGCCGTGCTGATCTGGATCTGGTTCGGCGAGTGGGCGACGAGCGCCGCGTCCGGCTGGACGGCATGGCACTGGGCCGCCACGGTCGCGGTCGTCCTCGCCGTCCTGTTCGCGCTGGCGCACTGGGAGCCGCGGTCAGCGTCGGCTGGCGCGTCGCGCTGCAGAGCCCGGACGACCTGGTCCGCTACGCCGCCCTTGCGCTCGGCCGTTCGCGGCGGGCGTGGCGATCCTCCCCGTCCTCGCCGGCCCCGCCGTCCTCAGCCGGCGGCATGCGTTCATGCCCGTGTTCGTCGCGGCCGTGACGATTCCTCGTCTACGTCGCGGCCAAGGAGGCCTTCCTCGCCTCCCGGCAGGCGATCTACAAGACGAACGACCTGCTGGGCGAGCGGAATCTGGTCTACCTGAGCCCGCTCGTGTTCGCGGCGACCGCGATCTGGGCCGAGCGGCGGCACGATGAACGTCTGGGCACTTGGCGGAGCGACGGCGGTCCTGGTCGCGATCTTTGCCTGGATCCCCTACGTGTGGGCCGAGGACACCGCGCCCCACTCACCGACCGTCGTCTCGATCTCGCACATCGCCGCGGGCCTCTCGCATCCAACCGTGCGCGCGGCTCTGATCGTGGCGACCATCCTTGCTGCGCTGATTCTGCTCCTGCGAAGGACGGTCGTCCTCGCCGCAGTCGCGCTCGTCATCGTCGGCTGGAGCCTGACCGGCGAGGTGAACGCGAGCAACAAGTCCCTCGACGTCGGGCGCAACCTCATCGCGTCGCAACCGCGTCCGCTCGACTGGATCGACCGCGCAACCCACGGCGCGCCCGCCGTCTACGTCGGCCAGGCCAAGCTCCGAGGCCCCGAAATCCTCTCCCTCGGCTTTTGGAACGACTCGCTCGACCGGCTGGTGACCCTCGGCGGCGAGACCGTCTACGGGCTGATCTTCAAGACCAAGATCGCCTCGCGAGAGGGGCGGCTGAGCGACCCCCGGCTCGCGCGACTACGTCGTGTCGGACGAGGAGGTGGAGGTCGCGAGACAGCGAGTCGCGCACAAGAAGCGCTGGAATCTCCAGCGCGTCGACGGACCGGTGCGCGTGAACGCCTTCGAGGCAGGCATCTGGCAGGACGGCTGGAAGGAGGAGCCGAGCGCATATACCCGCTTCGCCCCCCCGGCGGCCCGTCGGGCCAAATGCGCGTCGGCCTCTCGCAGAAGTGGGGGTGCGATCCGGCTTCACACCCGCTCGCGATGATCCGCGTGGTGGAGCTCGCACGGCAGCGCGTAACCTCGCGTCCGGCGCGCAGAGCTCCCCGCGTGCCGGAGGCATCGGGATGACGATTGCCGTCCCGCAGCCGCCGTTCGCCGTGCGAACGCGCATCTCCCCGACCTTCGTCCCCGCCGAGGTCACGCCGGGCTCAGTCGACACGCGCCATCTGGGCGCGATCGTCACCTACCGTACCTGCGCTAGAGCGATCGCAGCCGCTCGGGGTGCTTGCGCACGAACCGGAACATCCCCCGCCAGTGCCAGAGCGTCCGCCGCGTGAACAAGCGCCGGTCGGTCAGCCGGTCCCAGCGGTGGCGAACGACCGCGTCGGGGACGTACCAGCGCTCCCAGCCCGCGCGCGCGGCGCGGTAGCGAGAGGTCGATGTCCTCGCCGTACATGCGGAAGCCGGCGTCGTAACCGCCGATCTCGTCCAGCATCGTCCGGCGCAGGAGGAGGAAGCCGCCCAGCATCCAGTCCGTCTCGACCGGCTCGGTCGGGCGTTCGTCGAGCAGGTAGTGGGCCCGCTGCCGCTCGAGCGGCGGGAACGCGCGGCGAAGCGGCGTCCGGCGGACGACCGTGCCGATCACGGTGGGAAAGCGCCGCCGTGACGGCTGCCACGTCACCGTCGGGTCGAACATTTGCGGCCCTGCGATGCCGCAACGCGGGGTGCTCTGCATGAACTCGGCGAGGATCCGCACCGCGTCCGGCGCGGGGACCGCGTCCGGGTTGCAAACCGCGATCAGCTCGCCGGCCGTCCGCGCGAACGCCGCGTTCAGGTTCGCCGCGTACGAACGCGGGCGCTCGTTCTCGATCACGCGCGCGCCCTGGAGGTCGGCCGGCAGGCTGTTCGGCAGGTTCGCAACGACGACGAGCTCGTCCACCTGCGGCGCCAGTTTCGGAAGCGAGGCCTCGAGCTCGCGCGCGTGCCCATGCGAGACGACGACGCCGGAGATGCGGCTAGCGGTAGCCATAGACCTCCATCCAGTTTCCCGCCTCTTGCTGCGAACAGGGCCTCGAGTTCAGCGTCGAAGGACTCGCGCCAGCCGCCGATCTGGCCCCTGCGGAACGTCGGGCTGGCGCTCGAGAAGAGCCGCTCGGAGAGGCGCGCAGGCACCGTCAGCCCGAGGTGGTCGTAAATCGCGCGGATCGTCCGCGCCTGCGTCTCGTCGTCACCGCCGCCACGCGCGCCGATCAGCTCCTCGAAGCGCACCACGAGGGCGCCGCTGTCGAGCCAGCCGGCGAACCCGGCCAGCAGGCTCTCGAGCGACGGGGCGGGCGGCCGCGCCTCCGCGTCGCCGAGAATCGCGAGCTCGATCCGCGAGCGCGCGTCGGGTCGCTCGCTGTAGGCGAAGTGCAGCGGATGGTCGCCGCGGCTCTCGATGTAGTGGGCAAGCGAGACGGCCATGTCGCGCGGATCGCGGATGACGAACAGTGTCTTCACGTCCGCGAGCAGCTCCGGATAGGCGGGGTCGAAGGGCAGATGCGCGACCACGACCTGGCCGGGACGCTGCGCGCTGACCACGCCGGCGAGACCTTCCTCCCCCACGTTCTCGGGGTTCAGCGTCGGCAGGAAGCGCCGGTACAGCCGCGGGTGCAGGCAGATCGCCCGTTCGACCAGGTGCGTGCCCGCCTTCGGCAGCGAGACGACGAGGGCGCGCGGGAGATCGGCCGGCGCGAGGCGCGACGCGAGCTTGCGCGGCGTCAGGCCGAAGCGCTCGGCCGTCCACCACTGCCTAGCGAGCGCCGAGGGCATCTCGGTAGACCTCGAGCGTGCGGCGCGCGGTCTCGCGCCAGCTGAACGCCTTCGCGCGCTCGAGCCCGGCGCCGGCCAGGCGGTCGTGGTCGCGCACGGCCTGGCGGAGCGCGTCGGCGAGCTCCCCCGGCTCGGCGTAGAGGGCGGCGTCGCCCGCGATCTCGCGCAGGGCCGGCTCGGGAGCCGCGACCACAGGCGTCCCGCAGGCCATCGCCTCGAGGACCGGCAGCCCGAATCCCTCGTAGCGCGACGGAAGGACGAGGCAGGCGGCACCGCGGTACAGGTCGGCGAGCGCCGGCATGTCGAGATAGCCGCGCAGGTCGGCTCCGCGGCGCTCGAGCTCGCGGGCGAGCTCCCGGTCGCGCGTCGGCCCCGCGACGACGAGGCGGAGGCCCGCGGCTGCCGCCGCGTCGGCGGCGGCAAGAGGATCCTTCCGCGCCTGGATCGAGCCGACGAACAACGCGTACGCGTCGCTCCGTCCTCCCGACACCTCAACGGTGCCAGGCACCCTTGAGGGTGGTCGAGGGTTGGGAGGTTCGCGCACTTTTCCCGGCGGCACGAAGGCGGGATCGATCCCGTGGTGCGCAACCGTGATCCGGTCGGGGGGAATGTCGTACAGCTCGACGAGGTCGGCCTTTGTCCGCTCCGAAACCGCGATCAGCCGCACCGCCTTGCGCGCTGCGCGCGGCACGACCCTCCGGAACACGAAGCGGTCCTTCGGCCCGAGCAGCTTCGGCTCCCGCTCGAACGAGAGGTCGTGGATGGTCACGACGGCGGAGCAGGGACAGCGGAGCGGTATCGCGTGCTGGAAATGGGCCAGATCGGGGCGCACGCGCCGCATGAGCCGCGGGAGCGTCCAGGCCATGCGCAGCTCCTGGCTCCGTGCGGGGAGGTGGAGGGCCTCGACTCCGTCCGGGATCAGCTCGGGATGGCGTGTGACCGCGACGAACGCGAGCTCGTCGGTGAGCGCCGGCAGCTCGCGAAGGAGGTTGGCGACGTACGTCTCCTCGCCGGTGCGCTCGCGGCCGAGAACGTCGGCATCCATAAGCACGAGCGCGCTCACGCGAGCTCCCGGTAGACGTCCACAGTCTCTTCCGCGACCCGGTCCCAGCTGAACCCGGCGGCACGTTCCCGCCCGAGCCGTCCGAGTTCCTCGCGGCGGCCGATCGCCTCTTCGAGGCCGGCCGCGATCGAGGCGGGATCGGCGGGATCGACGAGTACCGCCGCGCCGTCGGCGATCTCCTCGGTCGCGCTGCCCCGGCTCGTCACGACCGGCGCGCCGCAGGCCATCGCCTCGAGCACGGGCAGCCCGAAACCCTCGTACAGCGACGGGTAGGCGACGCAGAGTGCTCCCCGGTAGAGCGCGGCCAGCTCGGCATCGGGGACGTGCCCGAGCCAGCGAACGCCGGCGCCGTCCGCCTGGACGCCGCCCCAGCCGCGCGCGCCGACGACCCGCAGCTCGAGACCCGCACGGCGCGCACCCTCAGCCAGCCGCGCGAGGTTCTTGCGCGGCTCGAGCGTCCCGACCGCGAGCACGTAGTCGCCGTCGGCGGCCGCTCCCGCGGTTCCGAATGCGTCCCCCGCGGCGAGCGGGATCACGCGGATCCGCTCCTCCGGCACCCCGAGCAGCTCCGTCACCTCGCGCCTCGTGAAGTCGGAGATCGTGATCACCCGCGCGGCGGCGCTGACGGCCCGAGGGACGAAGAAGCGGCTGTAGGTGCGCGTCCAGCGGTTGAACGCCTCCGGGTAGCGCAGGATCGCGAGGTCGAAGACGGTGACGACGAGCGGAACGGGCGGCCGGAACGGCGCCCGAAACGTCGGACAGTGCAGGAGATCGATCCCGCGCCCGGCGCGCGCGCCGCGGCAGGCCGAGCGGGTACCACGCCGCGTCCCTGACGGCGGCGGTCACCCGCCCCGATCCGCCGAAGGCGAGCTGCACGAGATCGACCCGGTGGTGCAGTCGCGGCAGCAGCTCCTGGAGGTAGCGCGCCGTGCCCGCCCGCGTCAGTGCCAGCGCGGATATGTCGATTCCGACCCTCATCGTCCCGAGTGTCTCAAGTAGCCATCCAGGAAAGCCCGGCCCGTGGCCTCCCAGGTAAAGCCGCGCGCATGGTCGACCCCAGCCTGGACGAGCTCCCCGCGCCGGCGGATCGCCTCCTCGATTCCCGCCGCGATCGCCTCGGGCGTATCGGGGTCGACCCGGACAGCCGCGCTGCCGCTCGCGTCGTCCAGCGACGCGTGCGAGGAGACGACCGCCGGCGTGCCGCTCGCCATCGCCTCGACGACGGGGATTCCGAAGCCCTCGAACCTGGCGGGGAAGACGAAGGCCTCGGCGCCGCGGTAGAGCCGGGCCAGCTCCTCGTCCGTCACGTATCCGAGCCCGCGCACGCCGGCCCGCTCGAGCTCGACCTCGGGCCCCCACCCGGGCGGGCCGGCGACGGCCAGCAGGAGGTCGCCGTCGAGCAGCCGGTGCGCGGCGAGCAGCGTCTCCAGGTTCTTGCGCGGCTCCAGCGTCGCCACCGTGAGGACGTACGGCTGACCGAGATCCGCGCGCTCGCCCTCCGGTCGGAAGTGGGAGCTCACCCCGGGCGGCGCCAGCTCGATCCGCTCCTGCGGCACGTGCAGCAGCTCGGCGACGTCGTTTCCGGTATAGGTCGAATTGACGAAGACGACGTCGCAGGTCGCCGCCGCGTTCCGGTACTTCGCGGAGTGCATCGCCCGCGTGCGCGGCGTCGTCCACTCGGGATGGTGGAGCGGGACGAGGTCGTGGATCATCGTCGCGCGGACGCCGGAGCGCTGCGGCGGATACATCCAGTCCCAGAAGTGGAGGACGTCGAACGGGCCGAGGAAGCGCTCCGCCGGCGGGCGTCCCGCCTTGCTCCACGCCGTGCGCCACGCGTGCGCGAAAGGCAGCCAACCGACGCGGCTGACGGAGGCCGATCCCGTCCAGCGCCTCGTCGAGGTTGCGCCTCCCTTTCAGGCTGACCGGCGCGAACGGGACGATCTCGTGCTCGCCGCCCGCGACCGCGTGCAAGCCGCGCAGCGAGCCGAGGATGTAGTTGGGGACGCCCGTCCTCGGAGCGTGAGAGAGCGGGCTGACGTCGAACGCGATCCTCAAACCAGGTCGCTCTCGCGCAGCTCGCGCGCGATCGCGGCAAGCTCGGGCGAGTCGGCGCCGATCTCGACCTCGGCCGCGGCCTGCGCGATCTCGGCCAGCACCGCATCCGTGACAGCGTCGCCTCCCGCCGCCCACTCGAGCACGGCGAGGTACTGCTCGGCGACACGCTCGACGTCGTGCTCGCTGCGGATGTGTTCGACGGCGGCCGCTCCCATCGTCCGGCGCAGATCCTCGTCGCCGGTCAGCTCTTCCAGCGCCTCCGCCAAGACCTCGATCTCCGGCCCGCCGACGGGGATATGGCGCGCAACCTCGCGGGGCAGCTCGGCGAACCAGCCGAGCTCGCTGACGACGAGCGGCTTGCCGAGCGCGAGGGCCTGGAGCGCGGCCGCCGACGTCTCCCCCATCGACGGCGCGCGCAGCGAGACGATCACGTCGCAGGCCGCCATCAACGACCACAAGCGGCGGTCGTCGACGTAGCCCTCGCTGACGACAGCCCCCTCCAGTCCGAGGCCTTCGATCCGCCGGTCGAGCTCGAAGCCCGGCGCGATCGCGCCAGCGAGGACGAGCTTCGCGTCCGGATGCCGCCCGCGGAGGCGCGCGAAGGCGCGCAGGAGCTGCGGGATCCGTTTGGCCGGATTGACGTGGCCGAAGGAGCCGATGACCGGCGCGCCGTCGATCGGCGCCGGCGGGACGTCCGGCACCGGAGCCGCGGCGAGCGGGACGCGCCAGATACGGCCCGTGTAGCCCTCCTCCCGCGCGCCGCGCTCGGTGTAGCGCGAGTGCACGATCAGCCCGGTGGCGTGGTCGAGGATCTCGGCGGCGAGCGGATAGCGCTCCGGGGCCGTCTCCCATGGCGGCCGGACGCGCCCCGCGGCGACGTGCTCGGCGAGCCGGCGCGCCTCCTCCCCGCCGTCGCGCTCCATCGCGGCGACGTACGCGCCGGCGTTTCCGCGCGCGAGCGTCAGTCCGGCAACCAGGTGGTGGAGGACGAGGTCGTGGAGGACGACGACGCCGGGGCGCCGGCGCAACGCGTCCACGATCCAGCCGTGCGCCTGCGGGTTGTTCCCGACGTGGTAGAGCGCGACATCGGTCTTGCGCAGGGCGGGCCGGCGCCGCCGTGCAACCTCGATGTCGAACCGGCGCCTGAGCGCAGGCAGAAGAAGCGCGCTGTAGTCCGCGATGCCCGAGCGCTCCGGAGGAAGCGGCGAGTAGTAAGCGACCCTCACGACAGGATCCGCTTGATGGCGCGGTCCCAGGTGACCTCGTCGGCGAGCGCGTGGCCGGCGCGACCGAAGGAGCGCGCCTGGTCGAGATGCTCGCGCAGCCAGACGCACGCGTCGGCCACAGCGGCCGCGTGCGGCTCGCAGACGATCCCTGTCTCGCGGTCGGCCACGACCTCGAGCGGCCCGCCGGCGTCGAGCGTCGTCACCACCGGCTTGTCAGCGAGGAACGCCTCGTAGGGAACCATCCCGAAGTCCTCGTCCACCGGCGCATAGAAGACCGCCAGGCAGCGCGCGTACAGGTCGGCGAGCTCGTCCTCGCTGACGCGACCGAGGAAACGGACGCGGCCGTCGAGGCTCCGCTGTCCCGCGAGCTCCTCCAGCCGGCCGCGGTCAGGCCCGTCCCCGGCGACCACCACGGAAAAGGAGCTTTCGGCCGCGGCCTCGATCAGCAGATCGACCCGCTTGGCGCGGTCGAGCCGGCCGACGGACAGCACGAAGTCGCCGTAGTCCTCGCAGCGGTAGGACAGCTCCTGCGGCGGGTGCGGAAGCACCTCGGCGACGAGACCGGTCGAGCTCTCCAGCCGCTGCTGGTTGTTGCGCGAGGTCGTGAACAGCTTGCTGGCCTCGCCGAGCACGCGCCGGTCGAGCGCCTGCACCGCGCGGCGCGTCGCCCGGTCCTCCGGCGAGTCCGAGAACTGCCCCAGCTCGGTGCGATCGAGCTCGTAGGCCTGGCGGAACTGGTGGAGGAGCCAGACGACCTTGTTCGGGTGTCGCACCGCATAGGTCGGGAACTTGGTCGCGATCACGCGGTCGATCGGCCGGCCCTCGGCCTCGGTCAGGTCGAGCAGCCGCCAGAGGAACGCCTGCGTCAGCACGCGCGTTCCCGGGTACCACTTGTACGGGACGGTCACGAGCTCGGCCTCGTGGTCGCGTTTGCGCAGCTCGGCGACCAGGTCGTCGACGAAGACCTCCGTCCCGCCGCGGGCGAACGGGACCTGAGCCGAGCAGACGGCGATCCTCATCGGCGAGCGACGATCGCGTAGTCGAGCGGGCCGAAGAGGAGCTCGTTCAGCCGCGTCACGTTGCGTGCCAGCACCGGATCTTCCGGCACGGTCAGCCGCTCCTCCGGCTCGTTCAGGAACCGCTTCTCGACCTCGGCGAAGCCGGCCTGGCGCGCAAGCAGCTCGAGGGTTTCCGGGACGAGCGGCTGCGCGTGCGTCAGGTCGGCGAAGTAGTTGCGCAGGGCGAGCGGCGAAAGCGGGTTGATCGTCTCGGCGACGAAGACGCCGCCGGGGCGGAGCTTCGCCGCGGCGAGCTCGAGCAGCCGGACCAGCGCCGGCGGCGGGAGGTGCTCCAGCAGCTGCGCGGCGAACACGCCTCCGAGCGATCCGTCCTCGAGCGGCTCGAGCGCGGCGAGAGCGTCGCACTGCTCGACCTCGAGCCCTTCGCCGCGGGCGTAGGCAACCATGTCCGCGTCGGCGTCGACCCCGCGCGCAGCGATCCCTGCCTCGCGCTAGAAGCGCCACGAACTCGCCGCGCCCGCAGCCGAGATCGAGGACCGGTCCCGCTTCGCGGAAGTCCTCGACGTACGCCTGCTGGCGCGCGCGGATCTCGTCCGTGTCACCCCGCATCCGCGACTCGAACCCGAAGTAGTCCGGGATCGCGTCGGCGCCGGGCTGGGCAGCGACCGTGGTAGGCGCCGTATCCGAGCGGCGTCGTTCCATCCGGAGCAACCGCTCCTCGATCTCCGCGAGCAGCCGGCGCCGCTCGCCGAGCGCGCCCTCGAGTTGCGCCGTCGTCGACTCGCGAACGGCGGCCTCCTGTTCCAGACGGGCGTACAGGCCGGCGCCCAGCTCGGCCTCCGCCGAGAGGCGCGCGTCCGTCTCGCGGGTAAGCGCCACCCGCAGCTCGTCGTTCTGGCCGCTCAGCTCGTCGGCGAAATGGAGGAGCGCCTCGTTGAACGCCCGCTGCTCGGCCGCGAACGGGCCTACGTACCAGCTCATCAGCCTGCGCAGGACGCGCTTCACCGGGTAGACGAGCCGACCCCGCACGCCGGGTCGCCGGACGATCGGCCGATCGACCGCCACCGCCCAGCGCGCCTCCGCCTCGCTGCGGGCATCGCGCGGGGCTTCCTCGCGCTTCGGCGTCCGCGGCGAAGCGTTTCCGCCCCGGACTTCCCGCTTCAGCCGTTCGAGATGCTCGGAGGCGTCGACCGAAGAAATCCCTGCAGTTGTAAAGGTTTTCTTTACCTCACCCGGCATCCGGGCATTGTATGTGCCTCGAAGATACGCTTCGGGCGCATGCGCGAGCCGGACACGATCTGGACCGAGAGCGACGTCAACGAGCTGCGGCAGGAGTTCGAACCCGTCTATGGCGGCCGCACCGTCCTCGTCACCGGAGCCGACGGCTTCATGGGCTCGCATCTGACCGAAGCGCTCGTCCTGCTCGGCGCCCACGTCCACGCCTTCGTGCGCGCGACCTCGAGCGGCGCGCTCAACAACATCGGCCACCTGCGCCGCGAGGTCAAGGTGCATTTCGCCGACCTGACCGACCGCACGTCGGTCGACCGGCTCATCCGGGAGCTCACGCAGGAGGACGACCGCCCCTACATCTTCCATCTCGGCGCGCAGGCCCACGTCGCGGAGTCCTGGCATCGCCCGTACGAGACGATCATGGCCAACACGATCGGAACCCTGAACCTGCTGCAGTCGATCGTCGACAACGGCCTCGAGATCGAGAAGCTCGACACGGCCGGCACGTCGGAGGAGTACGGCAACGTCCGCGATCCCGTCCGGCACCACCACGACTTCGACGAGGGCGGCGGCCTCATCCTGCACGAGCGCTCGCCGATCAACCCCAAGTCGATTTACGCGACCAGCAAGGTCGCGGCCGACTTCCTCACGATGAACTTCCACGACGCGTTCGGGCTACCGACGCTCGTGACGCGCATGTTCAACAACTACGGGCCCCGGCAAAACCCGCGCTACGTGACCGGGACGATCATCACCCAGGCGCTCGAGCGCGAGCGCATCGAGCTCGGCCAGCTCGAGCCGATGCGGGACTTCTGCTTCTGCACGGACGGCGTCCGCGGCCACCTGACCGTGACGGCGAACGGCATCCCCGGCGACGTCTACGTCTACGGCCAGGGCGAGAACATCTCGATGCGCGACTGGTGCGACCTGATCCTGCGCGTCGGCGAGGAGGAGGGCTACTGGACCGGCCGCGAGGTCGTGACCGTCGACGAGCGCATCCGTCCGGGCGTCAGCGAGGTCATGGCACTGCGCGTCGGCTACGAGAAGCTGCACGAGGAGACCGGCTGGGAGCCGAAGGTCTCCTGGAGGGAAGGCGTCTCCCGGACGATCGCGTGGTACGCGGCGAACCGCGACCGCTGGCTCGGCCGCGTGGACTGGCTCCAGCCCGAGCGGCAGCCCGCGCGGCGATGAGCGTGCTCGTCACCGGCGGGGGCGGCTTCCTCGGCTCGCACGTCGTCGAGCGGCTCCGGGCGGACGGAGCCGAGCCTTTCGTCGCCCGGAAGGCCGACTACGACCTCGTCCGCGCCGACGACGCCGCGCGGCTGTTCGACGACGCGCGACCCCGGCTCGTTCTCCATCTGGCCGCGGAGGTCGGCGGAATCGGCGCGAACATGGCGAACGGCGGGCGGTATTGGTACGCGAACACGGTGATGGGCGCGAACGTCCTCGAGCAGAGCCGCCTGCACGCCGTGGACAAGCTGATCATCGTCGGCACGATCTGCTCGTACCCGAAGCTCGCGCCGCGGCCCTTCCGCGAGGAAACCGTCTGGGACGGCTATCCGGAGGAGACGAACGCGGGCTACGGCATCGCGAAGCGGTCCCTCCTCGTCGGCGGCCAGGCCTACCGCGAGCAGTACGGGCTCAACACCGTCCACCTGCTCCAGGTCAACCTCTTCGGCCCGCGCGACGACTTCGACCTCGAGCGCTCGCACGTCATTCCGGCCCTGATCCGGAAGATGCTCGAGTCGCAGGACGAGGTCGTGCTCTGGGGGGACGGCAGCCCGACCCGCGAGTTCCTGTACGTCGAGGACGCGGCCGAGGGGATCTGGGCGGCCGCGCAGCGCTATGACGGCGCCGAGCCGGTCAACCTCGGGAGCGGGGACGAGATCTCGATTCGCGACCTGGCGGAGCTGGTCGCGGACGTCACCGGCTTCGAGGGCGAGATCGTCTGGGATCCGTCCAAGCCGAACGGCCAGCCGCGCCGGCACCTCGACGTCTCCCGCGCCGAGGAGCGCTTCGGCTTCCGCGCGAAGACGCCGCTGCGCGAGGGCCTCGAGCGGACCGTCGCCTGGTACCGGGACGCGACCCTAGTAGGCGCCGCGGCGGGCTAGCACCGCCGGAACCGTCTTCGCCAGGATCGAGATGTCGAGCCAGAGCGACCAGTTCTCGATGTAGTAGAAGTCGAGCCGCACCAGATCGTCGAAGCCGAGGGACGAGCGGCCGGAGATCTGCCAGAGCCCGGTCATTCCCGGGAGGACGAGGTCGCGCTTGCGGTGCCACTCCTCGAGCCGCCGGTAGTCGCGGATACGGAGCGGGCGCGGCCCGACGAGGCTCATCTCCCCGCGGAGGACGTTCAGCACCTGCGGCACCTCGTCCAGCGAGAGGCGGCGGAGCATCGCGCCGACGCGGCGTGACGCGCGGGTCGTCGCGGATCTTGAACAGCGGGCCGTCGGCCTCGTTCGCCCACTCGAGCTCGGCCTGCTGCTCGTCGGCGCCGGCGATCATCGTCCGGAACTTGAGCATCGTGAACTCCTTGTGGCGGAGCCCCACGCGGCAATCCTGATAGAAGACCGGGCCGCGAGAGTTGAGTTTGATCGCCGCCGCGATGGCCAGCCAGAGGGGCAGCCCGACGACGACGAGGGCGATGCTGGCGACGATGTCGAAGGAGCGCTTGACCAGCCAGTCGGCGCCCACCAGGATCGGCGGCCGGAGCTCGAAGAGCGGCACGCCCTGGCCGGGGATGAACTCGGCCCGCTGCAGGAGCAGCTCTGTCGTCTTCGGCGCCACGCGCACCTTGACCCCGCGGCGGTGCGCCGCTTCGGCGATCTCCATCAGCTCCAGGTCGGTCAGCCCCTCGTCGGCGACGATCACCTCCCCGATCCCGTTGCGGGCAAGGATCTGCGGGAGATCGGCGAACGTCCCCAGAACGGGTAGCGCGCCGTCCGTCTCCTCCGAGCGCGAGACGACGCCGAGGAAGTCGTAGTCGATGCCGCCGCGCCGCGAGCCGAGCACGTTGCGAAGCTCCCCGAGCGTCTCCTCGGTGCCCACCAGAACGACGCGGCGGCGGACGCCGGCGGCGCGGAGCAGGTCGGCCGAGATCACGTCGTAGCTCGCGCGCAGGAGGCCGATCAGCGCGACGGTGAGGACGAGCGCCGTCGGGAAGAAGCCGAACGTCTTGAACTCGAGCCTGCCGATCCCGACGCCGAAGGCGACCGCGATCACGAGCACCCCGGTCAGCGCAGAGACGACGCGGCCGAAGCCGGCGCGGCGCTCCCTGGGCGCGTACAGGCCCGCCTGCCAGAAGACCAGCACGGTCACGACTGCGAGGAACGGGAGCCAGTCGGTGACCTGGCGCCAGAGCACTCCCCACAGCGGCGGGTCGTTGCCGCGGTAGATGTCGCGCAGGACGAGCGCCGTGTAGATGCCGAAGGCGAGCCCGGCGAGGTCGATCAGGACGAGCATCGCGATGCTCGCCAGCCGACGGACGAATGCGCGCACGGGGCTGCGGACGAGCAGATACGGCTGCGCGAAGCGGATGTCCCGCGTCTCGCTGCGGGGGACTCTGGAGCCCTCAGAGGCAGCCGGCGTCGGCTTGGTCTCCAGGCTGCTCACAGCCGTCAGTGTACGCGCGGGCGCGAGCGGCTAGCTGATGCCTGGCCAGGCGACTGAAGGTCGCAAATGCAGGCTTTCTCTTCCCGCCCGAGGTGATCAGACCGGACTGCCATCCCTGCGCCACGCGGCGGTCGTCGCGCAGCAGGAACCAGATCAGCATGTCGATCCGCGGGTTCTTCCGCACCATGGCGACGGCCTGCGCCATGTACTTCGCCTGCTTCGCGTACGAGACGCCGTAGATACGGTCGGGCGGCTTCGTCTGGTAGCCGTACTCGGTGATCCAGACGTGCTTGCCGCCGTACAGGTGCTTCAGCTGGGCAAGCAGGTCGCCGATGTTCCCCATCGTGACCGCGCCCGAGCCCCTGGGCTTCGGCGGGGTCGCCGGCGTCTCGCTCGGGCCGCTGTAGTACGGGTGGTGCGCGTAGACGTCGAAGTGCGCGCCGGCCTTCTTGAGCGCGCTCAGGAAGACGGTGGGCGTCACCGACGGGCGGATGCTCCGAGCCTGGTTGTTTCCGCGCGGGGCGGTCGCGCCGCAGGCAACCTTCTCGCCGCTGATCCGCGTCGAATGGATTCCCGCCCAGACGGCGTTGCAGAGCTTCGCGTAGATGGCGGCGCTGGCGACGACGTAGCGCTTGCCCTTCTTCTTCCACTGCGGCCGGATGAAGACCGGGTTGTTGGGCTCGTTCCAGGCCAGCCAGAGGCGGATCGCCGGCAGCGGATCCTCCCTACCGGCCGGAGTGAAATCGCCGCTGTAGCGCTTGGCCGCAGCGGTCGCGAACGCGCGCAGGTCGTTTGCGTTCTTCGGCGGGATGTAGCGCGGCTTGCCGCCGTTCGCCCAGCCCGGCGTGCCGACGATCGTCGCCAGCACCTTGACGTCCGCGTCGGCGGCGCGCTTCACCATCTCGTCGAACGGGCCCCAGTTGTATGCCGGGTCGTCGGGATCCGCGCCGTTCTCCGGCCGCTTGGTCGCGACCGAGAGCGGTGCTCCTCCCCAGCGCAGGTTCGCGCGAAGCACCTGCGCGTGCAGCGCCTTCAGCGCCGGAAATGCCCGGCTCGGGTGCCCGAACACCTCGCTGTCGTCGTAGACGCCGAGCTGGAGGGCGCGCGAAGTCGGCGCCGTCGGGCCCAACGGCGACGTGGCGGCCCCCACGCCGACTGCGACGAAAAGGAGGCCGATGACGAGCGCGACGACTCTTAAACAGGCGTCGGCTCACGACCGAGTGACACCAGCATTCTTCGTAGACCCCCTTCGAGATCGATCTCGGGCTCCCATCCCAGCACTTCGCGGGCGCGCGTGATGTCCGGCTGCCGCACCTGCGGGTCGTCGACTGGAAGCGCCTCGTACACGATCTTGCTTTCCGACCCGCTCACTCGGATGACCGCCTCCGCGAGCTCGAGGATCGTGAACTCCCCCGGATTGCCCAGGTTGGTGGGCAGGTGCTCGCCGCTCTCGGCGAGCAGGAACAGACCTCGGATCAGGTCGTCGACGTAGCAGAAGCTCCTCGTCTGCGACCCTTCGCCGAACACCGTCAGCGGCTTGTTGTCCAGCGCCTGCCGGATGAACGTCGGGATCGCACGCCCGTCGTAGGGCCGCATGCGCGGGCCGTACGTGTTGAAGATCCGCGCGATCGACGTGTCGACGCCCTGCTGGCCGTGGTAGGCCATGGTCATCGCCTCTGCATACCGCTTTGCCTCGTCGTATACACCTCGCGGGCCGATCGGATTGACGTTGCCCCAGTAGCTCTCGGGCTGTGGGTGCACCTCGGGATCGCCGTAGACCTCGCTCGTGGACGCGAGCAGGAACCGCGACCGCTTGAACTTCGCCAGCCCGAGCGCGTGGTGCGTGCCGTACGAGCCCGTCTTGAGCGAGTGCAGCGGCATGCGCAGGTAGTCGATCGGGCTCGCCAGCGCGGCGAGGTGGAAGAGGTAGTCGATCTCCTCGTCGACGAAGAGGGGATCGATCATGTCGTGGTTCCGGAACACGAACCCGTCGTCGCGCAGATGCTCGATGTTCTCGAGCGTCGAGACGATCAGGTTGTCGACGCAGATGACGCGATGCCCCTGCTCGAGCAGGTATTCGCACAGATGCGAGCCGAGGAAGCCGGCACCGCCCGTTACGAGTGAAGTCGGCATAGCGGCCGATGATACTGACGGCCGCTCGGAGGCTCCGGCGGCTCCGCCGGACTTACGGATCCCTTACGAGAGCCGGTGCTACCGTCGCCACGTGAAGAAGGCCTGCCTGGCGGCCCTTGCCGCCGCCTCTCTCGTCCCTGCGGCTCATGCATCGGGGCCGATCAAGACGGCTCTCTACGTGCCGACGGCCGACCCGCTGGCACTCCAACGCATCCACGAGGCCGGCGCGACGTTCGCGCGGATCAACGTTTCCTGGGCGCAGGTCGCTCCCGTCGTGCGGCCGGCCGCGTTCGCGCCGGGCAACCCGGCCGAGCCGGCCTACCGCTGGGCGCCGATCGACGCGCAGGTCAAGGAGGCCGCGGCCACGGCCTGACGCCGTACCTGACGGTACAGGCGCGCCCGTTGTGGGCCGAGAAGGACGAGCCGCACCCGACGCACCTCGGCCCGTACCCGATCGGCTCCTGGAAGCCCGACGCGGTCCAGCTGGGCCTCTTCGCCCACGCGCTCGCCCTCCGTTACGGCGGCACCGTTCGCCGCCCTTCCGCGCGTCCGGTACTTCGAGGTCTGGAACGAGCCGAACCTGAGCCAGTACCTCAGCCCGCAGGTGGAGGGCCGGAAGCTCGTCGCCGCCGACGTCTACCGCGATCTGGTCAACTCGTTCGCCCGAGGCGGTGCACGAGGTGCACGCGACAACGTGGTTGTCGCCGGGCTCGCTGTCCGCCTTCAGCTTCCTCACGCCGTACGGCCGTCTCGGCATCGCGCCGCTGCAATTCATGCGCCGCATGCTGTGCATGTCCGCGGGAAGCACGCCGCGCGCGACGTGCAACACGACCGTCCATGTCGACGCCTTCTCCATCCACCCCTGGACGTCGGGCGGCCCGACGCACCACGCGAGCGAGAAGGACGACGTCTCGCTGGGAGACCTCCCCAAGCTCCGTCGGCTGCTCGCCGCCGCTGTGAAGGCCGGCCACATCCGGCCGAATCGCATGCCGGAGCTCTGGATCACCGAGTTCGCCTGGGACACGCGTCCCCCCGACACGCATCCGGAGACCGCGCCGATGGCGCTGCAGTCCCGCTGGGTGGCCGAGGCCGTGTACCAGGCGTGGAAGAACGACGTCCGCGTCTTCACCTGGTTCCTGCTGTGGGACCAGCTCTATCCGTGGGACTCGCTGCAGAGCGGCCTGTTCTTCCGGAACGGCGAGGACTTCCGCTTCGCGCAGCCCAAGCCGACCTTCTATGCGTTCCGCTTCCCTTTCGTCGCGTATCGGAACGGCGGCCGCATCTCGCTCTGGGGGAAGACGCCGCACGAAACCTCCGACCGGGTGGCGGTGCAGCAACGATCGTCGTCGCGCTGGCGCTGGATGGGAACGTTCCAGCCCGACAAGAGCGGGATCTTCCAGGGGTCCGTGCGCTACCGGAAGCCGCGCGGAGTTCACCCCGCTCCAGCCCGCCCCGCTTCCTCAGCCCAGACGTATCGCGATGCCGTCGTGTCGGCGAACCCGATGTCGTACTGGCCGCTCAGCGATCGCGGGACGACGACGGCGAGCGACGCGATGCACAACAACGACGGCGCGTATACGAGTGGAGTCCGGCTCGGCGTCAAGGGGCCTCTGCCGCGGACGACGGCCGTCCTCTTCAACGGCAAGACGGCGCGCGTCAAGCTCGGCGTCGTCTCCTCCCTCCACACGGTCGAGCTCTGGCTGAAGACGAGGACGAAGGCCGATGCCGTCGCGTTCAGCAACCGCAATGCGATCCACCAGTTCTCGACCCTCGGCACGTACGGCGGCCTCGCCCACTCGTTCGACGCGTACGGGGTGATCGGCGCCGCGGTCGGGAACGGCACCTGGCACCACCTCGTCTACACGTACGACTCGCCGTCGTCGACCGGCCGGCTCTACATCGACGGGAAGCTCTCGCAGTTCGCCGTCTACCAGCGGGCGGAGGGCGGCGCCCCGGCGAGCATCGGCTACGACGCGGATCTGAAGCAGTACTTCAGCGGGCAGATCGCGCAGGTCGCCGTCTACTCCTACGTCCTCTCACCGGAGCAGGTGCGGGCGCACTACGTGGCCAGCGGTCGCCGCGTGGCGGCGAGCGTCGCGCCCGGCATGCTGCGGGCGGTTGACCTGTCCACGGGAGCCGCGTCGCTTCCGTTCTCGCTCGTCCGGCCGCGCGACCGCTACGTCCTGCCGTTCGGCGGCGGCGGCGTTCGCTACCGCGCCCTAAGGAGCGGCGGGCGACCACGAGGAGCTGGCGGCGCCGCAGGGCGATCGCCGTCACGCGCGCGAGCAGATCGAACATACGGCGCGGGAGCCGGTCGACGAGCTCCGCCGAGCGCGGCGGCCACGCGTAGGTCACGACCTCCGCCCGCTCGACCTGGAAGCCGGCCTCGCGCAAGAGGTTGGCGATGAGCCGCGGCGTCCACGTGTACAGGTGGTGGTTCCCGTCGTCCGCCGGATCGCGCTGCGCCCGCCAGTCGTCGAGCGGGAGCCGCAGGACCATGCGGCCTCCGGGCTTCAGCACCCGCTCGAGGCCGCGAAGCTCGGCCAGCGGGTCGAGAACGTGCTCGAGCGCATGGTTCGAGATGACGACGTGGACGCTCTCCTCGGCGAGCTCACTGGTCGCTGCGACGACGGTGATTCCCGCCTCAGCCGCCTCGCGGCGGGCGGCGGCGTTCACCTCGACGCCGAACTTCGGCCCCGACTCGAGCGCGGCGAGAAGAGCTCCGGTCCCGCAGCCGAAGTCGAGTACGGCGTCCCCGGGCCAAGATGTACCGCTGGAAGACCGGAACGTCGACCGCCGCGCTCACCCTCCCCGAGCCACGCTGCCAGGCGAAGTACGCCTCGCCCTCCTTCCCCTGATACCGCTCGGACACTCAGCGCAAGTCGCGGTTCGATTCCATGTCGAACAGCATCGCGAAGAGCAGGAACTGGATCCCGGAGATCAGGAGCAGCGCGACCAGCACCACCGTCGCCGGCGTGATCCCGTTGCCGAGGATCCGCAGCACCGTCACCGCGATCCCCAGGCCGAGGCCGGCCATCGTCAGCACGAAGCCGAGGAAGTAGAAGAGGACGAGCGGGTGGAAGTCGCGGATGACGTACTTCGTCTTCAGCCGCCAGAGAAACGCCTTCAGCAGCATCCAGGACATCGTCGGGATCACCTTCCAGAGCTTGATTCCCGACTGCTCTCCGACGCCGTACACCGGCCGGGAAGGCACGTCTCGCACGCGCGCGCCGTAGACGTTCAGGTGGACGAGCATGTCGTTGGGGAACCCGTAGCGGGGGTAGATCCGCTCCAGGTCGAGCTCTTCGAGCGCCTCGCGCGATATCGCGGTATAGCCGGACTGCGAGTCGGCGACGTGCCAGTAGCCGGAGGCGATCTTGGTCAGGAACGAGAGCGCCGCGTTGCCGAGGTAGCGATGGCGGGGGATGAGCTCCCACGCGCGGCCGGTGAAGAGCCGGTTCGCCTTCGCGTACTCGACCTCCCCGCGCGCGACCGGCTCGACGATGGCGGCGAGATCGCCGGGATCCATCTGGTTGTCCGCCGCCATCACGCAGGTGACGTCCACGCCCTCGTCGAGCGAGCGCCTGTAGCCCGAGACGATGGCTGCCCCAACGCCCTGGTTGCCGTCGTGCTCGACCAGCTCGACGCGTCCGTCGACGAGCCCACGGACGGCGTCCCGCGTCCCGTCCTTCGACGCGTCGTCGACGACGATGACGCGATCGACGAACTCGGGGATGCCGGCCAGCGTCGTCCCGATCAGCGGCTCCTCGTTGTAGGCGGGAACCACGACCGCGACGGTCTTCCCCTCCAGCATTAGTCGCGCGCGACGCGGCGCGTGACCGGGCCCCAGACGAGCGCGGCGATGATGCCGATGATCAGCCCGATCGCGCCGCCGACGAGCATCGAGTTACGCGTGCTGCGGGCGGTCGTCTTCGTCGGAATCGGCCGGTCGACGAACTGCGGCTTCTCGACGTTCTCGGCCTGGGAGAGCTGCTGCCGGTTCGTCGTCTGCTGGAGCAGCAGCTGACCCTTCTGCTGGATCGCCGCGTTCAGGTTCCCCTGCAGGACTAGCTGGTCGAACGGGTCGGATTCGCTGCTCGCGGCCTTGATCGCGTTCTGCGCCGCCACGATCTGGCTCTGGTTCGAGGCGAGCTGCTGCGTGAGGGTCGCATCGAGCTCCTTGAACGACGCGATCTTCTGGTCGACGAAGCCGGAGAGCTGGTCGATGATGTCCTGTGAGAGCGACCGTGGTCGCGACGGCGACCTTCTTCGGCGAGTTGCCGGTGAGCGTGATCGACACGAGCGGCGTCTGTCCCGCCTTGAGCGCGCCCTTGGCGCCGGCGATGGTCTGCGTGGAGAGGTTGTTCTTGACCTGGCCGGGCTTGAGCCCCGCGGCGGCCGCGGCCTTGCGCGCCTCGGCCTCGGACTTGATCACCTGGCTCACGTAGGTCGGATTGGTCGCGAGCCCCTGGAGCGGCGAGGTTCCCGAGTACGGCTGCCCGAGGTAGAGCGTCGCCGTGGCCTCGTACACCTGGTTGCCGCCGAGCGTGAAGATGTAGCCGACGATCAGCCCTGCGACGAGGCCGAGAGCAGGCAGCCACCAGCGCGCGAGCAGCGCGTTCCAGTACTTGCGGAGATCGACCTCGCGCTCGTCGTCCAGGTCGGCGAAGTCGGAAGCTTCCCGGGAGGCGGTCACGGGCGCCAACCCTAGCGCTTCCGCTTCGGAATCAGGCCGTAGAGCCGTGCGTGACCGACCAGGTACATCCGCTTCTTGTCCGCCACGACCGGCGAGTACTCGCCGTCGGGATACGTCCACACCTGCTTGCCGGTCAGAGCGTTCAGCGCGTACGTGCGCTTGTCGAGCGTCGCGAAGTAGACGATCCCGCCGAGGACCGTGGGCGAGCCCGAGATCTCGGCGTGCGCGTCGAACTGCCAGCGGATGTCGCCGGTCGCAGCGTCGAAGGCGAAGAACTTCCCGCTGTACGAGCCGGCGTAGACCCGCTGGCGGTAGACCGCGGGCGAGGAGTAGACGTAGCCGCCCGTGTCGTGCGACCAGCGCACCTTTCCGGTCGTGGCGCCGTACGAGTAGACCTTGCCGTCCGTCCCGCCGATGTAGACGCGGCCGTAGGCGACCGCCGGCGTCGATAGAAGTTGGCCAGGGAGCCGAGGCGTTCCTGGGCCGACGCCCGCCAGATCAGCTTTCCGTCACCGCGCGCGCAGGCAGTAGACGTGGTGGTCGTATGACCCCACGTAGAGGCGGCCTGCCGCGAAGGCGAGGCCGCCCTTGACCTTGCCGCCCGTGTGGTACTTCCAGTTGACGTGGCCCGTGTTCCCGGTCAGGGCATAGATGTCCCCGTTCCAGTCGCCCACGTAGAGCCGGCCGTTGACGACGAGCGGTGACGTCTCGGAGGGGCCGATCGTCTTCACCCAGCGCACCTTCCCCGAGCCGTTGTAGTAGGCGACCACCTGGCCGGTCAGCCCCGACTTGTTGGAGTTGCACGGGCGCTTGTTCAAGAAGACCTGGAAGACGAGGCGGCCGGAGAGGGCTGGGCCGGACGCGGCGCAGCGGCTCGAGAAGCGACGCCACGCGCGGCCGCCGTGCGCGTGCTGATGGCGAAGGTGGTTCCGTGGTTGTTCGTGAAGTACAGGCGGTCGTAGCCGATCGCCGGCGGGAACTCGAGCAGGCTGCGGGCACCGAACCACCAGACGCGCCGGAACGGAGGCAGGAGATTGGACGCCGCGACATGCGTTCGCTGCTCGTCGTAGCCGTACATCGGCCAGTCGATCCCTTTCGGCGGCTTGACGGGCTTCACCGGCCCCTCCGTAGTGACGAACTCGACGGAGGACGACCCGCGGATATCGCGTTCCTGGTGCCGTTCGTAGAAGTAGTAGCCGGCGCCCGCCCCGGCCACGAGCAGCGCGACGACGACCAGCCCGATCAGGGCTTTTTTCACGCCGTCGACTTGGGCTCGAGCGCGTACAGGCGCGAGAAGCCGTGGAACAGCAGACGCTGCCCGTTGCCGGACACGGGCACGTACTCACCGTGGGCGAAGGTGAAGCGGATCCGGCCGGTGCGCGCGTCGGCGCCGATGATCCGCCGCGTCGTGCCGGCGTAGACGATCCCGTCCACGATCACCGCCGCGCCGGAGATCCGCCCGCCCGCGTTCGCCGTCCAGATCGTCGCGCCGGAGGAGCCGGAGAGGCAGTAGAGCAGGCCGTTGTAGGAGCCGAAGTAGACGCGTCCTCCCCAGGCGGCCGGCGACGAGTACACGTAGGAGCCGGTCGAGCGCGACCACAGCTCGCGACCCGTGACCGAGAACGCGGTCAGCGAGCCGCCGCTCGAGGAGGGGACGAAGACGCGCCCGCCGGCGACCGCGGGCGTCCCGTAGATCCGCCCGTTCACGGAGCCCGACCAGCGCAGGCTGCCGTTCGCGGCGTTGAGCGCGAGCAGCCTGCCGCCGTAGTCGCCGATGAACACCTTCCCGCCGTAGAGCGAGGCGCTCGAGGTGATCTTGTAGCCGGAGGTGTACGTCCACTTCGTCCGGCCGCGGCGCAGGTCGAACGCGTAGACGACGCCGTTCCACGCGCCGAAGTAGTCGATCCCGTCGCGCACGACGGGCGAGGACTCGATCGGCGACCCGATCGTGTAGCGGTGGAGGATCTTGCCGTTGTAGCGGTCGAGGACGAGGACGTGACCCGTGCTCATGGTGTGCACGATGACCTCGTCGCCGACGATCGCGGGCGACGCGGCCATCCTGTCACCGGTGTCGGTCCGCCAGGCAACCCGGCCCGTCTTCATCGAGACCGCGCGCACGTGACCGCGCGCGTTGCCGATGAACGCGACCCCGTCCGAGACGACCGCCGGGAACTCGATCAGGCTCCCCATCCCGCGCGACCAGGCGATCCGGAACGGCGGGCGGATCTTGATGCTCGCCTGCACCTGCGTGCGAGCCGGGTCGACGCCGTACATCGGCCACTGCAGCGACGGGCGGTAGAGGTAGAGCGTCCGCCACTTGCGCTTGTTGAACGCGAGCCGGATCGTGCGCTTCGGGTAGTGCGGCGCCCAGGCGGTCACCGGCAGCGGACGCGCCCGGCGGATGCGCAGCTTCGCGATTCCGCGGCGGCTGACCGCGTCCTTTCGCGCTGCGATCTGGACGACGGCGCCCTTCACCTTCGCGTGCGTGTCGCCGTCGATCACCGACACGTACACGAGCGGGCCGGGCTTCTTCTGCGGCGCGGGGGCGGGCGGAGGCGGCTTCGGCTGCGGCTTGCTCGCCTCGTCCGAGCCGCCGCCTGCGCAGCCTGCGGCCAGCCCGGCCAGGACCAGGAGTGCACGCGCCGGCGCGGATCACGCCTCGCCGGGCTCGCTTGCGATCGGTTCGGGGACGTCCTCGGAGAACGGTTCGAGGGTACCGTCGCCTGCGGTCGTCAACGTCAGGTGGGAGAGGAAGCGCGTCATCATCACGCCCTCGCGAAACTCGCCCAGACGCGGCTCGGGCCGTCTCGCCCTCCGCGAGCGAGATCGCGAGCTCCGGATAGCGGCTGCCGGCGGCGAGCGGCAGCGGGAAGGCGCCGCCGAAGCGCGGGTTCACGTCGGTGACCTCGTGGCGATTGCCGTCTTCGCGGAAGCACTGGATCGTCGCCGGGCCGGCCAGGCCGAGCGTCTCAGCGACGAAAGCGCCGTAGTCGATCAGGTCCCAGTCCTTGGTCGTCATCCCCTTGATCGACTCGCCGCCGCGGGACTCGATCATCGTGCGCGGGATCGCGTTCAGGCAGCGGCCTTCGAGGTCGCAGAAGACGTCGATCGAGAACTCCTCGCCGCTGCAGACCTTCTGGACGAACGAGTCCGCCTGCGTATAGCGCAGGAAGAAGTCGAGCTGCTCCTCGTTCTCCGCGCGGTAGATGTGCTGCGCGCCGAAGCCCTTGCGCGCCTTGACGAGGACGGGGAACTCGAGGTCGTCCGGAAGGTCGTCCGGCAACCAGCCCGGCGGCGAGTGGATGCCGTTCTCCTCGAAGAACTCGTGCGCGTGGTACTTGTCGTTCGACCCGCTCGACGACTTCCGCACGCGGCAGGAGCGCTTCCGTCCCCAGCTCGCCGTGGTCGCGCGCGCGGGCGAGGATCTCCTGGTCGAGATCGGTCAGCGGGACGACGAGGCGGACGTCGAACGTGGCGATCACCTCGCGCAGCTTCGGGACGTATCCCGGGTCGTCGACGCGCGGGACGAAGGCGCGATGGTCTGCGTGGTAGAGCGTCGGCGCGAGCGGGTTGACGTCCGCCGCGACCGTGGTCGCCCCGGCGCGCCCGAACGCGGTCACGATGTCGACGCGCCTGCCGGCGCAGGTGAAGAGGACGGCCGTCATCGAGATGCTGAGGATAGTGTCCGGCCGTGCCGGACGGCCTGAACAACCTCGGTCGGCACATCGCAACCTTCGTGCGCCTTCATCCGCTGCTCCTCGGAGTCGTCGCCGCTGCCGTCGTCCTGCGGATTCTCGCCGAGATCGCCTACTGGCCCGCCCTCTTCTACTCCGACTCCTGGGAGTACATCCAGCTCGCGTACAGCAAGTCGATCGTGGCTTTCAGCGGCAGCCGCCCGAGCGGCTATCCGCTCCTGATCCACCTTCTGTCGCTTCCGGGCCGAGACCTGGCAACGATCACGTTCGTCCAGCATCTGGCGGGGCTCGCGACCGGCGTCATCGCCTATGCGCTGCTCAGACGGCTGGGCATTCGCACGTGGCTGGCGGTCGTGGCGGCCGCGGTCATCCTCCTCGACAGCTACGCAATCGCACTCGAGCAGCACATCATGGCCGAGACGTTCGTCGCCCTGGCGCTCCTCCTCTCCGCCGCGATCGCCGCCCTTTACAACCGAAGACCCCTGCCGATGGCCGCTGGCGGGGTCCTGTTGGCGGGAGCGGTCAGCATGCGGGTCGCGGCGCTGTTCGCGGTCCCGGCCTTCGTGCTGTTCGTGTTTGTAAGGGCTCGCCCTGCGAGAGTGCTCGCGGCGACCCTTGCCGGCCTCGCGTTACCGCTTCTCGCATACGCGTCGGTGCACGCTGCCGATGGCCGGGGGTTCGGCTTCACCGAGAACATCGGCGGCTGGGGGTTCTACGGGCGGGTAGCCTCGATCGCCGATTGCCGAGGCGCCGACATCCCGGCGGAGACGCGGCCGCTCTGCCAGACGGCCGCTGAGCGGGCCAAGGGACTTTCGCCGTCCTGGTACATCAACTCGCCCGATTCGCCGGCCCACCGCGAGTTCGGCTTCGATCCGTCGCCGAGGATCTCGGGCTTACTGGGCGACTTCGCCATCGCGATCGTGCGAGCCCATCCGGCCGAATACGTCGAGCTGGTCGCGGGCGATTTCGCCCGTGTCTTCGAGCCCGGGGGAGGCGGGGTCGATACTCCTCTTCGCTTCCCCAAGAAGGGCTCGTTCACCTGGGAGAGCGTTCAGCCCTTGAAAACCTGGCACGACACGTACTTCCCTGACTATCAGCGCACGATTCGCGAGCCGTCCGGCTTCCTGCTCGCGTATCAAAAGGTGTTCCACACGGCCCGCTGGCTCATGGGAGCCCTCGTTCTGGCGATCCTGTTGGCGACAGTGGTTCGATTCTTTGGCCAGCCGAGACGATCGTCGAGGTCGATCTACCTCCTCCTCGGCGGCATGGCGATCGGATTGATTTTCGGGCCAGTGGCCACAGTCGAGCTCAACATTCGCTTCCTTCTGCCCGCGATTCCCCTGCTTGTTTGCGGCGGGGCTCTGGCCCTTCGCGACCTGGCGGAGGCCGGAGCAGCCAAATGGCGCCGGATCGGCGAACCGCCAATCGGCGCCCGACCGGCGGACTGACTCTCCAGCGGGGCTCAGCTCGTGAACCGCAGGCGGATCAACACCCAGGCCGCCTTCACACCGTCTCGCCACGTGACCTTCTTCCCCTCAGCGTACGAGCGGCCGTAATAGGCGATCGGTAGCTCGTAGACCCGAAGATTGCGCTTGCAGATCTCGGCGGTTATCTCTGGCTCGATGGCGAAATCGTCCTCTCGCAGGTCCAGCGAGCGGAGAATGTCTGCGCGGAATGCTTTGTACCCCGTCTCGATGTCGGAGAGGGTGGTGTTGTAGAGCATGTTCGCCATCAGGGTGAGAAAGCGGTTTCCGACCAGATGCCAGAAGAGGTAGGCCCGCTGAGGCTTTCCACCCAGTAGCCGGGAGCCGTACACGACGTCCGCTACCCCGCGGACGATCGGCTCGATCAACGAGGGCACGTCGGCGGGGTCGTACTCCAGGTCCGCGTCCTGGATCACGACGATGTCTCCGTCTACGAGAGGAACGGCCGCACGCAACGCCGCCCCCTTGCCGCGGTTCGGTTGCCTGATCACGGTCAAGCCGGCGTTTCGGCGCCCCCAGCTCTCGGCGATCTCAGCGGTGTCGTCCGCCGAGCCGTCGTCGATCACTATCACTTGCTTGTCGAGATCGAGCGCGTCGAGCCGCTCGAGTACTTGCGCGATCGTCGCTGCTTCGTTGAATGCGGGGATGAGAAAGGAGACTCGCATGTGGGACTAGGAGAGAGGTGAGGATAGTGTCCGGCCGTGCCGGATGGCCCGAAGATCAACCTCGGTTCCTGGGCGCATGCGCCCGAGGACTGGATCAACATCGACGGCTCGTGGAACGCGTGGCTGTCGCAACGCCCCCGGCTGCGCCGCGCCGCCGAGAAGGTCGGCGTGCTGCCGGACTGGGCGTCCGACACCGAGTGGCCGGACAACATCCTCGTCCACGATCTGCGCAAGCCGCTGCCGTTCCCGGACGGATACGCGGGCGCGATCTACGGCTCGCACGTGCTCGAGCACCTGTACCTCGTCGAGGCCGAGGCTCTGCTCGGCGAGTGCCGGCGCGTGTTGCGCGGCGGCGGCGTGCTGCGGCTGGTCGTGCCAGATCTGCGCGCGGCGGTGGACGAGTACGTGGCCGGCGGGGACGCGGACTCGCTGAACGAACGGCTTGGGTTGCGCGACCGGCAGCCCCCGTCGGGCAATCCCGGCCTATCGCATGTACTCGGCCCTGAAGGACTTCCACTCGCACAAGTGGATGTACGACGAGGCGTCGCTCTCGTCGCGGCTGGAGGCGGCCGGGTTCGAGGACGTGCGGTCGATGGGCTATCTGGAGAGCCGCATCGACGGTATCGAGGCCGTCGAGCTCCGCCACCGCGTGATCGACGAGCACGGCATCTGCATCGAGGGCGTCAAGCCTTGAGCCGGAACCGGTAGCGGTCGATCCAGCGGCCGTTGGCGCCGCGCTCGTACAGGACGGCGCGGTCGGCTTTCCCGCGGATCGGGAGGCGCGCCGCCAGCTCCTGCTTGATCTGCTCCTGCTGCTCCTCGGACAGTCGGCTGCCGACGGTGACGTGCGGGACGATCTCCGTCGCGCCTTCGGGCGGGTATTCGATCTCCGGGTAGATCTCGAGCAGGGCCTTCGTCATGGCGACGAACGGCTCGCGCGGCCGGGGATCCAGCCACAGGCAGCCGATGTGCTCGAAGAGGCCGAACGAGCTGAGCCGCAGGTCGAACGCGGGGAAGCGGCCGACGACGTCTCTCAGGCGATGCCGGTCGAGATTGTCGAGCCGGCTCGAATGGATGAACGGCGCCAGCAGCGTGGCGTGCGCAGGCATCCCCTCCCGGCCGCTCGGCGTGTGTGCGCGGCGGAGCTCGCCGATCACCGGGTCGGCCGCTCGGACGGGAACGACGAGCGCGGTCGCGCCCGCGGCCGCCCAGTCGTAGCGATTCATCCGCAGCTCACATTCGAGGTCCAGCTCGGAGACGTCGAATGTGACGGTGCAGCTCGGACCTGCGATGAGCGTCAATCGCTGCGCCTCGAACGCGAAATAGTCGATCCCGTAGACCGCGATCTGCTCCGGCTCGTCGACCTCGAAGCCGGCGACGGCCCGGATCGTCAGGGAGGACTCGTACTCGCCCGGCGCCTTGACGTGCTCCGGCAGGAACCGCCGCTTGACGCGCTCGCCGCGCAAGGCGATCGGGATCGAGACGGCGTCGCCTTCCTGTTCGATCTGCCGGACGTCGAACCAGGCGTCGTGGACGTATCCGTTCAGCCGGTCGAGCGACTCCGCATCGGTCGCCTCGAACCGAGCGGTCAGGGAGCCTTCTCCTTCCAGCCTCCGGTCGCTCCCTTGTACGTCCCGCCGAACAGCGCGAAGGGCGTCCTGGCGAGGATCTTCAGGTCGAGCCAGAAGGAGCGGTGCTCCACGTACCAGACGTCCAGCTCGATCCGCTCGTCCCAGGGCAGCTTCGCGCGCCCGTGCACCTGCGCCCAGCCGGTGATCCCCGGTTTCACCTCGAGGCGGCGGCGCTGGCGCGGCGTGTAGCGCTCGACCTGGTACGCGAGCGTCGGGCGCGGGCCGATCAGGCTCATGTCGCCGCGCAGGACGTTCCAGAGCTGTGGCAGCTCGTCCAGCGACAGCCGCCGCAGCACGCGCGCCGGCGCTCGTGATCCGCGGGTCGCCCTCGTTGACGGCGTAGCCGGCTCCCATCTTCTCGGCGCCCACGACCATCGTCCGCAGCTTGAGGAGCTCGAACTCGACGCCGTCCTTCCCCACGCGGCGCTGCCGGTACAGGACGGGGCCGCCGTCGTCCAGCTTGATCGCGACCGCCGAGCCGAGCAGGAACGGAGAGGCGACACGAGCAGCGCGCGCCCGACGACGACGACGTCGAAGGCGCGTCTCACCGGGTGCCTTCGGGCGGCGCCCACGTCGCCGGCACCCCACGGCGCAGGTAGTTCGCGAGCGCGGCGACCGTCGCCCACGTCACCAGCACGTAGTAGCGGGCGATCCCCTTGCGCGCCGCCGCGGCGGCGAGCAGGCGCGAGCTGGCCGCCGAGCATGGCCTGGTAGACGACGCCCTCGCGCACGAGCGCGATGTTCGTCCCCAGCGCGATCAGATGAAGGACGCCGCTCGCGTACCGGAGATGCCGGTGCGAGACGATCTCGACGGTGTAGACCGGCCCGAGGCGGCGCAGCATCCCGCCCTTCAAGCGTGATCAGCCAGCAGTGCTCGAGCATGCGCACCTTGCGCTTGAACTCGTCCTCGAGGTCGCGAGACGGCTTCTCGTAGGCGAGCGGCCTCCGGGTCGTAGACCGCGCGCCTGCCGCGCTGCACCATCAGGTACGGGAAGGCGAGGTCGTGACCGAAGCGCGGGTCGACGTCGACGTAGTCCTCGCGGCGCACCGCGTAGATCGGGCCGATCCCGCCCGTGATCGAGCCGAGCCGGGACTCGCTCTGGCGCAGCCAGTGCTCGTACTTCCAGTACGTCCCTTCGCGGTTCGTCCCGTCGGCGGCGCGGTAGACGTGCCCGCCCGTGACGTAGGCGACGTCGGGGTCGGCGAACGAGCGGACGAGCTTGCGCAGAGCATCAGGCGCCCACTCGGTCGCGGCGTCGGTGAAGGCCAGGATCTCGGCGTCGGTCTCGCGGACGGCGCGGTTCTGCGCCGCGACCTTCCCGCCGCGCTCGCAGCGGAGCAGGCGGATCCGGGGCTCGCGCGCCGCGATCTCGTCGACGAGCTCGTCCGTCCGGTCGGTCGAGGCATCCGAGGCGACGACGATCTCCAGCCGGTCGGCCGGATAGTCCTGGCCGACCAGGTTGTCGAGCCGGCGCTCGATCACGGTCTCCTCGTTGTGCGCCGCGACGACGGCGACGACCCTCGGCAGATCGTCGCGCGCCTGCACGCGTCGGGGACGAAGCCGCGCCGCCACTGCGGCGGCGAGCGGGTAGCCGGCGTGCGTCCACGCGAGCGCGCCGACCGATCCCCAGAAGAGCGCTTTGACGACGATCAAGCTCCCAGCACCTCTTCCAGTAGGTCGCGGTAGGCGGCGATGGCGGCATCCCGGCCGTGCCGCGAGACGACGTAGTCGCGGCCGCGCCGGCCCATCTCGTCGAGATCGTACTCGCCGCTCCGAGCGGAGCGAATCGCAGCGGCGACGGCATCCGGTCGACCCGGCGGGACGACGATCCCGGCGCCGGCCTCGCGGACTAGCTCCGCGGCCTCGCTCGTCTCATCGGCGGCGACGAGCACGGGACGGCCCGCTGCCAGCACGCCGTACAGACGGCTCGGGACGACGTAGCCGGCGAGCCCGCGTGCCAGGCCGACGAAGTGGAGCGACGCGGACGAAAGCGACTCGGACAGCTCGTTCCGCGGCCGGTAGGGCAGGAAGGAGACGTTCGGCAAGCCCGCGGCCAGGCGCTCGAGCTCGATTCCGTCGGGAGCCGTTGCCGACGATCTCGAACTCCACGTCGGTGAGCTCCCGCGCGGCCTCGACCAGCGTGTCCAGCTCCTGGGCCTGACCGACGTTGCCCGAGTGCATGACGAGGAACGAGCTGTCGCGGTCGACGTCGACGGGGTGAATCGCCTCGGTGTCTACCCAGCCCGGGATCACGGAGATGCGCTCTGGCTCGACGCCGCGCGCCTCCAGGCGGCGACGCATCGTTTCGCTGATCGCCACGACGCGATCGGCCGAGCGCACAGTAGGCGTCGACCGCCGTGCGGAGGCCTTGCAGCACGAGCGGGCTCGACAGCTTGCCCGTCTCGGCCGCAGTCTCGGGATACAGGTCCTGGACGACGGCGACCAGCGGGACGCCGAAGCGGCGGGCGACGAGGTACGCGGCATCGCCGACGAAGGGCGGATCGGTCTGGCAGAGGACGATGTCCGGCCGGCGGGCGATGAGGCCGCGGAGCGCCGCGAGGACGACGTACGTCAGGTAGTTGGCCGCCCGGGCCGCCAATCGGCTCCGGGAGAACGAGGTCGACGGGACGCGGACGATCTCGACGCCGTTCCGTGTCTGCCGCCCCGGACCGGAGCCGCGCGTCGTGCCTGCGACCACGGTCACGGCGTACGTCCCGGCCAGCCCCTCGCACAACTCGGTCAGGAGCTGCGCCGTCGCCTCGGGGCCCGGCCAGTAGTACTGGTTCAGCACGAGAAGCCGTTTCACGTCCTGAATCCTAGGATTCGCCCATGGCGGTCAGCGCACGAGAGAACGTCGCGGTCCGCACGGCGGTGCGCGTTCCCGCCTGGGCCTGGGTTGTCGGGATCGTCCTCGTCTCGTCGGTCTTCTACTACCTGCTCGGCCGGCGGATGGTCGCGCCGTTCATCCTGACCGACGAGCTCATCTACTCCGAGGCGGCCAAGAGCTTCGCCGCGCACGGCGACCTGTTCGTCCGCGACCACAGCTGGGTCGCGCTCGCTCCCGTCTACCCCGTGCTGGTCAGCCCCGCCTGGGCGATCTTCACCCACGTCCCCGATGCGTACGCCGCGGCCAAGCTCATCAACTCGCTCGTGATGTCGCTCGCAGCGGTGCCGGCCTACCTGCTCGCCCGGCGCGTCCTCTCGCAGCCTTTCGCCCTGGCGACGGCGGCGCTCAGCGTCGCAGTGCCCTCGATGCTCTACACGGGGACGATCATGACCGAGAACGCGTTCTATCCCGCGTTCCTCGGATACGGCGTTCGCCCTTGTCCTCGTCCTCGAGAAGCCGACCTTCCCGCGAACGCTCCTCCTCATCGGCCTGTCGGTGCTGACATTCTTCTGCCGCGCGCAGGCGGTTGCCCTGATCCCGGCGATCCTGACTGCGCCGCTCCTCGTCGTGCTCGTCCGCCGCGCCGGCTGGGAGGGCCTGAAGCGCTACTGGCGCCTCTACGGACTGATGGCGGTCGTGCTCGTGCCGCCGATCCTCGTCCAGCTCGCGCGCGGCCATTCGCTCACGGGGCTCTTCGGCCGCTACAGCTTCGTCTCCGACCAGGACTATCCGCCGGGCGCGGTGGCGAAGTGGTTCGTCTACCACGTCGCCGAGCTCGACCTGTACACGGGAGTGCTGCCCTTCGCGGCGCTCATCCTGCTCGTCGTGCTCGCGCGCCGGCTGCCGGCCGCGGCGCAGGCGTTTCTGGCCGCGAGCGTCGCGCTCGGGTTCTGGCTCCTCCTCGAGGTCGCGGCTATCGACCAGACGACGACCTCGTTCGTGAACCGGGTCGAGGAGCGGAACATCTTCTATCTCGTCCCGCTGCTCGTGGTCGCGCTGCTCCTCTGGATCGAACGCGGGATGCCGAGACCGCGTCGGTGGGCGATCGTCGCGGCTGCGGTCGCGGCCGCGTTCCCGATCCTCCTGCCGCTGCAGTGGATGCTGAACGTCAGCCTCGTCTCGGACACGCTCGGGCTGATCCCTTGGTGGCGGCTGGATGTGCTGATCGCGAGCGCCGGCTGGACGCGAGCGATCCTCGCCGTCTGCTGCCTGGCCGCCGGCGCCGCCTTCCTCCTCTGGCCCGCGCGGCTTCGCTACGTCGTACCGGCTGCGCTCCTCGTCTACTTCCTGGTCGTGATGGCGGTCGCCGAGCGCGAATGGCACCGCGCTTCGCACGCGACGTTCGACGCGATCGGCAGCCCGCACCCCGACTGGATCGACCGCGCGCTGCCCTCGGGAGCGAAGGCCGCCATCCTCAACACGAACCACGTGTCGCCGATCGTGATCTGGGAGAACGAGTTCTTCAACCGCTCGGCAGGGTCGGTCTACTACCTCGACGAGCCCACTCCTGGCGGCTTGCCGGAGTGGCCCGTCCGCGTCGACGCCGACGGAGTCGTGCGCGGACAGGAGCTCGGCCGTGTGCGCTACGCGATCGGCGACGAGATCGCAGCGCCCGCCGGCCCGGAGCTCGGGAGCGCAGGCGGCCTCCTCCTGCACCGGGTGCCGGGTGAGCTCCGCCTCCGCACGCTCGTGCAGGGCCTCTATCCGTTCTCACCGTGGTCGGGGCGGCACGTCGCCTATTCGCGCTACGGCTGCCGCGGCGGCAGCGTGGCGGTGACGATGGCGAGCGACCCGAAGCTCTTCGTCCTGCCGAAGAGGGTCCGGGTCGGCTCGGGGCCGCGTCACTTCTTCTACGAGGTCGCGCCGGCTCGTCCGGTCGCAGCGCGGATCCCACTCACCGGGGAGGGCGGCCGCTGCCTCGTCGACTTCGCCGTCACGCCTGCGCCGACGCTGACCATGCCGGCCGGGACCGCGCCTCGCCCCTTCGGCCTGCAGTTCTTCTTCCCGTGACCTGTCCGCTCGGCTGCGGGCCGCTCGCCCGCGACGAAACGGCATACCGCGACAACCGCATGGGCCTCCCCCACACCGTCCACATCGGCTGGTGTCCCGCGTGCGGTCTCGGCGTCACGCTCGACCCGCCCGAAGACCTGGAGTCGCTGTACCGCAGCCACTACGCGGGCGAGGAGGGCCGCGTTCCGGGAACCGGGCGCCTCGCCCACGCCTGGCACCTCGTCAACGGCTCGCTGCCCCTGACGGACGTCGTCCGTGTAGGCCCGGTGCTGGACGTGGGCTCGAACACCGGGGAGGCACTGGTCGCCCTGAAGCGGCGCGGCTTCGAGGTCACGGGGCTCGAACCGAACCCACACGCCGCCGAGGTGGCGCGCGGCCACGGCCTGGACGTGATCTCGGCGCCGATCGAGCACGCCGAGCTGCCGGACGCCCGCTACGGGTCGATCCTCCTCTCGCAGGTGCTCGAGCACGTTCGCGACCCGCACGCGCCTCTGCGCAAGGTGCGGCCCGCCCTGCGCGAGGGCGGCACGGTCTACATCGTCGTCCCGAACGCGGGCAGCATCTTCCGCCGCGCCTTCGGCGCCGACTGGGTGCACTGGCACGTCCCGTTCCACCTCTTCCACTTCACGGAGGCAGGCGCTGGCGCAAGCTGTGCGGGCAGTGCGGGCTCGAGCTCGAGAGCGTCCGCAACGTGACCTCAGGGGAGTGGCTGCTGATGTCGCTCGAGGCCCGGCGAAACAGGCGCCAAGGCCGGTACGAGCTCGAGGGCTGGACGGGGCGCTACGGCCGCCGGCTCGCGGTCGCGCCCGCGGGTCGCCTCGCCGACGCGCTTCACCGCGGCGACGCGATCGTCGCTCAGGCGGTCAGCTCGCGGTAAACCGCGTCGTGCCCGCGGGCGCACCTCTCCCAGGTGAAGCCCGCGGCGCGCTCCAGCCCGCGCGGCACGAGCTCGCCTTCGAGCGCCCGCTCGACCGCCGCGACCATCTCGTCCACGGACGTCGGATCGAAGTAGACGGCCGCGTCCCCGCACACCTCCGGCAGCGAGCCCGCCGTCGAGCAGGCAACCGGGCAGCCGCTCGCCATCGCCTCGAGCGGCGGCAGGCCGAACCCCTCGTACAGGCTCGGGAACACGAGTGCGCCCGCGCGGCGATACAGCGACGGCAGCTCGTCCCAGCTGACGCGCCCGACGGTGCGCACGCCCGGCGGCAGGTCGCGGAAGCCTGTGCCGGTCAGCACCAGCTCGAGCCCGGGACGCTCCGAATGCAGCCGCGCGAACGCCTGGAACAGACGCGCGTGGTTCTTGTGCGGCCAGGGCTCGGCTGGATAGAAGAGGAAGCCTTCCCGCTGCTCCTCGCCCGGCCGAAAGCGGTCGTGGTCGATCCCGTGGTGGACGACGCGGATGCGCTCCTCCCGGATCCCGAGCAGCTCGCGCACGCGGCCGCGGACGAACTCACTGGGGACGATGATTGCGTCCGCGCGCCGGGACGAGCGGCCGTACGTGAAGCGGCGGACGAGGCGGCGCGGCGAGCGCAGCGCCTCGCGGTGAAGGACGTCGTGGACGGTGACCGCGGCGGGCAGCCTCGTCCGCGGGTAGGCGATCGTCAGCGGGTAGTGGACCGCGTCCAGCCCGTCGAGGCGGGCGTCGCCGCGGACGAGCTCGCGGTAGTCGAGCTCGCCGTGCTCGCGGAGGGCGCGAAGGAGGCCACGAACGTACGTCTCGGAGCCGCCCATCCGGCCCGGACGGAGCGTCACCGTCGCGATCCCGATCACGCGGTCGCCTCGCGGACGGCCGCGACGAAGTTCTCGATGCTGGGGCCGTAACCCCAGTCGCGTGCGATCTCGGCGGAGCGCGCTCCCAGGCGGCGGCGCAGCTCGGCATCCCCGAGCTTCCGCAGCGCCTCTGCGGCCGCCGGCGCGTCGTCCACCGGCACGAGGAACCCGTTCTCGCCGTCGCGAAGGAGGTCCGGCGCGGCCCCGACCCGGTCGGAGAGCAGGAGCGGCAGCCCGCTCGCGGCGGCCTCGTTCACGACGACGCCCCAGGGTTCGTGCCGCGAGAGGAGCGCGAAGACGTCGGCGGCCACGTACGCCTCGACCACGCGGTCGTGCGGCGAGGTCGCTGACGACGACGAGGCGGAACTGCCCGTCCGCCAGGCGCACGGCCTCCTCGAGCGTGTCCATCCCCTTCTCCGGGGCGCGCCGCGACACGCACAGGACGGCAACGTCGTCCGGCGCGAAGCCGAGGCCTCGCGCGCAACTCCTCGCGGCGAGGCGCGAGCTCCGCCGCGCGCGCCTGCCAGCCCTCGACGTCGATCGTGTTGGCGAAGACGCGCACGCGCTTCCGGCCGCGCGCCGCGCTCGAGCATCGAGCGGCGCGCCAGCGTTCCCGTCACCAGCACGCCGGCCGCGCCGCGGACGATCGGGCGGGACGACGGTGCCCTTGACCGCCCTGCGCCACGCGGCACGCGGGCCGTCGTCGTGGCTCTCGACCATCAGCAGATACGGCACGCGGCGCACCCGGCACCACGCGATCGCCGCCTGTGAGGCGAAGAGGCTCCAGCCCGACACGACGACGCAGTCCGGCCGCGCGCGCGACAGCTCCCGGAAGACGCCCGGCGTGACCGGGTAGTCGTGCCGGAGGATGCGGCTCGCTCCCGGGACGCCGGTCCCGCGCAGGAAGACGGCAGGGTGGCGCGGCTCGACCGCCCACGTCCGACCGGCAACCGTTTCGGCGGCGTAGATGACGGTCAGGTCGATGTCCGGCCGCGCGGCGAGCGCGTCGAAGAGCGGCGCCCTGTACGGCGTCGGCTCGGGGGAAACGACGGTGACCCTAAACTCGCGTGCCATGCGCGTCGCCGTGGTCTTCGGCACCTATCCGCCCGACCGGAACGGGGGCGCCGACTTCGTGGCGCGGTTCGCCGAGGCGCTCGCCGGCCGCGACGCCGAGGTGCACGTGCTCACCTCCGCGGGTCGCGGCCCCGAGCGCGAAGAGGTGAGCGAAGGCGTGACGGTTCACCGGGCGATCGACGAGTGGACGCTGTCGGAGGACGGACGGGGGACGCTTCGGAGGGCGAACGAGCTGCTGCGGAGCGAGGGTGTCGACGTCGTCCACGTCCTCTTTCCGGACTCCGTTCTGCAGGGACGCTACCAGCTTCCCGCGGCGATCGGCCTGCGCCGGTTGCCGCTCGTGACGACGTTCTGGAACCTCGGCCTCGGGCGCCGTTCGCCGCTTCCGATCAAGCTCGAGGCGCTCGCGCTGCTCGGCCGGAGCACCGTCCTGTCGAGCCACGACCCCGGCTACCTGGACGCGATCCAGCGGATCGCCGGACGCGCCAAGCCGGTGCGCTGGCTGCCGGTCGGCACGAACATCGCCGCATGAGGCCCGACGCGCGCCGAAGGCGATTCGCCGGGAGCTCGGCGTCCGCGAAGGGACGCTGCTCGGCTACTTCGGCCAGCTGGACTTCACGCGCGGCGTCGAGGATCTTTTCGAGGCGCTCGCGCAGCTCCGCCGCGAAGGCAGCGACGCGCGCGTGGTCATGATCGGCGCCGCCGACAGCGCCCGCTACGAGCTCTACCTCGCGCACGCCGAGCGCCTTGGTCTCGACGGCGCCGTCCTCTGGACTCCCTGGCTCGGCCCCGGCCACGCGGCCGAGGTCCTTGCCGCCGTCGACCTCTGCGTCCTGCCCTACCGCCGCAACAGCCTGGGACGAAGCGCGCTCGCGGCGGCGCTGACGCTCGGCGTCCCGACGGTGCTCGCGGGGACGCCGGAGCGGATCGCGCCGCTCGTGGACGGCCGCGACGTCGCGCTCGTCCCACCCGCAGATCCACAGGCCCTGGCGCGCACGATCCGGCGCCTGAGCGAGGACGACGAGGCGAGGGCAAGGCTCCGAGACGGTGCACGCACCGCCGCGCGGCACTTCGCCTGGCCGCGCATCGCCGAGGCGGCCCTCGGCATCTACGGCGAGGCTATTAACAGACGGTCGAGACGAAATTAGGCGCGGGCCGGATGGCGCCCCAGACACGGCGCCGGACAGCACGGCCGACCGCGGCCGAATTCCGCTCGCCCGTCTATCCGCCGCTTCCGAAGATCGAGACCAGATGGTCCGGCGGCTGCTTGAGCGAGAACGACAGGCTCTTCCCGCTCGCCGCCTTCCCGCCGACCGCCAGCTGTGCCCGCAGGAAGCCCGTCCGCGTCCCCTTGATCGTCCCGCTGAAGATCCCGTTCGAGTTCGCGGTCAGTGACGCGCGCTGCTTCCAGCGGCCGGTCGAGCTCTGGAGGACGACGACGCGCCCCGGCTTTCCCCACGGCGTGCGGCCCCAGACGAAGATCCCGCCCTTGCGCGCGTAGGCGACGAACGGGAAGCGGAAGGCGGTCAGGATCGCCTTCGGCTTGTCCTGCGCGATCGTCGCGCCGCGGAGGTAGAGACCGGACTGCGTCGCGGTCTGCGGATACGGGTTGTCGCGGATGTCGAGCCAAGTGACCATCGAGATGCCGACCTTCCACATGACGTAGAGCGCCTCGGCCGTCCAGCGCGCGGCGAGCTTCATCGGCAGCGCCGTCGGGGTCGGGCGGGCTCGTGTCCCAGGAAAACTCCGTCACCCAGAACGGCGGCATCTGCGGCGCGAGGATGTGGTGGTACTTGTAGGAGGCGATGAGCAGCGCCTTCATCTCCGGCAGATCGCCGAGCGAGACGTCGCCCTTCTTGTACGCGTGGTGCGTCGGCCCGCCGCTCGTGAACGGGTGGTGCGACCAGATGTCGAAGTGAACGCGGCGCGAGCAGGATGCGCGCGGCTTGTTCTTCGCGTTCATGCACAGCATCTCCCGCATGAACGCCATCGGGCCGATCGTGCTCGTGTCCCCGCGCGTGACCGTGAACGGCGAGAGGCTTCCGGCGATCACCTTGTTGTCGGCGCGAACCGCGTGGATCGCATCCGCTCCGGCGTTCACGATTGCGGCGTAGCGCTGCGGCGCGACCGGCTTGCCGTTCTCGCGCTGGGGCCGGAAGAACTTGTTGACGTTCGGCTCGACCCAGATCTGCCAGTAGCGGATGCGCGGAAGGCCCGGATAGGAGCCGCTGTACCGCAACGCGGCCGCGTGCATGAACTTCGCGAAGTCCGCAGGGATCGGAGGGGCTCCTCCGCTCTTCTGGCCGATCCGTGCCCAGACGGGCGTCGAACTGACCGCCAGATACGGCTCCACCCCTTCCGCGAACGCGGCCTTGACGATCGCGTCGATGTCCGTCCAGTCGTAGGCGGCGTCGGACGGGTTCTCGGGATCGAACGAGGCCGGCAACTCCTTTGGAGCGATTGCGTACCAGTCGAGCGTGACGCGCGACAGCGAGGCACCCGCGCCGCGGATGCGCGAGAAGATCAGGGGAGCGTCCGCGACCCTGAGGTCGCTGGGCTCGACGACGGCCGTCTTCAGCGGCCCTCCTCCGCTCGCCGAGGCGGCGAGCGAAGCCGCAAGGAGGAGCGGGGCCCCAAAAATGATCAGGCGCCTCACAACCGCCCGAGCGTACCAGCGGCCCTTTAGCAATCGGTTAAGAGGGCTTGGCGGAATGTTGCCGTCGCCGGGGCGCGCCGCGTGGTTCGTGGCAAGAACGCAGGGAGCGCCCGTATGCCTGTCATACGGGCGCGACTGAGGACGCCGCCAACGGGCCGCGCGGTGCGTTCCGGCGGCACAGTCCATATTTCGCCAAGCCCTCTTACGCCCGTCGTCGCGCCCAGAGCAGCGAATTGGCCCACAGCGGCCAGCGCCGGCCGAGGTGATGGATCGTCTCGACCTCGAATCCTGTCTCCGCGGCGAGCCGCTCGAGCGCACGGTCGGAGAAGAAGCGGATGTGGTCGCCCTCGACCGCGAAGTGCTCGTCGAAGCGGAAGGCGGCGACCGCGACCGCCTTGGCGAGCCGTGGTAGGGCGTGCTCACGGCGAGCCCGCCGCCGGGCCTGAGAGCGGTGCACGCCCCCTCGAACAGGCTGCGCGGCCGCAGCAGGTGCTCGATCACCTCGAAGGAGACGACCGCGTCGAACGATTCGGCCTCCACCGGCCACGGCAGCTCCTCGATCGAGTGCCGGACGAACCGATGCTCGGGGTGGCGCGCCGAGGCGTGCTCGACGGCCTTGGCGGAGAGCTCCATCCCGACCGCCTCGAGCCCCTCGGCCGCAAGCGCGGCGACGAGGTCGCCGGTCCCGGCGCCGACGTCGAGCACGCGTCGTGCGCCCGGCCGCCCGCAGAAGCCCGAGGACGATCTCGAGCCTCCTGGGCGCGAGCGGGTCGCCGACGGGCGGGCGGATCCGGCCTGCCCCAGTACTCCTCGTAGTACGACTGCGTGTCGCTCATCGCCCCAATCTTCCTGGATAGGCTCAAAAGCCGTGCCGTTCCGCGTCGTCGTCCACGACTACTCCGGCTTCCCTTTCCCCGTCCAGCTCAGCCGCGAGCTCGCCCGGCGTGGGCACGACGTGCTGCACCTGCACTGCCCGTCGTATCGGGCCGGCAAGGGCGACCTCGAGCTGCGCGCGGAAGATCCGCCGCTGCTGGCGATCGAGCCGATCGACATGGGAGGCGACTTCGCGAAGTACTCGCCGGCGCGCCGGGTGCGTCAGGAGCTGACCTACGGCGAACGGGCCGGCCGGCGGATCGCCGCTCACCGCCCGGACGTCGTGCTCTCAGGTGACACGCCCCTCTTCGCCCAGAGCGTGATCCTCCGGTCCTGCCGAAGGAAGCGCATCCCCTTCGTCTTCTGGCTGCAGGACCTGTACAGCGTGGCCATGCGGCTCGAGGCGAAGCGGCGGATACCCGTCGCCGGCCGCGGCATCGGCAACGCCCTCGTCGGCCTCGAGCGCAAGGCGCTGCAGCGCAGCTCCGCGATCGTCGCCATCTCGGAGGACTTCCGCAAGACGCTGCTCGCCTGGGGACTGCCCGCCGAGCGCATGCACGTGATCGAGAACTGGGCCCCGGTGGACGAGCTGCCGGTGCGGCCGCGGGAGAACGGCTGGGCGAGGCGGCACGGCCTGGACGGAAAGCCTGTGCTGCTCTACTCGGGAACGCTCGGGCTCAAGCATGACGCAGGGCTGCTGCTGAACTGGCGGACGCGCTCCCCGAGGCCAGAGTCGTAGTCGCATCGGAGGGGCTCGGCGCCGACTGGCTCGCCGAGCGGCCGCGGGAGAACCTGCTGCTGCTCGGTTTCCAAGCCTACGACGAGCTGCCGGACGTGCTCGGCGCGGGAGACGTCCTGCTCGTCATCCTCGAGCGCGCCGCGGGGGCCTTCGCGGTGCCCTCGAAGGTGCTGAGCTACCTCTGCGCCGGGCGCCCGCTGCTCGCGTCGCTGCCGGCGGACAACCTCGCGGCCAGGGTGGTCGAGTCGAGCGGCGGAGGGCTGCTCGTCGAGCCGGACGACGCCGGCGGGCTGGTCGAAGGCGCCCGGCGTCTGCTCGCGGACGACGAGCTGCGCGCCCGTCTGGGAGCAGCCGGGCGTGCGTACGCGGAGCGGACGTTCGACATCGGGCCGATCGCCGACCGCTTCGAGGACGTCCTCGCGTCGGTCGTCAGCGCCTGACGGCCTGAACGGTCAGCTTGTTGCCGAGGCGCCCGCCGACGGCGTTCGCCGCCCGGATCGCGCCCGACCGTGAGCGGGAAGACGCGCCTGCGCGAGAGGAACCGCGACGGCGCACCGGGATGGTGGCGGTAGAGCATCCCGTAGCGCTCGGCGCGCGCGATCTCGAACCCGTGCCCGCGCAGCGCCGCGGCGACCTCGCCGGGATCGAGCCGCGCGACGCGGTTTCCTGCCTCCTCGCGCTCCTGGGCGACGCCCGCCTTGACGGCGACCCGAGTCGCCGCGGCGCGCGCGGGCTCCGTGATCGACACGGCGTGCCGCGCGACGCGCGCCATCTCGGCCAGCCCGGCCTCGGGATGCTCGAGGTGATGCAGCCCGTCGTGGACGTAGACGAGGTCGAAGGAGCGATCGGCGAAGGGAAGATCTTCCGCGTCCGCGACGACGGGCGTCACGTCGAGCCCGTGCCGCCTGGCTCGCTCGCGGGCGCGCCGAGAAGCGCCGAGCGAGATGTCGGCCGAGACGACGTGCGCCCCGGCACGGGCGAGCAGCTCCGCGTCCATCCCCGAGCCCGCGCAGACGGCGAGGGCGGTGCAGCCCGCGACGTAGGCGCCGATGCCCTCGATCGAGCGCCGGAACTTCTCCTCGATCAGCCACGCGTAGAGCGGCGTCGTCCCCCGCGGGCGCTCGGTCTCGAACTCGTCGTCCTCGGCGTCGAAGTGGGCCGCCTGCGCGCGTGCATGCTCCCCTTCCACCGGGAAGACGGCGATCCCGTCCTCCTCGCGAAAGGAGACGCCCGGCTTGAGCAGCGGATCGAGCTTCATCGCCCGAGCTCGCGCAGCTTGGCGCCGATGATGAACTCGTAGTAGCTCATCAGGACGCAGAAGACGAACCCGGGGCGGCCGTCGAGGAACCCGCCGCGGGCGACGTACCAGACCAGGAAGCGGATCGGCGACCGCAGCGGCAGCCGCACCCAGATCCGGCGCAGCACGCGCTTCCGCTGGAACGCGTCCAGCCGCAGGAAGCCGACGGGCCCGACCCCGATCGGCTCGCGACGGAACTTGCGGTAGAGGTGCGCCTCCCAGGTCGCGTAGCGGTTGTGCCGGTCGAGCCACGCGGTCAGGCCGCGATAGTCGTCGTGCCGCAGCGGCGTGCGCAGATAGCCGGTCGCGCCGTCGACCTTGACGTGCTCGTGGATCTCGTTGTCGCCGGTCCCGGGGACGTCGTGGAGCTCGAGATCCTCCATCCTGCCGTGGCCACGCCGGAAGAGGCGCATGTTCCAGTTCGGGTTGAAGCAGCGGAGCTTGCGGCCCATGAAGACGAGCTCCCGGTCGACGTAGTACCCCTCCTTGTCGCCGCGCGCGACCGCCTCCTCGATCTCCGCGCGCAGCGCGTCGGGGACGCGCTCGTCCCCGTCGAGGAGCAGCAGCCACTCGTTCCGCGGGGCCAGGTTGGCGAGCGCCCACGCCTTCTTCTTCGGCCCGCCGGGCACGTGCTCGGAACTGGACGACCTCGGCGCCGGCGGCGCCGGCGATCTCCGCCGTCCGGTCCCGCGACTGCGAGTCGACGACGATGACCTCGTCCGCCCACGCCACGCTCGCAAGCGCGTCCGGCAGGTTCTCCTCCTCGTCCTTGACGGGGAAGATGACGGTGAGGGGGACGCTCACGCGGCGGCCTGCTCGTACAGGTCGACGATGCGCGGCGCGAGCGCGTCCCAGTCGTAGGCGCGGGCGAATTGGCGCGCGTTCTCGCCGAGCCGCGACCGGACGTCTTCGCCGTCCAGCAGGTACGAGAGTGCGCCGCCGAACTTCTCCGGCGTGGTCTCGGACACCATCCCGGCCGCTGCCCGCTCGATGTCGCCGGCCAGGTTGACCGCGGGCGACACGAGCACCGGAAGGCCCGCCGCGAGCGCCTCGATCACGGCGATCGTGAAGGCCTCGGTGTGCGAGGAGAGCGCCCAGACCTCGGTGGCGGCGAGCGCGCCGAGCTTGTCCTCGCCGAGGAGCAGCCCGGTGAAGACGACGCGGTCCCCCACCCCCTCCTTCTCGGCCAGCGCCTCGAGCCCGGGCCGCAGCTTCTCGTCGTCGGGGCCTGCGATGACGAGGAGCGCTTCCGGATGCCGGCGCGCGGCCAGCGCGAACGAACGGATCAGCAGATCGAGCCCCTTCTTCTTCGTCAGCCTTCCGAGGAAGAGCACGACCGGCCCGGTGCGGCCGTCGAGGAAGCGGTCGCGAAACTCGGACGGATCGGGCAGGGACTGGAAGTCCTGCCAGCGCACGCCGTTGCGGGAGGATCACCGTCCGCCGCCGCGGCGCGACGCGCGGAGCGAGCCTCGCCTCCTCTTCCAGCGTGAAATGGACTGCCGCGGCGCGGCGGAGCATCCGCCTCTGCCACGTGAGGTCGGTCAGCCACTTGCGGACGCGCCCGCGGCGCCTCAGCCACGGATCGAGCGCGCCGTGGACGCAGACGATGTAGGGGACGCGTTGCCTGCGCGCCTCCTTCGCCGCCGCGTACTGCGGATAGAGGTACAGCGAGTGGATGTGGACGACGTCGTAGTCCTCCACGTCCTGCGCCAGCGCGCGGCGAAGCGCGCGCGAGTACGCGAGGCGGTAGGGCCGCTGGACGGGGAACAGGCGGACGCTCACGTCTCGCACGCCGGAGACGACCTCGTCCGGCTCGATCTCGGCGGGGTTCCCGGACTGCGCGGGGAAGCCGAGGTTGGTCGAGTAGACGGCGCTCTCGATCCCCTGGTCGCCCGCGACGCGGGCCAGCTCGACCGCGGTGACCGCAGGCCCTCCGGTCCGTGCCGCGACGGAGGGAATGACGTGCAGCACCCTCATTCGCTCGCCGCGGCCCGGCATGCGGACACGATCCCATCCGCGCACGCCTCGATGCTGTACTCGCTGACGAGCTCTGCCCCACGCGCGCCGAACTCGGCCCGGATATCCGCGTCCGCGACCAGCTGCTCGAGGGCATCCGCGAGCGGGCCCGGCTGCCCCGCCGGCACGACGAATCCGTTCCAGCCCGGACGCACGAGGTCGGCGGCGCACCCGACCTTGTCGCTGACGACGACCGGGAGCCCGAAGTTGAGCGCCTCGTTCACCACGAGGCCCCACGTCTCGTGCAGGACGGACGGAAGACAGAAGACGTCCGCTGCGACGTATGCCTCCGGGAGCTCGCTCTGGTTCAGGAACCCGGCCAGGTGCACGTCCGGGCCCGCGGCCGCCTCGAGCTCCGGCCTCAGCTCGCCGTCGCCGACGAACAGCAGCGCACACCTGTGCCGCTCGCGCACGCGCGCGAAGGCCTCCAGCAGCACGAGCGGCGCCTTCTTTGGAATGAGCTTGGCGACGTACAGCACGACCGGTACGTCGTCCTCGATCCCGTAGCGGGCCCGCAGCTCCTCCCGGCGAGGGCGCAGCTCCTCCGCGCGCCGCCGAAAGTAGTCGTTGTCGACGCAGTACCGGGCCGGGAACAGCCGGTCGTCGTCCAGGCCGTAACGGAGGAAATAGCGCCGATTTTGCTCGCCGATGTACAGCCCGTACGTGCGCGCGAACAGTGCGCGTAGAGCGATCTCCTTGAGCGCGCGGACGTACCACGGCCGGCCGTGGAGCAGCGTCTGTTCCTCGCGGATCAGGACGCGCGGCCCGCGCAGAGCCGCGCCTCCCGTCGCGAGCCACGCATTCGCGTGCGCATAGCCGTGAACCCAGAGCGCCTCGTATCCGTCCGAGAGGACCTCCCCCAGGACATCCCAGTTCGGGCGCTGGCCGTACCGGCTCTGGATGCCGGTCCGCGCGGCGCTGGGGAGGAAGCGGGAGCGGTACCCCTCGAGCAAGGGCGTGTCCCACTGCACCTCGTGGCCGAACTCGACGTCGCGGTAGCCGCGGACGGACGCGTCCGAGTAGAAGTAGACGGTCAGGTCCAGGTCGGGCCGCGCGGCCAGCTCGCGGTAGAGCGGCGCCTGGTAGTGGATCGGGTGCGAGACGAGATGGGCGACGCGGACGGTCATACCTGCGCGGGCACGCGCTCGGGCTCCGGCTCGGCCGGCTCGGGGGCGGGCGCCTCGCGCCGCTCCAGCCGCGGGAGGCTCATCAGGATCCCGGCGAACAGCCAGAAGTAGACGTTGATCGGGTCGAGGTCGAAGTACTGGGCCTTGAGGCAGTAGATGAGCACCCAGCACATCAGCGCGAGGATCGCGGCCGACACCATCTTCAAGCGCGGATCGCGTATGCGCAGGTGAACGCGCGCCGAGCGGAACAGGAGCGTCCCGAGCAGCGCCAGGACGATCACGAGCCCGAACACGCCGAGCTCGAGGTAGGTCTTGACGTACCACGACTCCTGAACCGCGCCGACCGAGGTCTGCAGCTCGACGTTCGGGAACGCGTAGCGCGCGGCGGTCGAGTCGGAGCCGGCGCCGAGACCGAGCCAGGTCTTGTGCACCGCCTGGTCCACGCTGGTAGTGACGACGGGCTTCGTCTCCTGCTGCACGGCCTCGCCGAGATGGGCAGCAAATCCGCAGACGCTGACGGCGGCGCCGCCGGCGACACCGAGGCAAACGGCAGCGGCTGCGACGGCGACCCACGGCAGCCGGTTCGGCGAGCGGATCGCGAGCAGGATGATCGCCGCGACGAGCAGCGGGATGACGACGAACCCGAGCCGCACGCCGCTGAACATCGCAGCCACGAAGATGAGCAGGAAGACGAGCCCGGAGGCCCACAGCTGCCGACCGGCGGGCCGACCTCCCCGCCACCAGGCGAACGAGACGGCGACCATCGCTGCTCCGAAGAGGTAGTACTGGTAGAAGAACGAGAAGGTGCTGGGGACGCGCCGGATCGTGCAGCCGCCGGAGAGGATGAACGTCGTGAAGTTCTGCGTGGCGGGCGCCGCCGAGGCTCCGTACGCGTCGTAGACGGTCTGCGCATGGCCGGTGTAGTAGAGGATCACCTCCACCAGCCCGATGACGGCGGGGAGGATCGCGACCAGGCTCATCAGGGCGAGCACCTTGAACAGGTGGTCGCGGTTCCGCACCAGGTGGTAACCGAGGAAGAAGAGCGGGATGTAGAACAGCCACACCTTCATCCCGATCAGCCCGACCAGGTGGTTGGGCAGGTCGGGGTTGAACGCCTGGATGACGACGATCAGCGCGAGCAGCCCGATGAGGACGAGCGGCGCCCCGCGGAACCACGGCCGCTTCCTGTGCAGGAGGCAGTAGCCGGCGAAGAGCGCGTACGCCGGGATGACGAAGATGAAGTCCTTGGCGAGGATGGCGACCGCGCGGTCGGTGCGGCCGGGGTACGCGGCCAGGATCGCGATGCCGGAGACCGGCAGGTAGACGAGCAGCCCGTACAGCGGCCAGCGCCAGCGGTCGGTCAGCGCCTCGATCATTCGGCCTCCCGGACGCGGAGCGCCGGCGCCGCTGCCGGCTCCTGCTGCGCATGGCTGCGCACGAGCAGGACGAGCAGAACGACGAAGCTGAGCGCAGCCGAGACGGCGAGCGCGAGCGCCACGCCGCGCGCGTCCCACAGCGGCGTGAAGATCCCGAGCGCCGGCAGGAGGAAGACCCAGGAAGACACCTCCGCAATCGTGCCCAGCCCCGGCCGCCCCAATCCTTGCGCGCCGTCGGTGAGCACGCGCCGCGCGCTCAGGAAGAGCGCGCCGATCAGCAGGATCCGCGTCAGCACGACCGCGCCCGAGAACTCGTCGCCGAAGAAGGCGGGAACGAGCCACGACACCCCGAGCTCGAGCGCGAGAACGACCAGAGCGGCCGCGCCGGAGGCGAGCCAGAAGAATTGCCAGAGCTCGCGCCAGGCCTCCTCCCCCCTTCGCGCGGCGACGCGCGGGTACGCGATGTAGCCGACGCTTTGCGCGATGAAGCGGGGGAGGTTGGCGAACGCGAGCCCGACCACGTAGAGGCCGAGCGCCGCCGGGGCGAGGAAGAGGCCGACGACCGCCTGGTCGAGCCGGAAGGTCTCGACCGGCGACGCCCACCCGAGCAGGCCCTTGACCCCGAAGCGAAGCATCGAGCGCAGAGCCTCGGGCGAGCGGCGAGCGCTCTGCAACCGAACCGGACGGACCGCGACCCACACCGTGACCGCGGCCGAGACGAGAGACGCGGCAATCCAGCCGGCGACCACCCACTGCAGGTTGCCGCCGCCGACGACGAAGACCGCGAGGACGGCAACCGTGTAGGCGACGGCCGGCAGCGTGCGGAGCACGTTGAAGGCGAGGAAACGCTGCTGACCCTGCAGCGTCGCCGTCCCGTAGCTCTGGCCGAGGATCGCCGGGACGGCGCACAGGCTCATGAGCGCCGAGATCCGAACGGCGTGCGGGTCGCCCCAGAAGACGGCGAGCAGGATGCCCGCGTGCAGAAGGACGAGCGTGATGGACTGGAGCGTGAAGGGACGGACGAGCGTGCGAACGACCTCCGCCCAGCGCGAACGGTCGCGGCTCAGCTCGAACGTCGCCGCGAGAGGCAGGCCGAGCGAGCCGATCTGCGCGAGCACGGCCGGGAAGAGGACGAGCAGCGCGAGGTAGCCGCGATCCTCCACTCCCAGGATGCGCGCGGCGAGGACGCCGCTGACGATGAGGACCGCCTGGCCGAGAAAGCCCGTGAGGATCGAGCCCGCGAGCGGCATCCGCGATTGCCGGAGGGTGCTCACCGGCAGTACTTCGCGAAGAGGTCGGAGCGTGGGTTCAACTCGCACACGTGACGGATCCGTTCGCGCGCGGCGGGGATGTCGCCGCGCTCGGCCTCGAAGCGCGCCCATGCGCCCCACAGGCGCCAGTCGGTGCGATCGCGGGCGATCGCCTTCTCGATCCAGGCATCGGCATCGTCGAATTGTTGTGCCTTCTCCGCCAGCAGCGCCAGCTGCTCGTACGGCGAGGACGCCCAGGGCTCGATCTTGCGGGCGTTGTCGGCGCGCTTGACGGCCGCGGCGAGGTCGTCACGCCCTGCCGCGCGCTGGCTCGCCTGGATCTCACGGTTCGCGAGCAGCGACACGGCCTGGGCGAGAATCACGAACAGACCGGCGACGCCGAGGACGACGCGTCCGACGACGTCCCAGCGGCGCCGGAGCGGCTTCGGGTCGTCGCCCGCGGCGGCGGAGGACGTCACCAGGCCGAGCAGGGCGAACGCGACGACGGAGACGACGGTCATCTCCCACATCCAGTCGATCCCCGCCGCGAAGGCATACGCGACGAGCCCGGCCCAGACGGCCGCGATCGCCAGCCGCTCCTCACCCGCGCGAGCGAGCGCCCGGCGTAACCCGGCGACGATTCCGGTAAGGATCGCGCCGACGATCAACAGGAACCCGACGATGCCGAGCTCGCCGAGCGACTCGAGATAGAGCGAGTGCGCATCTTTGACGAACCCCTGCAGCGTGCCGTGTTGCGCCCACCAGGCCTCATACGATCCCGCGCCTCTTCCCGAGGCCGGGCGCGCTTTCGAATTCGTCGATCGCGCTCCCCCATTGCTGCCAGCGCCCGCTCGAGCCCGCGCTCAGAATGTGCGCCGCGATCGGGTTCTCCTTCGCGGGCAGCGTGTTCAGCGCGTTGGGCGGCGGCGCCTTGAAATGCTCGAAGAGGCGCACCGGGTGGGCGGCCGCGACCCCCGCGGCGACGAGGAGGACGACCACGGCGGCGGCGAGCGCACGCCACACCCGACCGACTCGGGCCGTCCGCCGCTCGAGCGGACCGGCGACGAAGCGGAAGACCAGGAACGCGACGGCGCCGTGGCCAGGCATACGCCGAGAACGATCGGGAAGGCGACGTGCCCCTGGCCGGCGGCGGTCGGCCCGGGGTGGTTGACGAGCTGGTCGCGGCCGACGACGCAGGCAATGCCACCGGCCGCCCCGGCGGCGGCGATCAGGATCGCCTCGACCGTCCGCGTCCTCGGGACGAGCGCGTAGAGCGCCAGCGTCCCGACGACCGCGGTGCCCAGTCCCGCCGCGCGACGACGTGAGATACAGGACGGCGCCGAGCACGGGGAAGGGGGCAAGCGCCAGCACACGGACCGCGAGGGGCGCAGCGGAGACCGCCAGCCGCAGCAGGAACGGCACGGCGAGCGCAACGAAGATCGCCAGGCCGTTCCAGTAGCCGAGCGGGTAGCTGAGCCGGGTCAGATCGAGCCGGAAGCCGAGCAGGTTCTCGGGCGCGATCAGGTCGGGAAAGCAGCGGCTGAAGAACGCCAGTCCCGCGACGGCGACGATCCCGAGCGCGAAGCCGTCGGTCCAGCGCGGGATCAGCCCTCGCCGCACGGCGAGCGCGGCGAGCACGAAGACTCCAACGTAGAGGGCGACGCGGTTGAACTCGCTGAAGGCGTCCTCCGCGCTGTCCGCCCAGATGACCGACGCCAGGGTCAGGCCGGCGTACGCGGCGAGGAACCCGCCCGCCAGAAGCGTCGTCCGGTTGAAGCCCGCCAGTGGCCACAACCCGGCCACGCCGGCGAGGATGACGACCCACCAGACCGCGACGGCCAGCGTCTGGCGGCTCGTGTCGCCAAACGTCCCGCCATCGTAGGCAAGCAGGAACGTGACGACCGCGACCGCCGCGGTGACCGCAAGCGGCGCAATCGGCGCAGCAGAGCGGCCTTGCGCGGGCACGGCGTCAGGAGCCCCCATAGGGCCTGCTAGGGTAGCCGCGACCGCGAAAACGGCTCCTGAGGAGGGGTCCTGATGGAAACTGTTCCGCATATGCGGAAACTCGTTCTCGCTGGTGGCATCGCCGTGCTGGCGACGCTCGGCACCGGTACCGCCTACGCGGGGGGCTGCAACCAGAGCTCCTCTTCCGCCGTGCAGCAGTACGTCGAGCAGGTTCCCGGCGCATGCGGCTCGAAGGCGACCAACTCGAACAGCAAGCCACGCAAGGTTCCCCAGGCGCTCCAGCACAAGATCGACTCGCAGGGGGGCAAGGACGCGGCCTTGATCACGAAGATCGTCAGCAACCCGGGCTACGGCGCGCCCAAGACGAAGCTGAAGGTGAAGGCGAAGGTCAAGGCGAAGGTCCAGGCGAAGGGCAAGATCGCGAAGGCGCAGGCAAAGACGAAGAAGATCCTGAGCGACTCCGCGACCCGGAAGTCCAACCCAGTCGCGGCCTCGTTCAGCGTGATCACGGGCGGTAGCGACGGACGGCTGCTCGCGCTGATCGGGCTGATGGCCGCGGTCGCGGCGATCGTGATCTTCTCGGCGCTTCGGCGACGGCGCTTCACCCGTTAGCGAACCGCCGCCAGCGCAGCCACTCGCCGACCACCCGCCCGGCAAGCTCAGCGTCCTCTCCTTCTCCGCGCTCGCGCTCGAGCGCGTGCTCGCGCTCGTCCTCGTCGCGGTCGTCGCCGCGCTGTTCGGCGCGACGGGCGCGAGCTCGACCTACTTCCTCGCGCTGATCGTCCCGATCACGCTCGGCGTCTCGACCAGCGAGGCCTTCTACACCGCGCTCCTTCCCCGCTTCACGCGGCGGACGCGCCCGCCGCGCGCCTTGCTCTACTCGTCGCTGCGGATCGCGGCAGCGCTCGTCCTCGCCGGGACGGCGGTGTACGTCGCGATCCTGGTCGCCGTCTCGCCCGACCGGTTGTCGGTCTGGCTCGCCTTCTCGCCGCTGATCGCGACGACCGGGCTGAACGGCGTCTACGCCGCGTTCCTGACCGCCGAGCGGCGCTACGCGCTCGCGATCCTCCGCGTCCCGCTCGGAACCGCAATCGCGCTCGTAATCACCGCGCTCGTCCTGCCGTTCTGGGAGTCGACGACGGCGCTCGCGGTCGCGGTCAGCGCCGGCCAGCTGGCGACGCTTGCCCTCCTCGCCGTGCAGGCGCACGGCGCGCCCACGGGAGACACGACCGAGCGGATCACCGCACGGAGCCTGTTCTCGTCGTCCGCGGCCGTCTTCGTCTCGACGCTGCTCGGCGGGCAGCTCGTGCTCGTCGTCGAGCGCTTCCTCGCCAACGGCCTCGTCGCCGGCGCGGTCGCACTCCTCGCGTATGCGCGCGGGATCGCGCTCCTGCCGGTCATGTTCGCGCAGGCGGTCGGCAGCGGCGTCTTCCCGGCCGCCGCCGAGCGGTTCAAGGCGCTCGAGCGGGACTCGCTCACGCGGCTCGCGGTCAACGCGATGCGGCTGAGCATGCTCGCCGGCCTCGTCTCGACCGCCTACGTCGTGATCTGCCGGCGCGAGCTCGTGCAGATCGCCTTCGAGCGGCGCGCGTTCACGGCGGCGGACACGGCCACGACCGCGACGCTCGTCGGCATCCTCGCGGTGGCGCTGACCGGCGCCTCGCTGACCGCGAGCGGCGCGCGGACGCTGTTCGCCCTGGGCCGCCGGCGGGAGGTGCTGGTCGTCAGCGCCGCCGCGCTCGCGCTCTACGTCGTGGCAGCGGTCGTGCTACGGCGAGTCCTACGGGCTGAACGGACTGGCTTCGGCCTTCCCGGTCGCGTCCACGGTGGGCGGAGTCGTCCTCGCGGCGGTCCTCGTCCGCCGGCTCGGGATCAGCCTGGGGCGCGTGGCGCGGGAGTGGGTGGCCGCGCCCGTCGCGCTGGCCGCGGCTTTCACCGTCGGAGCACTCGCCGTCTGGGTTCCGTTCGGCGGGGCACACCCGGGCTTTGCGGAAGCGCTCGGAACGGCGATTGCAGTCGGGCTCGGAGGCCTCGGTGTCCTCGCCGTCGCCGTCCGGTTCGCCCGAGGGCTCGAGTACTCGCTCGTCGAGCGGGCGCTTACTTCAGCAGGTGGAAGAGGATGATCGAGTTCAGGAAGAACAGGACCGCGAAGACGACCGTCAGCCGCGTCAGGTTCTTCTCGACGATGTGGGTTCCACCCTGCGAGGCAGGGGTGAATCCCATGCCGCCGAGACCGGTGTCGCGGCCCGAGTGCATGAGGATGAGCACGACCAGCGTGAAGCTGACGATCACGTGGAAGATGGCGTCGATCGCGAGGGTCACGGGCCCAGGATAGCCTCTCGTCATGGACGCTCGGGAGAAGATCCAGAAGCTGCTGGTGACGGGCGACAACCGGTTGAAACAGGGCGTGGAGCCGGAAAAGGTGCGGGTGAGCTACGAGCAGGCGCTGGCGCTCGCGCGCGAGGAAGGGCTGGAGGAGTCGGTCCGGCCGCTCGTCGAGATCAGGCTTGCCGACCTCGAACGGCTTGCGCGAGGATCTCCTCGATCCGAGCCGCCTGAACGTTGACGTCGTGCGCGGCGGCGGCCGCGCGCGCGGCGCGATTCGGGCTCGGAAGCTCGGCGGCTTGCCGCAGGCCGTTCTCGATCGCGTCGACGCTCCCCGGATCGACGAGCACGCCCGCCGCCGGGATGACGAACTCGGGCGGGCCGCCTACGACGGTCGCAACGACGGAGCGCTCGGATGCCATCGCCTCGAGCAGCGCCTGTCCGAACGGCTCGATCAGGCTTGGCTGGCAGACGACGTCCGCCGCCTGGATCCAGCGCTGCACCTCGTCATGCGGGACGCGGCCTGTGAGCGTCACGCGGGCTCTGCCCTCGAGTTGCGGGCGAAGCGGGCCGCCGCCGACGAAGGCGAGCCGCCCGCCGTCCAGTCGCTCGAACGCGTCGGCCAGGCGGACGACGTTCTTCCGCTCCTCGAGCGAGCCGACGCAGAGGTACGCAGGCCCATCGCCGTCCCATCCGAGCGCCGCGCGCGCCTCGGACTGGTCGCCGCCGCGGAAGCGCTCGAGGTCGACGCCGCAGTCCACGACCTTGACCTTGCCGCGGGCGCTCGGAACGCGGGCCTCGAGCTCGCGGCGGAGGTAGTGCGAGACGGCGATGACGGCGGAGGAGCGGCGGACGACCGCCTCCGTCGCCGTCTTGACTCCACGAATGGTGCCGATGTTGCGCACGTCGCGACCATGGGCGGTGACGACGAGTGGAGCGCGTGAAGCGAGCTCGGCGAGCAGGCCGGTCGGGACGAGATAGTGGGCGTATACGACGTCGGGTTTCGCCCGCCTGGCCACGTCGCGCGCCGCCTTGAAGAGCCGGAAGTACTTGGTGCGCCCGCCGCCGCGGCTCGTCAGCACGGCGAGATCGAGCTCGTGGCCACGCCGCCGCAGCGCCTCGACGAGCGGAACGAGGAACGCGCCGTGATCGGGATCGTCCGGCCCCGGCCACATCTGCGAGACGAAGAGGATCTTCACGCTGCGGAGAACTCTGACGCTTCCGGCGCGGTTTCGTGACTGCTTCGCCGTAGCTGCACGGTTAGGCTCGCCGCGGGTGGCGGGTGGAACTCTCTCCCCACCCTGGGTGGGGAATCAGGGGCGAGCGGTCGCGCGCGGGCCGATCGCGACCATCAGCAGCGGGACTTCCTCGGTGCCGAGCAGCTTCGAGACCTCCTGGTCGTAAAAGGTCGACGCGGCCGCGCCCCAGCCGTGCATGAAGGCGCCGATCTGCAGACGACCGGCGCGAATGCCGGCCTCGAGCTGGGCCCAGCGGTAGCCACGCTCGCCGAGCCGGTCGATCACGTCTGGCAAGTCGGCCATCTGCCACACGTTGATCGCGGCGTCTTTCGGATGATCCTGCTCCATCGCGGCGAACCCGGCCGCGGCGCGCAGCTCCCCCACGTCCCGTTCCCGCACCAAGTTCAACTCGGCGTCGTAAACACCAGGGCGCAAGGCCTCGACCGCGGCGGCGGTGACGAGCTGCCGCACGACCGACGGGGCGTCGGCCGGGATCGGCGCCTCCGACCAGGCGAGCAGCTCAGCGACCCCCTCGCGGGGAAGAGAATCCGTGCCGTATCTGCGCACCGAGCTGCGGCGCCGGAACGCCGCGACCAGCTCGTCGCGCGCGAGGACCGGTTCGGATCCTGCCGACGGCGAGCGCCATGCCTGAACAGATTCGAGATCGTCGATCGCGGATGCGGCCTGAGCCGCCTCGGCTAGCGGATAGCTCACGCCGCCGTTTGCCCCGAGTCCGATCACGGCAAGCGCGTACTCGCTCCGGCCGTCGGCACCGAGCAGCCGGTTGAGCTCACGATCGACGAAGCCCACATACAGCTGCGGCTCGAGGCCGTCGGCCGACGCGAGCGCGAGCAGGTTGGCCAGCATCGTCCCCGCGTCCCACCACACGTGGCGGTAGCCGCGCTCCATGTACTTCCAGCCGGTGCGGGCGTGGATCCCCGTGAGGACGACGAACGTGTCCGCGTCGGCGCCGACGGCCGCGCCAACCGCCCGCACGTCCCCGTCCCCGACGCGCACGAGACCCGGCGCGAGCGGATCGAAGGAGTAGACCCCGTCCGCCGCCGCGACGTAGGCCTCGACCGGGAAGAGCCCGCCCGCGCTCGAATACGCGCGCCAGTGCATCGTCGTCTCCCCGCCGTAATCGCGGCGCTGCTGCGAGCGGACGATCCCCGCGCCGGCCTGCAGCAGCGGCCCCGCGACGGATGCCTCGAGCGGAAGCCGCTCCGCGTCGCCGTAGTCCTTGAACGGCGGCGGCCGGTCGCCGATGAACCGCTGCTCGTCCTCGTCCGTCCCGCCGGCCGGCACGTCGGTCGCGCGGTGGTACTCGAGCGACGCGCTCACGCGCGCTGGGCGTCGTAGGTGGAGAACTCCTCGCGCAAAACCTCGCAGATCTCCCCGACCGTGCAGCGGAGGCGGAGAGCTTCACGCATAGCCGGAAGCAGGTTTTCGTCCGCGCCGGCCATGCGGCGCACCTCGTGAAGCGCCGCCGCGGCCGCGTCGCCGTCGCGCTCGGCGCGCACGCGCGCCGTTCGCTCGAGCTGGCGCTCTTCCGCGGTCGGATCGATGCGATGAAGCTCGATCGGCCCGTCGCCGGCCTCCGCGAAACGGTTGACGCCGACGATCACGCGCTCGCCCGACTCGACCTCGGACTGGTGGCGGAAAGCCGCCTCCTCGATCTCGCGCTGGACGAACCCCTGCTCGATCGCCTCGACCGCACCGCCCAGCTCGTCGATCCGCTCGATCAGCTCGCGCGCACTCTCCTCCAGCTCGTCCGTCATCGCCTCGATGAAGTAGGCGCCGCCGAGCGGATCGGCGGTGTCCGTCCCGCCGGCCTCGGCCGCGAGGATCTGCTGCGTCCGGAGCGCGATTCGGGCCGACCGCTCGGTCGGCAGCGCCAGGGCCTCGTCGAACGCGTTCGTGTGAATCGACTGCGCCCCGCCGCACACCGCCGAGAGCGCCTGGACGGCCACGCGGACGATGTTGTTCTCGGGCTGCTGCGCGGTCAGGGTCGATCCGCCGGTCTGCGCGTGGAAGCGAAGCGCCTGCGCCTTCGGATTCGCCGCGCCGAAGCGGTCGCGCATGATCTCGGCCCACATCTTCCGGGCGGCGCGGAATTTGGCCACCTCCTGGAAGAAGTTGTTGTGCGCGTTGAAGAAGAAGGAGAGCCGCGCGCCGAACTCGTCCGGCGAAAGCCCCGCGTCGACAGCCGCCTGCGCGTACGCGATGCCGTTCGCGAGCGTGAAGGCGAGCTCCTGCGCGGCCGTCGCCCCGGCCTCGCGGATGTGGTACCCGGAGATCGAGATCGTGTTGATCAGCGGCAGCCGCTCGTGGCAGTAGGCGAACAGATCCGTCGTGATCCGCATCGACGGCCGCGGCGGGAAGATGTAGTTCCCGCGCGCGCAGTACTCCTTGAGGATGTCGTTCTGCACCGTGCCGCGAAGCTCCGAGCCGGGCACGCCTTGCCCTTCGGCCACCAGCTCGTAGAGGAGCAGGAGGAGCGCCGCCGGGGCGTTGATCGTCATCGAGGTCGAAACGCGGTCGAGCGGGATCCCGTCGAAGAGGAGCTCCATGTCGGCCAGCGAGTCGATCGCGACGCCGGTCCGGCCGACCTCGCCGGCGGCGCGGGGGTCATCCGAGTCGTAGCCGAGCTGGGTCGGCAGGTCGAACGCGACGGACAGCCCGGTCTGCCCGCGCTCCAGCAGGTAGCGGAACCGCGCATTCGTCTCCTCCGCGGAGGCGAAGCCCGCGTACTGGCGGATCGTCCACGGCCGGCCCCGGTACATGTCGGGGTACGGCCCGCGCGTGAAGGGGAACTCGCCGGGAAGCTCCGGCTCGACCTCGACGTCCTCGGCCGTGTAGACGGGCTTGATCTCGATGCCGGAGTCGGTTTCCCGGCCTTCGGTGGTCGCCATCTCTCGGATCGTACGCCTCAGTCGGCGTTCAGCGCCCGCAGCGCGATGCGCACGCGCCGGACGGCTTGCTCGTGCTCGTCGAGCCGCCCCTCCAGGGCGCCGTCGATCTGGGAGAGCAGGCGCCGGAAGACGGGGATGCCCCGGTCGAAGATGTCCTGTCCGGCGGGAGTGAGCGTGAGCAGCGTCGAGCGGCCGTCCCGTGGATTGGGATCCTCCCGCACGTGGCCCCGCTCGATCAGGCGCGCGACCAGGTCGCGCACAGTGGTGCGTCGCACGCCCATCGCCTCGGTGAGGCGCGTCCGCGTGACCGGCTGCAGGGTCCCGATGAAGGAGACAGGCCCGTACTCGTCCGGATCGACTCCCTCCGCCGTGAGCGCGCGCGCGAGAGCTCCCAGCCGTACCGCGCGGCAGAGAGAGAGAGAGAGAGAGAGACGAGGAGCTCGTTGACGATCGCTCCGCGGACGACGGGCTCGGTCTGCGCCATCGCCGCGATCATAGGACGGTCTTATCCGCGGACGACCGGGACGAGCTTGCCGGTGGACGGATCGAGCAGCGGATCCGCTTGTCCTCCCACTGGTTGACGTAGACCGCTCCGTCCGGCGCGACCGCGACGCCGTTGGCCGTGGACGAATCGAGAATCCGCGTCGTGACGCCGTTCGGGGTCGTGCGCGTGATCCCGCCGCCGGCGCCGTCTCGCACGACGTCCGCCGAATAGATGCTCCCGTCGGGGCCGACCGCGAGCGAGACCGTGATGCCGACGTCGCCGCCGAAGGTCGTGATCCGCCCGGTCGCGAGGTCGACTCGCCGGATGTGGCGGTTCTCGGTGTCGGCGATGTACAGCGCTCCGTCCTTGCCGATTGCAACCGAGTGGGGGTGGAAGATCTGCGCGACGTCGCCGGGCCGCCGTCGCCGCTGTAGCCCTCGGTGCCGTTCCCTGCGACCGTCGTCACCGTCCCGTCGGGCGCGACCTTCTTGATCCACCCGACGTACAGCGTGACGTACAGGTTCCCGGCGCCGTCGACGGCGACTGCGCTCGCGTCCATCGGCGGGGTCAACGGAGCCAGCGCAGTCCCGTCGAGTCGGTAGACGACGCCGTCGCGGCCGGCGGCGTAGACCGTCTCGCCGGCGACGTAGACGTGGAACACGCCGGGGCTGTCGGCGATCTTCGCGGCCCGGGCGTGCGCGATCCGCAGGACCGGCGACGCACGCAGCTGGCCGACGACGAGCGAGCCGCTTGGCTCCGCCGCGATCGTGATCGGATCCTCGACGAGTGGGTCCTGGCGACGTCGACTGCAACCGTGCCGAGCGGGTGGTCCGCTTGCCCGCGGTTACCGAGATGCGCCAGTCGCCGGCGAATGGAAAGCGCAGCGTCGCCTGATAGCGGCCGCGCTTGGGCAGTGGCTTGAGCGCACGTTGAGCGTGTCCGGCCCCGTCGCGTGCAGGGTGGGCCGGGTCGGCGGCGACACCGCCACGACGATGCGCCACGGTGCGCCCTTCACCGCCTCGCGCGGGACCGAGACGGCGTGAACCCTCGGGACGGGAGCGGCGCCGAGTGCCAACACGAACAGGAGAGAGAGGGCCTTGATCATGGTAGGGCGATTTCGCCCTATTTATGGCGGATCCGCCGCATTTTGTCAAGTACGCTCAATCGGTGATTCGCGTTCGCGTCTTCGCGGGCCTGCGCGAGCGGGCGGGCTGGTCGGAGAAGGAGCTCGAGGGCGTCGAGCGGGTCGCCGACGTCTGGCCGGCCCTCGATCTCGGCGAGGAGCCGCACGGCCTGCTCTACGCCGTGAACCGCGCCGTATGCCGACCGCGACCGGAGCTGGCCGACGGGACGAGGTCGCGCTGATCCCGCCGGTCTCCGGCGGTGGTTCTCCTGAGCGAAGAGCCGCTCTCGCTCGACGCCGCGGTGCGGGAGGTCGCCGACGAACACGCCGGCGCCATCGCCACCTTCGTCGGGACGACCCGAATCGACTCGCGCGGCCGCACGGTGCAGCACCTCGAGTACGAGGCCTATCCGGGGGATGGCCGAGGAGGTCATGGAACGGATCGCGCACGAGCTCGAGTCGAAGTACGAGCTGTCGGCGGTCGCGATCCACCACCGGGTCGGCCGGGTCGGGATCGGCGAGACGAGCGTCGTGATCGCCGTCTCCGCCCCGCCCGCCAGGACGCGCTCGCCGCCTGCAAGGAGGCGATCGACACGCTCAAGGAGACCGTTCCCCTCTGGAAGAAGGAGGTCTACGAGGGCGGCGAGGAGTGGATCGGCCGCGGGTCCTGACTCCCGCAGCCGGACGTGCCGCAGGACGATGTCGAGACTTCCGGCGACCGTCACCGGCCCGTACTCGTCCTGAACGGTCAGGCGCCGGGTGTCGGGACCGAAGTGGAGAGCGCCGGAAGCCGGGAACTTGATGACGTAGCGTCCTTCGGGCGTCTTCTGGGTCACGTACAAGTAATCCCAATAGGCCTGGCGGTAGAACGGCGGCTCCTATGCGGGGTTGCGGCGGCGTCGTCAACGGGTGTCACGACGTCGCCGGGGTCGAGCGAAAGCGTCAGCTCCACCTGACCGCCGCTTCGCACTCCGACCTTGAGCCGTGCGCGGAGCGAGTCGGTCGCGTGGCCCGGAAGGCTATGGACGCTGCACGAGTAGCTGCCTGACGGCGAGGACACGGTGACGTCCAGCCGGTACTCCCACTTCATGAGCGTGAGCGGACCCTCCCCGCTGAGTTCGAGGAAGCTGTCGGCGACGCTCAACGGCACGTGCTCGGCCTTCACCTGGAGGGCCGTCCTCTCCTCGCTGTGCGCGGGACCGATGTCGTTGATCTTCTCCGTCGTGGCCTCAAAGCTCAGGTCGAGCTCGAAGCGCGCACAGCGCGCAACACGGTCGGACGTGGACGGGCTCGGGAGGGCCACGTCGGCGAGCTCCGCAAAGCGCTGGATGCGCAGCATCCGGCCGAGCTGGGTGAGATCGTGGCTCCTGCACCGCTCGTCCGCGCGCCGCATCGCATTCGGGATTGCTTTCTCGAGCGAGCTTCGGATCTCGCGACGGAAGGTGGGGAACTCGTCGAGGAGTCCGAGCGCACCGGCGTCGTGCTCCCACGCGAAGGCACGGCCGAACGCCTCTTCCATGGCGCTGTCGTCGGTCTCGGCGCGGCGGAGAAGCGGGCGAACGTAGCGGGCGAACTCGGCCGTGAGCGCCGTCCGCGCGTCCGGCAGCAGCGAGGACGGACCATTCACCGTACCGACACCCGAGAAATGCGTGACTCTCAGCTCGGCGCCCGAGGATGTCCGCAGTTGTGGGTAGCGGTGGGCGTCGCGGCCGTCTCCGAACCAGGCGAGCGCGCTCGTCCCGACTTTCCCGTCGATCACGAGCGTCGCCGGGGTTGCGAATCCGAGCCCGTCCGGGCCGAACTGAACGCCGGAGACGAGGCCCACCTTGGCCGGGAGCCCGCGTACGCGCGAGACCGGCGTGACCGTGATAGCGGTGTCCTCCGCGAGGGCTCCGGCCGGAATGCTCAATGTGAAGTGAGCCCCGCTCGCCGTCCGGAGGTCGACGTTCGCGCCGGCCGCGCCGACGGTGGCGATCGCCGCATGGGCATCGTCGAGCGTCAGCGTGAGATTCGTCGCCTTGGCCGGTTTCGGCTTCGGCTTCGGCTTCGTGCAGACGCGAACGCGCTTGACCTTGCCGTGCACCTTCTTCTTGACGAAGTGGCAGCGCTTCTTCGCGGGAGCCACCCCGGACGCGCCCGCGCCGACCGTCCCGGTCCCCACGAGGACCAAGACCGCGAACGCGATGACAACAGACCCCTTCCTCACCCTCTCTCCGCGCACAGAGTGCCCGCATTTCGAGCGAACCGCAAGAGGTCCATGGCCAGCTACCGTTGACGGCGTGGAACCGCTCCCGGAGCCACATCGAGAGTACGAGCCGATCCATCCCGAACCGGCCTGGAAGGCGTGGGCGCGCCGCCTCTGGGCGCCGCTCGCAGCCCTCGGCGCGCTGCTGGCGAAGTTCAAGTTCCTGATCTTCGCGATCGCGAAGTTCAAGATCTTCACGGTCGCCGCGTCGATGGTCGTCTCGGTCGGCGCCTACGCGCTGCTCGGCGGCTGGTGGTTCGGCGTCGGCCTCGTCGCCCTGATCTTCGTGCACGAGATCGGCCACGTCCTCGAATTGCGCCGCCAGGGCGTCCCTGCGTCCGCCCCGCTCTTCATCCCGTTCCTGGGAGCGTTCGTCGGAATGAAGCAGATGCCGAAGAACGCCTGGAAGGAAGCGCAGGTCGCACTCGCGGGCCCGCTGCTCGGCACGCTCGGCGCGATTGGCGTCTGGATCGCCGGAGTCGCGCTCGACTCGAACTTTCTCAAGGCGATGGCGTTCATCGGCTTCTTTCTCAACCTCTTCAACCTGCTGCCGATCGTCCCGCTGGACGGCGGCCGCGCCGCGGCGGCGCTGCACCCCGCCATCTGGATCGCGGGGCTCGCGGGACTCGCCGTGCTCGCCTACTTTCGCCCGAACCCGATTCTGCTGATCGTGCTCGTGCTCGGCGGGATGGAGGCCTGGAACCGCTGGCGCACCCGCAACGACCCCGACAAGCAGGAGTACTACCGGGTCAAGCCCTGGCAGCGCGCGGCGGTGGCGGTCGTGTACCTCGGACTGGCCGCCTTCCTCGTCCTCGCGATGCACGCCACGCACGTCCCGCGCAACTTCTGATGGCGCAACGGACAGCCGAGCAACGCGTCCTCGAGCGCATCGATCCGCATCTGCTCCGGCATGCGGCCGAGATCGGCGCGGAGTTCCTCGAGGGTTTCAGGGCCGTCGACCAGATCGACCGCCCGGCCGCGACCGTCTTCGGCTCGGCGCGCATCCGCGAGAGCCACCCGATGTACGGGCTTGCCCGGGAGACGGGGCGGCTGCTCGCCGAGAAGGGCTTCGCGGTCGTGACGGGAGGCGGCCCGGGGGTCATGGAAGCGGCCAACCGCGGCGCGCGCGAGGCCGGCGGCCTCTCGGTCGGCTTCCCGATCAAGCTTCCCCGCGCCGAGCTCGAGAACCAGTACCTCGACATCAGCTACCTCTTCGAGCACTTCTACGCGCGCAAGACGATGCTGGTCAAGGCCGCCGAGGGCTTCATCCTCTTCCCCGGCGGCTTCGGCACGCTCGACGAGCTGTTCGAGTCGCTCGTCCTGATCCAGACCGGCGAGGTCCTCCACTTCCCCGCGGTCCTGATGGGCCAGAGCTACTGGGAGGGGATGCTGGCGTGGATCCGCAGGCATCCGCTCGCCGAGGAGATGATCTCGCCGGAGGACCTCGACCTGCTCTTCGTCACGAACGATCCCGCGGTCGCGGTCGAGACGATCGTCGACTGCTACGAGCGCAAGTGCGCTCAGGCGCCGGCCGAGCCGGTCAAGCAGCCGGAAGCGGAGCGGTCGCCGGGCACGTCTACTGGACGAACTCCCTCGGACCCACGATCGGCCGCGCCGACCTGAACGGCCAGAACGTAAACCAGGGCTTCATCTGGGACGCTTCCGTTTCCGGCCCAGAAGGGGTGGCGGTCGACGGCGGCCACGTCTACTGGGTGAACCACGGCGGCTCGATCGCCCGCGCCGACCTGAACGGCCAGAACGCGACCGGGAGCTTCATCATCGGCGCTTCCAGCCCCAACGCGGTGGCGGTCGACGGCGGCCACGTCTACTGGACGAACGGCACCGACACGATCGGCCGCGCCGACCTGAACGGGCAGAACCCGAACCAGAGCTTCATCACCGTCACCGGCGACTCCTTCCCCACCGGGGTGGCGGTCGACGGCGGCCACGTCTACTGGGCGAACTTCAACACCGACACGATCGGCCGCGCCGACCTGAACGGGCAGAACGTAGAGCAGAGCTTCATCACCGGCGCCTCCTTCCCCTGGGGGGTGGCGGTCGACGGCGGCCACCGTCTACTGGGCGAACCGCGGCACCGACAGGATCGGCCGCGCCGACCTGAACGGGCAGAACGCGAACCAGAGCTTCACCACCACCGCTTCCTTGCCCCGCGGGTGGCGGTCGACGGCGGCCACGTCTACTGGACGAACCAGGAAGCCAACACGATCGGCCGCGCCGACCTGAACGGTCAGAACCCGAACCAGAGCTTCATCACCGGCGCCTTCGCCCCCCTCGGGTGGCGGTTGGTTCGGGCTAGGGCCTTCCCGGACTCGACCTTCGAGCGGCGGCGGGCTAAGGGCTCGCCGCCGCTCCACCTTCCCCGGCAGGCGGTCAATGCTGGGCCCTCATGCCTCGCCGATTCCATGTAGGCGTCCAGCTCGCTCACGGCGTCCCCCCGATCGCGGCGTCCATCGTGGCCCGCGCCCGGTCGCCGTGCTGCTCGCGGTCGAACAGGTGCCCGTACACGTTGAGCGTGATCGACGGGTTCGAGTGCCCGAGCGTCCGGCTGATGAACACGATGTCCAGCCCCGACGCGACCAGCATCGACACCGCCGTGTGGCGCAGGTCGTGCCAGCGCAGCTTGGTCTGACCTTCCCCGTGCAGCCCGGCCCGCTCAGCGGCAGCGGCGAGCTTCCGCACGATGCGGAAGTGCGCGGGGGATCCGTCGCCGAAGGCGAAGTCGGACGGCTGCGAGCGGAGCGACCGGAGCTTGTGCTCCCGGAGCATCGCCACGAGCGCGGGGCCGAGAACGATCTCGCGCTTCGCCTGCTCGGTCTTCGGCGCGACGAGCTTGCCGTCCCGGTCAAGCTGGTGACGGACGCGGAGCAGGCTCGCGCCCAGGTCGATGTCGCTCCACCTGAGTCCAAGCGCCTCCGACTGCCGGAGGCCGAGCGCGATCGAGAGGGCGAGCAGCGTGCGGAAGCCGGGATCGTCGGTCGCGTCGAGCAGCTTCGCGATCTCCGCCGTGTCGAGCGCCCGCATGCGGGAGCGGGAGTCGGCGCTCATAGCCGCCCGGCAAGAGAACCGCGACGGGGGCCTCAGCGCGAAAACGCGAGTCCGACTCGTCGAGGCCCTGGCGGACGAACCGACGACGGGCGCGGCGTGGTACGAGTCCGCCGCCGACCTCCTGGCCGAGCCTGACCCCGGCCCGACCCGTTCCTCGTCGAGGGTCTGATCGTGGACGAGGGCCGTCGCCGCGATCCAGGGGCCTCAGAAGGTCGGCAAGACCTGGCTCGTCCTCAACCTCGCCGTCGCCATCGTGACCCGGCGACGAGACGCTTGGCTCCAGCGTCCCCGAGCCCGGCCCCGTCCTCGTCGTGTTGGAGGAGTCCGGCCGTGCCGCTCTCCATCGCCGTCTCGGGCAGCTCGCCCGTGGCAAGGCGATCACCCCGGAGGCGCTCCGCGACCTCCGCCGTCCTCGAACTCGACGTACTCCCGCGCGTCCTCCTCGATCATCTGGCGATCACCCACGGCCACGATCTGCTCGCAGGCGTCCGCAAGCTCGTCCAGCGGGTCGGGCTTACGCGACGGCCAGCGCATCGTCCTCACTCCTCTCGTTGCGGCGCTCGACCAGCGCGGCCACATCGTCCGGTGGAACCTCAAATGGGCGCGTGGCCCGAGCCGGATGGCTGGAAGCTCACCCTCAGCGGCCAGCCGTCGGATGGTGGACGGCGCGTAGCGCAAGCGGCTTGCTACCTCACACGTCGTCATAAGCGGTTCGGGCATCTTCTCCTAGTATCGGCGCGTCGGGCCAGCACTCGACTGTGGATTTCAAGTCGTCTCCGGTCGCCCGGCAGAAAGCGTGCCTCGACCTGACTCGGGCTCGGCCAGGTTCTCGTCAGCACTCAGTGTGGCCCAGGCGTGGCCCACAACGACCCTCAGAGACACGAAAACCCTCCGTTTGCAGCGGGTCTTCGGATGGGCGCGACTGCTACGAGCGCAAGTGCGCTCAGGCTCCGGCCGAGCCGGTCAAGGCAGACGCGCAGTAGCGGTCGATCTCGGCGCGGATGACGTCGAGGCTCCCGCGCCAGAACTCTGGCGAGCGGATGTCGATCCCGAAGCGTGACGCGAGCCCGGCCGCGTCGGCCATGCCCGTCGCGCAGAGGAGCTCGTCGTACCCGGAGCGGAACTCGTCCGGGTCGGCCTCGTAACGGGCATAGAGCCCGAGCCCGAACAGCAGGCCGAACGTGTACGGGTAGTTGTAGAACGCACTGAAGTAGTAGTGCGGCTTCATCGCCCACATGTAGCGGTGGAGCGGATCGACGCCGTCCCCGTACGTCTCGCGCTGCGCAGCCTCCATCAGGTCGCAGAGCTCCGCAACCGACTGCTCGCGCTCGCGCCGGGCCTCGAACAGACGGCTCTCGAACAGGAAGCGGCTCAGGATGTCGACCACGACCCCGGCGGCCTCCTGCAGCGACCCCTCGAGGATCTCGAGCTGCTCGGTCGGCGAGCCCTCCGCCTCCCGCAGCGCTCCCTCGCGGCAGATCGTCTCGCAGAAGATGCTCGCGGTCTCGGCCAGCGTCATCGGCGTCTGTCGCTGGATACGCGTGCGCTCGGCCAGATTGATGTTGTGGTAGCCGTGCCCGAGCTCGTGGGCGAGCGTCGAGACGCCGAGGTAGTCCGGAGAGAAATTGGCCATGATCCGCGACTCGTCCCCGCGAACGGGCATGCAGAAGGCACCGTCGCGCTTGCCCTCCCGCGGCTCGGCGTCGATCCAGTTCTCGCGGAAGGCGCGCTCGGCGTAGTCGCGCATGCGCTCGGAGTAGGTGCCGAACTGCTCGACGATGAACTCGCGCCCGTCGCCGTAGCTCCACACGCGGCCCTCACCGGGGAAGGGAGCGTAGATGTCGTACCAGGCGAGCTTCTCGAGCCCGAGGGTCTGCGCCTTGGCGCCGAAGTAGCGCTGGAAGTCCGGGAGCGACTCGCGTACCGCTGCGAGCATCGCGTCGAGCGTCGCGCGGTCGATCGCGTTGGCGAACAGGGCGGCGTCGAGCGCCGACTCCCATTTGCGGCGGTCGGCCAGGACGTTCGTCGCGCCCTTCACCGAGTTGAGCGCGGCCGCGAGCGGGACAGCCCACTCCTCCCAGACGGCGACCTCGGCCTCGTACGCGCGCCGGCGCACGTCGCGGTCGGGATCGGACGCCAGGTTGCGCACCTCGCTCATCGGCAGCCGCCGCTCCTCTCCGTCGAGCTCGAGCGTGACCATGAGGCGCGACGTGACGTCCCCGTGCAGCTTCGCCCACGCGGATTGGCCGGGCAGGGAGAGCTCGGCGGCCAGATCCTCCTCCGGCTGGGACATCAGATGCTGCGCCTGAATCTGGGCCCGGCGGATGGCGTACTCGTGCTCGCGCGCCTGCTCGGAGCGGCCAAGCAGCTCGTCCGCGTCGACGGTGCCGAGCCAGGCCGTGATGCGCGTCTGCAGGTTGGCGAGGCCGACCGATTCCTGCATCAGCCGGCTCAGGCGAGCCTGCGCGACGTCGTTGCGCGAGTCGACGGAGACCTCGGCCGCGAGGTAGGCGTGCAGCAGGTGCTCGCGCTCGAGCAGCTCGTTCAGCCGCTCGATCACGCCGTCGAAGTCGGAGTCGAGACCGCCGCCGTCGACGAGCTCGCGGAGCGAGGCGATGTCGCCCGCGACCTGCTCGATCCCGGCGTCCACCTCCGGCGAGTCCGGCGCCGGGAAGAAGGGAGTGAGATCCCAGTGCGGAAGGGCTTCCTGGACGGCCATCGCCGCCACTCTAGACTTTTGCCATGAGACTCCGCGACCTCCCTTCCGTGGACGAGCTCGCCCGCGGCGTGGACGACCCGCTCGCGGTCGAGGCGGCGCGGCAGGTGGTCGAGGAGGCGCGCGCGGCGATCCGCGCGGGAGCCGATCCGGGCGACCTGCAGGCGCGGCTGGCCCGGGAGCTCGAGGCGCTGCGGCGCGCCCGGTTGCGGCGCACGATCAACGCGACGGGCGTCGTCGTGCACACGAACCTCGGACGGGCGCCGCTCGCGGAAGAGGCGCTCGACCAGGTCGTGCGCACAGCGCGCGGATACTCGAATCTCGAATACGACCTCGACTCGGGTGCGCGCGGCTCGCGGCAGGATCACGTCGCCGGAATCCTCCGCCGGCTGACCGGCGCGGAGGCCGCGCTCGTCGTCAACAACAACGCCGCCGCGGTCATGCTCGCGCTGGCAGCGCTCGCCGAGGGGCGTGAGGTACTCGTCTCCCGCGGCGAGCTGATCGAGATCGGGGACGGCTTTCGCATCCCCGACGTCCTCGCCCGGTCGGGCGCGATCCTGCGCGAGGTCGGGACGACGAACCGCACGCGCGCGGCCGACTACGACCGCGCGATCGGTCCGGACACCGCGCTCCTGCTGCGCGTCCACCAGTCCAACTTCCGCGTCCTCGGCTTCACCGAGCAGCCCGCCGTCAGAGAGCTCGCCGCGGTCGCGCGCCGGCACGAGCTTCCGCTCGTGGACGACCTCGGCTCCGGCGCTTTCTTCCCGTTCGAGGACGAGCCCTCGGCGCGCGACAGCCTGGGGGCCGGCGCCGACCTTGCCTGCTTCTCCGGCGACAAGCTGCTCGGCGGCCCGCAGGCCGGCGTCATCGTCGGCCGCGCGGACCTGGTCGAGAAGCTGCGTCGGCATCCGCTCCAGCGCGCCCTGCGCGCGGACAAGCTGACCCTGGCGGCGCTCGAAGGAACGCTCCGGCTCTATCTCGATCCGGAACGGGCCGCACGCGAGATCCCGGTGCTGCGCATGCTGAGCGACGATCTCGGCGCCGTTCGCGCGCGGGCCGAGCGCCTCGCGGGGCTCGTGGGCGGCGAGGTCGAGGAAACGGTCGGCCGCGTCGGAGGCGGCGCGCTCCCGCTGGCCGAGCTTCCGAGCTTCGCCTGCGCAGTCGAGGAGGAGCTGGCGCGGCCGCTCCGGTCGGGCGAACCGCCGGTCGTCGGCGTCGTGCGGGACGGGCGCCTGCTGCTCGACTGCCGCACCCTCGCCGACGCCGAGGTCGAGGAGGTCGCCGCCGCGGTCGCAGCCGCCCGCGGATGAGCGAGCGCCCGCCCGAAGCGACGCTCTGGGACGCGCTGCGCGGCGCACTCGTGACGAGAGCTCTCGGCGTCGTCGCCGATCTTGGAGTCGCCGAGGCGCTCGCGGACGGGCCGCGCCCGGTCACGGAGGTCGCGCGAGAGGTGGGCGCGAACCCGGATTCGCTCCATCGCATCCTTCGCGCGCTCGCCAGCGACGGCATCTTCGAGGAGCACGAGCCGGGAACCTTCGGTAACACCGCTGCATCGGAGCTGCTCGGGGCGGGCTCCTGGCGCGACTTCGCGCACCTCTTCGGCGACGTCTTCCACACGGCCGCGCGCGACCTCGAGGCCGTGACCGGCAACGCCACTTTCCCGCAGACGTTCGGCACGGAGTTTCTGGGACTGGCTGCGCGAGCATCCCGACGAGCGTGCGTCGTTCGACCGCGCGATGGCCGGCGGCAAAGAGCAGCGGGCCGAGCAACCTCGTCGAGCTGCAGTGGAACGACGGAGAGACCGTCGTCGACGTCGGCGGCGGCAACGGCGCGTTCCTGATCGCGCTGCTCGAGCGGCAACCGGCGCTGCGCGGGATCGTGTTCGACCTGCCTGAGACAGTGCGGGACGAGGGAGCGCTCGGAGACCGGATCGAGTTCGTCGAGGGGAGCTTCCTCGAGAGCGTCCCCGCGGGTGACGTCTACGTCCTCGGGAGGATCCTGCACGACTCCGACGATGAGCGCGCGACCGCGATCCTGCGCACGATTCAGCGCGTCAGCTCCACCGCGGCGCACGGCTCGTGCTCTTCGAGTCGGTGATTCCGCCCGGGAACGATCCGTCGGGTGCGAAGTGGCTCGACTTGCTGATGCTCGTGCTGGCCGCGGGCCGCGAACGGACCGAGGAGGAATGGCGGGCGCTGCTCGACGCGACGGGCTTCGACGTGGACTCGATCGAGGACGGTCTGATCCAGGCTCGATGTCCCTAGAGACCTGCGTCGTCCAGGAGGTCTGGAACGGCAAGGTGTGGGCCGCCCGCCCGTACCGGCTCGTGCGCGACGACGGCGACTTCGCCGTCCTCTGGTTCCCGCGCGGCACGCGCTGGAAGGCGCCGACGACGCCGCCCGGCCGGCCACGTGAGGAAGATCGCGGCGAGCGCCTGGCTCAGTGCGCGCTCCGCGGCGACTGGGTCTTCCGCGACGCCGTCTGGGACGTCGACACGCTCGTCCTCCTCCGCGAGGGCGACTGGCACGGGCTTTGGGTCTCCTGGCTTCCTTCCGGGCGAGCACTGGGGCTGGTACGTCAACCTCCAACTTCCGTTCCGGCGCACGGAGCTCGGTTTCGAGACGATGGACCTCGTCCTCGACCTGATCGTCGATCCTGACGGCAGCCGAACGCTGGAAGGACGAGGACGAGCTCGAGACGTGGGTCGCGCGCGGCGTGTGCGAGCCGGAGCTGGCCGAGCGGATCCGTGCGGAAGGAGAGCGTGTCCTCGCTCGAGCGCCGTGGCCGACCGGATGGGAGGAGTGGCGCCCCGACCCAGCCTGGAACCTCCCCGGAGCTTCCCGCCGGGCTGGGACGCCCCTCAGTGAGACCCATCACGGCGGTCGTGCCGGCGAGCAAGACGAGCACGACCGCGGTCGTCACGGCGCCGATTCGTGGCAGCCGCCAGATGAGTACCGCCGACCGCGATCGCGGCCGCGACGACACGAACACCCACGCCGGGCTCGACGCCCCCGTCGTCCGCGTAGCGGCGCAGCCTCGGCGAGTAGTAGGAGTCGTAGGTGTAGAAGCGCGCGACGAGCGAAGATGGCCGCACTCGGCGCGTAGTCGCCATCGCGCGCACCGCCGCCGTCCGCACGGGACGGCGACGCGGCGAGCCCGGCGCCGAGGAGCATCACCAGGATTGCGACGAACGCCAGCGGCTCATCGCTGCTGTCGCCGCGAACGAGGAGCAGAGCTCGTACAGACCCGCAGCCGAGCAGGAAGGCAGGCACGATCCACCAGAGCACGCGCGCCATCCGGCGCTAGCGTAGAGCCATGCCGCTCACGGTGGGCACGGCGGGCCACATCGACCACGGGAAGACCTGGCTCGTCCGCGCGCTGACCGGGAAGGACACCGACCGGCTGCCCGAGGAGAAGGCGCGCGGGATCTCGATCGACCTCGGCTACGCGCCGCTCGACCTTCCGGACGGGAGGCGGCTGTCCGTCGTCGACGTCCCGGGGCACGAGCGCTTCATCCACAACATGGTCGCGGGGGCGAGCGGGATCGACCTCTTCCTGCTCGTGATCGACGCGGCCGAGGGAGCGAGGCCGCAGACCCACGAGCATCTGGCGATCCTCCGCCTGCTCGGGATCGACCGCGGCGTGGTGGCGGTGACGAAGGCGGACGCGGTCGACGAGGAGACGCTCGAGCTCGCGGTCGAAGAGGCGCGCGAGCTCGTGCCCGGGGCCGCCGTGGTGGCGGTGAGCGCGAAGACCGGCGCCGGCCTGGACGAGCTGAAGGCGGCGCTGGCGGAGGCCGCGGGAGAGCGCGAACGGGCGAGCGGCCCGGCGCGCCTGTACGTCGACCGCGTCTTCACGCTGCGCGGCATCGGCACCGTCGCGACCGGAACGCTGTGGTCGGGCTCGATCGGCGCCGGCGACGAGCTGCGCGCCGAGCCCTCTGGCCTCGACGTCCGCGTCCGCAGCGTCGAGGTGCACGACGCGCCGGTCGAGCGCGCGGAGGCGGGCCAGCGCGTGGCGGTCTCGCTGCCGGGAGTCGAGCGGTCGGACCTACGCCGCGGGGACGCTCTCGTGTCGCGCGGCGCCTTCCGCCCCAGCTATCGCCTCGACGTCGCGCTCGAGCCGCTCGCGGAGATCCCGTCGCGCGTCCAGCTGCACCACGGGACGAGCCAGGTCGTCGCCCGCGTCGCGCGCGCCGGAGAGGCGTACGCGCAGCTGCGGCTGAGCGCGCCGGTCGTGGCCGCGCGCGGGCGACCGGGTCGTGCTGCGGACGTCGACGACGGTCGGCGGCGGGCGGGTGCTGGATCCGCTCCCTCCGCGCCATTCCGATCCCGAGCGCATGAGCCGGGTAGATCGCGGCGACGTGGCCGCGACGATCCACGCTCCTGTGCCCCGCGCGAGCGTCGCCCACCTTCTCGACGGCGAGCCCGAGGTCGAGCAGGCGGGGGATTGGCTCTTCTCGGCCGGCTGGCTGGAGGAGTTGCGCGCAGAGCTCGAACGCAAGCTCGACGCGGCCGACCCGCTCGATCCCGGAATTGCCCCGCCGCCCGAGCCGTGGGCGCCGGCGATCGTCCCGCTGCTCGGCCTGGAACGGCGCGGCGCCAAGCTCTACCGGCCGGGCACGAGCGCCTCGCTGGACGGCCGCGAGGAAGAGGCGGCCGCGCTCGAAGCGGCGGTCGCGGCGGAGGGGTTCGGACGCGTCGAGGACGGCGACGTCGCCGCGTTCCTGGAGCGCGAGGGCCGCCTCTACCGCGTCGGCGACGGCTTCGCCGTCTCGCCCGAGCTGTACGAGCGCGGGCTCGCCGCCATCCGCGAGCTGAGCCCGATCACGATCGCGTCGGTGCGCGACCACCTCGGCGTCTCCCGCAGGGCAAGCCAGCTCCTGCTCGAGCGCTACGACGCCGACGGGCTCACGCGTCGCGTCGGCGACGAGCGTGTGTTAAGAAGAGCAGCACGCTGATGAACGAGCGGGAGCTGATCGAGCGCTACAACCAGGCCTGGAACGACCACGACGTCGAGGCCGCTGCCGCGATGCACGCCGACGACATCGTCTTCCACAACTATTCCGCCGGCGAGCGCGTCGAGGGAGCAGAGGCTGTCCGCGAGCACGTGACCGAAATCCTGGCCGGCTATCCGGACATTCAGTTCCGCGGCCGGCGGCTCTACGCGCGCGAGGGGCTCGTCGTCAGCGAGTGGACGGCGACCGCGACGAAGGACGGCAAGAAGCTCGAATGGGACGGCATCGACGTCTTCCCGATCGAGGACGGGAAGATCAAGCGCAAGGACGTCTACTCCGGCTTCGGCGTCGCGCGCGAGATCTCCTAGCGAACTTCGAAAGTGAAGACGTCCGGCCGGTTGTAGTGGCCGGCCGGATCGAAGCGTTGCCGCTCGGCGTACAGCTGCTCCGGATCGAGCTCGGCGTAGATGATGCCTTCCTCGTCCCACAGCGGCCCCGCCAGATACTCGCCGTCGGGGCCGACGATGGCCGAGCCGCCGCGACCCAGCAGGTCCGGCCCGTCGGCGATCGGCACGAAATCGGGGTAGCTCGCGGCGCGCTGGTAGACGGCTCGGGCTGACGACGAACGCACGCGCCTCGCGGGCGATGTGCCGGATCGACTCGTGCCAGGTCTCGGTGTCGTCCGCGGTGGGCGCGAGGTAGATCTCCACGCCGGCGTCGTAGAGGGCGAATCGCGCCAGGGGCATCATGTTCTCCCAGCAGATCAGGCCGCCCGACCTTGCCGATCGAGGTCGGGATCGCGGTCAAGCCCTTGCCGGTCCCGAGCCCCCAGACCATCCGCTCGTGGTTGGTCGGCATCAACTTCCGGTGGTGGAGAGCGAGCGATCCGTCCGGCGCATACAGAAGGAGCGCGTTGTAGATCGTCCCCCGCTCGAGCTCGTTCGCGCCGACGGCGAGCCAGACGCCGTTCTCGCGCGCGATCGCAGCGATCCGGTCGGCCGCCTCGCTCGGCAGCTCGAGCGACTCGCGGGCGAGCCTGGCGAAGACCGCCTTCGCGTCCTCGCTCTTCTCCCATTCGGCCATGTACCGGGCCCAGCGGCTGGAGGGGTAGACGGGAACGAACGTCTCCGGGAAAGACGATCAGCTGCGCGCCCTCGCCGGCCGCCTCTGCGCAGACGGACGCCATCTTCTCGATCGTCGCGTCGCGCTCGAGGATGACCGGCTCGACCTGGATGCAGGCGACCTTGACCGGCGCGTCCATCACATTTCGGCGACCGGATCGCCGACCGCGATCTCACCGTCGGTGAGGATGTCGGCGTTCAATCCGGCGCGATGCACCATTCCGCGGAGGACGTCCCGGTGTGTGAGCGAGGCCAGGTGCGAGCACGGCTCGCACAGCTCGACGCCTTCGCATTCCACGTCGCCGACGCGGAAGCGCTTGCCGACGAGCGCGTTCAGGTCGATCCCGCGCGTCAGGACGTTCCTGCGGCTGGCCTGCGCGGTCAGCTCGATCCCGCTCTCCTGGTGAAACGTGGCCAACGCCTCTTCGGCGATGAGCGTGAGCGAGTTCCCGGCGGGGGCTTCGCCCTCGGCCCAGTAGTAGCGGTTGCCCGCGAGGCCCCTTCCGGCGTGTGCCTCTACACGCTCCACCGGTTGCGGCAGCTGGCGTTCGGGGCCGATGTAGATGGCGACCACCTCACCCATGCGGAAGAGCCTACCCTCCTCGGCCGCCGCCGCCTGGGGTCTCGATCGTGACGACGGCGCCCGCGCGCAGGTCGCGGGTCTCCTTGGGCGCGACCTCCTCCCCGTCGACCAGGTTGCGGCCTCGGCGGCCGGGCGCGCCACCTTCCTCGCCCTGCGGCGCGTGTCGCCGCCGCTCGGAGATGAGCGAGAGCCGGCAATCCTCGAGGACGCGCAGCTCGCGGACGACGCCGTTCCCCCCGGTGTGCTCGCCGGCGCCTCCCGAGCCGGGTAGCAGCCCGTATCGCTCGACGCGCAGCGGGTAGGCGAGCTCGAGTGCCTCCACCGGCGTGTTGAGCGTGTTCGACATGGTCACGTGGACGGCGGAGGGGCCATCCGCGTCGGGGCACGCGCCCTGCCCGCCGCCGATCGTCTCGTAGTACGTGAAGCGCGCGTTCCCGAGCGTGAGGTTGTTCATCGTCCCCTGGCCCTGGGCGGGCACGTCGATTGCGTGGCCGAAAGCGCGAAACACAGCGTCGACGATGCGGCACGAGGTCTCGACGTTGCCGGCGGCGACCGCGTGCGGGGGGCGGGCGTTGACGAGGGAGCCCTCGGGGGCGTGGACGGTGACGGGTGCGAAAGCGCCGCCGGATGCTGGGATGTCGGGATCGGTCATGCAGCGGACGACGAAGTAACAGGCGGAGCGTGTGACCGCGATCGGGCAGTTGAGGTTGCCGTCGTGCTGGGGCGAGGTGCCGGCGAAGTCGATCTCCAGCTCGTCTTGATGGATCGTCACGGCTGCATGGATGGAGAGCTCGCCCTCGACCGGCTCGAGAACGTCGTCTGCCTCGTAGCGCCCGTCGGGAAGCCGCGCGATCGCCGCCCGGACGACGCGCTCCGAGTAGGCGTGGAGCTCGTCCATCGCCGCGACCATCCGCTCGCCGCCGTGGCGCGCGCAGAGTTCGTCCACCCGTGCGCGCGCGAGCCGCTGGGCAGCGAGCTGGGCGCGGAAGTCGCCGAGGCGCTCCTCGGGGTTCCGCATCTGCGCGACGAGGTCTTGGAGAACCGCATCGTCCAGGCGGGTCGGCGGGATGACAACGCCCTCGTCGGCGAGCGTGCGCGAGAAGGCGGGCATGCTGCCCGGCTCGATCCCGCCGACGTCGGCGTGGTGGGCACGCGTGACGGCGAAGCCGAGACGCGATGCGCGAGACGAGCGTGATGTCCGGCAGGTGCGTGCCGCCGGTATACGGGTCATTGAGGACGTACGTGTCGTCGGGGCCGGGTCCTGACGCCGGACGGCGGCGACCGCGTCCGGCATCGCGCCGAGGTGGACGGGAATGTGCTCGGCCTGCGCGATCAGCCGGCCGCTGCCGTCGAAGAGCGCAGTCGAGCAGTCGCGCCGCTCCTTGATGTTGGCCGAGAAGGCCGAGCGGATCAGGACGGCGCCCATCTCCTCGGCCACGGCGCGGAGAGCGCTGCCCAGAACCTGGAGCTCGATGTTCACTCTTTCGTCACCCTCTGGTCAGCCTCAACGTGGGACCATCCCTAGCCCCCACCCACCCGGGGGGAATCCAGCAGGTGGCGCCTGCGAGCTCCACGAGCACGGGCCCGGCGGTGTCGACCGGCTCGCCGGCCGGGAGCCGCACCTCGGGACCGGGACGCACGTCCGCCGTCCGCACGGCGACGAGCTCGATCTCCCGCTCCGGATCCGCGTAGCCATACCGCTCCTCGTGCGCGCGGTGGAAGCGCTCGACGAGCGCCTCGCCGAGCGGCACCGACAGCTCGAACGACTGGCCGCGATAGCGGAGATCCGCCTGCCCCTCGCCCGGCAGCTCACCCGCCTCGGCCAGTGGGCACACGTACGAGCGGACGCGGTCGCGCCGCTCGTCGCTGGCGACGAGACCGACGGCGGACAGGACGCCCGCGGCATCGGGAACCAACACCGTCGAGATCTCGAGCTCATTCGCGAGCTCGCACGCGTGCAACGGTCCCGCGCCTCCGAAAGCGACGAGAGCGAACCCGCGCGGGTCGTGTCCGCGCTCGACCGAGACGAGCCGCAGCGCCCGCAGCATCTCGGCGTTGATCGCGGCGATCACGGCTGTCGGGTCAATGCCGTCGAGCGCGCGCTCTGCGGCCTTCCGATCGAGCTCGAGCCCGCCGGCAAGCCGGTCCGGCAGCCGCCCGAGCAGCAAGTTCGCGTCCGTGACCGTCGGACGCGTACCGCCACGCCCGTAGCAGGCAGGCCCCGGGTCTGCGCCGGCGCTCTCTGGCCCGACGCGCAGCGCACCGCCGGCGTCGCGCCAGACGATCGACCCCCCTCCCGCTCCGACGGTCTGCAGGTCGACCGTCGGAAGGCGCACCGGGAGCCCGGCCACGCCTCGCTCGGTCGAACGGTCGGTCGAGCCGCCCGCGATCAGGCAAACGTCGGTGGACGTGCCGCCCATGTCGAACGAGATCGCGTCAGGATGCCCCGCCAGCCGTGCGACGAGCTCTGCGCCGAGCACGCCCGCAGCAGGCCCGGAGACGAGCGCCCAGGACGGATGCGCGGCCGCCTCGTCGACGCTCGCCACCCCACCCGAGGAACGCATCACGAGCGGCTCGGGAAGCCCCGCCTCTCCGCACGCGGCCGCAAGCCGCTCGAGGTACGCGGAGACCGCCGGCCCGAGATACGCGTCGACCGCGGTCGTCGAGGCGCGCTCGTATTCCCGAAACTCCGGAGAGATCTCGTGGGACGCAACGACGCGCGCGGAGGGCATCCTCCGCCGCAGCTCCTCCGCAACCGCCCGTTCGTGCGAGGAATCCCTGAACGAGAAGAGCAGGCAGACCGCGACGGCCTCAGCGTCCATGTCCGCCAGCGAGCCGAGATCGAGCTCGTCCAGCACGCCATCCGGCCCGATCCGCTCCTTCACCCCGTAGCAGCGCTCGAGCGGTACGAGCGGCTCCGGATGATCGGCGCAGAGGCGGTAGAGATGGGCCCGGTTCTGTCTACGCAAGTGCAGGAGATGCTCGAAGCCTGCGGTGGCGACGAACGCCGTTCGCGCTCCCTTCCGCTCGAGCAGTGCATTCGTGGCGACGGTCGTGCCGTGGGTGAAGCGGTCGATCTCGACGGCGCCGACCGCCCGCGCGGCCGCGACGACCGACTCCTCCTGCCGCGCCGCCGTCGGCACCTTCGCCGTCCGCAGCTCGCCGCCCTCGAGCAGGACGGCGTCGGTGAACGTCCCGCCGACATCGATACCGAGGATCGCCACGTGGCAGATGATCAGTACGTGCGCTCGACGGGCTGCCAGCGGGTGATCTTCACCGGGCACCAGCCGAGCCGGGGCGATCCGTCCGCCCACGTGACGATCGAGTGCCTGAGAAAATTCTCGTCGTCGCGAGCGGGGAAGTCATCTGGGCGCGAGTGGGCACCCCGGCTTTCCTTCCGTGCAATCCCCGCCTCCAGCATGCACGCGGCGAGCTGAAGGAGATTCCCGAGCTCGATCGCCTGAGTGACATCGTTGTTGAACACCGTTCCCTTGTCATCGACGATTACGTGTTCGTACCGCTCACGCAGCGCCTCGATCGTCTCGATCTGCTCCTGCATCGCAGCCTCACGCCGGAAGAGACCGAAGTTACGGTGCATGGACGCAGCCAACTCGTCGCGAACCCGCCACGGACGCTCCCCCTCCATCCGCCCGAGCAACGCCTGGAGGTCGCGTTCGGCGTCGCGTTCGAGCGACTCCGGCACGCCGACGCCGCCGCTGCTCAGGGCGGCCTCAGCCGCGGCGACACCCGCACGGCGGCCAAATGTCACGGCTTCCATGAGCGAGTTACCGCCCAGACGATTCGCGCCGTGCACCGACACGCACGCGACCTCACCGGCGGCGTACAGGCCGTCGAGCGGCGTCGCGCCCCACATGTCCGTGTCGACACCACCCATGTGGTAGTGCGCGCCCGGTCGGACCGGGATCGGCTCGCGAATCGGATCGACGCCCGCGAACACCATCGCCGTCTCGCGCGTCCCGTACAGCCGTTCGAGGATGCGGTCGGCTCCGACGTGCCGCAGGTCGAGCATGACGCTGCCGTTGACGCCGCGGCCCGCATCGATTTCGGTCTGCTCCGAGCGCGAGACGACGTCGCGGGAGGCAAGCTCCATCGCGTTCGGCGCGTAGCGGGCCATGAAGCGCTCGCCCTCGGAGTTCAGGAGCGTCCCGCCCTCCCCGCGGCATCCCTCCGTGATGAGGATCCCGCTGGGGAAAAGCGTCGTCGGGTGGAACTGCATGAACTCGACGTCCTTGAGCGGAACGCCGGCCGCGAGCGCCATGGCCGCCCCGTCGGCGGTGCACGCATAGGCATTCGTCGTGCCCGCGTACAGGCGGCCCGAGCCGCCGGTCGCGAGAACAACCGTCTTTCCGGAGACCGAGTGGAGCCCGCCGTTGAGGATGTCCCAACAGATGACGCCAACGCAGCGCTCCCCATCTACCGCCAGTCGCCACGCAAACCACTCCTCGTACACCTTGATGTCGCGCTTGACCAGCTGCTCGTAGCAGACGTGCAGCAGCACATGCCCGGTGATGTCCGCGGCATACACAGCGCGTGGATTCGCGGCCGCACCGAATGGCCGCTGTGCGATCTTCCCTTCCTCGTTCCGCGAGAAGATGCAGCCCCACGCCTCGAGCTCGTAGATGTCGTCGGGCGCCTCGGCGGTGAAGGCTTCGATGGCGTCCTGATCCCCGAGGAAGTCCGAGCCCTTGACCGTATCGAAGGCGTGGGCCTCGGGCGTGTCTTCGCCGGCGTTGCCGAGCGCAGCATTGATGCCCCCTTCGGCTGCGCCCGAGTGGCTTCGAGTGGGATGGAGTTTCGACACGAGGGCGACGTCGGCGCCTGCGTCGTGCGCGGCAATGGCGGCACGCATGCCGGCGAGGCCGGCACCGATGACAAGGACGTCATGCTGCGGCACACCGAGATTAAATCGCGCCGACGTCACGAGGGGAACGCGCAGTACAGCGAGGTGAAGTCTCGCTCGTCGCAGTACTGGAGCGGCGGCATGATGGTGCGTTCTCGTACGTGCACGATCAGCTCTTCGTCGTCGCGGACGACGAGATAGTCGCCCTCGCCGCCGTAGCTGCTGCCAAGCCAGTCCGGCGTCGGATCGATCAGCTCCTCGACCGTGTCGACGTGACGCCAGACGTCGCCCCCGGGGTTCCGCTTGAGGATGTCGACGCGCACGTGCGCCACGTCCACAGCGAACACGCCGCCACGCTAATGCGCATCCGTAGAAGCCCGTACAGCGAGAAGCCTGTTCGGCTGGCCGATCCACGCGCGCGTGGATCGAAAGCCTCAATGGGCCTTCTGCTCCCACTCCGATCTGAGGAGCGCGTATTCCACGTCGCCCTCCTCCTCGCCCTCGATTCGATCCGGCCATGGTTGGTGAAAGATCCGCACGAACCTCAGTCCTGCCTTCTCCATCACGCGCCGAGAGGCCACATTCACGACCATCGTGGATGCGAAGACGCGTCGAGCGCCGTATTCGGCGAAGGCCTTGTCGATCAATGCCCGGGAGCCTTCGGTCGCATAGCCCTTTCCCCAGACCGACCGGCGCAGCCGGTAGCCGAGCTCGACCTCTTCGGTGGCGCCTTCAGCTGGTCGCAAGTGGAACCAACCGACGAATTGGCCGGTCGACCTCTCCACCGCGGCCCAGAAGCCGAGACCGCCGAAGCGCTCGTCGTAGCCGAGGAACGCCGGCATGATCAGGTTCTCGATCTCCTCGCGCGGTGTCGGCCGACCGCCGGTGATGAATCGCATTACCTCCGGATCGCTGTCGAGCTCGACGAGGTTGTCCACGTCGTCGCCGGATAAAGCGTCGCAGCACGAGACGCTCGGTCTCCAGAAGGGCCTGCATCGACTCAGTCTCCCACGCACAGCCCGAGAAACGGCCGGCGGACGGAACTCGCCCGCCTGCTCGCTTGACCAGGCCGCAAGGGCAAAGAGCAAAGTTCCGACGTTCTGACGTTTCCAACGCGCCGCCCCGCCCGTAGCGTCGAGCCATGGCGAGCTTTCTCGTCGAGACCTATCGAAAGGGAGGAGCTATGAAGCGACGCCTGACTTACCTGTCGGCCCTCGCAGCCGCGATGGCACTCGTCGCGCTTGCTGCGTTTGTCGCCATCACGAAGGCAGAGAACGCCAGCGGGGTAACGCCAAAGATCCTCGCACGTGGGCACTACGACAGCTTCAACGTGAGGTCGGATCCGCGCGGGTCGATCGCTGATTTCAGGGCACATTCGACCTCGGCGATCGACATCATCGTGCGACAGCACGACTATGGCGCGCACTCCACTACTGGATGGCACAGTCACCCGGGCCCGGTGTTCATCACGGTCACGCAAGGAACGCTCACCTATTACGAACGCGACGACCCGACTTGCACGCCACATGTCGTGTCCGCGGACTCGCCGAACAATGCGTTCGTCGACGACGGGGGCGGACACGTCGTACGAAACGAGAGCGACCAAGTCGCCCAGGACATCAGCGTGATCACCGCGCCGGTCGGAGGTACGTTCCGCACCAATCTCGACGCGCCTGGTCCCTACTGTGGGTTCTAGCCTGGACGCCGCGGAAGACGACTAGCGAGTCGCTCCGAGCCCGATCCGTCCTCGTTCCGAGGGGAGCTCGTGCTCCCCTCGGACAGGCGGCGTCGACGGGCGAGCCTCCAGTCCGGGCGCCGGCTCGGTTTCCAGCGAATCGCGTGAGGTCGAGCTAGCTTCCTGAGCAACCTCTGTCACCATTGCTGGGAGGCCGATGGCTTTCGAGATCGTGGGCAGGGAGGAGGAGCTCGGCTCCCTCGGTGCCTTCCTGCACGAAGAGGCGGGAGGACCTCGGGCGCTCGTGCTGGAGGGCGAGGCGGGGATCGGGAAGTCCACGCTCTGGCGTGCGGGAGTCGAGGAGGCGCACGAGCGGGGGTTTCGCGTCCTCTCGTCGCGCCCGACCGAGGCCGAGCGCGCGCTCGCGCACGTCGTGCTCAGCGATCTCTTCGAAGGCGTCCTCGACGAGGTGCTGCCCGCCTTGTCGGCGCCGCGACGGCAGGCGCTCGAGGTGGCGCTGCTCGCTGGAGGCGGCTCCCGAGCAGCCGATCGACCCGCGCACGCTCGGCGTGGCGGTGCGGACGGCCCTGGAGGCGCTCGCCGCGCAGGGGCCGATCGTGCTCGCCGTCGACGACATCCAGTGGCTCGACCCGTCCTCGACGAGCGCGCTCGCGTTCGCGCTGCGACGTATGGCTGCCGACCGCGTGCTTCTGCTCCTGGCCAAGCGGACTGTCGAAGGAGGGCGGACCGTCGGCGCTCCAGCGAGCACTCGAGCCGGAGAGAGTCCACCGGCTGTCGGTCATGCCCCTCAGCGTCGGCGCGCTCCATCGGTTCCTGCGCGACCGGGTCGGGAGCCCGTTCGCGCGCCAGACGCTGCTGCGCATCCACGAGGCCTCGGGGGGGAACCCGTTCTTTGCGCTGGAGCTGGCCCGCGCTCTCGGCGCAGATGTCGACCCCTTGCAACCGCTCCCTGTTCCCGAGACGCTCGAGGAGCTCGTCGGCGCAAGGCTCGCCGGTCTCCCGGCCGCGACCCGCGAGGCGCTCAAGCTCGCCTCAGCGTTGGGTGCGCCGTCGTCCTCGCTCCTGGAGCGGGCGGGGATCGCGCCCGACGCTCTGGAGGCGGCAGTCGACGCGAACGTGATCGAGCGGGAGGACGGGAGCATTCGCTTCACCCATCCGCTGCTCTCGTCGGTTCTCTACCAGGGCCTTTCCGGCGACGAGCGCAGGAACCTGCACGGATCCCTGGCTGCCATCGTCGAAGACCCGCTTCTGCGCGCACGTCATCTCGCGCTGGCGACGGAGACCGCGAACGCCGATGTCACCGCCGTCCTCGACGACGCCGCCAGAGTGGCGGGCGAACGCGGCGCAGCGGCGGCGTCGGCCGAGCTGGCCGAACACGCCCTGCGGCTGACGCCGCTCGAACGTGGCGAGGAGCATTGCCGCCGAGCGCTGGCAGCCGCTCGTGCCCATCTCGCTGCCGGGGAGTGGACGCGCGCACGCTCGATCGCGACCGACCTGCTGGACGAGACCGAGATCGGCCCGTTGCGCGCGGAGGCCCTTCTCCTCCTCGCCGAGTTCGAGCACGACGACCTCGCTGTTCCGGTTCTCGCGAAGCGCTGCGCGAGGCGGCGGCGCACCCGGCGCTTCAAGCGCGTATCCACACCCGCCTCGCCTGGGCGGAGCGCTTCAGGAAGGGCTTCGCGGCGGCGCTCGAGGGTACCCGCGTCGCACTCGAGCTTGCCGACCGTCTCGACGATGACGAACTCCGGTTCGAGGCACTCGTGCAGCTCCATGGGCTCGGCGGCATGGTGGGCGACGCCGAGACGTCGGCATACGCGGCACGCGCGCGCGATCTCGCGACCGGGTCCGGCGATCAGCGCCGGCTGCGCGAGGCGAACATCCTCGTGTCCGGGATGCTCTCCGACTCCGGCAACATCGACGCGGCACGCGCCGTGCTCGAACGCGAGTATCGAGAGTGGCAGGAGCGCGACGAGCTCTTCAGCGCACAGGTGCTCTGGCATCTCTCGTGGCTCGAACTGTGGGGCGGGCGCTGGGAGCTTGCGGCGGAGCACGCGACCCGCGCCCGCGACGTCAGCGTCCAGTACGGGGTCGAGAAGAACCAGGACTACATCCCGATCACGTGGGTCGCGGCGCATCGCGGGCAGCTCGAGCTCGCGCAGGCGGAGTCGGAGCGAGCCCTGAAGCTCTGCGAGGAGCAGATCGGCTTCCATCCACCTCTGCTCCAGGCGGTGCCGGGGCTCGTCGCGCTCTGGAGCGGAGACGCAGCGACGGCCGCCGTGTGGCTGGAGGAGGCCGACCTCCAGGCAGCTTCTCTCGGATGGGGAGAGCCGGAGCCGCGCCCATGGAGTGCCGACTACGTCGAGGCGCTCCTCGAGCTGGGTCGGATCGACGACGCGATCCAGGTCCTCGACCGCTGGGAGGCGGACGCAACGCGGCTCGGCCGAGCGTGGGTGCTCGCGCAAGTCACGCGGTGCCGCGGTCTGGTCGCCGCTGCTCAGGGGAGCGGAGACCGTGCCGTTCTCCTCCTCCAGCGCGCCGTGAACCAGCTCGAGGAGGTCGGAGATCCGTTCGGACGGGCTCGAGCGCTTCTTGCTCTCGGCATCGTCCTGAGGCGCGCACGGCAGAAGCGCGGCGCACGCGAGGCGATCGAGGCTGCGCTCGTCGACTTCGAGCAGCTCGGGGCCGCGACCTGGGTCGAGAGGGCGCGCAGCGAGCTCGGCCGGATCGGTGGGCGTACGCGTGAGGAGGGGCTAACCGCCGCCGAGCGCCGGGTCGCCGTGCTCGTCGCCGAGGGTCGCACGAACCGGGAGGTCGCAGCGGCGCTCTTCCTCACCGAGCGGACGATCGCGAGCCACCTCACGCATATCTACGCCAAGCTCGGCATTCGCTCGCGGACGGAGCTCGCCCGCCTGCTCGCCTGACCCGGCCGCAAGGCCAAAGCAAAGTTCAGACGTTCTGACGTTTCCAAGGCGTCGTCCCGCCCGTAGCGTCGAGGCCATGCCGAGCTTTCTCGTCGAGACCTATCTCGCTCGCGGCGGTGCCGGAGAGCGCACCACGCGCGAGCGACGCGCACGCTCGGCCGCTGAGGAGCTGACGCGGGAGGGAACGCGCGTCCGTTTCGAGCGCTTGATCCACGTTCCCGAGGACGAGATCTGCTTCTTCGTCTTCGACGCTCCGTCCGGCCGCGACGCTGCTCTGGCAGCGCAGCGAGCCCGGCTCGAGCCCCTCCGGGTCGTCAAGGCAATCTCGTCCCAAGCGGAGATGCAATGAAGTCAAAATGGATTGTGGCTTTCTGAGGTGTTGTACGCCGGTAGTGCGCTTCCGGAGCGCGCGCGCAGTCCGACTGTTCCCATCTCCTTCTTCATCGACGCGCCGGGAACCGGGACCTGCCTTTGATCCACCCGCCGGCGTGCTCGAGATGTCCGACCGGTCGCGCCCCTGGTCCCCGGATCGCCACGTGGCAGATTCTGTCCGTGCAGCTGACCATCCCTCTCGCAGGTCCGGCGGGAGAGCCCGTCGACCTCTGGCGGACGCTCATGTCGCACGGCGTTGCCGACCTGCCGCCGATGCGCGTGGACGAGGAGGAACGGACGCTCACGGCGACGCTTCCCGTCCCCGGCGTGAAGCCGCGCACCGTCGTCGTGCACGAAGAGAAGCGGTCGGCACGCGTCGAGGTTCTTGGGCCCGGGCTCGGAAGCCAGGCAGAGGAGACGCTGCTCGCGGTCCTGCGGCGAGTCCTGAACCTGGACGAGGACCTGTCCGGCTTCTACGAAGCAGCCGCGGACGACCCGGAGCTCGCCTGGGCCTCGCAGGGAGCGGGCCGCATGCTGCGCAGCCCGACGGTGTTCGAGGAAGTGATCAAGACGATCTGCACGACCAACTGCGCCTGGTCGGCGACGGTGCGGATGACGACGGCGCTCGTCGAGCACCTGGGCGAGCCCTCGGCGGGAAATCAGGGCCGCGCCTTCCCACAGGCGGCAGCGATGGCGGAGGCGGGCGACGCCTTCTACCGGGACGTCGTGCGCGCGGGCTATCGCGGCGCCTATCTCCGGTCGATCTCGGCCGCCGTCGCGGCCGGCGAGCTCGACCTCGAGCGGCTCCTCGACCCCGCGCTCGGGGACGCGGACGTGGCCGAGCGCCTGCTCGCGCTGCCCGGCGTCGGCCCGTACGCCGCGGCGCACGTGATGATGCTGCTCGGCCGTTACTCGAGCCTCGTCCTCGACTCGTGGACGAGACCGAAGTATGCGCGGCTCGTGGGGAAGAAGAAGGTCGCGGACTCCACGATCATCCGGCGCTTTCGCCGCTACGGCCCCTATGCAGGCCTTGCGTTCTGGCTGTTTTTGACGCGGGACTGGGTGCCGGACCCCGCTGTCAAGATTTCGTAAGGATTCGCAACCCGCCGCTCCATCCGATCCCCGGCCGGGTACCCGAGGAGCATGGGCAGAAAAACATTCATCCTGGCCGCGCTGGCGCTCACGCCGGCCGCGGCTCTCGCAGCACCCTCGCCGACCTCAGTGACGATCGGAGCCGACCCGATGGTCATCACCTACGGGTCGAGCGTGAAGCTCTCGGGCGCCGTTTCGCCCGCAAAATCGATGAAGGTGCAGGTCTCGGGCCAGGCGTGCGTCACGGGTCAGACACAGCAGTCTCCCCTGACCGTCACGTCCACGGCCCAGGGCACGTGGAGCGCGACGGTGAAGCCGGCGTCGAAGACCGTGTACCAGGCAAAGGCCAAGAGCACCGACAGCGCCGCGCTGACCGTCCAGGTTCGCCCGGCAGTGACACTGGCGAAGGTCGCCTCGCACAAGTTCCGGATGCGGATCACGGCCGCGCAGTCCTTCGGCGGCAAGATCGCGCTCTTCCAGAGGCACGCCTCGACCGGCTGGACGACGGTCAAGAGCGTCGTCCTCGTCGAGCTCGGCTCGGGTAACGGAACCTTCGTGTCCGGCAAAAGCTTCCGTTCGGGGATCCGTACGCACCGAACCGTGCGTGTCCTCCTCACCCAGCGCCAGGCCGGCGAGTGCTACCTGGCCGGCATCAGCAGCTCGATAGCGAGCTAGACCGTTTCACCAAGCCCGGGGCCGGCGAGCTCGGTCGTCGGCCCACTCGGGCTCGTCCCCGATGCCGACCGCGTCCGCCACGCGGTTGATGTAGTTGAAGTAGGCGATCACCTGGATCGCGTCATGGATCGCGGCGTCGTCCAGCCCGTGCGGACGCAGCGCTTCGATGTCGTCGCGCCCGACGGACGCCGGCACACGCGTCAGCTTGAGCGCAAAGGCGCAGAGCGCGCGAAGGCGTGGATCCTCAGGAAAATCGCCGCGGACGGCGGTCTCCACGAGCTCGTCGGGGGCGCCCTCGGCACGGAGGTCGTCGGCATGGGCCTGGATTCAGTAGTGGCAGTCGTTCGCCCGCGAGACGACAACGGCGAGGAGCTCGCGCTCGATCCTGCTCAGCCCCGAGCGTCCGTGCATCGCCTCCCGGTAGAGCTCCATCGAGCGCCGGAGGACGGCCGGCCGCAGGCTCATCGCCTTGACGATGTTGAACACCTTCCCTGCGCGCGCCACGGCCGCGTCGTACTCGTCCTTCAGAAGCCCCGACGCCTCGTCCTCGTCCACCAGCCGGAGATAGGCCACGCGTCGATACTACGCCCATGACGGTCTACGAACGGCTCGGCGCGCGGCCTGTCATCAATTGCCGCGGCGTCTACAGCGAGCTCGGCGGCGCGATCGTCGGCGAGACGGTGTGGGCGGCGATGAGCGAGGCGAACGGGACGGCCGCCTCGATGAGCGAGCTGCTCGAGGCGACAGGTCGCCGGCTCGCCGATCTGCTCGGCGCCGAAGCCGCGCGCGTCGTTCCCGGCGCCGCGGCGGCGATCGCGCTCGGAACCGCGGCCTGCATGACCCGCGGCGACGGAGAGGCGGCCGAACGGCTTCCCGACGCCGCCGGCCTGCTGAACGAGATCGTGTTCCAGCGCGTCCAGCTCCCGCACTACAAGTACGCGCGGGTAATCGTCCTGCCGGGCGCGCAACTCACCCTGGTCGACTCACGCGACGAGCTGGAGCACGCGCTCGACCCAGCCCGCGTGGCCGCCGCCTTCGTCCCTGCGCACCTGGACGAGCTGCCGGGAGCCGTCCCGCTCCGCGAGGTGGCGGCGCTCGCGCGCGAGCGTGGCATCCCGACCCTCGCCGATGCGGCCTTCCTCAATTACCCGCCGGAGAGCATGCGCCGCTTCACTGCCGAGGGAGCGGATCTCGTTTGCTTCAGCGCGAAGTACTTCTACGGCCCGAACACGGGCGGATTCGTCGTCGGACGTGCCGAACTGGTCGACGCGGTCGCGGCCGTCGACTTCACCAACTTCGAAACCGGGCGCTGGGCCAAGTACGGCCGGCCGTTCAAGCTCGACCTCCACACCGTCGTAGGGACGACCCTCGCAGTCGAGGAGTGGTTCGCCGCCGACCACGAAGCCCGCTGGCGCTCCTATGCCGAGCTCGTCGATCGGCTGGAGGCGGCAGTCGCGGACCTGCCCGGCGTGCGCACCGAACGCAGATTCTTCACGATGGTCGAGACGCTCGAGGATGAGCCGGTCAACTGCCTCGTCGTGCATTCCGGGCGCGCGGCCGAGGCCGAACGAGCCCTGTGGGACGCAAACCCGCGCATCGCCGTACACCGTTGGGACGACACGCTGATCGTCGCGGTCGACACCCTCCTGCCCGAGCAATGCGACTACGTCGCCGCGCAGCTCCGAACAGCGCTCAATTCGCTCCGTAGCTAGCCGACGCGGAAGCCGCCGCCCTCCTGCTTCGGCAGCTTCGGCAGCAGCCAGCCGAGGAACTCGTCTGGGCTGCGGGTCTGCATCCAGATCCGGCCGGGCCCGGTCAGGCGCGCGACCAGCCCTTCGCCGCCCAGGATCGTCGTCTTCCAGCTGCCGGCCTTCTTGACCTCGTAGCGGATGCCCTCCTCGAAGCCGACGACGTGGCCGGAGTCGATCGTGTACGCCTCGTCCGCCCCAGCGAGCGCTCCTCGATCGCGCCGTAGCTGGATGCAAGGACCGTGCCGCTGCCGGTGCACCGGACGAGGAAGAGGCCCTCGCCCGAGAAGAACGTCTTCGCGCCGCCCCACTTCGTGTCGAACGCGACCTCGGCGGTCGCGCCGAGGAGGGCGCCCGACTGGAGCAGCAGGGTCCCGGTCAGGTCGATCTTGAAGATGTCGCCCGGAAGCGGCGGCGCGAGCGTGATCTGGCCCTGCTGCGCCGCGTTGAACGTGTTGATGAACAGGCTTTCGCCGCCGAGAACCGAGCGCCTCAGGCCGGCCACCAGGCCGCCCTTCATCTCGGTGGCGATCTGGACGCCGTCGGTCATGCTGACCATCGCTCCGGTCACGG
>CAWEIM010000002.1:0-110917 GCA_963809075.1 uncultured Actinomycetes bacterium | reverse complement strand
CGGATCGGGCTCGGGACGAACCGCCTCACGACTGCGCCCGACCACGTGGAGTTCGTCCGCCAGGCGGTCGCCGCCGGAATCCAGCACGTCGACACCGCGTACCTCTACTCCGGAGGTGACAGCGAGGCGGCGATCGGAGCCGCGGGCATCACCGAACGCGCCGTCGTCGCGACCAAGGGCGGCTACCAGCCCGGGCACGGCCACCCCGAGGTGCTGGCGGCGCAGATCGAGGAGAGCCTTCGCCGGCTACGCACGGACCGTATCGAGCTCTATTACCTGCACAAGGTCCACCCAGAGACGCCGATCGAGGACAGCATCACGGCGATCGCGGAGGCACAGCAGCGTGGGCAGATCGGTCATGTCGCGGTCTCGAACGCGACTGTCGCCGAGATCGAGCGCGCCCGCGAGATCGTGCCGGTCGCAGCCGTTCAGAACCACTACAACGTCGCGGCGCGCGAGCACGAAGACGTGGTCGACTACTGCACGGCCGAGGGGATCGTGTTCGTCCCGTATTTCCCGCTGCGGTCCACCGAGAGCCCCGCGCTCGCCGAGATCGCCCGGCGCCATGACGCGACGGCGCAGCAGATCGCGCTGGCGTGGCTGCTCGCGCGTTCGCCGCTGATGCTGCCAATCCCCGGCACGCTCTCCGTCGAGCACGCGAAGGAGAACCTCGGTGCGCTCGACGTCGAGCTCAGTGACGACGAGTTCGCGGCGCTGACGAGCTAGCCGTTTTCGTCGACCAGGCGCTCGGCCGTCGGGACGACTTCGAGCCGCTCGTCCGGGATCGGCTTGCCGCTCACGACCGACAGCCCGTACGTCCCCGCCGCGAGCCGTTCCTCCGCGCGCTCGACTGCTGCCAGCTGCTCGCGCAGATCGTCCGAGATGCCCTCGTTCAGCTCGTCGTCGAAGGTGTTCGAGGCGAGGTTGCCCAGATCGGCGATCTCGTGCTCGCCGTCGTCTTGGTGTCGCAGCTGCCCGAGCGCGCGCTCGATCCGGGCCCGCTCGGCCGCCAGCAGCTCGCGTGCGCGCTCGGGATCCATCAGTGCGGCGTCAGGAACGCGACTTCCTCGACGTAGCACCAGCTCCAGTCCTCGCCGGGCTCCGCCGAGCGGATGATCGGGTGGCCGCCCTCGTGAAATGCGCGGTCGCGTGCTTGTTCGGGGAGTCGTCGCAGCAGCCGATCTTCCCGCAGCTCATGCACATGCGCAGGTGCACCCAGTCGCTGCCGATCTTCAGGCACTCCTCGCAACCCGCGACCGGCTTCGGGGAGCTCGGTGACCTGGATCTGGTCGAGATGTGTGCAAATCGGGGCGCCGGTCACGGAATGACCCTAGCGACCGCAAAGTCCTCGTGGGCGTCCGTCCACCACGCATCGAGCCGGAGGCCGGCAGCCCCGAGCTCCTCCTCGATCCGCTCGCGGCGGAACTTGGAGCTCACCTCGATCCGCAGCGGCTCACCCTCGTCGAAGTGGAGGTCGAGCTCGAGCGCGGGGATCGCGACGTCGAGTGCGGTGCGGGCGCGAAAGCCGATGTCCATCCACTCGTGCTCGGGATCCCAGCGCGCCACGTACGCCAGCTTCGCCTGGTCGAAGTCCGCGCCGAGCTCACGGTTCGCGTGATCGAGCGAGTTGCGGGCGAACCGTTCGGTCACGCCTGCCGCATCGTCGTAGGCGGCCTCGAGCCGCGCCGGATCCTTGACGAGGTCGAGGCTGAGCAGGAGCGGGGAGCGGATCTGCGCGAAGAAGCGCGCACGCTCATCGAGATAGAGGTTCCCGATCGTGCTGCCGAGGAAGGCGATCAGGCCGTCGGGCAGCGAGGCGAGGTCGCGCTCGAAGTCTCCGACCAGCGGTTCGACCCTCAGGCCGGGATAGTCGGCCGCGAGCGCCGCGGCGCTCGCCCGCAGGGCGTCAGGGCTCACGTCCAAGGGGACGAAACGCTCGAGCGTGGCCGAGAGCGCGTCGAGCAGGAGCCGCGTGTTCCCGGTGTTGCCGGAGCCGAGCTCGATCAGTGTGCGCGCGCCGGTCTCGGCGATGTCGGCCGAGTGTGTCCTCAGGATCTCCGCCTCGCGGCGCGGCAGGTAGTACTCGGGCAGCCGCGTCACCTCCTCGTAGAGCCGCGACCCTCGCTCGTCGTAGAGCCAGACCGCGCCCAGCTCCTTCGGCTCGCTCAGCAGACCGTCACGCATCGCGGGCACAGCGGATCCCGGAGAAGATCTGCCGCCGCTGCGGGAGGTCCCAGTTGCGGAAGCTCGGCCGCGCGACGAGCGGATCGGTCGCCCAGGAACCGCCGCGCAGGACGCGGTACTCCGTTCCGAAGAACGCTTCCGAGTACTCGGGGTAGGGGAAGGGACGAAAGCCCGGATACCCGTCGAAGTGCGACGACGTCCACTGCCAGACGGCACCGCGGGCATGCTCGAGCTCGCCCGTCTTCGCGGCCTTCTCCCACTCGGCCTCGGTCGGGAGGCGCTTGCCGGCCCAGTCTGCGTACGCCTCCGCCTCGTCGAAGGAGACGTGGACGACCGGCGCGTCCGGGTCGGTGAATTCGTGGTCGGCGAGCTCGGCGTACTCGGCGTTCGTGACGAGCGCGCGGTCGATCCGGAACGCCGGCAGCTCGACCTCGTGCGCCGGCCGCTCGTTGTCGTAGGCCCACGGATCGGTCGAGCCAAGGGTGAACGGGCCGGCCGCGACCAGGAGCTCGCCGCTCGCCTCGACCGGGGGAAGCTCGGCGCGCGCCAGGCCGGCCAGCTCGAGGGTCTGCGCCATCGTCTCGCCGTGCTGGAGCTCGTGCTGGACGACCATCCCGACCACGAATTCGTCCTTCAGGAGCGGGTCGCCGTCGTCGAACGCAGCGTGGGGAGGAGGTCGAGCACGCGCTCGCGCACCGCTCGCAAGTACGCGCGCGTCTCAGCCGGCGAGAGCAAAGGAGCTCGCTCTCGCCCGGCGCTCGGGTGCTCGAACGAGTCGTAGAGGTCGCCGTCCTTCCGCAGCGGCGCCTGTCCGCCCACCGTCCGCAGCAGCCACAGCTCCTCGAACTACCCGATGTGTGCGAGATCCCATACGAGCGGCGACTGGAGCGGCGAAACCTGCGCGTGAGCTGCTCGTCCGTCAGCCCTGCCAGCAGGCGCTCGGTTCGTTCCCGGCGCGCCGACGAGCTCAGTAGGTGACACCGAGCTCGGCGAGCCGCTGGAAGGCGAGCGCGGCGACCATCGCCCCCTCGCCGACCGCGGCACCGACGCGCTTGGTCGATCCGTGCGGACGTCCCCCGCGGCGAACAACCGACTCGGCTCGTCTCGAGCGGGAGCGGGTCACGTTCGAGCGTCCAGCATTTCCCCGGGAAACGCTCGTCGGCCATGAGCTCCTTGCCCGTCAGGATGTAGCCGCGCGTCGGTCAGGACGTGCTCTCGTTCGCACCAGGCCGTGTGCGGAGAGCCCGCCGATGCACAGGAAGACCCCGTCGACCTTCTCCGACTCGGTCTTGCCGTCGGCATCGGCGAACGTGACGCCGGTGAGCGCGCCGTCGCGCGACTGAAGCTCCGTGATGTGCGTCTGGAGGCGGACCTCGATCAAGGGCTGCCGCTCGATGCGGTCGATCAGGTACTTGGACATCGACTTGCTCAACCGGTCGCCGCGCACGAGCATGCGTCACGCGGGCGCGCGCGTTCGCGAAGTTGAGAACCGCCTGGCCGGCCGAGTTCCCGGCGCCGACGACGACGACGGTCTGGCCCGCGCACTGCCGCGCCTCGCTGCGGCCCGCGCCGTAGTAGACGCCGTGACCGATGAGCTCGTCCACGCCGTCGACCTCGAGCCGGCGCCAGTCCATCCCGGTTGCGGCCAGCACGACGGACGCCGTCACCTCGGTTTCGTCGCCGTCGACGATCAGCGCCATTGTGTCGCCGTCTCGCTCGAGATGGCTGCCTTTGATGCCGCGCAGCAACATCGAGCTCCGCGCCGAACTTCTCGGCCTGACGTCCCGCCCGCCGCGACAGCTCGGCTCCGCCGATCCCGTCGGGGAAGCCGAAAAAGTTCTCGATCGCCGCCGTGTAGCCCGCCTGTCCGCCCGGGCACGTCGCGATCGAAGACGAGGTGGACAGCCCGTCCGAGGCCGCATAGACGGCGGCGGCGAGGCCAGATGGCCCCCAGCCGATGACGACGAAGTCGTAGTGGTCGAGCCCTTCGGCGCCCCGGTCCTGTATCCACGCATCCGCGATGCGCTCCACGGTCGCGGCGATGTATACGTCTGTCGCCGTCGAAGACAACGGGCAGCTCGGGCTTCTCGAGACCATTTCTCGGCGAGGAGTCGGTCCGCCTCGGGCGTCCCCGCCTCGAACCACTCGTACGGCTGTGCCGATCGCGTAAGGAGGTCGCGCAGGCGGTAGTGCCCCGCGTCCATCCGCCTACCGACCACCTGCACGGTGTCGCGAACTCCCACGGTGACGACTCTAGTGCGCGCGGTAGGGTCGAGCGCGTGGCGCGCCAGATCGTCCTCCTTCGCGGCATCAACATCGGCTCGAGGCGGCGCGTTGCGATGCCGAAGCTGCGTGAGCTCCTCGAGGACGCCGGCTTCGACGACGTCCAGACCTACGTCCAGAGCGGGAACGTCGTGCTCTCGACGAGCAAGAACGCGAAGCAGACCGCGCGCGCCGTCGAGAAGGTGATCAAGCACCACTTTCGGATCGACGTGCCGGTCGTCGTGCGTACGAGGGGCGAGCTCGCCGCGGTCGTGAAGGCCAACCCGCTCAAGTCGGTCGCGAAGGATCCCAAGCGCTACCAGGTGACGTTCTTCGAGACCGCGCCCGACTCGAAGCTGATCCGTAGAGCTCGACGAGCTGGCCGTGGACGACGAGCGGCTGGCCCAGTCCGGCCGCGAGATCTACGCGTGGCATCCAGCCGGCATCGCCCGTTCGAAGATGTGGAACGAATTGGCGAAAGCTCCGGGTACGTCACGGAATTGGACAACGGTGACGAAGCTGCTCGAGCTTGCCGGCAGCTGAACGATGAGTTTCTCCGCCGGGCGCGGTCTTACCCGTAACCGCAACCGAAGGAGGAACGCGTGACCACAGCGACGCAGACCGCCACGCAGACCTACCGGATCCACATCAAGGCCACGCCGGAGGAGATCTGGGACGCGCTGATGAAGCGCGGCAAGGAGTTCGGATACCACTCCGACGTCGAGTACGACCTCGAGGCGGGAACCTACACCGGCTTCGCGAACGAGGAGATGCGCGAGTACGGGATGCCCGAGGTGCTGATCGACGGCGAGATCCTCGAGGCCGACCTCCCGCACCGGCTCGTCCAGACCTGGAACCCGCTCTTCGACGAGAAGATCACCGCGGAGCCGCCCGCGCGGCTGACCTGGGAGGCCGAGGAATACCCGAACGGCACGACGAGGCTGACGCTGACCTCGGACACCGACGGGGCTCCGCTGACGGCGGGCATCACGAGCGGCGACGTCGTCGAGGCGATGGGCGGATGGCCGATGGTGCTCAGCGACCTGAAGACACTCCTGGAGACCGGGAAGTCCCTCTAGTACCGAGCGAGCGCGGGCACGTACGATGGGCGTGATGGCAGAGACGTCCGTCGCACGCGCCCCTGCGGCGCTGGAGGAGGGATTCGAAGAGCATCGCCGCGAGCTGCTCGCGCACTGCTACCGCATGCTCGCGTCCCCCTTCGATGCGGAGGACGCGGTGCAGGAAACGTTCATCCGGGCCTGGCGCGGCTGGGACGGCTTCGAGGGCCGGGCCGCTCTTCGCTCGTGGCTCTACCGGATTGCGACGAACGTCTGCCTGGACATGCTTGGCGGCCGCGAGCGCCGCGCGCGGCCGATGGATCTCGGCCCGTCGCGCGAGCCGGTCGAGTCGAACCTGAGCACGCTGCCGGAGATCACGTGGGTCGAGCCGATCCCCGATCCGGCCGAGGCCGCCGTCCAGAAGGACACGATTCGGCTCGCTTTCGTCGCGGCGCTCCAGCGGCTCCCTCCGCGCCAGCGCGCCGTCCTCATCCTCTGCGAGGTCCTGCGCTGGAAGGCGAGCGAGGTGGCCGAGCTGCTGGAGACGAGCGTCGCGTCGGTCAACAGCGCCCTCCAGCGGGCACGCGCGACTCTGGACGAGCTCGACGACGGACGCGAGCTGGACGACCCCGACCGGCGAGCTCCTCTCCCGCTACGTCGCGGCCTTCGAGGCGTACGACATCGACGCGCTCGACGTCCCTCATCCACGAGGACGCGACGCAGTCGATGCCGCCGTTCTCGCTCTGGCTGACCGGCCGGGAGGACATCTTCACCTGGTGGTACGGCCCGGGCATCGGCTGCAAGGGCTCGCGTGTCGTGCCGGTCGGCTCCGCGAACGGGTCGCCGGCGTTCGGCCAGTACAAGCCGAGCGCGGACGGCGGCTACGAGCCGTGGGCGTTGCAGGTGCTGGAGATCGAGGACGGCAAGATCGTCGAGCTGACCTTCTTCCTCGACACCGCCCACCTGTTCCCGCTCTTCGGTCTCCCGCTCCGGCTCGAGGCGTAGTTGGTCGAGATCGTTCCCTGGGGAAGCGGCGATCATGCCCTGCTCGTGGGGCTGCTCGGCGATCCGGCGATGATGGAGCACCTCGGAGGGCCGGAGAGCGCCGGAGAAGATCGCAGAACGGCAGGCGCGCTACGAGCAGCTCCCCAACTGTTTCAAGATCGTCTTCGAGGGCGAAGGAGCCGGCTGGGTCGGCTTCTGGGAGCGCGACCACCACGGCGAGACCGTGTACGAGATGGGCTGGAGCGTCCTGCCCGCGTTCCAGGGCCGCGGCATCGCCACGAAGGCGACGAAGCTGGCGCTCGACGCGGCGCGCGCCGCCGAGGGGCCCCGCTTCGTCCACGCCTCTCCCGACGTCGACAACGCGCCCTCGAACGCGATCTGCCGCAAGGTGGGCTTCGAGCTGCTGGGCGCCTACGACGCCGAGTATCCGCCCGGCACGCCGCGTCGCCTCAACGACTGGCGCTTCGATCTTCGTCCCGAAGAAGGACCTCCTCCAGCCCGATGAAGGCGATCAGCTCGACGAGCTCGGCCGAGGCATTGCGCAGCGAGATGCGGCAGCCGCAGCGCATGGCCGCGAGCTGGAGGCGCGCGAGCGCGTCGACGACGGCCGCCTCGGCGCCGAGGCAGCGGACGTCGCACGGCACTACGGTTGCCATCGTCAGAATGGACCGGACGGGGGAGCGAAACTCATCGGATGAGTTTCGCCGTGACGGGAGGTCTATAGAGGCATGACAAGCGAACGCACACGCTGGTACGCCCTGTACGTCCTCTGTTTGGCGAGTCTCATGATCGTCCTCGACGCGACGATCGTGAACGTCGCCCTCCCGTCGATCAAGAAGGACCTCGGGTTCACCGAGAGCTCGCTCGCCTGGGTGGTGAACGCCTACCTGCTCACGTACGGCGGCTTCCTGCTGCTCGGCGGCCGGCTCGGAGACTTCCTCGGCGCGCGCAAGCTGTTCATCGGCGGGATCGTGCTCTTCACGGTCGCCTCGCTGGTCTGCGGGCTGTCGACGACGCAGTGGATGCTCGTGTCGGCGCGCGCGGTGCAGGGCATCGGCGGCGCGACGGCGTCGGCCGTTTCCCTTGCCCTGATGATGGGCCTGTTCACGACGGCGGGCGACCGCGCGAAGGCGATGGGGTTCTTCGGCTTCGTCGCCGCGGGCGGCGGGAGCATCGGCGTCCTGCTCGGCGGCGTCCTCACCGACCTGCTCAGCTGGCACTGGATCTTCCTCGTCAACGTGCCGATCGGCGCGCTCGTCGTCCTGCTCGCGCTGCGGCTGCTCCCCGCCGACCAGCCGGCGGAGGGCCGCGGCCGGATCGACTTCGCCGGCGCGATCTCCGTCGTCGCCGCGCTGATGATCGCCGTGTACGCGATCGTGAACGGGAACCAGAACGGCTGGACCTCGGCGCAGACGCTCGGGCTGCTCGGCGCGGCGGCGGCGCTCATGGCCATCTTCCTCGTGATCGAGTCGCGGGTCGACTCACCCCTGGTGCCGCTGCGCTTCTTCCGGCACCGCAACCTTCGGATCGCGAACATCATCGGCGTCCTGTGGGCGGCGGCGATGTTCGCCTGGTTCTTCCTGGCCGCGCTCTACCTCCAGCAGGTTCTGCACTACAGCCCACTGCAGGTCGGCCTCTCGTTCCTGCCGGCCAACCTGATCATGGGGGCGTTCGCGCTCGGGCTCTCGGCCAAGGTCGTCATGAAGTTCGGTCTGCGCCTGCCGATCGCACTCGGCCTGGGCCTGGCCGCGGCCGGGCTGCTGCTCTTCGTGCGCGCGCCGGTCGGCGGGGACTTCGTCACGGACGTGCTTCCGAGCATGATCCTCCTCGGTTTCGGGGCCGGCCTCGCGTTCAACCCGGTCCTGCTGGCGGCGATGAGCGACGTCGAGCCGACCGAGGCGGGGCTCGCGTCGGGAATCGTCAACACCTCGTTCATGATGGGCGGCGCCGTCGGGCTGGCGATCCTGGCCAGCGTCGCGGCTTCCAGGACGTCTCACCTGGAGGCCTCGGGCGAGCGCCACGTCGCCGCGCTCGCCGGCGGCTACCACCTCGCGTTCCTGATCGGGGTGATCTTCGCCGTCGTGGCCGCGGTGATGGGCGGGACGCTTCTGCGCTCGTCCGCCGTGCAGCCGCACGGCGAGCCCGCGCCAGCCGACGTGCCTACTTGATCGTCGCCGGCATCGACGCGCTCGTAGAGTAGGCCGATGATCCGGCGGGCGAAGCGGTTCGAGGCCGTTCGCGGCTTCGGCATCGACCGAGTCGCCGCAGCGGCCGACCATCCCGCGCAGGCGAATCCCGACTGGCCGGTGCTGCGGATGGAGAACCTCGACACCGATCTGCCGCTCCCGCCCGAGGCGGTGCGCGCGACGGTCGAGGGTCTCGAGGAGCCGGAGGCGAACAGCTGGCTCCCCTTCACCGGCGACCATTCCCTGCGCGCCGCGATCGCGGACTTCACCGCCGAGCGAACCGGCCACCGCTACGACCCGGAGACGGAGATCGTGGTCACGGTCGGGGGGATGGAGGGTCTGCTGAACGCGCTCCTCGCCACGGTCGGCGACGGCGACGAGATCGTCGTGACCGACCCGACCTATGCCGGCATCGTCAATCGCATCCACCTCGCCGGCGGGACTCCGACGTTCGCGCCGTTCCGAGTCGTGGAGGGGGAGTGGCGGCTCGACCGGGACGCGCTCGCGACGGCCGCCTCGACGGCGGCCGGGATGCTGCTGATGAGCCCCTCCATGCCCTCGGGCGGGACGTTCGACGAGGACGACTGGCGCCTCGCCTGCGATCTCTGCCGCGAGCACGACCTCTTCCTGATCTACGACGCGGCCATGGAGCGGCTGCTGTTCGACGGGCGACCGCTCATCCATCCGCTCCGGTTCGAGGGGATGGCGGAGCGCACGCTCGTCGTTGGCTCGCTTTCGAAGGAGCACCGCATGATCGGCTGGCGCGTCGGCTGGGTGGCCGGTCCCGCCGCGACGATCGAGGACGTCGGCTGGGCCCACGTCTACAACACGACGACGCCGGTCGGGATCGCCCGTCGCGCCGCGACCGAGGTGCTGCGCGGCGACCAGGGTCATGTGGCTGAGTGCGTCGCCGAGCTCGAGCGCCGCCGCGACTTCATGCTCGAAGCGTTCGCGGGCTGGCCGGTCGTCAGGCCGGGCGGCGGATGGTCGCTCCTGCTCGACGTCGCCGAGCTCGGATTGGAGCCGGAGGACGCCTCCCGCCGGCTGCTCGAGGAGGCGTCCATCGCGGCGACCGGGATGCGCGGGTGGGGAGCGGACGTGGCTGCGCGCCACGTCCGCTTCGTGTACAGCGCCGAGCCGCTCGAGCGGTTGCGCGGGATCCCGAAGCGGCTCGAGAAGAGCTCGCTACGACGCTGAGACGGCCGCGCCCCATTCCTGCGGGGCGACGTCCTTCACCGGAGCGGCGAAGTACCAGTGCACGCCCTCGGGATCGCGCGCGGAGTAGCGCCGGTGCCCGTAGTCCTGGTCGCTCGGCTCCTCGGTGATCTCGGCTCCCGCCTCCCTGGCGCGGTCGCAGTGCGCGTCGACGTCGTCGACCAGCACGTAGATCCCGAACGTCTCCCCGACATCGCGCGGATTGCGGTACTGGTCACCGGGGTCGCCCATGTAGATCCGCCCGCCGGCGCCGATCTTCATCTCGGCGTGGTTGACGTAGCCCTCCTCGCCCGTGTAGCGGAGCACCTCTTCGAAGCCGAATGCGTCGCTCAGCCAGCCGAGCATCGCGTCGCAGTCCTTGTACAGCAGATACGGGGTGACGATCTGCTCTTCCATCAGGTCTTCCTCCTTCGTCGTCGGATTTCGGTGTCGAGGGCGTCCAGCCGGTTCGTCCAGAAGCACCGGTACCGCTCGAGCCACTCGTCCACCTCTTCCAGCGGGGCCGGGTCGAGCGAGTACAGCCGCCGCGTGCCCGCCTGCCGGGTCGTCACCAGGCCGTGCTCGTGCAGGACGCGCAGGTGCCGGGAGACGCCCGGGCGGCTGGTGGAGAAGTGGGAGGCGATCTCGCCGGCGCTGCGCTCGCCGTCGGCGAGCAGTTCGACGATCCGCCGCCGCGTGGGCTCGGCCAGGGCCTCGAAGGCGCTCACTTCGCACCTCCGAGCAGCTCGTCCAGCCGCAGGAGCGTGTTGGTCCAGCGCTCGGCGTAGAGCATCCCCTGAACGGCGTTGATCCGCCGGTGGTCGAGGACGAGCTCCGTCCCGCCGCCCTCGCGCGGGCGGAGCTCGAAGCGCACGACCGACGGCTCGTCGCCGGGGACGAGCCAGTCGAGCTCGAGCAGGCGCTCGGGCTGGGATTCCCGCACGTTCGTGGGGACGGGGCCGAGCCAGCGCGCGACCGACTCGGGCTCGGTCAATGCGGCCCAGACCTCGGCCGGAGTCGCGTCGTAGCGGCGTGTGAAGCGAACGTCGCAGTAGCCCACTGCGAAAGTGTAACCGAACGCGTTACGTAACCGTCAAGTTACTAAGCTTTGGGCTTCTTCGCCGTGTCCTTGACGTAACCCGGTTGGTCGACCTCCGCCAACTGCACCTTCAGCTCGCGCAGATGCTTGATGTACCTACTCAAGCCGGTGCCCTTCAGCTTGCCCTCGTCGACGAGCTCGAACGTCTTTCGCCCGAGATCCTCATAGGCGCGGACGATGTCGTTCTTGAGCTTCGCCTCCTGGACGTTGTCCTTGACCGAGTCGGCGGCGTCGGCGGCGGTCTTCTTGACCTTGTCGATGAAGCTGCTCATGGCAGCGGAGTTTACGCCGATCCGCCTCTGGGCGGGTGTGGATCGTCGACGCGCGTCAGCCGTTTGATCAGGCCGCGACGCCGCCATTCGGTCGACGCGGCGCGGACCTCGGCCGGCGACGGCGGGACGACCGTTGCGAAGTTCTGCTTGCCTTCCATCACAATTCCTTTCGCTGGGGAAACGGATTCGAACCAGCATTCCCCGCGATCCTGAGAAAGACCTGAGCGCGCGCTAAGAAGTCGCTAAGACCGGTGTGAGGCGCGCGACGCCGCGCTGCCGAAACGCGGGAAAGGCGATACCGAAGACCGATCCGGCCTCCGAGGAACGCGCGTAACAGCGCCCGCCGTGTGCCTTCACGATCGTCTCGACGATCGCCAACCCGAGCCCGGCTCCACCGCGATCACGGCTGCGGGCGGAATCTGCGCGTGCGAAGCGGTCGAAGATATGCGCCAGCACGTCGGAGGAAATCCCCTCGCCCTCGTCGGCGACCTCGATGACCACTTCCCGTCCGTTGGGCCGCGCACGCAGCTCGATCTCTGCCGAGGGCTCTGTGTGCTTTACCGCGTTCTCGAGCAACGCGTCGAGCGCCTCGCGCAGCGCCTCGGGATCGGCGTTCAGGAGGCCAGACGGAACGGGTCCAAGCCGCCAGGCGCGCGGCGCGACCTCCGACCAGCGCATGAAGACCTCTTCGAGGAAGGACTCGAGCTCGATCTCCTCGCGGATGACGAAGTCGGGATGATCGGCCTTGGCCAGCAGGAGGAGCCGGTCGACGATCCGCTCGATCCGGGCCAGCTCGTCGAGTGCGACGCCAACCTCCGGTGCATGCCCGTTCGACCGCCGGAGGACCTCGAGGTGCCCGCGCGCGATCGTCACCGGCGTGCGGAGCTCGTGTGACGCGTCGTGTAGGAAGCGTTCCTGTCGCTCGAGCAACGACGCACGCTCGTCGGCCAGCCGCTCGACTTCGCGCAATGCGTGCTGGCGGCGCCGCGCGTGCCAGACCATCGCAAGAAACATCATGGACATCAGCGGGACCTCGAACAGCTCGCCCCACGGCTGATCGCCCTCGAACACGTCGATCAGGATGAGGCTCCCGGTCGCGACCCAGACGAAGCTGAGGAGCATGTAGGTGTTGAGTGGCCGCCACAGCCTGAAGCCGAAGAGCAGGGTCAGGCTGACCCAGATGAAGTGAAAGGGGATGGTCTCCCAATCCGGCCAGGCGACCATCGCGCCGATGTTCGCGGCGGCGAAGGCGAACCAGGCGAGCTCGACGCTCTTATCCCGTAACCAGGCGGTAACCGGCATGACGGACGGTTTCGATCGGCGCATTCGGGCCGAGCTTCTTGCGCAATCGCCGGACACAGACGTCGACAACGTTGGAGCGGGGGTCGAAGTGGTAGCCCCAGACCTCGGAGAGGAGACGTTCGCGGCTGATCACTTCGTCTCGGTGGATCGCCAGCTCGCGTAGGAGCCTGAACTCGCGGTCGGAAAGATCGGCTGCGAGCTCCCCGATCCGTGCCTGTCGCCGCCCCAGGTCGAGCACGAGTCTCCCGGCCTTGATCTCGGCCCCTTCGGCTTCTATCGGAAGGGCGTGCCTGAGCTGCGCCCGGATCCGCGCGATCAGCTCGTCGAGCGCGAAAGGCTTGGCGACGTAATCGCAGGCGCCGAGCTCGAACCCGCGCAGTTTCGTGGCGAGATCGGACCGGGCCGAGAGGATGACGACCGGCAGCTGGGGGCGGCGGCGATGCAACTCGCGGAGGACGCTCAGCCCGTCGAGTCGCGGCAGCAGCAGGTCGAGGACGACGAGGTCGTACCGGCGCATCGACGCGCGTCGGAGCGCGCAGAGCCCGTCCAGCTCGGAGTCGACGGTGAAGCCCTCCGACTCGAGGCCGCGTACCAGAAACGAGAGGATCCGCGGCTCGTCCTCCACGACCAGCACCCGCATTCGTCGCCTGACCATAACGCGGATGACGCGCACATGACGGCCGGATGACACATTTGTCATTTGGACGGCTTGGCTGCCGCTGCGCGCCTACATTGCCGCCCGATGGGGTGACGCGGCAGGGAAGGGCGGACACCGTACGCGACGAGCTTCGTCCTCCTTCGCGTGCGTGGGAGTTTCCCGACGGCGCCGCCAAGCACTGGCTCCTCTCCTCGATCATCTGGCTGACCGTCGTCGACCTCTTCGGTCTCGTCCTTGCGACGCAATTCGTCTCGCCGGAGGCGTTCGGCGGCGTTTCCTGGTTGTCGTTCAGCCGCATTCGCCCGTCGCACGTGAACGGCGTGATCTTCGCCTGGCTGACGATGATGTACTTCGGCGCGCTCTTCTACATGCTTCCGCGCCTGATCGGCACGAAGGGGATGTGGAGCGAGCGCCTCGGCATCTGGTGCGCGTGGGCCTGGAACCTGATGTTCGTCCTCGCGATCGTCGGCCTCCTCACCGGGCACAGCCAGGGCCGCGAGTACGGGGAGTTCATCTGGCCGATCGACATCGCGCTCATGGTCATCTGGGGCCTGAACGTCTTCAACATCCTCGCGACGGTCGCGATCCGAACCATCCGGCCGATCTACGTCTCCGTCTGGTTCTTCATAGCCAGCCCACTCTGGCTGGTCGCGGACTACGCGATCGGCAATGTGATCTGGAACCCGGGTCACGTGTGGAGCACTCCGTCGGGCTCGCTAACCGGGAGCCTGTCCGACGCGATGCTCAACTGGTGGTACGCGCACAACCTCTTCGGGTTGTGGCTCACCCCGATGCTCCTCGCGCTGACGTACTACCTCATCCCCCGCATCACGAACACGCCCCTCTACAGCTACACGCTGTCGCTGATCAGCTTCTGGGGGATGGCCTTCTTCTACACGGGGGTCGGCGACCACCACATCCTCCAGTCGCCGACGCCGTCCTGGCTCAAGACGATCGCCGAAGTGTCGTCCTGGATGCTGCTCGTCCCCGTCTTCGCCTTCACGATCAACATCCTCGGGACGATGAAAGGGAACTGGGACAAGTTCTTCACGAACTTACCCCTCCGCTTCACCATAACGGCCTTCTTCTTCTACTTCCTGGTCAACATCCAGGGGGCGTTCGAGGCCTTACAGCCCTTCAACAAGCTCACCCACTTCACCAACTTCGTGGTCGCGCACGCGCACCTCGCGCTGCTGGGCGCCTTCACGATCCTGGGCATGGGCGCGATCGACTACATGGTCGCCCAGATCTACAAGCGGCCTTTATGGAGCCGCAGTCTGAGCGAGTGGCAGTACTGGCTGATCACGATCGGCTTCACGGGCTTCTTCAGCGTCTTGACGCTGGCCGGCTTCCAGCAAGGCTTCAGCTGGGAGCAGGGCATTCCCGAGGTCAACGTGCTGCCGCAGTTGCACGCGTACTACATCGCGCGCGGGATCTTCGGGGCAATGATCGTGATCTCCGGGATCGTCCAGATCGTGAACGTCGGCATGACGATCTTCACGAACACGATGGAGCGGCGGCGTCAGGAGACGCTGAAGGTGGCGCGCGCGATCGCCCCGCCGGTGGAGGTCTCCTAGATGACGGAGGACGAGCGCCGCCGCACTGACTCCGCCACGCCGCGGGTCCCGCGCGGCTGGGCTATGCACCCGCGCGAGCGGATGCTGATCACGCCCCTCGTGGCCGGCCTCGGCGGTCTGGTCGCCTTCTTCGTGGTCGTCGCCGTCGTCGTCTGGCTGCCGATTCACACCTTCGACCCGCCGCCGTCCACCGACTGGGCGCCGCTCTCGAACGTCGCCGTCAAGGGACGGGACCTGTTCGCCGCAAACAACTGCTACGTCTGCCACTCGGGCTACTCGCGGCCCCAGGACGTCCGCTACCAGAACTACTTCCTCTATCCCAAGATCTCGCAGCCCGGGGACTTCTACGGCAGCGACCAGACCCCGAACCTGCTCGGCACGGAGCGCACCGGACCCGACCTTTCTCAGGAGTCCGGCTGGCATCCCGACGACTGGCAGTACGCGCACTTCTACGACCCGCGCTTCGTCGACCCCATGTCGCTCATGCCGCCGATGAAGTCGCTCTTCTCGGACAAGCAGGTGGAGCAGCTGACCGCATTCGTCGAGCAGCGCAGCGGGAAGTCCGGCCTGCTGCGCTACGCCGGCCAGCTGTACACCAAGCACATCGTCCTGCTCAACCAGGGCTTCCCACCGCCGTACCAGGGCTTCCAGGGAGCGGACAAGCCGATCCTCGAGGGAAACGACGACATCCTGCACGTCCCGAAGGGGCAGCTCGAGGAGGCGCCGAACCTCGCCCAGATCGACCGCAGCTACTGGCTGTCGGGCAACCCGCTGCCCGGTCACCATCTCCAACCTGAATCGTGGAAAGGAGGTCTTTCTCCAGCGCTGCGTGGGCTGCCACGGCGTGGCCGGCGACGGCAAGGGGCCGGGCGCCCGCTTCATGGCGCCCTCGCCGGCAGACTTCACTGACAAGGACGACGCCTGCTGCGGCGGAGACACCGGGCCGGGAGACTTCTACTACCGCATCCTGCGCGGCTGGCCGGGGACGGCGATGGAGAACTTCGGCGACCGTCTTTCCGTCGACGACATCTGGCGGGTCGTCATGTTCGTGAAGACCATCCCGAACCACACGCTGAAGAAGAACGTCGTCCCGTCTCCGGCCGATTACATCGTTTGGAAACCGTCCGACGAGCTGATCGCGTGGCTGAAGACCCGGCAGAAGCTGACCGACAACATCTCCTTCACGCCGGAGACCAAAGATCCGTTCATGCAGGAAGCGATGCGGGTCCTTCCGGGCCTGTCTCAGACCGACTCCTTCAAGATCAACGACGGCAAGACGCAGCTGTCGCTGAAGGACGCCGCCGCTGGGATCAAGAGGATTTATCAGCAGCTGCTGAACACGGCCTGGGCCGACGCGAAGGCGCGGGGCGACAAGCTGCCGCCGCTCGAGCAGAAGCTCTTCCCGCCCGAGGTGCCGGGACAGCAATGAGGCGCGCCTGGACATTCGTGGTCATGGTGGCGCTCGCGCTCGTCCTTCCCGCCGCCGCGCTCGCGCACGAGGCGCCCGAGAACAAGCAGTCCAAGTGGGTCATGGCCGACTGGATGATGGACACGTTCTTCATCTTCTCGGGCCTCGCGCTAGTCGCTTTCCTGGCCGCCTGGAAGATGGGCCACTTCCACGAGCTCGACCGGCAGGGGGCGATCCCGCTGCTCGTGGAAGAGGAGGACTACTACACGCCCGAGTGGGCCGAGGACGAAGAGGAGTGGGACGACGGCTAGCCTGGTGACCCCCACGACGATGCCGAGCGGCGACTCGCCGGACACGGCGCAGCAGTTCTATCTGTACCTCCAGGGCCGGCACCAGACGGACTACCGCGTTGAGACCTGGACGGTCGATTGGATGTCCCTCGCCTGGCTGTGGGGCTTCGTGATCGTGCTCGTGATCGCGTTGCTTCTGTGGGTCTGGCAGTACCGGACGACCCGGCAGCGGACAGGCATGTATCCGGTGGACAGCTTCGGCGGGTTCACGACCGAGATGGCCGGTCCCTCCACGTTCTTCTTCCTCGCCCTGACGGTGTTCCTGACCCTGTTCGCGGTCGCGATCATCGTCGGTCACCTCGTCTTCGGCCAGAAATTCTGATGGCGGCGGCGGAGACATACGAACCCCAGCCGGCGCCGCCCTTCGTCGCCTACTCGACGATGTCGCTCGCCCGAATCCAGGCGGATGCGTGGCCCGCGGTCTACCCGGCGCTCCAGGCGCTCAAGGGCCATGTCCAGGAATACCCGGGCGCGCAGCGGATGGACGTCTTCGTGCGGGCGGAGGCCCAGTCGGTGGTGGTGCACTGCTACACGACCTGGGATACACCCTCCCAGCTCGAGGCTTTCCTGGAACGGGGCTACACCTTCGAGCGCATGCTGGCCCACATCGGCGAAGGGCTCGAAGCGGACCAGAGCCTGATCATGGAGAAGATCTTTTGAGCGAGGACGAGCGCAGGCGGCCGCGGCTCCGGCCGGCACGGCCGCTGTTCGGCTATCGCGACGTCGGAGAGGACGTCCGCCACGGGCGCCCGGCGGTCACGCGAGCGTGGCTCATCCTCGCGATCCTCGTCCTCTTCTACCTCGGCTGGACGCTGACGGTCTACTTCATCGAGCCCGGTCTGCGGTAGCCGGTGTACGTCAAGCACCTTTCCTCGCTCCAGTTCCTGAGCTACGTCGCCTTCTTCGGGGTCGTCGTCGCCGCGCTCCTCCGGTTCATGCCCGGGCGCGCGCCGCCCGTGCGCACTGAGCCTTATCCAGACGACGAGCTCGCCCGGCACGACCGCAAGCTGGGGAAGTACTTCGTGGCCGGCGGGATCTTCCTCGTGCTCGGAGCCCTGCACATGGCGATCAAGAACCTGCCGTGGACCGCGCACTGGCTGGCCGGCGCAGGGTACGCCGGCCATCTCGTCCGCGACCTCTCCAACACGCACCTGATGATCGTCGGCGGCGGAACGCTGCTCGCCACCGGCCTGTGCTGGTACGTCCTTCCGCGGATCGTGGGCCGGCCGCTCGCAAGCGAAGGGCTCGCGCAGTGCGCGTTCTGGTTCACCGCGCTCGGCCTCTCCGTCTTCTACGTCGCCTTCGTGGCGAACGGAATCGCGATTGGCCTGCGCGTAAGCGACGGGATGCCGTACGAGGCGGCCAAGGCGAGCATGGGGCAGTGGTACAAGGTGCCGGTCGGCGCCGGGGCCGGCGTGATGGGGCTCGGCTACTGGTGTCTGGCCGCCTGCGTCGCAATCACGATCTTTCAGGCGCGGCTCGTACGCGTGCCCAAACCCTCGTGGCACCTGTGGAAGTTCATCGCCGCCGGAGTGGGCGCGCTGACGGTCGGGACGGTGCAGGGCGTGATCCAGGTACAGCCGAAGAACGCCGACTGGCTCTTCCGCGCGGGGCACGCCGGCGAGTGGATCGATCCGATCAGTCACGCCCACATCAACCTGGTCACCGGGCTGACGATGCTCGTCGCGGGGGTGCTCTTCGCGCTCGCGCCGCGCCTTGGCGGGACGGCGCCCTCCCGGGCCGCAGCCGGCCGCTGCTTCTGGCTCCTGCTTGTCGCCTCGCTCTCCTTCTACGGTGTCTGCCTCTATCTCGGCCTGCACGAGGGCAGCCTGGTCATCGGCCGCGGGCTTACGCCGGAGCAGGCCGAAGAGGCGACGCCGCTGCACCCGTATCTGCTGATGGCGGCCGGGATCGCGATGATGGCCGCGTTCTGGCTCCTGCTGGTCACGGTGTGGCGGACGTTCCGTGGCGCGCCGGCTCCGCTGCGCTGGTTCGTGCTCGCCGGCTGCGGTGCGCTGGCGGTCGGGACGCTGCAGGGCCCCATCCAGGCCTTTCCGGCCGTCCACGACCTGCTGGACAAAGGCGGGTACGCGGGCGACGTGATCGTCAATCTCCACGCCCAGCTGAACATGCTCGGCGGCCTGATGGTGCTGTTGGTGGGCGGGGTGCTCGCGCTCCTGGCGTCGAGAGGCGGCCGGATCTCGGTGCGCGCGCCGCTGATCGCGCTCGCCGGAATCGTCGGAGGCGTGGCCGTCTACTACCTTGGGGGCGTCGGCTTCTCGGCGGCGCAGGCGTCGGGTGTCGCGGGGGGCAGATCATTCCAGGCTGCGGTCGCCGCGCTCGAGCCCTGGAGTGCTTTGGTGCTCGTTCCCGCCGCGGTCGCCGTACTCGTGGGCTTCTTCGCCTATGCACTCTCGGCCTGGGTTGCGACGGCTGCGGACCGTCGCTTCGCGCGGCTCTCGCTTGCGGGGCTGCCGGGTCGTTTCGCAGGGCCCATTCCGAAACGCGTCCGGCGGAGGAAGCCGGCGGGCGTGGCCGCCTACGAGCTGCCCATGGGGATCATGGGGTTTCCAGGAGTGGGGTGGCTTTTCGCGGGTTACCCGCTCGTGGGCTCGATTCTGCTCATCGTGGGACCGGCGCTGGCGTGGGCCATGATCCCGACGCTGTTCTCACCCTACGGCTCGGGGCCGTTGACGAGCCTGGGCTGGAAAGCCGAGCTCGTCTGGTTGCCGCTGAGCACGCTCGTGTCTGCCGGCCTCCTCTACCGCGCGCATGCCCGCCGGAAGGCGAGGCTCGATGGGACGCCTCCCCGTCGCCGGGCAAAGCGCCGCCGACGGGGCTACCGGACCCGCGTCGGTGTCGCCGCAGGGACAATCATGCTGCTGCTGGTCAGCCTGCCGTTTGTCCCTGCGGTCGCTGGAGTGGGCTCGAGCACGGTGCGCTACAGCTACCAGCCCAGACTTACGCGCGACATCACCGGCCAGTTCCTGCGTGCGCATCGAGGGACGATCAAGCTCTTCTCCTGGGACGCGCCGCAGGATCCGTATCCAGCCGACGCCCTCAGGTTCCACGCTGCTCAGGTGACGTCGCTCATCGTGCGCGCGGCGGCTGTTGACACGGCTGCGGCGTATCAGCTCTACGACCTCGACCGCGGACTCCGCGTCTCGCTCAGCGTGACGGCGCGGTCGCCCAGACAACTCGCGCTCGCTCCGGCCGGCCGCCTCGAACCCGGACGCTACGTCTTCGTCACAACGCACGAGGGGATGTTCGGCGGCAAGGACTTCTCGTACCTCACCGTCGTGCCGCCGCGCGCTCGGGTAACCGCGGTCTCGACCGATACGCGAGACCGCTCACCCGCGGTCTTCGGATCGGTCCTCCCGGTGGCGGCGGCTCTCGTCGCCCTGCTGTTCGCCTTCCTCCTCTTCCGGTCGTGTCTGGCACGGCCCGGCGGGCAGAAGGCGCTGTGGGCGGCCGGCTTCGCGTGCTTCGCGGTCGCGACCGGCTGCGAGGCGGCTGCGCAGCGCGCAGGGTGGACACCGGACCTCTTTCGCCCGTACTACCTCTTCGGGGGATGCCTCACCGTTGCCTTCCTCGGAGCCGGTTCCGCCTGGCTCCTGTTCCCCCGTTACCGAAGGGTGCTACTCGTCGTCCTCGGCCTGGGGATCCTCGGCGCGGCTGCGACGGTCCTGCTCGCGCCTGTCGACGCGGCGGCGCTCGTCGCGACCGTGAGGGGCCGCCCGCCGCCGAACCACGCGCTCGAGGGCTACGCATACCTGTGGGCGATCGCGCTGAATGCGCTCGGCACATTGTTCCTCGTCGGGGGATCGCTGTGGGCGATCGTCCGCCACAGACGCGTGGCTCAGAACCTGTGGATCGCGGGCGGAGCGCTCGTCGTCGCAGCCGCGACAGGAATGTCACGCGGCGGGAGCTACTCCCTCGTCTACGCAGGTGAGCTCGTGGGCATCGCGCTCATGTTCGCTGGATTCGCGCTGGTCGGCAAGGAGCCGGCCCGCCCTGCGGCCCGCCCCGCGTCGGTGGAGAAGGCCGTGCTCGCACGATGAACGACATCGCCGGTTCTGTTCGCTTGCACGCGCAGCTCCTGAGCGACCAGCAGCTCCGTCGGCTGGAAGGACGGCTTGGGCAGCTCGGGGCCGACGATCGACTCGCCGTGGTCGAGCTCGCGCACTCGGTGGCCTTCCAGGTGGCCGAGTCGCTCCTGGAAGAGGCGCAGCAGGACCCGCGGGTTGCCCGCGCGCTGGTATCGGTTTACTCGTAGCGTTCCAGGCATGACCGAGCGACGCCTCGACTGGGAGGGCTGCCTCAACGTGCGCGACCTCGGCGGCCATCCGACTGAGGACGGCGGCGAGACGCGCATGGGCGCGGTCGTGCGCGCCGACAGCGTGCGCCGCCTGACCGATGCAGGGTGGCAATCGCTCGTGGAGTACGGGATCCGGAGGATCGTCGATCTACGGCTCGCGTCGGAGCTCGAGGAGGACGCGCCGGGCGAGGTGCCGGTCGAGGTCGTCCACGTGTCGTTCCTCGAGGACGTGCCGCTCGACCGGCAGATCGAGATCTTCCAGCGCTGGATCGATGCGCCCGACGACGTCAGCGCGACGCGCGACGGCTACCTGGAGATGCTGGACAGCTACCGAAAGAACGTGGCCGCCGCGGTAGCGGCCGTCGCCGGCGCGCCCGACGGCGGCGTGCTGATCCACTGCATGGGCGGCAAGGACCGGACAGGACTGGTCGCTGCGCTGCTCCTGCGTCTCGTCGGCGTGCCGGTGGCGGACATCGCCGCCGACTACGGGTTGAGCGCCGAGAACATCAAGCCGTTCTGGCAGCAATGGGTGGAGGACGCCGGGGACGAGAACGAGCGGGAGCTTCGCCGTCGGCTGAGCGCCTCACCGGCTGAGGCGATGGCTCAGGTGCTCGAGGCCCTCGAGCGCGAGCACGGGAGCGCTGAGGGGTACCTCCGCGGGGCGGGAGTAACGGCACACGACATCGAATCGGCTCGATCGCGACTGCTCGGCCGGCCATAGCTCGGTCCGGCGGCAGCTTTCATCGAATTCTTAGATGTCGTCTCTACGCTCGGTCCATGGTCGAGCCCCCGACGCGCCCAGGGAGGCGAACGCAGATCGCACGGTTGCGCGCGACGCGTGTCAAAGCCGCGATCGCCGCCGGCGCGCTGGTCGCTTTCGGCGCGTCGATGCTCTTCGCACGGCTCTCGTACGCGGGCCACTCGAAGCAGCATTCGACCGCCCTCACCCCTCCTCCTCGCTTCCTCGACATCGTGCGGGCCAGCCGGTTGGAGTCAGGGATCGTCGCACCCCCGCAAGAACCGCCGCAGGTAGCCACCTCGACGTCCTGATGGAGCTCCGGCGCTTCCGTTCGATGGGCTGCGAGATCGTCGTCGGCGGCGCGAGCCGCAGTGAGCTCGAAGCAATCCGGGCGCTGTTCGAGGAGCGCGATGCGGTCTTCAGCCGGTTCAGCGCGGACAGCGAGCTGAACCGGGTCAACCGCTCCGCGGGCCGGGTCGTGCCCGTCTCGAATTTGTTTCGGGACGCGCTCGGGGTCGCGCTCGAGGCGGCGGCGACGACAGGCGGGCTCGTCGATCCGACGCTCGGCGCCGCACTCGAGGCGGCCGGTTATTCGCGGGATTTCGAGTCCTTGGGGGAGGATCCACGGCCGCCGGAGCCGGGTCAGCGTGGAATGTGGCAGGGCGTACGTCTGGCCGGGAACCTGCTGCGCGTCGAGCCCCGCGTGCGCCTCGACCTGAACGGTGTCGTAAAGGCGCTCGCGGTCGACGACGCGGTCACACTTCTGGACAGAGGATTCGTTTCGGCGGGCGGTGATCTGGCGACCAAGGGTGAGGTCGATGTCGGGCTTCCCGGCGGCGGAGCGGTGCGGCTCGTGCACGGCGCGCTCGCCACGACCGGAACTGCGAGCCGACGCTGGTGGCGCGGCGGCCAGCTCCAGCACCATCTGATCGACCCCCGCTCGGGTCGGCCGGCGGACTCACCGTGGGAGCAGGTGACGGTCAGCGGCAACACGTGCCTGGCGGCGGACGTGGCCGCAAAGGCGGCGTTCCTGCTCGGCTACGACGGACCGGATTGGCTCACCGAAAGAGGCCTGCCCGGTCGGTTCCTGTCCGCCGACGGCGTCATCGTCGCCACGCGCAGCTGGAGCCCCGAGGAGGCGATCGCGTGCATCTGACGACGAGTGCGGTGGACTGGTACGCGGCCCGCGCGGGAGGAGTCGTCGCCTATGTCCTCCTGACGATGGTCGTCCTGGTGGGCCTGAGCATGGCCGGACGCAAGAAGCTGAAGATCTGGCCCCGCTTCGCGGTCGAGGACGTGCATCGCTTCGGCGGGTTGCTCGTCGGTGCGTTCATCGCCATCCACGTGCTCGCGATCGCGATCGATTCATACCTCCCGTTCTCGATCCCGAGCCTCTTCGTCCCGCTGGTTTCGCAGTACAAGCCGGTGTGGGTCGCGTTGGGAATCGTCTCCGCCGAGCTGCTGCTCGCGCTGGCTGTGGCGAACCACTACCGCCGCCGGCTCTCGTACCGGTTCTGGCGGCGGACGCACTACGTGAACTTCGTCGTCTGGAGCGCGGCCACCGTGCACGGACTGGCGACGGGGACCGACAGGAGCTCATGGTGGCTCCTCACCATCACCGCGGTGAGCGTTGCGCTCGTGTGCGGCTCGACTGTGTTGCGCGTCGCGCGGTTCAAGCCCGGGCCGGCGCTGCGGCACGCGCCCCTCGCGGCCGGCCTCGTCTCGGCAGCACTCGTCCTGGCGCTCGGTTTCGGGCCGTTCCGCCCGCACACGAGGGCGTGGAACGCATCCTCGTTCAGCGAGACACTCCGGGGCCAGGTGCAGCAGAATCTCGGTACCGACCGCGGTCTCGTATCGCTCGCCGGAAACGGCGTCGGCTCGCAGCCGGTGCTCGTCCGCGCCGATCTCCTCATCGGGGATCAGGGCTTGCTTTCGACCGTCTTCCAGCTGGAGTACCTGCCGAGCGGGATGAGGTGCCGGGGCCGCGTCACAGACGTGCAGAACGCGGGCTTCGACGCGACGTGCACGACGCCGGCGGGGCTCCGGCGCACGGTGCGGGCGAGCTGGCAGCTCGGTGACAGCGCTCAGATCACGGGCGGAGTCATCTCGGTCCACGCCGCCTGAGTAGGCTGGGCACATGGCGCCCAGGCTTCTTGCCATCACCCTGGTGGCCGTTTTTCTCGTGCCCTGCGCCGCAGGATCACGGACGGCGTCTCCGGACACGAAGCTGGATCGAGCGCTCGCCGAGCTCGTGGCCGCGCCGGGCGGTCCTCCCGGCGTGGTCGCGATCGTTCAGCGCGGCTCGCAGCGCGTCGTCCTGAAGCACGGCGTCGCCGACAGGTCTCCTCGTCGGCCGATCGCGCTCGTCGACCACTGGCGAATCGCGAGCGTCGCCAAGGCGTTCAGCGGCGCCGTGGCGGTCGTGCTCGTCGGGCGCGGGCGCCTGCGGCTCGACGACACGATCGGGAAGCGGCTTCCCCGGCTACCGAGGGCCTGGCACAAGGTCACGCTCGCCCAGGCGCTCCAGCACACGAGCGGGCTGCCGGACTTCTCCGCGAGCCCGGGCGCCGTCGAGCAGATCAAGGCTCATCCACGGGCGCCGGTTCAACCGTCCACGCTGATCTCCTGGGTCGCAGACGAGGGTCTGCGCTTTCCGCCCGGGTCGAAGTACCGGTACTCGAACACAGACAACGTCGTCGCGGCGCTCTTCGCCGAGAAGGCAACCCGTCTCTCCTACGAGCGGGTGCTGCATGCGCTGGTGCTCGATCCGCTCGCCCTGCGTGGAACATCCTTGCCGGCGGGCTATCGAATGCCCGCGCCCTACGTGCACGGGTACTCGGCCAAGCAGGACGTCTCCGAGGTCATCAATCCGACGCTTGCATGGGCATCCGGCGGGATCGTCTCCACGCCGCTCGACGTGACGCGCTTCATTCGCTGGTACGCACCGCGTGGGCGAGGCCCATTCCGGCCCGGGAGCTCGGATCCCGAGGGCCCCGGAGTGAATGACGCCGGGCTGGCGATCTTCCGCTACCGAACGCGGTGCGGAATCGTGTACGGCCACACGGGAAACTTCTACGGCTACACGGCGTTCATCGCCGCGACCCGCGACGGCAAGCGCTCGATCACGATCCAGGCGAGCACGCAGCTCAGCGAAAGAGCCGGCGATCCACGTGCGTTTCAGGCGTTGCGCCGTGCCTTCTCGCTCGGCGTCTGCGCAGCGTTGTCGTAGAGCCACGGGCCGAGCTCACGCAGATAGCGCGGGTCGATCGTGTGGGGGAGGGGTGATTCCCGGTAGATGCTGCCGGGGAGCAGCTCGTGCGCGTTCCGGCTCCACTCGACGCCGATGACCGGGTCGTAGGTGCCGTGGCCGATCGCGATCGGCGGCAGCGGCGGCGCCAGGTCGAGCTCGAATCCGTCCACCGTTGGGATGAAGCCGCTGAAGGCGAGCATCGCGGCCGGGCGCGGACGGCCCTTGCCGAGGCCGAGCGCGTACGTCATCACGGCTCCCTGCGAGAAGCCGCCGATCACCGTGCGCTCGGGCGGGAAGCCGAGGGAGTCGACGAAATCCGACAGCTCCGCGAAGGAGTGGAGGAAGGTGTCGCGGTCCGGGTAGCCGATCTCGCGCACCATGTACCAGTGCGCGCCTCCGGGCGGCAGCGAGAGTGGTCCACGCGGCGTGATCCCGAGGAACCGGCGGTCCGGGTCGAGGTAGTCGAGCACCGGATAGAGGTCGTGCTCGTCCGCGCCGCGCCCGTGGATGAGGACGAGCACGCCCTCCGGCTCTCCCTCCGCCTCGCGGCGGCGCGCTGTGAGCTCCGTCATTGCGCGCGGACGGCGCGCGGATCGGGGAGCGGCGTCAGGATCGGCTCGATCTGGGCGCGGAGGTGCTCGTAGTTGGGCGGGAGCGAGAGGCGCTCACCCAGGTGCTCGAGCGGCTCGTCCGTGGCGAACCCGGGGCCGACCGTGGCGATCTCGAAGAGAACGCCGCTCGGCTCGCGGAAGTAGATCGACTTGAAGTAAAAGCGGTCGATGACCGGGGTCGGATGCGCTCCGGCCTCGGCCACGCGGTCGTGCCACGCCTCGTGCTCGCCCATTTGGGAGGCCCAGGCGACGTGGTGCACGGTGCCGGCGCCGGGGATTCCGGGCTCGGGCGGCGGCTCGTCGAAGCGGTAGGTCGAGCCGCGTGAGTCGCCGCGGATCTCCCAGGAGGAATCGTCCTGTCGCGCGAAGCCGAGCGCCTCCTCGAACAGCTGCCGGCTCCGGTCGGGGTCGCGCGAGTAAGCCCGCACCGAGTCGAAGCCCTGGAGCGCGAGCTCCTTCGGGATCTCCGGATGGTCGGCGATCAGCGGCTTGTCGTCGGTCTCGACGACCCTGAGCTCGAGCGCGAGCCCTTCCGGGTCGTCGAACGTGAGGCTGCCCGGCGCTCGCTCCGTTTGGGCTCCCGCCTCGGCCAGCCGCTTCTCCCAGAAGTCGAGCGCCTCTGCCGAGGCTACCCGCCAGGTGACGCGGTGGATCATCCCCGCGCCGGCGCGGCCGGGACGCGCCTGCGGGTACTCGAAGAAGGTCATGTCGCTGCCGGCGTGGCCCTCCTCGTCCGCGTAGAACAGGTGATAGACGGTTGGATCGTCCTGGTTGACGCTCTTCTTGACGAGCCGAAGGCCGAGGGCCCCCGCGTAGAACTCGACGTTCCGGGGCGCGTCCCCGGTGATGCACGTGATGTGGTGGATGCCGTCGAGCTTCATCGTTCGTAGAGTAATGGCGTGGACAGGGTTGCCCTGATCGCGCGGCTCAAGCCCGGAACCGAGGAGCAGGCAGCGCAGCTCGTGGACGCCGGCCCGCCTTTCGACCCGGGTGACCGCGGGCTCTCCCGGCACGCCGTCTACCTCTCGGCCGGCGAGGTCGTGTTCGTATTCGAGGGCGACGAGGTCGAGTGGATCGTCGAGGAGATGGTGCAGGAGCCCGGCGGGGGCTCGGTCGCCGCGGCGCTCGACGCCTGGCGCGAGCTGGTCGACGGCCCGCCGCGAATCGGGCGGGCCGTCTTCACCTGGGAACGCCCATAACCCTCAACCACCCTCAACGGTGCCAGGCACACTTGAGGGTGGTTGAGGGTTGACTGGGGGCTCCGGACAGAGCGCTACGCGGCCGGTCGGATGTTCTGGTTCACGTGGAAGAAGTTGTCCGGGTCGTACTGCGCCTTGATCTGCGTGAGCCGCTCGTAGTTGTCGCGGTAGGTCGCCTGCACGCGCTCTTGTCCTTCATCCAGGCCCATCATGTTCAGCGGGCCTCCGCCGAGCGAGTACGGGTGGAGCGCCTCCCAGTAGCCGACGCACCAGTCGCGGATCACGCCGGCGTTTGCCGGGTCGGGATCGACGCCCACGATCACCTGCGCCCAAGCCGCGTCGCGATACGACCAGGCGGTCGCGTCTTTCGCCACCCGCTGCTGCGCGCCGTCGATCGGGTACAGGTGCATGCCCGACTTCCACGTCGCCATCTTCGACCCCCACTCGGCGTGGAGCTCGACGGCTTCGTCCGGGATCTCGGCCACGAAATCGGCCCGCCAGTACCACTGGTCGCCGTGCGGATAGAGCCCGTCGAAGGCGGAGTTGAGCATCGGCAGCGGCATCTCGGAGACGGCGTCGAGCGCCGGGTCGAGCGCGCGCGCCGGCGCGAGCAGTTCGTCCGCGAGCTCCGGCTCGGTGCAGCACCAGACGACACCGCACATCTTGTGGAGGTGGAGCTCCTCCGGGAACGGCGGCGCGGGCGGGATGCTGTGGAAGTTGAAGAACCCGCCGAGCGATTCCGGCTGCTCGCCGATGAAGTCGCGGTACCAGTCGAGGATCTCGCTCGCCCGCTCCACCGGCCAGAACATCGGCCCGCCGACGATCGTCCCCATCGGAACGAGCTGGAACGTGTACGCGGTGACGACGCCGAAGTTCCCGCCTCCGCCACGGATTGCCCAGAACAGATCCTCGTTCTCGTCCTCGCTTGCCCGCACGAACGTGCCGTCGGCGAGCACGAGGTCCGCCGACAGCAGGTTGTCGATCGTCAGCCCGTGCCCGCGGGTGAGATGGCCCGTCCCTCCGCCTAGCGTGAGCCCCCCGACACCCGTGGTCGACAGGATCCCGGCCGGCAGAGCGAGGCCGAACGCGTTCGTCGCGTGATCGATGTCGCGAATCAGGGCGCCGCCGCCGACGGTTGCGGTGCGGGCGGCGGGATCGACGACGACGTGGTTCATCGCCGACAGGTCGGCGACCACCCCGTGGTCGACGCTTCCAAGGCCGCCTCCGTTGTGACCGCCCCCGCGGATCGCGAGATCGAGCCCGCGGTCGCGCGCGTGGTTCACGGCCGCGATCACGTCCGCCGCGTCCCGGCAGCGCGCGATCAGCGCGGGCCGCTTGTCGATCATCGCGTTGTAGAGCTTCCGCGCCTCGTCGTAGGCAGGATGCTCCGGCGTCAGCAGCTCGTCGTGGAGTTGCTCACCCAGGCTGGCGTCGAGGTCTTCCGCTACCGCCACGTCGTTCATGTTTTCCTCCCCTACAGAAGATTGGTCGGTTGACCGACTAATAATGCGCTAAACTCGTTGTCGTGTCAAGTGACGCTCTGCCGGTCGACCTACGGCGCGCGCGGGGCGCCGACACGCGAGCGCAGATTCTCGAAGCCGCGCGCGACGAGCTCGCCGGGGAGGGCTACGGGAACACGACCACCCGGTCGATCGCCGAACGGGCCGGCGTGCAGCTCTCGCTCGTCCACTACCACTTCGGCGGAAAGCAGCAGCTGCTCGCGGCGGTCCTCGCCAACGAGAACGAGCGGCTGCTCGAGCGACAGCGCGCGCTGTTCGACGGGCCCCGAATCGCTGGCGGAGAAGTGGCGTGCCGCGTGCGCGTATCTCCGCGAAGACGTGCGGTCGGGCTACGTCCGCATCCTCTGGGAGCTCTGGGCCGTCGGCCTTTCCGAGCCCGAGCTGGCGGCCACCTGGCGCGAGGCGATCGCGGGCTGGCGCGCGCTGCTGACCCGAGTTGCGACGGAGTGGAGTGCCGGCCTCACCGTCGACCTGCCGGTCTCGCCGCAGGTGCTGGTGACGCTCGTCGCCAATGCTTTCCAGGGCGCCGAGGCCGAGATCCTCGCGGGTGTGACCGAGGACGAGGCGCCGCATCTCGAAGCACTGGAGAGCGTGGCCGAGCTGATCGAGTGGGCGGAGAGGCGAAAGCGGTGACGAACCTGGCCCGGACCCTCGGCTCAGCCTCGAGGCCCGGTCCGCGCTGCGTTGCAGGCAGGCGTAGGCGTCGCCGTTCGCCCCGACGAGCTTGACGCCGCCGGCCGGACAGTTCGGGCCTGCGGGCTCGGGGAGGACGGACACGCTCGTGCCGTCGAGGCCGTCGCGACCATCGCGTCCGGGCCCGCCGGGGTCGCCCTGAGCAGCTCCACGTCCGCCCGCCTGGCTCCAGGCGATCGGAATCTCGGACGGCCGGCAGGCGTCCGTTTCGGGATCGATGACCCGGAGCTGGCCCTCGTTCTTCTGGTAGCAGCCGTTGATCTGGCCGATGCGGTGGCCCTGATATCCTCACCAGCGATACCAGCCTGCTCAGGGTGGTGGCGATGATCCGCCCGCACCGGAACGTCACCGCGCCTCAGTCGTTATCGTCTCGTGCGTCTCCCCCGACATGTACCTCGCCGGGATCCGGCGGCGGCCCGGCGCTGCAGACGTAGCCGACGCCGTTGGCGGCGATCACCTTCAAGCCTCCCGTCGGGCAATTCGCGCCCGGCGGTTCCGGCACGACGGTCACGCCGGTGCCGTCGACCCCATCGCGTCCATCGCGCCCGCGAGCACCCGGGTCGCCGTTCGGCCCCTGAGCGCCCTGTGCGTTCCAGCTCCATCGGAAGCTCGGATGGATGGCAGGCGTCGATTGAGGTGACAACGCGGAGCTGTCCCTCGTTCTTCTGGTAGCAGCCGACGATCGTGCCCGGGTCCCGCGGCGACCGCCGACCAGGCGAGCCCGGAGGCGAACGTGGTCAGGAGCACCGCGGCGGCCCCGACCGCGAATGAATATCGGTGTCTCATCTCGTCCTCCTCAATCCGGGCCGGGATCAGTTGGAAGGGACGGCGCGCTGCACACGTACGTCACGCCGCGTGCAGTAACGACCTTGGCGCCGCCCGCCGGACAGTTCGCTCCGGCAGTCTCGGGCATCACGGTCGCGCTCGTCCCGTCGCGGCCGTCGTTGCCGGGGGCGCCTGGCGTCCCCGGGTCGCCTTTCGCGCCACGCACGCCCTGCGCGCTCCACGAGATCGGGATCTCGCACGGCCTGCAGGTATCCGCCGTCGCGTCGAAAACCCTCAACTGGCCCTCGTTCGTCTGTTCAGCAGCCGTCGATCTCGCCGGCCCGCGCTGGGGATTGCCGCCCAGGCGACTCCACCGGCGATGCTCACGGCCACCAGCGCCCCGGCCGTCGCGCTCAGCAGATCACTCTTCCTCATCGTCCTCCCCTCCGCTCGAGACTTCGTATGCGACCGAAGCTACGCCCCTCGCGGCCGAGGCGAAATAGCGGAAACCCTGAAACTTTTGACGGTCAGGTTCGCTCGGCGTGGGCGCGCGCGAGCTGCGAGCGAGAACGGACGCCGAGCTTGGCGTACGCATGGGAGAGGTGCACCTCGACCGTGTTGACGGTGACGAAGAGCTCGCCCGCGATCTCCTTGTTCGAGCGCCCGTCCGCTGCGAGCTCGACCACGCGCTGCTCGGCGGGCGTCAACGCTCCCTTGCTCTTCGGGCGCCGGCCGCCGACGCGCTCGAGCTCCGAGCGAACCTGGTCGGCCCAGCCCGGCGCGCGGGTCTGCTCGAAGATCGCCAGCGCCTCCTCGAGCGACGCCCGCGCGGCGGCCCACTTCTTGAAGCGCCGCTGCGCGCGGCCGAGGCCGAGCAGCGACCGGGCACCGTCGAAGTGGAGGCCCAGCTCGCCGTACGCGATCGCCGCTCCGGCCAGCTCTGTCGCGGCTTCCTCGTCGTGGGCTCGGGTCAGCCTCGCGAGCGCGCGGCAGCGCGCCGCGGTCGCCAGTGCCCAGGGATGTTCCTGGGCCTGGCCGAGCTCTTCGAGACGCTCGACGACCTCCGCCGCCTCGTCGGCGGCACCGAGCTCGAGCAGCGCTTCGACCAGATCGGGCGCGACCGGGAAGGCGCCCGGCTCGTCCACTCCCTCGCGTCGGGTGTGCTCCCACACCTCCCGCAAGCTGTCTGCGGCCAGCCCGGGATCGTGGGCGAGCAAGGCCGCTGACCCGCGTGCGCGGAGCGCTTCGAGGCGGTCCCAGCGAGTCCCGGTCTCGTCGGCGCGCCGAAGCGTCTCCGCGGCCCAGCGCTCGGTCTCCTCGGGCAGGCCGCGACCGGCCGCCGACAGCGCGAGCGAGCGCTGGTGCATCGGCCAGCCGACGACTTCCCGGTCGGACGCCCATTCCTCCAGCACCTGCTCGGCGGCGTCCCAGTTTCCGCTGCGCTGCTCGAGCTGGCAGAGGTGGAGCCGGAGCAGCGCGTACGAGTACGGCTCGCCGCGTTCGTCCGCGATCGGGAAGAGGCGGCCGAGAAGGGTTCGAGCCTGGTCGAGCTCTCCGCGCCAGAAGTGCCGCTGGACCTGGACGCGATCGGGGAACTGACCGACCGGATAGGCCGTCCCGGAGACGGCGGCGAAGCGCTCGCACACGTCGCCGATCGGCTGCCCGCGGAGGCTCCGTGCCCAGGCCAGCGCATAGAGGGCCCTTCGCTGGTCGGCACCGGCTCGTTGGGCTTCCTCAAGGGCCTCGAGCGCCCACGACTCTGCCTCGGGTAGCCCTGCGACGCGCGTGAAGACCGTGTTGCCGCTCATCCTGGCGAGAACGGAGGCATGCAACCCGGGGTCGTGACGGCTCTCCTCGCGTGCACGCTCGAGGAAGCGAACGATCTCGTCGTTGTGCGTGAAGGAGCCGTCGGCGAGGGCGAACCAGCCACGGGCGCGCAGCGCGCCCGCCGGGAGGGAATCGACCTCGGTTCCGAGGAGCTCCGTTGCGCGTTCGCGCTCACCCGCGTGGAGGAGATATTCGGCGAGCAACAGGAGGCGAACGCTCCGTTCGGGCGACGTGGGGGGCGTCAGGCGGAGGGCATGGTCGGCGAGGTCGGCGGCCTCCTGCCGCGCCGCCCTCGCCGAGGCTGCGGCCGCGGCTGCAGACACGATCGTCGCCACCTCCTCGTCGGGAGGGGGAGTGGCGAGCGCGAGGTGACGCGCCTGTAGCTGCGCGTCGACCACGATCCGGGCAAGCTCGAGGTGAAGCTCCCGGCGCTCGCGCGAGCGCGCGTGCTTTCTCGCGGCGGCGGCGACCAGCGGATGCGCCGCCCTGATCCGGCCGCCCTCCACGACCAGCACTCCGGCATCCACTGCGTCGTCGAGCGCCTCCGCCTCCGCGAGCTCCGCAATCTCCGCCGGCCGCAGATCGCCGCTGAGCGCAACGGCGAGCAGGAGTCGTCGGACGGGCCTGTGAAGCCGGGCGATCCTGGTGCCGAGCAGGTCCTCGACGGCATCGGGGAGAGGAAGGTCCTCGCCGATCGCGGGTTGGCCCGCGTCCACGAGCGTTCGCCCGACCTCGAGCGCGAAAAGCGGGTTGCCGAGCGTCGCGTCGGCAATTCGGCGCAGGACGTGACGGGAGATGCTGAGCCCGAGCCGGTCGCGCAGCATCCGACGGAGCGCGCCGAGGCTGAGCGGCTGGACCTCGAGGTGCTCGAGTCTAGGCCCCTCGAGTGCGGCCTCCAACATCGTCGCCCTGCCGGAACGGCGCGTGAGCAGGAACCGTATGTCGACGTCCTCCAGCCTGCGAGCGGTGTACACGAGTGTCTCTGCCGATTGAGCGTCGAGCCACTGCAGGTCGTCGATCGCGACCAGCACTGGCGCGCCGGTGGCGAGGGCCCGCAGCGCGTTCAAACAACTCACGGTGTAGGCATGCGGCTCGGCTCTTCCCGTTCCCGGTTCGCCCCGCAGGAGCGCCACCTCGAGCGCATGCGCTTGCGGTTCGGGAAGCCCGAGCGTGTCCACGTCCACTCCGTCGAACAGGTCGATCAGCGCCGTGAACGACAGCTGCGCATCGGCCTCGCTCGGGCGCGCCGCGAGAACTCGGGCGCCGCGCTCGCGCGCCGCGTCGACGCCGGCCTGCCACAGCGTCGTCTTTCCGATCCCCGCCCCGCCGGTGAGAACGACCGCGCGCTTCGCGGCGTCGTCCAGGAAAGCCACGAGAGAGGCCAGCTCGGGCTCGCGCCCGACGACCGTGCCGTGCTCGCTGGTCGGTTCCTCCCCCATCCCTCGAGTCGCTCTTCCCTCGGGGCTTCTATAACACAGTCACGAGGCGGGGAGCCGCTAGCCGGAGGCGTCGTCACCGCGCTGCTGGGCTGCCCAGAGCGCTTCCATGTCCGCGACGTCGTCCTCGCGTTCTTGCACGTCCTGGCCGGTGAGCGCCGCGTACCACTCGCCTCCCGTCGACGCAGCCCTGAATCCCTTGGCGACGGCGACCGCCTGCAGACCCGCGGTCGCGGCGCTGTCGCCGAGCGCGTCGGGGATGCTGCTGATGCGCGACGTGTCCACCGCGTCCTCGGCGAAGGCGAGCGCGTAGTACTCGCCGCGGCCGGTGAAGGTCACGTACGTGCCCATGCCGTACCACGGTCGCTTGATGCGGGCGATCTCCGAGCGTTGAAGTGACCAGCACTTCTCCAGCTTGTCGGTTACGAACACGAGCCGGTCGGTCGTCAGCATCAGAATCCCGGCGTCGCCGTAGCTCGTCTTCCGCCGCTTCACGGTCGCCGGCGAGGCGAGCTTCAACTCGCGCTCGCCGGGCAGATCGAACGGCAGCGGGTTTCCGCTGTCCGGGGTCCTTTCGCTCATAGCTCAGGTCAGGCGCGCGAGGCGAACGCGCGCAGCGACTGGCGCAACGAGCTCGTCGACGCCAGCACCGCGGTCGGCTCGTAGCCGCAGTGGGCCATGCAGTTGTCGCAGCGCGGGTCGTTGCCGCGGCCGTACTTCGACCAGTCCGTCGTCTCGAGCAGCTCCTTGTACGTCGCCGCGTAGCCGTCCGACATCAGGTAGCAGGGCCGCTGCCAGCCGAAGATCGAGTACGACGGAATCCCCCACGGCGTGCACTGGAAGTCGACCTTCCCCTCGAGGAAGTCGAGGAAGAGCGGCGTGTGGTTGAGCCGCCACCGCTTCCGGTTCCCGTCCGCGAATGCCTCCGAGAACAGCTTCCGCGACGCGGTCACGCCGGGGAAGTGCTCCTGGTCGGGCGCCTTCTCGTAGGCGTAGGCAGGCGAGAGCATCATCTGGTCGACCTTCAGCTCGTCGTTCAGGAAGTCGAGGACGTCCTGCACGGTCTTCGGCGTGTCGGTCGTCAGGAAGGTCGTGTTGGTGTTGACGCGGAAGCCGCGGGCCTGCGCCTCCTTGATCCCGTCGACGGCCTTGTCGAACGTCCCCTCGCGCTCGACGAACTGGTCGTGGCGCTCGCGCATCCCGTCGAGATGGACGACCCAAGCGAAGTACGGGGACGGCTCGAAGTTGTCCATCTTCTTCTTCATCAGGATCCCGTTGGTGCACAGGAAGACGAACTTCTTGCGCTTGATCAGCTCCTGCGCGATCACGTGCACTTCCGGATGGACGAGCGGCTCGCCGCCGGCGATCGAGACCATCGGCGCGCCGCACTCCTCGATCGCGGCCAGCGCCTTGTCGACCGGCATCCGCTGCTTGAGGATGTGCTGCGGGTACTGGATCTTCCCGCAGAACGAGCAGGCGAGATTGCACTGGAAAAGCGGCTCGAGCTCGACCAGCAGCGGGTACTTCTCGTTCCGCTTGATCTTCTGCTTGAGCAGGTAATGCGCGATGCGCGCGCTCTGTCGCAGGGGGATGGACATCAGTTGGTGGCGAGACTAGCACCCTGCTCGGAGAACCGTCCAGAGCAGGCCTCGACCCAGTCGACGAAGGCGGTGGAGGCCCGCCGCAGCGTCCATAGGCCGCGCACTCCGGCGGTGAGCGTCCGCGGGCTGGCGAGCCTGCGATCGGCCGTGTCCACGACCACGCGCAGCACCGCGACCGGGCGGCCCTGCCCCGCCTCGGCGATCCATGCGGACTCCATGTCGACGGCGGTGACTCCCTCGTCACGCAGCGCGAGCCGCTCGTCGCGGCCGAGGATCTTGGAGGCCGTGTACAGCATTCCGGTCGTGGTGCGGAGCCCCATCCGCCGCAGCGGCTCGGCGAGGAGCGTGCTGTCCGGGCAGGGGATGGTCTTGCCGTCCTCGGAGCGCAGCTCGGTCGCGAGCACCACGTCTCCCGGTCGCAGTGACGGATCGACCGCGCCGCAGAGGCCGGCGACGCCGATCGCGTCCGCGTCCCCGAAGTCGACCTCGCGGCGGCCCATGCCGGAGCGGCGCACCTTGATTCCCGGCAGTCCCGAGCGCACCGCGAGCGCCTCGATCCGCAGCGGCGCGAAGACGACCAGCTTCATGCGTAGCGGGCGAGCGCGGTGACCGGGAAGACGATCCGGTACAGGTGGTAGTTGATGTAGAAGTCGCCCGGGAAGCCGGTGCCGGTGTACCACGGCTCATCCCACGTGCCGTTCTCGAGCTGCGTCTCGCCGAGCCAGCGCAAGCCGCGCTCGGCCGCTCCCTCGCGTTCGCCGGCGGCGTGCAGCGCGAGCAGCGCCCAGGCCGTCTGCGACGCGGTCGATTCGCCGCGCCCGCTCCAGCCTTGGGGATCGTCGTAGGAGCGCATGTCCTCGCCCCAGCCGCCGTCGGCGTTCTGCACCTGCTCGAGCCAGCGGACGGCGTGGCGGATCGACTCGTGCTCGGGCGGGATGCCGGCGGCGACCAGCGCCGGGACGGCCGCGCCGGTTCCGTAGACGTAGTTGCATCCCCAGCGGCCGAACCAGGAGCCGTCGGCCTCCTGTTCGCGCAGGAGCCATTCGATCCCGCGCTGCGCAGACGGATGGCCCGCCATCCCCTCTCCCGCCAGCATCTCGACCACGTGCGCCGTCACGTCGGCGCTCGGCGGATCGATCACCTCGCCGAAGTCGCAGAACGGGAGCTTGCGGATCAGCCCCTGGACGTTGTCGGCGTCGAACGCGCCCCAGCCGCCGTCGCGCGACTCCATTCCGATCGTCCACTCGACGCCGCGCGCGACCGCCTCGTCCAGGCCGGGCAGTGAGGCGCGCCTGAGGGCCATGACCACCTCGGCGGTGTCGTCGATGTCCGGATACCAGTCGTTCTCGAACTCGAAGGCCCAGCCGCCGGGCTCCAATTGCGGCCGGCGGATCGCCCAGTCGCCGCGGTGGCGTACCTCTTCGCCCAGCATCCACCGTGCGCCCCGTTCGATCGCTGGATGGTCGGGCGCGAGCCCGGCGTCGCCGAGGCCGATCAGCGCGAGCGCCGTATCCCAGACCGGTGACTGGCAGGCCTCGAGGCGCCGCATCCCGTCTTCGACGATCGTGAACCTGTCGAGGCCCTCGAGCCCCTTTTGGATGAGCGGGTGCTCGACCGGATAGCCGAGCAGGTTGAGCGCCATCAGCGAGTAGACCCACGGTGGCTGGATGCCTCCCCACGAGCCGTCGGCCTCCTGCCGGTCGACGATGAAGCGCTCGGCCTTCTCCAGCGCCGCGCGCCGAAGCGCGGACGACGGCCGCCGCTCGTAGACGTGCAGCAGCTTGTCCAGTCGCCGGAACGCGCCCGGCCAGGACGCGAGCGGCTCGAACGGCTCCGGCGGCGTCCCCGTCCGCAGCTCGTCGAGCGTGAACCGGACAGGGCGGATCGGCTTGAACGCGGAGACGACAGTGAGCGCCGCGACCGTCTGGCGCGCCCAGCACGCGAAGTCGTAGATGTTGAGCGGGACGGAGGGCGGGAGCAGCATCATCTCCGGCGGCATCACCGGGACGTCGTCCCACGACCACAGCCCGAACAGCGAGAACCAGATCTTCGTGAAGACGCGCGTCCGCTCGAGGCCGCCTGCGTCGAGGATGTACTCCCGTGCGCGCCGCATGTGCTCGGCGTCGACCGGGTCGCCGGCGAGCTTGAGCGCCGCGTACGACTCGACGGTGGTCGAAAGGTCGGCCGGTGCGCCCCAGAAGTTGCCCCACGTCCCGTCGTCGCGCTGCTTGGAACGGATCCAACGCGCCGACATCTCCGTCTGCTCCTCGGTGCGGATGCCGAGGAACTGGCGAAGGAGGAGGTCCTCCGCGTCCATGGTCACGTTCGTTTCGAGCTCGCCTTTCCACCAGCCCTGGGGCGACTGGAGCGAGAGCAGGTGGTCGACGGCCCGGTCGAGCGTCGCCTGCACGGGTGGAGCGGACGCGGTGGTCGTCAAAACTCCCTCTCGACGATGAAGCGGGCGAGCCCCTCGAGCTCCTCGCGAGCCCCGGGATCGATGCTCGCGCGCTCGAGCTCGCGCAGGGCCAGCGCCAGCCGGCGTTCGGCCTCCTCGGCCGCGTAGCGCCGCCCGCCGCAGAGCTCGACCAGCTCGGCCGCCTCAGCGATCTCCGCCTCCGACCGGTCGGGCTGGGACAGGAGCTCGCGCAGGCGATCGGCCTCGTCGCACTGCGTGTCGAGCGCAGCGACGACCGGAAGCGAGCTCTTGCGCTGCCGGAGGTCGTTCCAGGTCGGCTTGCCCGTCAGCTCAGGCCGTCCCCAGATGCCGAGCTGGTCGTCGACTGCCTGAAATGCGATCCCCACCTGGATCCCGAACGCGGCCAGACGGGACACGGTGTCCTCGTCACCGCCCGCCAGCACGGCACCGATCGAGCTGGCGCAGGACAAAAGCGCCCCCGTCTTGGCGGCATGCATGGCGATGACCTCCTCGATCCGCACGCCGAGCTTTCCCTCGCGCCGCATGTCCTCGGACTGGCCCGCGATCATGCGCGCCGTGGCGTCGACGAGGAGAGCCGTCGCGCGCATCGCCTCCGGCGTCTCGCGCCGCAAGAGCACTTGATTGGCCAGGTTCGCCAGGGCGTCGCCGCCCACGATCGCGCGCGCCTCCCCGAACACGATCCAGGCCGTCGGACGGTGGTGGCGCTCCTGGTCGCGATCCATGATGTCGTCGTGGAGCAGCGAGAAGTTGTGGACGAGCTCGACCGCGACTGCTCCGTCGACCGCCGTCTCCGGCGAGCCGCCGACCGCCGCCGCCGAGGCGAGGGCGAGGGCGGGACGTACCGCCTTGCCGCCGCCGGCGCCGTCCTCGTCCCAGCCGAAGTGGTGGACGGCGACCGCGCGCAGATCCGGCTCGAGCGTGTCGACCGCCGAGCGCAAAGCCGGCCAGACGAGCTCGCGCGCGCGGTTGAGTGTCTCGGGGAGCGTCGCGGTCATGCGGCGACCCCGAGACTAGGCGTTCGGACCATCCCGACGATCTCGCGCGCCGCCGCGACGCCGCTGCGGACGGCGCCTTCCATCGTCGCGGGCCAGCCGGTGTCCGTCCACGCGCCGGCAAGGTAGAGGCCTTCGACCTCTGTGCGCGGGCCCGGCCTCAGCGCCGCTGTTCCCGGCCCCTGGCGGAAGGTGGCTCGCTGCTCGCGCGTGACGAAGAAGAGCTCGACCTTCGCCGCCTCGGCCTCCGGAAAGAGCTGGGCGAGCGAGGGCACGAATTGCGCGCGCAGCTCGTCCACCTTCTGGGCGATGTACTCGCGTGCGCAGGAGAGCGAGACGGCCAGGTACTGGCCGCGCTCGAGGCCGGTTCCGCTTGTGCGGTCGAAGACCCACTGCACCGGGGTGTCGTGGCCGGCCGCGAACGGGAGGTCGGTCACCCGCCGGTCGTAGACGACGTGCAGGTTCACGATCGGCGACGCGCCCAGGTAGCCGAGCTCGGCGTGGGGGAGGGCTCCACCGGGCAGCAATCCGGCCGCGTCGTCGTGCGGGACGGTGAGGACGACGGCGTCGGCCTCCACTCCGTCTCCGTTGAACGAGACGGAGAAGCCGCCGGCTCCGGGCTCGATCCGGTCGACCCGCGTCCGTACGCGGACGTCGACGCCGGCGCGCTCGAGCGCGGCCGCGCTCGTGTCCCCGTGCAGCTGCTGCAGCGGGACAGCCGCGTAGCCGATGTCGCCCGCGTCGGCCGCCTCGAGCAGCCCGGTCTGGAACACCTTGGCCGCGAGCGCAAGTGACGCCTCGGACGCGGGCAGGTTGACGGTCGGGAGCACGATCAGGTTCCACAGCGCGTCGACCGCCGCCGGCGACTGGCCGTGCTCTCTCAGCCAGGACCCGAACGTGCGTCGGTCGAGTGCCGGATCGGCGAGATCGAGCTTCGACAGGGGGCGCACGGCGCGCGCGATCGCGATCCGGTCGCGCCGCGACAGGAAGGCGAAGCGCGCCAGCGACGGGAGCAGGTGCGCCGGCGCGGGAAGGCGCGCGCGGCCGATCCAGCCGATGCGTCCGCCCGGCGCGACGACGGGTATCGACAGCCGGCTCTGCAGCTCGGTCAGCTGCGTCGCGTCGATGCGCTCGAGGAAGCGCCGGTACTCGGTGCAGCAGCGCAGGAAGACGTGCTGGCCGTTGTCCATCCAGATGTCGTCGCGGCAAATCGAGAACGTCGCGCCGCCGAGCCGCGGCCGGCCCTCGAGCAGCGTCACCTCGGCGCCCGCGTCCGCGCACTCGAGCGCGGCGGCGATCCCGGCCAGTCCCCCTCCGACGACGGCGACTTTCATGGTGCGACCGCGGCGAGGCTCCTGACTGCGACCCAGCCCTTCTCCCAGGTCGGGAGCGAGACCCGGCCGCGGAGGACGAGGTCGGGGCGCCGCTCGATCCGGCCGAGCAGCCGCCGGTAGATGCCGGCCATCGCGCCGACGCAGGCCGCGCTCTGGCGGTCGAGCAGCGGCAGCAGCCTCAGCCCGGACTCGAACCACGCCCGCGCGCGGTCGGCCTCGAACCGGACGAGGTCGACGATCCGGTCGTCGGGCGCCGACAGGTCGCAGCCGAAGCGCTCGAGATCTTCGGCGGGCAGGTAGACCCGGCCGTTCTGGAGGTCCTCGCGGATGTCGCGCAGGATGTTCGTCAGCTGGAAGGCGACGCCGAGGTCGTCGGCGTACAGGGATGCCGTCTCGCGTTCGCTGGCGTCGAAGACGCCGAGGGAGAGGCGGCCGATTGCGCCGGCGACGTGCCGGCAGTACGGGAGCAGGTCGGCGAAGGTCGCGTAGTGCGTGCCGGCGACGTCCATCTCGACGCCGTCGATCAGTTCCCCGAACGCGTCGACCGGGATCGGGAAGCGCAGGACGGCGTGCGCCAGGGCGACGAACACCGGGTCGTCGTAGGCCGTATCGATCGACTCCAGCTTGCGCCGCTCCTCGTCGAGACGGCGGATCTTCTCCTCGCGCGGCGCCGGGCCGTCCCCGATGTCGTCGACGCGCCGCGCGAGCGCGTAGATCGCGCACAGCGCGCCGCGGCGCTCCTTGGGCAGGAGCCGGATGCCGTAGTAGAAGTTGGCCGCCTCGTGCCGCGTGATGTCCTGGCAGTACGCATAGGCCCAGTCGGAGTTCATCGCGCCTCTCTCATGACCTGAAGGGTCGCTTTCGCCGCGCGCCGCGCCCGTCGCCTTCGGCGGGCGCCGGAGCACGTCGTAGCCCGACGACTCGATCGCGTCGAACGCGGCGCGCCCGCCGCCGACGTAGCCCGCGACCGCGAGCTGCGCCCGGCCCGACAGCGAGCGCACGAGGCTCGATCCCGGGGTCGAGCAGGCGCCGGCCGCGCTCGACCTCGTAGGCGAGCAGCTCCTTCAGGCGCTCGCTCGGCCGCTGCGCGGCAAGCTCCTCTTCCTCGACGCCGAACCGCTCCAGATCTTCCTGCGGGACGTAAATGCGGCCGCGGCCGTAGTCCTCGCCCACGTCCTGCCAGTGCTCTGCGAGCTGGAGCCCGGTGCAGACCGAGTCGGACAGCGCGACGCGCTCGGGCGTGGCCGCGCCGAACGTGTAGAGGACGAGCTCGCCGACCGGGTTGGCCGAGAGGTCGCAGTAGTCGGCCAGCTCGCCGTAGGTTTCGTAGCGGGACACCTCCTGATCCTGCCGGTTCGCGGCGATCAGGCGCAGGAACGCGCGCTTCGGGAAGTCGTGCGCGCGCGCCGACGGCGCGAGCCGGCGCAGCAGCGGATGGATCGGCTCGCCGGTGAACATGCGGCCGACGTCGTCCTCCAGCCAGTCGAGCATCGCCTCACGATCGCCGGTCGTCTCGTCGCCGATGTCGTCGACCAGCCGGGCGAAGCCGTAGATCCCGAGCAGTGCGCGGCGCTGCGCGCGGGAGAGGAGCAGGGAGGCGACCGTGAAGTTCTCCGCCTGCGCCTTCGGCATGACCTCGGCGCGGGTCGGAACACCGGAGGGAGGAGAGGCAGAGGAGGTTGTCGAGGTGGTCCCCGCGATGCGGGTCGCCGCCATCACTCACCCATTACTTGAATGAACACCTTGCGCGGCTTCGCGCGGTCGAGCTCGCAGAAGAAGACGCTCTGGTAGCGCCCGAGGAGGAGGTTCCCGTCGACGATCGGAATCGACTGCGATGCGACGCCGATCAGGGCGGCGCGGCAGTGTGAGTGGCCGTTCGGGAACTCGTGCGCGTCGTCCTCGAGACCCTCCGTGCGGATCGTCAGATCGTCGTGCCGGTAGTAGGGCCCCTCGGCCGGGACGAGCGACTCGAGGGTGTCCTGGAAATCGCGCATGAAGCCGCTCTCGCGCTCGTTGATCAGGATCGTGCAGGTCGTATGCGGCGTGTACACGACGGCGACGCCGTTCTGGACGCCGCTCTTATCGACCGCGCCGCGGACGTCGTGCGTCACATCGATCATGTCGCCGCAGGCGGAAGTCTCAAGATCGTGGTTCTCGAACAGGTGCTTCATTGCCCGTCGCCCCCTCCTTGCGACTCCCGTTTGTTGGATGCCGACCATGGCCGCGTCGGCAGGTTTGCTTGGAAAACGCGGGGTAACCTAACACGGTGTCGGGACGGCAACAAGGGTCCCGAACCTCCACTCGCTACGCTCATCTCTATGGGTAGGTCCGTCATCGTCTCGACCGCGCGCACGCCGTTCGGCCGGCTCGGCGGTGCTCTGGCCGGTTACGAGGCCACACAGCTCGGCGGAATCGTCATCCGCGCGGCCCTCGAACGGGCCGGAATCGAGGACTCCGAGGTCGGCTACGCCGTCATGGGACAGGTGCTGCAGGGCGGCGCGGGCCAGGCCCCTGCGCGCCAGGCGACCGTCGCGGCGGGACTGCCGATCGAGCTCCCTTCCGACACGATCAACAAGGTCTGCGCGTCCAGCATCCGCGCGATCGAGATCGCCGATCTGATGGTCCGCACCGGCGAGCACGACGTGGTCGTCGCGGGCGGGATGGAGTCGATGACGAACGCGCCGTACGCGCTCAAGAAGGCGCGCTTCGGCTACCGGCTCGGCGACGGGACGCTGATCGACCTGACCGTGCACGACGGGCTGACATCGAGCTTCGACCGCCGGCACATGATCCAGCAGGCCTCGTTCGTCTCGCGCGAGCTCGGCATCGCGCGCGAGGACCAGGACCGCTGGGCGCTGCGCTCACACGAGCGCGCGGTCAACGCGATCGACAACCATCTGTTCGACCCCGAGATCGTCGCGGTCGACGGGGTCTCCGTCGACGAGGGCCCGCGCCGCGACACGTCCTACGAGAAGCTGGCCAAGCTGCGCCCGGTCTTCGACCCAGACGGGACGACGACGGCGGGAAACGCGCCCGGCATCAACGACGGCGCGGCCGCCGTCGTGGTGACGAGCGAGGAGTTCGCCAAAAAGCGCGGCCTCGAGGTCCTCGCGACGATCCTCTCGCAGGCGTACGTCGCCGACGAGTTCGCCTATCTGGCCCGGACGCCGGCCAACGCCGGCAAGCAGGCGCTGCAGAAGGCGGGAAAGTCGATCGACGACGTCGAGCGCGTCGAGCTGAATGAGGCCTTTTCCTCGGTCGTGCTGAACTCGGCCGAGATGCTCGGCGCCGATCCCGATCGCGTCAACGTGAACGGCGGCGCCGTCGCGCTGGGGCATCCAATCGGCGCGTCCGGCGCGCGCATCGTCGGGACGCTGGTGCAGGAGCTACGCCGGAACGGCGGTGGGGTGGGCCTGGCCGCGATCTGCTCCGGCGGCGGCCAGGGAGACGCGCTACTGCTCGAGGTCTAGGCGGCGCTTCACTTCGAGCGTCCGCCGAAGCGCGGGCAATTGAGCCTCATCCTTTGGTCGCCTCGACGCCTCCTTCATGCGAATGATGTCTCGAAGCGAGGCAAGGAGGACGGGCGTGCCGCGGAGTGTGATCTGCAACGCGTCGCGGCGGAGATCGTCGTAGCCGCTCGTCCCGGTGGGCGAGAAGAGAACGTCCAGGGGCCCTTCTGAGGTTGCGAGCGTCCACGAGTCGGCTCGGGCGAGATAGTCGGCGTCGATCGGAAAGGGATGCGTTCTCTCGCCGGGCAGGCGGAGCTCCGCGTGAAGCTCGATCAGCGCCGCGGCAAGTCGTTCCAGGTTCGCTCGATCACGGGAGGGGGTGACATCGAGATCCTCGGTCGGCAGGGGATACCCCTGCGCCACGGCCGAAAAGGCTCCGATGACGATGAAGTCCACATCGTGCTTGTGCAGCGCGGCGAGGGCATCGAACAAACTCATGCGACTGCGGCCTGCAGCTCTCTGACCACGCCGGCTCGATCGATCGCCTGCTCGACACGCTCCTCGGGCGAGAGAGCGAGGTACCGCTCGATCCACTCGTCGTACGAGTCGTCGTAGTTCGCGAGGCCGTAGGTGAGCTCGAGGCCACACGCGCGAATGAGCTCGCGCAGCCGCTCGAGGCTCGGCTGAACCGCTCCGCTCTCCCACCTGGCAATCGCCGGTTGTGAGGTGCCGGCGCGCGTGGCAAGCTGTTTCTGTGTGAGCCCGGCCCGCAGCCGCGCCTCGCGTAGGAGATCTCCGCTGATCACAGATCAAGCATACCAATGATATCGAATAAGATATATCGATTCGTGATGTGTAGCGGGTTGGGTGTTGTGCTCGTCGCGTCCGCCACGGCGGCCGCGACACTCCAGCCGCCGACCGTGGACCTGAAGACGATCGCGGGGCCGCAAACCGGCGCCCAGGGGAGCTACTGCGTCCGGGACAGCACCGAAGGCATCTGTGGGGACACCGTCCAACCGCATCCCACGCTCGTGTCGATCGTGCGCCCGGGCGGGCGCCTCGCGCTGCGTCCGTCCGAGGGCAGCCTCTCGAGCGTCTCGGTCTCGGTCGGCGCGCTCGGCTGCAACGGCATTGGGGCTCACCGACGCGTGCGGTTCCGGAACGGCGTCTGGCAGGTCACCGCGCCATCGCGGCCGGGCGCGTACGAGCTGCAGGTGTTCGCGCGTTTCGAGACCGAGACGACGAGCGGCGACACGTCGATGGCCTTCGGCCTGCTCGTCTCGCGGCACAAAGCCCGCCGCATCGTCCCGGCCGCGCCGTACGCCGTCTGCTAGAAGCCACCTCCGTGAAGTTCGAGCGCGTCTTGGTGGTCGGCGCGGGCCAGATGGGCGGTGGGATCGCGCAGGTGGTCGCCGCCTCCGGCCGGCGCGTCTCGCTCTACGACTCGGTGCCGGGCGCGACCGAGCGCGGGCTGGCGGCGATGCGGAAAAGCCTCGAGCGGCTGGCGGAGAAGGGCGGCGCCGATCCGAGTGAAGTCCTCGGCCGCGTCGAGGCGGTCGACGACCTCGTCCCCGCCGACCTGATGGTCGAGGCCGTGGTCGAGGACCTGTCCGTGAAGGAGGATGTGTTCCACCGCGCCGACGGGGTCTTGCCTCCCGATTCGGTTCTTGCCTCGAACACGTCGTCGATCCCGATCGGCACGCTGGCCGAGGCGACCGGGCGGCCCGACCGCGTGATCGGCATGCACTTCTTCAACCCGGTGCCGGTGCTGCAGCTCGTCGAGATCGTGCGCGGCCGGCAGACGTCCGACGAGACGGCGGAGGCGATCACCGAGCTCGCGCGCGAGCTGGGAAAGACGCCCGCGGTCGCGAACGACTTCCCCGGGTTCGTCTCCAATCGGATCCTGATGCCGTTCATCAACGAGGCGGTCTGGGCGCTGCATGACGGCGTTGCCGAGGCGGAGGCGATCGACACGATCGCGAAGCTCGGCTTCGCGCACCCGATGGGGCCGCTGGCGCTGGCCGACCTGATCGGGCTCGACACGTGCGTCGCGATCATGGAGGTGCTTGAAGCGGGGCTGAACGACGCGAAGTACGCGCCGTGCCCGCTTCTCCGCGAGCTCGTCGGCGAGGGCAAGCTCGGCCGGAAGTCCGGCGAGGGCTTCTACCGCTACGACTGAAGCGCGTCCCGCACGAGCCCCTGGAAGTGGGCGATCAGCCGCTCGCTCTCCGGCATCAGCCGGCCGTGCTCCACGAGCCCGGAGCGCATCCCGCGCTGCACCGACTCGACCAGCACGCGGTCCTCGGCCCCGACCTGGCCGTCGAAGGCGATCAGCTCCTCCTTCTCCGCCTCGCTGACGTCCGGCCCGAAGAAGTAGTCGAGGAAGCCGGTCGTGCGTTCGGGCCCGGCGGGCAGCGCCGGACCGATCGAGAGGTTGACCGTTCCCGGAAAGACGTTGATTCGCGTGTTCGGCCAGAGGAAGTGGAACTGGCACGAGCCGTCGCCGGTCCGCGCCCGCGCATGCTGGCTGGAAGACCACGTCGCCGTCTGCAGCTCGTACCGGTCCGGGTTGACGTCAACCGCACGGCTGAAGTCCTGGTGCGCCGTCGGGCAGTGATAGCACTCGAGGTAGTTCTCCATCACGACCTTCCAATTCGCTTCGAGCGAGAAGTCGAGCCGCCGGTCGAACACGAGCGCGTCGAGATCGATCCCCCCGTCGGCCAGTGACTCGGGGATTCCCGCGGCGACCTCGGCCAGCGGCGGCGCGTCCGCGTCCGGGTTGACGAAGATGAGCGGCCCGAGCCGCTCGAGCCGGAGCGGGACGAGCGAGAGGCCTGATGAGTCGAATCCCGCCTCGCGCTCCGAGCGAGGCGCCGTCAGGAGCGAGCCGTCCAGCCCGTACGTCCAGGCGTGATAGTGGCACTGCAGCGTCTTTCGGTTCCCGCTCTCGCGCACGACCTCGGCCCCGCGGTGCCGGCATGCGTTCACGAAGGCGCGCACCTCGCCGTCCTCGCCGTGCACGACGGCGACGGGGACATGCCCCGCCCGAACTGCGAAGCGGTCGCCGGGCCGCTCGACCTGGCCCGCGTGCCCTGCGTACTGCCAGCCGCGCGCGAAGATCCGCCGGAGCTCGAGCTCGAGCGCGCCGGCGTCCGAGTACGTCGTCCAGGCGAGCGTCTCGCTCATACCGGCGGCGGGGGAGGCGGCGTCGGCGACGGGAGCTGGTGCCAGAGCACGATCTTCCCGTGCAGGACCTTGAACGCCGCGACCGCCTTCTGGCCGGGCGCATCGCAGCGATTCGTTTTGCGGTTGCCGAGAACGAACGTCGCGGTGGCGATGTCGGCGTCGGTCTTCACGTCCACGATCTTGCCCGAGCACGGCAGGCGCGGAGTTGAACTGCACCGCGTCGGAGTGCGTCTGCAGGAAGATAGACCGACCTGCCCTGGACGATCTGCGCCCCGTTCGCGAACAGGTCGGCCGCGCGCTCGTTGTCGCCCGCGTTGAGCGCGTCGCTCCACTGACGCACCACCGTCTCGGGCGAGCCGCCGCTTCCGCCGCCACAGCCGGCCGCGAAGGCCAGGATGACGAGAGCGAGCGCGACGAGGGCGGCCAAACCGCCCCCGACTATATTCCTCCGCGTGGACTTCGAGCTGAGCGCGGAGCAGCGCGAGATCAAGGCGGTGGCGCGCGATTTCGCCGAGGCGGAGATCGAGCCGTTCGCGGGGGAGTGGGACCGCGAGCACCGCTTCCCGCGCGACCTCTATCCCAAGCTGGCCGAGCTCGGGCTGATGGGCGTCTGCATCCCGCAGGAGCTCGGCGGCGCCGGCGCGGACTTCCTCTCGTACATCCTCGTGCTCGAGGAGCTCTCGCGCGCGGACGCGGGAGTCGGAGTCACCGTGGCCGTGCACACGAGCGCGGTCACGCTGCCGATCCTGACGCTCGGCACCGACGAGCAGCGGAGCAGGTTCGTCCCGCCGCTCGCGCGCGGCGAGCTGATCGGCGCCTTCGCGCTGACCGAGACCGAGGCCGGCTCGGATGCAGGCTCGCTCCGCACGGCGGCGACCCGCGAGGACGGCGGCTGGCGCATCTCGGGCACCAAGCAGTTCATCTCGACCGCCGAGTACGCGGGGACCTTCCTCCTGTTCGCGCGCACCGACGCGGACACTCCCGGCGCGCGCGGGGTCTCGGCGTTCATCCTCGATGCGGAGCACATCCGCGTCACCGGGCGGGAGGAGAAGCTCGGCCTCAATTCGTCGACCACGAACTCGATCGCGGTGGACGCCTTCGTCGACGGCGACCGGATGCTCCACGAGGAGGGCAAGGGCTTCGCCGTCGCGATGTCGACGCTCGACGGCGGCCGGATCGGGATCGCGGCACAGGCGCTCGGCATCGCCCAGGCCGCCTATGACGCGGCGCGGGCGTACGCGCTCGAGCGCAAGCAGTTCGGGCAGCGGATCGGCGAGTTCCAGGCGATCCAGTGGAAGCTCGCGGACATGGCGACCGAGATCGACGCGGCGCGGATGCTCGTCTACCGCGCGGCCTGGCTGAAGCAGCAGGGCAAGCCCCACACCGAAGAGGGGGCCAAGGCGAAGCTCTTCGCTTCCGAGATGGCACGCCGCCAGACCGCGGAGGCGATCCAGATCTTCGGCGGCTACGGGTACACGAAGGAGTTCCCGGTCGAGCGGTACTACCGCGACGCGAAGATCACCGAGATCTACGAGGGAACGAGCGAGATCCAGCGGCTCGTGATCGCCCGCTCAGTCCTCGGTCTGCGCCGGCAGGCTCTCGCCCAGGGCTGACCGCATCGCTTCGAGGCCGTTCTCGAGGACGGGCTCTCCGTGTCCCGGGAGCACGCGCTCGACCGGGAGCTCGAGCAGCGATTGCAGGGACGTATCGAGCGCGGCGCGGTCGATAAGCGCCGGTGATGGGCAGAGGCGCAGCCCGCCGTCCTCGCCCATGAAGATCTCGGCCACGACGAGCGCGCGGTGCGGGCGGATGAAATAGGCGAGCTGCTCCTCGGGCGCGCCCTCGATCGCATACACCTCGACTCCGTCCGGAACCCGCTCCTCCGCCTCGTACCGGCCGCGCAGGATCGGCGCATCGCGCTCGTGCCAGTGCGCGGTGAGCAGGACGACGACCGGCCGCCCGGCGCGTTCGACGTCGCGGTCCAGGTAGTCGAAGAACTCGTCCTCCTCGCCGCGCGGGAGCAGCGGATCGATGAGGACGACCGCGTCCGGCGCCTCGTAGTAGACGCACCCGACCGCTTCCGGCCAGTCGGCGCCCGGCCGCCAGCGCGGGTGCGGTGCCGCCCAGTACCAGAGCCCGTCCGCTATCCGCCGGACGTCCACTCGTACCTCGCGTCGGGCTCGCGCTCCATGTTTCCCGCGCCGTCCGTGAGCTCGACCAGCCGGAATCCGTGACGCTCGTAGAAGCGCCGCGCGCCCTCGTTCTTCTGGAAGACCCAGAGGTAGAGCCCGTCCGGGCTCTCGGCCTTCGCGTGCTCCAGCAGGCGCTGCCGATACCGCGGTTCTGCGCCTCCGGGTGCGACGTAGAGATGCGTGAGCTCCCCCTCGTGCACGCCGCTGATCCCGAGCACGCGGCCCTCCTCTTCCGCGACGAAGATCGCCCCGCGGTCGATGAACCACCCGCCGAGCAGCGGGCGATGCGCGTCGTCGATCCGCGGCAGGTAGGTCATCTCGTCGCGGGCGGCGACGAAGACGCGGCTGACCTCCGGGGCATCGGCTTCCGTCGCTCGTCGGATCATCGTCGTAATCTAGAGGCGTGCCTCGGAAGGTCGACGAGCCGGTCCGCCTCACGCGTATCTACACCCGCGGCGGGGACAAGGGCGAGACGAGCCTCGGTGACGGCTCGCGTGCGTCGAAGCTCGACTGCAGGATCGGCGCCTTCGGCACCGTGGACGAGCTGAACGCGGCGATCGGTGTCGTGCTCGCCGGCGACCTGGAGAACGAGGCGCGGCCGGTGCTCGAGCGCGTGCAGAACGAGCTGTTCGACGTCGGGGCCGACCTGAGCGTCCCGTACGGCGTCGGAGACGGACGGCTGCGCGTGACCCAGGAGCAGATCGACGCGCTCGAGCAGGATTGCGACCGCTTCAACGCCGACCTGCCCGAGCTGAAGAGCTTCGTCCTCCCCGGTGGGACCGAATCGGCCGCCCGCCTCCACGTCGCCCGCACGGTCTGCCGGCGCGCCGAGCGCGACACGCTCACGGCCTCCAAGGAGGTCGAGCTGCAACCCGCTCGTCCTCGTCTACCTGAACCGCCTGTCCGACCTGCTCTTCATCCTCGCGCGCGCCGCGAACGCCGGCCGCGAGGAGATCCTCTGGAAGCCGGGCGAGAGCCGGTAAGCCGCCTCGCGCGGCGGCTCGGCACCGCCGACGCGGTCGTCATCGGCCTCGGCGCGATGCTCGGCGCCGGCGTCTTCGCCGCCTTCGGGCCCGCGGCCGAGGCGGCCGGCTCGGGAATCCTCCTCGCGCTCGCGCTGGCCGCCTTCGTCGCCTTCTGCAACGCGACCTCGTCGGCCGAGCTCGCGGCGATCTATCCGCAGGCCGGCGGGACGCTACGTGTACGGCCGGGAGCGGCTCGGCCGCTTCTACGGCTTTCTGGCCGGATGGGGCTTCGTGGTCGGAAAGGTCGCAAGCTGCGCGGCGATGGCGATCACCTTCGCCGCGTACGCCGCTCCGGACGCGCAGAAGCCCGTCGCAGTCGCGGCGGTCGTCGTGCTGACCGCGGCTCAACACGCAGGGAATCCACCGCACCGCCGCGCTGACGCGGGTGATCGTCGTGCTCGTCCTCGCCGGCCTCGCCGTCGGCGTGACCGCCGCGCTTGCGGGCGGCGACCCCCAGGCCGACCGGCTGACGCCGATCACGGGGACCGGCGCGTACGGGATCCTCCAGGCGGCCGGCCTCATCTTCTTTGCCTTCGCCGGCTACGCGCGCATCGCGACGCTCGGGGAGGAAGTACGCGACCCTGCGCGCACGATCCCGAAGGCGATCCCGATCGCGCTCGGCATCGTGCTGGCGGTGTACGCGGTCGTCGCGGTCACGCTGCTGGCGGTGCTCGGCGCCGACCGCCTGGCCGCCGCCGCCGCGCCGCTCGCCGCTGCCGTCCAGATCGGGAGCCTGCACGCCCTCACGCCCGTCGTCCGGGTCGCCGCGGCGATCGCAGCGCTCGGCGTGCTGCTCTCGCTGATCGCCGGAGTGGGGCGGACGGCGTTCGCCATGGCCTCCAACCGGGAGCTTCCGCACGTCCTCGCAACCGTGCATCCGAAGCACAAGGTGCCCTGGGTGGCGGAGGTGGCCGTCGGCGCCGTCGTGGCCGTCCTCGCGGCCACGCTCGACCTCAGACACGCCATCGGCTTCTCGTCCTTCGCCGTCCTCGTCTACTACGCGATCGCAAACGCATCCGCTTTCACGCTCTCCAGACGAGAGCTGCGCTGGTCGCGCGCGTTCACCGTCGCGGGCCTCGCGGGCTGCCTCGCGGTCGCGTTCAGTCTGCCCTGGACGTCCGTCGTCGCGGGCGTTGCCGTCCTGGCCGCGGGATCGCTCGTCTACGCCGCACACCTACAATTCCGGCCATGGCGACGACCGAGGACCGGCCCAAGGAGCTGACGGGCCAGGACGCCTGGCGCGAGGAGCTCTACGACGCGACGCCCGAGCGGCAGGGCGAGCTCTCCTCGACGATCTCCGGGCTCGAGAACGAGCCGCTCTACTCGCCGGACACCGTCGACGCTCGACTACGACCGCGACCTCGGCTATCCCGGCGTCTATCCCTACACGCGCGGCGTCTACCCGTCGATGTACCGCGGGAAGCTGTGGACGATGCGGCAGTTCGCCGGCTTCGGCACCGCCGAGGAGACGAACGAGCGCTTCCGCTACCTGCTCGAGCACGGCCAGACGGGGCTGTCGACCGCCTTCGACATGCCGAGCCTGATGGGCTACGACTCGGATCATCCGCGCTCCCTCGGCGAGGTCGGGCGCGAGGGCGTCGCGGTCGACTCGCTCGCCGACATGGAGACGCTCTTCGACGGGATCCCGCTGGGCGAGGTCTCGACCTCGATGACGATCAACTCCGCGGCGGCGATGCTCCTCGCCTTCTACGTCTGCGTCGGCGAGCAGCAGGGAGTGCCGCGCGACCAGCTCCGCGGGACGATCCAGACGGACATCCTCAAGGAGTACATCGCGCAGAAGGAGTGGATCTTCCCGCCCGAGCCGTCCATGCGGCTGGTGGTGGACATGATCGAGTTCTGCTCGCAGGAGCTGCCGCGCTGGCACCCGGTCTCGATCTCCGGCTACCACATCCGCGAGGCCGGGCTCGAACGCGGTGCAGGAGCTCGCCTTCACGCTCGCGAACGGATTCGCGTACATCGACGCCTGCATCGAGCGCGGCCTGAACGTCGACGACTTCGCGCCCGCGCCTCTCCTTCTTCTTCAACGCGCACGTCGACTTCTTCGAGGAGATCGCCAAGTACCGCGCCGCCCGCCGCATCTGGGCGCGCGAGCTGCGCGAGAAATACGGAGCGAAGAACCCGCGCTCCTGGCTGATGCGCTTCCACACGCAGACCGCCGGCGTCTCGCTGACCGCGCAGCAGCCCGAGGTGAACATCGTGCGGACGGCGCTCGAGGCGCTGGCCGCGGTGCTCGGCGGGACCCAGTCGCTGCACACGAACTCCTTCGACGAGGCGCTCGCGCTACCGACGGAGGACGCGGTCCGGCTCGCCCTCCGCACCCAGCAGGTGATCGCGCACGAGACCGGCGTCGTCAACACGATCGACCCGCTCGGCGGCTCGTACTACCTCGAGGATCTGACGAACAGGATGGAGGCCGGCGCCTACGACTACTTCGACCGGATCGAGCGGCTCGGCGGCGTCGTCCCGGCGATCAAGGAGAACTTCTTCCAGCGCGAGATCGCGGAGGCGTCCTTCCGCTACCAGTCCGAGGTCGAGGCCGGACAGCGCGTGATCGTCGGCGTCAACCGCTACGAGACCGAGGACGAGCAGGAGCTCGACCTCCTCCGCATCGATCCCGCGCTCGAGCAGAAGCAGATCGAGCGCGTGCAGGCCCTCCGCGCGCGCCGCGATTCCGCCGCCGTCGAGCAGGCGCTGGCGCGGCTGAAGGAGGCCTCGCTACGCGAGGACGTGAACCTGATGCCGCTGATCATCGACGCCTCCCGCGCGTATACGACGATGGGGGAGATGTGCGACGCGCTGCGCGAGACGTGGGGCGTCTGGCGCGAGACTCCGGTTTTCTAAGAGTTTCCTGAGGGCAGCCCGGAGCCGTCTAACAAACTCGCTACCCTGGCGTCTATCAGTTTGACCCCGATGAACACGTTCCAGTCGACCATCTCCTCGCCGCGCAACCAGCGCATCATGTTCTTGGTCGGCCTGGCCGTGCTCATTGCCGGCGTCGTCTTCCTGATCGTCAAGCTCGCCGGTGGAAGCGACTCGACGCCGACCGCGCCGGACAAGGGATTCAAGCCGGTGCTGCCGCAGAAGACGACCGCGCTGACGTCGAACGGCGTCAAGGTGACGAGCTATGCCCAGCTCCCGTCGGAGGTCAAGCAGGCGATCGTCGGATTCGTCGTGCCCGGCGTCCTGCATAACAACTACGGCCCCTCGTGGAAGTACACGGCGCCGAACATCACGCGCGGCGCGTCCCAGCAAAAGTGGGCGACCGTCGACGCGCGCTCGGTCATCCCGCTACCCGGCTACACCCTCGACGGCGTGACGTACAAGCTCGAGGAAGCGACGACGAAGGAAGTCCTCGTCACGCTGACGCTGCAGCCTTCAAAGCCGTCCGTCGGCCAGCCGATTCCGATGCGGATCGGGCTCATTCCGACCGGCAAGGGCGCGGGCAAGCGCTGGCTCGTGAACTACTGGTTGCCGGCGACCAGCCGTGCGGCCGTCCCCTACAACGGCAACGGCGGATAGGCCGCTCATAGCGGTCGCGCGAAGGAGGGGGCCTTCTAGCTGAGCCGCCTCCTGTCCTCGGCCCGGATGAGGCGCCGCCTCCTGTGGATGGCGGGCTTCGTCGCGCTGGCCGGAGTCGCCGCAGTCCTAATCGTCCTGATCAAGAATCCGCCGCCTCCTCCCGGGGAGAAGACGTCCCCCGGCGGCACGCTCGTCAAGCCGGACGTGAAGATGAACTTCGGGCCGCACCAGGATCAGGTGCTCGGCATCGCCCAGCAGTTCGTCCTGACCGCGGTGCGGCGGAACAACGTCGACGCTTCGTGGGAGATGGTCTGCCCGGAGATGCGGCAGGGGTACAGCAGGCAGTCGTGGGCAAAGGGCGAGATCCCGGTCGTCCCGTATCCCGCCCAGTTCGCCAAGTGGCACCTTGCCTACTCCTACCAGAGGGAGATCGACCTCCAGGTCGCCCTCTATGCCAAGCCGGAGACGAAGCTGATGCCCGTCGTCTTCGACCTCACCCTGCATCCGTGCGGGGGGCACGAGTCGAAACGCTGGCTGGTGTCGTCGTTCATCCCGACGCCCTCGGCCAGCGGGGATTTTGGCACCACCGACGGTAAGGGCAATTTCAGCCCGATTGCGATCGGCACGCGCGATCCGGCCCTCTACCAGTCGAAGCGCGCGAGCGGAGCCTGGCTCGCGATCCCACTCGGGATCATGCTCGGCATGTTGCTCGCCGCGCTCGGGATCGTCGGCGTCCGCACCTATATGGGCAAGCGTGCCTACAACACCTACGTCCGCGAGCGCCGAATGCCCTTCGATCCAAAGGTCTAATCTGTCGGCGTGAGCATGCTGTCGTCCCCCAGGAAGCGGCGCCGGCTCTATCTCGTCGGGGGCTTCTTCCTGCTGGCGGGTGTGGTCGCGGGACTGGTCATCGCCTTCCCGCACCCCGGCAAGCAGGCCGGCGAGGCGACGAAGCCCGGCGGCGACATCGTCGTGCCGGAGAAGGCGAAGGCGTTCGGGCCGCGCTCGGCCGAGGTGCTCACGACCGCCCGCCAGTTCGTCATGACCGCCGTCGCGCGCAAGCATCTCGACACCTCCTACGACCTCGTGTGCCCGGAGATGAAGCAGGGATTCACCCGCTCGCGCTGGATGAAGGGCGAGATCCCGGTCGTCCCGTACCCGGTCTCCTTCGGGAAATGGCGCGTGTCCTACTCGTTCGAGAGCGAGGTCGACCTCCAGGTCGCTCTCTGGGCAAAGCCCAAGGCGAAGATGAAGCCGGTCGTCTTCGATCTGAGCATGCAGCCGTGCGGGAAGACCTCGGGCAAGCGGTGGCTCGTCTCCTCCTTCATCCCGGTGTCGTCTGCCAGCGGCGACTACAGCGTGAGCTCGAAGGCCAATAGCCGAATGAATCCCTTCGGGATCGGTACGAGGAACCCGAAGCCGCTGCCGAACACCGCGAGCACCAGCTGGCTCCTCCTTCCCGCCGGGCATCGTCGGCGGCCTTGTCCTTCTCATCGGGGGCTTCCTGGTCTTCAGGATGGTCCGCGGCCGGCGGGCGTACTCGGCGTACGTCCGCCGTCAGATGGAGAGCTCGAGGCCGTCGTAGGCCTGCTCGAGCCCGGAATCCACCGGTAGCTCCTTCGGCCGGTGCGTGAGCAGCAGGCGCTTCGCACCCGACGCTTCATAGGCCTCGCACGCTTCTTCCAGCGAGAGGTGTCCGCGCGGCTCCCCGTCCAGCTCGCCGCGCTCGAGCGTCGCCTCGCACAGGAAGAGATCGACGTCGCGGGCGAGCTCGGTGAGCCGCTCGCTCGGCCCGCAGTCCCCGGAATAGGCGAGGGTCGTGGTCTCGTTCGAGACGCGGAAGCCGAACGTGCGAAGCGTGTAGTGGGGTAGCCGCACTGGCTTGATGCGCAGCCCGGCGGCCTCGAACTCCTCGTCCTCGTCGTACTCACGCACCTCGAAGGTGCGCTCGAACATGTCGGGCATCCCGAAGTGCTCGCCGAAGAGCTCGAGCTCCTGGCGCCCGCCCGACTGCACCCAGAGCTCCGGCGTCGGCAGGTCGCGCCCCAGGCCGTACATGCGGCCCCAGACCCAGGGAACGAGGTCGCCCCAGTGGTCGAGGTGGAAGTGCGTGATCGCGATCGCATCCACCTCCGGCCACCCGTTTCGCTCGCGCATGCGCGCGAGGACGCCGGGCCCGCAGTCGAGCAGCACCCGCCCCGGGCCTTCGACGAGATACCCGGACTGCGCGCCTCCGGGGTTGGGCCAGGCGGGCGAGCACCCGACGACTTCGAGTCTCACAAGCGGTCTCTGCCCGCGCGGGCGGCGACTATCACCTTCATATACTTGCTAATCGTGGCAGGGAGGATCCGCGTAGTGATCGCCAAGCCCGGGCTGGACGGGCACGACCGCGGCGCCAAGATTATCGCGCAGGGCGTTGCGTGACGCCGGCATGGAAGTGATCTACACGGGCCTGCACCAGACCCCGGAGCAGATCGTCGAGACGGCGATCCAGGAGGACGCGGACGCCGTCGGGATCTCGATCCTCTCGGGCGCGCACATGACGCTCGTCCCGCGCATCCTCGAGGGCCTGCGCGAGAACGAGGCGGAGGACGTGCTCGTGGTCGTCGGCGGGACGATCCCCTCGGACGACGCCGAGGAGCTGAAGAAGCTCGGCGTCGGCGAGGTGTTCACGCCGGGCGACGCCGACCGGCGAGATCGTGGACTTCCTGCGCGCCCGCGTTGGCGCGCCCGCTTGACGCTCTCGATCGACCGCGACGGAGCGGTCGCGGTCGTGACGATCGACCGTCCGGAGGCGATGAACGCGCTGGACGTCGAGACGCTGTCGTCGCTGCGGGAGCTGCTGCTCGGCCTCCGTGAAGACGAGGCGGTGCGGGCGATCGTCCTCACGGGCGCCGGAGACCGCGCCTTCGTCGCGGGAGCGGACATCAAGTACATGAGCGGCCTCGATGCTTCCGGGGCGCGGGAGTGGGGGGAGCTCGGACACAATGTCGGGCAGCTGCTCGAGACGTCACCGCAGCCGACGATCGCGGCGATCAACGGATTCGCCCTCGGCGGCGGTTGCGAGCTCGCCCTCGCCTGCGACATCCGCTACGCGTCGAGCAAGGCGAAGCTCGGCCAGCCCGAGATCAACCTCGGGATCATCCCCGGGTGGGGAGGAACGCAGCGGCTCGCGCGTGTCTGCGGCCTCGGCGTCGCCAAGGAGCTGATCCTCACCGGGCGTCTGGTCGACGCGGACGAGGCGCTCCGGATCGGCCTCGTCAACGCGGTCTATGAGCCGGAGGACCTGCTCGAGCGAACGATGGAGACCGCGCGGCTGATCGCGTCGAAGAGCCCCGTGGCGCTGGCGGCGGCGAAGCGGGCGATGAACCACGCGCTGCAAGGCGACCACGTCGCCAACCTCGCCGAGGAGGCCGACGGGTTCGGGGATCTGTTCGCGAGCGAGGACGCTCAGGAAGGGCTTACGGCCTTCGTCGAGAAACGAGAGCCGAACTTCAAGGGAATGTAGGTTTCGGACGAACCTAACCGGAAAGGGCGGTATCGATGGTTCTTCTCATCATCCTCGCACTGATCGTGGCGCTTTTCGTCGGCCTCGGCTTCGTGGTGAAGTGGCTGTTCATCCTTGCCGCGATCGCAGCGCTGATCTGGCTGATCTCGTTCTTCATGCGCGGCTCGCGCGCCTAGCGCGACTGGCCGGGCGGCACAGGCGGCGGAGCCGGCCCGCGGCCGCCCTAACGACGCTCGCTGCAGGATGCTTCGTGCGCGCCCCCTCGGCCGTACTGGTGTGTACTGTCCCCGGCCGCGCGTTTCGCTCCTTCGCGAGCGCCGTTCCGGAAGCGCTAGGACGCCTGGGGCGCTACGTCAGGCTTCAGAACGACCGTCGCGGCGTCGAACAGGCCGCGGCCGAGCAGCGCTTCGAGCTTCGTCGACGCCGGTGCCGTCGTGACCGTCACCGACTGACCCTTCTTCGCCGCCGTCAGCCGCGCGAGCGAGACGGTGCTCGCGGCCGGAGACGGACCGGTGCGGAGGAGCTGGATCGAGTCGGTGTCCTCGACCGTCAGCGAGATGAAGCGGTTGACGCTCGGGATCCGGAAGCCGCCGGGCCATACGCGCAGCTTCTTGACGTCGATCTTGAGCGTCGCGCTCGTGCCCTCGGGATCGAGCGCCGTCGAGACCACGGTCGCGTTGGCCGAAAGCGTGAACTTTCCGCCCGGGAGGACCGCGAAGAGCGGCCGGTAGGCGCGGTTGAGATAGGGGTACGGGTTCGTCGCCCCGCCGTCGCGCGGATGCACCTCGAAGTGGAGATGCGTCGCGATCCCGTTCGCGTCACCCGAATCGCCGACGAAGCCGAGCAGCTGGCCGGCCTGGACCTTCGCGCCGTCTTTGAGCCCCGGCGCGTACGATGTCCCGGCCACGCACTTGCCTCGGTTGTCGTTGTGGTCGGTGAGGTCGTTGTTCAGATGGATGTACAGGTACGTCGTGCCGCTTTTCCCGTACAGGTAGAGCATGCATCCGGCGGTAGACGAGTGCGTCCAGAACTTGATCTTCCCCGCCTCGGTGGCGACGGCGAGCGCGCGGCGCGGCGCCATGATGTCGTTGCCCTCGTGCGCGCCCTTCGGCCTCGGCGCGCCGTAGTCGTTGTGTACTGGACGCGTCCGACGACCGGGAAGACGAATCGCGTGGCGCTGACCGCCGCGGGCTTGCCGGTCGTAGGCTTCCCCGACGGCTTCCGCGTCCGGGGGCCGGGCCCGTCCTGACCGGGGTAGCCATTAGGGGACGCGGCAGCCACTCCGGCCGAAAGGCCGAGTAGCAGCAAGAGAGAAATCCCCCCTCGGGCTGTCGTCCGGTGGCGTCGCATAAGGCTCCGGTTCGCGCTCGAAGGGCCGAACCCTAGCAAAGGATCCGGCGAGCTTCGGCAGAACTTCGTGCCGAATTTCGCTAGCTCGGCGATGGTTATTGTCCAGGCGATGAAGATCGCCGTGTGCGTGAAGCAGGTGCCCGACGCCGGGCGCCCCGAAGCGAATCGACCCGCAGACGAAGCGTCTCGACCGCTCGGTCGAGGGCGCCCTCAACGCCGTTCGACGTGCATGCCGTCGAGGAGGCCTTGCGCATCAAGGAGGCAGGCGAAGGCGAGGTCGTCCTGGTCACGCTCGGGCCTGCGAAGGCGACCGAATCGCTCCGCCGCGCGCTTGCGATGGGCGCCGATCGCTCCGTGCTCGTGAGCGACGAGGCGGCCCAGGGCTCCGACCTGGTCGCCACCAGCCGCATCCTTGCGGCCGCCCTCGAGCGCGAAGGCGCCGATCTCGTCCTCTTCGGCCAGCAGTCGAGCGACTCCGACGGAGCCGTCCTCTGGTCGGCCGTCGCCGACCGGCTGCGCCTCCCGGTCATCTCCCAGGTCGCCGAGCTCGAGGTTTCGGACGGGAAGGTGAAGGCGAAGCGGCAGACTGAGTTCGGCTATGACGTGATCGAGGCGCCGACGCCCGTTGTGATCGCGGTCTCGGACGCGATCAACGAGCCGCGCTTCCCCTCGCTCAAGGGGATCATGGGGGCGAAGTCGAAGCCGCAGGAGACGCTTTCGACGGGCGACCTCGAGCTGGCCGAAGACACGGTCGGCGACGCCGGGTCGCGCACCGAGGTGTATGCGCTCCACGATCCGCCTGCGCGCGGGGACTCGGTCAAGATCGAGGACGACGGCACGGCGCGCGCAGAAGATCGTCGACTTCCTGGCGGAGAAGAAGCTGCTGTGAGCACCCTCGTCTTCCTCGAGCACCATGGCGGCGAGCTCCAGAAGGGCGCGCTCGGCGTCCTCTCGAAGGCCGGCTCGCTCGGCGACGACAGCGTCGCCGGCGCCGTCCTCGGTTCCGGCGTGAAGGACATCGCGGCCGGCGCCGGCGCGTACGGCGCCCAGACGGTCTACGTCTTCGACGACCCGAAGCTCGAGGCTCCGCTCCCGCAGCCGCGGGTCGACGCTCTCGCGGCGCTCGTCCAGGAGGAGGGCTTCGACACCGTCCTCTTCGCCGGCTCGGTGCTCGCCGCCGACGTGGCGGCCGGGCTCGCCGCGCGCCTCGACGCGGGGCTGAACTGGGACCTCGTCGATCTCGCGCTCGAGGACGGCAGGCTCGTCGGCAAGCGTCCCGCGCTCAGCGACTCGATCTATGCGGACGTCGGCTGGACGTCTGAGCCGCGCATCGCGCTCATCCGTTCCGGCTCGTTCGACCCGGCGGAGACCGGCGGCACCGCCGACGTGGAGGAACGGCAGGCCGAGATCCAGGACTTTTCCGACCGCGGCCACGATGGTCGAGCAGGCCCACGAGGAATCGGAAGGCCCGTCGATCGAGGACGCGGACATCGTCGTCGGCGGCGGCCGTGGGCTCGGCTCGCCCGAGGCCTTCTCGCTCGTCGAGGAGCTCGCCAAGGCGCTCGGCGGCGCGGTCGGCGCCACGCGCGCGGTCGTCGACGCCGGCTGGTACCCGTACTCGACGCAGGTCGGACAGACCGGCCGCACCGTCGCCCCGAAGCTGTACGTCGCCTGTGGGATCTCGGGCGCGATCCAGCACAAGGTCGGGATGCAGGGTCAGGCGTCATCGTCGCGATCAACAAGGATCCCAACGCGCCCATCTTCGAGTTCAGCGACCTCGGCGTCGTCGGCGACCTGCACGAGATCGTCCCGAAGCTGACCGAGCTCGTCCGCGCCCGCAAGGCGTCGTGAAACCCGCCGACCATCCACCGCCCTTCGACCCGGCGGACTACGTCACGCCACCGACCGATCCGGCGGACGAGCAGATCGAGGTCGGAGTGCTGATCGTCGGCGCCGGCCCCGCCGGCCTTGCGTGCGCCATCCGCCTCGGGCAGCTGCTCGAGGAGCAGCCCGAGCTCGCGGCCCGGCTCGGCGACGTTCCGGTCGCCGTGCTCGAGAAGGGGAAGCAGCCGGGCTCGCATCTCCTCTCCGGAGCGGTGGTCAACCCGCGCGGGCTCCAGCGGCTCTTCCGGGGACGCAAGCGACTCGACGAGCTCCCGTTCCTCGGCGTCGTCGAGCACGAGTCCGTGTACTTCCTCACCCCGAATCACGCCGTCCGCTTGGTGACGCCCCCGACGATGAAGAACCAGCGCAACTACGTCGCCTCGCTGTCGCAGCTCGGGCGCTGGCTCGGCGAGCAGGCCGAGGAGGCGGGCGCAACCATCCTGCCGGAGACGTCGGGCTACAAGCTGCTCGTCTCCGACGGCCGCGTCCTCGGCGTCCGCACCGGCGACAAGGGCCGCGGCCGAAATGGCGAGGAGCTCGCGAACTTCGAGCCCGGCTCGGACATCCGCGCACGCGTCACCGTGCTGGCCGAGGGCACGCAGGGGCATCTCACGGGAGTCGCGATCGACCACTTCGGGCTCCAGGGCGAGAACCCGCAGGTCTGGGCGCTCGGCGTCAAGGAGGTGTGGAAGGTCGCGAAGCCGCTCGACCGCGTCATCCACACCCTGGGCTGGCCGCTGCGGCCGAAGGCCCGCTTCCGCGAGTTCGGGGGCTCCTTCATCTACCCGATGGGCGACGACATGGCCACGATCGGGATGGTCGTCGGCCTCGACTACCGAGACGTCCAGCTCTCCGTCCACGATCTGCTGCAGGAGCTCAAGACGCACTCGCTCGTCCGCGATCTCCTCGAAGGCGGCGAGCGCGTCGCGTGGGGAGCGAAGACCATTCCCGAGGGCGGACTGCTCTCGCTCCCGAACCGGCTACACGCTCCGGGCCTGCTGATCACCGGCGACGGCGCCGGCTTCGTCAACGTCCCGGCGCTCAAGGGCATCCACTACGCCGTTGAGTCGGGACGCCTTGCGGCCGAGGCTGCGTTTCAGGCGATTGGGCGTGGCGAGACGCCGTGGCGGCCGGGCGGGCTCGAGTCCTACGACGCATCCGTGCGCGACAGCTTCATCTGGAAGGACCTGGAGGAAGTGCGGAACATGCGCCAGGTCTTCGGCCGCGGGTTCTGGATGGGCTCGGCGCTCGCCGGGATGATGACGGTGACGAAGGGCAAGCTGCCGCCGGGGCCGTTTCGCACCGAGCGGGACTCCGAGCACGACCTCGTCCGTTCCGGCCGGGCCGCGACGTACGCGAAGCCGGACGGGAAGCTGACGTTCGACAAGCTGTCGAGCGTCTTCCTGAGCGGGAACCGGACGCGCGACGACGCGCCCGACCACCTGCGCGTCCAGCATCACGTCCCGCGCGACCTGGCGGAGCTGTGGGAGTCGATGTGCCCGGCGCAGGTCTACGCGCTCGGGCGCGATGTCGGGAACGGCGAGGTCGAGGTGGAGGTGACGCCGTCCAACTGCGTCCAGTGCGGCGCGATCACGGCGAAGGGCGGCCGGCTGACGCCCCCCGAGGGCGGCTCCGGGCCCGAGTACACTTTGACGTAGTCCACCGAGGAGGAGCTCATGAACGTTCTCGCGCGAATCCGGAGCTGGTTTCGCGGCCCGTCGGTCGACAGCGCCACGCAGCGCGACGCCGATGCTCTCAGGGAGCAGCGCGACATGATCAGGATCTGGCACGGCGACTCGCCCGTGAAGGGGCCCCCCGGCTCGATGCCCATGCCGCCGCGCAGAGATGAATTCGCCAAGCACGCGTCCGACGGTTAGGCGGCTCGGACCTTCCTAGGTCCGGAGACCCGCCTCCCGCCCCGTTGGCGCCGAGCCTAACGGCGAAATACACACGCGTGGGAAACGTGTCTGTGCCGGATGTGTGACAGCTGTCGGAGCGGCTAGCGCGGCCTGTAGCGCCAGACGTCCGACCCGGCGTAGCTGGTCACCCAAACCGAGCCGAACGCATGAAGCGCCTCGAACGCGCCGTCCCCGCCGGCGAACGAATCCACCGGCCGGCCCGACGCAGGATCGACGCGGAAGACGCGATCGATCTCCTTGTCGGGCACCCAGACCGTGCCGTCGCCGCCCGCAGTCGGGTGCCCGAGCGTGCGCCCGAAGCGCGCCGTGCCGACGACCTTCTCCGTCCGCGGGTCGAGGTGGACGAGAGCGTTGTCGTCGGCCGTGATCCAGAGGTCGCGCGTGCCACCGCTGAACCACGCCGGCGTCTTCACGCCGACGGAGACGCGCGTCAGGGAGCCATCGGACGGGTCGATGCGCACGACGGACGTGGCCGAGCGGCCGAAGCCGACCCAGATCGAGCCGGCGCGCTGCGCCAGTCCGGCCGGATACGGCCCGACGTCGAGCCGGCGAAGCACCCGCAGACTGCCGGGATCGAGCTCCACGACAGTCCCGTCTCCCCAGGCAGTCGCCCACACGCGACCGGCGGAGACGAGGACGTCGAAGGGCTCCGCGCCCACCTTGACGCTGCGGATGCGCCCGGTGCTCGGCTCGACCCGCACGACCGAGCCCGTGCGGTAGTTGGTCGCCCAGACGAAGCCGGCTCCCGTTGCGACGGAGCAGAGCGCCTCGGCCGGCACGGACGCGCCGGGTCACCTGGTTCGTCTTCGGATCGACGCGCGCGACCGTTCCGCTGCCGTCGTTGGCCACCCAGACCGCGCCGAACCCGGACGCGATCCCGCACGGATGCTCGCCCGTCGCGACTCGCGCCGTGACCGGCGGGCCCGACCCCGCCACCAGGAGCAAGAAGAGCGCGAGCAGCACCTGTGTGAGTATCTTCGGCGCATGGCGAAAGCTCACACGGGGCTGCCCGTCGTCTACGACGACGTGCTCGCCGCCCGGGAGACGATCGGCGACAGGCTGCATCGCACGCCGACGTTCAGCTCGGCCACGCTGTCCGGGCGGATCGGCGGGCCGGCCGCGCTCAAGGCCGAGCTCTTCCAGAGGACGGGCTCGTTCAAGCCGCGCGGGATGCTGAACGTGCTCGCGCATCTCTCCGACGAGGAGAAGGCGCGCGGCGTCATCACCATCTCGGCCGGCAACGCGGCCCAGTCCCTCGCCTACTGCTCCGCGCTCGAGGACATCGACTGCCTGGTCGTCATGTGGCAGGGATCGAGCGCCGCGAAGCAGGCGGCGACGCGCGACTACGGCGCCGAGGTCGACCTCGAGGCGACTTCGCCGGTAGAGGCGTTCGAGCGGCTCGAGCTCCTCCGCGAGCAGACCGGCCGGGCGTTCGTCCACTCCTTCGACGACCCGCACCTGATTGCCGGCCACGGAACGCTCGCGTTCGAGGTGCTCGAGGACGTCCCCGACCTCGCCACGATCGTCGTTCCGATCGGGGGCGGCGGCCTGATCTCCGGGGTTGCGACCACGCTCAAGCGCGCGCGCCCCGAAGTGCGAGTCGTGGGGGTCGAGCCGGAGCTTTCGCCGGCGATGCACATCGCGCTCGAGGCCGGCGACCCTGTCCCGGTCGAGCCCAAGTCGGTCGCCGACGGGCTCAACGCGCCGTTCGCCGGCGAGAACACGCTCGCGATCTGTCGCGAGCTCGTGGACGAGATGGTCCTCGTCTCGGAGGAGCAGATTCGCGCGGGGATGCGCTTCGTCTACGAGCGCGCGAAGCTGGCCTGCGAGCCCGCCGGAGCGGTCTCGACCGCCGCACTGCTGGCCGGAAAAATCGACGTCGATCCGTCCGGAACGACCGTCGCGGTCGTCTCCGGAGGCAACGTAGCTCCCCAGACGGCCGTTGCTATCCTTGGTGAGGAATGAAGACCGACATTCATCCTGAGTACGTCCTGGCGACCGTTCGCTGCTCCTGCGGCAACGAGTTCCAGGTTCGCTCCACCAAGCCGGAGCTCCACGTGGAGATCTGCTCCAACTGCCATCCCTTCTATACCGGGAAGCAGAAGCTGCTCGACACCGGCGGCCGCGTGGAACGCTTCCAGCGCCGGCTCGAAAAGGCCGGCGGCGCCGCCCAGCGCGGCTGAGCAACCCCTCGTATGTCGGCTCCCATCGGAGGTCAAGCAGTCCTCGAGGGCGTGATGATGCGTGGTCCTTCCGCCTGGGCCGTTGCGGTGCGCAAGCGGGACGGCGACATCGCCCAGCTGAACCGCTCTATCTCCTCGCCGATGGCGCGCCACTGGGTCTTCCGGCTGCCGGTCATCCGCGGCGTCGTCGCGCTCGGCGAGTCGCTCGCGATCGGCTTCCGCGCGCTCGCGATCTCCGCGAACTACGCGGCGCAGGAGGAAGGTGAGGACGGCGAGGTCACGACCGAGATCTCGCGCGGCGCGATCATCTTCGCCTTCGTCGTCGCGATCGGGTTCGCGGTCGCGCTCTTCAAGGTCACGCCGGCGCTGATCACGAACTGGCTGCCGATCCACGGCTCGTGGTACTTCGTCCTCGTGGAAGGGCTGATCCGCGTCGCGCTCTTCATCGCCTATCTCTTCCTCATCTCGCTGCTGCCCGACCTGAAGCGCGTCTTCCAGTACCACGCGGCCGAGCACAAGGCGATCAACGCCTACGAAGCCGGGGAGGAGCTGACCCCCGAGCGCGTCCAGCGCTTCAGCCTGATCCACCCACGCTGCGGAACGGCGTTCCTGTTGTGGGTGATGGTGATCGCGATCTTCGTGTTCGCGTTCTTCGGCCGGCCCGACTGGTACTGGCTGATCGCGACGCGCATCCTGCTGCTCCCGGTGATCGCGGGGATCGCCTACGAGCTCATCCGCTTCGCGGGGAAGCACACCGGCAACCGCATCCTCATGACCCTGCTCGCGCCCGGCCTCTGGCTCCAGCGGCTGACGACGCGGCAGCCGAGCCTCGACCAGCTCGAGGTCTCGATCGGCGCTCTGCGCGAGGTTCTGCAGCTCGAAGGGCGGCTTAGCCCGGAAGAGCGTCGTGTTGAAGTAATGGCGTAAGAGAACGCGTACAGTCAAACGCCGCGATACCGCCGGACCGCGCTGCGCGGCGCGATGCGGCGTCCTCAGTCGCGCCCGTAGCCTACGGCTACGAACGCTCCCTGCGTCCTTGCCTCGCACTCGCCCAGCGCGCCCCGGCGCCGGGCGGCATTTGAGCACGCGTTCAGTTCCTGTAAAAGGCGCTGGATGCAGCGCTTTTTCGCAGTCGCGCTGGTCGCACTCGCCCTTCCTGTCGCCACCGCCCGGGCCGATTGGTGGAGCGACGCGCGGCTTGCCCAGCGGGGCATCGCGCACGCCGCCCAGGTGGAGTGGATCACGCCCGACGATGCGGCGACCTATCGCGCGATCCTCTCCCGCGCCGACGGGGGCCTGGCGGAGGCTGCCCGGCTCGCGCGGGAGCAACCTCGCTGCCGTGCTGCACGACGTCGGGCGCCAGTGGCAGGCCTACATCGCGCCTCGCGCCCTCGCGCTCTTCGGCATGCTCGACACGAACACGCGCTATCTCGGCAGCGGCGCGATGCCGCCGGACGGGGCGAACATCCTCGACGCGGACGGTGTCGTCTATCGCGCCTTCGCCGGGCACGGGCTCCAGTTCCATCCACTCGCGAACTTCGCGCGCCTGAACCGGCTGCTGGCGGACGGGAACGACCCCGATGCGGCTTACCTCGCGGCCGCGCTGATCTCACGGGCCGTTCCGCGGAAAGGAGCGCTGACCTGGGAGTACTACTTCCCCTTCGGCGGCGGCTACCCGCCGTGGACGTCCGGAATGGTGCAGGCCGTCGCGGCGCGGGCCTTCGCCGCGGATGCGGACTACGACGTCGCCCGCAAGGCGTACCTCGCGCTCCCGCGCTACATCTTCCCGCTCGCGGGCGGCGCCTGGATCCGGCTGTACAGCTTCAGCAACATGCCCGTGCTGAACGCGCAGCTCCAGTCCATCCTGTCGCTCGCCGACTACGCCCAGCTGAACCAGGATCCGGGCGCGGCCCAACTCTCCGAGCGGCTGCTGCAGACCGCGGACACGCTCTTCGACGACTTCGATACCGGCGCCTGGTCGCTCTATTCGCTCGGCGGCGCGGAATCACCGCTCAACTACCACGTCTTCGACACGAACCTGCTCAAGCGGATCGCGACGCAGACGCAGAGCCCGGCCTGGACGGCGCGCGCGACCCGCTTCGACCGCTACCTGACCGCGCCGCCCGGCCTGAGCGCGGCCGGGCCCAAGAAACCGGTCAAGAAGAGATGCCCAGATCTCGATCTGGGTGTCGAAGATCTCGCGCGTCAACGTGACGATCGCCGGCTCGACTTCCTCGATGACGTTTTCGCGCGGCTCGCACACGTTCTACTGGTCGGCGCGGGGACGGGCCGCGGGCCGCTACTCGGTGCGCGTCGTCCGCCACCGATCTGGCCGGGAACAAGGCGTCCATGGCCTTCCCGCTGATCGTCCGGAAATGAGCGCCGTATCCTTGACGCCGTGAGCACGACGTTCGACAACCTGGTCGACGACCTCGAGCGCTCATACCGCGAGACCCAGGAGCGGATGAGCGATCCGACCGTCTACAACGACCGCCGCGAGGCCGCCCAGGTCGGCCGCCGGCTGAAGCAGCTCGAGGAGCCGCATCGGCTGGCGGAGGAATGGCGGCAGGCGCGCGCCGACCTCGACGCTGCGCGGGACGATCCCGAGCTCTCCGGCCTCGTCGCCGAGTACGAGCAGGAGGCGGCGCGGCTCGAGGAGGAGCTGAAGCTCGCGCTCGTCACCGCCGACCCCGACGACGCGAGGGACGCGATCGTCGAGATCCGCTCGGGAACCGGCGGGGACGAGGCGGCCCTGTGGGCCGGCGACCTCTACCGGATGCTTGCGCGCTACGCGGAGAACCGCGGCTTCAAGGTCGAGCCGCTCGAGACGAGCGCGAACGAGGGCGGCGGCTACAAGCACGTGAGCTTTTCGGTCAAGGGCGACGGGGCGAACGGCGTCTTCAAGTGGGAGGGCGGGACGCACCGGGTCCAGCGCGTTCCGGAAACCGAGTCGCAGGGGCGGATCCACACGTCGGCGGCGACGGTCGCGGTCATGCCCGAGGCCGAGGAGGTCGAGATCGAGATCGACGCGAACGACCTGAAGATCGACGTCTACCGCTCGACCGGGCCCGGTGGGCAGTCGGTGAACACCACCGACTCCGCCGTCCGGATCACGCATCTCCCGACCGGCCTCGTCGTCTCGATGCAGGACGAGAAGTCGCAGCTCCAGAACCGCGAGAAGGCGATGCGCGTGCTGCGGGCGCGCCTGTACGAGCAGGAGGTCGAGCGCCAGCGCGCCGAGCTCGACGCGACGCGCCGCTCGCAGATCGGAAGCGGCGACCGCTCCGAGAAGATCCGCACCTACAACTTCCCCGAGAACCGCGTGACCGACCACCGCATCGGGCTGACGAAGCACCAGCTCGACCGCATCCTCCAGGGCGACCTGGCGGAGTTCACCGAGGCGCTGACGACAGAATCCCGCCGGCGCGCCCTCGAAGATTGACGGTGCGCGAGGCGCTCGGCCTGGCCGAGGAGCGGCTGGCCGCGGCCGGGGTGGAGACCCCGCGCGTGGACGCGGAGCTTCTTCTCGCGCACGTCCTCGGTACGACGCGCTCGGGCCTCTATGAAGAGCTCGACGCCGACGTCGAGCCGGGGTGGGAGCCGCTCCTTGAGCGGCGCGAACGGCGGGAGCCGCTCGCCTACGTCCTCGGCGAGTGGGGATTCCGGCGATTGATGCTCCATGTCGACCCGCGCGTCCTCGTCCCGCGGCCGGAGACCGAGGTCGTGGTCGAGCGCTGTCTCGAGCGGCTGATCGAGCTGCCGGCGCCGCACGTGCTCGACGTCGGCACCGGGTCGGGCGCGATCGCGCTGACGATCGCGGACGAGCATGCCGGCGCTGAGGTGACCGCGGTCGACAGCTCGATCGACGCACTCGAGGTCGCGCTGGCGAACGCGGCGGCGGCCGAGCTCGCGGCGCGGATCCGTTTCCTCCGGCACGACCTGACCGAGGGTCTCGACCTCGGCGAGTTCGACCTGGTCGTCTCGAACCCGCCGTACATCCGCCCGGACGAGATCGACGCGCTCGAGCCGGAGGTGCGCGATTGGGAGCCGCGGGCCGCGCTCGTCGGGACGGGAGTCGCAGCGCAGGTCGCCGCGGCCGCGCGCGCATGCCTGCGTCCGGCCGGGTGGGTCGTTCTCGAGGCCGCCGGCGGCTCCGCCGGGGAGCTCGCGGCCGAGCTGGAGGCGCTCGGCTACGGCTCGGTCGGCATCACCGCCGACCTGAGTGGGATCGACCGCGTCGTGGAGGGGCAGTGGTTCTGAGCGCGCTTCTGGCCGGCGAGCCGGCGGTCCTGCCGACCGACACGGTCTACGGGCTCTGCGCGCTGCCGACCGAGGACGCCGTCGCACGCCTGCGCACGCTCAAGGGAACGCCCGACGATCAGCCGATCGCACTTCTCTGTGCCAGTCTCGAGGGGCTGCTCCGCCACGCGCCCTGGCTCCGCGGCCGCCCCGAGCTCGTCCTCCTGCCGGGGCCGTACACGCTCGTCCTTCCGAACCCGGACGGCGCCTATCCCTGGCTGACCGGGTCGCGCCCGGACACGATCGGCGTCCGCATCCCCGAGCTGCGCGGCGAGGCGCTGGCTGCCGTCATCGAGCTGGGCGGTGTCGCCGCGACGAGCGCAAACCTGCACGCCGGGCCGGATCCGCGCCGGCTGGAGGACGTCCCGGCCGAGATCCGCGGGGCCGCGGCCGTGCTGGACGGGGGCGAGCTGCCCGGGACGCCCTCCACCGTGATCGACTTCACCGGCGCCGAACCACGTGTACTCCGTGAGGGCGCCGCGCCCTCCGAAGAGGCGGTCCGCCGCGTCCGCGGTGAGGACTAGGATCCAGTCGTGGCCGTCGCGCAAGAGACGATCGAGCACCTCCGCACCGCCGGGCTCGCCGAGATCGATCCCGACATCGCCGATCTGCTCGGCCGGGAGCTCGAACGGCAGCGCGACCAGATCGAGCTGATCGCCTCCGAGAACTTCACCTGGCCGAGCATCCTCGAAGCCGTTGGCAGCGTTCCGACGAACAAGTACGCGGAGGGTTACGCCGGCCGACGCTACTACGGCGGCTGCGAGGTCATCGACGAGATCGAGACGACGGCGATCGAGCGCGCGAAGGAGCTCTTCGGCGCCGAGCACGCGAACGTCCAGCCGCACGCGGGCGCGCAGACGAACATGGCCGTCTATTCCGCCGTGCTCGAGCCGGGCGACACCATCCTCTCCCTCGAGCTGCAGCACGGGGGCCATCTCACGCACGGCCTCAAGGTCAACTTCTCGGGGAAGCTGTACTCGATCGCCCATTACGGCGTCTCGCGCGAGACCATGACCGTGGACTACGACGAGGTCCTGCGGCTCGCGAAGGAGTACCGGCCGAAGCTGATCGTCTGCGGCGGCTCCGCCTATCCGCGGACGGTCGAGACCGACCGCTTCCGCGAGATCGCGCTCGAGGTCGGCGCGCTGCTCGTGTGCGACATGGCCCACTTCGCCGGGCTCGTCGCCGCGGGCCTGCACCCGAATCCCGTCCCGCATTGCGATTTCGTCACCTCGACCACCCACAAGACGCTCGCGGGGCCGCGCTCCGGCTTCATCCTCTGCAGGGAGGAGCACGCGCTGGCGGTCGACAAGGCCGTCTTCCCGGGAATGCAGGGCGGGCCGCTCTGCCACACGGTGGCGGCGAAGGCCACCTGTTTCAAGATCGCCGGAACGCAGCCGTTCCGCGAGTACCAGCAGCAGATCCGGACGAACGCGGACGTGCTCGGCGAGACGCTGCAGGAGGGCGGGCTCGACATCCTGACCGGCGGCACCGACACGCACCTGCTCCTCGTCGACCTGCGCTCCACCGACTGGAGCGGCAAGGAGGCCGAGGAGCGGCTGCACGAGGTCAACGTGACCGTCAACCGGAACACGATCCCGTTCGACGAGCGCCCGCCGATGCAGTCGTCCGGGATCCGGATCGGGACGCCCGCCGTGACCATGCGCGGCTTCGACGAGGACGACTGCCGCGAGGTGGGGGAGATCATCGTCGGCGCGCTCGGCAAGAGCCCCGACTCGATTCTCTGCGCGGTCGCGACGAGGAGCTGTGCCGCGAGCGGCCGCTGTATCCCGGGTTCCGCGGCTTCCCGACGTATTCGTCCGTCCCGGCACAAAGTAGTCACATTGCTGTGCTAATGTGACTATATGATCGAGGTCGGTGTTCGCGAGCTCAAGGCGAAGCTGTCGCACTACCTCGATCGGGCAGCGAACGGGGAAGTCATTCGGGTGACCGATCGCGGCAAGCCGAAGGCGACGCTCGGACCTGCGACCGAGACGGCCATCGAGCGCGGAATTCGGGAGGGTTGGGTACGACCTGGGAGCGGCGAGCGTCGACCGCTGACCCTGCCGAGGCACAAGCCGAAGCGCCCGACCATCGAAATCATCAGGGAAGATCGAGACGACGAATGACGCTCTACGTGGATTCCAGCGCTCTGGTGAAGCTCTACGTCAGGGAGCCAGAGAGCGAGCGGGCCAGGGAGCTCCTTACATCCGATCCCGCATGGGTTTCGGCCGCGCATACCTCGTCGAGTCGCGCGCGCTACAAAGGGCGCTGTCGGAGCTGCAGCTTCCTCCGTGCCGGGGGGATTTGGTCTCATACGTACGCCTCTTTCATCCCGCGGAGCGCGAAGGGCGGCACGTGTTGTGGGCCGAGATCGCGGACTTCACTCCGCAGTCCCCGAGCATCTGGTGGCCCTGACGACCACGCCTGGTGCGTCGCGACCGAGATCGACCTCATGACGACCTACGGGCCTGCTCGGGCGGATGCCGCAACGACTTGCTCGCCCACGAAGGCTTCGAGGCATTCGAGGTCGACCCAATCCGCGACTGGGGCGATCGGCTGAACTAGGAAATGCTGCGCACGTGCGGGGCGATGAGCCCCGGCCGGCGCATGGCCTCCATCCAGACAGCGCGCGCGTCCTCGCGCGGGCCGCGGGCCGGGAGCCGCTCGAGCACCCAGGCCGGCGCCGCGATCGGGATCTCGCCGACGATCTCGCAGATGCCCTGGTGCCGCTCCTCGCCGACGTCCTCGCCGGGGCCGATCAGCACCTCGCTGGTCGTCTCGCCCGGGCGGATGCCGATCACGTCCATCTCCGGCTCGCCGTCGTTCCCGGCCAGCGTCCAGATCCGCTTCGCCAGCTCGCCGACCGTCAGCACGACCGGGTCGTGCGCGGTCGCCAGCAGGTCGCCGTCGCCGGCCAGCAGCGCTCCGTGTGCGGCCAGGGTCGCCGCGTGGCCCATCGTGATCCAGTAGCGGAGCATCCCCGTGTCCGTCACCGTCAGCGGCACGCCGGCGCGGGACTGCTGCAGGAAGATCTCCGACACTGCGCCGGCGCTCGCGAGCACGTTCACGAACCGCACCGCCGTCCGCTTCGCGCCCGAGCGGCGGGCCGAATACGCGCACAGCTGCTCCATGAACCGCTTCGTCCTCCCGTAGAAGCTCGCCGCGAGCGCGGCCTTGTCCGTGGAGGCGACCACGACCGTCTCCACGCCGGCCGACTCGGCGGCGCGCAGCACGTTCCAGCTGCCGTGCAGGTTGGTGTCGACGAACTCCTCGGGGTAGTGCTCGGCCCAGTCGACGTGCTTGAAGGCGGCGAGGTGGAAGACGACATCCGGTCGGGCGCGGCCGAGCTCGGTCTCGAGGCGCGAGGCTTCACGCACGTCGCACAGGACGTGCGAGATCCGCTCGAGCGACTCGTCCGAGCGGCGCCGCCGGTCGGCGATCAGCGATCCCTCGTGGCCGTCGAGCAGCGTGATGTGCTCCGGCCGGAAGCCGGCGAGGAACGTGGCGAGCACGTGCGCGATCGAGCCCCCGCCGCCGGTGATCAGGATCCGGCGGCCGCCGAAGCTCTCCTGCAGCTCGAGCACGGACGGAACCGGATCGCGACGCTCGATGACGGCCTGCCAGTCGAAGTCCTCGGCGGGAAGACGGCGCGCGGCCCGTTGCGGCGGCGCCGAGGGCAGCGCAAGGGCGCGCTCGATCTCGCGATAGCCGCGCTTCATATCGCCCGAGCGGGCGGGGTCCGGTTCGTTGATCTCCGCGACGATGAAGGGGAGCGAGCTCGCCGAGTCGGCGCACGACCGGGTCGAGATCGAGCTCGCCGGAGCCGTACGGCAGACCCTCTCCGAGCAGTCCATGCGCGTCGGAGACGTGGGCGACCTCGGCCGCCCGGCCCGAGCTCTTCGACGTACCGCTCCAGCGAGAGATCCTCGTCCGAGGCCAGCCCGAAGAGCGCTGGATACGCGGCCGCGAACGAGCGAAACAGCGCGGCATGCGAGGTATCGAAGGTGAAGCCGAGCTCGCGGCACGCGCTCGCGCCAATCCAAGAGGTCACGCCAATGGCCGCCGATCTGCGAGAGGAAGACGCCGCCCGTCCGCATGCGCAGGATCGGCGGGACGTTCTCGATCAGAGGTACGACATCCAGAGACGTGCAGGCGTCGGCGTAGTAGCGCAGGAACTCCTCGATCGGCCCCGCATCCACCGGGCCGGCGGCGCGGAACTCACGGGGCGAGAGTGGAACGAAGAGGTGGATGGTCAGGACCGGCGACCCGATCTCTGCGGCGAAGCGGGCGCTGCGGTCGATGCCGGCGCGCGCCTCGTCGTCCAGCCGGTCGACGCGCACGAACGCGCGGCTCGGCCACGCGACGGGCGACTCGGCGGTAACGGCGACGCCGAGGCCCGACGAGACGCGGATTGCCTTCTCCACGGCCTCGTCGCTCGACGACATGGTTCCCGCCGAGGCACAGCTCGAGCCCGCGCCAGTCGCCGCCGTCGAGGCGGTCGGCGATCTGCTCGCGCTCAGGCGCGGCTTTGAGGAGCGGTACGGAGCCAGTCGACATAGGCGGGAATAGCTTCTTCGAGGGGCCGGACGGAAAAATCTAGCGGCGCGTCGGCGCCGTAGCTCTCGTTCTCGCCGGGTGGAAGCTCCCCTCCCGGCGTCTCGATGGCCGCCGAGCTGCCGACGGCGGCGCGGACGAGCTCTGCCGCGCGCAGGAGGGAAGTGGCGACGCCGCTGGCGACCGTGTGCGTCTCGTTCCAGCGGCCTTCGGCGACGATCCGCTCGAGCGCGGCGATCGCATCGTCCACGTAGACGAAGTCGCGGGCGCGCTCGGGGTCGCCGGGGATGACGATCGGTTCGCCGGCGAGCGCCTTGGCGGCGAACCAGGCGATCGCTCCCGTCGCGCCGTGGTCCACGAGCTGGCCCGGACCGAAGACCGAGGTGAAGCGGACGACAGCGGCCGGGGCGGGGTGGAGGCGGCAGACGATCTCGCCGAGACGTTTGGACAGCGCGTACTCGTCCGGCGGCGGCTCGACCGCGGCCCGGACGGTCGAGGGATAGACGAGCCCCGCGCCGTGTTCGAGACATCCCTCGAGCAGGTTGAGAGTCGTGCCCGCGTTCTCGCGCACGGCGCGAGCGGGGTCGGCGTGCGCGCTGGCCGGGTCGGGAACGCCCGCGAAGTGCAGGACCGCCGCGCAGCCCTCGATCAGCCTGCGCGCTTCGACCGACCCGGCGTCGAGAGGTCGTGCGAGCTCTACCACCTCGTGGTCGCGCTCACGGAGGACTGTCGCTGTCCGCGAGCCGAGGAAGCCGGCCGCGCCGGTGACGAGGAGCCTCACAGGTACTCCGCGAGCCGGTGCCGGTACTCGAACGGCGACGAGAAGGTCCAGCCGGGCTCGGCGTCCGCCTGCTCGCCGCGCACGAGCGCGGCGACGCCGGCGACGGTGGTCGTCTCCGCGACCACGTTCTCGACCTCGAGCGCCGAGCGTGGCGACTCGAGCAGGATCCGCGCCGCGTCCTCGACGTGGACGACTCCGATGGTCGCGCGGCCGCCGTCGTCCAGCGGCAGCTCCTCGCCGGCCGACGCGAGCCCCTTGAACTTGTCCACCACCGTCTGCGAGCCAGGACGCGTGTGCTCGACCGGGCTCGCCCCGTAGACGATCCCGAGACGGAGCAGCGAGAGCGGGAACCCGGCCCGCCTCGCGTACAGCTGCAGGCACAGCTCCGCGTAGATCTTGGAGAGGTGCGAGAGGTCGCGCTGGACGCCGTAGGGATGATCCGGCCCGATCTCGCCGGAGAGCTCGTCCCCGTAGACGTGCGCCGAGCTGCCATAGACGAGCGGAGCGCCGAGTTCCGCCACGGCCTCGGCCACGTGCCGCGCGCCCGTCACGTTCGTCTCCTCCGTGTAATCGGGCTCGCTCTCGGCGAGCGGGCGACTCGCCTGCGCCGCGAGGAGAAACACCTTGCGCGGCGGTTCCGCGAGCAGCTTCTCGAGGTGCGCCGGCCGGCGGATGTCCGCGGTCTCGACCCGCGCGCCGCGCGCCTCCAGCCCCTCCACCTGCTCGCGCCTCGTCGCGTACCAGTTGTCCGCGAGCAGCACCTGCTCGCCCGCGTCCAGAGCAAGCTCCGCCACCTTTGCCCCGATGTACCCCGCTCCGAGTACGAGGAGGGGCTCAGATCCGGTTGACGTTGTCTCCGTCCGGGACGACGTTCCGCGTGTCCACGATCAGCCGCGCCTCGTCCCAGAGCGGCTGCTCGAGGAACTCGCCGTGCTGCGTCAAGAGGACGACGCAGTCCGCCTCGGCGATGCGCGCCGGCGACCATTCGACACTGGAGTGGAGGACGCCGTCGAGCTCGAACTCCGGCACCCATGGATCGCAATAGGAGACGTCGCCGCTGCGGGCGATCAGCTGGCGCATGATCTCGAAGCTCGGCGACTCGCGCGTGTCGTGGACGTTCGCCTTGTAGGCGACGCCGAGAAGCAGGATCTTCGAGTCCTTGATCGGCCGGCCGACGTCGTTGAGCGCGTCGCCGACCTTCTGCACGACGTAGATCGGCATGCGCGCGTTCACCTCGTGGGCGGCCTCGATCATCTGCGCGGAATAGCCGTACTCCCGCAGCCGCCAGGCCAGGTAGTGCGGCACGATCGGGATGCAGTCGCCGCCGAGGCCGGGGCCCGGATAGTGGGTGAGGAACGCGAACGGCTTGGTCGCGGCCGCCTCGATCACCTCCCAGGCGGAGATGCCGAGCTTGTCGCACATGAGCGCCAGCTCGTTGGCCAGCGCGATGTTGACCGCGCGGAAGGTGTTCTCGTGGATCTTGGCCGTCTCGGCGACGCGCGTCGAGGAACAGGGGACGATCGTGTCGACGATCTCGCTGTACAGGAGCTCGGTACGCCGGCGGCACTCGTCGGTCACGCCCGCGATCAGCTTCGGCGTGTTCTTGATCGTGTACTTGTCGTTGCCCGGGTCGACGCGCTCGGGCGCGTAGCCGAGGAAGAAGTCGCGCCCGACGCGTCCGCCCGCCGATTCGAGGATCGGCAGGACGACCTCCTCGGTCGTCCCCGGATACGTCGTCGACTGCAGGACGACGAGCTGACCGTGGCGCAGGTGCGCTCCAACGGACTCGGCGGCGGAGACGATGTAGGAGAGGTCGGGCGTCCGCGTCTTCGAGAGCGGCGTCGGGACACAGATGGTGAGCGCGTCGAGATCGGCGACCGCGCCGTAGTCCGTCGTCGGCTTGACCCGACCGTCGACCTTGCCGTAGCGCTCGACCGGAACGTCCACGAGGTAGGAGCGGCCTTCCTTGAGCGCGCTGACCTTCGAATCGTCCAGATCGATGCCGGTCACCTCGAACCCGGTCTCCGCGAACGCCATCGCAAGCGGCAGCCCCGCGTAGCCGAGGCCGACGATTCCGATCTTCGCCTCGCGCGTTCGCAGGCGTTCGTCGAAGGTCTGCTGCGATGTCACAAGCTCTGTCACAAGCGTTCGATCGTACCAATGAGGGTCGTCGATACCCTCTGCTATAAGAACCTTCCATGTCCTTTCCGGACTCCCTCCGCGCGCTCGTGGAGGACTCTTCGGCGCTCTGGGGGTTCTTCGTTGCGGTCGGCATCGTCCTCGTGCTGACGCCGATCGTCTCCGCACTGGCCCCGCGCATCGGCGGAATCGACGACAAGACCGACCGGCCGCGAGTCCACACGAGACCGGTCCCGCGCATCGGCGGGCTCGCGATCGTCGTCGGGATCCTCGTACCGATGTCGATCTTCATCGACATGCAGGGCGCCTGGCTCGCCATCCTCGTCGGGACGATCCTGGCGGCGCTCCTCGGCCTGGTGGACGACATCTGGGGCCTGAGGCCGATCGTGAAGCTCCTGGGGATGGTGTTGATCGCGCTCATCCCGGTCGCGGGCTACGACGTGGTCTTCCACCACCTGACGCTGCCGCTCATCGGCAACCACGACATCGGGTGGGTCGCGTATCCGATCACCGTCCTCTGGATCGCGGGCCTCGCCAACCTGGTCAACCTGATCGACGGGATGGACGCGCTCGCGGCCGGCATCGTCTCGATCGCGGCCTTCGCCTTCGCCGTCCTCGCGATCTCGTTCGGCCGCGCAGACGCAGCCGTGCTCGCCGCGATCGTCTGTGGCTCCACGCTCGCCTTCCTGCGCTCGAACTACCACCCGGCCAAGATCTTCATGGGCGACTCGGGCGCGCTCGCGCTCGGCTTCGTCCTGGCTACGGTCGCCGTGCAGGGCGTGTTGAAGACGGCAGCGACGATCGCGATCGTCGCGCCGCTGCTCGTGATGGCCATTCCCATCCTCGACACGTCGTTCGTGGTGCTGAAGCGGCTCAAGTACCGCCGTCCGCCGTGGGGAGCCGATCACAACCACTTCTACCATCGCTTCATGCGGATCGGGTACTCGCAGCGCAAGACGGCCGCGTATCTCCACGTCTGGGCCGCGCTCGTCGCCGGCTACGCGATCCTGCTGCGGTTTGTCCCGCCGCGCCCGTTCGGCCACTGGGACCTGGGAAACACCCTCATCGACGTCGCCTACGGCGTGCTCGTGGTCGCCGCGTCGGTCTGGATGGTCTACTCGCTCGAGATCCTCAAGTCGCGGCACCTGCAGGTCCTGCGCGGCAAGCGGCGCGAGCCCGAGGAAGACCATGAAGAAGCGGTCGAGCAAGTGCTCAGCGCCGGCCGGCGCTAGTTTGACGCCGCTTTCCACGGGGACTTCCTTCGCGAGAGGAGGTCCAATGACCGAAGAGTCGCAGCAGACCTGGGACGAAGGGCAGGAGCAGGCGGACACGAGCTGGAGGGGGGCCCGCCCGTTTCGGAAGCCGGCGGAACGTTCGATCCCGGTGAGTCTGAGGAGGGCCACGAAGGGTCGGCCGGACAAGAGCCGGGCGATCCCGGACGGGAGGCGTAAGAACCAGGCCCGCGTTTGACACTCACCTCACGAGGCACCACCCGACATTGGAGGTGGTGTGCAATGGAAGCCTCGACTGTCGACACGACCGTCGACACGACTGTGGACACGCGCATGGCGCGCGCGGCGACGCAGGTCTACTGGCTGCTCCGCGCCGGTCTGATCGCGCTGCCGCTCCTCGCCGGAATCGACAAGTTCTTCAACTGGACGGTGAACTGGCCGGACTATCTCGCGGGCTGGATCAACGACATCGTCCCCGGCACTGCCCAGGACTTCATGTACTTCGTGGGCGGAGTCGAGATCGCCGCGGGCCTGGTCGTCCTGGTTGCGCCCACGATCGGCGGGCCGCTCGTCGCCGCCTGGCTGGCAGGGATCACGATCAACCTGCTGACGGCCGACCCGCCTGAGTACTACGACATCGCACTGCGCGACTTCGGGCTGTTCCTCGCGGCCGTGACGTTCTCGCGGCTGGCGTGGGCGTATCACGGCCGCGTCAAGTCGGCTGCGCCTCTGCCGCGCCGCCGAGCCACGGCAACGCCAGCCGCAGAAGGACTGCAGGATCGCGCCTGACGCGATTCTCGTAATGCCCCGGGCGGCTTGCGCTCGACGGTGAGCTGCCCGGGATCCTTCAGAAAGCGTAAGCGGCCTTCCCGCGCGAGCTGCTCGTCGACCGCGCCGAGCTTGCCTTCGAAGATCGACCACACCGGCGTCCCAGGACGGCCGCCTCGCGGTTCATCGTCCCGCCGGCGGAGACGAGAAGGTCCGCCGAAGGCGACCAGGCTCCTTCCGTCGACGGCGCGCTCGGGGACGATCGCGCCGAGCTGGAGCGCCTCTACCGCGCGGCGCTGCTCGTCGTTTCTGGCCAGGACGACGGTTTCGGCGCCTTCCCGCGGCGAGCCGCTCCAGCACGCCGCGCAGCAGCGAGCTCTCGGAGCCGCCCAGGTAGAGCGCATACGACGGCGCGGTGCGGACGACCGCGAGCGGGCGGTCGCGGCGCACCCCGAGCTCCTCCAGCACGCGCTCGTCCGGCTCGAAGTCGGAGAGGTAGTACTCCTCCTTCAGCCCCGGGTACTGCACGAGCTTCGGGCGGCGGGCCCCGTAGCGCGCGAGCCGCTCGGGCGGGATCGCGTCCGGGACGAGCACGCGGTTGGCCAGCCGGCAGTTGGCGGAGTGCTGGAGCGTCGCCCACTCGTAGTCGAACATCGTCGTGTTCGGGATGCGGAGCGCGCGCGCGACAGGAGGGAGGTCGGTTGAGCCGTGGGCGAGCGCGCAGCGGAACCCCCGGCCGCGCGCGTACCGGAGCAGCTGCGGGACGCGCGAGGCGGCGGCGAGCGCCTTTCCGGCGCGACCGGCGCCTCCGTGGTGGCCGAGGGCCGTGTAGGCGTGGCCCCAGTCGTCCAGCAGCTCGAGCGTGTGCGAGAGCGGCCGCGCGGTCAGCTCGACCTCGTGTCCGGCTCCCTCGAGACGCTCGACGAGCGGGCGCAGGACGAGCACGTGCGCGGTGTTCGTCAGGTCGAGCCAGACGCGCATCCACGAATCGTATTGGCCGCCAGAGACAGGTCAGAGGGCCTACCTCGGCTTTGTACAAAGTTCATCGTAATCCGCTCAATCAAGCGGCTTTGCGCTGTCACAAGCTCGCCCGCTCGTTTGGTATGCTCGCCCTGCATGGAGCCTCCCGCCCGTTCCAGCTTCAGCCCGGCAGGCGCCGGCGGCGTCCTGGTCGGGACGACGGCAACGGGAGTGGGCATCGGCGCGCTGATCGGCTGGGCCGCCGGTGCGGTCGGCATCGGCGCCCTCATCGGTGCAATTCTCAGCCTGCCCGCGGGCGTCTTCGCCGTCTACCGGCGCTACCGGGGGTACTTCACGTAGTGGCCGGAGCCTTCTCCACACCCCGTCCCGTGCCGAACCGGCGGATCCCCACGATCACGGGCGCCGTCGTGGTGGCGCTCGCGCTGCCGGTCGTGCTGATCGGCGGCTGGTCGGTGGAGGGATGGGTGCTCGCCGCCGTCCTCTGGGCCGGCGCCGAGCTGCTCGGCGTCTGGCTCGCGCGCCTCCCGCTGGGCGCCGACAACCTGAAGATGTCCGGGCTCGTCGCCCTGACGATGGCGTGGCGCGGGATCGCCGTCATGGTCATTCTCCTGATCGTGACCGCGGCCAACAAGCCTGTCGGCGTCTGCGCCGTCGCGGTCTACGCGGCCGCGTACACGCTCTCGCTGGCCGTCTCTCTCGTCGAGTACTTCACCGGAGAGCCGAGCTGATGGGACGTCTGCTCGCGGAGTCGTTCAACCCCTCGGACGAGTTCAAGCTCCACGACTGGATCCCGATCCACCTCGGGCCGCTCGACATGTCCGTCAACAAGACCGTCGTCTATCTCGCCCTCGGGTTCGCTGGTCACGATCCTGCTCGGGATCGTGCTCATGCGGCTGCGCTTGAAGCCGGCTCCGGACAGGAGACAGACGGTCGGCGAGTGGGTCTACGACATCACCCAGACCGCCGATCGCCGAGCAGGGTCTGCCGTCCAAGGCGATCGGGCGCTGGTTCCCGTACGTCGCGACGCTCTTCCTCTTCATCTGGACGCTGAACATGCTCGGCTTCGTCCCGCTGCCGTTCACCGGCGAGACGTGGCACGGCATCCCGACCTGGGGGATCTACGCGGCGACGTCACAGCTCTCGGTGACGCTCGTCCTTGCGATCTTCACCGTCTTCTTCACGCACTACGAAGGCTTTCGATGGAACGGCGGCAACTACATCAAGACGTTCGTGCCGGCCGGCGTGCCCAGGGCGATGGTCCCGTTCATGGCCGTGCTCGAGGCCATCTCGCACTTCTTCCGGATCGTCAGCCTCAGCGTCCGACTCTACGCCAACATGCTCGCCGGCCACATGCTGATCCTGGTCTCGATCGGCCTGATCTTCATTCTCGGCGGCGTCACCTTCTACATCGTCGTCCCGATTTCGTTCACGATCGGCATCGCCTTCTACCTGTTCGAGGTCATCATCGTCGTGACCATCCAGGCATTCATCTTCGCCGCATTGACAGCCATCTACATCGGCTCGGCCATCGAGCCTGCGCACTAAGGAAGGGGGAAGCACGTGCACGTGCTCAACATCCTGTTCGAAACGACCGGGGACATCGTCAAGGCCGCGAAAGCGCTCGGCTTCGGCCTCGGCATGGGTCTCGGCTCGCTCGGCGCCGGTGTCGGCATCGGCATCGTGTTCGGCTCGATGATCCAGTCCGTCGCCCGGCAGCCCGAGCTCCGCGGAGAGCTGCAGGGAATCATGTGGCTCGGGTTCGCGCTCACCGAGGCGGTCGTCTTCTACGGCCTCGTCGGCGGGTTCCTCGGGTTCGTTCTCGTCTCCAGCTAGCCGATGCTCGCAGCAACCAGCCCGCTCACCAAGATCATCCCGGGGCTGATGATCTGGACGATCATCTTCTTCCTGATCACGTTCTTCGTGCTGAAGCGGTACGCGTTCGGTCCCGTACAGAAGATGATCGACGAGCGCCGTGAGCGGATCCGGCAGTCGCTCGAGGAGGCCGACAGCGCCCGAGCGCAGGCTCAGGAACTGCTCGAAGAGCACCGCAAGCTGGTCGCCGACGCCCGCGGCGACGCCGACCGCATCCTCGCGGAGGCCCGTCGGGTCTCCGAGGCCCAACGTGAGCGGGCCAAGGAGGAGACGGAGGTGGACCGCCAGCGCCGGCTCGAGGAAACCAAGCGCCTGATCGAGGCAGAGACGCAGCGTGCGCTCGAGCAGATCCGAGCCGAAGTCGCCGACCTGACGCTGATCGCGACGGAGCGGATCACCGGCAAGGTCCTCGACGACGAGGACCACAAGCGCCTGATCGACGAGGCCGTCGAGGGCCTCGACTTCTCCGTGCTGGAGGAAAGTGGCCGTCGCTGAGCGCATGTACGCGCGGGCCTTGTTCGAGGCCGCGCAGGAGCGAAACCGGCTGGAGCCGGTTCAGCAGGACCTGGCCGAGTTCGTCCGGGCCGTCCGCGAGATCCCGGAGCTGCGGGCGCTGCTGCGCGATCCCCAGCTCGATCCGCGCGCCAAGATCTCGGCGCTTCGGGAGATCCTCGCCGACGCGGACGAGCTCGTCCGCAACTTCGTCCTCGTTCTCACGGACCGGGGCAGGGCCACGGAGCTCGACGAGACCCAGCGGGACTTCGACCGGCTGGTCGGCGACGCGACCGGCCGCCTTTCGCTCGAGCTCGCGACGGCCGTCGAGCTCTCCGACGACGAGGCGGGCAGGATCGTCGGGCAGATCGAGCAGGCGAGCGGCCGCACGGTCGACGCCACCCGGCGCGTCGATCCCGACCTGCTCGGCGGCGTCGTCCTCCAGGTCGGATCGCTTCGCCTCGATGCCAGTCTTCGCGGCCGGCTGGAACGGCTGCGCCGTGAACTCGCACCTACTTAATTAAGGAGTCGCCTTGAAGCTCAGACCCGAAGAAATCACCTCGATCCTCAAGCAGCGAATCGAAGACTTCGAGGTCGAGACGGACCTGTCCGAGGTCGGGACCGTGCTGCAGGTCGGCGACGGCATCGCGCGGGTATACGGCCTCGAGAACGCGGTCGCGCTGGAGATGCTCGAGTTCGAGCACGGCGTCGTCGGCCTCGCGTTCAACCTCGAGGAGGACAACGTCGGCGCCGCCCTCTTCGGCGAGTGGGAGCACGTCAGCGAGGGCGAGCCCGTCCGCCGCACGACCCGCGTCGCCAGCGTCCCCGTCGGCGACGGGCTGCTCGGCCGTGTCGTCGACCCCCTCGGCCGCCCGCTCGACGGCCAGGGCGCGATCCAGACTGAGGAGACCCGCCCACTCGAGTTCAAGGCGCCCGGCGTCGTCGACCGGCAGCCGGTCAAGGAGCCGGTCCAGACCGGTCTGAAGGCGATCGACTCGATGATCCCGATCGGCCGCGGCCAGCGCGAGCTCATCCTCGGCGACCGCTCGACTGGGAAGACGGCGATCCTCGTCGACACGATCCTGAACCAGCGCGACACGGACGTCGTCTGCATCTACGTCGCCATCGGGCAGAAAGCCGCCACCGTCGCTCAGGTATACGAGCGGCTGCGGGACGCCGGCGCGATGGAGTACACGATCATCGTCACCGCCGGCGCCTCCGAGGCGGCGCCGATCAAGTGGATGGCCCCGTACGCCGGCTGCGCAATGGGCGAGCACGTCATGTTCAACGGCGGGCACGCACTCCTCATGTACGACGACCTGTCCAAGCACGCCGACGCGTATCGCCAGATGTCGCTGCTGCTGCGCCGCCCGCCGGGACGCGAGGCCTTCCCCGGCGACGTGTTCTACCTTCACTCGCGCCTGCTCGAGCGCGCGTGCAAGCTCTCGGACGAGCTCGGCGCCGGATCGCTCACGGCGCTCCCGGTCATCGAGACGCAGGCCGGCGACGTGGCGGCCTACATCCCGACCAACGTCATCTCGATCACGGACGGACAGATCTACCTCGAGACCGATCTCTTCTTCTCGGGCATCCGTCCGGCAATCGACGTCGGCCGCTCCGTCTCGCGCGTGGGCGGCAACGCCCAGGTGCGGGCGATGCGGAGGGTCGCGGGACGACTGCGCCTCGACCTCTCCCAGTACCGCGAGCTCGAGGCGTTCGCGCAGTTCGGCTCGGAGCTCGACGCGGCGACGCAGGCCGCGCTCGGCCGCGGGGAGCGGATGGTCGCAACGCTGAACCAGCCGCAGTACGACCCCTGGCCGATGGAAGAGCAGGTCGTCGCGCTCTTCGCGGGGATCAACGGCTACCTGGACGACGTGCCGGCGAGCGACGTCCCGCGCCTCCAGAACGAGCTGCGCGAGTACATGCGCACCGAGAAGACGGTCCTGCAGGAGATCCGCGAGACGGGCGACATCGGGGACGAGCTCGAGCCGCGGCTTCGCGAGGCGCTCGACAAGTTCAAGGAGACCTTCGCGGCGACCGAGCAGGAGCCGGTCGCGGCCTAATCCAGTGGCGACGCTTCAGGACATCCGGCGGCGGATCCGCTCCGTCTCGAACACGCGCAAGATCACGAAGGCGATGGAGCTCGTCGCCGCCGCGCGCCTGCGCCGGGCCGAGGCGCGGATCAGGGAGATGCGCGACTACGCCGACCGGATGGAGGAGCTGACCGCGGGGACGGCGCGCGCAGCGTCGTCGCTGCGTGGGCTCGCACTGCTCCAAAAGCGCGAGGTGCAGACCGTCGCGATCGTCGCGCTCACCGGCGACCGAGGCCTGGCGGGCGCGTTCAATGCCCAGATCCTTCGCCGTGCATTCGCGCTCGAGCGGGGTCTCCGCGCCGAGGGCAAGGACGTCCGCTGGCTCGCCGTCGGCCGGAAAGGACGCGGCTCCCTCGCCTTCCGCCGCTACGAGATCGACCAGGCGTGGACGGGGTTCACCGACCGCCCCTCCTACCACGACGCGCAGGCGATCGCCCACCGCCTGGCCGAGCTCTACACGGCGGAGGAGATCGACCGGGCGGTGATCGTCTACAACCACTACGTCTCGCCGCTCGTCCAGCGCGTGACCGAGCAGGAGGTTCTGCCGATCTCGGAGGAGGCTCTCGCGCGCGAGCACGAGGAGGAAGACGAGCACGACCGCGCGCTGCTCGGCGACTTCATCTACGAGCCCGAGCCGGAGCTGATCCTCGAACGGCTGCTGCCCGTGTACCTCGAGACGGAGCTCTACCGCGCGCTGCTCGAGTCGGCCGCCTCCGAGCACGGCGCGCGCATGACGGCGACGCGGAACGCATCCAAGAACGCCGGCGAGCTGATCACCTCGCTGACGCTCGAGCTGAACCGCGCCCGCCAGGCCGCGATCACCCAGGAGATCCTGGAGGTCGTTGCCGGCGCCGACGCCACTAACTCAGTCATTCCTGAGGACTAAGGGTCTAACTCTCCGGGTACAAGGCTCGTCTATATTTCCGAGACCCCCGGGATGTCTTCAACTCCTCCTGAAAAAGAAGTCGTCGTCTCCGGCGCAGCCGGCCTCGGTGCCGCGGTCGCCAGCGAGACCGGCGCAACGCTCGGCGACCTCGAATCCGTACGAGCGCGAGGTTACTGGGAGCTCGTTTGGATCCGCTTCAAGCGCGACAAGATCGCTATCGCGAGCGGGATCTTCATCATCCTCCTCGTCATCGTCGCGTTCGCCGGCGCGCCGATCGCGCAGCACTTCATCGGGCACGGGCCGAACGACATCTTTGGAACGGAGACGGGCGCGGTCGACGCCGGCTCGCTGCTCCCGGCCAACCCGATGACGCACATCACGTACCTCGCGCCGCCGGACTACACGACCGAGAACCACGACATACTGGTGCTCGGGGCGGCGAACCGTCTCGGCCAGGACGAGTTCCTGCGCCTGCTCTACGGCGCGCAGGTCTCGCTCGAGGTCGCGCTCCTCTCGACCTTCGGGGTGATGTTCATCGGAGTCATCCTCGGCTCGATCGCCGGCTACTTCCGCGGCTGGGTCGACACGCTGATCTCGCGCGTGACCGAGATCACGATGGCGTTCCCGGCGCTGCTGTTCATCGTCGCGCTCGCCGCGACGGTCGGCCCGCGCCTCGACTCGATCACCTTCGGATTCTTAGCACCGGGCGTCATAACCCTCGTCCTGATCTTCACCGTCTTCGGCTGGTTCTACCCGGCGAGGATCATGCGCGCCCAGGTGCTCTCGACCCGGGAGAAGGAGTACATCGAGGCGGCGCGGATGATCGGCGCAAGCGACCTCAGGATCATTCGGTCACACGTGCTCCCGCACCTGGTCGCGCCGATCATCGTCTACTCGACGCTGATCGTGGCCAGCTACGTCCTCGCTGAAGCGGGCCTGTCCTTCCTCGGCCTCGGCATCAAGCCTCCGACCGCGAGCTGGGGCAACCTGCTGGCGAGCGCGCCGGAGTACTACACGACGCGGCCGCTCCTCATGATCTGGCCCGGCGTGGCCGTGCTGCTGACGACGCTCGCGTTCAACCTGCTCGGCGACGGGCTCCGCGACGCGTTCGATCCGCGCGCCTCGCACACCTAACACTTTCTTGACACCAACCGGGTTAGGTGAGCGTCCTTCCGGGAAGGCGATCTGTATGGCGCGAGAATGGCGCCAAGGCGGCGCTAACCAATTCGTACCGGTGTCGTCTCAACGTGTGGACGGGCGGGCGTCCGTCCCGGATCGAGCGCTGTCTCGATTCGAAGTTCACGGAAAGGAGAGACATGCACAGACGGCTATGGATCTCGGTCACGATGCTCGTGGCTGGGGCAAGCCTTCTGGTCGCAGCGAGCCTCGCGAGCGCCGCGGGCAATTCACATCATGCTCAGGCGCTCAAGAAGGGCGGTATCTGGCGTTTCGGGACGACAGGGGCTTCGACCCAGGTCGACCCGCAGGTCGCCTATGTGACGACCGCCTGGTGGCTCGAGTACGCGACCGCTGCGAAGCTCTACAACTATCCGGACCGGCAGGGGCCGGCCGGGTCGAAGCTCGTTCCCGAGGTCGCCTCGAACTTCACGGTCTCCAACAACGGGAAGACGTACACGTTCACCATCCGGAAGGGATTCAAGTTCAGCGACGGCAAGCCGGTCACCGTGAAGAACTTCCAGTACGCGATCGACCGGGTCGCTAACAAAGACCTGGCTTCGCCGGGTGCAACCTTCATCACGGACCCGAACGGCACGGACATCGTCGGGGCACGGGCGGTGAACTCAGGCAAGGGCACGCACGTCTCCGGAGCCAAGGCAAAGGGGAACAAGCTCATCATCAACCTGACCAAGGCGGACGGGACGTTCATGGCGAAGATCACCATGCCGTTCTTCCAGGCGACGTCGACCAAGCTGCCGCTCACGAAGGAAGTCGTGAACGTCAGCGGCCAGGCCCTGCCGTCGGCGGGTCCGTACTACATGAGCCGTAACGACGTGAACCAGCTCACCTCGCTCAGGCAGAACAAGTACTGGAAGAAGGGCCCGGGCCGGAACCGCCCGCGGAACCTGACCGGTCTCGACGTCCAGTGGAACCTCAACGAGCAGACGGCGTACACGCAGACGCTCGCCAATCAGCTCGACGAGGGCCCGCTCCCGGCTGCCAACGTCCAGGAGGTCGCGAACAAGTACGGCGTCAACAAGACCCGGTTCTGGGCGCAGGCGGTGAACTGCACCGGTTACCTCCCCATGAACATGGCACGGCCGGCCTTCGGCAACAGCACTAAGCTGCGCCAGGCGGTCAACTACGCGGTCGACCGCAAGGCCTACGTGCAGCAAGCGGGGCCGTATGCGGGTCAGTCGTGGAGCCACCTCTTCAACCCCGGCGTCCCGGGCTGGAGCAAGTCGCAGCCGTACCCGCTGAGCAAGCCGAACATCGCCAAGGCACGTTCGATGGCAGGAAACATCTCGGGCAAGGACATCACCGTCGGGTACCGCTCGAACGCCTCGTCCAACGTGGCGCAGTCCCAAATCGTGAAGCGTGACCTGATCCGCATGGGCTTCGCCGAGAACAACATCCACATGAAGGCCTTCTCGGGTGCCCAGCTCTATGACGCCATGGGCGTCAAGGGCAACGACCTCGACATGGGCGTCAGCATGGGTTGGTGCTCGGACTACCCGGACCCGTACGACTGGGTCAACGTCCTCCTGTACGGCAACGCGATTCAGTCCGAGAACAACAACAACTACTCGTACATGAACATCTCGAAGTGGAACAAGAAGATGGAAGCGGCCGCGAGGCTCGTGGGGCCGAAGCGCCTCTCGACCTACAGCAAGCTCGAGCTCGACATCACGAAGCAGGTCGCTCCGATGGGAATCGAGCGCACGTACAACAACCGCTACCTCTTCTCCAACCGGGTCAATCCGAAGAGCCTGATCTACCAGGGCATCTACCAGGATTGGAGCATCCCGGCAATGGCACTGAAGTAAGCCTGCAGTGGCACTGAAGTAAGACTGCAGTTCACGGAAAGCGGGGCGCCGGCCCGGCCGGCGCCCCGCAGCCCGAAGCAGTTAGGATTCAGCCGGCGCAAAACTAGGGAAAGAGACCCCGAGCACATGTTCCGATACCTCGTCAGACGACTTCTCTGGGCGATTCTCCTCTTCATCGTGATCACGTTCGTCACGTTCGTGATCTTCTACATCGCGCCCAACAACCCGGCGCGCGCCTACTGCGGGGGAGAGAGCGCCAAGGCGCAGTGCCTCGAAGCGGCCACTGAGAAGTATCACTTCGACGACCCGGTGCCGCTCCAGTACTACAACTTCCTCAAGCGCCTCGTGATCGATCGTTCGCTCGGCCAGTCGACCTTCACCGGCCAGGACGTGAACGAGGCAATCGCGCAGGCCGCTCCGGTGACCGCATCGCTCGTCTTCGGCGGCGCCGTGCTGTGGATGATGATCGGCCTCGTGGTCGGGGTCTTCTCGGCCCTCAAGCCACGTTCGCTGCTAGACCGAGCCGCGATGGTGTTCGTCCTCATCGGCGTGTCCGCGCACCCGGTGTGGATCGGCCTGATCTTCTCTTATTTCTTCGGCTACAAACTGGGGATCACGCCGATCGCGAACTATGCGAACTTCTTCGGCGCTCCCGCAGACTCGGGCTTGCCCGGCGGCCCGTGGCAGTGGTTCTACCACCTGATCCTGCCGTGGTGCACCTTCGCGATTCTGTTCGCCGCGCTGTACGTGCGCATGATCCGCGCGAACGTGATGGAGACCCAGAACGAGGACTACGTACGGACCGCGCGTGCGAAGGGCGCGCCCGAGAGCCGCGTCCTTACGCGCCACGTGCTGCGCAACGCACTGCTGCCGGTCGTCACCATGCTTGGCATGGACATCGGTCTTGCGCTCGGCGGCGCGATCTTCACGGAGACCGTCTACCAGCTTCCCGGTCTCGGCCGGATCTCGATCCTCGCAATCAACAACAGCGACCTCGCGGTCGTCCAGGGCGTGATCGTCTTCGCGACGTTGTGCATCATCTTCTTCAACCTCGTCGTCGACCTCTTGTACGCCTGGATCGACCCGCGCATCCGCCTCACCTAGGCGCTAACCTAGGCCGTCGTGGCGCTCCTAGAAGTCAAGGATCTCCGGACGTACTTTCACACCGACGATGGCGTGGTCAAGGCCGTGGACGGCGTCTCCTTTTCGGTCGAGAAGGGCAAGACGCTCGGCATCGTCGGGGAGTCCGGCTCGGGGAAGAGCGTCACCAACCTGACGATCCTAGGGCTCAATCCGAAGCGCAACACCGTCTCGAGCGGACAAGCGTTGTGGAAGGGCGAGGACCTGCTCAGCATGAAGCCGTCCCGGCTGCGCGACATCCGCGGCAGCGAGATCTCGATGATCTTCCAGGACCCCATGACCTCGCTCAACCCTGTGCACACGATCGGGAAGCAGCTCGTCGAGGCGATCCAGATCCACCGCGACGTTTCGAAGCGCGTCGCGCGGGCACGTGCCCTGGATCTGCTCAAGGCAGTCGGCATCCCGCGCGCCGAGACGCGCATCGACGACTATCCGCATCAGTTCTCGGGCGGTATGCGCCAGCGCGTGATGATCGCGATGGCACTGATCAACGACCCCGACCTGCTGATCGCGGACGAGCCCACCACCGCACTCGACGTGACGACGCAGGCGCAGATCCTCTCGCTGATGAAGCGCCTGCAGGACGACTTCGGCAGCGCGATCATCATGGTCACCCACGACCTCGGCGTGATGGCCGAGATCGCGGATGACGTCCTGGTGATGTATGCGGCGGAGATCGTCGAGCACGCGAACGTCTACGACCTCTTCAACCGGCCACAGCACCCGTACACGTGGGGGCTGATGGGGTCGCTGCCGCGGCTCGACGCCGACGTCGAGCGCCTCACCCAGATTCCCGGGCAGCCGCCCTCGATGCTGCGGCCGCCGAGTGGATGCCGCTTCCATCCGCGGTGCCCCTACGTGATGGAGATCTGCAAGACGAAGGATCCCGAGCTCCTGCCGACCCAGCGGGACCCGAACCACCTCCAGGCCTGTCATCTCGACGAGGACACGAAGGACCGTGAGGCGGCGAAACTGAAGGCCACCATGGCGGAGACGGCGTAGTGGCGCAGGCCGCCACCGTCGAGCCGGAAACCGGTTTTCAGCCGACCGGCGACGAGCTGCTTGTCGTCGACGACGTCAAGAAGCACTTCCCCATCACCCGCGGGATCATCTTCCAGAAGGAGATCGCCTCCGTGAAGGCGGTCGACGGCGTCACCTTCAGCATCAAGCCCGGCGAGACGCTCGGAATCGTGGGCGAGTCGGGCTGCGGGAAGTCGACGCTCGCGCGCTGCATCATCCGGCTGCTCGAGACCACCGCCGGCCGGATCTGGTTCGAGGGCCGCGACATCACCAAGCTTTCGCGCACGAACATGCGGCCGATCCGGCGCGAGATGACGATGATCTTCCAGGATCCGTACGCGTCCCTCAACCCGCGCAAGCGCGTCGGCTTCATCATCGCCGAGCCGCTCGAGGTCCACGGGCTCGGCACGGAGAAGGAGGTCAAGACGCGCGTGCAGGAGCTGCTCGAGGTGGTCGGGCTCAACCCCGAGCACTACAACCGCTTCCCGCACGAGTTCTCCGGCGGGCAGCGCCAGCGCATCGGCGTCGCCCGCGCGCTCGCGGTCAATCCGAAGCTGATCGTGTGCGACGAGCCCGTCTCGGCGCTCGACGTCTCCGTGCAGGCGCAGATCCTCAACCTGCTCAAGGACCTGCAGGACGACTTCGGGCTCACCTACGTCTTCATCGCCCACGACCTGAACGTCGTCCGCCACATCTCCGACCGCGTCATGGTCATGTACCTCGGGAAGGTGGCCGAGGTCGCCGACCGCCAACAGCTGTACACCGAGCCCAAGCACCCCTACACGGGCGCGCTCCTCTCCGCCGTGCCGATCGCCGACCCGGAGCTCGGCCGCGCGCGGCAGTCGATCGTGCTCGAGGGCGACGTTCCGAGCCCGGTCAACCCGCCGAGCGGCTGCCGCTTCCACCCCCGCTGCCCGCGGTTCCAGGAAGGCCACTGCGACGTGGAGGATCCGCCGCTCTATCCGTTCGGCAGCGGCCACGTCGCCGCCTGCCACTACCCGCTCGAGCGCTGGCCGATGAACGCCGATGAGATGGGCCGTCCCTCCTCGAGCGCACCCGGGCTGACCGACGGAACCGGCGTCTAAGAGCAAACGCGATATCTGGCTGGCGGCGGGGCGCCGCTTCCTCGTCATCGTCCTGGGCGCGATCATGGTGACCGCCGCCCTCTCGCTCCTCGTGGGAGCGATCCTGGGGGCGCGGAGTCGAGCGTTCGCTGGCGCTCGGCTTCTACCTCGCCGGCTGTTTCCTGATGCTGGCCGGCTTCTTCCTCGGCAATCGCGGGCCTGCGCGGGTCAAAGGCGACAGCGACGCCGTCGGCGGGGTCTTCGTGTTCTTCGGGACCCGCCGCATCCGCTGGGCCTCGCTCGGAGAGCAGAACGAGAGCATCAACAACTCTGCCGTCTTTGTCACCCTCGGCCTCATCCTGATCGCGGTCGGATTCGGCTTCGATGCGAAGCATTCGTTGTTCTAGTGAACTTGAAGAAATACTGAACTCGTTAACGTCGCTAACTCTCGACGATCTCCGGCGTCAAAGGTAGTGTGAGAGCAGTGCCGGGACATTGTGAGCGCGCCCGTCAATGGGTATCCGCCGAGCTCGACGGGAGACTGTCCGAGTTCGAGCAAGCGCTCCTGGACGGCCATCTCAGTGGCTGCGCGGAGTGCAGCAGCTTCCGCGCGTCCACGACGCGCTTCACGCAGGAGCTACGCGCGGCACCCCTCGAGCGGCTCGAGACGCCGATCGCGATCTCGCGTGCGCGCCGACGGTTCCCCTTCCGGATCGCGCCGGCCGTCGCCGCTCTCGCCGTCATGGCCGTTGGGCTCGGGAGCATTCTCGCCTCGGGCGACGTCCGCCCCGGCTCCGCCGTCAGCCAGGCGCCCCCATCGCCGGTCGGCGACCAGCTGTCTCCGACGAACGGGCCGGTCAACCTGAGCGCAGTCATGGGTCTGCGCCGCGAGCGGATCGTGACCCTCTTGACGTCGGTGGACACATCGCGCTCACGGCGGGCTCCTTCCGGCGGCACCGTACTCCGGTAGCCGTCCGGGCCCTCCTGCGGTAACGGCGCCGGATCCGGTAGCCGTCCGGGTCCTCCTGCGGTAACGGCGCCGCCCCGAGCGGTACTGTTGCAGTGTGATCACCGCGTCTCCCATTACCTCGTACGTCTGAAGCCTCGACCATGCCGCCCGGGTGGCGGTGAGCGATACGGCGGCGCTTGTGGAGCGGAATCACAAGCGGCCGTTCGATAAACTCAGAGGGCTTGGCCGGCGCCTCCGCCGGCAGTCACACACCCCGAATTCAGGAGACGCATGGCTGACGAGCAGAGCAAAAACGGTGGCGCCCGTAACGTCGGCAGGATCCTCGAGATCCAAGGTGTCGTAGTCGACGCGGTCTTCCCGGACCAGCTCCCCGAGATCAACACCGCGCTGAAGATCGTCGTCCCCGAGCGCGAGGGACGGCCCGCGATCGAGCTGGTCGCCGAAGTCCAGCAGCACCTGGGCGACGACCGCGTGCGCGCCGTCGCCATGGACTCGACCGACGGCATCCCGCGCGGAGTCGAGGTCTTCGACACCGGCGCGCCGATCAGCGTCCCCGTCGGAAACGGCACCCTCGGCCGGATCTTCAACGTGCTCGGCGACCCGATCGACCGTCTCGACCAGGAGGTAGAGGCGGACGAGCGCTGGTCGATCCACCGCGATCCACCCGACTTCGACCAGCTCAGCCCGACGACGGAGATCTTCGAGACCGGGCTCAAGGTCGTCGACCTGATCGCGCCGTACGTGCGCGGCGGCAAGGTCGGCCTCTTCGGCGGCGCCGGCGTCGGCAAGACGGTGCTCATCCAGGAGCTGATCCACAACGTCGCCATGGAGCACGGCGGCGTCTCCGTCTTCTGCGGCGTTGGCGAGCGGACGCGCGAGGGCAACGACATGTGGCTCGAGATGAAGGACGCGGGCGTCCTCGACAAGACCGCCCTCGTCTACGGCCAGATGAACGAGCCGCCGGGAGCGCGCCTGCGCGTCGGCCTCTCGGGGCTGACGATGGCGGAGTACTTCCGCGATCAGGGCCAGGACGTCCTTCTCTTCATCGACAACATCTTCCGCTTCGTCCAGGCCGGCTCCGAGGTCTCGGCGCTGCTCGGCCGCATGCCGAGCGCGGTCGGCTACCAGCCGACGCTGGCGACCGAGATGGGGCAGCTGCAGGAGCGGATCACGTCGACCCGCACCGGCTCGGTCACGTCCGTGCAGGCGATCTACGTACCCGCGGACGACCTCACCGACCCGGCGCCGGCGAACACGTTCGCCCACCTCGATGCGACGACCGTGCTCTCGCGCGCGATCGTCGAGCAGGGCATCTACCCGGCCGTCGATCCGCTCGACTCCTTCTCTCGCGCGCTGCAGCCGGACATCGTCGGCGACGAGCACTACGACGTGGCGACGCGCGTGCAGGAGATCCTCCAGCGCTACAAGGACTTGCAGGACATCATCGCCATCCTCGGCATCGACGAGCTCTCCGACGAGGACAAGCTCACGGTCGCGCGGGCGCGCCGCATCCAGCGCTTCCTCTCGCAGCCGAACTTCGTCGCCGAGCAGTTCACCGGCCAGGAAGGCCGCTACGTCAAGCTCGAGGACACGATCAGGGGCTTCCGCGAGATCATCGAGGGCCAGCACGACGATCTGCCCGAGCAGGCCTTCTACATGGTCGGGACGATCGAGGAAGCCGTCGAGAAGGCGCGCCAGCTCGGCGGCGAGGGTGAGACGCCCGAGCGGGAAGAGCCCGAGCAGGACGCCGAGGTCCCGATCGGCGAGGACGCGCGCGAGCCCGAGCCCGCCGCGGTCTAGTCGAGCGGATGGCCGACAGACGCACCTTCTCGGTCTCGGTCGTGACCCCGGAAGGGCCCGCCTTCGAGGGCGAGGCGGAGATGCTCATCGTCCCCGGCGCGGCCGGCGAGATCGGCGTGCTCGCGCGGCACGCCCCGCTCGTGGCGATGCTGAAAGCCGGGAACACTCGCGTCCACGTGACCGAGGCCGACATCCAGGAGTTCGCGACCGGCCCCGGCTTCTTCAAGGTCGAGCAGGACCGGGCGATCGCGCTTGTCGACGACGCCGTTTCGGCCAAGGAGATCGACCCCGACCGCGCCGAGCGGCAGCTGGAGGAGGCCCGCGCCGAGCTCGAGCAGGTCGAGGCGGGCGATTCGGACGCCGACCGCTGGCAGCTCGAGCAGCGGATCCGCCACGCCGAGAACCAGCTGGAGGTTCTGGGTCGCGCGTAAGCGTTTGCTAGGCTCGCCGTACCTGGATGGCTTTGACAGGCAGCTTGGCGACCAGGTTAAAAAACGCCTAAAGAGCCCGGAGCGCCTCCCGCTCCGTTCTCTCTAGGCAGCGCGACGGCAAGGAGGAGACGTGGAGGCATTCGTACCAGGCATCTATCCCCGCTCGGAGGAGCTCGTTCAGGCAACGCGCGACCTCGATCGCGGCCGGACGACACAGGACGCCGTCGACGCGCAGATCGAGCGCGATCTCGCAGCAGTTCGTCTCGGCCCAGCAGGACGCCGGGGTCGACCTCCTTGCCGACGGGATGCTGCGCTGGCAGGACATCTTCCGCCCGCTGGTCGAGGCGGCGGACGGCCTCGAGCGCGGCGCGCTCACGCGCTTCCTCGACACGAACACCTTCTACCGCGCGCCCCATGCAGAGGGCGAGCCGCGCCTCGGCGTTCCTCTCGACGAGCGCTACATCTCGCCGCTTCCGGCCGAGCGCCTCGTCACCCTGCCGTCGCCCTTCGCGCTGTCGTTCGGAACCGGCGTGGACGCGCGGACGATGGCGGAGGGAGTCCTCAAGCCGCAGATCGACGCGCTCGGGGCCGATCTCGTCGTCCTGAGCGAGCCCTTCCTCGCGCGCGCGGACGTGTCCGACCTGGACGATCTCGCCGGAGGGCTCGACCTCCTGCACGGCGGCCCGCCGCTGGCGCTCTGGATCACGTTCGGCGACGCGAGCGGGCTCCTCGATCGCGCCCTCGCGCAGCTCCCGGTGGACGCGATCGGGATCGACTTCTACTCGACTCCGGCAGACGCGCTCCCGGGCGACTTCGGCAAGTACCTGCTCGCCGGCGTCCTCGACGCGCGCAACTCGGTGCTCGAGGATCCGCGCGAGATCGCGGCCTTCGCTGCGCGGCTGGAGGAGCGCGTGGAGCGAGTCGCGCTCGTCCCCAACGGAGACCTGCAGTACGTGTCCGAGCCGATCGCCCGCGAGAAGGTCGCGCGGCTGGGACAGGCCAAGACGACTCGAGCGGAGGAAGCGGCATGAACGACACCCACCGATTCCTGACCCACGAGATCGGCTCGCTCGCGAAGCCGCCGTGGCTCGTGAAGACGTCCGCCGGGCGCGCGCTCGACGAGAGTGACATCGAGCATGCGCGCTCGTGGGGCGAGAAGCTCGACGTGGACGGCCACGAGGAGCTCGTCCAGTTGCTGCAGAACGGCGCCGAGCAGCAGGTCGCCGACGTGGCGAACTGGGCGAGCCGCTACGCACTCCGGCTCCAGGAGAAGGCAGGCGTCGAATGGGTGTACGACGGCGAGCAGCAACGCACGGAGATGTACGCCTGGGCGATCGCGCACGCCAACGGCTTCGACTCGCGCGGCACGGTCCGCAGCTTCGACAACAAGTACTACTCCAAGTCCGCCGTCACGGGCCCGATCTCGCTGGCCGAGCCGTACCACAACGAGGAGTTCGAGTTCCTGAAGTCGGCGGCGAAGCACAAGCTGAAGATCCCCGTCACCGGCGCGTACACGCTCGCGATCTGGTCGTACGACGAGTACTACGGCAAGACCGAGGGACGGCTCGGAGCCGGGGAGAGCCGTGCGGCGACGATCGAGGCGCGGCGCGAGTTCGCCCTCGACATCGCGCGCAACCTCATCCGCCCGAACCTGCAGGCGCTGATCGACCTGGGCGCGGAGTGGCTCCAGATCGACGAGCCCGGCGCGTCCACCGAGGCGGACGAGCTCGAGCTCTTCGCCGAGAGCTTCAACGTCAGCGTCGAGGGCCTCGACTGCACGTTCTCCACGCACCTGTGCTTCTCGGACTACGACCTCTTCTTCCCGGCCATCGAGGCGATGACCGGCTGCCGCCAGTACTGCGTCGGCTTCGCGAACTACGACTCACGCGAGCTGGGCACGAAGGCCGAGGACCGGCCGGGGTACGAGGTGATCTCGAAGTTCCGCGACCTCCCGTACGACCCGGCGCTGGGGCTCGGCGTGCTCGACATCCACACCGACTTCATCGAGTCGCCGGAGCTCGTGCGCGACCGGATCCTGTACGCCGTCGACGTCTTCCAGGACCCGGCGCGGATCCACATCTGCCCGGACTGCGGCCTGCGCACGCGCAGCTGGGACGTCGCCTACGAGAAGCTCGTGAGCATGGTCGAAGGGACGCGGCTGGCCGAGGAAGCGCTCAGCGAGTCGCTGGCCGAAGCACGCTGACGACGCGCGTCGTGAAGGCGGGCTTCCCGCGCGGCGCGACTGCGGATCGCCAGCTGCCAGCGGCCCGACATCGAGACGGCCGGCCCGCGGCCGGAGTAGACGCCGGCGGAAGTCTCGCGCAGCGTCTCGGCGCTCGGCGCCATCGGCATGTCCAGCATCGTGTAGGTCACCGAGACGGCCGCATTGCGGACGGCCTTTCCGTGGCGGGTGAGGCGGACCGCAACGTGCTTCGCTCGTGTCGAGCGACGAGCTCGTAGCCCGCCTTCCGAGCAGTCTGCGGCGCTGCTTTGGCGCGGCCCGCGTTCGACGGCAGCGGCGGTGACCGGCGTCTGGATGCGCGAGATGACGCCGGCGTCGTCGATCGAGACGAAGACCGGATCGTTCGGATCGAGCCACGTCGCGAGCGCGTCCGAGCGCATTCGGACCGAGCCGGTTGACCTGGAGGTTCAGCCCGCGCGACGTGTGGCGTCCGAGCGGTCGGAAGGAGGCGATCTGGCGCGGCGGGCCGGCGGTGCCGGTCATGTGGTTCAGCGGGTACGGGATCCAGACCTGCGCCCAACCCGCGGCCCGGCCGCCCAGCGGCGTCGTGACGAGGTTGGCGACCATCCCCGGCCGGGTCGTCGGGTCGTAGTAGCCGGCGGCGAGGTTGACGCCGGACTCGCCGCGACCGGCCGTGAAGCTGAAGATCGTCTGCACCTGGCTCGATGCGGCGCTGAGCGAGAGGCCGCTCAGGCCGACGACGTCCGGCGCGTGGTCTCGACCCGCACCGACGGCGACGTCGTCGTAGTTGTCGCCGTCGAAGTCGGCGGCGGCGACCGAGACGCCGCTTCGGCAGCGCCGCCCGGAATCGTCCCCTTGAGCTCGCGTACGAGCGTCCCGTCCGGCTTGAAGATCCGCACCAGGCTCGGGCCCGGCCCGACGCGGCCCGCGATGATCTCAGCCGATTCCCTGGTCGTCGATGTTCGCCGACCGCAAGGCTGACGCCGACGCGCTGGTGCCGAACGGCCGGAAGTGCGCGATCCGCTCGAGCGACTGCCCGTCGTAGACCGAGATGAACGGCGCGGCGCCGAACGTGGACGGGAGCGCGTCACGATGTCCTCCGTCAGGTCGTCGGTCAGCTGGCCGGTCGCCGTGGCGACGCCGCGCGTGGACGACTTGCCGAACGGATAGACGCGGCCGGCGGTCTGGCCGTTGCCGTCCTTGACGATCACGAGCGTCTGCTGACCGGCAGTCGAGCCGAGCGCGAACCGCCGCTGCGACGCGTTCGGAACCGCGAGGACGCCCATCATCATCCCGCCGTCCTCGTGCGGGAGGATGTGGCAGTGGAAGACGTACTTCCCGAGCTCGGGGCTGACGCGCCAGCGGATGATCACGCTCGAGCCCGGCGGGATGTCGACCGAATCGCGTAGCGACGTGTAGCGGTAGGGACCGGTCGCGGTCGGGCTCGTCGAGATCGAGTTCGTGCCGGAGCGGATGACGGCGAGGTCGGTCTGGTGAATGTGGAAGACGTGGTCGATGCCCGAGGTGTTGACGAGCAGCCACTCCTCGACCTGCCCTACCTGGATCGGGACGATCGGGGACTCGGGGAAGAGGTAGCCGTTGATGGGGAATCGAGGCCCGTCCTGCGGCGTCGTCGACGATGCTCCACTGGAAGGTGCGGTGCTGGTCGGGCGTGACCGTGTACAGGTCGGGGACGGGCCCGGTCGGCGTCAGGTTCGGCGGAGGCTCCGTCGCGGGGGTGCCCTCCACGTGGATCGTCGCCAGCGCCCAGAACTGGGCCTGCGGCTTGCAGGCGCTGGTGCTCGTTGTCGATCAGGTAGTACGTGCCGGGGGTGGTCGGCGCCGTGACGGCCATCGAGGCCCGCTCTCCGGGATCGATGACCGTCGGCCCGTTGAAGTTGAACGGCACCGGCGGCGCGAGGGTCGTCTTTCGCGGCATGACGTTGTTCGTGTTCCCGTCGTAGGAGAAGATCGTCGCCTGCCACGGGTTCTGGGCGTTGCCGTCTGTGATCCCGAGGTTGAAGTTCACGTTGCGCCCGATGTCGCCGAACGTCCAGATCTGGGTCTCGCCGGGGCGGATCGTGATCGTCGGGTTGAACTGGCCGTTGACGAACTTCTGCCACGTCGTGCCGTACGGGGCGAGGTTCCCTTGGGCGTCGGTCGGCACGGCGTCGTTCAGGTAGCGATCGCCGGTCGCCGGGTCGGTGCTGATCAAGCCGAACGTCAGCCCGAGGATCCGCTCCGCGTACTTGCCCTTGTACTGTGGCCACGGGTCGAGCGGGTCGCCGATCTGGAGCATTCCCGCGAGGCCGCCGTACACCTGGTCGGCGGTATAGCCGTGGCGGTGCGAGTGGTACCAGTCGACGCCGGGCTGGTGGTTCGACGGGATGACGACGCGCGTGCGGTACGAGCCCTCGGACATCATAGTCCGGTACACGTTGTCTCCCTCGTCCAGCGGGCTCACGACCAGCCCGTGCGTGTGGATGTTCGAGAGGACGGCGCCGGGGGGCAGCGTCGGCCCCGGCGCCTGCGCGAGCCGGTTGTGGACGGTCAGGTCGATGGTGTCGCCCGGCTGCACCTGGAGCGTGGGGGCCGGGAACTGCGCGGGGTAGGTCGTGCCGTCGGGGGTCGTGTACTGGTAGCCGGCCGCGAAGTCGAGCGGGAAGTGCGGCGGGCTCGCACCTTGGTCGGGGGACGGCGGCGGCAGGACCGCGCTGGAGTACATGGGCAGGCCGCCGAAGAGAATCGGGTCGTTCGAGCCGGGCGGGCCGGCGCGCTTCAGCGTCACGTCCGCCTTCAGCACGTGGTCGCTGCCGCTCGAGAGCACCGGCGGTTGGAGCAACGGCCCGTCGGACTGGGCCGGGACGATGATCGGACCGGGACCCTGAGGGCGGCGCGGCGCTCGCCACTGCCGCGACGAGCAGGACGCACCTGAGAGCCGGCCAGGAGGGCGAACCGCATTCCCATTACGGAAACTTTCACCAGCCGGTTCCGCGGGGGCATCACCCGATTGGTGGGATATCCTCATGAGTCGGGAGGGCGCGAAATACGCGCTCTTCTTCTTTTCCGCGTGCGAACGACACTGAAAAGAGGAATCGGCCGTGGCGCCACCGTCAACGGCAACGGCCGGGCGATTCTCCCTCCCGGGCCGTACACGCCGGTCCGCATCTACCGGCAGCCGCTGCCGGAGCACGGCGGCTGGCGCGTCGCCGGGCGGGTCGCAGCCTGGGTCGGCGCCGTCGTCCTGATGCTGGCCGGCGGGATCGCCGGCGGCGTCTACCTGTGGCTCCACCACACGCTTCAGGCAGTCGCGCCGCAGACGAAGGCGGACAAGAAGGCGACCGAGCAGCTTGCCGGGGCGACCGATCCGAGCAAGCCGGCGATCGCGCTCGTGATCGGCTACGACCGCCGCTTCGGCGAGACCGACGGATCGCGCTCGGACACGATCATGCTCGTCCGCACGCAGGCGGACCCGCCCGCCGTCTCGATCCTCTCCTTCCCGCGCGATCTGGCGGTCAACGTGACGTGCCCCGACCGCTTCGTCGGCCGGCAGAAGATCAACGCGGCGTACGCCTACTGCGGCTCCCCCGGCTCCATGTCGACGATCAAGGAGCTCACCGGGCTCCCGATCAACTACCTGATCACCGTCAACTTCCGCGGCTTCACGCAGGTGGTGGACAAGCTCGGCGGGATCTGGATCGACGTCGACCGCCGGTACTTCCATTCGAACAGCGGCACGTCACCGGGCTCGTTCGACCGCTACTCGGAGATCAACCTCCAACCGGGCTACCAGCGACTGAGCGGCTCGCAGGCGCTCGCCTTCGTCCGCTACCGGCACACCGACGACGACACCTACCGCAATGCGCGCCAGCAGCTGTTCCTGAAAGCGGTGCGCCAGCAGATCTCGAAGGCCTCGCTCACTGACCTCCCGCGCATCCTGCACGCGGTCGTCAGCAACATCGTCATCGGCCGCAAGGGCGGTGGCGCGCCGTCCGACCAGACGATGTTCAACTACGGGCAGTTCCTCTACGGAATGCCGAAGGGCAACATCTTCCAGGTCAAGATCGACGGCATCACCAACAGTTACGACCCCGGGCTCGGCGACGTCGTCGAGCCGAACGAGGGTGCGATCAGGGCGGCCGTCAACGAGTTCCAGCACCCGGACGTCAAGGCTGCGGAAAACACCGGATCGGTCGTGCTGCACAAGCGGATCGGGGCGAAGAGCAACGCGCCCAAGCCGTGGCAGACGACCGTCAGCGTCATGAACGCGAACGGGATCGCCGGCTCGGCGGGGCTCGCCGTCGACGGGCTGGACAAGCTCGGCTACAAGATCCTCTACCCGCCCAACGAGATCCCGGCGGACGCGCCCGCAGGGCACCTGCCCGCGCCAGTACTGCTTCAAGACGCAGATCTTCTGGAACCCCGCGAAGAAGCGGTCGAAGGCGGCCGCGACCAAGATCGGCGACCTGTTCGGCCAGGCGGAGGTGCAGAAGCTCCCGGAGCGGTTGAAGAACTTCACGAACGGCTCGATGGTGGTGGTCGGGGTCGGCACGACCTTCCACGGCTCGCTCGCACCCGCTCCGGTCGAGCATCCGCCGAAGAAGACGCCGCCCGCGGTCGTCTACAACCCGGACGCGACGCGGAGCCTGCTCCTGCGCAGGCAGCGCAAGGTGCCGTTCAAGCTCCAAGTGCCGACGCTCCTCGCGGTCAACTCCGAGCCCGACACCGAGGGTATGCCGATCCGCACCTACAAGATCGACGGCGACGACCGCGCCGTCCGGCTCAGTTTTGCCTTCCAGAACGGCGGCTATACCGAGTACTGGGGAGTGGAGGAGACCAACTGGACGGACGCGCCGGTACTGTCCGACGCGAATTTCGACCAAACGATCAAGGGGAGGCACTACCGCTTCTACTGGAACGGCTCGGACCTGCACATGATCGCCCTGTACGAAAACGGCGCGACCTACTGGGTCGTGAACACGCTGCTCGACTCGCTCTCCCCGTCGACGATGACGGCGATCGCCAAGGGTCTGAAGCCGCTGGACGAGGTCAAGAAATGAGCGGCTCGCGGATCGCCATCTTCGGCGCCGGCTACGCAGGCCTCGTCACCGGCGCCTGCTTCGCCGAGCTCGGCCATTCCGTGACCATCCGGGACATCGTCCCTGCCAAGATCGAAGCACTGAACGCCGGCGAGGTTCCGATCTTCGAGCCGGGCCTGGAGGAGCTGATCCAGCGGAATCGCGAGCGGCTCGCGTTCACGCTCGACCCCGCGGCGGCGGTCGAGGGCTCGCAGTTCGTGTTCATCTGCGTCGACACGCCACCGACCTATGCGGGCGACGCCGATCTCTCGCGCGTATGGACGGTGATCGAGGAGCTGCCGCCCGCCTCCGAGCGGATGATTCTCGTCATGAAGAGCACGGTGCCCGTCGGCACGGGCGAGACGGTCAGAGCCAACCTGGACGCGCGTGGCTTCGAGCATGTCGGCTACGTGTCGAACCCTGAGTTCCTGGCCGAGGGGACCGCGCTCAAGGACTTTCTCGAGCCGGACCGGATCGTGGTCGGCGCTTTCGAGGACGCGGATGCCGATGCGGTGGAGCAGCTCCACGCTGGTCTGGACGCGCCGGTTCTCCGCACCGACGTCGCGTCGGCCGAGATGATCAAGCTGGCGTCGAACGCGTTTCTGGGGACGCGGATCAGCTTCATCAACGAGATCGCGAATGTGTGCGAGCTCGTGGGCGCGGACGTCAACGACGTCGCCCGCGGAATGGGTCTCGACTCGCGGATCGGTACGCGCTACCTCAAGCCGGGCATCGGGTTCGGCGGCTCCTGCTTCCCCAAGGACATTTCCTTCTTGAAGCTGCTGGCCGGTAACTCCGGCTACCACTTCCAGCTCCTGAATTCGGTGATCGAGGTGAACGAGCTGCAGAAGCGGCGGGTGATCGGCAAGCTGCAGAAGCACCTTGGCTCGCTGCGTGGAAGATGCATCGCGCTGCTCGGTCTCGCCTTCAAGGCGCACACGGACGACCTGCGCGAGGCGCCCAGCATCGTGCTCGCCTCGCGGCTGCTTGCCGAAGGGGCAGACGTGCGCGCATGGGATCCGGTCGCCGACGCGAGCCAGGTCCTTCGGGGCGTCAGCTTCGCCTCGACGGTTGACGAGGCGGTGGCCGGTGCAGATGCGGCCGTCATCGTCACCGAGTGGGACGAGCTGCGAACACTCGCCTCGCCCGAGACGCACGCGGCGATGCGAATCCCGCTGATCATCGACGGGCGGAACCTGCTCGATCCGGACGAGGTGCGCGCCGCGGGCTTCGCCTACGAGGGGATCGGCCGCCCGACCTCGCCGCTCGACATGCTTCCCGAGACGGCCGAGCCGGAAGTTCCCGCCCCCGCGAGGGAGGACTAGCGTGGCGATCACCCGCGAAGGTCTGGAGGCGTTCGCCTTCAACGCCAGGCGCGTCGAGAAGCCGTGGGGCTACGAGCTGATCTGGGCTCACAGCGAGCACTACTGCGGCAAGCTCCTGTTCATCCGCGAAGGCGAGCAGCTGAGCCTCCAGTTCCACAACCAGAAGGACGAGACGATCTACGTCCACGAGGGCAAGATCGAGATCGAGCTCGGCGAGGATGCCGAGCCGCAGATCGTGGAGGCGGGCTCTGCATTCCGTATCCGGCCCGGGATGATTCACCGGTGGCGGGCGCTCGAGGACGCGCTCGTGCTCGAGGCCTCGACGCCCGAGCTCGACGACGTGGTGCGGTTGGAAGACCGCTACGGCCGCGCCGGCACGTGAGCTTCTTACCGATCCCGTCTACCTTCGCAAACAGCAGTACCGCGACGACTCGAACCTGCGCGCGCGCATCGACCTGCACGAACGCTTCACCACCGCCACCGAGCCATGGCATCGCTGGGTTTTCGACCGGATCGACCTGGCGTCTGAGGCGGGATTCTCGAGATCGGATGCGGGCCGGCGGAGCTCTGGGCCCAGAACCTCGATCGCATTCCCGCCGGCTGGGAGCTCACGCTCGCCGACCTCTCGCCCGGGATGGTGGAGAAAGCGCGCGAGGTGGTCGGGCACCGCGCCGACTATCGCGTGGCCGACATTCGGGCCCTTCCGTTCGAGGACGAGTCGTTCGACGGCGTCGTCGCGAACCACATGCTCTACCACGTCCCCGACCGGCCGCAGGCCCTCGCGGAGATCCGACGCGTTCTCCGTTCCGCGGGCCGTGTGTTCGCCACCACCAATGGCGGCGACCATCTCCAGGAGATCAAGGCGTTCTACGAGCGCCCGGCGAGCATCGAGTTCAGGATCGAGGACGCCGGAGACGAGCTGGGGGAGTTCTTCGTCGGATGTCGAGCTCGATCGCTATCCGGGCGGGCTCGAGGTGACGGAGGTCTGAGCCGGTGCTCGCATTCCTGCGCAGCATGGATCACGGGATCCGCACGGGACGGACGAGGCGATCGCCGGTGAGATCGAGCGGCACGGCGTCTTTCGCGTGACGACGTCGGCCGGGCTCTTCCGCTGCCACAAACCTTGACACACTTGTGTTAGGGTTATGCGCGTGGAGCCGCTAACCGTCGGAAAGGCGGCTGCCGCGACCGGCTGGTCGCCGCGGATGCTGCGCTATCTCGAGCAGGCCGGGCTCGTCCTGCCGCAGCGTACGGCCAAGGGCTATCGCCTGTACGGGCTCCGCGAGCTGAACGTCCTCCGGTCGCTGCACGAGCTTCGCTGCGCCTTTGCCGTGGAGCTCTCCGACATCGCTTTCGCCGCTAGGCTGCGGAGCGAGCCTGACCTGAGAGCCGCGGTCGAGACGTGGCTCGCCGGCGCGAGCGGTACCGCCCCGGCCTACCTCGAATGGGAACAGCGGAAGCAGGAGCGCCTGCTTGCCGCCTGACGAAAGGGACTAGATGGCAACGACGAAAAGACACGACGTCAAGGATCTGGCGCTCGCGCCGGAAGGCGTGGCGCGGATCGAGTGGGCCGACTGGCAGATGCCGGTGCTGGCCGCGATCCGCGAGCGTTTCGCCGAGGAGCAGCCGCTCGCCGGCTACCGCATCTCCGCATGCCTGCACGTGACGAGCGAGACCGCGAACCTGATGCGGGCCCTCAAGGCCGGCGGCGCGGACATCGTCCTCTGCGCGTCCAACCCGCTGTCGACGCAGGACGACGTCGCAGCGGCGCTCGTCGACGAGTACGACATCGCCGTCTTCGCGATCAAGGGCGAGGACAACGACACGTACTACCAGCACATCGAGGCGGCGGTCGATCACAAGCCGCAGCTGACGATGGACGACGGTGCCGACGTGATCGGCGTTCTCCACTCGGCGCGGCGCGAGCAGCTCGGCGACATCCTCGGGGCGACCGAGGAGACGACGACGGGCGTGATCCGCCTGAAGGCGCTCGAGCGTGACGGCGCGCTCGGCTTCCCGGTGATCGCCGTCAACGACGCCGACACGAAGCACCTCTTCGACAACCGCTACGGCACCGGCCAATCGACGATCGACGGCGTCATCCGCGCCACGAACGTCCTCCTCGCCGGCCGCAAGCTCGTCGTCGCCGGCTACGGCATGTGCGGGCGCGGCGTCGCCATGCGGGCGAAGGGGATGGGTGCGCACGTGATCGTCACCGAGGTCGATCCGCTGCGGGCGCTCGAGTCGGTCATGGACGGCTTCGAGGTGCTGCCGATGGAGCGCGCCGCCGAGATCGGCGACATCTTCATCACCGCCACCGGCGACAAGGGCGTCATCCGGCGCGAGCACATGGAGCAGATGAAGGACGGCGCCATCCTCGCCAACACCGGTCACTTCAACGTCGAGATCGAGATCCCGGCGCTGCGCCAGATGGCGGTCGAGAGCCGCGCGGCGCGGCCGTTCGTCGAGGAGTTCCGCCTCGAGAATGGACGCCGCATCTTCCTGCTCGCCGACGGCCGGCTGATCAACCTCTCGGCTGCGGAAGGCCATCCCGCGCAGGTGATGGACATGTCGTTCGCAAACCAGGCGCTGTCGGCTGAGTTCGTGATCCAGAACGCCGGTACGCTCGACCGCAAGGTCTACCCGGTGCCGGAGGAGATCGACAAGGAGATCGCGCGCCTCAAGCTGGAGACCATGGGCGTCCGGATCGACCAGCTGACGGAGGAGCAGGCGAAGTACCTCGATTCCTGGAACGAGGGGACCTAGAGACCTGCCGTATCCGAAGCAGCTCGAGCTCTCGCTCGCCGGCGTCGCCCTCGCCAGGAACTGGCTCGTCGGCGAGCGGGAGACGGTCGACCCGATCCTGGACGAATTCACGCGGCTCGCGGACATTCCGCGGCGCCGATTGGGACGAGATCCCGCTTCGCAGCGCCGCTGGGGGCTACGCGGCCTGGGCAGCGACCTACGACCTCCGCGGGAACCCGATCCTGCATCTCGAAGGCCCGTTCATGGCCGGCCTCCTCGCCGAGTTCGAGCCGGGCCGCGCCCTGGACGCGGCCTGCGGCACCGGCCGGCACGCGGCCGTCCTGGCCGAGCTGGAGCACGAGGTCGCCGGCGTCGACGCCAGCCCCGCGATGCTCGATCGGGCCCGGCCGAGCGTCCCCGAGGCCGACTTCAGAATTGGCGAGCTGGATGCGCTGCCACTCGACGCCGCCTCGGTCGACCTCGCCGTCTGCTCGCTGGCGCTGACGCATCTCGCCGATCCCGCGCCCGCGATCGCCGAGCTCGCGCGCGTCGTCCGGCCCGGCGGCAGCATCCTGCTCAGCGACGTCCATCCCTGTTTCGTGGCGCTCGGCGCGCAAGCGGCCTTCCGCGACGTGGACGAGCGGCTCGGCTACATCCAGAACCACGTCCACTGGCCGGGCGTCTATCTGCGCGCTTTCCGAGCGGCCGGGTTGGAGGTGCTCGCCTGCCACGAGCTCGCTTACCGGCGCGAGGAGGTCGACCTCTGGGTCGACGGCCTGGAGATCGACACCGATGTCGTGCCGAGGCCCTCGTCGGCATGCCGGCGGTCCTCGTCTGGGAAATTGCTCGAACCTCGTAACCCTCGACCACCCTCAAGGTGCCTGGCACCGTTGAGGGTCTGGCGCCGGAACGGGTCGTGCGGCTCGAGGACGACCGGGTTGTCCTGCTCGACCAGCGGCGGCTGCCGGACGAAGAGGTGGAGCTGGAGTGCCGCTCCGCCGCGGAGGTGGCGGAGGCAATTCGGACGCTCGCGATCCGAGGGGCGCCGGCGATCGGGATCGCGGCGGCGTACGGCTATGCGCTCGCTGCCGTGCAGGGTGAGGATCTCGTGGCGGCCGAACGGGCTCTTCGCGACAGCCGCCCGACGGCGGTCAACCTGGGGTGGGCACTCGATGTGATGCGCCCCGAACCGACCGTCGAGAACGCGCGAAGAATCCACCGTGACGAGGTCGAGCGCTGCCGGCGGATGGCCGCGCACGCCGCGGCGCTGCTCGAGCCGGGGACGCGAGCGCTCACGCACTGCAACACGGGCGCACTCGCGACCGGCGGTTACGGGACGGCGCTCGGGGCGCTGCGGGCGGCGTGGGAGCGAGGCCTCCTCGCCCACGTGCTCGTCGGCGAGACGCGGCCGCTCCTCCAGGGCGCGCGCCTCACTGCGTGGGAGCTCGAGGCCGAGGGCATTCCCTTCACCGTGATCGCCGACTCGGCCGCAGGCCGGATGATGGCCGCCGAGGAGGTCGACTGCGTCCTCACCGGCGCCGACCGCATTGCCGCGAACGGCGATACCGCGAACAAGATCGGCACGTATGGCCTCGCCGTCCTCGCGGCGCATCACGGCATCCCGTTCTACGTAGTCGCACCGAGCTCGACGGTCGATCGCCGCGACTGCCGATCGGCGACGCGATCCCGATCGAGGAACGAGCCGGATCGGAGGTGACCGGCCGCTTCGAGGCGCGCAACCCGGCCTTCGACGTCACGCCTGCGCTAGCTGATCGCGGCGATCGTGACCGAGCGGGGCGTGCACAGGCCGCCCTTCACAGAGCTGGCACACGGCCGCGACTGAGGCGTACGAGTTCCTCGCGTAGCGTGGCTCGGTGGATCTCCTCGGCCTGCTCCTGCCGCAGCGCTGCGCTGTGTGCGCTTGTACGGGGACGGCGCTCTGCGCGTCCTGCCGCGACGGGCTGAAGCGGCTCCAGGCGCCGCTCTGCGCGCGCTGTGGCGCGCCGACGGCCTGGCCCGTCGAGCGCTGCCGCGAGTGCAGCGGCAGGCGGATCGCCTTCGCGTCCGCGCGGGCCGCAGTCCTCTACGACCGCGGCGCGCGCTCGCTCGTGGCCGCGTGGAAAGAGCGCGGCATCCGCGTGCTCGCGGACGCGGCGGCCGAGCTCGTCTGCGAGACGCTTCCGCCACCGCCGGTCGAGGGGCTCGTCTTCGTTCCACCCGACGGCGAGCGGATGCTCAGGCGCGGCCACAACCCGGCACGGCAGCTCGCGCTCGGCCTGGGCGCGCGCTGGGGACTGCCGGTCGGGGATGTCCTCCGGCGCAGGCGCCGGGCATCGAGGCAGCGCGGGCTCTCGCGGATGGAGCGCCGCAGAAACGTCGCCGGCGCCTTTCGTGCGCGCGACGGGCCGATGCCGAGGTCCCTCTGCGTCGTCGACGACGTGTACACGACCGGCGCGACCGCGTCGGCCGCCGCCTCGGCGCTGCGCGCGGCGGGCGCCCGCACGATCCACGTGGTCACGCTCGCCCGGACGGTGCGCCTCGCGTCGTAAGATGAACGGAACGACGTCGCTCGACCGAAGGAGGCGAAATGCAGCTTCAGGTGAAGGGCAAAAACGTCGAGGTCAGCGATTCCATCCGCAGCTACGCCGAGGCGAAGCTCCGCAAGCTGGAGAAGCAGCTGAGCGATCCGACTCGGGTCGAGCTGGAGCTGACCGTCGAGCGCAATCCCTCCATCTCGCAAAGCCACGTCGCCGAGGCGACCATCTGGACGAAAGGCCCCGTCCTGCGCGCGCGCGAGTCGTCGAGCGACATGAAGGCGTCGATCGACCAGCTGACGGAGAAGCTCGCTCGCCAGGTCAAGCGCTACCGCGAGAAGCGGCGCCAGGAGCCGCGCCGCGCGCGGCCTCCTGAGGCTGTCATGCCCGCCGTGGATGGCTCGGAGCCGCTGATCGTCAAGACCAAGCAGTTCCCGGTCAAGCCGATGAGCCCGGAGGAGGCCGTGCTTCAGCTGGAGCTCGTCGGGCACGACTTCTTCGTGTTCCAGGACGCCGAATCGAGCGACGTGAACGTCGTGTACCGCCGGCGCGACGGCAGCTTCGGCCTGATCGAGCCGCAGCTCGAGTAGTTGGGACTGTTCCGGCGCGAAAAGCTGCACGAGCGGCTCGCCCGTGAGGGCGGACTGAACGAACGGGACGCCCGAACGGGTTCCCGAGCCGGTCGACGTCGGACCGCCGGCGCCGGGCGTCCCTGGCTACCACGGGGTGCAGCGCCCCAGGCGCTGGGACGCGGTCGTGATGGCCGAGGCTCCGGAGCTCGAGGGGGACGAGGTGGCGTTCGTCGTCCTCGCCCGACGGCTCCGTGATCATCGACGACGAGCTGCCCGAGCCGGCGATCGAGCCGCTCGCGGAGGAGCTCGACAACGTGGTCGAGGCGCCGTACCGGGTCGAGGCCGTGCGCAGGCACGGCCAGGTCTGGGCGGCGGCTGCGCGCCGGATCGAGGTGCTCGAGATCCCCGGAGTCGACGGCGAGGAGCCGATGCTGACGATGCAGGACGGGACGAAGACGCTCGCGATCGACGGCCGCCCCGAGTTCGGGACCGTCCCGGAGCTCGAGCGATTGGCGTCGGAGCGGTACGACTCCTACGTCGCCGAGGCGAAGCGTCTCGACGGCGATCTGTTCGAGGTGCGGATCAGTCCGCTTTGAGTCAGCTCGAGGACCGCGTGCCGGGGACGGCAGCATAGATCGCGAAGTCGCCGTCCGGTAGCTCTCGTAGACGAAAGACCCCTCACGGCCGAACTCTCCGCCCTCACAAGCTACCCTTGACCCCACATGCCCCAGCTGGGCTCCCTCGAGAAAGCACTGCGAGTCGGCGAAGGCCGGCGCCTCAAGCGCCTGCGCGAGCAGGCCAACTACATCATGTCGCTGGAGCCCGACTTCGATGGTCTCTCTGACGACGAGCTCGCAGGCAAGACGGTCGAGTTCAAGCAGCGAATCGAGAACGGCGAGGACGTCGACGAGCTTGTCTTCGAGATCGTTCGCGGCCGTCCGTGAGGCGTTCAAGCGCACCATGGGCGTCCACCTTTTCCCGGTCCAGGCGATGGGCGGAATCGTTCTCCACGAGGGCGACATCGCGGAGATGAAGACGGGCGAGGGGAAGACGTTCGTCGCCAGCCAGCCGCTGTACCTGAACGCGCTGACCGGCAACAACGTCCACCTGGTCACGGTCAACGACTACCTGGCCAAGCGCGACGCCGAACTGGGTCGCCCCGGTGTACGAGAAGCTCGGGATGCGCGTCGGCCTTCATCGAGAACATGATGTCGCCCGAGGCCCGCGACGCCGCCTACGCGGCCGACATCACGTACGGGACGAACTCCGAGTTCGGCTTCGACTACCTCCGCGACAACATGGCCGTCTCGCTCGACGGGACGGTGCAGCGCGGCCACTACTACGCGATCGTGGACGAGGTCGACTCGATCCTGATCGACGAGGCCAGGACGCCGCTGATCATCTCGGGCGAGCCCGAGGTCGCCGCGCAGGTCTACTACGACTTCGCGCGCGTCGTCCGGCAGATGGACGGGGTGCCCTACAAGGCGCCGTCGAAGATCGACCGGGGCGAGGCGGAGCCGGACGTGGACTACACGTTCGACGAGAAGTTCAAGACCGTCTCGCCGCTCCCGCGCGGAATCGAGAAGGTCGAGCGCGCGCTCAAGATCGACAACCTGTACGACCCCCGCAACGTCCAGCTGGTCAACCATCTGAATCAGGCCGTCAAGGCCGAGGCGCTCTACCACCGCGACCGCGACTACGTCATCCAGGACGGCGAGGTCAAGATCGTCGACGAGTTCACCGGCCGGATCATGGAAGGCCGCCGCTGGTCGGAGGGCCTCCACCAGGCGGTCGAGGCGAAGGAGGGCGTGAAGATCCAGGAGGAGCACGTCACGCTGGCGACGATCACGCTCCAGAACTACTTCCGCCTGTACGAGAAGCTCGCGGGCATGACCGGTACCGCGAAGACCGAGGAGAAGGAGTTCGTCGAGATCTACAACCTGCACGTGGTCGAGATCCCGACCAACGTCCCGGTCGCGCGCGCCGACGAGAACGACCTCATCTTCAAGACGAGGGAAGAGAAGTTCGCGGCGGTGATCGCGGACATCAAGGAGCGCCACGAGAAGGGCCAGCCCGTCCTCGTCGGCACGATCGCGGTCGAGTCGTCGGAGTACCTGTCGGCGCTGCTCGAGCGGAACGGGATCCCGCACAACGTCCTGAATGCGAAGGAGCACGCGCGCGAGGCGGAGATCATCATGGACGCCGGCCAGCAGAAGGCCGTCACGATCGCGACCAACATGGCCGGCCGTGGCGTCGACATCAAGCTGGGAGAGGGCGTTCTCGACCGCGGCGGCCTGTACGTGCTCGGCACCGAGCGCCACGAGGCGCGGCGGATCGACAACCAGCTCCGCGGCCGCTCGGGCCGCCAGGGCGACCCCGGCGAGTCGCGCTTCTACCTCTCCGGCCAGGACGACCTCGTCCGCCTGTTCGCGGGCGACCGCATCTTCAAGATCATGGATCGCTTCAAGATCCCCGAGGGCGAGCCGATGGAGTCGGGGATCCTCTCCCGCCAGATCGAGAACGCGCAGAAGAAGGTCGAGGAACAGAACTTCGTCATGCGCAAGAACGTCCTCAAGTACGACGACGTCCTGAACAAGCAGCGGACGGTCGTCTACGCGCAGCGACGCCAGGTGCTCGAGGGAGAGGACCTCTCCGACGAGGTGCGCGAGTGGATCCGCGAGGTCGTCGAGCGGATGGTCGACCAGTTCGTCGATTCCGAGGACCAGCAGATCGATCTCGACGCACTCGTGCAGGCGATGAAGGACCTGTACGCAACGGAGATCACCGCCGACGAGCTCCGCGAGGAAGTCGGAGTCGACCGCCCGTCGCTGGTGGACGAGTTCGTCGAGGACGCGCTCGACGAGTACACCGCGAAGGAGGAGTCGTTCGGGGAGAACCCGGACTCGGCCAGCCGCTGATGCGCGAGCTCGAGCGATTCGTGATCCTCCAGGTCGTCGACAGCCGCTGGCGCGAGCACCTCGAGAACATGGACTACCTGCGCGAGGGCGTCCATCTCCGCGCGATGGCGCAGAAGGATCCGCTGGTCGAGTACACGTCCGAGGGGCACTCGATGTTCGAGGAGCTGAACGCGGCGATCCGCGAGGAGGTTGTCTTCACGCTGTTCCACGCGGAGCTGGCCCCCGAGGAGGCCGAGCTGCTCGCGATGCAGGACGGCCAGGGGAACGGCGCCGCCCTCGAGTACCAGCACCAGTCGCTCGCCGGTGCGGATGCGATCGCCGCGGCCGGGATGGCCGGCGGCGAGCTCGGCGGCTCGGTCTCGACTGCCGGCGCGACGATGGCTCCGGCGATGGGCGGATCGGTGATCACCGGACAGCGCGTGGTCGCCGACAAGGAGAAGACCGGCCGCAACGATCCCTGCTGGTGCGGCTCGGGAAAGAAGTTCAAGAAGTGCCACGG
>CAWEIM010000001.1:0-40680 GCA_963809075.1 uncultured Actinomycetes bacterium | reverse complement strand
CAGAGCGGTGCGCCGTACAGCGCGAACCAGCGGGAGAGAGACGCCTCGATTGGCATCTCGCCCTCGAGCTTCGCCTTGAGCTCCAGCTCCTCTGCGTTATTGCGTTCCTTCTCGCCCTTCGGCACGAACGGCCAGAAGGTGCCCTGCTTGTAGCCGTAGATCCAGTACACCGCTCCCTGCTTGCCGTCGAAGCGGAAGACGGCGGCCAGCAGCTGCGTCCCGAAGCCACGCGTGACCAGCTCCGAATCGATCAGATGGACGGTCGTGACGAGATCTTCGAAGTCGGGATCGCGGATCACTAGCCACTCGAAGCCGAACTCGTCGGACTTCCGGTCGACCTTCGACTGTGACTTCTGCGCAGCGAAGTCGAGCAGCTCCTGCAGCTCGTTCTCTGCGCGGACGAACTCACCGGCCGACAGCGGCTTGAAGCAAAGCGCGGCGGCGCCGGCCTGCTTCAGCCCGAGCTCGGCCTCGAGCGTGATGCGCGCAGTCGAGATCGCGAACAGGCGCTCGCTCTTGGCGTCCTTGAGCTTCTTTCGGCCGAAGAGGACGTCCGTGAAACCCAATTACGCGACGGGCTTGCCCATCTCGCGCGCGATCTCGGCCAGGCTGGCGAGGCGCTTCTCGAGGGGCGGATGGGTCGCGAACAGCTCGGCGCCGTCGACTTCACGCTCGTCGGAACGATGAAGAACGCGTTCATCGTCTGCACCTCGCGCAGGTCTCGCTGCGGAATCTGCATGATCCCGCTCGCGATCTTCTGCAGCGCGCTCATCAGGTTCTCGGGCGCGCCGGTGATCAGCGCCGACCCGCGGTCGGCGGCGTACTCGCGGTACGCGAGATCGCGCGGATGAGCAGGTAGCTGATGAAGTACGTCAGCAGCGAGACGAGGAAGACGATCAGCCAGATCGGAACGCCGCCGCTGTCGTCCCGCCGGCCTCCGCCGAACATCCCGCCGTACAGGCCGAACCGCGTCAGCAAGCCGGCGAGCATGGCGAAGAAGCTCGCGAGCGTCATGACGAGGACGTCACGATTGGCGATGTGCGAGAACTCGTGCGCCAGCACGCCCTCGACCTCGTGCGGCTCGAGCCGGCGCCAGAGGCCGGTCGTCACGGCGACGGCCGCGTGCTTGGGGCTACGCCCGGTCGCGAACGCGTTCGGGACGTCCGTGTCGATCACGGCGACCCTCGGCTTCGGGAGATCGGCCATCGCGCACAGCCGCTCGATCATGGTGTGCAGCTCCGGCGCTTCTTCCTCGCTCACGACCTTCGCGCCGGAGGCTGCGAGGGCGAGCTTGTCGGAGGTGAAGTACTGGAAGACGGCGAGCCCGACGACGATCAGGAGCATCGGAATCAGGCCGACGTTCAGAACCTGGAACAGGACTACGGCGAAGCCCACGTACAGCGCGCCGAGCAGCGCGCCTGTGAACAGCATCCGGAAGGAAAGACCGGCGTCGCGACCGTAGGACTTGCGTTTCATCGAAAATCGCGCTCCTTGAAGTGGATTGCCTTAATCGTAGCGTCGGCGTTCGCGCTCGCAGCCGGTCCTGCAAGCGCGGGAGTGGCACTTGTTGCGACCCCCGGAGAGCCTCTTCGCCCAATCGTCGTACCCGGATTGCGCGGGCTTGTCACCTCGACCTCGACCCGGATCCCGGGTCTGATCGCGGCGACGGATCTCGACCACCGCGGACGGCTCGGCGCGCTCGCGGTCCCGGACGCGGCGGCGCGCGTGGCCCGGCTCCAGCGCAGATTCGAGCAGCTTCACGACGCCCGGCGCTGGGCCTACGTCATGCTCGCGGCCCTGACGATCGGCGCATCCTCCTCGCGCTCTGGCGGCGGACGGGCTTCTGGCGGCGTTCTGCGTTGCGATCGCGCCGGTGATGGTCGCGGTGGCCCTCCTCCTCGCGCTTGCGGGCGCAGCCGTCTGGAGGTCATCCTGCCGTTCCTCGGCTCGGCTCGATCGCACTCGCGGCGGCGATCGCGCTTCCGCGGCGCGCGGTCGTCTACCTGGGTCCCGCGGTGCTGCTGCTCTTCCTCGTCGTCCTCTGGGCGTGGCCCGAGACCGCGGGCTTCTCGTCGATCGGGCCACGGCCGGAGCAGGGCGGCCGGTTCTACGGGGTCAACAACCTCGTCGAGACCGTCCTGCTGGCGATCTCCCTGATCTCGGCGGCCGAGCTGGCCTGTCAGCGTCCTCCCGATCGCGGCGCTCGCGCTCGTCACCGTCGGGTGGAGCCGGACAGGCGCCGACGGCGGAGGGCTGATCGTGTTCGCCGCCGCCTTCGCGTTCCTCGCGCTGCGCTTGGCGGGACGGATCACCGTCAAGCGGCTGGCGGTCGCCGGCGTGGCAGGGGTCGCGCTCGTCCTCGCCTTCATCGGCATCGACGAGGCGAGCGGCGGGCACAGCCACGTGACGCGGACGTTCGAAAAGGGCCCGGGGGCGTGGTTCGGCGACCTCAGCCACCGCCTCCACTTGTCCTTCGACCAGCTGAACGCCGCTCCCATCGCGCTGCTCGTGGCGGTCGAGCTCGTCGCGCTCGCATGGCTCGCGCTCCAGCGTCCGCGCTACGCCGGCCTCGATGCCCTGCTCCTCGGGGTCGCCGTTTCGTTCCTCGTCAACGACGCGCCGATCGACGTGGCCGGAGCGGGCGCGATCTCCGGATTCGTCCTGTTTACGTGGGCAGCGACCAGATACACTCGCGCCCGTGCGCCGGCTGATCCCACTCCTCGCACTGGTGGCTCTTCTGGCGGCCGGTTGCGGCTCTGAAGGTCCGTCGAAGGCACTGCCGGAGACGGTGATCGGCACGGTCCAGACGCAGACGACCGAAGTCAAGGGCGACCCGGCAGCTGGCAAGCAGGTGTTCGACGCGCAGGGCTGCGGCTCGTGCCACGCGTTCGAGCCGGCCGGCTCGACGGGCAACGTCGGGCCAAACCTGAGCGAAGCGCTGAAGGGCAAGGACGCCGCCTTCATCCAGCAGTCCATCGTCGACCCGAACGCCGAGGTCGCCGCCGGCTTCCAGCCGAACATCATGCCCCAGACCTATGGCTCGCAGCTCTCGGACAAGCAGCTCGCCGACCTGGTCGCCTTCCTGCAGTCCAAGTGATCGACCTTCGCGCCGCGCGCGCGAGCCCCGACGCGTACCGCGCCGCGATCGCGCGCAAGGGCTACGCGCAGCAGTTCGACGAGCTCCTGGCGGCGGACGAGCGCTGGCGCGAGCTCGTCCCGCACGTGGACGAGCTGCGCAGCCGCCAGAAGCTCAAGGGCAAGCCAACGCCGGAGCAGGTCGAGGAGCTGAAGCAGGTGAAAGCCGACCTCCAGCGGCTCGAGGGCGAGCTGGCCGAGGCCGAGAGCGCGCGGGACGAGCTGCTGCGCGTCGTCCCCAATCCCCCGCATGAGTCCGTTCCGGACGCCGCGGAGGACGACGCTGAGGGCGAGATCGTCCGCGTCGTCGGCGAGCCGCCGCAGCTGACGGAGCCGAAGGAGCACCTCGAGCTCGGCCGCTTCGACATGGAACGGGGCGCCCGCCTGTCGGGCTCCCGCTTCGGCTACATCATCGGCGACGCAGCGCGCCTCGCGCTCGCCCTGTACTGGTTCGCGCTCGACCGGGTGACCACACAGGAATTCATCCCGGTGATCCCGCCCATCCTGGTGCGCGAGGAGGCGATGTACGGTACGGGCTTCTTCCCGGCGGAGCAGTTCGAGATCTACAAGGTCGCCGACGAGGATCTGTACCTCACCGGGACGTCAGAGGTGGCGCTCGCCGGCCTGCACATGGGCGAGATCCTCGACGCGGACGAGCTGCCCCTTCGCTACGCGGGTTTCTCGACGAACTTCCGGCGCGAAGCGGGCGCCGCCGGACGCGACACGCGCGGGATGTTCCGCGTCCACCAGTTCAACAAGGTCGAGATGTTCGCCTACGTGCGCCCGGAGGAGTCGTGGGGCGAGCACGAGCGGATGCTCGAGACGGAGGAGTCGCTCGCGCGCGAGCTCGGGCTGCCGTACCGCGTCGTGAACATCGAGGCATCCGAGCTGAGCGCCGCGGGGGCGAAGCGCTACGACCTGGAGGCCTGGTTCCCGGCGCAGGAGCGCTACCGCGAGCTCACGTCGGCGTCGAACACAACCGACTACCAGGCGCGCCGCCTCGGGATCCGCTACCGCGGCGAGAAGGGGCCGGAGTATGTCCACACGCTGAACGGCACCGCGGTCACCGACCGCTGGGCGCTCGCGATCCTCGAGAACTTCCAGGGCGACGTGCCGGACGTCCTGCGCGACTTCGGCGCGCCCGAGCTCGTCTCCCTCTAGGCAGAATTGCCTCCGGCGGGGTGCCGGAGCGGTCTAACGGGGTGGTCTTGAAAACCATTGAGGGGGCAACCCCTCCGAGAGTTCGAATCTCTCCCCCGCCGCTGCCGGTGGCGTCAGCGCTTCTAGCGCTGTAGCCGGATCGCGTTCAGGTCGTTCTCGTGGATCTCGTCTGCTCGCTCGATCAGGTCCTCGATGTCGTCGTGCTCGGCGTGGAGGTACCTGCCGGCTAACGCGTCGGCCCGGCCCGAGGCGAGCACGCGGACGAGCTGTGGCGCCAGCTCGGGCGGAGTCCAGGGCGCGTCGTCGTCGAAGAAGCCGCCCGTCATGGCCGTCTGCACGAGCCCGGGGCTGATGACGAAGACCGGCACGCGTCCCCGAAGGGCGTTCGCGAGCGTCTCGGCATAGCGCACGACGGCCGCCTTGCTCGCGGTGTACGCGGTGTTGCTCGCGCCCGGAAGATAGGCGGCGCCGCTACCGGTGATGACGATCCGCCCGCGCCCCCGCTCGAGCATCCCCGGGATCACCGCCCGGCAGCACAGATGGACGCCGAGCACGTTGACCTCGAAGACGCGCCACCACTCCTCGGCGTCGACCTCCCACGTCTCGCCCTCGGGCCCGCCCATCCCGGCGTTCGCGACCAGAAGGTCGAGCGGGCCGAGTTCGCGCTCCGTCTCGTCCACGGCCCGCTCGACTGCGGTCCCGTCCGCCACGTCGAGCTCGAGGGCGATTCCACCGATCTGCTCGGCGACTGACTCGACCTGGTCACGCGACCGCGCCGCGACCGCCACGCGCGCGCCTCCGTCGGCGAGCTCGCGCGCGATGTTCGCGCCGATGCCGCGCCCGCCCCCTGTGACGAGCGCGATCTGGCCTTCGAGCTCCGGCAACTACTTGGGGCCGTGCCCGTGGCCGTTGTCGTGGTCGTGCTTATCCGGCGGAGGTGGAGGCGGTCCGGCGGGCGTGGCCGCCGAAGGTGGAGCGCTCACAGGCGCAGGCGGAGGCTGCGGCGACGGCTTCTGCGTGGGGGGCGGCTGGAAGTTCCCCGGCGGGGGCGGCGGAGGCGTCGGAGGGGGCGTCGAAAGCGCCTTCGCGCCAGAGCCCGTCGTCGACGTCGGCGCAGCCGCGACGGGGTTTCCTGTCGCGATCACCGGTGGCGCTGGAGGCGGGGGAGGAGGAGGCGGCGGCGTCGCGGCGGGAGGTGGTGTCGCGGGGGCCTGCGTCGTCGGACGATTCGCCGGCGTCTGGCGGCGCGCGGCCGGCCGCGCCTGAGCGGTCACGGACGCGGACACGGCGCTGCTGGCAGGAATCACGACTACGGGCGCAGGCGGCGTTCGTCCGCCTACTGCGCGCGCGTTTCGGCGCACCGGCCCGCTGCCGCTGAGGCAGCGCGCGCGCCAGCGTCACCTCAGCCGGCCGTGCGGTCGGCGAGCCTAGCGGCAGAAATCCCGGCGAGTTCCCGGAAGCGGACAGCCACAGGAACGCCGAAAGCAGCAATCCGGCGGCGATAAGAACTGCATTGAAGGCAACTCCGGCCTTCGGCATGCCTCCATGAAAGCACGCGTCAGCCCGGAAGGGAAGGAAGCTCGAAGGTGAAGAGCGAGCCCCCACCCCGCGTCGACTCGACCCAGAGGCGCCCCCCCATGCGTTCGACGAGCTCCCGCGAGATGTACAGACCGAGGCCCGCGCCGCCCACTCCACCCTCCATCTGCACGTCCGAGCGGTAGAACTTCTCGAAGATCCGTTCCTGGCGATCCTCCGGAATTCCAGGCCCCTCGTCGGAGACGCCGAAGGCGACGACTCCTTCGCCCACTTCGACGGCCACGCGGACTGGGCCTCGCCCCGCATACTTGAGCGCGTTGTCGATCAGGTTCTCGAGCACCTGCCGCGTCCGCGCCGGATCGGCGAGCACGAAGGCCTCTTCGGCCTCGCCGAGTTGCACGCGCGCGGTCGTGTGCCGCAGACGCGCGTCCTCGACCACCTCGCGGGCGAGCTTGACCGCCTCGAAGCGCTCCTGCGCGAGTAGGAGCCGCTCGGACTCGAGGCCGCTCGCCACGAGCAGATCTTCGACCAGCCGCGTGAGCCCCTCCGCCTGCTCGGTCAACGAAGCGAGCAGCAGGGAGCGGTCGTTCGAGGTGAGCCGCTCACCCCGTTCGCGGAGCGTCAGCGCTGCCCCGTACACGCCCGTCAAGGGCGTGCGCAGCTCGTGCGAGACGGTGGAGAGAAAGTCGTTCTTCATCTGCTCCAGGCGCTGCTCCTCGGTCACGTTGGCGAACGTGTAGACCGTCCCTTCGCCCGTCTTGACGCCGGCCAGCGACAGCCAAAGCTCGCGCAGGCCGAGCTGGACGGGGAAGACCTCCGGGCTGACGATCCCCTCCTCGCCGACGGGGATCTCATCGGCGATGCTTCCCAGCCCCGGCAGATCGGGAAGCGAGTGGCCCCAGACGTCCCGCCGCGTGAGGCCGGTGATCAGCTCGGCCGCGCGGTTCCAGAAGCGAACGATCCCGCGCTCGTCGGTCAGAAAGACGCCGTCGCGCACGCTCGAGAGCACACGAAGGGCCTCCGAACGCTCGCGCTGCGCCATGCGGCCGCGGACGACGAGCGGCGAGGCCGCCCAGGCGAGCAGCGCGACGGTCGCAAGCGTGGCGAGGGCGGCGCCGAGCGCCGTCAGCCAGGTGTCGCGGACGTCGTTGTCGATCGCGCTCGCGGGTCGGGCCGCGACGACCTCGACGCGCGACGACACACGAGCGCCGGCCGCGCGGTAGTGGCGGTCGGCGAGGCGAACGTCGCCGGCGTGCGCAGGCGCCGTCCCTGGATCGGCGAGCAGCAGCCGGTCGCCTTCAGCCAGCTCCACCTTTCGGGTCGCCTCGATAAGCGACGAACGAGGTACGGCGACGACGACCGTCCCGATCGGCCTCTTGCCGAGCGTGACGACGGCCGTTCGCCGAGCCGGCTCGGCGGGCCGGCCCGGAATCGCCCGGCCGCCGATGAGGTAGTACGAGCCGGGGAAGCGGTGCGCGAGCCGGACGAGAGCCGCGCGATCGCGGCGAGCGAGGGCATGCTGCACCGGCACCAGCCGCGCGATCTCGAGCGCCCTTCCGCGCGCCCGCGCGAGCACGGCCTCGGCCTCCTGCCGCCCCGCCTGTGCCTCCGCGACCACGGCGTCGTTGGCTGTGCGCCTGATGTGGTTCCCCTCGTTTCGCCCGACCGCCCAGGTGACGATCGCAGTCGGAATGACCGCGACGAGCAACGCGAAGGCGACCGGGCGGAAGCGGGTCCGCCCGGGCGGCGGGCGGACGGCCGGGCTGTGCTCGATGCTTGCGGACGCAGGCATCCTCCGATGGTTGCACAGCGGCAGGAACGTCCGGGCCGGTGCAGAAACTGAAATCCATGAACCTCGAGGAGAGCATCGCCGTCGCGATCGGGATTGTGGTTGCCATTTCCTTCCTGGCGTTCTTCCTGTTCGGCGGCTTCGGGATCAGCCTGGGCTAGGTCCTTCGACCCCGAAAATGAGCCGCAGGACCTATTGCGGCTTCGTCTTCCCTGCGTTGCAATGGGGGAGTTGCTTCGAGTTTCGCTCGTCTTCGCAGTCCTGACATTCATGATGTGCGACCCGGCCGGCGCGTCGCAGCTGATCGATCGCAAGGCATCGGATGTCCACCTGACCGTGTCGGCCGGTGGCGTCGCCGCGCTCAGCTACACCGCGCACGGGGTCCGCAAGCATGTGATCGCCTGGGGCGCACGCGACGCGATCGCGCCGACGCAGTCGCGGGCGCAGGTGAAGTTCCGCGTCGACTACTCCGGCGGCTGGGGCGCGTTCGGGCGTGCCGTCTGGCAGGACCGGAACGCATGCCGGCCCTACCGGGGCCCGACGCTTGCGTGGCTACTCGCGGCGTGCACGGCTCCGGACGGCTCGTTCTGGGCCGTGCAGCGCTGGCAGCGGCTGATCCCGGTCGGCGGAGCGGTCGGCACGTGGGAGCTTCACCTCTCGCACTGGACGGGCACCCGCGCGTCGCTGGGGATCCGCGTGGACGCACGGCCCGGGGCGGACGTCCTCTTCGGCCAGTACACATATCGTGGCCGCCCGGTCTACGGGTTCAACGTCACGCGCCGCGGAGCGCCGCTCGACACGTTTGCCCGCAACATCTACGTCGACACGTATGACTCCGCGTACGGCTCGGGATGGCATCGCGAGACCGGCTTCCTCTCGCACAACCCGACCGGGATCTTCTGCTACGCGCTCGGCCCCTCCCACGGAAAGGGCACCATGTACCGCGCGACGGCGCTGGGGCCGGGGGTGACCCCGATCGTCTCATGGGTCGGCCGCGCGGAGCCAGACGCGGGGGTCGGGCTCACCGGCATGCTCGTGCAGGCCGCCCGTCTCTGCGGCTGATTGAGTTCGCCCTGTGGGCGACGTGCGAGCGTTGATGCGGCGGTTCCCGGCCGGCGTCGCCGTGGTCACCGTCGACGCCGACGGCGAGGGCCTCGGGTTGACGGTCGGGACGCTGGTCTCGCTCTCCTTCGAGCCCCCGCTGGTCGGAATCTCCGTCTCGCGCGACGCCGCGCTGCACGAGCTCCTTCGCGGGTCGGGCGCCTTCGCAGTCAGCCTGCTCGCCGCCGGCCAGGAAGCGGTGGCCCAGCACTTCGCCCGAGGTGTCCCACCCATCGCCCACTGGCACGGGATCGAGACCCGTGCGGGAGAGCACGGCGCGCGTCTGATCGATGGCGCGCTCGGCTGGCTCGAATGCGCAGTCTGGGCCGAGTGGCCGGCCGGCGACCACACGTTCTTCGCCGGCGAGGTGCTCTCGTGCGAGCTCGGCGAAGCGAAGCCGCCGCTCCTCTATCTGGATCGGCGGTACCAGCCTCTGTGATCGACGCGGTCGTCTTTGATCTGGACGGCGTCCTGATCGACTCCGAGCAGGTGTGGGACACGGCTCGCGAGCGGCTCGTCCGGGAACGCGGCGGCCGCTGGCACGACCGCGCCCAGCGGGACATGATGGGCATGAGCTCGAACGAGTGGTCGCGGTACATGCATGACGAGCTCGGCCTGCCGGAGGCGCCGGAGGAGATCAACGAGGAGGTCGTCCGGCGGATGACCGGCCTCTACCGCGAACACTTGCCGCTTCTGCCGGGTGCGCGCGAGGCGGTCGAGCGGCTCGCCGAACACCGGCCGCTCGGGCTCGCGACCTCGTCCAACCGGCCGATCCTCGAGCTCGTGCTGGAGCTCGCGGGGCTGGAGGAGTACTTCCACGTCACCGTGTCGTCGGAGGAGGTCGGCCGCGGTAAGCCCGCGCCGGACGTCTATTTCGAGGCTGCGCGCCGGCTCGGCGTCGCGCCCGAGCGCTGCGCGGCGATCGAGGACTCGCACAACGGGATCCGCTCCGCGCACGCGGCGGGAATGCGCGTGGTCGCCATCCCGAACCGCCAGTTCCCGCCGGATGCCGAGGCGCTCGGCCTCGCCGACGTCGTGCTCGACTCGCTGGAGGAGCTCAGCTCCCGGGGTCGTGGACGGATCAACAGCATCCCGTCCCTGACCGTGAGCATCACGCACTCGACGCGTTCGTCCGCCAGCACGTGGTCGTTGAACTCCCGGATGTTGAGCGTGTTCGCGTCCTCGTTCGAGGGATCCGCCACGCGGCCCGACCAGAGGACGTTGTCGGCGACGATGAAGCCGTCGGCCGCGAGCTTGGGCAGCACGGCCTCGTAGTAGTTGACGTAGTTCTCCTTGTCCGCGTCGATGAAGATCAGGTCGAACGGCCCGTCCAGCGACTCGATCGTCTCGAGCCCCGGCCCGAGCCGGTACTCGATGCGGTCGGCGACGCCTGCCTCCTCGGCGTAGCGCCTCGCGATCGCGGTCGTCTCCTCGTCGACGTCGCAGGTCGTGATCCGTCCTCCCTCGACGAGCCCGAGCGCCATCGAGATCGACGACCAGCCCGTGAAGGTGCCGAGCTCGAGGATCCGGCGCGCCTTCGTCTGCCGGACCAGGAACTCGAGGAAGCGCCCCTCGAGGAGCCCGACCATCATCTGCGGCGCATCCGACTTCTCCCGCGTCTCGGCCGCCAGGCGCTCGAACAGCTCGGCGACAGGCGTTGTGTGCGCCGCGGCGTATTCCTCGACCGGCTCGTTGACGATGAAGTTCATTCGACCCGCCCGATCAGAACGCACGCGTTATGTCCCCCGAGCCCCATCGCGTTGGAGAGCGCCACGTCGACCTCGACGTCCCGGGCCTCGTTGGGCACGTAGTCCAGGTCGCACTCGGGATCGGGATGCTCGTAGTTCATCGTCGGCGGAAGCTTGCCATCGCGGACGGCAAGAACGCACATCATCGCCTCGACCGTCCCTGCCGCGCCGAAGCAGTGGCCCATGACCGACTTGGTGGACGACACCGCGAGCTCGTACGCATGCTTGCCGAAGACCTCCTTGATCGCCTTCGTCTCGGCCAGGTCCCCGAGCGGCGTCGACGTCCCGTGCGCGTTGATGTAGCCGACCCGTTCCGGAGCGACATCCGCGGTTTCGAGCGCGGCGCGCATCATCTCGGAGACTCCGACCGACTCCGGGTCGGGCGCGGCCATGTGGTACGCGTCGTTCGACGTCCCGTACCCGAGCACCTCGGCATAGATCTTCGCGCCACGCGCGCGCGCCGCCTCCAGCTCCTCGAGGACGAGCGTCGCGGCCCCCTCCCCCATGACGAAGCCCGCCCGGGTCGCGTCGAAGGGACGAGAAGCGCGTGGGGGATGCTCCTCCTCGGCGGCCAGACCGCGCATCGCGCAGAAGCCCGCCAGGATGACCGGAATGATGCCGGACTCGGTCCCGCCGGCAAGCACTGCGTCCGCCCAACCCCGCCGGATCAGCTCGGCGCCTTCCCCGACCGCATGCGAGCCGGTCGCACAGGCCGAGACGGTCGCGTAGTTGGGACCGCGGTAGCCGAGCGTGATCGCGATCTGCCCACTCGCGGAGTCGACCAGCGCATTCGGGAGCCAGTGCGGCGAGACGCGCTCGGGCCCGCGGTCGCGCAGGATGTCGACCTGCTGGTTGATCGTCTTGATCCCGCCGATGGCGGAGCCGTAGACGATGCCGACGCGGTCGGCGTCGTAGACGCTGTCGAGACCGGCGTCGGCGACCGCCTCCTTCGACGCGGCGAGCGCGAACAGGACGCAGTCATCGAGCCGGCGAAGCTCCTTCGGCGAGGCGAGTCCCTCCGGGTCGAAGCCCTTCACCTCGGCTGCGACTCGCACCGGAAAGGCGCTCGCGTCGAAGGAGCGGATGAAGTCGATTCCGCTCTGCCCTTCGACAGCTGCGCGCCAGGTCGAGGGTGCGTCGTTCCCGACCGGCGTCACTGCCCCAAGGCCTGTGACGACGATTCGCTTCGCCATGGTGCGCAGCTTAGTCTTGAGGCATGCCCACTCGCGAAGTCCCTTTCCCGCCGATGGAGGCAGAGCTCGTCGCCGAGCTGCCGGAGCCCGACGGTTGGCAGTACGAGCCGAAGTGGGACGGGTTCCGCGGCGTCCTCGAGAACACGAGCGGCGAGCTGGCGCTCTGGAGCCGGAACGGCCGGCCACTGCTGCGCTACTTCCCCGAGCTTCGTCCGGTCGGCAACAAGCTGCCTCCCGAACTCTGCGCTCGACGGCGAGATCGTCATCTCGAGAAAAGGCAAGCTCGACTTCGACGCGATGCAGACTCGGCTCCACCCCGCCGAGAGCCGCGTTCAAAAGCTGGCCGCCGAGATCCCTTCCCAGTTCATCGCTTTCGACGTCCTGCTCTGGAAGGGCGAGCCGGTGCACGAGCTTCCGCTCTCGGACCGCCGGCGCTTCCTCGAGAAGAAGGTCAAAGGCTTCCGGCTGTCGCCGTGCTCGCACGATCTGGCCCAGGCGAAGCGCTGGCTCGAACGGCTCGAGGCCGCGGGGCTGGACGGCGTCATCTGCAAGAAGCTCCACCTGCCCTACCTACCCGGACTCACGCGACGGCGTCGTCAAGGTCAAGCCGCACCGCACCGCCGACTGCGTGATCGTCGGCTTCCGCTGGAGCGAGAAGGTCGAGGGCAAGATCTCGACGCTGCTGCTCGGTCTCTACAACGACGAGGGCGAGCTCGACTTCGTCGGCCACTGCTCGGGGATCTCCGCGCCGGTCCAGCGGCAGCTGCAGGAACTGCTTCCCCCGCTCGTCGAGCCCGGCTTCATCTCCGCAGAGCGCACGCCCGGCGGCCAGAGCCGCTGGTCGCGCGGGAAGGAGCTCGACTGGAATCCCGTCCGTCCCGAGCTCGTGTGCGAGGTGCGCTTCGACAAGCTCGAGAAGAACCGGTTCAGACACGGGACGCGGCTCATGCGGTTCCGGCCGGACAAGGATCCGAAGGACTGCACGTGGCGGGAGGTGCGCGCCGCCGCGGCGGCGCGGCGACCCCACCGTCGAGTCGCTCCTGGCGTGAAGGTCGGCGACGCCTACGGCGAGATGATGCTCGCCTCGCTCGACGACCACCGAGATCCTGGAGATCGTCGAGCGGGACGACGGGACGATCATGGCGAGCAGGTTCGGCCCGGCGAGCTACCTCGCCCCGTACGCGAAGTGGCCCTCACGCCAGCGCCGCGCCATGCGCTTCGCGCGCGGCCGCGTCCTCGACGTCGGCGCCGGCGCCGGCCGGGTAGCCCTCCACCTGCAGGAGAAAGGGCACGACGTGGTCGCGATCGACGTCTCGCCGGGCGCGGTCGAGACGTGCCGGCGGCGCGGCGTCCGCGACGCACGCGTCATGCGGATCGAGGACGTGGACGAGTCGCTCGGCGTCTTCGACACCGTGGTCATGTACGGCAACAACCTCGGGCTGCTCGCCTCGCGGACGAAAGGGCCGCGCCTGCTGCGGCGGCTCGCGCGCATCACGTCGGACGGGGCACGAATCATCGGCGAGTGTCCTCGATCCCTACGGCACCGACAATCCGGCGCACCTGGCCTACCACGAGCGCAACCGGCGCCGAGGACGGATGGGCGGCCAGATCCGCATCCGCGTCCGCTTCCACGACCTGGCGACGCCCTGGTTCGACTACATGTTCCTCTCAGAGCCGGAGCTGCACGAGCTCCTCGACGGTTCGGGCTGGAAGCTCTCCGCATGCTCGAGGGCGACCGGACGTACGTGGCCGTCATCGAGAAGGAGCCTCGAGGCCCAGCTTCTCGAACCGGCTGACGAGAGAGGCCTTCTTCCGCCACATCCCCTTCATCAGGTCGCCGACCCGGTCGATCCGCTCGCGCCGTGTTAATGTCGCGCCTCATGCGCCGCGCTCGCCGCGATTTCGATCGTCGCCGTCCTGGCAGCGGTGGCGGCGGGCTGCGGCGGAGGGAGCGATGGGGGCGGCTCGACGAGCACCGCGGCCAAGAACACCTGCGCCGAAGATCAGCTCAACCTAGTCACCCCCGGCAACCTCACGATCGCAACCGGAAACCCCTCGCTACCCACCCTGGTACGAGGGTGGTGAGTCCAAAGGCTCGCCGTTCAAGGTCGACGACCCGGCGAACGGCCAGGGATATGAGAGCGCCGTGGCCTACGCGATTGCGAACAAGCTCGGCTTCTCGAGGGACCAGGTGAAGTGGCTCCCGGTCGCTTTCAACCTCACGTTCAAGCCAGGACCGAAGAACTTCGACTTCGCCATGCAGCAGATCTCCTACAACAAGCAGCGCGCGCAGGCCGTCGACTTCAGCGACTCGTACTACGACGTCAACCAGGCGCTCGTCGCGCTGGAGGACAAGCCGATCGCGAACGCCACCTCGATCGCCGACCTCAAGAGCGCGAACCTCGGCGCCGTCGTGGGGACGACGAGCTACCAGTACATCATCGACAACATCGAGCCCGAGGACCAGCCGCTCGTCTTCGACACGCTGGACGCGAACGTGGCGGCACTCAAGAACGGCCAGATCGACGGCCTGGTCACCGACTTCCCGACGGCGTACTACATCGCGAACGTCCAGCTCTCGAATGCGAAGCTCGTCGGCCGGTTCCCGACCGCCGGCTCCCAGGAGTACTTCGGGCTGACGTTCGAGAAAGGCAACTCACTCGCCGGCTGCGTGAACAAGGCGATCGCGACGCTCAAGGCGAACGGCACGCTCGATGAGCTCGAGCAGAAGTGGATCACGAGCAAGGCCCACGCCCCGCTGATCAAGAAGTAGCCGCCTCGGGCAGCCGCCGGTCGCGGATACTCGGCGGCGACGGCGGGGCGCGCTCGATCGCGATCGCGACGGCAAGCACGGCCGTCTTCTTCGCGCTGATCGCGGTGATCGTGGTGACGTCGCCGGGCTGGCCGGAGGTCAAGAAGGCCTTCTTCGACCCCACCGTCTTCAAGGAGTCTTTTCCGGCGATCGCGGAGGCCTTCCTCCTCAACATCCGCATCTTCATGATCGCCGAGGCGATCATCCTCGTCTTCGCTCTCCTGATCGCGGTCCTGCGGAGTCTGCCCGGCCCAGTCTTCTTCCCCCTGCGAATCCTGGCGATCGGCTACACCGACCTCTTTCGCGGGGTTCCCACTATCCTCGTCATCTTCCTGCTCGGTTCGGCGCGCCCGCCCTCCAGCTCTCCTGGTGCCGACCGACCCGCTCTTCTGGGGGATCGTCGCGCTCTCGCTCGTGTACTCCGCGTACGTCGCCGAGGTCTACCGGGCGGGAATCGAGTCCGTGCATCCGAGCCAGGAGGCGGCGGCCCGCTCGCTCGGCCTGAACCGCTGGCAGTCGCTCAGCTTCGTGATCCTTCCGCAGGCCGTCCGGCGCGTCGTGCCGCCGCTGCTGAACGACTTCATCGGACTACAGAAGGACTCGGCGCTGGTGGCGCTGATTGGCCCCGTCGAGGCGTTTCGGCAGGCCCAGATCGAGGAGGCGGCGACGTTCAACTTCACGCCGTACATCGGAACGGCGCTGCTCTTCATCCTGATCACGGTCCCGCTGGCGCGGTTCACCGACTGGCTGATCGCGCGCGACCGGCGCCGGCAACTCGCGGCAGCCGTGACGGAGGTGGGCGCAGCCCTGCAGTTGGAGGACGTCCACAAGTCCTTCGGCCACGTCGAGGTACTCAGGGGAATCGACCTGGCCGTCCGCCCGCACGAGGTCGTGTGCCTGATCGGAGCCTCGGGTTCGGGAAAGTCCACCTTGCTCCGCTGCGTGAACTTGCTCGAGCCGATCGACTCCGGCCGGATCCTCGTCCACGGCCGCGACGTGACACGTCCGCGGAGTCGACGTGAACGCCATCCGCCGCGGAATCGGAATCGTCTTTCAGTCCTTCAACCTCTTCCCGCACATGACCGTGCTGCGGAATGTGACGCTCGCGCCGCGCAAGGTGCTCGGACTCCCGAAGGAAGAGGCCGGGCAGAGCGCGCGACCTGCTCATCCGCTTCGGCCTCGCCGACAAGCAGGACGAGTTCCCCGACCGGCTGTCCGGCGGCCAGCAGCAGCGTGCCGCGATCGTGCGCGCGCTCGCGATGAAGCCCGATCTGCTCCTGCTGGACGAGGTGACGAGCGCGCTCGACCCCGAGCTGGTCGGCGAGGTGCTCGAGGTCGATCCGCGAGCTGGCGGAGGGCGGGATGACCATGTGATCGCGACCCACGAGATGGGCTTCGCGCGGGATATTGCGAACCGCGTCTGCTTCCTGCACGAGGGGCGGATCCTCGAGGAAGGCCCGCCGCGTCAAATCTTCACCGCACCCCGCGAGGAGCGAACCCGCCGCTTCCTCGAGCGCTACATCGAGGCCGGCCGCCTGTAGCGACCAAAGTTGACAGCCGCCCCGGCGACTGGAAGACTCGGGTGGCTGCGGAACAAACAGGCCGAGGCGCTGGCAGTGCGCGCTGAGCATCGGCCAGTCAGCCATAACGGGCCCTGCGCTCCATGATGCGTGAACCCGTGTGCAGGCGCGCACTGCGAGCGTCTCCTCCCCTGCCTCGAAGCTCAGGGACGCTGACGGTTTCCCCGAAAGGGGTGCGCTATCCTGGCTGCGCCCGGAGAAGTGGCCGAGTGGCTGAAGGCGGCGCCCTGCTAAGGCGTTAAGGGGGTAATTACCTCCTTCGAGGGTTCGAATCCCTCCTTCTCCGCTTCGCCGTCAATAGACGGCTCGGAGGGGTGGCAGAGCGGTCGAATGCGGCGGTCTCGAAAACCGTTTCGGGCCGTTAGGTCCGACGAGGGTTCAAATCCCTCCCCCTCCGCCTAACCACTAGGCTGCATCCCGCTCCCCAAGCGGGATTGCGGCTACTAGCGGCTCGTTTTTTTGCTCTCCCGTTTTCCGCCCGAGACCGCTGAAAACCGCATGTTTTGAAATTCACTAGGGTGCTGCTGCAGGTTCGGTTGACACCGTTTGTACTGATCGGGCAGGTTAGCGCGGACAACTTCCATCGCGTCTGGGTGCGGGCCGTGGCCGCGTCCACCTATCGTCCACCCGACTCCTCAGCGGAGGCCGTGCGAGAATCCGAGGCTGCCGATTCTTGAACGCTGAGACGCAGAACATCAATGTGCCGGGCATGCTGTTTCTACCGGCGGGTGGGATGCTTCCAGCGAAGCTCCGCGATGAAGGGCCCAAGCTTGACACCACCTCCACCACTGCCCAGCTGGTTCGGGCCAAGGGCCAGCACCGATGACCCCGCGGTCGCCGCGCTGCTCGATCAGGTCGCGCCTGCCAGGACGTGGCAAGACATCGGCGGCGGTTTCAACCTGAACATCCGGCTCGACGGGGCTGCAACGCTCGTCCTGCGTGTGCATCGACCATGGGCGACGCGCGGCCGCGTGGCGGGATTGCGCCGGTTGCGCGAGCGACTCCAGCGCGCAGGGATTCGGGTCGCGCGGCCGGTGCCGATCCTCGGTCGGGAGCTCGCCAGGGTCGGTGGCCGCTGGGCGGAACTCGAAGAGTTTGTCCCGCATGTGCAGCCAAGCCCAAGCCAGGAGTCGTACCTGCGGCTGTTCGAGGAGTTCCTTCCGCTCGCTCCGAGGCCGTACCGCGACCGTCACAGGCGTTGGCTTCTTCGACTTCATCCACGGCCAGGCCGGTGTTGCCCCCAACGGGATCGAACTGCATCCGGTTCTGAGTTTCTCAGCCTCGCGGTGCTAGCCACTCGAACCCGCTGCACCCGAGCGAGTGTGCTCTTGCTGTGCTGTAGAAACGGTGCTCTGGCAGGTGGCCGAGGGTATGCGGCCCCTACTCGATCGCCTCGAGGTCGCTTTCGCAGTCCGCGTAGCCGCGCGCGGGAACGTAGAAGGCCTTCGCCCAGCGCCCCTCGCCCCTGAGCTTCGCGGAGAAGTTGCCCTCCCGGACGGGCACCGTCACGTAGCTGCTCTTCTCGTCGGGCGCCTTCCTCGGGCTGACCCGAACAATCACCTTGCCACCGCTGACGCCCTTTCCTTCTTCGGCCGTAACGACGGTGCCACGCGCGGACTGGCCGTCAACCACGAACCGCTCGAACCTCGTGCTCTTGCCGGTCACGACCTCCACGTCGACGCCCGAGAGGACATCGATCGAGTGGCGCGGGTGGTCGCGCGGATTCTCGATGTATGAGGCGAACGCAACGCGGTTCGGCTCGCGCTGCAGCTTGCGGAACTTCTTTCGCTCCTCCGGTGGGTACACGTCGTTCGTCATGTGATCGGGCGCATACTCGTACATCACCCGGACCCTCCGCGTCTCGCCGGGATCGAGGTAGAGCCACGCGTGCTCGAGGTACGTGCGGTAAAGCGGGTTTGAGTGTCCGGCCATGATCCAGACGCGTGCGCGCTCGTGGTACGGGTTGCCGACCTCAACCTCCGTCATCTCGCGCGACGGGACCGAGGTGGCTGAAATGAACCGGTCGTAGTTCGACTGCGCGATGTTGTTCAGCTCTGTCATCTCGACGACGGCCGGGTTCGCCGGAAGCTGGTACAGCGGGATGCGTACAACGATGCAGTAGTGGCCGTTCGGACGGCGGCATCCAGCTGGTCGTGAACTCGACCGTCGCGCCCGCGGGAACGTCCTTCATGTCCGAGCCGAGGAACGTCTCCGGCGTGCCTCCAACGTTGTAGTTCTTGACGTAGAAGTTGCGCGCACCTGGGTGCGTCGAGGGCGCCGTTGTTCTTGATCTTTGCGACGACGGTATTGGCGTTCCCGACCCACGGCACATTGAACCAGGCCGAGTCGGCCTGGTTTCGCGCGTTCCGGATCTCAATGTCGGGGCTCTGCCACTGGCGACTCAGGGCTTGCTGGCCACGGGCGGATCGAGGGGTCGGGCTTGCTGTTGACGCCGTAGCGGACTCGGACGTTCGCCGTGCCGTTGGCGCCGCTGACGTCCACCTTGAAGTCGGTCGGGTACACCGGATCTGTCGTGTCCGTCTCCTCGTAGTCCTGCCCGCTCCCGAGTACGGCGCCGTCGCCGTCGACGTCGTTGTTGAGCAGGAGGATCGTCGGCCGCGAGATCGGTGCGACGTACGGCGGCGAGACGACGTCGGTGCCGAGGACGCGGCTGTCCGTCGGCAGGTCGCGGTCGGCGATCTGCGCGCCTTGTCCCTTTCGGTACTCGAAGTAGTAGTTCCACCCGTCGGCAAGCCGGATCTCCACGCCGGTCTTGCGCCCGCTCGGTGGTCCGCCTTCCTCGATCGGCTCAAGCGTCACCGTCTGGTCGAGGGGAGCCGCCATCGATTGGAAGTTGAACGACTGCACCCAGCCGGGCTGCACCCACCCCAGCATCATCCGGTGCGCGAGGCTGAAGTGCGGGAAGGGATCGTCGCTGTCCATCATCTCCCACGCGCCGGGGTTTCGGCCGGGAACGGCTGGCGTGTATTGATCGCCCATTCCGAGGTTGTGGCCGAGCTCGTGCGAGAACGTTTCGTAGATCTCCCGGTTGCCCGTCGTCCCCCACTCGTTCCGGCATCGAGATGACGCCATAGTTCTTGTTGCCCTCAGCGGTCGTGTACGGCCCCCAGTTGCCGATCGAAGCGTAGGGCCAGGCCGCCTTCATCGGCGGCCCAGTCACCGACTGGAACGCACAGCAACGTATCGAAGTTGTTGTAGTTGATCAGCGAGTCGCCGGCAGTGAAGCACGCCTGGAAGTACGCGCCCTTTGGCGTTCCGTCGGAGTTGAAGTATCATCCCAGGTGCCCGTTAACGGACACCGGACCGAAGACCTGCGCGGACAGGCTGAAATTGCCGTACGAAACCTCCTCGTATAAAAGCTTCGAGCTTCGCGTCGTGCCCGCCTTGAGTGACGCCGTTAAACAACTCGTTCAGCCAACGGTCTCTGTGGCCCTGCAAGCTGGTCGCGTTCGTCGTGAACCGCTGGAGCTCGTGTCGACCAGGAGGACGGCGATCCGGCGCGTGCCGCTCTGCGGTATCGTCCCCGCGTTCTGCGGCCCGGCTGGGCCTCCGCCCCACGCGGAGCCAGCCGAGTAGCCAGTCGTGATCCCGGTGAACCACTTGCTCGGCCCGGCGGCCTCGTCCCGCCAGGCGGTGTCGACGGCGAACTTCTGCTTGGCGACCACGGCGTTCGTAGTCTTGAGCCGGACTTCAAGCTCATATGTCCCCGGCTCGTCGCCGGCGAGCAGCGTCACGTGCGGTCGGTTCGGGTCGAACGTAGCGTCGCGTGAGGGCGAGATCAGCGCGCCTTTCGCGCCTGCGGGCACGACGAAGTCGAGGTCGTCGAAGGTGAAGCCAGCGTTCTTCGTGATCTGGACCGGAACGCGAAGATAAGAACCGACGAACAGCTTCCTCCGCGGGATTCGCAGTCGCACCTTCTGCTTCGGCTTCGGCTTCTTCTTCGGGGCACGGGTCGGGACGGACGGCATCGCGCTCCTCCTAGGTCAGTTGATCATCCAGGCGCGAGGAAACGATCCCTGCAAGCGCCGCAGCAACGATGGCGAAATGCACCACGGCCAAGGCCGCTCCTTTCGTTGCCTACGGCGATCGTATCGCGCTCGTTACTGATGAGTCAAGGGCCGCTCCCTAGGCACCGCTCACGGTCGCCGTCTCCATGACGTCGACAGCCCCGGAGTGAGGGGGCGGCGAACCCGATCCCCGCTCCGACGGGCCCGGCTTATCGTGCACCAATGCGAGCTGTCCGGCAGGCGGATCACCTCGGCGCGCACGCGAGTGGACCGGTGTCGCCTTGACTGCGCAAGACCGTCCGCACGTATCCCACGTCCGAGCTCTACGACCTCGAGGAGCTCCTGACGAGCCTCGGGATCGGCGAGGCCGCCGTCACGGTGCTGGACGAAAGGGGCGTGCCGACGCCGGTCGTCCACGTTCGCCTGCGCGCGCCGCGCGCGAGCATGGAGCCGGCTCCCGATCTCGAGACGCCCGCGAAGGCGTCGCCCCTGTGGCCGAAGTACGGCGCCCGGCTCGAACGCGACTCCGCGGCCGAGGCGCTCGCGACGCGCGTGGAGGCAGCGTCGCGGGCGAATCCCGACAGTGAGCGGTCGACCGCGCGGAGGCGAAAGCAGGCGCCTGATCCGCCCAGCGACCCTCTCACCGACTTCATCACGTCACGCCAGGGGAAAGCGCTCCAGCGCGAGATCGTGCGTGGCGTCTTCGGGATGCTCCGAAAGCGCCTCTAGCGGAAGCGACCGCGACATTGACAGAAGGCGCTGGGCGAAGGAAGATGCGCGAGTGTTTCGCTCGGGGGGAGCGTCGACTCTAAAGCGGTCTCTGTTCGCGGTCGCGTGCCTCTGCGTGCTGGTACTCGTCCCGGTTGCGGGCGGGTCGCACACGCCTGCTCCGACGTCGGTCGGCCTGCCCGGCAACTTCGGCGACGAGCTCGGTTGTCCAGGCGACTGGCAGCCGGATTGCAGCGTGACGAAGCTGGCCTTCGACACGGAGGATCGCGTCTGGCAGGGCGCCTTTGACGTTCCGGCCGGGAGCTGGGAGTACAAGGCCGCGCTGAACGACTCGTGGGACGAGAACTACGGCCTGCACGCGCAGCAGGGCGGCGCCAACATCGCGCTCACGCTGAACAACCCCAGCAAGCGTCAAGTTCTATTACGACCACGCTACGCACTGGATCACGGACAACCACAGCTCGGTGATCGCGACGGCGCCCGGCAGCTACCAGAGCGAGATCGGGTGCCCGGGCGACTGGCAGCCTGACTGCCTGCGTTCCTGGCTCGAGGACCCTGACGGCGACGGGATCTACGAGTTCAGAACGAGCGCGATTCCCGCCGGTGACTACGAGGTCAAGGCCGCGATCAACGAGAGCTGGGACGTGAACTACGGCGCCGGCGGCGTCCAGAACGGCCCGAATATCCCGTTCACTGTCGCGCCGGGCGGCGATCCGGTTCTTTTCAGCTACGACTCGTCGACGCACGTGCTGACGGTGTCGCAGTCGGCGCCGCCGCAGCCGAACTCCGTCGGGATTCCCGGCAGCCTTTGGCGACGAGCTCGGGTGCCCGAGCGACTGGCAGCCCGACTGCCCCGCCACCCAGCTGTCGTTCGACGCGAGCGACCGTGTCTGGCAAGGCACGTTCAACGTCCCCGCTGGCGACTGGGAGTACAAGGCCGCGCTGAACGACACCTGGGACGTGAACTACGGGGCGAACGCGCAGCTGAACGGGCCAAATATCGGGCTCTCGCTCGCCGCGCCGACCGCCGTCAAGTTCTACTACGACCACGCCACGCACTGGATCACGGACAACCACAACTCCGTGATCGCGACGGCGCCCGGCAGCTACCAGAGCGAGATCGGGTGTCCCGGCGACTGGCAGCCGGACTGCCTGCGCTCGTGGCTCGAGGATCCGGACGGCGACGGGATCTACCAGTTCTCCACCGATGCGATCCCGCCCGGCGACTATGAGGCCAAGGCCGCGATCAACGAGAGCTGGGACGTGAACTACGGCGACGGCGGCATCCAGAACGGCGCGAACATCCCGTTCACCGTCGCCCCCGGCGGCATGCCGGTCGTCTTCTCCTACGACTCGCAGTCGCACGTCCTGACGATCTCGCAGGGGCGAAGCGCCGACGTCAACCTCCGGCGCGAGAAGGCGCACTGGCTGACGCGCGACACGCTCGTCTGGGATCCCGGCTCCGTCGGCCCAGGTGCGGCGTACCACCTCCACTACGCGAGCGACGGCGGGCTCACCGCGGACGCAAACGGCATCACTGGGGGCGAGACGATCGACCTCACGCCGAAGGAGCTGAGCCCGGCGCTGAAGGCGAAGTACCCACACCTGGCCGCTCTGCCCGCGTTCGGTATCGACTCGTCCGACCTCGCGCGCGTTCCCGCTGCGCTGCGCGGCCAGTTGGCCGTGTCGGCCGACGATGCTGACGGCAACCTCGTCACAGCCACCGGCGTACAGATCCCGGGCGTGCTCGACGACCTCTACGCAAACGATGCTCGGCTTGGGCCGACGTTCAGCGGCGGCGTTCCGACGCTTCGCGTCTGGGCGCCGACGGCTCACTCCGTGAGGCTCCGCCTGTACGACAGCTCCACCGGGGCTGCGTACGACACCGTCCCGATGACCCGCGACGACGCCACGGGCGTCTGGAGCGTCGTCGGCACGCCGGCGTGGAAAGGTCGCTACTACCTCTACGAGGTCGAGGTGTGGCAGCCGGCGACGATGCAGGTCGAGACGAACCTCGTCACAGACCCGTACTCGCTCTCGCTGTCGACGAACTCGCAGCGGAGCCAGATCGTTGACCTCGCCGACCCCGCGCTGGCGCCCGCGGGGTGGAGCTCGCTGGTCAAGCCGCCGCTCGCCGCGCCCGAGGACATCGTCCTGTACGAGCTGCACGTCCGCGACTTCTCGGCGAACGACATGACCGTCCCCGCCGGCCTGCGCGGCACCTACAAGGCGTTCACGGTCGCGTCGTCGAACGGGATGCAGCACCTGAAGTCGCTTGCGAGCGCCGGACTCACGCACGTCCATCTGCTCCCGGCGTTCGACTTCGCCACCATCGACGAGGACAAGTCGAGCTGGCAGCAGCCGCCGTGCAACTTGTCGAGCTTCCCCCCGACTCCGAAAGTCAGCAGTCGTGCGTGATGTCGGTCGCGGGGAGCGACGGGTTCAACTGGGGCTACGACCCGTGGCACTACACCGTCCCGGAGGGCAGCTACGCGACGAACCCCGACGGCAGTGCCCGCGACGTCGAGTTCCGACAGATGGTCCAGTCGCTGAACAACATCGGCCTGCGCACCGTGATGGACGTCGTCTACAACCACACCAACGCGTCCGGCCAGAGCGACAAGTCGGTGCTCGACCGGACCGTCCCCGGCTACTACCACCGCCTCGACGCCAACGGCAGCGTCGAGCACTCGACGTGCTGCGAGAACACCGCGCCCGAGCACGCGATGATGGGCAAGCTGGTCGTCGACTCCGTCGTGACCTGGGCGAAGTACTACAAGGTCGACGGATTCCGGTTCGACATCATGGGCCACCACCCCAAGGCGAACCTGCTCGCCGTTCGCCACGCACTCGACGACCTCACGCTCGCAAAGGACGGCGTGGACGGAAAGTCGATCTACCTCTACGGCGAGGGCTGGAACTTCGGTGAGGTCGCGAACGACGCGCAGTTCGAGCAGGCGCGCCAGGTGAACATGGCCGGTACGGGCATCGGGACGTTCAACGACCGCCTGCGCGACGGGGCACGCGGAGGCGGACCGTTCGACGATCCTCGAGTGCAGGGCTTCGTGACCGGGCTGGGCTACGACCCGAACGGCATGCCCGGGAGCGATTCGCGCGCCGACCTCCTCGAGCGCACCGACTGGGTCAAGGTCGGTCTCGCCGGCGGCCTCAAGGACTTCAGCTTCGTCGACCGGTCAGGGAACCTCGTGCGCGCAGATCAAGTGCCCTACCACGACCAGCAGGCCGGCTACACCGACGATCCGCAGGAACTGATCAATTACGTCGACGCGCACGACAACGAGACGCTGTTCGACGCGATCCAGCTGAAGGCGCCCGTCGCGACGACGATGGCCGACCGCGTGCGCATGCAGGTCGTCGGGCTGTCGCTCGTCCTTCTGGGAGAAGGCGTCCCGTTCGTCCACGCCGGGAGCGAGATCCTGCGCTCGAAATCCCTCGACGGCAACTCCTACGACTCGGGCGACTGGTTCAACCGGCTCGACTTCACCTACTCGTCGAACAACTGGGGCGTAGGACTGCCGCCGGCGAGCGGCAACCAGAGCAAATGGCCGTTCATGAAGCCGCTGCTGGCGAACCCCGCGCTGCGTCCGACGTCGGATGACATTCGCAGCTCCTTGCGACGCTTCCGCGACCTCCTGGAGATCCGCAAGAGCTCCCCCTTGTTCCGACTGCGCACCGCGGCTCAGGTCGATGCGCGGCTGTCGTTCGCGAATGGCGGCCCGAATCAGATTCCGGGACTGATCGTGATGCGGCTCTCGGATCGCGTCGCGCCTGATCTCGACCCCAATGCCGAAGAGATCATCGTCTTCTTCAATGCAAATGACCAGAGCGAGACGCTGACGCTCGCGGATACTCGCGGCCGGCATTTCAAGCTGACAAAAGTGCAACGGACGTCCGACGATGAGATCGTCACCGAGTCGAGGTTCTCGTCCGGGAACGGGACGTTCTTCGTCCCCGGACGCACGACCGCGGTCTTCGTCGACCAGTAGCCGCGTCCGCTTCGACCAGTAGGTCGTACAGCAGGTTCGCGACCGCGGATAGGACCGCCTCTTCAGGTCCGTGCAAGGGATTGGCCTCTAAGGGGTCCTCACCAAGAAGCTCACTCTGGCGATTCCCGCTCGGACGGGCAGCTGTTTCGAAAACCGTTGGAGGACGCCCTCATGCTTTAGAGTCCGCCCGACCTAGACCGAGGAGGCGATGCAATGGCAATCCTTGTCCGCTTTATCCCGCGGGGAATGACGACGGAGCAGTATGACGCAGTAGGTCAGCAGCTCGAGGAAGCAGGGCACTGGCCACCAGATGGACTTCTTGCGCACGTCGGCTTCCGTTCAGATGGCGACTTGCACGTCAGCGAGGTCTGGGAATCGCGGGAGCAGCAGGAGCGGTTCGCCGAGGCCCTGATGCCAGTCCTCCGCGAGCAGGGGATCGAATTCGAGACGGAACCGCAGTTCCTCGATGTCCACGGGTACCTGTTCCGCGAGGCCAGCAGCGAATCGGGAGACTGACCGCCGGAGGCTGAATCTCGGCCAGGAAACGCTCGCCGCCCCACAGAAGGGACGCGGGCCATCTCTTCCGGTCGGCGGCCGGGCCTAGCTGCCCTTGAGCTTCGCGCTGCACTTGACCGGCGAGCCGCCGGTCGCGGGGATGCACAGGCGCGAGACGACCTTGAGCCCGGTCTTGGCGATCCGCTCCCGGAGCAGAACTCCCACGAACTGCGGCTTCGTGATCCGGATCGTGATCAGCGAGCCGTAGCGGAAGTCGCCTTTCACGCGGCGACTCGTGGCAATGCCGGAGTTGTTCGCTTTGACGGCGTCGCCGCCGCGCGGCGAGGAGAACGTGACCTTCGCGCCGGGGGCGGCGCCGTTCACGAGAACCTTGTTGAGCCGCATGAACGAGGGGAAGACGACGCCGCTGAAATGGGCTTCCTTCGTCCCGATCAGCTTGAACGGCCCTGGGCAACCGTTGTTGTTCGCGTCGTTCTTGCCGCGGGCGGGGACGGTCGGACACAGGTCACCCGAGCCGTAGAGGCCGTCGCTGTCGGGATCGCTCTTCGTCTCGAACGAGTACTTCCCGCTGTCCGGCGCGTAGTCGTAGAGCGTCGCCGTCTGGCCCGGCTGCGTGTAGCCCTCGAGAACGAGGAAATCGAAGGCGGGCGTGTTCGTCGTGATCGTGAAGTCGATGATGTGCGTGTTCGTGCCCGTCTTGGTGTCGTGCGCGTTCCCCGACTGGAACTCCTGGCAGGAACGCGGAGTACGCAAGCTGCAGAAGAGGAAGCTCTCCGTGCCACCGCTCGCCGCTCCCTGCGCGATGAACTCGTACTCGTAGCCGTTCGAGTCGCCGGTCGTCGTCTTTCGGTCGATGTCGACGAAAATGCCCAGCTCGTCGCCGCTCACGAGCTTCGCGTCCGCGTCGGCCATCGTCACCTGGAACGTCAGCTTCCCGGCGTCAGTGCTGGTCACGTCGACCTGGCGGATGTCGGATGCGTAGTTGGTCGTCGAGGACGACTGCGCGTCCCCCGCAGGATCGGTGAACACGGTGTGATTTCCTGCCCGGGACGCGGCGGCGCCGCCCACGAAGAGCATGACCGCGCTGGCGGCAACCAACGCCATCAGAACCGGCATCCAGAGGCGACCCCGCACCGCCGCACACTGTAGCCGCCGCAGACGCATTTCTGAAGGCCGAACCTCACTTCCTACCGGAGACCGACAGGTCTGTTACAACTGCGGCAATGGCCAGCTCAGGCGGGATGCCACAGGTCGGAACGGAGTTTGCGGGCTACCGGCTCGAAGAGCTGGTCGGGACCGGGGGCATGAGCATGGTGTACCGCGCCCAGCATCTCAGGCTGGAGCGGACAGTGGCGCTCAAGGTCCTGATGCCCGAGCTGAGCCAGGACGACTCGTTCAAGGAGCGCTTCACACGCGAATCGCGCCTGGCCGCGTCCCTCGACCACCCGAACGTCATCCCGATCTATGAGGCCGGCGACGAGGGCGGGGTCTTCTACATCGCGATGCGCTTCGTCGGCGGTTCCACCCTCAAGCATGTCCTCGAGACGGACGGGCCGCTTCCTGCCGTCCGTGCCGCCTCGGTCATGAGCCAGGTGGCGAGCGCCCTGAATGCGGCGCACGAGGAAAAGGGGCTCGTCCACCGCGACGTGAAGCCGGCGAACATCCTGGTCGTTTCGGGACACGGGGCGGAAGGCGGCGATCACGTCTACCTCTCCGATTTCGGCATCGCCAAGCAACGCGCTGCGGGGGCCTTGACCAAGACGGGAATGTTCGTCGGCACGGCCGACTACGCCGCGCCCGAGCAGATCGAGGGTCGCGAGCTCGACCGGCGCGCCGACGTCTATGCGCTCGGCTGCGTCCTGTACGAGACGCTCACCGGGGCGCCCACCTACGAGAAGGATTCGGAGGTTGCGCTCATGTACGCGCACCTCCTCGAGCCGCCGCCGCAGGTCACGCACAAGCGTCCCGACCTCTCGCCCGAGATCGACGCCGTGGTGGCCAAGGCGATGGCGAAGTCACCGGACGACCGCTACGCGACGACGACCGAGTTCGCCACGGCGATGCGCAAGGCGCTGATCGGGACGGAGACGCGCCGGACGCAGCAGTCCGACCAGACGCGCGTGCCCGAGACCGTCCTGACCGCCGGGGCGGTCGGCACCGCCGCCGCGCCGCCGGCCGAGCCTCCACCACCGGCTACGCCGCCGGCTCCGCTACCCGCGGAGACCCGACGCGGGCGGCCCGAAGCGAAAGAAGTGGCTCCTGCCGGTGGCGATCATCCTGCTGCTCCTGATTGCGGGGGGCATCGTCGGCGGCATCCTCGCCCTGAGCGGCGGCTCGAGCTCGAGCAAGACCGCAGGCTCGTTGCTCGACGTCCTCGTGCCCACCGAGGTCGCGAACGCCTGCACGCAGCAGAGGAATCCGGAACGAACGGCCGTCGAGACCGATGTCTGCACGCCGACCGCGAATGCCACGGCGGCGTTCCCGGACAACCTGACGCTGTCCTTCTACTCGAGCGGCGAGGACGTGCTGAAGGTGTACGACGACGAGGTCTCGAAGAGCGGCGTCACGGTCGACTCCGGCCGTTGCGACCGCAGCCAGTGGAAGGGCGAAGGAACCTGGCGCCACCCCGACGGCAAGTTCGGCGGCCACCGCCTCTGTTTCGTCGACGGCAACGGTGACGCGATCGTCGCGTGGACGCACGAGAAGAAGGGCTTCGCCGAACCATGCGGACATGTTCGCGCTCGCCAAGGAGCCCGGACGCGGCAACACGGCGACGCCTGTTCAGCTGGTGGAACCCGTACCACCAGCTGATCGGGAAGTGCCGCGCGCAGGTCTCCGAGGACTTCTGCACGGCCACGATCAAGAAGATCACCGGCGCGAAGTAAGACGCCGCACTCTCGACACTAGACTTGCCGCAAATGTTCTCCCTTCGCATGAGGGACGGGCCCCTCGCGGGCGAGCGGTTCGAGGTGGCCGGCGAGATGGTCCTCGGCCGGACGAACGCCGACATCACGATCGAGGATCCGCTCATCTCCCGACGGCATGCGATCGTGCGCGCCAACGACTCGACGCTCGAGATCGAGGATCTCGGCTCCCTGAACGGCACCGTCGTCAACAGCGAGAAGCTCGAGGGGCCGCGCCGTCTCCAGCCGGGGGACGTGATCATGGTCGGCGCGACCACGATCGAGGTCGAGGGAAGCCTGATCCCGAGCGGCTCGCGGACCGTGCTCGCCGCCTCGCCGCCGATCGTCTCGGAACCGACCGCGATCGAGCCGGAAGCCGCGGCGCCCCCGCCACCGCCTCCGCCCCCGCCCTCCGCCGCCACCTCCCCAGCCGGCGCGCGAGCAGCGGACTCCACCCCCGCCTCCCGTCGAGGGGGACGAGCTGAGGCCGGTGACGGCCCTGTTCGCCGACATCGTCGGCTCGACCTCCCTCGGTGAGCGCCTCTCGGCTGACGAAGTCAAGGTCGTGATCGGCGAGTGCGTGACCCGCATGTGCCATGCCGTCGAGCAGTTCGGCGGCGATGTCCAGTCGCACATGGGTGACGGGATCGCGGCCTTCTTCGGAGTCCCTGCCGCGCACGAGGACGACCCGGAGCGCGCCGCGCGGGCAGCGTATCCGCATCCTCGACGTCGTCGGCGACTACGCGCGCGAGGTCGAGGCGGCGTGGGGCATCTCGGACTTCAGCGCGCGCGTCGGCATCAACACCGGCGAAGTGGCCGTCGGGATCGTCGGCGCCGCCGATCCGCGTGCGGTCACGCTCGGGGACACGGCCAACGTCGCGGCACGCCTGCAGTCCGCGGCCGAGCCGGGCAGCGCCGTCGTCGGCGAGGCGACGGCCAAGAGCATCCTCAACCGCTTCGAGCTCGAGCCGCTCGGCGAAGTGCAAGTCAAGGGGCGCATCCAGGCGGTGGGTCTCTGGCGGCTCATCGGCTTGCAGGCGTCCACGCAGGCCGCCCCGCTCAGCCCGCTGATCGGCCGCACCGAAGAGATGCAGCGTCTGACCACGATCCTGAACGAGTTGGTCTCCGGCCGCGGGCAGGTGCTGCTGATGGCCGGGGACGCCGGCATCGGCAAGACGCGCCTGCTGGCCGAGCTGCGCAGCGCCTCCGCCGGCCGGGTCTTGTGGCTGGAGGGCGGATGCCTCTCGTACGGCACCGAATCCCCCTATTCGCCGTTCATCGAGATGCTGCGCAAGTGGATCGGCGCCGAGGAGGGCGAGGCCGACCTGGCGATCCGGACGAAGCTGAGAGCGAAGCTCGGGCTCCTGCCGGCGTCGCAGGTGGCGGAGGTGCTCCCGTTCCTCGCGCGCCTCATGGGCATCCGGCTCGACGGCGACGAGGACGACAGCCTGCGCCACCTCAGTCCCGAGGAGCTCGCCGCGAAGCTTCGCCGCGCCTACGCCACCTGGGTCGGCGCGCTCGCCTCGCAGGGGCCGGTGGTGATCGCAGTCGAGGACATGCACTGGGCCGATCCGTCCACGCGCGCACTGGCCGAGGATCTGCTCGAGCTCGCGGATTCCGCGCCGATCCTCCTGATCTCGACGTCGCGCATCGACCCGCAGTCGGAGGGCTGGAAGCTGCGGGCGCGCGCGCTGCTGGACTTCCTCCACCGCGCGTCGGAGACCACGCTCGGGCCGCTCGATGACGATGCCGCCGAGCAGCTCCTCGCATCGCGGCCGCAGAGCAAGGAGCTGGACACGTCGGAGCTGGCGCAGATCGTCATGGGCGCCGAGGGCAACCCGCTCTACCTGGAGGAGCTGCTGAACGCCTTCGTCGAGGGGAAGGGCGAGCGCCACAGCCGGACGATCACGCCGGCGTACACGAGTGCCCGCCTCACCCCCACGCTCGAGAGCCTCTTGCTCGCCCGGATCGACCGCCTGCCGACCGAGCCGCGCCGGCTGGTCCAGATCGCGGCCGTGATCGGCCGGAGCTTCCCCCAGCGCGTTCTCGAGCACGTCGCGCACACGGAGGACCTGGAGGCCCAGCTCGCCATCCTCCTCCGGCTCCGACATCATCCGTGAGCTGCGGCGCTACCCCGAGCCCGAGTACGTCTTCCGGCACGGCCTCCTGCGCCAGTCCTGCCTGGCCGCGCTGCCCGCCGCGCGCCGGAGGGAGCTCTACGGCCAGGTCGCGGCCGCATTCGAGACGCTGTTCGCCGGCTCCCTGGACGACTATCTGAACGTGCTCGCCAACTACTACTCGCGCAGCGCCGACCAGAACAAGGCGCTCGCGTACCTCGAGCGGGCCGGCGAGCGCGCCGCCTCGCTGGACGCGCCGCAGCAGGCGGCCGTCCTGTGGGAGCGCGGCCGTGAAGGTGGCCGAGAAGCTCGATGACCCGAGCGCGGCCGAGCGGATCCAGCTTCGGATCGCGCAGCTGAGCCTCGCGGAGTAGGGCGTGCGGCTCGCGCTGATCTCCGACATCCACGGCAACCTGCCCGCGCTCGAAGCCGTGCTGGAAGAGATCGAGAAGGACGACGTCGACGAGATCCTCTGCCTGGGCGACGTCGCCGTCGGGCCGCAGCCCGGGGAGACGCTCGACCGCGTGCGCGAGCTCGGATGCCCAGTCGTGCTCGGCAACTGGGACGCGTACTTCATCCGCGGCTTTCCCTCGCACCAGAGCGAGATCGGGCGGCAACTGGTCGAGATGGGCGAGTGGTGGGCCGGCCACCTGACGTCCGAGCAACGCGCGTTCATCGAGACCTTCGCCGAGGAGCTGAAGCGTCCCGGGCTCGTCGCATTCCACGGCTCGCCGCGCTCGTACGAGGACTTCATCTACGCGACGACGCCCGACTCCGAGCTGACGCAGATGCTGAACGGCACGCTGGCCCCGCTGCTGGCGGGCGGCCACACGCACTTCGCCATGGTTCGCCATTTCGACGGGGCGCTCGTCGTCAATCCCGGCAGCGTGGGGCTTCCGTTCGCGAAGCAGGAGAAGGTCATGCGCATCAGCCCGTGGGCGGAGTACGCGATCGTCGACTGGGACGACGGACTGCTGTCGGTCGACCTGCGACGGACGGCGTTCGACGTCGACTCGCTGCTGGAGCTGATCCGGACGAGCGGGATGCCGCACGCCGACTGGTGGGCCGGCCTGTGGTTCAAGGGACCTGTCGGCGGCCGCCCGAGGCGCTAGCCGGCCGGGCGGGACGCCTTCCTGTGCACAAGGTGCCAGGCACCGTTGAAGGTGGTCGAGGGTTACCCGTACGAGCGAGATGCCGACGCCGACTGGGGGCCGACCTCGGTTCACGCGGGCCGTCGCCGGGTCGAAGCCGCCAGGCGGCCGGAGGGGACGCCTTCCTGTGCACAAGGTGCCAGGCACCCTTGAGGGTGGTTGAGGGTTAGACGGCGAGCAGCGGGTTCGAGTCGAGGAACTCGCGCGTCACGAAGAACGACTCCCGGGTCAGCGCGCGCGTCTTCCGGCTGAAGATCACCGACAGCTCGCGGCGCCCGTCGAGATAGTGGACGAAGACCTTGATCGTCGAGGCATCGACGTGGAGCTCGTTCCAAGACGGAGGCGTCGAGGCGCGCACGCGGTGCGTTCCCGCCGTTCCCGAGTTGCAGATCAGCATCCCGTTCAGGCCCCAGAAGTAGGGCACGTGCTTGTGCCCGCAGAGGACGACGTCCACGTCCAGCGAGGTCAGCGTCAGCAGGAGATCGCCGGCATCGAGCACGATGTTCCGCTCGCGACCCGTGGCCGGAATCGGGACGAGGTGGTGGTGGACGGCCAGGATGCGGATGTCGTTCGGCTCGTCGAACTGCTCCGCGATCCAGGGATAGCGGTCGCGGCCGATGCGGCCCTCGTTCACGTCCGGCTCGGACGAGTCGAGCCCGACCACCGTGAAGCCGGTCGCCTGCAGGCGGTCCGCGCGCTCAGGGTCGAATGCGGTCCGGAAGCGTGAATACGGCTCCCCGAAGAGCCGCTCGAAATGGACGTAGCCGACGTTGCGCGCGTCGTGGTTGCCGGGGATGACCACCTTGGCGAACTCGATCTGCTCCGCCCACCGCGCGGCGGCCTCGTACTCCCATTCGTAGCCCGCCGTCGTGAGGTCGCCGGCCAGGACGACCAGATCGGGGTCGAGAGCGCGTACCCGCTCGAGCATCGTGTCCATCTCGCCGTTCGAGAGGCTGAGCGGCCCGCCGAAGTGGAGGTCCGAGAGCTGCGCGATGCGCAGCGGGAAGCGCGCCAGGCCGGTCCAGGTGGTCATCAGTGGACGATGCCATGGGATCGCTCGCCGCGGGGCGCGAGCTGGCCGCTCTGGGTCGCGCCGTCGGGACGGCCCCGCCGGCTGCAGCCGGTCGGGTGCGGCCCAGACGCGTCAGATCGTGCATCCGCGCGCGCGAGCACATGGCGTCGGCCATCTAGGCTCCAAGCATGATCGAAGACGGGGCCACTCCAGAACCGCGTACCCGCGCGACGCAGACGCACACGCTGGTCAAGGCACTCAAGGGCGTCCCCACGTTCGGCTCCTGCGACGACCCGACGCTGCTCCAGATCGTCGGCGACTCGGTCAATCTCGTATGGCCGGCCGGCGCGCGCGTCTTCGAGAACGAGACGCCGTCGAGCGGGCTCTTCGTCGTCCTCAACGGCCGCGTCCGCGTGCTCGGAGCCGACGGCGCCGAGCTGGCCGAGCTCGGGCCGGGCGAGCACTTCGGAGAGCTGTCGCTCCTGCGCGGGACGACCCACCGGCACACGGTCGAGACGCTCGAGCACTCCGAGCTGATGGTGCTCCCCAAGGAGCGTTTCGACGCGCTCCTCGAGGAGCATCCGGAGCTCGCCAAGGAGATCCGCCTGAAGGCCGACGAGCGCATGGCGATGAACCGCGGCGATACGCCGAGCGATTAGCCGCTCTCGAGCCGCCCCTTGATGGCCTTCATCTGCTCGGCTGTGTTCTTGTTCAGGTACTCCTCCGCCTGCTCGTCGTTGGCCGGCGCGCTCTCCTTCATCGAGAAATCCTGAACCCAGCGCATCTTCGTGCCGTCGTCCGCCGGCTCGAAGTACCACTCGATGTTCATGTATTCGAACGGGCCGGTCTCGATCCGGTGCGACTTGGTCGTGTAGTTGTCCGGATCCATCGTCCGCTCGGACGTCCAGCTCCAGACCTGACCGTCGTACTCCGGGTCGGGATGCGTGGTCAGGCGGAACTTGACCGTGTTTCCGTCGCGCTCGAGGATCTCGACGCTCGCGTACTCGGTGAACAGGTTCGTCCAGTTCTCGAGGTCGTTCATCCGCTGCCAGACCTCGTCGATCGGCTTGTCGATGACGACCGAGTTGTCAGTGTGGCCCGCCATGACTATCCCTCCTCGCTCAGCCTTTTGTTCGTGTAGTCGATCGCCTCACGGATCGTCGTGATGTGCTCGGCGTCCTCGTCGGGGATCTGGAAGCCGTACTCCTGCTGCATCGCGAGCTGGATCTCGACGAACGCGAGCGAATCGAGGCCGAGGTCTTCGAACGACTGGCTCGGATCGTTGATCGTGTCCTCGGGGACGCCGATCCGGTTGACGAGGATGTTCTTCGCGTCCTCGAACGTGAACTCACGAGCGGCCATGCAGTACCTCCTTCGTGGTGTCGGGCTAGGGCTTGGAGTGCGGGAAGCTGCTCCTCGGCCGCCTGGCGGCCGGCTTCGAAGAACAGGTCGGCGAGATGGAAGTCCCGCCAGCTCGAGGGGCCGAATCGCGGCGTGATCGGGACGTCGGCGCGCGCGGCGTGCCGTTCGCTCGAGTCCAGCTGGGCGACGTCCATCACTTCGAGCAAGGTGTCGAGCATACGCGAGCGCGCGCCCGCGGGTCGGTTCGTCGGCCGGAACTTCTCCGGGCCACGCGGCGAGCGTCTGGCGGCTGATGATGTTGACGGCGACGGTCACGTCGGCACCGAGGTCGGAGACCGCGTCGGTCGGGACGGGGACGAGCGCGAGCCCGTCGACGAGCCGCTTCCCGTCCTGCTCCTGGGGCGGGAACATCCCGGCGAGCGCGGTCGCGGCGAGCAGGGCCTCCCAAAGCGGGCCATCGGTCACGGGCGCAGGCGCCTGGGCGTTCAGGTCGACCGTCATCGCCACGAACGGGATGACGAGATCGGCGAAAGTCTTGTCGTCGGTCGTCTCTCGGAGCAGGCGGGTCATCGCCTCGAGCCCGGTCGAGCCGCCCGTCAGCGAGAGCTTGAAGATCTCGTCGATCGTCTCGGCCCTGAAGGCTTCCCGCATCGTCGCCTCGATCTCCTGCGAATCGCGGCCGAGGGCGATCCACGCGCCGACCATCGCACCGATGCTCGAGCCCGAGACGTAATCGACCGTGTAACCGGCGTTCTCGAGCACGCGCAGGACGGCGACGTGGGCATAACCCTTCGCTCCGCCCGCGCCGAGCGCGAGGCCGAGCTTCGTGCGGGAGAGATCGCGACCCAGCCAGGCGGCGTCCCGCGGCGGCTCGTCGAGCATGACGGTGCGGTCGGCGGCCTCTTCGGCGGCGGTCTGTCCGGAACGCGGCGAGGATCAGCACCGTCCCGTGGGTCGCCAGGACGTCGTCCAGCGTCTCCAGCGCGTCCAGCGACTCCCTGACGTCGATCGTGGCGACGGGGCGCGGGCTTGCGGCTTCGGTTGCGGCGACCACGGCGGCTACGGCCTCCGCCGCGTTCGTCAGAGACCACCAGCGCGACGGCTTCGCCGCGACGGCGGGAGTCGGCCACTCGGGCGGTCGTCGCCGCGAGCCGGTCGCTCAGGATCCGCGTCAGGTTTTCGAGGATTCGCGGCTGCTCGGCGATCAGCGCCGCGACGCCGTAGCGGGAGAGCTCGAACGCGGTCGTGGGCACGGCGGCGACGACCGTCGCCGAGCGCGGCTCGCCACTGACGAGCGACATCTCGCCGACCACGTCCCCGCGCCGCAGCCGCGCGACCGGGCGGTCGTCCACGAGCACCCGCGCGAAGCCGTCGACGATCACGAACAGGCTCTCCGCCGACTCCCCCTCCCGGCAGATCACATGCCCCTCGCCGTACTCCTTGCGCCGCATCGCTGCTTCGAGGTCGCTCAGCTCGGACGGATCGAGCCCCTCGAAGAGAGGGTTGCGCGCGAGGGCGTCGATCATCGGCTCAGGGCCTTACGGTCTGGCTTACCGGAGGGCAAGAGCGGCAACTCGGGGAGAATCTCGATCGCGTACGGCACCTTATAACCGGCGATCCGCGAGCGGGTAAAGGCGATCAGGTCGGTCACGCTCAGCTCGGCGCCCGACCGCGGCGAGACGTAGGCGGCGAGCGCCTCGCCCATCCGCTCGTCCGGAACGCCGAGCACCGCGGCGTTCGCAACGTCGGGATGCGCGAGCAGAGCCGCCTCGACCTCGGCGGGCACGACGTTGAAGCCGCCGACGTGGACGATCTCCTTCGCCCGGCCGACGATACGGATGTAGCCGTCGTCGATCTCGGCAAGATCGCCGGTACGGAACCAGCCGTCGCGGAAGGCCTCGGCCGTTTCGTCCGGCCGGCGGTAGTAGCCGGGCGTGAGGTGCTCTCCACGCACTTCCAGCTCGCCATCGGTCACGCGGGCCTCGTAGGCGGGGCTGGCCCGGCCGACGGTCTCGTGGCGCTGAACGGGCGGGTCGTCGATCCGGACACAGGTCACCGCGCCGGTCTCGGACAGGCCATAGCAGTTGAGGATGCGCGTTCCGCGTTCGTCCAGGGCCTCGAGCAGGTCAGAGGGGCACGGCGCTCCGGCGACGAGCCCGGTGCGGATGCCGGGAAGGCCGTCCGGCCGCGCCTTGAGCAGGGTGCGGAAGAGCGTCGGTGAGCCGTGCAGCACGGTGGCGTCGCGCGCCTCGAGCGCGCGCAGCAGCGGCGCGGGCGAGAAGCTCGAGTCGACGAGGATGCCCTCGGCCCCCGCGGCCACCGTTGCGTGCAACAAGGTAAGCCCGAACGCATGCGAGATCGGAACGATCACCCCACAGCGATCGTCCTCGGTGAGCCGCAACGTGTCTGCGAGAAAGCGCGAGCCCTCGACCTCGCGCACGTGCTTGACGAGCACGCCCTTCGGGATCCCCGTCGTGCCCGACGTGTACAGGATGGCGGCGATCTGCTCCTCGAGCGCCTCCGGGCTGCTCGCCTCGTCGAATGCCACCTCGTCGGCCCCGAGCAGGCAGCGCCGGACGCTCGGCGGGAGGATGCGCGGAAGGACATCGGCGAACGAATAGCCGCCGTGCGCCGCAACCGAGACGACGACGGCCGGCTCGGCGTCCGCCAGCATCAGCTGGAGCTCGCGCTCGCGCAGGCGGGAGCTGAGCGGAACGGCGACCGCGCCGAGCCGCCAGGCGGCGAAGAGGCCGGCCACGAGCTCCGGCGAGTTCGGGGCGACGAAGGCGACTCGCTGGCCCCGAAGATCGCCGGCCGCTCCGAGCTGCTCCTCCAGCCGCGCCGAGAGCTCGCGCAGCTCGGCGTAGGTCAGAACGCGGTCCCCGGCGGAGAGCGCGGGACGGTCGGCGGGCGCCTCCTCGAGGAGGCGTCGCGATCACGGCTTGCGCAACACGATCGAGCTGTTGAACCCGCCGAAGCCGCGCGCGTTCACGAGCACGGTGCCGACCGGCCCCTCCTTCGCCTCCGTGACGAACGCGAGGTCGCAGCCCTCGGCCGGCGAGTCCACGTTGATCGTCGGCGGAAGAACACCGTCCCGCATGGCGAAGACCGCGGCCGCCACGTCCAGCGGCGCTCCGCCACCGTAGAGCCGCCCCGTCATCGTCTTCGGCGCAGTCACCGGCACGTCGCGCCCGAAGACCTCCTTGATCGCCGAGGCCTCCGCGCGATCCGCCTCGGGAACCCCGGCCGCGTCGGCGAACACGGCATCGACGTCGTCCGAACCCACTCCCGCCCGCTCGAGCGCCATCTTCATCGCGCGCGCGAGCTGCGAGCCGTCACCGCTCGCCTGCTTGGCGTGGAAGGCGTCGTTCGTCGCGCCGTAACCGGCGATCTCGGCGTAGACCTGCGGCGCCTCCCGATTCTTCGCATGTCCAGCCTCCTCGACGATCACGATGGCACCGCCCTCCCCCATGACGTAGCCGTTCGCACGCTCGTCGAAGGGCCGGTAGGCGTCGCCGGCGTCGTTCTCCAGCGAGAGCCGCCCGTTCGTCAGCTGGCAGGTCAGCGCGTACGGCCCGATCGGCGCCTCCGTCCCGCCCGAGACGACGAAGTCGACGCCCCGCTGGATGTTCCGGCGGGAGTGCCACAGCGCCTCGAGCCCGCCCGCGCCTTCCTGGCAGATGACCCCGCACGGCCCCTTCATCCCGTACTTGATCGCGATCTGGCCCGTCGTCGCCGCGTAGAACCACGCGATCGACTGATAGGCCCCGACGAAGATCGGGCCCTTGCCCCACAGGTTCTCGATCTCCTTCTGGCCGAACTCGTTTCCGCCCGAGCCGCTGGAGGTGATCACGCTCATCCGGTACGGGTCCTTGCCCTCCGGGTCGTACCTCGCGTCGTCGAGCGCGAACTGCGTGGCAGCGAGCGCCATGTGCGTCCAGTGGTCGGTCTGGACGATCAGCCGCTGCTCGAGATAGTCGCTCGCGTCGAAGCCGTCGACCTCGCCGGCGAGCTGCGCCGGGTACTGGGAGGGATCGAAGCGCGTGATCCGCCGGATGGCGCTCTGGCCCGACTTGGCCGCGTTCCACCAGGCCTCGTTGCCGATCCCGCCCGGCGCGACCACGCCGATCCCCGTGATGACCGCGCCGCGGTCCGGCATCCGGCATCGAGGTGAATTCGGGCTTCTGCGCCATCAGATGCCCACCTCCTGCAGCTCCTTCGGCCGCGCGAGGATCATCGCCGACTGGAACCCGCCGAAGCCGCTGCCCGTCGAGAGCGCGGCGTCGATCTGCCTGCGCCGCGCCTCCTTCGGCGTGTAGTCGAGGTCGCACTCCGGATCCGGGTTCTCCCAGTTCGCGGTCGGAGGGACGACGCCGCGGTCGATGGCGAGCGCGCACGCAGCCATCTCGACCGCTCCGATCCCGCCGAGCGAGTGCCCGATCATCGACTTGATCGAGCTGATCGGGATCTTGTACGCCTGATCGCCCAGCGAGCGCTTGTACGCCGCGGTCTCGTGGCGATCGTTCTGCTTCGTCCCCGAGCCGTGCGCGTTGATGTAGTCGATGTCCTCGGGCTCGATCCCGCCCTGCGCCATCGCATCGAGGATCGCTTCCGACATCTCGGCGCCGTCGGGACGGAGGCCGGTCATGTGGTACGCGTTGCCGCGGTTCGCGTAGCCCGCGACCTCGCAGTAGATGTGCGCGCCGCGCGCCTGCGCGGCCTCGAACTCCTCCAGAACGAGGATCGCGGAGCCCTCGCCCATGACGAAGCCGTCGCGGTCGCGGTCGAACGGGCGGGAGGCGTGCTCCGCGTCGTCGTTCCGCCGGGAGGTCGCCTTGATCGGGTCGAAGCAGGCCATGGAAATCGGCGAGATCCCGGTCTCGGAAGCGCCGGAGATGACGATGTCCGCCTCGCCGTCCTGGATCAGCTGGTGGCCGTAGCCGATCCCGTCGATGCCCGATGTGCAGCCCGTCGAGACGACGACGGACGGCCCCTGGGCGCCGAACTTGAGCGCGACTTCGGCCGCCAGCGTGCTCGGGATGAGCGCGTGGTAGAGGAACGGCGACGCGTACTCGTGGTCGACGAGCCACTTCTCGCCGTGGTTCGAGACGACGACGTAGTCGCGCTCGAGCACCATCGTCCCGCCGACGGCGCTTCCCAGCGTGACCGCGAGGCGCTCCCGGTCGACCTGGTCGAGGTCGAGCCCGGCGTCGTGACCGCCTCCATGGCCGCGGCAACGGCGAACTGGACGTAGCGGTCCATGCGGTTCACTTCCTGGTCGTTCAGGCCCGCCTCCTGCGGGTCGAAGTCGGCTTCGGCGGCAATCTGCGAGCGAAAGCCTTCCGGATCGAAAAACGTGATCTTGCGCGTCGCGGTCTTGCCGGACGTGATCCGGTCCCAGAACGCCTCCCGGTTCACGCCTCCCGGCGCAACGACCCCGACCCCGGTGACCGCGCTCCGTCTCAAGGATTGCGCTCCTCGGTGTCGACGTGGCCCATGTCCGGCCGCGGGGCCAGCGGGCCGAGGTGGAAGACGATGAAGGCCTCCTCGTCGCCGGCGTTGCGCAGGCGGTGCTTGACGTTCATCGGGATGAAGAGCGCCTCCCCGCCGTTCACGGTCTGCGCCTCGCCGTCGAGGTCCGCGGTCAGCGTCCCGGAGCAGACGTAGATGAACTCTTCCGAATACGGGTGGTAGTGCTCCGAGATCCAGTCGCCGGCGGGGATCGTGGCGACGCCCATGAAGCCCGAGCTGGATCCGACGCTCTTTGGGCTGAGCAGCGTGCGCACGTCGCCGCCGCGGCGGTTGTCTGCCGGGGTGTCCTCGACCTTCCGGACGCCCGGTTGCGTTTGTTCCTGCGCTTCCATTTTTCCTCCCTGGCTTGGTGAGCGCGATCGTGACATACTCGCCCGCGCCGTGTCTACAGCCTTTCTCTATCCGGGTCAGGGCTCGCAGAAGGTCGGCATGGAGCCGAGCTGCTGCAGAGCGAAGGCGACCTCCTCACGGACTACCTGCGCCAGGCCGAGGCTGCCTCGGGGCAACCGATCCGGAAGCTCTGCTCGAAGGCCCGATGGAGGCGCTCACGCGCACCGAGGTGGCCCAGCCCGCCTGTTCTCGTTCGCTCGCCGTCTCGACGCGGCCCGAGCGCGGGTCTGCAGCCCGACTTCGTCGCCGGCCACACCTCGGCGAGTACACGGCCGCCGCGGCCTCCGGCGCGCTTTCGCGTCGAGGACGGGATCGAGCTCGTCCGCCTGCGCGGCCGGCTGATGGCCGACATCCGTCGCGAGCGGCCGGGCGCCATGGCCGCGGTGATCGGGCTCTCGGCCGATAGCTGGAGGCCCTGTGCGACCAGGCGTCGGCACGGGGACGGTCACGCTCGCGAACCTCAACTCCCCCACGCAGATCGTCGTCTCGGGCGAGGAGGCGGCGCCGTTAAGCTGATGGAGCTGGCCGAAGGAGCCGGGGCCACGCGGGTCGTGAGCTCCAGGTCGGCGCCGCCTTCCACAGCGAGCTGATGGAGCCGGTGCAGGACAGATCGCCGAAGCCGTCCGCGACGTCGCCTGGTCGGATCCCCGCGTCCCAGTCGCGTCGAACTCGCGCGGCGCGTTGGTGAACAACGCGGAGTCGCTGCAGGCCGCGCTCGTCGAGCAGATTGCCAGCCCCGTGCGCTGGGTCGAGTGCGTGCAGGCGCTGGTCGGCGCCGGCGCGGACACGTTCCTCGAAACGGGGCCCGGCCGCGTCCTCGGCGGCCTCGTCCGCCAGATCCATCCCGACGCGAACGTCTTCTCGGCCGACTCGCCCGC